>NZ_JBWLUR010000012.1:0-6986 GCF_056504095.1 Blautia sp. HA9023 | reverse complement strand
GAGATTACAAACTGCTTTCTGATTACGGAGGACGATATCATTGTCTGTGATCCAGAAGCCGAATATTCGGCACTTGTGCAGGCACTGCATGGGCAGGTGGTAAGAGTTTCACCGGTATCTGACCAGTATATCAATCCGATGGATCTGAACCTGAACTATTCTGAGGAAGATAATCCGTTGTCATTGAAAGCAGATTTTATTCTGTCTTTGTGTGAACTGATTGTTGGAGGAAAGAATGGATTGGAGCCGGTAGAAAAGACCATTATAGACCGTTGTGTGCGGTTAGTATATCAGGAATACCTTGCCGATCCAGTACCTGAGAAGATGCCAATCCTAGAGGATTTATATAATCTTCTGAGAAAACAGGAAGAGCCGGAAGCACAGCGACTGGCCACATCATTGGAGATTTATGTTACAGGTTCTTTGAATGTGTTTAATCATCAGACAAACGTGGATATCAATAACCGCATTGTATGCTTTGACATCAAGGAACTTGGTAAGCAGCTGAAAAAAATCGGGATGCTTGTCATTCAGGATCAGGTCTGGAACAGGGTAACGATGAACCGTTCTGCCCATAAGTCCACCAGATATTATGTGGATGAGTTCCATCTTCTTTTGAAAGAAGAGCAGACCGCAGCTTATAGTGTGGAGATATGGAAGAGATTCCGTAAATGGGGTGGTATTCCAACTGGAATCACCCAGAATATCAAGGATTTATTGTCTTCCAGGGAGATAGAGAATATATTTGAAAATTCAGATTTTATTTATATGCTCAATCAGGCTTCTGGAGACAGGCAGATTCTGGCAAAACAGCTGAATATCTCACCAACCCAGCTGTCCTATGTAACCAACAGTAATGAGGGGGAAGGACTTTTGTTCTATGGAAATGTCATTATCCCATTTGTAGACAGATTCCCGAAGAATTCCCTCTATAAAATCATGACAACCCGCTTAGAGGAGACTTCCGAAGCAGGTTAAATCAAAGGAGAAAACAATGTTACGAGCAATTTCATATGTATTAACTTTTAGTGGCGGTGCTGTTTTCGGCATCGCTTTTCTCTGCTTATTACAGGCAGGGAAAGGGTATCCGAAGAAGGAGGAGTAAGTAGTGGCAGAACAGAGAATGAAAGTCAGGGACAAGAAAGTCCAAAAGATGACCAAGGATGGTCTGGTGGAAGAAAACCTGACAGATAAATCTTCTGTTCGTGTCAGTAACCGTGCCAGCGATGTGCAGATGGGAAGAAAACAGGGGGAAAAAGAAGAAAACCTTGTGGATAAGTCTCCCCGCCAGTCTGAACGGAGTGGGAAAAATATTCGTCCCTCTGTGCAAAAATCCAGAGATGCACCGGAACTGATACGGACAGAGAAGCAAAGTGAGGATTTTGGACAGAGTAGTAAACAGCAAAATAGAAAAAGAATCCGTGCTGAAGTCGGAAAAGAATCCAGACTTGCAGAAAAATTCGAAGTCGGACAGTTAGGGAGACTGAAAGATAAACGTGCTGATCTATCAGAAAACAGGGGAGACAGCCGGAGAAATCAGACCGGTGGCAGCAAAAAGCCAAAACAAAAACAGCGTTTGAAGTTTGCTTATGAGGAAACTGGTGCTTCTGTGAAAAATGACAAAGATATGGAGAAATTGAACCAGATGGATACGGATGGAGTCAATTTCCGCCATCAGAAACAGAAAGAAAAAGCCAAAAAGTTTTCTTATGAAGAAGCAAGAAAGAAAAAGGAAGCAAAGCAGCATTCCAAGAAAGCACAGGTCTATCAGGCAAATGAAGGAGAATCTCCTGGAAAGAAAAAATCCCGTTTGAAGTTTGGTGAAGGGGAATCTGTGAAAACAGAAAAAGCTTCTGTTGTCAAGAAAGCAGGAAGTGCAACTTCCGTAGCATTGCACCGTGAGATCAGCAAAAATGAAGACGATAATGCGGCGATAGAAGGTGCCCATAAGTTAGAAGAAAGCGGCGAAGGTGTTTACCGGCTGGAACAGAGAAGTGCCAGACGCAGGAAACAGAGGGCATCCAGAAAAAGAAGCAGACTTGAAAGACAGGAAGAGAAACAGACACAGGCGGCAACCCGTCAGGAGCAGAAGAAACTGAAAAAACAGATTCAGAAGCAACAGATCAAACGGGATTATGCCAAAGCGAAGCGAAGTGAACAGACAGTAGGAACAGCTACAAAAGGTACGATTGATTATATCAAGAAGATTGGCGGCAAAGTCACCAACTTCTTTAAAGAAAACCGGAAGGTGTATATCAGTGTAGCAGTTCTGATCGGATTGATGTTTCTGATCATAACGAATGTCACGTCATGCTCTGCAGTGTTTTTACAAAATGTGATCACTTATACCGGAACCAGTTATCTGTCATCGGATCAGGCAATCCGGGAAGCGGAACTGTATTACACACAGCTAGAAGCTAATCTGCAGGAGCGGATCAACAACATGGAATCGGAAGAACCGGGACATGAGGAATACCGATATAACATCGGACCTATTGAGCATGATCCGTTTATCCTGATCAGTTATCTGTCAGCAAAGTATGAAGAATTTACTTTTGAACAGGTCAAGCCAGAACTGGATGCTCTTTTTGCATTGCAGTATCGGTTAGAAACAGAAGCAGTCAATGAGACTGTGACAGAGACAGCAACTGTAAGAGTTGGAGAATCTTTGGGACAGGTTGTGACCAGTGGGTATTGTAACTGCCCAATTTGTTGTGGTATTTGGAGCGGAGGACCGACTGCCAGTGGAGCATATCCAACTGCCAATCATACCTTAGCGGTAGATGCTTCCAATCCGTTTGTACCAATGGGAACAAAGGTAGTTATGAATGGTGTCGAATATACTGTAGAAGATACCGGAGCTTTCGCAAGATACGGTGTACAGTTTGATGTCTATTATGACAGTCATGCGGCAGCATCTGCACATGGACATCAAACATGGGAATGTTATCTGGCAGATGATAATGGAAGCAATGAAGTGGAAGTGACCAGGACAAGAGATGTAGATGTGCTGAATGTCACCTTAAATAGTGGAAACCTGATGTCAATCTGTCAGGACAGGTTGGGATTTTTCCAGAAAGAACTGTTCAGTGCCTACAACGATACAAAAGGCAACTTGCAGATGTTTGCAACACCGGTTGATTTTAACTGGTATTCCAGTGTGACCAGCTATTATGGATACAGGATTCATCCAATATCAGGAGCAAATCAGCTTCATAATGGTATGGATATCGGAGCACCGGAAGGGACAAAAGTAATGGCAGGGCTGACCGGAACGGTTACAACTTCTGCTTATAACGACAGCTATGGCAATTATGTTGTGATCAAGGACAGTAAAGGCTATGAACTGCGGTATGCACATTTAAGCAGCCGGAGTGTATCTGCAGGAGCATCCGTCACGAAAGGTGATGAGATAGGGCTTGTAGGAAATACTGGAAATTCTACAGGAAGCCATCTTCACATTGAACTTCTGAAAAATGGAGAGCGGTTAAACCCGATCTTTTATCTGGAAACAGGAGAAGGGGCAGGATTTGGCGGCAATGAATATACCAGTGAAGCAGCACAGCGTTTGTTAAATGAAGCAGCGAGATATCTTGGGACACCGTATGTGTGGGGTGGATATTCGCCAAGTGGATTTGACTGTTCTGGATTCGTAAGTTACTGCCTGACACATTCAGGTGTAAGGAATACAGGAAGATTAACGGCACAGGGATTGTATGACATTTGTACGCCGGTATCTCAGTCAGAAGCACAGCCAGGAGATCTGATCTTCTTTACAGGTACTTACGATGCAGGAGTTCCGGTAACGCATATCGGAATCTATGTGGGCAATGGTCAGATGATCCATTGTGGGCATCCGGTGCAGTATACGTCCATCAACTCTCCATACTGGCAGAGTCATTTCTATGGATTCGGACGATGGTAAGGAAAAGGGCGGTGTAACAGCCGTCCGGAAAGGAGAAGCGATGAAAAGTCTTGAAAAAGCAACGGCAGATTATGAGAAAGCCAAGGAAAAAATGGAAGCATCCAAAGCCAGATATGAAGCAGATTTAAAGCGTTTCAAGGCTGCGGAGATAGCAAAAACAGAAGCGGAAAATCTGGAAATTGTAAAAATTATCCGTGCAATGGATATGAGCATTCCAGAGCTGGAAGCTTTCAAAAAGAGAATGAAAAATGAACTGCCCGGCAGGGTAGAAATACAGAAGGAGGAAACAAGGTCTGATGATGAATTTAGAGAAGATGAAACAGAAGAAATCTAAAAATAGCGTGAAAAAAGGATTGCTTGCGGCAACAACGATTCTTTGCTTGACATCGCCTATGTTGCAGACACAGAGTGTGTTAGCGGCAGAGAATACAGCACCCGCAATTACGATTGAAAAGCCAGATGGCTGGAGACAGGGGGAAACGGCAGTCGCAATTACTGTGGATGCCAGTCATATGCCAGAAGGATTTTCTATCACAAAAATTGAAGCGAAAGCTGGGAAAGACGGAAGCTGGCAGGATGTGACAGGGAATGGAAGTATTTCCATTACTGGTAATCAGACGGTCTATGTGCGTGTGACAGATGGTGAGGGGAAGGTCTATGAGCAGAATCGCTCTATTAAGTGTTATGACACAGAAAAGCCTACGCTTTCTGCATCTCTGACAGATGGTGTACTGACGATTCAGGGAAATGATACCGTTTCCGGCATTACTTCTGTGACAGTTAATGGCACCACTTATACAGATCTGAAGGATGGAATGCTGAGAGTGCAACTGACACAGAAAGATTTTACAACAAAACAGATTGAAATCACGGTAACGGATGGTGCCGGAAATACTTCTGAAAAGTATGTGTTGCAGAATCCTTATTATGAATGGGCAAAGAAGCAGGCAGAGAAACAGAAAACTTCAGGTGACAGCAATGGTGCGATGGCAACCACGACCAGTGCAGATGCAACTGGGACTGAGAAAACAACGACTTCACCACTTCCGCAGGATGCACAGGCTTCTGAGCCAACAGATGCAAAAGGAACTGTGGATGATCGGACAGTGACAGGTATTGAGGAACAGCTTAATAAAGAAGGCGAGACAGCAGATTCTGTTACCAAAACAGCTACGGAAGGCACAAAAGAGTTTTATACCATTTCAACTAAGAGTGGTAAGATTTTTTATCTGATCATCGACAATTCAAAATCTCAGGATAATGTGTATTTCCTTACCGAAGTCAGTGAGAAAGACCTGATGAACTTCACACTTTCTGATTCTGTGACACTTCCGGAAGTAGATATTGTTTATGCAGAACCAGAGAAACAGGCTGAAGAAGAAAAGCCGGAAACGACAGAGACAGATGAGAAAGATAAGGTAGAGGATGAAATTCAGATGCCAGAAGACAAAAGTTTGGCAGGGACTTATCTACTGATCGGATTGGTTGCTGTTGGAGCTGCGGCAGGTGGTTATTACTTGAAAGTCTACAAACCGAAACATGAATATGATGATGAAGATGAGATGGAAGAGGATGAAAATGAATCCGAAGATTCAGAGTCAGAAAAACGGGAAGTAGACGATGCAGATGAGCAGGAAGAACAGGAAAATGCAGGGACAGAAGTTTTGAAAGATGAAGATTTCAATGATGAGGTACTAGAAGATGAAGAAGAGGAGCAGGAGTAAATGAAATTAGTGATTGCAGAAAAGCCATCGGTTGCGATGGCACTGGCTTCCGTGCTTGGAGCCAGAACAAGAAAAGATGGCTACGTGGAGGGAAACGGTTATATCGTTTCCTGGTGCGTAGGACATCTAGTTGGATTATGTGATGCATCGGAATACGATGAAAAATATAAAAAATGGAGATATGATGATCTGCCGATTGTGCCAGAATGTTGGAAACATAAGGTATTGGAAGGTACGAAAAAGCAGTTTGGAATCTTAAAGAAACTTATGAGAGATTCCAAAGTAGATGAAGTGATCTGTGCCACTGATGCAGGACGTGAAGGTGAGCTGATCTTCCGTCTGGTGTATGAGCAGGCAGGATGTAAAAAGCCGATGAAGCGACTCTGGATCTCTTCCATGGAAGAACAGGCAATTAAAGATGGATTTGCGTCATTAAAAGACGGTTCGTGTTATGACAGTCTCTATCAGTCAGCTCTTTGCAGGGCAAAGGCTGACTGGCTGGTGGGAATCAATGCGAGCCGTCTTTTTTCTGTTCTGTATAACCAGAATCTGAAAGTTGGAAGAGTACAGACACCAACACTTGCCATGATCGTGGATCGAAATCAGAAGATCAAGGAATTTACCAAAGAGAAATATTATATGGCTCATATCAAATTTGACGATATGGATGCGGTCACAGAGAATTTTCAGAAAAAAGAAGATGCAGATAAAGTGGCTGCAGAGTGTCAGGAGCGCATGTGCGAAGTGGAGAAGGATGATGTGAAAGAGAAAACGGTCCGCCCTCCGAAGCTTTATGATCTGACCACCCTGCAGAGGGAAGCTAACAGAATGTTTGGCTATACCGCACAGCAGACATTGGATGCTGTGCAGGAGATGTATGAGCAGAAGCTTGTCACTTATCCGAGAACAGACAGCCAGTATCTGACAGATGAGATGGGAGAAAGTACAGAAATTCTGATTCAGATGTTATTTGGGAAAATGCCTTATGCTGAAGGTCTGGAATATCAACCGGACGTGAGTAAGGTATTAAATTCAAAGAAAGTATCCGATCACCATGCGATTATCCCAACCATGGAAGTAGCCAAAGCAGATATTGGTGAACTGAAAGAACGAAGCCGCAAGATTTTGTATTTGATCAGTGCCAGGGTTCTGACAGCAACTGCAGATCCTTATATTTATGAGAGTCATAAATGTCAGATTACCTGCAATTATCATACGTTTTATCTCAATGCAAAGAAAACAAAACAGGAAGGGTTCAAGACAATTGAGAAAAAACTGAAACAGTTCTTTGGAATCATTGCAGAAAAAGAAGAGCCGGAGTTGGATATCTGGGCAGG
>NZ_JBWLUR010000011.1:0-11757 GCF_056504095.1 Blautia sp. HA9023 | reverse complement strand
GGAAGAATGATAGAAATTTACCTTTATACTTCCATAGCACCAATTCCGTTTGCCACCATGACCAATAAGGAATGGGGCAATATCGGAAACAACTATTTAAAAGGCTTGTTCGCACTGGCATTTCAGGGATTCTTCATGATGGTCTGTGTGGGAATTTATGCAGTTTTAGTAAATGCAATGACCATATCCAGTGACCTTCATGCAGCAATGTTTTCAGTAGCGGCTTATACCGTGATTCTTGCATTTTCATTATTCAAGACCGGAAGCCTTAGCAAATCAATATTCAATGCCCATTAACGGGCAGGAAAGGAGCGCATACCATGGCGTATGTACCAGTACCAAAAGACCTTACCAAGGTCAAAACAAAAGTAGCGTTAAATCTGACAAAGCGGCAGCTGATTTTCTTTTCACTTGCCGCAGTTGTGGGGATTCCGTTTTATCTGTTCATGAGAAAACCAATCGGTTCCAGTATTGCTGCCATTCTGATGGTAACGATCATGCTTCCATTTTTCTTCATGGCAATGTATGAAAAAGACGGGCTTCCCTTTGAAAAAGTGGTGGCAAATATCATTCGACAGAAGTTTATCTGTCCAGCGGTAAGACCATATAAGACAGAAAATTTTTATCAGGAGATTTCCACCCTTGTAAAAAAGGAGGGTGTGCCGGATGGCAAAAAAGACAAAGCAGGAGGCTCAGCAGGAGCGTCTGTCTCTGGCGGAAAAAAGAAACCGTCAGGAAAGAAGAAACAAAAAAAGCAGAAAAGAAAGAGAACAGGAAAAGCGTAAGAAGAAACAGGAACGGGATCGCAGGAAACAGAAAGGCATTCCTACAACTGCACAGCAGAGCATTCCGTATATTCGGATGCTGCAGGATGGTATCTGCCAGGTGACAAAGACCTTTTTCTCTAAGACGATTCAGTTTTATGACATCAATTATCAGCTGGCTTTAAATGAGGATAAGACCACGATATTTGAGAATTACTGTGATTTCTTAAATTACTTTGATTCTTCCATCAGTGTGCAGCTGTCCTTTATCAATCAGCAGGTGGATGTGGCAGAATTTGAGAAAAGTATTGATATTCCGGATCAGAACGATGACTTCAATGCCATTCGTGAAGAATACCGTACTATGCTGAAAAATCAGCTTTCCAAAGGAAATAATGGTCTGGTAAAGACGAAGTATATCACTTTTGGAATTGAAGCAGAAAGTCTGAAGGTAGCAAGACCAAGGCTTGAAAGAATCGAAACAGATATCTTAAATAACTTTAAGGTTCTGGGAGCACAGGCACATTCTTTGAATGGACTGGAAAGGCTGGAGATTCTGTATCATGTGTTCAACCAGGATCGGATTGAACCATTTAAGTTCCAGTACAAGATGCTTCCGGAAACCGGATTAAAGACCAAAGATTTTATTGCACCGACTTCCTTTAACTTTTCCAAGAATCAGACATTTTTGATGGGAAGAACGATGGGAAGTGTGAGTTACCTTCAGATTCTTGCACCGGAGCTGACAGACCGGATGCTTGCAGATTTTCTGGATGTGGATGACAGCATCAATGTCAACATTCATATCCAGTCCATTGATCAGAGTTCAGCAATCAAGATGATCAAGAGTAAGATTTCTGATCTTGATAAGATGAAGATCGAAGAGCAGAAGCGTGCGGTACGTTCCGGTTATGATATGGACGTGCTTCCATCGGACCTTGTGACTTATGGCGAAGAGGCAAAGAATCTGCTGGAAGATCTGCAGTCCAGAAATGAGAGAATGTTCCTTGTGACAGTTCTGGTAATGAATACCGCAAAGAAGCGTCAGAAGCTGGATAATAATATTTTCCAGGTGCAGGGGATCGCACAGAAATATAACTGTTCCTTAAAACAGCTGGATTATCAGCAGGAAGCAGCACTCATGTCCTGTATTCCGCTTGGAGTCAATCGAATTGAAATTCAGAGAGGGCTTACCACATCTTCAACAGCGATCTTCGTGCCATTTACGACACAGGAACTGTTTCAGGAAGGGGAAGCTCTTTATTATGGATTGAATGCATTATCCAACAACATGATCATGGTTGATCGGAAACGTCTGAAGAACCCAAATGGACTGATTCTTGGTACACCAGGTTCCGGTAAGTCCTTCTCAGCAAAGAGGGAAATTACAAACTGCTTTTTGATTACGGAGGACGATATCATTGTCTGTGATCCAGAAGCCGAATATTCGGCACTTGTGCAGGCGCTGCATGGGCAGGTGGTAAGAGTTTCGCCGGTATCTGACCAGTATATCAATCCAATGGATCTGAACCTGAATTATTCTGAGGAAGATAATCCGCTGTCATTGAAAGCAGATTTTATCCTGTCTTTGTGTGAGCTGATTGTTGGAGGAAAGAATGGATTGGAACCGGTAGAAAAAACGATTATTGACCGTTGTGTGCGGTTAGTATATCAGGAATACCTTGCCGATCCAATACCGGAGAAGATGCCAATCCTGGAGGACTTATACAACCTTCTGAGAAAACAGGAAGAGCCGGAAGCACAGCGGCTGGCTACTTCATTAGAGATCTATGTTACAGGCTCTTTGAATGTATTTAACCATCAGACAAACGTGGATATCAATAACCGCATTGTCTGCTTTGACATCAAAGAACTTGGAAAACAGCTGAAAAAGATTGGGATGCTCGTAATCCAGGATCAGGTCTGGAACAGGGTAACGATGAACCGTTCTGCCCATAAGTCCACCAGATACTATGTGGATGAGTTCCATCTTCTTTTGAAGGAAGAGCAGACTGCAGCCTACAGCGTGGAGATTTGGAAGCGATTCCGTAAATGGGGTGGTATCCCAACGGGCATCACCCAGAATATTAAGGATTTATTGTCTTCCAGGGAGATAGAGAATATATTTGAAAATTCAGATTTTATTTATATGCTGAACCAGGCTTCCGGAGACAGGCAGATTCTTGCAAAACAGCTGAATATCTCACCAACCCAGCTGTCCTATGTAACCAACAGTAATGAGGGGGAAGGACTTCTGTTCTATGGAAATGTCATTATCCCGTTCGTAGACAGATTCCCGAAGAATTCCCTCTATAAAATCATGACAACCCGCTTAGAGGAAACTTCCGAAGCAGGTTAAATCAAAGGAGAAGACAATGTTACGAGCAATTTCATATGTATTAACTTTTAGTGGCGGTGCTGTATTTGGCATCGCTTTTCTCTGTTTATTACAGGCAGGGAAAGGGTATCCGAAAAAGGAGGAGTAAGTAGTGGCAGAACAGAGAATGAAAGTCAGGGATAAGAAAGTCCAGAAGATGACCAAAGATGGTCTGGTGGAAGAAAACCTGACGGATAAATCTTCTGTTCGTGTCAGTAACCGTGTCAGTGATGTGCAGATGGGAATAAAACAGGGGGAAAAAGCAGAAAACCTTGTGGATAAGTCTCCCCGCCAGTCTGAACGGAGTGGGAAAAATATCCGTCCCTCTGTGCAAAAATCCAGGGATGCACCGGAACTGATGCGAACGGAGAACCAAAGTGAGGATTTTGGACAAAATAGAAAGCAACAAAACCGGAAAAGAATCCGTGCTGTGAACAGAAAAGAATCAAGATTTGCGGAAAAATCCGAAGCCAGCCAGTCAGGGAGACTGAAAGAAAAACGTGCGGATCTTTCAGAAAACAGAGGAGACAGCCGGAGTAAGAAGAATGGTGGAAGTAAGAAACCAAAGCAGAAACAGCGTCTGAAATTTGCTTATGAAGAGACTGGTGCTTCTGTGAAAAATGACAAAGATATGGAGAAATTGAACCAGATGGATACGGATGGAGTCAATTTCCGTCATCAGAAACAGAAGGAAAAAGCCAAAAAGTTTTCTTATGAGGAACCAAGAAAGAAAAAGGAAGCAAAGCAGCATTCCAAGAAGGCACAGGTTTATCAGGCAAATGAAGGAGAGGGTTCTGGAAAGAAGAAATCCCGCCTGAAGTTTGGCGAAGGGGAATCTGTGAAAACAGAAAAAGCTTTTGTTGTTAAGAAAGCAGGAAGTGCAACTTCCGCAGCATTGCACCGTGAGATCAGTAAAAATGAAGACGATAATGCGGCAGTAGAAGGTGCCCATAAGTTGGAAGAAGGCTGCGAAGGTATTTACCGGCTGGAACAGAGAAGTGCCAGACAAAGGAAACAGAGGGCTTCCAGAAAGAGAAGCAGACTGGAGAGACAGGCAGAGAAACAGACACAGGCGGCAGCCCGTCAGGAGCAGAAGAAGCTAAAAAAACAGATTCAGAAGCAACAGATCAAACGGGATTATGCCAAAGCAAAACGAAGTGAACAGACAGTAGGAACAGCTACAAAAGGTACGATTGATTATATCAAGAAGATTGGCGGCAAAGTCACCAACTTCTTTAAAGAAAACCGGAAGGTGTATATCAGTGTGGCAGTTCTGATCGGATTGATGTTTCTGATTATAACGAATGTCACGTCATGCTCTGCAGTATTTTTACAAAATGTGATCACTTACACGGGAACCAGTTATCTGTCATCGGATCAGGCAATCCGGGAAGCGGAACTGTATTATACACAGTTGGAAGCTAATCTGCAGGAGCGGATTAACAACATGGAGTCTGAAGAACCGGGACATGAGGAATACCGATATAACATCGGGCCTATTGAGCATGATCCGTTTATCCTGATCAGTTATCTGTCAGCAAAGTATGAGGAGTTTACTTTTGAACAGGTCAAGCCTGAACTGGATGCATTGTTTGCAGAGCAATATCATCTGACTACTGAAGCAGTCAATGAGACTGTGACAGAGACAGCAACAGTAAGAGTTGGAGAATCGTTGGGACAGGTTGTAACAAGCGGATATTGTAACTGTCCAATCTGTTGTGGCATTTGGAGCGGAGGCCCGACTGCCAGTGGAGTATACCCAACTGCTAATCATACCTTAGCGGTAGATGCTTCCAATCCGTTTGTTCCAATGGGAACAAAGGTGGTCATGAATGGTGTCGAATATACGGTAGAAGATACCGGAGCTTTCGCAAGATACGGTGTACAGTTTGACGTTTACTATGATAATCATGCGGCGGCATCCGCACATGGGCATAAGACCTGGGAATGTTATCTGGCAGATGATAATGGAAGCCAGGAAGTGGAAGTGACCAGGACAAGAGATGTAGATGTGCTGAATGTCACCTTAAACAGTGGAAATCTGATGTTGATCTGTCAGGACAGGCTGGGATTTTTCCAGAAAGAACTGTTCAGTGCCTACAACGATACAAAAGGCAACTTGCAGATGTTTGCAACACCGGTTGATTTTAACTGGTATTCCAGTGTGACTAGCTATTATGGATACAGGATTCATCCAATATCAGGAGCAAATCAGCTTCATAATGGTATGGATATCGGAGCACCGGAAGGGACAAAAGTAATGGCAGGGCTGACCGGAACGGTTACAACTTCTGCTTATAACGATAGCTATGGCAATTATGTTGTGATTAAGGACAGTAAAGGCTATGAACTGCGGTATGCACATTTAAGCAGCCGGAGTGTATCTGCAGGTGCATCCGTCACGAAAGGTGATGAGATTGGTCTTGTAGGAAATACTGGAAATTCTACAGGAAGCCATCTTCATATTGAACTTCTGAAAAATGGAGAGCGCTTAAACCCGATCTTTTATCTGGAAACTGGAGAAGGGACAGGCTTTGGCGGCAATGAATACACCAGTGAAGCGGCACAGCGTTTGTTGAACGAAGCAGCGAGATATCTGGGAACACCGTATGTGTGGGGTGGATATTCTCCAAGTGGATTTGATTGTTCTGGATTTGTAAGTTACTGCCTGACAAACTCTGGTGTAAGGAATACAGGAAGATTGACTGCACAGGGACTGTACAACATTTGTACACCAGTATCCCAGTCGGAGGCACAGCCGGGAGATTTGATTTTCTTTACTGGAACTTACGACGCAGGGGAGCCGGTAACGCATATCGGAATCTATGTAGGCAATGGTCAGATGATCCATTGTGGACATCCGGTGCAGTATACGTCCATCAATTCCCCATACTGGCAGAGCCATTTCTATGGATTTGGACGATGGTAAGAAAAAGGGCGGCTGCATCAGCCGTCCGGAAAGGAGAAGCGATGAAAAGTCTTGAAAAAGCAACGGCGGATTATGAGAAAGCCAAAGATAGAATGGAAGCTTCCAAAGCCAGATATGAAGCAGACTTAAAGCGGTTCAAGGCTGCGGAGATAGCAAAAACAGAAGCGGAAAATCTGGAAATTGTAAAAATTATCCGTGCAATGGATATGAGCATTCCAGAGCTGGAAGCTTTCAAAAAGAGAATGAAAAATGAACTGCCCGGCAGGGTAGAAATACAGAAGGAGGAAACAAAAGCCGATGATGAATCTGGAAAAAATGAAACAGAAGAAGAGAACAATTACTAAAAGCAGGGTAAAAAAGAGCTTGCTTGCAGCAACGACATTTCTTTGCCTGACAACACCTTTGCTCCAGACACAGACTGCTTATGCAGCTGAGAATACCACACCTGCAATTACGATCGAGAAACCGGATGGCTGGAAACAGGGAGAAACAACCATTGCTGTTACGGTAGATGCCAGCCATATGCCGGAAGGTTTCTCAATAGCAAAAATTGAAGCAAAAGCAGGAAAAGATGGGAGCTGGCAGGATGTAACCGGAAGCGGAAGTATCACGATCACTGGAAACCAGACAGTGTATGTGCGTGTGACAGATGGTGAGGGGAAGGTCTATGAGCAGAATCGCTCTATTAAGTGTTATGACACAGAAAAGCCTACGCTTTCTGCATCTCTGACAGATGGTGTACTGACGATTCAGGGAAATGATACCGTTTCCGGCATTACTTCTGTGACAGTTAATGGCACCACTTATACAGATCTGAAGGATGGAATGCTGAGAGTGCAACTGACACAGAAAGATTTTACAACAAAACAGATTGAAATCACGGTAACGGATGGTGCCGGAAATACTTCTGAAAAGTATGTGTTGCAGAATCCTTATTATGAATGGGCAAAGAAGCAGGCAGAGAAACAGAAAACTTCAAGTGACAGCAATGGTGCGATGGCAACCACGACCAGTGCAGATGCAACTGGGACTGAGAAAACAACGACTTCACCACTTCCGCAGGATGCACAGGCTTCTGAGCCAACAGATGCAAAAGGAACTGTGGATGATCGGACAGTGACAGGTATTGAGGAACAGCTTAATAAAGAAGGCGAGACAGCAGATTCTGTTACCAAAACAGCTACGGAAGGCACAAAAGAGTTTTATACCATTTCAACTAAGAGTGGTAAGATTTTCTATCTGATCATCGACAATTCAAAATCTCAGGATAATGTGTATTTTCTTACCGAAGTTAGTGAAAAAGATCTGATGAACTTTACACTTTCTGATTCGGTGACACTTCCGGAAGTAGATACGGTTTATGCAGAACCAGAGAAAAAAGCAGAGGAAGAAAAGCCGGAAACGACAGAGTCAGCCGAGAAAGATAAGGTAGAGGATGATATTCAGATGCCTGAAGATAAAAGTCCATTTGGAACGTATCTTTTGATTGCACTGGTTGCAGTCGGAGCTGCGGCAGGAGGATATTACTTCAAAGTCTATAAACCAAAGCATGAATATGATGACGAGGATGAGATGGAAGAGGATGAAGATGAATCCGAAGATTCAGAGTCTGAAAAGCGGGAAGTAGACGATGCAGATGAGCAGGAAGAAAGTACAGAACCGGAAATCCTGAGAGATGAAGATTTTGACGATAATGTGCTGGAAGATGAAGAAGAGGAGCAGGAGTAAATGAAATTAGTGATTGCAGAAAAGCCATCGGTTGCGATGGCACTGGCTTCCGTGCTTGGAGCCAGAACAAGAAAAGATGGCTACGTGGAGGGAAACGGTTATATCGTTTCCTGGTGCGTAGGACATCTGGTTGGATTATGTGATGCATCGGAATACGATGAAAAATATAAAAAATGGAGATATGAAGATCTGCCGATTGTGCCGGTATGTTGGAAACACAAGATTTTGGAGGGCACAAAGAAGCAGTTCGGAATCTTGAAAAAACTGATGAGAGATTCAAAAGTAGATGAAGTGATCTGTGCTACTGATGCAGGACGTGAAGGAGAGTTAATCTTTCGTTTGGTGTATGAGCAGGCAGAATGTCAAAAACCGATGAAGCGGCTCTGGATCTCATCTATGGAAGAACAGGCAATTAAAGATGGATTTGCGTCATTAAAAGACGGTTCGTGTTATGACAGTCTCTATCAGTCAGCACTTTGCAGGGCAAAGGCAGACTGGTTGGTGGGAATCAATGCGAGCCGTCTTTTTTCCGTTCTGTATAACCAAAATCTGAAAGTTGGAAGAGTGCAGACACCAACACTTGCTATGATCGTTGATCGAAATCAGAAGATCAAGGAATTTACCAAAGAGAAATATTATATGGCTCATATCAAGTTTGACGATATGGATGCGGTTACAGAGCATTTTCAGAAAAAAGAAGATGCAGATAGAGTGGCTGCGGACTGTATGGAGCGTATGTGCGAAGTGGAGAAGGATGATGTGAAAGAGAAAACAGTCCGCCCTCCGAAGCTTTATGATCTGACCACTCTGCAGAGGGAAGCAAACAGAATGTTTGGTTATACCGCACAGCAGACATTGGATGCCGTGCAGGAGATGTATGAGCAGAAGCTTGTTACTTATCCGAGAACAGACAGCCGGTATCTGACAGATGAGATGGGAGAAAGCACAGAAACTCTGATTCAGATGTTACTTGGGAAAATGCCCTATGCCGAAGGGCTGGAATATCAGCCGGACGTGAGTAAGGTATTAAATTCAAAGAAAGTATCTGATCACCATGCAATTATCCCGACCGTGGAAGTAGCAAAGGCAGATATAGGTAAACTGAAAGAACGAAACTGCAAGATTTTGTATCTGATCAGTGCCAGGGTACTGACAGCAACCGCAGATCCTTATATTTATGAAAGCCATAAATGCCAGATTACCTGTAATTATCATACGTTTTATCTCTCAGCAAAGAAAACAAAGCAGGAAGGATTCAAGTCGATCGAAAATAAATTGAAACAGTTCTTTGGCGTAAAGAGTGAAAAAGAAGAGCCGGAGCTGGATATCTGGGATGGCAAGCATTACGGTCCTTGTGATTCTTTTGTATCGGAGCATTTTACACAGCCACCGAAACAGTACACAGAAGATACCCTGCTTTCTGCGATGGAACGTGCAGGGAATGAAGAACTGACCGAAGATACAGAAAAGAAAGGACTTGGCACACCGGCAACAAGGGCAGCAATCATTGAAAAACTGATTCAGTCTGGATTTGTGAAAAGGGAAAAGAAAAATCTGGTGCCGACAGATGATGGCAATGTACTGATTACGGTTCTGCCGGATGAGATTAAATCTCCGAAGATGACAGCAGAGTGGGAAATGGCATTGAATCACATTGCCCAGAATACAGGGACAGCAGATGAATTCCTAAATGGGATTACAGAGCTGATGCAGGAACTGGTTGCCAGATATCAGGGGATTTCAGAAGAAAAGAAAGAGCAGTTTCAGGGAAAAGCAAAAGGAGAAGTCATTGGTAAATGTCCCCGTTGTGGAGCTGATGTCAGGGAAGGAAAAGTAAACTTTTACTGTTCTGACCGGAACTGTGCTTTTGCCTTATGGAAGAATGATAAATTCCTTGCAAGCCAGGGGAAAAAGATGGATAAGGCGGCAGCAAAGAAGTTCCTGTCTAAAGGAAAAATCCATTATAAGGATCTGGTATCCAGAAAAACAGGGAGACAGTATGAAGCAACAGTGGAGATGGTTGATCCCGGCGAGGGAAATGTGCAGTTCAATCTGAGTTTCCCGCAACGATAAGCAGTGTATTGCAGGCAGTCTAAGGACTGTCTGTTTTAATACAAATATATGAAAGAGAGGACCTTAGCATGAAGAAAAAAGGTAATTTTAGAAAAGTAGTATCTGGCTTGCTGGCAGGCATGACAATGCTTAGTACAGTGTTATCTCCGATGACTGCATATGCAGCGGAGATCCAGCCAGAGGAAAAACCTCCACTTTATGAGGAAGTGAAAGACCTTCTGGATGAAGATGAGGTGGTGACTGCCAAAGATTATGAAATTGAAACAGGCAGTGTATTTGATGTGAAATCAGATTACACGGGACTGGAAATCAAGGATGATAACAAGGTCAAAGTCACATTTGAGGAAGCAAAGAACGAAAAGAATGAGGATTTTACGACAGATCATGCGGACACTTACAAAGCGGTCTATTATGTGGAACCGGTAAATCAGGAGCATCCGAAGTACCAGATCAGCCGAAAACTGATTGTGCGTGATAAAGAAACAGAAGTACAGACAGAGGCGGCAGGGAGTGAAGCAGTGACTGAGTCCGAAACAGCTGGCAGTGAACAGCAGACAGAAGAAACGGAGGAGTCAGAATCAGACTCGGAGATTACCGATATTGACGCTGATGAATTTGATGATTTGGTAGAGCAGGCACAGAATCAGGATACCTATGATGAAGAATCAGGGTTAGAGCTTCATGATGTTTTGGAACAGGCAGGAGACGAAGGTGTAGATCTTGATGCTATGGAAGAGGGAGAGATTGCAACCTTTGAAGCAGTTTCAGCTTATTCAGCAAGAAGTACACAGCAGGTAACAATTGAAAAAGGACCACTGTATAGATATGCAGATTATAATCTTGGAACCTATCTGACAGAGCCGTACTATATCAGCTACGGAAGCGTTAGAGCAACTGCGTATTGTGTACAGCCAGCAAAACCTGGACCAGGATCTGGAAATTATACAATCACAAAGATTGGAGACAATCAGGCGTTAGCAAAAGTGTGTTATTACGGTACAGACGCCGCAGGAAGCGAAAGTTTTTTCGCTAATAAACACACGGATTTTTCAGAAGGAAAAAGATTCATCATTATTCACATGGCTGCATCCTATGCCAACGGAAGTAGTGATGCATTTTACGGAACCAATGCTACAGGAGAGGCTTTGGCAAAAGAACTCTATAATTATTGTGTGAATAAGCCGGAAATACCAGATGTAGCGATGTCATTTTCAAAGCCGGATGTAAAAGCTTATGTAGATGGAAATGTTCAGAGAACGGAGAACATTCAGTTCAACGCATCTTCCCAGCAGAAAATCACAATGGACTTACCAAAAGGAGTAAAGCTCCATAATGTATCTACTGGAAATGTAAGTGCGGCAGGTGCAAGCGTAACAATTGGAGGAGGAACCACGTTTTATCTTTCAGCGCCTCTGACACAGACAAAAGATGTAAATGCTACTTTTTCTGCAAAAATGAAGGGAAGTATTACAAAAGATTACTCAGCATATAAACTGACTACGAATGCAAGTGTTCAGGATCTGGCATTTGTATTTGGAGAAGGTGTTGCTGATGAAAAATATGTAAGCCTAAAGGTATCCTGGATTGAACAGGCTACGATCGAAATCGTAAAGAAAGACGATACAGCAGATGTCAATCTTGCAGGTGCAGTATTCGGTGTATACAGCGATGAGGCTTGTACAAAGCTGATCACTCAGATGCCGGCAACAGATAAGAATGGAAAATCTTCTGTTACGATCATCAAGACACAGGATACTGTTTATCTGAAAGAGATCACAGCACCACAGGGATATGTAGTAAATGCAACGGCAACAAATGTAAAACTGGTAGCAAGTAAGACCTCAGCTGTAACCGTGGAAAATAAGGAACAGCTGGCAGAGCTTACC
>NZ_JBWLUR010000010.1:230000-534944 GCF_056504095.1 Blautia sp. HA9023 | reverse complement strand
TACGGTCCTTGTGATTCTTTTGTATCGGAGCATTTTACACAGCCACCGAAACAGTACACAGAAGATACCCTGCTTTCTGCGATGGAACGTGCAGGGAATGAAGAACTGACCGAAGATACAGAAAAGAAAGGACTTGGCACACCGGCAACAAGGGCAGCAATCATTGAAAAACTGATTCAGTCTGGATTTGTGAAAAGGGAAAAGAAAAATCTGGTGCCGACAGATGATGGCAATGTACTGATTACGGTTCTGCCGGATGAGATTAAATCTCCGAAGATGACAGCAGAGTGGGAAATGGCATTGAATCACATTGCCCAGAATACAGGGACAGCAGATGAATTCCTAAATGGGATTACAGAGCTGATGCAGGAACTGGTTGCCAGATATCAGGGGATTTCAGAAGAAAAGAAAGAGCAGTTTCAGGGAAAAGCAAAAGGAGAAGTCATTGGTAAATGTCCCCGTTGTGGAGCTGATGTCAGGGAAGGAAAAGTAAACTTTTACTGTTCTGACCGGAACTGTGCTTTTGCCTTATGGAAGAATGATAAATTCCTTGCAAGCCAGGGGAAAAAGATGGATAAGGCGGCAGCAAAGAAGTTCCTGTCTAAAGGAAAAATCCATTATAAGGATCTGGTATCCAGAAAAACAGGGAGACAGTATGAAGCAACAGTGGAGATGGTTGATCCCGGCGAGGGAAATGTGCAGTTCAATCTGAGTTTCCCGCAACGATAAGCAGTGTATTGCAGGCAGTCTAAGGACTGTCTGTTTTAATACAAATATATGAAAGAGAGGACCTTAGCATGAAGAAAAAAGGTAATTTTAGAAAAGTAGTATCTGGCTTGCTGGCAGGCATGACAATGCTTAGTACAGTGTTATCTCCGATGACTGCATATGCAGCGGAGATCCAGCCAGAGGAAAAACCTCCACTTTATGAGGAAGTGAAAGACCTTCTGGATGAAGATGAGGTGGTGACTGCCAAAGATTATGAAATTGAAACAGGCAGTGTATTTGATGTGAAATCAGATTACACGGGACTGGAAATCAAGGATGATAACAAGGTCAAAGTCACATTTGAGGAAGCAAAGAACGAAAAGAATGAGGATTTTACGACAGATCATGCGGACACTTACAAAGCGGTCTATTATGTGGAACCGGTAAATCAGGAGCATCCGAAGTACCAGATCAGCCGAAAACTGATTGTGCGTGATAAAGAAACAGAAGTACAGACAGAGGCGGCAGGGAGTGAAGCAGTGACTGAGTCCGAAACAGCTGGCAGTGAACAGCAGACAGAAGAAACGGAGGAGTCAGAATCAGACTCGGAGATTACCGATATTGACGCTGATGAATTTGATGATTTGGTAGAGCAGGCACAGAATCAGGATACCTATGATGAAGAATCAGGGTTAGAGCTTCATGATGTTTTGGAACAGGCAGGAGACGAAGGTGTAGATCTTGATGCTATGGAAGAGGGAGAGATTGCAACCTTTGAAGCAGTTTCAGCTTATTCAGCAAGAAGTACACAGCAGGTAACAATTGAAAAAGGACCACTGTATAGATATGCAGATTATAATCTTGGAACCTATCTGACAGAGCCGTACTATATCAGCTACGGAAGCGTTAGAGCAACTGCGTATTGTGTACAGCCAGCAAAACCTGGACCAGGATCTGGAAATTATACAATCACAAAGATTGGAGACAATCAGGCGTTAGCAAAAGTGTGTTATTACGGTACAGACGCCGCAGGAAGCGAAAGTTTTTTCGCTAATAAACACACGGATTTTTCAGAAGGAAAAAGATTCATCATTATTCACATGGCTGCATCCTATGCCAACGGAAGTAGTGATGCATTTTACGGAACCAATGCTACAGGAGAGGCTTTGGCAAAAGAACTCTATAATTATTGTGTGAATAAGCCGGAAATACCAGATGTAGCGATGTCATTTTCAAAGCCGGATGTAAAAGCTTATGTAGATGGAAATGTTCAGAGAACGGAGAACATTCAGTTCAACGCATCTTCCCAGCAGAAAATCACAATGGACTTACCAAAAGGAGTAAAGCTCCATAATGTATCTACTGGAAATGTAAGTGCGGCAGGTGCAAGCGTAACAATTGGAGGAGGAACCACGTTTTATCTTTCAGCGCCTCTGACACAGACAAAAGATGTAAATGCTACTTTTTCTGCAAAAATGAAGGGAAGTATTACAAAAGATTACTCAGCATATAAACTGACTACGAATGCAAGTGTTCAGGATCTGGCATTTGTATTTGGAGAAGGTGTTGCTGATGAAAAATATGTAAGCCTAAAGGTATCCTGGATTGAACAGGCTACGATCGAAATCGTAAAGAAAGACGATACAGCAGATGTCAATCTTGCAGGTGCAGTATTCGGTGTATACAGCGATGAGGCTTGTACAAAGCTGATCACTCAGATGCCGGCAACAGATAAGAATGGAAAATCTTCTGTTACGATCATCAAGACACAGGATACTGTTTATCTGAAAGAGATCACAGCACCACAGGGATATGTAGTAAATGCAACGGCAACAAATGTAAAACTGGTAGCAAGTAAGACCTCAGCTGTAACCGTGGAAAATAAGGAACAGCTGGCAGAGCTTACCATTTACAAAGAAGGACAGGTTCTTACCGGGGCAGATGTCAGTGAAAATGGAACTGTATTTCAGTATGAAAACCGCAGACAGAAAAATGCAGTATATAACGTGTATGCCGGGGCAGATATCGTAACAGCTTATGGCACAAAAATGTACAGCAAAGGTGACCTTGTAAAAGAAAACCTGACAACAGGTGAGAATGGTTCTGTCACACTGAAAAACCTGCATCTTGGAACCTACGTGGTAAAAGAAACAAAAGCACCGGACTCTTTCTATAACGGTAGCGAAGAAAAGTCAGTGACTCTAACTTATGCTGGTCAGAACAAAGAAGTTGTATTTGCAGATGTGACTTTTAACAACGAGAGACAGAAAGCAGATGTTTCCGTAGTAAAACAGGATAAAGACACCAAGAAACCACTGAAAGGCGGTATTTTTGCTCTGTATGCATCCGATGATATCAGAAATGCAGACGGAACCGTTGTTGTGAAAAAAGGAACACTGATTGAGAAAGCAACTACTGGAGCAGATGGAACTGCAAAATTTACAGCAGATCTTCCGATTGGATATTCCTATTCTGTAAAAGAAGATCAGGCGCCGGAAGGCTATGTAAGAAATACAGAAGATGTGTATACGTTCAAGTTTTCTTACACCAATGATAAAGAAGCAACCGTATCATTTGCCCATACCTTCAGCAATGACCGTGTGACAGCAAAGATCAATTTATTCAAAGTTGATAAAGAAACAGGAAAAGCAGTACCACAGGGAGATGCCACACTGAAAGGTGCAGTTTATGGTTTGTATGCCCGTGAAGATATCGTGCATCCGGATGGAGCAACTGGAAATATTTATAAAGCAGGAGAACAGGTGGCTTCTCTTACAACAGATGACAAAGGACAGTCTTCTGTAAATGGCTTATATCTTGGCAAATATTATGTCAAAGAGATTACTCCGCCGATTGGATACCTGGCAGATACAGAAGAGCATGATCTTATGTGCAGTTATGAAGGAGATATGACAGCAGAAGTAAAAAGAGAGTGCACTTCCAGTGAGCAGGTCATCAAGCAGCCATTCCAGATCATCAAAGCAGCCAACAATGGAAAGACCGATGCAGATCTGTTATCCGGAGCTGGATTTACAGTTTATCTGAAATCTTCCCTTACAAAGAAAGCAGATGGAAGCTATGATTTTGATTCTGCCAAACCAGTAGTGAGTGGCGAAAATGGAGCTACTGAGATTTTCACAGATGAAAAAGGGTATGCCTGCAGTATTCCATTACCATTTGGAAGCTATATCGTGCGTGAGACAACAACACCGCACAACTACAAGCCGGTCGATGATTTTGAAGTGAATATCACAGAGCATCATCCAAATGAGCCACAGATCTGGCGAGTGCTTCTGGATGAAGAGTTTAAGGCAAAACTGAAAATCGTGAAAAAAGACGATGAAACAAAGAAATCCGTATTGATTGCAGGAACAGAATTTAAGGTATATGACCTGGACAACAAAAAGTATGTGGAACAGGTAACAACTTACCCAGTGACAACCACTCACAAGTCCTATTTTACGGACAGCCAGGGATATCTGATCATGCCGAAGAATCTGAAGATCGGACATTACCGGATTGAGGAAGTCAACGCACCGGAAGGGTACACAATTAACAAGAACTATGTAGAGATTGCGGTGGATGCAAACACAGCATATCAGATGGATTCTGAGAGCGGAGATGCCATTATTACGGTAGATTACGAGAACCATCCGGTAAAAGGAAAGCTGACGATTTATAAAAAAGGTGAGATGCTGACCGGATTAAAAAAGGATTTTGTTTATGAAGAAAGATACCTGAAAGGTGCATCATTTAATGTCTATGCAGCCGAAAATATCTTTACGCCGGATTATCAGAAAGATGAAAACGGAAACAGACAGCTGATCTATGCAAAAGATGCACTGGTAACAACGGTAACGACCGGAGAAGACGGAAAAGCAGTTGCAGAGAATCTGCCGCTTGGTTCTTACTATGTGGTAGAAAAGACTGCACCGGAAGGATTCGTTCTGAACCATGACAGATCTGATGTCACATTTGTCTATGCCAATCAGGATACACCTGTGATTGAACAGGAAGTGACTGTTGGTGATGACCGACAGAAAGTTGCAATCCAGATAGAAAAACAGGATGCAGAAAATGGTGCAACCGTAGCAGGAGCTGTCTTTGGTATCTATAACAAAGAAGATATCAAGGCAGATGGAAAAGTAATCGTGAAAGCAGACACACTCTTACAGGAAATGACTTCTGATAACGGTGGTCTTGCAGCATGTACGCTGGATCTGCCACTTGGACAGTATTATGTAAAAGAGTTAAAAGCACCGGCGGGATTTGTATCCTCTGATGAAGTTCTGAATCTGGATGCTTCTTATCAGGGACAGGATGTGAAGACAGTAAAACTGAAAACAGTGAAAAAGAACCAGCCGACAACAGTAGAAATCACGAAATCTGATGTAACATCAGGTGTGGAGCTGGATGGGGCAAAACTCACCGTTCTTGATAAAGAAGGAAATGTTGTGGATCAGTGGACTTCTGTAAAAGATCAGCCACATGTGATCAAACGACTGACAGTTGGTGAGGAATACACCCTTCGTGAGGAAATGGCACCTTATGGTTATCTGAAAGCAACGGATGTGAAGTTCACGCTGGAAGATACCGCAGAGATTCAGAAAGTAGAGATGAAAGATGAAGTACCGACAGGACTTCTGATCATCAACAAAAATGGAGAGTTTTTGGATAAAGTGACACTTCTGGACAATGTAAAAGGTACTGTGGAGCATCTCTTTGAATATGTAACTGGAAGTCTTACAGATGTAACTTTCGATGTATTTGCTGCGGAAGATATCAAAGCGGCAGATGGTGTCAGTGAAGATTATTTCAAAGCAGATGAAAAAGTAGGAACCATTACTACGGATTCTAATGGTATTGCACAGATGGAAGATCTACCGGCTGGCAAGTACTATGTGAAGGAAGTAAAAACTGCCCATGGTTATGTGCTGGACAAAGAGCCGAGATATGTTGACCTTTCCTACCGTGATCAGGACACACCAGTCATCACTTATGATGAGAAATGGCAGAATGCCCGTCAGAAAGTAAAGGTTACGGTTCTGAAGAAAGAAAAAGATACAGAACGTGTTCTTGCAGGTGGTGTCTTTGGTCTTTATACCAGTGAAGATATCAAAAATGCAAAGGGCGAGGTACTCCTTGAGAAAGACAGTCTGATCGAGCAGCGGGTAACGGATGAAAAAGGACAGATTACTTTTACGGCAGATCTTCCGGTAGACGGAAAATACTATGTGAAAGAAATCTTTGCGCCGGACGGATTTGTTACAACAGAAGAAGTACAGGAATTTACCTTTGAATATGCCGGAGAAGACCAGGCAGAAGTAAGCTACGACTTTACTTTTGAAAATCAGCCAACCACAGTGGAGCTGTCCAAAACAGACCTGACAACAGGTAAAGAACTTCCAGGTGCACACCTGAAAGTAACGGATTCAGATGGCAATACAGTAGATGAATGGACTTCTACGGAAGAATCCCATGTGATCAAAGAACTGGTTGTTGGTAAGAAATACACCATGACAGAGACAAAACCGGCAGATGGATATGTCACTGCAGAAAGTATTACTTTCACAGTAGAGAATACAGCAGAGGTTCAGAAGCATGAGATGAAAGATGATGTGACAAAAGTAGAGATCAGTAAGACGGATATCACAGGAGAAACTGAGATTCCAGGTGCGAAACTGACGATTCTCGATGAGGATGATCAGGTAGTAGAGAGCTGGACTTCCACAGAGGAAGCACACTATATCGAAAAACTTCCAATCGGTAAATATACCCTACGTGAAGAGCAGGCACCGAAAGGATATCTTCTGACATCGGATGTTAGTTTTGAAGTAAAGGATACTGGAGAGATCCAGAAAGTAGCTATGAAAGATGACACTGCCAAGGGAAAAGTGATTCTCAATAAGACAGATAAATCATCAGGAGAACCGCTGAAAGGGGTAGAATTTGAACTCCGTGACAGCAAAGGAAAGGTACTGGAAACCTTAAAGACAGACGCTGCCGGTCATGCAGAAAGTAAGCTGTATGAGATTGCCACATTTAAGAACGGCAAATATGATACAGCAATCAAGTATTATCTGGTGGAAACAAAAACACTGGACGGATACACACTGGATCAGACCAAGCATGAAGTGACATTTGCCTATGCAGATGACAGTACACCGGTTGTAGAAGTTACCTTTAATCTGACAAATGAGAAACCGGAAGTTCCAGAAACACCGAACACACCGGATATACCACAGTCCCATGAAGAGACAAAGGTATCAAACGCACCGAAAACAGGTGACAGCACGAATATCTGGCTGCCAATCTTGCTTCTTGTAATCTCCACAGGAGGTATGGCAGGACTTTATATCAGCAGGAAAAGGAAATAAGGAAACTAAAACCAACGGTTATGATTGGGAGCTTCTATGTGAGGCTCCCTTTTTCATACAAAAAAATCACAGAAAGGAACAGAAAACTATGATGAAAGCAATGGAAAAAAGACAGGAAGCACGAAAAAACCAGGAGAAAACAGTAAAGAGAATGATGGCTTATCAGAAGAAAGCCGAGCAGATGGTCAGCAGAAAAAGAATGAACCATCACATGATCAGAAAGGGGTAAAAGCGTATGATGAACAGAAAAGAATTTTATGAATATGTCAAAGACAATGTAAAGGAGTATCTGCCAGAGTCTTATAAGGACGCAGAAATTAAACTTCAGGAAGTAGAAAAAAACAACGGTTTGAAGTTGACAGGTATTACGATTCCAAACGGAGATCAGAGAATCGTACCGACAGTCTATCTGGATTCCCTCTACCAGGAATATATCCATGGAAAAGATGTAGACTCTTGTGTTGGCGATGTGGCTGATATGCGTATTGAGGCACAGGGAAAAGCAGAATTTTTTGATATGGGAGTTCCAGATATTCTGGATTATGAAAAGATGAAGGACAAATTACAGATGAGAATTTGTGATAAGGAATGGAATACCGATCTTCTTGCAGATAAAGTAGTCACAGAACACGGAGATTTTGCAGCTTATTATGCAGTAAATCTGGAGGAAAATGGAGAAGGGATCAGCAGTATTCCGGTAACTGTTTCTCTGATGAACGAGTGGGGAGTATCTGCCGAACAGATTCAAGCGAATGCGATGGTGGCAGACCGAAAACGTGGTGTCACACTTATGGATATGAATGAGATTATCAAATCTATGATTTTTGGTGAAGAACCAGAAAACCTGCTGAATGAAAAAATGGATATGGAAGCCATGGAAAACCCAATGTTCTGTCTGACAAACAAAGCTAAGATGAATGGAGCTTCCCTGTTACTGCAGGAAGATATTCGTAAACAGATTGGGGAATGCCTGGGAAGTGATTACTTTGTCATCCCATCTTCCATTCATGAAGTGCTGATTCTTCCTGATAACGGCATTTTTCAGGTTCCGGAATTAAATGCGATGGTACAGGAAGTCAATGAGACACAGGTGGAAAGACAGGAACAGCTTTCGGATAAGGTTCAGTTCTGTGATAAAAAGACCGCAGTAATGGAAAATGCTGAGCGTAGGGAAGCACGTTTGGAGAAAGAAAAAGCAGCCGAAAAAGTGGAAGTAAAAGGTGGAATCCATGGAAGACTGGAAAAAGCCAAGGCAGAGATCAAGGCAAAAGAGGCAGACAAAGTGCCAAAGAATAAGTCAAAAGATCTTGCCGCAGCATTATAAAGAGAAACAACGATGATTTTAAGGGGACTGTACTAAGCAGTCCCTGATTTTATGAAAAGGAGTAGCACATGGCAAATAAATTATATGCAATGGAACAGCTGACGGAAGAGGTGGCAAAAGATGTAGCTGCCAGTCCGCAGGAATGGATGCGGTTCCTAAACACTTCATCCAGACTGTACAAATACACTTTTCCAGAACAGCTTTTAATTTATGCACAGCGACCGGAAGCAACTGCCGTAGCATCCATGGAAATCTGGAATCAGAAGATGTACCGCTGGATAAAAAAGGGATCCAAGGGGATTGCCTTGATTGACAATACTTCCGGACCAAAAACAAAACTTCGGTATGTATTTGATGTGCAGGACACTTATAAAGTGCGGAATCTGGGAAAAGATCCACAGTTATGGAATCTTCCAATGGAAGGTGAACAACTGGTTGCAGATTATCTGCAGGAGCAGTTATCACTGGAAGATACAGAAGGAGGGCTTGCTGAAAGTCTGCATCAGGCAGCGAAGGAGAGTATGCAGGAATGGCTTCCAGATGCATTGGAAGAACTGAGACTGGATGTGACAGGGACATTTTTGGAAGAACTGGACGAACAGAATCAGGAAGTAGAATTCCGGGAACTGATGACCAATAGTGTCTGGTATGTATTACTAAACAGGTGTGGACTGGATGTACAGGAATATCTGGATGCAGAGGATTTTCGGCATATTACGGACTTCAATCAGCTGAAAGTATTAGGACATCTGGGAAGTGCAGTCAACGAGATCAGCAGACCAGTTCTGATGCAGATTGGACGATATGTTCTGAATGATCTGGAAAATGACCTGAAAACGGTTGCAAAAGAAAAAGAAGTAGCTTATAATGAATTTAACACGTTAATTCGTGAAAGTAATACAGATAACACAGAAGATAGAGAAGAAAAAAAGGAGGAAACAGACTATGAGAGAGATCAGTTACAGCCAGAACGGAGAGTATCAGATTCCAGATATCAGCCTGGAAGAGACGAGAGGAACCATCGGCAAGTACGGAATGATGCGGAAAGAGTATCTGAGAAATCACAAGGTAGCCAGGTTCAACATTCTGACACTGCAGAACCGTCTGGACAGTCATCTGATGGAGATCGACAGCCAGGCAAGACAGAGAGTAGACGACCTGATGAACGAACTTCTGGAGAAAGATCCGGCACCGGACAAAATGGCAGACGGGATGGCATGGACCAGACACATGAACCAGATCAAGGCACAGGCAGAGGAGCTGGTGATTCAGGAGATTATTTACAGTTAAGTCTGTTCCCAACAGAAGAGGAACAGTTAGGAGAAATAAGGAAAGCGGCAGCTGCATTGGAACAGCCAGCCGCTTTTCTTATTTCCGATGAAGTGGTAAATGATATTCTCCGCACGGGAAGCGGACAGAAAAATACACTGTTTCATATTACAGCAAGACTGATTGAAGGTCTGGATAATGAAGAAATGCGGAGTTTTCTGAAAGATGAATATGGAACTGGTGGCAAAGGATTTACCATAGATGGTCAGAAAATCAGTATCTGGTATGACAATGATGGTATCCGTATCCGGCGAGGGGACTCTGCCAGAAGAAACTTTGACCGCATGGTTACGTGGGAAGAAGCAGCGAACAGAATTCGGGATATGTATGAGGATGGAAATTACGTGGATAATTTGATTTCCAATAATGCCATTGAACAGGAGCAGGAAGAAATGACCAATCTTCTTGCACTTCATTTTCGGGATACTTGCAGAAACTGGGAAAAGAAACAATCATATTCAGACTGGCAGGATGTAGTGAGTGGAGCATGGACAGATCAAGAGGAAGCAGATGCGATTGTCTATCGTTTTGAATGGCTGCAGAAATATATGGATGAGAATCCGGGAGATTATCACCGCTGGGAGATTCAGCATAATCCGGAATATTTCCAACGCTTTCAGGATCTTCAGAGGGAGCGTTCCTGGGTAGACCAGAAATTTACGGTCGAACGTCCGGCACTATCCTTTATCACACAGGATGAAATTGACGCAGTGTTAAGAAGAGGCGGCATTACTGCAGGAGGACGTAACCGAATCTATGAGTATTTCATGGAACATCATGATATGAAAGATGCAGCTGAGTTCCTGAAAAATGAGTATGGAACAGGTGGTTCCTCACCCGGAATACCAGGAGCAGATGCTTCCGACGCATCCCATGATGCAAAAGGATTAAAACTTGCAAAAGGGAAAATTGGCAGTCCAGAGGTAGAAGTTTTATTAAAGTGGAACAAGGTTGCAGAACGTGTTCGCCAGTTAATCCGCACAGATGATTATTTGTCACCGGAAGAAATGGAAAAGTACGAAGAACGACAGGAAGCACAAAGACTGGCAGATTTGGAAGAAGCACAGCAGATGTTAGGAGAACAGCTGGAGCAGGATACTTTGACAGCGGAAGATATAACTGATTTGCGATTAGTTGATTCAGAATATATGTCTGGTACCAGAACAAAAATCCACGATTTTGATTGCAAAGTTAAGGGAGAAGCGAATCGACTTCAATACACATTAGAATATCATGATGATGGAGAAGGTTTCACGATTCATACGGAAAAAGATGATATTTGGAATCGAATGTCAACACAAGAATTGGAACGTCTGGATGTAAAACTCGGACAAGAAGTACTTTATTATCATTATCACAACAAAACTGTAAATGCGGATACTTTAGATGAATTACGGGAAATCAGGGAAGAAATTATGGAGGAAGAGTCCTTGTATTTTACTGCTATTTCTCAACGTGTGTGGACAGATTATGATAAAAAAGAAAAAGAATTATCTGGAGAAGTTGAGGTATCGGAAGAAAAAGAATCTTTGGAAGAGATTAACGGAATATCAGAAACGATTCCAGCAACGAACTTCCGCATCACAGATGATGAGCTTGGACAGGGTACAGCAAAAGAAAAGTTCCGTGCCAATATCATGGCTATCCAGTTGTTAAAGAAATGTGAGGATGAGAATCGCAATGCAACACCGGAAGAACAGGAAATCTTATCCAGGTACGTTGGCTGGGGAGGTCTTGCAGATGCATTTGATGAGACAAAATCTGCATGGGAGACAGAATATCTGGAATTAAAGACCGTCCTTACACCGGAAGAATATGCTGCAGCCAGAGCTTCCACATTAAATGCTCATTATACACAGCCGATTGTGATTGAAAGTATGTATCAGGTGTTGGAGAATCTGGGATTTACAAAGGGAAATATCCTGGAGCCATCTATGGGAGTCGGGAACTTCTTTGGAAAGCTTCCAGAGAATCTAAACCAGTCCAAACTCTATGGAGTGGAACTGGACAGCATCAGTGGCAGAATTGCTAAACTTCTCTATCCAGATGCCAATATCCAGATCAAAGGCTTTGAGAAGACGGATTATCCCAATGATTTCTTTGACGTGGCAATCGGAAATGTGCCATTCGGTGCATATAAGGTCAATGACCGTCAGTATGACCGCTACAATTTTATGATTCATGATTACTTTCTTGCCAAGACTATAGATCAGTTACGTCCAGGTGGTGTAGCTGCGTTGATCACAACAAAGGGAACTATGGACAAGGCATCACCGGAAGTCCGGAAATATTTGGCAGAGCGTGCAGACTTGCTGGGGGCAATCCGACTGCCGAACACAGCTTTTAAGGCAAATGCAGGAACAGAAGTCAGTGCTGATATTTTGTTTTTCCAGAAGCGTGAGAGTTTCACAAAAGAGATGCCAGACTGGGTGAATTTGGAGAGTGATGCGAATGGGATTACCATTAACAAGTATTTTGTTCAGCATCCGGGATTGATTCTTGGTGAGATGAAAGAAGTGTCCGGTCCGTATGGTATGGAAACAACCTGTGCTCCAATGGAAGGAGCTGATCTGGAATTACAGTTACAAGAAGCTGTAAAACACATCAAGGGAAGCATGGTAGCGGCAGTAGATATAGAGGCAGAACTGGATGAGATGCCAGAGAGTATTCCGGCAGATCCGAATGTTCGAAATTACAGCTATACGGTGGTAGATGATCAGGTATATTACCGTGTCAATTCTTTGATGAATCAGGTGAAAATGCCTGCAGCCACTGCAGAACGTGTAAAAGGCATGGTTGCAATCCGTGATACCGTTCGTGAACTGATCGCCATGCAGATGGAAGAATTTGTCACAGACGAAGAAATCCAGAAACAGCAGAAAAAACTGAATCAGGTGTATGATACCTACACAGCAAAGTATGGAGTTATTGGAAGTAATGCTAACAAACGTGCATTTTCTGATGACTCTTCTTATTGTCTGCTGTGTTCCCTGGAAGACTTGAATGAAGATGGAACATTGAAGCGGAAAGCGGACATGTTCACCAAACGAACCATTAAAAAGGCGGTCGCTGTGACAAGTGTGGAGACAGCCACAGAAGCACTTGCTCTGTCCCTAAATGAAAAGGCTAAAGTAGATCTTTCATATATGGCACAGTTGACCGGAAAGACCGAAGAGAAAATCACAGAAGAGCTGGTTGGAGTTATCTTCAAAAATCCACTGACAGACCAGTGGGAAAGCGGAGATGAATATCTGTCTGGAAACGTCAGAGATAAATTAAATACAGCGAGAACTTTTGCAGAGAATCATCCGGAATTCACACCGAATGTGCGTGCATTGGAGGCAGTTCAGCCAAGAGATCTGGAAGCGTCGGAGATTGAAGTGCGTATTGGAGCCACCTGGATTGAACCTTCGGATTATCAGGATTTTATGGTGGAACTGCTTCATACGCCGAGGTATCTTGCACAGAAGGAAATACAGGTAAAATTCTCTGAGGTAAATGGTGAGTGGAGGATTACAGGAAAGAACGCCGACAGTCCAAGAAATGCGTTTGCCTATGCAACGTATGGAACGGAGAGAGCAAATGCCTACCGGATTCTGGAAGATACCTTGAATCTAAAAGATGTTAGAATCTATGATAAAGTCCTAAATGACAATGGGGATGAAGTGCGAGTTTTGAATAAAAAAGAAACTATGTTGGCATCACAAAAGCAGGATGCCTTGAAGGCTGCATTCCAAGATTGGATTTTTAAGGATCAGCAGAGGAGAGAAAGGCTGGTAAGCGTGTACAATGAGCGTTTCAATAGTATCCGTCCCCGTGAATATGATGGTAGTCACTTGAGTTTTCCAGGAATGAATCCGGAAATAGAGCTTCGTCCACATCAGAAAAATGCAGTCGCACATCAGTTATACGGTGATAATGTGCTTCTGGCACATGTAGTAGGAGCTGGGAAGACTTACGAAATGGTAGCGGCGGCAATGGAGAGCAAACGTCTGGGATTATCACAAAAGAATCTCTTTGTTGTGCCAAACCATTTGACTGAGCAGTGGGGAGCGGAGTTCCTGCAGTTATATCCAGGAGCAAATATTTTGGTAGCAACCAAGAAAGACTTTGAACCGGCAAACCGAAAGAAGTTCTGTGCCAGAATCGCTATGGGAAATTACGATGCTGTTATTATTGGTCATTCCCAGTTTGAGCGTATTCCAATCTCTGATGAGAAACAGGAAGCCATGCTTCAGAGGCAGATTGATGATCTGGAAATGGCAATCCAGAGTGCAAGGTATGAACAGGATGGTGGACGTTATACCGTCAAACAGATTGAAAAGACAAGAAAAACATTGCAGACAAGGCTGGAGAAACTGAATCAGAAAGAGAAAAAAGATCAGGTAGTTACGTTTGAAGAACTGGGAGTGGATCATTTATATGTAGATGAAGCACACAGTTATAAAAACGCATTTCTTTATACAAAAATGAGAAATGTAGCCGGGATTGCACAGAATGAAGCACAGAAGTCGGCGGATATGTTTAATAAATGTCAGTATCTGGATGAGATTACCGGAGGAAAAGGCATTACCTTTGCTACGGGCACACCGATTAGCAACAGCATGACGGAATTATATGTTATGCAGAGGTATCTGCAGAACAGCAAATTACAAAATATGGGACTTGGACTGTTTGATTCCTGGGCCTCCACCTTTGGCGAGGTAGTCACGAGCATTGAGCTTGCACCAGAAGGAACAGGCTACCGTGCAAAGTCAAGATTTGCAAGATTTTATAATATTCCGGAACTGATGAATATGTTTAAGGAGATTGCAGATATCAAGACTTCCGATCAGTTAAAGCTTCCTGTGCCAGAGGCGGAATATGAAACAGTGGTGCTGAAACCAACGGAACAGCAGAAAGAAATCGTAGAAAGTCTGGGGGAACGTGCAGAAGTTGTCAGAAACGGAGGGGTAGATGCTTCGGTTGATAATATGCTGAAAATTACCAATGATGGAAGAAAATTAGCATTGGATCAGCGTTTGGTGAACGAATTATTGCCAGATAATCCAGAAAGCAAAATATCAGTCTGTGCAGAGAAAAGCTATGAGATCTGGAAAGACACAGCATCACAGAAATCGGCACAGCTGATTTTTTGTGACTTGAGCACACCGAAAGGTGATGGCAGTTTCAATGTTTATGACGACTTGAAGCAGAAACTGATGGAAAAAGGTGTACCGGAAAAAGAGATTGCATTCATTCATGATGCAAATACAGAAGCAAAGAAGACGGAGTTGTTTGGAAAAGTGAAATCCGGGCAGGTTCGTTTTTTGATTGGTTCGACAGCAAAGATGGGTGCTGGGACCAACGTGCAGGATCGTCTGATTGCACTGCATCATCTGGATATTGGTTGGAAACCATCTGACTTGGAACAGAGAGAAGGGCGTATTATCCGCCAGGGAAATCATAATAAAAAGGTTCATATCTTCCGATATGTAACAGAATCCACATTTGACAGCTACATGTGGCAGTTGATTGAGAACAAGCAGAAATTCATTTCTCAGATTATGACCAGTAAAGCACCTGTGCGAAGCTGTGAAGATGTGGACGAAGCGGCACTTTCCTATGCAGAGGTCAAAGCTCTTGCAACCGGAAATCCAGCAGTAAAAGAGAAGATGGCATTGGATGTTGATGTGGCAAAATTAAAGCTTTTAAAAGCCAACCACATGAATAACCAGTACCGCCTGGAAGATGATATTGTAAGGATTTTTCCACAACAGATTGCAAAACTGATGGAAATCATTGACAGCTACAAGGCAGACATCGCTCATTATTCTGAGCATAAAAGCACAGATCCAGAGCAGTTTACTATGGAGATTGGTGGCAAAGTGTTCACAGAAAAGAAAGAGGCAGGAGCAGCACTTCTGGCGGTATGTAAAGATATTAAAACTGTAGATGCTGCGATGGATATCGGAAACTATCAGGGACTCAATATGAGGATTCAGTTTGATGGATGGAGTAAAGAATTTATACTATCTGTCAAACATGAGGCTGTCTCGAAAGTTCATCTTGGAGCAGATGCACTTGGAAATATTACCCGTATCAACAATCTGTTGGACAGTTATCCGGAGAAGCTTTCAGAAGCACAACAAAGACTGGAAACAGTATATGAACAGCTTGCAAATGCAAAAGAAGAGGTTGGAAAGCCATTTCCAAAAGAAGAGGAGTTGAACCAGAAACTGGAGCGACTGTCGGAGTTAAATGCATTGCTCAATATGGATGAACGGGAAGATGCAGAAGCAGAGGTATCTGAATCAGATGAGAAAGAAGAAAGACCGGCACGTGGTTCTATCCATGAAAAACTGCAGATTTATAAAGAAAAGAGTCAGCGGGAAAGTGAAACTGGCAAGGATAACAGAAAACGGGACTTTGGTCTGGAATAAGAAAACAAGGAAGATGGCATAATCTGACAGAAAGTATGTTCTGTGGGTTATGCCATTTTTCAGAATACAGGAGGAACTTATATGGCAAGAAACAGGATAATAGGTAGAGAAACGCAGAAAATGCAGGAATATACGCAGGAACAGATCAATCAGGCAGAGAGTAGAGGTATAGAAATATCAACAGATGTAAAAGAACAGCTTTTTGAATATGCGAATCTGATCGGCGAGAAAGAGAAAGTTAGGGCTTTGGTAAGAAATCTGGCAGATGCAGTGAGCCAGGCAGATTCAGAAGGTGTAGAGGATTTGCTGGATGACGCAAGAATGGATATTCAAGAACTGCCAGATCCAACCATAGGTAAGCTGGAATTACGTGACTATGGATATATGGAAGAAGATATGGTGCCACTTAGAAAAGAAGCAGCTTTGGATTATCACAGAATGGGTTCTAAGATTTATTGTCTTGGCAGTGCTGGCAGTAAAGGTGAATATGCGAGTAAAGAAATGATACAGGCACATGACGGTTTGTTTGGAATGGAATCGCAGATGTGGGAACGGATAAAAGATAACAACCTAGATTATGCAGAAGAAAATTTAGGAGCATTTCAGGAGCCTATGAGTGTCATTGAGCAGGAAGAAGCACTGAAATTATACGATGCAGGAGCAGATATCTATCTGATCACTAATTTTTCATCACCTATGTATGTCACAGAACGCATGGAAATTGAACGAGGACCGGAGCATTATCAGATGTCTATGACAGAACTGGAGCGTTTCCGTAACCTGGAATGGGAAATGCAGAAATATCCACAGATTCAATCTTTGAAAGAAGCAAATCTGTTGTTAGGAACAAGAAGGACATTTGGAATTTATCAGATTCGGGATGATTTACCGGGAGAAAACTATGCATTTATGAATATGAGTTTTATTGAAAGTCATGGTATGCAGATAAAAAAAGAAGATTATAAGCTGGTCTATGTTGGTGAATTATCAGGAAATATGTCACTGGATGATATTTTTGAAAAGTTCAACATTGACAGACCGGAAGACTTCCGTGGGCATTCCCTGTCTGTCAGTGATATCATAGTTCTGAATGACGGGAAAAAGGTAACTGCTCATTTTGTAGACAGTATCAGTTTTGAACAGCTGGATTCTTTCCTGAATCTGGAAGAACAGGTTCTTAGTGAACTGGCATATGAGGTAGGAGAACGATATTTTGCTATTCAGAGAACAGAAGAAGGATATGATTATTCCTTTTACGATGAAGATTTCCGCTTGATGGATGGTGGCATTTATGAGAATGATGAAATTTCTATTGAAGAAGCGGCGGAGGAACTTTTGGAAGACGAAGGCTGGACGGGAGAACGTATCCGTGGGGATTATGATCAGTTGATGGAAAAAGTAGAAGAAATGGATGAAGCTGTAATGGCAGAGATTCAGAAAAGCCAGGGCGAATATAAGCCATTGGCAAAGGTGGAGGAACTGGAAGAGGCCAATTATAACATGATTGATAATGTACTCAATAATATGCCGCCTAAGAAAGAAGCTTATCTTGAATATTATGCTGCAGAATGTGATGAAATTCATGATATGGGAGCTTATGAGAAAAGCACAGATGTGAAAGAAATCGCAGCAATCTATGAGAAGTACAGAGAAGATCCGGAAAACGCTTATAAAGGCAGTGGAATGGGGATTATTTATCGTGATCCGGAGGATAGCTTGTTTGATGAAACAGAACTGTTGATTGTAATGGGAACAACGATACACGGCGACTTCTTGGATAATGTGCGGTTTTTAAAAGATCAGCCGGTGGTGCGTGAAGGTTTGGAGAAGATTCATAAAGCATTGCCTGATTATAAATATATCCCGATTCAGGATGTGCGTGAGGCAATGTATCCGAAAAAAATGACAACAGAAGAACTGGCAGCAGCATTGGATGAGATTGCGGAAGACTTCGATCCGTATGACTATCGGGACCATGTAGAGCCAGGGCAGGATACCATACAGGAAGTCATGCTGGATCTGCAAAGTGGAAATGTTGGTTCTTATATTTCCTTTCTGAAGGATGTGATTGAAGAAGACTGTGAGCAGTCCGTGTGGGCAGGTGTTTTGCTGGAACGGCTGAAATCCTACGAACCAGATATATCCAAAGAAACAGAGCCGATGGTGTATGTGAATTACTGTGAAAAGCGAGAGCTGATGGAACCACGCTGTCAGAAGCTCTCAGATCTGGATTCCCGTACTGCACAGAAGGATAAGGAATGGTACGCAGACCGTAATCCGAGGACGGATGAGCCGATGGTAACAGCCCAGATGTTTTTTACTATATATTATGCGGAAAAAGGCGATAAAATGCTGCAACATTTCAAAGGGAAAATAGATATTGGAACAGGAAATGGCGGTATTTTAAGTCAGCTGAAACTCCAAAATGAACTGAAACTTACGGATGAAAGCTGGATTGGTTATCTGAAAAACAAGGGAAATGAAGAGTTTCAGAAGTGTATGGAAGATCTGACCGATATGCAGAACCATGTGCTGCCATATTTGCAGAGCTTTTGCAGTCTGGAAGAAAAAAGTGTGCAGGAAAAGCAGGAACGGCAGGTTGCAGAAAAGCAGGACAGCAGAGTAGAAGCGTCAAGAGCAGCGAATGTGACAAAAGGGGATAATGACAAAGCTGTGAAAAAGGTAGTTTCGAGTATGCAAACAGAAAAGAATAAAGCAACTACGAAGGCAAAGAAGCCATCTATTCATGAACGACTGGAAATCAATAAGAGAAAAATCCAAGAAAAGCAGGGAAAAGATGAGCTGGAGAGAGGAGCTGATCGGGATGTAAGAACGGTATAAATTTATAGAAAGGCACTTGGCTCCGTTTTGGACATAGCAAAAGTGCTGACAGTGACGAACGAAGATGTGCTGCCTGATTATTTGCAGAGAGTATCTGATTTTGAAGACTGCCTGCTTGCAACTTGTACGAAGGCGAATCAGTGTGATGCGAGTGTGACAAGGAATAAAAAGGATTTTCTTTCCTTTTGGATTACACTGCTTTCTCCGGAAGAACTGCTGAATATTTATTCGTAAAAATATGTTTTTACAATCGGCAGCAGAAGGAAAGTTGAATGATAACTCCGATCCAGCATACTGCAAAATATAAAAATTTTATAACAAAGTGGAAAACCCTGCGTAGGATCAGAAATGTTCTCACAGGGTTTCATGTATCTAATAAAATATAGAAATTTAGCGGATTTCTGCTAGAATAAGAAAAACTGTTAAAAAAATATCGTACATAGATCAAAAAGACTATATATGGGCGACCTTTTAAAGCCGATTTATATAAAATAGAAGAAAAAAAGGTGGTCGATACCGTGGATATAAAAACAGCGGTCATATATCGTTTAAACGATCTGATTAATCAGAAAGATATCACAGTGAATGAGGCGGCGGTATGTTCTGGCGTTCCTCCTTCAACATTAAAGAATATTTTGTATGGTCAGAGTAAGAATGCTGGCGTAGTTACAATAAAAAAGATATGCGATGGATTGGATGTCACAATACAGGAATTTTTTGCTGATCCCATCTTTGCAGATTTGGAACCCGAACTATAGGAAGAGTAAATGCTCATAGGATTCAGATTCTGCAGGATGGATTTTTTATGAAAAAGGGTTAGGGTAAACTAACTTAGGAGGACATAGATGTATAAAATAGCAATTTGCGATGATGATAAAAATTACAGGGAGAAAATAGAGAAGGTTATAGAAACGGAAGGGATTCTTCCTAAGAGCGAGATACGGTTTTATGAATACGAGTCAGGAAAGGAACTACTGAAAAATGCTGATATTTTGCATGATTTGGTCTTTATGGATATGCGTATGCCCGGATTGGATGGGAATAAATCGGTACTGAAGCTGAGGGAATACAATAGGGCAGCGATATTGGTGTTCTGCTCCGGATACTTTGAACCGACTTCAGACAGCATCAATATTGGGCAGCCGTTCCGGTATATTATGAAAGACTTGCATGACAGAAGTCTAAAAAGGGAAATCCCTGCAATTTTATCAAAAGTAAAATTGCACTGTGGAGATTCTTCCGTGACGGTTACATCAGCGGGAAGAGTAATTCGTATCTATACGGAAGACATTTTATATATCTGTCTGGCGAAAAGGGGTTGCTCTATATACGTTGCTAGGCAGGGGGAGATAGATGAGATGCATTGTAAGGAATCTTTAGGCGATTTATATGAACGTCTGGCCGGAAGGGGATTTGAGTATGCACATAACAGTTATATTGTAAATCTGGCGAAAGTGGAAGGATTGGAAAAGAATGTGGCGCTGCTACAGATGGGAATCCAATTGAATGTTTCAAGGTCGAGAAAAGGTCAGTTTGCTGACGCTCTGATCATGTTTCTTGGGGAAAGGAACGGCATGGTATGATAGTAAGAGATTTTTTGATCTGCCTTCTTCAAATGTATCTGTTGGAAGATCTGGAAAAGAACATGCTTCCATACAGAAGAGAAAACTTTTGGGGAAAATTTCTCATATATTTTGTCGTAGCGCTGATAATGCTCGGAATCAACCACTTGGAATCCTCAATATTTAATATGGTAATGATTCCGGTAACGTATATGATTGTGTCAATGGTTGTGTTCCGGGGAAATATATGGAAGAAGCTGGTTATAGTATGCTGCTATTATGTGCTGGCAATTATTCCTGAATTTCTCTTTGCAACGCTTACGAATGCGTATGGCGTGACTGGTGCATCTGAGGGTTTTGGGACGGAAATAGAAAAAACATTAGCGCTACTACTGATGAGTACCATGACATTTCTGTTTATTAAATGCATTAATCAGGTAACGAGAAAAAGGAATTATCTGACGATTGAGAATAAAACTTTTACTGTGCTGCTCATGCTGCCAACCGCTACGATCATTATATTAGGATGTGTGTTTTATTCAAATATTTCTTTTGAAGGAATGAACAGGGTTATGGTTCCGGTAGGAGCTTCGCTGCTGCTATTGACGAATATCTTCATTTTCTCAGTGTTTGACCGGTTTGTAGAGAAATCAGAAGAAGTGAAGAAGATGGACCGGCTTTACCAGAAAAGCAGGGCGGAGATTGCTAATTTACAGTATATGAATAAGGTCAATGAGGATAACAGGGCATTCTTACACGATATAAATAAATTTATTTGTACAGTAGCCGGTTTGATGGAAGAAGGAGAAAATCAAGAGGTTAAGGAGATTATGGAACATTTAGGTGTCCGGATTCAGAGCCTTCAAAAAGGTGTGTATTGCGAACACCCGATCTTGAACAGCATCCTGTGCGAAAGGAAATTCCTTGCGGAATCTAAGAATATTTCCTATAAGATTACCCTGGGTAATGATCTCAGGCTGGACTTTCTGGAAGAACTGGATATGATCTCAATCGTAGGTAATCTTTTGGATAACGCACTGGAAGCGGCAGAAAAGACAAAAGATGGCCGATATGTGGAATGCAGGATGTATATGGGAAATGAGGAACATTTCCTTGTTATGGAATTTTGCAACGGGTATGTTGTTCCACTGTTAAAGGACAAGGACCGGTACATAAGCACCAAAAGAGATGCAGACAGTCACGGGATCGGACTGCATACGGTTGGAAAACTGGTTAAAAAGTATGCTGGAATTATGAGAGTGGAGGTCGGAGAACAGGAGTTCTCTGTTAAGCTGATCTTTACAATAAAATAAAGATGTGCAAAAATCGCCCAAAAAGTTACCGTTTTTGCCACGGTAATTGAAAAAAGGGCGATTTTTGTGTAAACTATCGGAAAAAAATGGAGGCATGTAACTATGAAAAAAACAATCAGAAAAAGCTTGGGTATCAAAGTACTTGGAGTTGTAAACTGTCTTGCACTCTGCCTGACGGCATATACGGCAAATCTGGCGTGCAACTGGCTGTACTATCAGGAAGAAGAGCCGGAAGAAGTTAAGAAAATGAGGAAATTCTAGTGTGGAAAAAAACTATCGGCTGGCTTTTTGAAGTGCAAAACAGGAACGGGATTCTTGAAGAGAAAGACCGCAGGCTGTATGAATATGCTTACGGCGTACTGCTGGGCAGGGTGGCGATATACCTTATCATTGTCATACTTGGCATTGTAACGGGGAATTGGCTGGAGATGCTAGTCTTTTTATTGCCCTTTACTGTTCTAAGGCAGTATGCCGGAGGGATTCATTTAGAAAAAGCAGGGAGCTGCATGGTTGTTTCTAGTATCCTTGTCCTTCTGTGCGGTCAGTATCTGGCGTCTGGTTCGGCTGTGATGTGGCAAATACGGATCATATGGCTTGCTGCAGTTGGAGTCATATTTGTTATGGCACCGGTGGATGCCAGCAGTAAGAAACTGGATGAGAAAGAAAAGAAAGTTTATGGTATGCGCGCGAGGGCAATTTTAATTATTGAATGCGCGATAGCAGGTGTTTTTTCTGTAACCGGATATTTCCTGGTCGTAAACGGGATTATGGTAGCACATATTGTTTTGGCGTCCGGTTTAATATTGGGATGGATCAAAAATTTTTTTTGACAAAGAGTTAGAGTTAACTAATCTTGGATAGGAATAAGAAATGCTTGGGAAAAGCATATCACAAAATGATAATAAACAGAATAAAAAAGAACATGATGCAAGAGGAACATAAAAGTGAATTTGAAGTTGATAAAAAATACAGAAAATATTAACAAAGAGAAAATAACTTTGTTTTGTCTGCCGTTTGCGGGGGGCGGCGCTTCTGCTTATAACCAGTGGGCGAAAAAGATGCAGGGAAAAGTAACGGTATGTCTGGTTCAGCTTCCGGGAAGGGAAGAACGGATCATGGAGAAGCCGTATATAGATATGCCGGTTATGTTAGATGATCTGGAAGAGGCAGTAAGAGAGGTTGTGGATGGACCGTATGCCTTATGGGGGCACAGTATGGGCGGTAAGATTGCCTATGAGCTGGAAAAGAGATTGGAAGCGGTCGGATATACAGCGAGCTGTCTGTTTATTTCCGGTAGCCGGATTCCCAGTATTCCGGAGCCGAAGCCGATCTATCATCTTCCGGATGAAGAGTTTAAGAGGGAACTGGGAAGATTTGAGGGGACGCCAAAAGAGATACTGGAGAATCAGGAATTATTGGATTTCTTTCTGCCTATGCTACGGGCAGATTTTACCATGGATGAAACATATTATGACAAGACGGGAATAGTACTGCATGCGCCTATCGCTGCATTTGGCGGAGAAAAGGATGGCGAAGCGGATGAGAGCGCAATCTGCGAATGGGGAAAGTATACGGATAATGATTTTAGCTACCGGATATTTCCGGGAGGACATTTTTATTTGCGGGATTACGAAGACGAAGTAATAAGTGAAGTTATAAGGCGCCTGCCGGGAATAAAAGATGGAGATTAAACGGTATGGAGCGAAGGAATTTCTGGCGGCAGGCAAACTTTGTATCCGTGAAAATGAGATACATATATGGTGCATCTGCTGGCCGGAAATGACAGATTTCTGGGTGAACCATGAGTATATCCTGAGTGGGCAGGAATCGGAGCAGGTCGGAAGATTCCGCTTTTCGGAAGACAGGATGCGTTATATAGCCGGGAAGGTTGTCGTGCGGCTTCTCTTGAAAAGATATTTAGATGTGGAAACGATTGATTTTTCTGTCAGTGAACGGGGCAAGCCTTATCATAAAAAGATTGCAGGAAAGCAGACCGTAGATTTTAATATTTCGCATTCGGGAGAATTCATACTGGCGGGATTCGCTGTTGGAATGGACATCGGAGTGGATGTGCAGGAAATGGCGGGATGTCCGGATTACTGGGAGATAGCCGGGAATTTTTATACGGAAGAAGAAGCGGAAGATGTAATAAAGGAAGGATCGGCTTTGTTTTTCCAGTACTGGGCGGCCAAAGAAGCGTATGTAAAAGCGCTCGGTATTGGATTAGGAAGAGGAATGGATTTCTTCTCTGTCAGAAACGGGGAAATTATAGAAAAAGGCAGGAATGATCAGGGCTGGTTCCTGTATCCGGTCAGGATCAAAGGATATGCTGCGTATGTGGCGGTGCATAAGAAAGGAGATAAATCAAATGGGTTATAAGAAAGATATGAGCAAATATGAGTATCTGGAAGGTTGGGAGAGATGTAGTTTTGGAGAACAGCTTGATAAGTGGGCGGAAAAATATGGAGAAAGAACTGCGGTCACGGACAGCGAAGAGGAGATCAGTTATATGGAATTAAAGCAAAAAGCAGATTGTCTTGCGACAGCTTTTCTGCGTAAAGGGATTTTAAAGGGAGACAAAGTGCTTGTACAGCTTCCGAACAGGATTTCTTTTGTGGTCGTGTTTTTTGCGCTTTCCAAGATAGGGGCGGTGCCGATCATGATGCTGCCGGCCCACAGGGAGGCGGAACTGGAAGGAATTATTGAACTGGCAAAGCCGGCCGCTTATATTGTGGTGGAGAAATATCTGGGATTTTCATATGTGCCGATGGCAAATGCGATGAAAGAGAAATATTCATGTATCCGGCATATATTTGTAGATAGCGAATCCGGGGATATCAGTGGAATGATTGCGGAAACGTGTGGAGAAAATGGAGCATTTCCGGCTGTGGATGGGTATGAAACGGCGGTGCTTTTGCTGTCCGGCGGGACGACAGGGGTTCCGAAACTGATTCCGCGCACCCATACGGATTATATGTATAATGCCCGCATGTCCGCGAAGAGATGCCGCCTGGATAGCAGTGACGTTTATCTGGCGTCTCTTCCGGTAGCTCATAATTTCCCATTATGCTGCCCGGGGCTTTTAGGCACGCTGGACGTGGGAGGAAAAGTTGTGCTTGCGTCTGCGACCAGCCCGGATGATATCCTTGACGAAATTACAGAGGAAGGTGTCACGATAACGGCATTGGTTCCTGCTATGGTTACTGTGTGCATGGAAATGCTGGAATGGGATGAAGATTTTGATATATCCAGCCTGCGGATTTTGCAGGTAGGCGGCGCAATGCTGGAAGATTCCCTTGCGGATAAGATCATTGAAGAATGGCCGTGTAAACTGATGCAGGTATTTGGTACGGCGGAGGGGCTACTGTCCTTTACTAGCCCGGAGGATGAAGGTTCCCTGATTGCAAGATGCCAGGGAACTCCGGTGTCTCCTGCGGATGAAGTGAAGATTGTGGATGAAGAAGATAAGGCCGTACCGGAAGGAGTTTTTGGGGAATTATTATCCAGAGGCCCGTATACGATTGATGGTTATTATATGGCGGAGGAAGCGAATAAAAAGAGCTTTACGCCGGACGGATTTTACCGGACGGGCGATAAAGCTATGTGGACGAAAGACGGAAGGTTACGTTTGGGCGGGAGGATCAAAGAGCAGATTAACCGCGCCGGAGAAAAGATCATGCCTTCAGAGATTGAAGCTTACCTTTGCAGGCATTCGAAAATCAAAGAGGCAGCCGTTGTCGGCGTTCCGGATGAAACCCTTGGAAACCGGATATCTGCATTCCTTGTGACCGATGATGAAGCCGGGATCGATTTACAGGAAATCCACAGGTTCCTGCGGGAAATAGGCGTTGCGGCGTATAAAATGCCGGATCAGATAGAACGGGTAGAGACATGGCCACTGACCAGCGTAGGAAAAATAGATAAGAAAGCATTAGAACGGATGGCACAGGAAAAATAGAAGGAGACAGAATCATGGAATATATAGAGATAAAGGAACAGATCAAACAAAAGCTGCCGGTAGCCAGAGATTTGGGGGATTCCGAAAATCTGCTGGAGCTTGGGCTTTCGTCCCTGACGATCATGCGTCTGGTAAACCAGTGGAGAAAACAGGGGGTTAAGGTTTCATTCGGTTCATTGATGGAAAATCCTACCCTTGAAGGCTGGTGGGCGCTGATCCAGCGCAGCATGAAGAAAAAAACGGGCAAAAAACGGGCGCAAGAATCTAAGATAACGCCGGAAAAGGATATGAAACAGCCGTTTCCTTTAACAGACATACAGTATGCATATTGGGTTGGCAGGGATGAAGAACAGGCTCTTGGAGGAATAGACTGTCATGCGTATTTAGAGTTTGATGGGGGAAATATAGATCCGGAGCGTCTGGAAAAAGCATGGAATGTGCTGCAGTATCATCATCCCATGCTGCGTGCCTGCTTTCTGGAAGACGGGACACAGAAAATCCTGGATAAGCCGTATTGCGAAAAAATAAAGGTTCATGATTTTTCACGGATGTCATTTGAGGAAGCAGAGGCAATGGCAGTATCTGTCAGAGAACGTTTATCCCATCGGAAGCTAAAGATCGAGGAAGGCGAAGTGGCAGGAATAGAGCTTACGCTTTTTCCTGAAAATAGGGCACGCATGCACGTGGATATGGCACTTTTGGTTGCCGATGTACAGAGTTTGCAGATCTTATTGAGGGATTTGGCGGCTGCCTATCGCGGAGAAAGCCTTCCGGCAGAATCAAAAGGGTGGAATTTTGCTTCTTATCTGGAACGGCAGAAAGAGGAAGATAAGGAAGAGAGAAACAATGCAGAAGAATACTGGAAAAAACGCTTGGAGCATTTGCCGAAAGGGCCAGGCCTGCCACTGGCAAAACGGCCGCAGGAAGTGACAAAGACTGTATTCAACCGCAGGATTGTAAGGATTGGCAAGGAAGAGTGGGCTCATCTGCAAGTACGGGCAAAGGAATACCAGACAACTCCGGCAATGGTTCTTCTTACTGCATATGCGACGGTTTTGGAACGGTGGAGCAGGAATCATCGTTTCCTTATTAATATTCCATTTTTTAACCGGAAAACAGAGCAGCAGGGATTGGAAGACGTGATAGCAGATTTCACTACACTGTTATTGCTGGAGATTGACTGCGAAGGGAATCCGACGTTTGCAGAATTGCTAGACAGGATCCAGAAGCAACTCCATGAGGATATGAAGTATACGGCATATTCCGGCGTGCAAGTCCAGAGAGATCTTGCACAGATGTATGGAGACGCATCGGCAGTGGCGCCGGTTGTTTTTGCCTGCAATCTGGGAACGCCGTTGGTAAATGATACGTTCCGGAAAGAACTGGGGCAGTTTTCCTATATGATTTCCCAAACGCCGCAGGTGTGGAATGACTTCCAGAGTTATGAAGATGAAAATGGCGTACAGCTTACATGGGACAGCGTGGATAAGTTATTCCCGGAGAATATGATCCCGGATATGCTGGAGTGTTTTGAGAATCTTCTGCATGAATTGGGAAAGAAGGACTGGAATCAGCGATTTGATGTGCTTCCTGAAAAAAGAAAAAGAGAAATTGAAGATACAGCGCGTACAGGAGTGCCGGAGCGTGTGGAATGCCTGCATTGGGCTGTTATGAACCATGCGGAAGTTTGCCCGGAAGATATTGCGCTTATTGATGCGGGAAGCGGAAGATCGGTTTCCTATGGGGAATTAAAAGCACGGGCGACAGCAGTGGCGGCAGGGATTTCAGAAAAGGATATTAAGGGAGTCCCGGTTGCACTTACCCTGCCGCGCGGGATAGAACAGATCGAGGCGGCACTAGGAATTTTGCTTTCCGGAAATTCATACCTTCCGGTCAGCTTAAGCCAGCCTAAAGATCGGAGAGCGTTAATCCATGAGAAGACGGGAGTCCGCTATGTGGTCACGAATCGGGAATTATCCGAAAAACTGGACTGGCCGGAAGGTACGGAAATCCTTGTGATGGAAGGTATGGAAGAGGGACAGGAAAATGTGAGACTGCCAGAGGTGTCGCCGAAGGACAGCGCCTATATCATCATGACGTCAGGCTCTACAGGTGTTCCGAAGGGTGTAGAGATTGCGCATGAAAGCGCATGGAATACGGTTCAGGATATTAATGAAAAGTACCATGTGACAAGTGCAGATCGGGCGCTGGCTGTATCAGCTATGGATTTTGACCTGTCGGTATATGATGTTTTTGGAATTTTAGGCGCAGGAGGAACATTGGTATTGCTTCCAGAGCAGGAGAGAAGGAATGCGGATTACTGGCTGGAACAAGTGTTGAAATATCAGATTACCGTTTGGAATTCAGTGCCGGTGCTTCTGGATATGCTTTTGATACGGGCGGAATCCATGAAACAGAAACTGCCGATCAGGGCGGTTATGCTTTCTGGAGATTGGATTGGGATGGATCTCCCGCAGAGGGTTGCGGCATGGACAGAGGATTGCCAGTTTGTCGCTATGGGAGGAGCTACAGAGGCAAGTATCTGGTCCAATTATCAGAATGTTACCCTGCCGATGCTGAAAAACTGGAAATCTATTCCTTATGGAAAGCCACTCAGATATCAGGCATATCGTGTTGTGGATGAGTATGGAAGGGATTGCCCTTACTGGGCAGAAGGCGAACTCTGGATTGGCGGTTTTGGTGTAGCAAAAGGATATAGGGGAGATTCTGCGCTTACGGGGCAGAAATTTATCACAGATCAGTATGGAAGATGGTATCGGACCGGCGATCTCGGAAGAATCTGGGATGATGAGACAATTGAATTTTTGGGAAGAAAAGACCATCAGGTAAAGATTCGCGGACACAGGATTGAATTGGGAGAAATTGAACATGTGATTCAGGAGTTTCCGGGTGTGGCTCATGCAGTTGTTGATACAGTTAGTGATGGTCATGGCAATAAAACGCTGGCTGCTTATATCGGAGCGCCGATACAGGAAGATTCTAAAGTTACAACGTATTTGTACGGCACAGATATCTTTGGCGGGGGCTGGAAAGAACTGAAGGATGATGTCAGCAATTGGCAGATGCAGCAGGAACGGAAGACAGCATACAAAAATTTCCTTGCCTATGCAGACCAGAGATGTGTACAGCTTATGCTGGAGACACTCATAGAGTTAGGCATTTTTGTATCAGAGAAGGAAGTTCTTTCGCAGAAGGAAATTTTTGAAAAAGGGAGCATTACGGAAACACAGAAGAATACTGTGGCAAGATGGTTGGAAATTTTAAAGAAGGAAGGAATCCTGAGAGAAGAGGACGGCAGACTATCGCGTACCGGGAAGGAAGTGGCTGTACCGGAAAAAGCTGGAGATACGGAAACGTATTTTAATAAACTGAAGCCGTATCTGAAGCATATGGTTACTGGGAATGAAGTTCCGCTGGACGTATTTTACCAGAAAGAGCCGGCTTTGGCTCCGAATATGCTGCTTCGGAGGATTCCGGGCTGCGAGGAAACAGTGGAAAGACTGGTGCAGGGATTAAGGCTTCTGGCAGAAGAACGCAGAAAAGAGCCACTCCAGATTATAGAAATTGGTACAAGGGACACTGCAATTACAAGACAGTTTTTGAATGCACTGGAAGATGTAAGCGTGGCTTATACTTATGCGGATTCTTCAAAATATTTTCTGCAGGAAGCAGAGAAAGAACTTGCGGGATATGAGAGAGTCGAGTTTGAGATGCTGAATCTGGAAGAAGGCATGGATAAGCAGCAGATGTCCTTGCATAGTTATGACATTGTGATATCGGTAAATGCTTTACATAGAAATATTGATGCTGCGGATGCGGTAAAGAAAGTAGCGGAATTACTGAAGCCAAACGGAATATTGCTGATGACTGACCTTGTGGTAAGGACATACCTTCAGGAACTTACAGCGGCTTTTTTGGAAAATGGTTTTGCGGATATTCGGGACAAGAGAAAAGAAGCAGGGCTGGTTACCCCGGATTGCCTGCTGTGGAGAGAATGTTTATCAGAGGCAGGATTGGGCGAAGACTGTGCTGTGACAGAGAGATATGGAAGATGTATATGCTGCAGCAGACAGCAGGCGTCTGTCCTGTCCTATCATAATGGAGCACTAAGGGAATATCTGTCAGAAAAACTGCCGGAGTATATGGTTCCACAGAATTATCATTTCATGGAGCAGCTCCCAACATTGTCCAATGGGAAGATTAACAGGAAGCAATTGCGGGAAGATTTTAAAGAAGAAACTGCGGTTATCCGATTTTCAAAGGCAACGACAGAAACAGAAGAAAAGCTTTTAGATATCTGGAAACAATTATTTGGATATGAAAATATCGGAATTGAAGATAATTATTTTAGCCTTGGGGGAGACTCGCTGATTGCCACAAGGTTGATCTCGGAAGTACAGAAAACCTTCGGCTGCAAAATAACGATCAGCACGATTTTTGAAAATCTGACCGTAAAATCTCTGGCAAAAGCTATTGAACAGTCCGAACAGAAAGAAGAAGATACACTGCAGATCAAACCGAATCTGGAGGAAGCATATCATCCGTTCCCATTAACCGATGTGCAGTATGCTTACTGGCTTGGCAGAAGCGGATTGTATGAATTGGGGAATGTTGCAACGCACTGTTATTTTGAACTGGATGCAGACGGCCTTGATACTGAGTGCGCAGAGACGGCATGGAATCTGTTGATACAGAGGCATGGGATGATGCGTGTTATTATCCAGCCGGATGGTATGCAGCGCATACTGGAGAATACTCCCCAGTATCATATTGACGTGACGGATATCCGACAATTGGAAGTGACAGAAAAAGAAAAGGCATTGGATGAAAAACGGGCAGAGATGTCTCATCAGGTAATTCAGACAGATGAATGGCCTCTGTTTGATGTGCGAATCACTAAAATAGAGGACCAGAAGCATAGAATCCATATCAGTTTTGACAATATTATCTTTGATGGCTGGAGTATGTTCCATCTCTTAAATGAGTGGGCAGAAGTATATCGAAATGGAAAAGCGGAAATGCCGATTACTTTGTCTTTCCGGGATTACGTGCTGGGACTGGAGCAGATAAAGTCTACCTCTGCTTATGAGAAAGATAAAAAATATTGGGAAGACCGGGTGGAGACTTTTGCGGACGCACCGGATCTGCCGCTTGCAAAGAACGAAAGCCAGATTACAGAGCAGCGTTTCTGTCGCCGGAGCGCAAAACTGTCACAGAAAGAATGGCAGTCTGTAAAAGACGCGGCGGGAAGACTGGAGGTAACGCCTTCTGTTCTTTTGATGAGTGCTTATGCGGAGACTCTCCGCTTGTGGAGCAGTAATAAGGGTTTTACACTTAATCTGACGCAGTTTGACCGGAAACAATTGCATCCGGAAGTGAACAATCTGGTTGGAGATTTTACAACACTGACATTGCTGGAGATAAAGAATGCAGGGAATAATTTTGCGGAAAGGACAAAGGCAATTCAGAAGCAGCTTACAGAAGATCTGGAGCATACAGCTTATGGCGCGGTTGAACTGGAGCGCGAATTAAAGAAAAAGACTGGAAATATGCGGGGCGCTATTATGCCGGTAGTGTTTACCAGTGGCCTTGGCGTGGAGCAGTGGAATGAAGGAAAGTGGCTTGGAAAACTGAACTATAACATTTCACAGACGCCGCAGGTGTGGCTGGATCATCAGGTGGTTGAAATGGATGGCTGTTTATGCCTGTTTTGGGATTCCGTGGACGAATTATTTTATCCGGGAATGCTGGATGAGATGTTCCGGGCATATACCGGCCTGCTTCATACGCTAGCAGTTCATCCGGAGATCATGCAGGAAAAAACGGCAAGTCTGGTAACAGCGGAAATTTCAGAAAAACGGCGTCAGGCGAATGAAACGGCGGCTGAATTTGAAGAGAAAACGTTGGATGGATTATTCTTGGAGGCGGCAGACAAATTTCCGGATAAGGAGGCACTGGTAACGTGCAGCAGGCGGATGACTTATCGGGAGATAAAAGAAGAGGCGTTTTACATTTCCGGGCAGTTGAAGAGCATGGGAATAAAAAAAGAAGAGACGGTAGCTGTATTTATGGAAAAAGGGTGGGAGCAGGTAGTTGCTGTTTATGGAATCCTGTTTGCCGGAGCCGCATATCTTCCGATAGATATCCATAATCCGAGAGAACGAGTTGAAAAGATTCTCCGTGACAGTGGAACAAGAATCATTCTTGTGCAGAATCAGGCGTATGATCAGGATACCGAATGGCTGCACGAGTGGGATTGTATTTCTGTGTCTGGATTAAAAACCGATTCTGAATACAAAGCACAGGAGAATAAGGCGGGAGACCTTGCGTATGTAATCTATACGTCGGGAACAACCGGGATGCCGAAAGGAGTAATGATTACTCACCATAATGCAGTGAATACAATACTGGATATCAATGCACGCTATCAGATTACAGAACAGGATACGGCGTTTGGAATCTCCAATCTTCATTTTGACCTGTCTGTTTATGATGTTTTTGGCGTTTTAGGCGCAGGTGGGAAATTGGTTCTTCCGGATCCGGAATATGGAAAAGATCCAGCGCATTGGATTCACTGGTTGAATCATGAGAATATTACCGTATGGAACAGCGTGCCAGCTTTTGTAGAAATGCTGGCAGAATATGAGGAATATCAAAGGCAGGTAACTTCACAATCGTTGCGGTTGGTAATGATGAGTGGCGACTGGGTTCCGGTTTCACTTCCGGGGAGAATCCGTAATCTGTTTCAGAATGTTGAGATTGTTGCACTTGGAGGAGCGACGGAAGGCAGTATTTGGTCCAATCATTTCGAGATCCCAGAGATTGTGCCGGAAGATTGGAAGAGTATTCCGTATGGGAAACCGCTTGCAAACCAGAAGTATTATGTTCTGGATCAGAATATGGAAGATTGCCCTGACTGGGTACCGGGAACACTTTATATTGCCGGAGATGGCGTTGCACAGGGATATTTAAACGATAATGAAAAAACAGAAGAAAAGTTTGTTGTTTTAGATAGAACTGGGGAACGATTGTATTGTACTGGAGATGTGGGACGGTATTGGAATGAAGGTAATATTGAATTTCTTGGAAGATTGGATAATCAGGTAAAAATCAATGGATATCGGGTAGAATTGGGCGAAATTGAAGCTGCATTACGAAGGATTCAAGGTATAACTGAAGCGTTTGTTTTTTTTAAAAGGGATAATGCGATAGAAGACATATGTGCTGTATTAGTAGAGGAAAAAAGGTATCGTGACCGGATAGACAAGTTTTATAAGGAAATGTTAAAAAAAGATCTTCCGATCTATATGATTCCAACAGAATATATTAAAACGAATGCTATTCCGCTTAATTCAAATGGGAAAAAGGATATTCATAAAATTTTGATTGTTGCAGAAAAAAATAGAAAGCCTATTTTTAAAAAGAATAATAATTGTAAACAGCTTACTCAACTTCAGGAGCAATTACTCGCAATTTGGAGAGAAGTTTTAAAAATTGAAAATATTGATATAAATGATAACTTTTTTGAAATAGGTGGAAATTCGATACAGGCAATACAAATTACTAACCAAATGACGGAGAAAATAGGGTGTTTTATGGATATCGGCAAGTTATTTGAGTATCCGACTATCAGCAAAATCGAAAGATATATATTAGAGGAAACGTAATGAGTAAATACATATTTAATAATGATACCGATATTTTGGAGTTTTTGGAGCAACTTAGAGAGAATGGCATTCAAATTTGGGGAGAAGGGGAGAAAATTCGATACAGATCTAAAAACAGACAATTGGCACCGGAAACATTAAGGATTCTTAAAATGGCTAAAGGTCAAATTTTAGATTTCTTTCGAATGATCGAAAAAAATGTGATTCCATTAACATCAATACAAACAGCTTATGTTGTGGGACAAACGGCTGGGTGTGAGTTGGGAAATATAAATGCGCATTATTACATCGAATATACAATAGAATCTTTGGATGTTGAACGACTTGAGCAAATGATAAATCTGGTTATTTCTAAAAATGATGCATTACGGTTGATTGTAACACATGAGGGGAAAGCGAGTTTTTTAGATAATGTGCCATATTATTCTGTGCCAGTTTATTCATTATATGATGGGAATGATAGAGAGCAAAAGCGGCTAGAGAGAAGTCATCATAGGTATAATTATTATAAATGGCCCATGTTCCATTTTTGCGTTGGGAAAACATCAGGAAAGACAAGTGTTTTACATGTAGATTTTGATTGTATTATTTTGGATGCATGGAGTGCAAAATTACTGTTGAACGAGATTTTCAGTTTGTACTATGGAAAAGATGTTAAATTTCCACGAATCTCTTTTATGAATTACATGAGATTAAAAACAGATAAAGGAGATTTGGAAGCTGAAGAATACTGGAAAGAAAAAGTAAAAAATATGCCGAGCTTTCCCAAACTGAATTACCAGAAAAAATTTGCAGAAGTGCAGAATGTAAGATTTGATAGAATTGAATGTGATTTTTCTTTTATAGAAACACAACGATTATATCAGAAAATAAAAAACTATCATTTTACTCCTGCTGCAGTAATTTCTACAATTTTTATGAAAACACTGGCACAATATAGTGAAACTCCAGGACTTTCCATAAATGTAACATTGTTTAATAGACAGTTATTGCATGAAGATGTGAATGGGATACTGGGTGAATTTACTAACAATGCAGTAATATCATACCAAGAAAAAACGGATTCTTTATTGGATGCTATTCGAGCAACTCAAGAACAGATGTGGCGGTTAGTTCAATATAGAAAATTTGAAGGAAGCAATATATTAAAAATGCTTTCTTCAGGTAGAGCAGGAAAAGCGATTATGCCAGTAGTGTTTACTTGTATGCTGGAGGGGAATGTGTCTAAGGTAACAAAAAAAAGATATTCATTCAAAGAAGAATATGCGATAAGCCAAACACCGCAGGTGGTTTTAGATCACCATGTAAGAGATGATTTGGGATATTTGAAGATTTCATGGGATTATATTATTGACATCTTTGATAAACAATATATTACTGATATTTTTGGCACTTATGTAAATAATATAAAGAAATTTATGGAAAAATATTAGGGAGAATAAAAATATGTTTGTAAAAGAATTGGAAATTACTTTGGAAAATGGAATGAAAATTTCAGGAGAATTAGATTTGCCAGAAAGGCAAGGTCAATGGAAAACGATTATTTTATTTCATGGTTCCGGTCCATCTGATCGGCACGCTACAGTTGAATCCATGGGAGGTATAGTATCCCGTAATTTTGATTTATTGAGCGAAGGGTTTGTGAAAGCTAGATATGCGGTATTTCGTTATGATAAAAGAGAAAATTATGATATAGAAATAATTATTCGGGATGCCAGAGAGGTAACGAGATTTGTTTCTGGCTTGTCTGAAGTGGAAGGAATTCTGTTTTATGGATGGAGTGAAGGAGTACGAGTTTGTACAACTTTAGTTTCAGATTTTCCGAATGCGCAGGCTTTGATTCTTCAGTCGGGTATTGCAGAAGGATGGAGTTCCTATTTCTCTTATATATTGCGCGAACTTACAGTAGAAAAGTTGAAAGAGTTGGATAACAATAATGATAGCATATTAGAAATTTCGGATTTTTTGAATTGCATACCGGACTCCACATCTATCTCTTTCTCTCTGTATTTACTTATTCTTGGTACGGATAAGGAGGGAAATATGAAATTTAATGAAGAACTTGATCCAGAAGGGAAAGGAAGATTCAGCATAATAGATAATTGGATACCATTGGCAGATGAAATAGTTGCAGATCCTACTACTTTAATTCGATTTGCTGAAAATGCTCCTGGAGAAACATGGGCAGGAATATTAGATGACATAAAAAAAATCCAATTACCTATTTTAGTACTTCATGGTTTGAATGACGGATGGATTTCTCCGGTAGAAGCTGTGCAAATAGCAAAGGCAGCAAGGAATAATGCAGATATAATTTTGTTTAAAGGGTTGGGACATTCACTTTCTAAGGTAAGTTCTCCATTAAAGGATGAAGGCGGTACTATAGAAGATGAGGTTATTGTGAGAGTCGTAGAATGGCTTAAAAAGAATGTGGAATAGTTGAGGAAAGGAAATGTATATGATGAACGATCGAGAGTTTTCTAATAGAAAGGAAACATTACATGGAGAATTTTATGAAAATGCATTGAAATATCCAGAGAGAATTGCGCTTATCTATGAAAATGAGAAAGTTTCTTATAAGATGTTGCGTTTATATGCGTTGCGTGCAGCAAACTATATGTGGCAAAGAGGAGTAAGAAGAAATGATAAGATTGTAGTTATATTGCCGAGAGGTATTGGACAAGTAGCTGCATTGTTAGGAATTCTTGCAATAGGTGCAGCGTATGTTCCGATTGCGATGAAGCAGCCGTTAGGACGTCGGAAAAAAATCATAGAAAATGTCAAGCCGGCTCTTGTATTGCAGGATGAAGCCTTTTTAGAAGAGAATCCATGGACTGGGTGTATTGAAAATAATTCAAAAGATACTGCCTATATTATTTATACATCGGGCTCTAGCGGAGAACCTAAAGGAGTAGAAATGAGTCATGTGGCTGCAATGAATACAATAGAAGAAATTTTACATATGTGGAATATTGGTGCGGAAGATTCCGTATTAAATATATCAGCATTTGATTTTGATTTGTCGGTTTTTGACATATTTGGTCTTTTAACTGTTGGAGGGACAATTGTTTTAATTGATGAAGACGACTTTAGAGATCCAGAAGTATGGAAAAATCTGATAGAGATTTATGGAATTACTATTTGGAATAGTGCCCCCGCGTTATTGGACATGTTTTTGATAATGGGGGAAAATAATCATTTTGGTAAATTGCGGTTGGCATTAGTGTCAGGGGACTGGATTCCTTTATATTTACCGGAGAAATGGTATAAAGTAACTTCAGCAAACTCGCAATTTGTAGCGTTGGGCGGAGCGACAGAAGGCGGAATTTGGTCCAACTATTATTGCGTTTCAAAAGTAGATAAATTGTGGAATTCTATTCCTTATGGGCAAGCATTACCAAAACAGAAATATAGGATTACGGATGAAAATTTTGTGGAGTGCGGAGTTGATATTCCTGGTGAATTGCAAATTGGAGGTGGAAGTCTGGCGAAAGGCTATATTAATGATGAAGAGCTAACAATGAAAAAGTTTATTACGGATGTAAAAGGGGAACGTTGGTATAGAACAGGAGATCGGGGAAGGCGATGGGCAGATGGAACGATAGAGTTTTTAGGGCGAATGGATACCCAAGTAAAGATACGTGGACATCGAATTGAGTTGGGAGAAATTGAAAGTGTATTAAAAAGTATTTCAAGAATAAAAGAAGCCGTAGTTGTTGCTCAGGGGGATAAATACCATAAAGAATTAGTTGCATTTTACTTGGGAGAGTACATTGCAGAGAGTGAAATAGAAGATTATCTTAAGATACATCTTCCTGAGTATTCTATACCGAATTCTATAAACAGATTAGAAAATTTTCCTCTTAATGCAAATGGAAAAGTTGATAGAAGAAGATTGGCAGAATATCAGAAAACTGATAGTGTGGAAATAATGTCTGACAAAGTATTAAATATTGTACTGATGATTTGGGAGGAGCTATTGAAAAATAAAGTGGCTGATTTGGATGAGAACCTTTTTAAGATAGGTGCAGACAGCTTGCTTGCGGCTAGATTTGTTGCGGCTATTAATGCTCGTTGCGGAATAGAGGTACGCATGAAAGAGGTCTTTATGAATCCATCAATTAACGCACTAACAAAATTGGTTGATAAGAGAAAAAATACAGATATAGCAGAATTTGTAGAAGAGGGGGAAATTTAAAAAATGCAGGACACGAAAAAAGTAGCAGGAGAATTATTAGTAGAGCTTGAAAAAAAAGGCGTTACTTTTGAAACTGTTGATGGAAAATTAAAATATAAAGATTCCAAAGGGAATTTTACAGAAAATTCTAAAGAGAAAGTTAAAAAATATAAAGAAGAAATAATTGAAATTTTGAAGAAAAAACAAACGATAGACGAGTTTATTACGGATAATGATTATGAAACTAATGTATATCCTTTGACTGATGTGCAAGCAGCCTATTTAGTTGGAAAAACAGAAGCTGTGAAGTGGGGTGGAATTGGATGTAAAGGATATATTGAGGTTGATTTTGGTTCCTACAGTGCAGAAGAACTATCAAGAGCTTGGAAAGTATTGGTAAATAGGCATGAAATGCTAAGAGCGAAAGTAACAGAGGTCGGATTTGAAATTTTAGAGAGAGATGAGATTGATTATGAAATTAAAATAGTAAATCTACAAAAAATGGCAGAGAGGGAAAAAGTAGATACTTTATCTAAGATTAGGGAAGATTTTAGTGAATATGTTTTTCATACGGAGGAACCTCCATTATTTAAAGTGCTAATAACGAAGCGTATAGAAGGAAATTTTTTCCATCTACTTGTTGATTTAATTGTTTCAGATTTTGCAAGTGTGCAACTTCTGATTTCTGAAATGGGAGAACTTTTGAAAGGAGCTTCATTAGAAAAAATAAGGTATAAGTTTTCAGATTATGCAATGTTCAATCAACAACGTAAAGGAAGTTTAAAATGGCATCAGGATAGAATGTATTGGTTAGAAAGACTGAAAAAATTACCGGAGGCTCCAATTCTTCCACAAGATGGACGAGCCGCAGATAAGTGTGAAAATACATATGAATTTTATCGATTTCAGAAACATATTAATCAGTCTGACTGGAAACGTATAAAGGAAATTGCAGGAGAATACGGAGTAACAGTTTCATCGGTGCTTATTGGTATATACGCAGAAGTTATTTCAAGGTGGAGTTCGAATAAACATTTTACACTCAATTTACCAATTCAAAATAGACCAACTATCGGAAATAATACTAATTCCATAGTAGGAGACTTTACAGCAGTGAACTTGCTAGAAGTAAATGTAACTCAAAATATGAGTTTTATAGAAAGAGTCAAAGAAATTACAAAAAGATTGATGGAGGATTTAGAGCATAATTCTTTTTCTGGTGTCGAAGTGCTAAGAGAACTGAGTAAAGTGTCTGAAGAAAAGGAATTATTAATGCCGATCGTATTTACAGGGGTTTTGAAGACTGATGGCACTGTAGGCACTATTGAATATGGGTTTAGTCATACCCCTCAAGTATGGATTGATTGTCAGATAGTCGATGAGATAGATTCAGAAGATCAAGAAAAAGGCCTGATGATAAGCTGGGATACAAGAAAAGGTGCGATAAAAGAATCTATTGTAACGGAGATGTTTGAGTCTTTTACTGAAACAATAAGAATACTTGGAATAAAACATTCGGAAGAATGGAAGAATCCATTGGAAATTATAGTGCCAAGTGCGAGTAAGAAAAAAGTAATTTGCGAACGAAATAAAGGTATTACGAATCAATCTCGTATTCAACAGAGATTTGTTAAGTATGCGAAAAAGAATTCTAATAAAACTGCCGTAATAGATGCTGTTGAAACAGTGACATATGGAGAATTGTTGGAAAGAGCAGAATATATAGCAGGTTATTTAAGAAAAGAATTTGTGGAAAATAGAACTGGACTGGTTGCGATAAGAATGAAAAAATCTGTAAATCAAATTGCAGCAGTAATGGGTGTTTTGATTGCTGGATTTTCTTATTTACCTATTGATATAAAACAGCCATTGGCACGACAAGAAAAAATTTTATCAAAAGCAAATGTTATTGTGGAATTGGATGAGAAAAAAGTAAATATGATACTTCAGAATTTGGAATACCGATTAGAAAAGCATCCAGAATTCCAAAATCCTATTGCATATGTAATATTTACTTCTGGCTCTACAGGAGAGCCTAAAGGTGTAGTAATGTCACATACTGCGGCACAAAATACTCTTATATCTATTGAAAATATGTATAATATCTCGGAAGAGGATACAATCCTTGGTATTGCGGAACTGTCATTTGATCTTTCTGTATTTGATATATTTAGTGTATTGGGAGTTGGTGGAACATTAGTATTACCGAATCCAGAAAAAGGACCAGATGCATCCCATTGGGGCAGATTACTTAATGAATACAAAGTGACCTTGTGGAATAGTGTTCCAGCGCAGGCGGAAATGTTAGATGCTTTTGCGTCTAAATCGGAGAGTTATCCGACAGTTAGATTAGTACTGTTATCCGGAGATTGGATAAATACTAGTCTGCCAGGAAGACTAAGAAAGATTATGACCAACGCTCAAATGATTAGTTTGGGAGGCGCTACGGAAGGTGGGATTTGGTCTATATATCATGAAATTGATGAAATAGAAGAAAGGCCTACTATATTATATGGAAAAGCTTTGCTTGGACAGTGGATGGGAGTTGTAGACGAGGAATTGAGAATTTGTCCGGAATATGTTTCGGGGCAAATTGCCATAGGAGGATATTCTTTGGCAGAAGGCTATTTAGGAGATACAATATTAACAAAAGAAAAATTTGTTTATCTGGAAGAAGAAAAGAACAGGATTTATCTCACTGGAGATAATGGAAGATATGTAGAGAATGGCGACATTGAATTTTTAGGCAGATTAGATAATCAGGTAAAAATCAATGGGCATAGAATAGAAATTGCGGAAATAGAAAATGCAATACGTGGAATGCAAAATATTGAAGATTGTTGCGTGGTTTATAATCAAAGTATAGGGAAGGGTGTGCTGATAGCTTTTATAAAAAATAAAATATCGAGCATTTCCTATACGAAAGAAGAATACAGAAAGCAGTTAGCCTTTTTTTTGCCACCAGCAATGATTCCTTCAGAGTTTGTAAATGTAGAGAGTTTTCCACTTTCTACTAATGGCAAAATAGACAGAAAAGGACTGGCAGAGAGTATACAAAAGAACATCAAGGTAAAGCATAATGCAAAAGCAACTTTAATTTCGCAAAAGAAGGAATATGTAGAACTTGCTAAAAGTATCAAAAAAATCGTATGCTCTATTTCTGGAAATGATTATATTGATTATGAAGATAATTTATTAGAAAATGGACTTGATTCTTTGTTATTATCTCAGATTTCTGGGCGCATAGTTAGTGACATACAAGAAGCACAAGGCATGAGATTTGATGAAATATTACGGGCATCGTTGACGATGCCAACAATTATGGGGATTGCTCAGTATATATCGGATTGTAAAAATCCTTCAAAAAATCAAATGCATAGTAATGCAGGAAATCAAACAAGAAATTCATATACTGTTGTATATATATTTGGGGATAACGAAAATGAAATAAGAGATGTTCTTATAGAAAAGTTGAGCGCTTCAAACATAAGTTGTAAGAGAGTGGGAGGGCAAGAAATAATTGAAAGATGTCATGAAGACATAAATGTTAAAAAGAAATATATTATTGCCTTTTCCGAAATGGCTTCTTTATGCATAACTAAGGCAAGTGAACTATTGGGGGAAAACATTATTATTAACCGCATTTTTTTAATAAATCCATCTAAAGCAAAAGAAAGTGATTTATATTTAGGAGATATAAGCATAATTGACGGAAATTCAGTTGCTATTAAATCTTGGGAAAATGCTGTTTTAGGTAACGTTAGAGAATTTGAATCTAATAGTAATGACATTTTTGATATTATTATGAGGGAACTAGAAAATGATAAATAATCGCAGAACAATCTGTATTCTTGGCGGAACAGGTACTGTTGGTGTGACAGCGTGTAAGGTTTTAAGTAAGTTAGGCTATTCATTAAGAGTCAGTGTACGGAATATAGAAACAATAAAAGATACAGGAATGTATATGGCTCCCAACATCCAATTATTTGAACTTGATATTGATAAGGAAAGTAATATTGGAAAATTCTTTAAAGGAAGTGATTTGGTAATAGGAGCAATCGGACCTTCCGCAGACTATAGTGAAAAAATGTTACTTGGAGCAATGGCAGAGAATATTCCGTATGTTGACCCAGGAGGAATTCATTTAATTAGAAAAATGAGGAATTCTAGCATGAAAGGTACCGCTATAGTTGGTTCGGGAATATTTCCGGGGTTATCAGGATGGATGTTGTCTTCTGTGCTTAAAGAAGCTTTCAATGATGACTTAATAGAGATGATTATTGGAGGTGTCTATAATTTTTCAAAAGCTGCCGCAATCGATTATGTGGAAGAAATAAAAAGTTATAAAGCTGGAATTCCTATGGCATGTGTGCGAAATGGAAAAATTTTACCTGCTCAGAAAAGAAGTCCGCTGAATCTTCCAACAAGAATTTCGAAATTATCTATATTGCCATATGTTACAGAAGAAATTCAAGAAATTATACAAGGGAAATATATGCTTAATATTGATTCATATACGGCGGCACCTGTAAGTTTATTTTCAATAGTAAATAAGGCGCATTGTCAAAAAAAAGATTTAGTAAATGCATTAATGGGACAGAAAAATAGCAACCAAAAAGCTTTTATATGGGTAAGACAAAATAAAGGAAATGATAGTAGATGCATTTATTTTGAAGGAAAAAATCCGAGTGTTTTAACTGGCGAAATATTAGCGATTACTGCCAATGCAATATTTGAAATGCCTAGGAAGGATGGAATTTATACAATGGCAAGTTATCTTGAAAAATATCAAGTGTTAGATGAACTTAAAAAAATAGATAAGTTCAAATCAGAGGGAAAGATATGAAGAAAAAACAGATTTTAGTATGTGGAACAGGATTTGGGAAAATTTATTTGAAAGCTATTGCAGAAAGTAAAGAATATGAGCTTATGGGTATATTGGGAAAAGGAAGCGATAGATCCAGACTTCTTTCAAAGAATCTAAATGTGCCAATGTATACGGATATTAAAGAAATAAATCAAAATGTTGATGCAGCATGTGTAGTTGTACCTAATGCGGCTGGAGGTGGAAACGGTGCCAATATAGCTAAAAGTATACTTGCAAAAGGGATACCAACATTATTAGAACATCCTGCTCATGAGGTAGAAATTGTTAATTGTATAAGAGAATCCGGAAGTGCCGCTTTTATGTTGAATCCATTTTATCGGTATATCAAGCCAATTCGAGATTTTTTAGAGGCGGCACAAATAATAAGTAAACATGCTCATCTTATAAATGCATCCTTGGAATGCGCTATACATGTATTATATGATGGAATAGATATATTGGGGTGTGCGTTGGGAGGCTTATCAACATGGAAATTGGGAAATGTAGCAGAATCTTATACAACTTCTATGGCAGGAGGGGGTAACAGAGTTATTAGTGGTATAATTGGAATGGTTCCGGTAACATTTATAGTGAATACCAATGTGGATCGTAACGATATAGACCATCCATTACATTTATATCATAGAATAGAATTGACATTTTCCACAGGGCGGCTCTGTCTGGTCAATACCCATGGTCCGGTAATATGGCTTCCTTTCTTGCATATGCCAAGAGATGAATATGGAACACTAAGTATTAATGTAGAAGAGGAAGTAAATATACCCTCTGGTGTTACTATAGGAAATGTAATGTTACCATCAGTAAAAGAAACGTTTGAACAAATATGGCCGGATGCAGTAAAGAAAGCTTTAGAGATTTTATTTAAGCAAAATAGAACAGAAAAAATGTCCATGGCGCAATATCAAATATATGTATCAAAATTATGGTCTGAAATATGTCAGAAAGTGGGCTATATGAATATCGTTGATTATGACAATTTTGGTGACATAAAAAATATATTTTATGATTTGGAAAAAAGACATTTAATAAAAAAGGAGAATGACGGGATTGAATGAAATTGAGAATGTATACGGAGAGACAGTAGAATTTTATGATTTATCAGCTCTTTCACAGATAGGGAACAAAAAAATTGTTTTAAACAAATTTGCTGATATGGTTAAGGATTTAGATGGAATCATTTTGGATATAGGTGCAGGAACTGGAAAAACAACAATAGAGATGGCTAATATGATATGTGATAAAGAAATAATTGCTTTAGAACCATCGGCTTATATGAGAACAGCGTTTATGGCAAGATTAATGGAGCATAATGAAGTTAAAGAGAGAATTTCTCTATTGCCGATAGATGTAGGTAAATATTCATTTCGAGATAAAATAAGTGGTGTAATGTGCATGGGAGTACTTGGTCATTTAAAAAGGGATGAACAAGAAAAATTATTGTATAAATTAGATAAAAATTTGAATATAAATGTCCCAATCCTGATAGAACTTTTAGAACCGAAATTTCTTGTTGCGCCAGTAGGAAGCAGAATATCGGTGGCTACTCAAGGAAGATTGCGCTATGAGACGTATATTACCGATATAAAGCAAGTGGGGATGGATCAATGGACATGGAGATTGACCTATAAAGTTTTTTGTGGTAAAAACATAGTTAGTACTGTAGATAGCCTAATGTCGTGGAATTATCAGAGTGTGGAAAAAATTTTAAACCAATTGACAAAAATGCACTTTAGAACAGCTAAATTATCAGAAACATTATTACTTGCAATAAAAGCACGATAAATATGAACTTCAGATAAAATTAACTCTCGAACTGTCAGGTGTTCCTAAAATGCCATATTTATAAGATAATTTAGCGATGTGCAGGGAGAATAATGAGAATTAATATTAAATTGTCAGTACAATGGGTTTTAAAAGTGACTTTATCGTCTTGTGAGATGCAGAAAGAAATGGAAGTAAGTGAAGTTTGTAATTTACATTAAGTAGTGTCTGCTTTTTACATGATTACAAAATTTGACTTTTTACTTTGGAAGTTGTAAAATTTAATTAGTCTTATCTAACTTCGGGAGGAATGCTTGTACATGACAAACCAATACATGAATAATCTTTATCGTGATCTGCTCTCTAATTCACCGCAGACAATAACCATAGATATTCCAGCAGACATGGGGACAGGGCAGATTTTACAGGTGGTCACGAAACAGGGAGCAGTTGTTTCGGACTGGAAAATGAATTATTTTTCAGATATGAACGTGCAGGGAGTGAGTAGCGAAGAATACATTCAAATGTTGTTCTGCTTCAATGATGGTGTTTCCTGGAATATTGCAGATAGCCGACAAAGTATCAGCATACAAAAAGGTGAGTCCTGTATTTATCGTGGACACGGGAAAATGGAATATCTGTGCTATTCCAAACAAAACGATTTCCTTTTCAAAAATGTAAAAGTACCACTGTCGTATTTCCGTAAAATTATGAATGACTATTTTGATGTTGGTGAGATTGAGGTTTATCAGAAAAAACTATTGGAAGGTATATCAAAAGTAGGTATTACTCCCTATATGGAGCACATTTTTGCGGAACTGAAAGACTTCACGCAATATCGCGGCGGATTGGGATACCTGTTTTTGGAAAGCAAAGTTTTTGAGTTGTTATCTGTATATTTGAGTGAGATTTTGGAACTGAGTATTCTTGCGTCAACTTATATAGCAATTTCCAGAAGTGACCGAGAATCCATCATAGAAGCGAAGAGAATCATTGACAGTCAGCTTGCTTTGGCACCAAGTTGTGAGGAATTGGCGCGAAAAGTCAATATTAGTACTTCAAAATTGTCAAAGGGTTTTTCCTCGCTGTTTGGAACATCGGTTCATGCGTATATTATAGATCAGCGATTGGAAAAGGCGGCAAGTCTACTATTAGAAAGTAATTTGAACGTAAGTCAGGTGGCAGCATTTGTAGGCTATTCAAAACCGAGTAACTTTGCTGCGGCATTCAAAAAGAAGTATGGGGTAATTCCTAAAAACTATAAAACGGAAAATACGATTGGTTAAAATTAAAAAATACCGATTTTGGGTAGAATAAAACCGTTTTTGGGTTGGAAATGTAGGCGTAAATTGTTATTATATGTGGTGTAGTTAGAAAATGCTAACTACACCATTTTTTAGATAGGAGGATACTGGTATGAGTTCCCAGAAAAAAAGTTCCCGGCTTGAGGGAAAAGATTTAATTACTATCGGCATCTACACCGTCATCTATGTCGTCATTGTTATGCTGGTGGCGATGCTTGGCTTCATCCCCATTTTTATTCCGCTGATGGCGGTGCTGTGTCCTTTGATTGGCGGCATCCCCTATATGCTGTATGTTACAAAGGCTAAAAAATTCGGGATGACTGCAATCATGGGTTTCCTGATTGGCCTAATCATGGTGTTCTTCGGCAACGGCTATCTTACTATGGTAACTGGTCTTGTTGGCGGCCTGTTGGCTGACGTGATCCTGAAAAAGGCAGACTACAAAAGTGCAAAGAGTACAGTTCTTTCCTGCGGTGTGTTCAGCATCTGGGTGTTTGGCAACTTTGCTCCCATTTTCCTGAACCGTGAAAGCTATATGGTAATGCTGACTGAAGGATACGGCGCTGAATATGCAGCTACCCTTAATACATATATGCCTATGTGGATTGCGCCTATTTTGCTGGTTGCCTGCTTTGTGTTTGGCCTTGTCGGAGGTATGATTGGGAAAGCCATTTGCAAAAAGCACTTCCAGCGTGCCGGTATTGCATAATGGCGCGGGAAATTCTGCTCAGCAAAAAAACAGAACAAGGGTTGCGGCTCGATCCGCGTACAAAACTGTTGCTCATCTTCATCATAAGCATTTTTGTCATGGGTGGAACAGGCGGAGAAGCTATGGGACTGATCCGCCTTGTTCTTTGTGTGGTTCCGGCTATATTGCTGCTTACCTCGAAACAATGTGCAAAAGCTGTGGGCTATATTGCTGTGTTTTCTGTTTTTTATGCTGTCCAAATTTATGTTTTGCCGCACCTTACGGGGATATTGAATTTCCTTGTTCTGTTTACAATAGGATTCTTCTGCCGAATCCTTCCCAGTGTTGCGATTGCTGCCTATGCAGTGAAAACAACAACGGTCAGTGAATTGATTTCCGGCATGGAAAGAATCCATATGCCTAAAGAAGTGACGATCCCCTTAACGGTCATGTTCCGCTTCTTTCCAACTGTCTTTCAGGAGTCAGAAGCAATCAGTGACGCTATGAAAATGCGTGGGATTAAACTTGGAGGGAAAAAATCTTCAAAAATATTGGAGTATAAGCTGATCCCGATGATTACCTGCTCCGTGAAAATCGGTGAGGAACTTTCCGCTGCGGCAATTACCCGTGGCCTCGGCGCTCCTGTCAAACGCACAAACATTTGCCAGCTTAAATTCAATTTTGCCGATGTGGTGCTGATCTTGTTTTGTTGCTTTGTAGTGTTTTGGGCGATTGCTTCCCCGATAATTTCCGCAGGAGGGATTTTGCCATGATAGATTTTCAAAATGTTTCTTTTTCTTATGGTGAAGAATCCAGCGGCGGAGGGATTAGAAATGTCAATCTCACCATAAACACAGGGGAATTTGTTTTACTCACGGGAGAATCCGGCTGTGGGAAAACAACGATTACCCGTTTGGTAAACGGGCTGGTGCCTCATTATTACGAGGGCAAATTAGAGGGCGATGTCCTTCTGGACGGAAAAAGCGTATCAGATACGCCGCTTTATGACTTGGCTGCTATGGTGGGATCTGTATTCCAGAATCCCAAAAGTCAGTTTTTCAACGTGGATACGGATAGTGAATTAGCCTTTGCCTGTGAAAATTTAGGCTATCCTCAGGAGGATATCCTGAAAAGGATTGACCGGACAGTTTCCGATTATCATATTGAAGATTTGATGGGGCGAAGCGTGTTTGCTCTGTCCGGAGGCGAAAAGCAAAAAATAGCCTGTGCTTCATCAAGTGTATTGCTGCCGGGAATTATGGTCCTGGACGAACCATCTTCTAATTTGGATATGGCTGCTATTGATGACCTGCGGCAGGTCCTAAGCCTCTGGAAAAAGCAGGGCAAAACAATTCTGATCGCAGAACACCGCCTTTACTACCTTCACGATCTTGCAGATCGTGTGCTGTATGTAAAAGATGGGGAGATTGAACGGGAATACACGCCTGCTGAATTTGACAGCTTATCGGATGGCACTCGAAAAGAAATAGGGCTGCGGCCGTTTTCTCTCTCGAAGTTGAAGCCTGCGAATCAGTATCAGGCGCATACAGCTAAACAGATGGAATTTCAAAATTTCTGCTTTGCGTATAAAAAGCGGGAACCGGAAAGCCTCCATATTCCGAGTGCAGAACTGCCTGTTGGAGAAACGATTGCCATTATCGGTCTGAATGGCGCTGGAAAATCTACTCTGGCCCGCTGTATTTGCGGACTGGAAAAGAAGTGTGGCTTTTTGCAGGTTGAGGGGAAAACCCTTGATTGGAAAGCCCGGCTCAAACATTGCTACATGGTAATGCAGGATACCAGCCATCAGCTATTTACCGAAAGCGTGGCGGATGAAGTGCTTCTGAGCATGGACAACAAGGATGAAACTGTTGTGGATAAAATCCTTAAACAGTTTGATCTGCTGGAATATAAAGACAGGCACCCGCTTTCTCTTTCCGGCGGGCAAAAACAGCGGGTAGCGATCGCGTCTGCCATTGTGAGTAACCGGGAGATCATTGTGTTTGACGAACCAACAAGCGGGCTTGATCTCAAACATATGAGGGAAGTTGCGCGGAGTTTGAAGTCACTCGCGGATCAGGGCAAAACGCTTCTTGTTATTACGCATGATCCGGAGTTGGTGATGGCGGGATGTTCGTATGTAGTCCATATGGAAAAAGGGCAAGTAAAAGAAAGCTATCCATTGGACGAATCCGGCAGTAAAAAGGTTTTGGATTTTTTCCGAATCCGCCAGTGAATTTTAGAAATTATGAATGTCAGGGCCGCCTTGACTGGACAGAAAGATAATGATAAGAGGCCGCTTTACTTTGGCGGCCTCTTGTTTTTGAAGCACAGACAGTACGGCTCAATATAAGGAGGGCTTATGTTCAAAAAAATCTTTGAGTACGCAGGGCCATATAAGAAAAATATGTATGTGGCCACGGTTGTCGTACTGGTCAGCGTTCTTACGGGTATCCTGCCTTTTGTGCTGGCCTATCAGGTCATTTCGCCATTGGTTATGGGCGATTCTGTTGAAACAGAATTTGTTTTATTGCGTGTTATAGGGGTTTTGATCTGTCTTGTTTTGCAGGCGTTTTTTTATGGATGGGGATTATCAATTTCTCATAAAGCAGCATATAACACATTGTTGCGGCTGCGGGTATCTCTGCAAAAGAAGTTTGAGAAACTTCCCCTTGGCATTGTGGAGGAAAAAGGGACAGGGACAATCAAAAAGCTGTTTGTCGATGATGTGGACAGCTTGGAATTGCTCCTTGCTCATTCAGTCCCAGAGGGTATCGCAAATTTACTGATCCCGCTGGTGATTTATGTTGCTATGTTTTGTGCGGACTGGAAACTGGCTCTTATGTCTTTGGCCTCTATCCCGATCAGCCTGCTCTCCATGGTCATTATGTACTCTGTTGGAATGAAGCGCATGGGTCCCTACTATCAGTCTGCACAGAAAATGAACAACACGATCATTGAGTACATCAATGGTATGGAGGTTGTCAAGGTTTTCAACCGGGAGAGCGAATCTTACGAGAACTTCCGCAAGGATGTAACGGACTATCGGGATTATACCTTGGCATGGTATAAGGCCGCCTGGCCCTGGATGGCGATATACGGAAGTCTACTGCCCTGCACTGTTATTCTGACTTTGCCTCTTGGGGCATGGTTTGTTCTCTGTGGCATAAGCACTTTACCTGATTTGATTTTAGTCCTCTGCCTTTCCCTCAGCATTGGGATTCCTCTCCTGAAAGCACTGGGCTTTATGGAGACGATTCCGAATCTGAATTATAAGATCACGGCACTTGAACAGATGTTAAATACGGCACCGCTGCAAGCTGCTGAGGATGATTTCCACGGACAGGATTTTAACATTTCTTACGATCATGTTTCCTTTGCGTATCAGACGACACAGCCTGGCCCAGATGGGAAACCGATAATAGCGGAAAACGAAGTCCTCCACGATATTACCTTTGTGGCACAAGCAGGACAAAAAACTGCCCTAGTTGGTGAATCCGGTTCTGGCAAGAGCACCCTTGCAAAACTGTTGATCCACTACTATGACCCGCAGAAAGGGAGCATTTCCATTGGCGGGCATAAACTTTGTGATATGAGCCTGGAGGCATTGAACAGCCGCATTTCCTATGTGGCTCAGGATCAGTACCTGTTTAACACCTCCCTGCTGGAAAATATCCGTCTTGGACGTTTGGATGCTACCGATGAGGAAGTAATGCAGGCGGCGAAGAAAGCCCGGTGTATGGAGTTTCTGGAAAAGCTGCCGCAAGGTATTCACTCCATGGCGGGCGATGCGGGGAAAATGCTTTCCGGGGGGCAGCGCCAGCGAATTTCCCTGGCGCGGGCAATATTGAAGGATGCCCCGATTGTAGTGCTTGACGAGGCTACGGCCTATGCTGATCCAGAAAATGAGGAAAAAATGGAGGCTGCTATTGCGGAGCTGGTGGAGGGAAAAACCTTGGTAGTTATCGCTCACAAACTTCCCGCTATAATGAACGCAGATCAAATATGCGTTATGGATCACGGAAAGATGGTGGCAACCGGAAAACATCAGGAGCTGATTCAAGCTTGCCCAGAATACCAAAAGTTGTGGAAAGCGGCTCAGGACAGCGCCGAGTGGAAAGTATCTACTGCAAAGGAGGGAAGATAAATGTTTGCATTGATTTCAAGAATCCTGAACCTCTCCGGGAGGTATAAAAGCCGTATTCAGGCTGCATTTCTATGTGCATTTGTCGAGTCCATTCTCTCCAAAATGCCGATCTTCATGGCGTTTATTGTCTTGGCCGGGTTTGCTGATAATACGCTGACTGGAAAGACCTGTCTGTTTGTCGGACTTGGATTATTAGCTGTTGTAGTGGTTCAGACAGTGGTTCACTATTTGAGCGACCGTCTGCAAAGTGCCGCTGGATTTATGATCTTTGCTGATAAACGGATGGAGTTGGGAAATCATTTAAGAAAAATGCCGATGGGTTACTTTACATCGGGGAATATTGGAAAAATCAGCTCTGTTCTCAGTACGGATATGGTATTCATTGAGGAAGTTTCTATGAGTACCATTGGCAACATGATGAGCTATATGCTGTCTACTTTGGTTTTAGCTGTTTTTATGTTCGTACTGGATTGGAGACTTGGGCTGATTGCGGTAATCATTACCTTGCTGGCATCACTGGTTGCAAAATATATGAATAAGGTTTCCTTCAAGGAGGCTGTCGGGCGTCAAAACCAAAGCGAGAATTTGACGGATGCGGTCTTGTCTTTTGCTGAAGGAATTGGGGTTATCAAAAGTTACAATCTGCTCGGAGAAAAATCTGACGAATTAACGGAAAACTTCAAAAAATCAAGGGATGTCAATACGAAGTTTGAGCAGAAAATGACACCGTGGACCACTGGCTTAAACATTCTCTATGGCGTGGGTATTGCCGCTATCTTCGGTTTATCCGTTTTTTTACATCAGGAAGGCGTACTCTCCCTGGCTTATCTTTTGGGCGTGCTGCTGTTTGTCTTTGATCTCTTTGGACCTCTGAAAGCTCTTTATGGAGAAGCAACCCGACTGACCGTGATGAATGCCGCATTAGACCGCATTGAAGCTGTTTTGGACGAGCCCGAACTTCCCGATAACGGAAATCAACATATTCTGTCACAGGCACAGCCGGATCAGCCAGAAGTACAATTTAGCGATGTGGGCTTCGCCTATCAGGACAAGGAAGTCCTGCACAACATCAGCTTCTCTATGCAGAAGAATACCATGACCGCACTTGTGGGACCGTCTGGCGGTGGCAAATCCACGATTGCGAACCTTCTGGCGCGGCTGTGGGATGTGAAATCCGGCAAAGTGACAATCCGTGGTACAGATATTCGGGATGTACCTCTCGCCGAACTGATGGAACAGATCAGCATGGTTTTCCAGAGGGTGTACTTGTTCCAGGATACCATTTACAACAATATCAGCATGGGTAAACCGGACGCTACCGAGGAAGAAGTCTATGAGGCTGCAAAAAAAGCCCGCTGCTATGATTTTATCATGGCGCTGCCAGATGGATTCCAGACAGTCATCGGTGAAGGCGGCGCTACTCTGTCCGGCGGCGAAAAGCAAAGAATCTCTATCGCCCGATGCATTTTGAAGGACGCACCGATTGTCATTCTGGATGAAGCGACTGCAAGTGTTGATACCGATAATGAAAGCTATATCCAGGAGGCAATCAATGAGCTGGTAAAGGGTAAAACATTACTTGTGATTGCACATCGCCTGAATACCATCCGTCAGGCAGATCAGATTTTGGTGATCTCTGATGGACGGATCAGCGAACAGGGAACCCATGACGAGCTTATGGCAAAAGCCGGGATTTATCAGGATTTTGTAAATATCCGTAAAAAGGCTTCCGGCTGGAGCCTTGCATAAAGGAGGAACCGATGAAGATTCATGCGTCCGGGGAGGATTATCTGGAGGCTGTGCTGATTCTTCAAAAGAAGCAGGGTATGGTCCGATCCATTGATCTTGCCCGGCACATGGGATTCAGTAAACCGAGCATCAGCCATGCAGTAGGTGTGTTAAAGAATGGCGGTTTCCTGACTGTCGATGAAGATGGATACCTCAATCTGACTAATGCCGGGCGGGAGGTTGCCGAGAAAATTTATGAACGCCATCAGTTCTTTACGGAGCAGCTTGTAGCTGTCGGGGTTGATCGGGAAACTGCAGAAAGAGATGCCTGTCGGATAGAACATGTAATCAGTGAAGAAGCTTTTGAAAAATTGAAAACTTCGGTTGAAAAAAAGTATTAGTACAATGTTGATTCACCGAATCTTTTATGTTCATCATACTATAGAATTGTTGAGAAACGTGAAACAGGGTATGAAACTCGTATACTAAAAGACATTCAGAGTGGAATTACACTAGAAACACTTATGGCAAAAGGACATAGGAAAACGCCGGAAGAAAAAGCAGCTGTTGCGAAACAAAAGAGGAAACAGAGGCGAGCAAAACGGAAAAAAGAAGCAAGAGATAATCTGACCAAAGAAGAGATCTTGCAAGATGACCGATTTTTCTGTATTGCTGGTTATACCTCCGGAGGTGCACCGTATGGTGTCACCTGGGAGGAAAAGGATTTGAAACCTTGGGAAGATTTGGAAGAAAATGAGTGAGTTGCCAGTGCAATCTTATTTTTCTCTTGTGACAGAAACAGGTTCCTTTTTTGCCGGAAGTAAGTCTGAACTGATCTCTGGAGCATCGAGCAGTACAGTGAAATTTTGCTGAATGATCTCTAGGGTTTTCTGCTTTTTCTGCAATTCCTGTTTTTCCCGGACAGTAGCATCCTGTTCAGATTCAAGATTTTCAATCCGCTTCTGGATTTTATTAGAGCTTGGGATTTTGGTGATACCGAGATCCTGAAGCTCTTTTTTTAGTGAATCGTGGAGCTGGTATTCTGCCTGATGTTTGGTGCGGTATGCTTTTGGATTTTTAGCAGATTTACAATCTTCAATTACTTTACGACAAAGCCGGTAAGAATTGCAGTGTTTCTGAATGACTTTCTGCGTGCTCAGCTCACTGTTGATTTGTGCTATTCTTTGGTCGGCAACTTTCACAGAAGCTTCAATGTCAGATACATGCTGCCTGAAATCGTCATAATTCAGCAAGTTATTTTCGGAAAGATAGTTGAAGGTGCGGGCTGCCTCTTTTAGATTATTGAGCTTTGCCCATCGTTCAAATCCCTCTCGATTTCCAGTTGTGACATAAGTGGAGATATTGATATACAAGCGAGCTTCTCTGGACAGATGTCTTGGAGTTTTTACTTTGCTACGATTTTTAGCCAGACGGATGCGAACATTTTCTTCGGAATAATAGCTTCCGAGAGATTTCATATAAGTGAAGTTCTTCTGCTCCGGTGCACGGAAGGACAGGTGCTTTCCCTGCCGGACTTCATATCCGGCTAATTGCATCTTTTGCAGAAATTCCTCATAGTTGATGGAAGTCCAGATTGATTTATCAACTGCGACACGTAGCTTGGCTTTCCAACTGGTGCCACGATGATATTCCATGTTCTCTTTATAGCTTTTACCTTTTTCTCCGGTTGGCATGCTGGTGGCAAGTCCATTTTCATGGCAGATACGATTACTGATTCTGCAGAGTTTATGGTAGCTCCGCTTATTGGAAACATACTTGTGATGATCAACAAAGCTTGCAGCGTTGAAGATGATATGATTGTGAATATGATTTTTGTCAACGTGTGTGCTGATCACGTACTCATATTTTCCTTTCAGCACTTCGTCAGCAAATTGTTGACCTAAGCGATGGGCATTTTCGGCATCAACTTCTCCAGGTTTAAATGATTGGATCAGATGAAATGCCAGGTTATCGCCTTTATCCATTCCATTCTTTTTTGCCATTTCTCTTGTCATAGAAAATTCAAGATCTGCAGTTTCCGGGGAACAGCCAAAACTGGAAACTAACAGTTTTTCATCTGTCTTATCTGGATTTGTAATATAGTCCAGAGCTTTCTTGTCAGTTACCTTAATGGGGAAGATTTTAAGATACGCCATAATTCTTTCACCATCTCTTTCAATTCTTGCATTTCTTCTGGATATAGATCTCCGGTGGTATTTACCTTTTTTGCAATCTGGTTGATATTTACACCAATCTTGTGCATTTCCTCATACTGTTTCTTCAGTGGGGTGGTATCGGTGTTGACGATGTAACCGTCGATTGCCATCTTACGCAGATAAGCTCCCATGTTTTTGGTTTTTGATTCTATCATCTTCCTGCGTATAAGCTTCCTTTCTTCTTCGGTGACATAAAAATGGATTTCTTTGTTTCTCTTTCTTTCAGCCATTGGTGGGTTCTCCTTTCTGAGAGGACAGTAGTATCGTTGCTTTCAACGTTTTTCAATTTAGGGCAGGGTACCCTAAATTGGGATTTCCCGGAAGTGTATCCTCACTTCCTGTCCTTGCTGTTTTACCCCTCTATTAGTTAAAGTCAGGAGAACCGGGAAAATGCAAAAGAATTTGGCAGGTAGCACGGGAAGTGAAAATATGGTATGATTATGGGCAGGATATCAGGAGAATCAGGAGTTGAATAGATTGTGAAGAAAGAAGAAATTTTTGAATATGTGAAGAAACAGTATGGTACGATGCCGGAGTATTTATGGGCACAATCACCAGATAATGCTGTGTTGCGACATAAGAATGGAAAATGGTATGCTGTGGTCATGAGCGTTGAAAAATGCAAACTAGGATTAGAAGGAAATGAATTTGTCGATATTATGGATGTAAAATGTGATCCGGAAATGACAAGTATGATTATTCAGACCTTTGGATTTTTGCCAGGATACCATATGAACAAACAGCACTGGATCACAATTTTACTGGATGGTTCAGTAAGTGAAGCAAAGACATTAGATTTTTTGGATATGAGCTATGATATGATTGATGGGAATAGAGGAAAGGAAGAATGATGAGAAAGGTAATCGTATATTCATCTGTGCATCATGGAAACACAGAGAAATTAGTAAAGAGCATTGCAGAAGAGTGTCAGGTTGATTTGATTGATGCTGTAAAACAGCCAGATGCAGATCTGAGCAGTTATGATACGATTGGGTTTGCATCAGGAATCTATTTTTCAAAATTTCATCAGTCGATATTGGGATTTGCAGAGAAGAATCTACCGGACGACAAAGGGGTATTTCTGATCTGTACTTATGGTGGAAGTGCAAATTATAAATCCATAGAGCAGATTTTGGGCAAGAAGCATTCTACAGCAATCGGAAAATTCGGATGCAAGGGCTATGACACATTTGGCCCATTTAAACTGGTGGGTGGTATAGCAAAAGGACATCCAGATGGAAAAGATATAAAAAATGCAGTTGAGTTTGTAAAAGGACTCTAAATAGTTTAGCGAAAAAGAAAAACCGGGGAACAGTCCTCGGTTTTCTGATATTTGCGGTTCAGTCTTCAATTTGAAAAATCTCTTCTACTGGCATTTTCAGATAATGTGCCAGACGGATTGCAATTTCGAGAGAGGCATTTCGCTCACCACGCTCAATGCGTCCGATGGTATCACTGCAAGAACCGACAGCTTTTGCAAGATCTGCCTGAACGAGATTTCGTTCTTCACGGATATCTTTAAGTGTGTTGTTAATTGCCATTTTATCACTTCCTTTATTATTTTCAGCAAGAGCAGGCTAGAAGTCTGCAGTTGATCTTTAATGAAAACCAGGGATTTCTGCTCCTTTGCATTTTCCGATTACTTTCCCAAAGATTTTAAAAGAATCAGATTCATAAATCTGGATTGGATGATACTTTTCATTCAATGAAACCAGATAAACTCCATCCGGACCGTCATGTAGCTCTTTGATATAGGTATTGCCATTGAGATAGAAGATACCGATTTCACCGTTGGAGATACTGTCTTGTTTATGAACCCATGCAACATCTCCGGTATGATACATTGGTTCCATACTGTCACCAGATATACGGATTCCAAAATCCGTCTTTTCAGGTGCGAGATGACCGACATTGTAACTTTCTTTTACACTGTCTTCAATATAATTTCCAGTACCGGCAGAAGCTGGCTCTACTGCAATCGGCTGATAATTTTCAAATGGAATGATATCGGCTCTATGCGGAAGATACTTTCTGGACGCCCGCAGAAGATTGGCAAATTCAATAATCTTAGCTTTGCCGTCTTCATTCAAATTTTCCATGACATGATCAAATGGATTTTCACCTAAAAATTCTTCGTATATATCTTCAATATCTAAAATCTGACAAACTGTCAGGATTGTGTGTAAGGAGGGTTCTCTTGTTAGATTCTCCCATTTGGAGACTGCTTTCGTAGTAACTTCAATTCCTTCCTGAGCAAGTAAGTCCACCAGATCCGCCTGGGAGTAGCCTTTCCTTTTTCTGTTTTCTACTAATACTTCTCCGAAAGCACGCATATGTTCGCCTCATTTCTTTTTGATTTTTCTATATGCATTATAACCCGAATAAAATCAAAAATCAAGAAAAATCTCCGAAAAGGAGATAATACGACCAAGATGTCGCTTGACTATCTCCAATACGGAGATATATACTAAGCATACAGAAATTGATAAGACAATAAACCAAACAGAGAGAAGGTGGTGGAGTTAATGGGAGACAGGACAATTCTTCATAGCGACATGAATTCATTTTATGCAAGTGTGGAAATGCTGCATCACCCGGAATTTGCCGGAATGCCTCTTGCAGTTGGCGGTGATCCGGAAGCCAGACATGGAATTGTGCTGACAGCAAATTATATTGCAAAGCGAAAAGGTGTAAAGACCGGAATGGCATTATGGCAGGCAAAACAGATTTGTCCGGAAATCATTTTTGTGCCACCACGGATGGACTTGTATTTGAGATTTTCACAGATGGCAAGAGAAATCTATTCGGAGTATACGGACAAGATCGAGCCATATGGGATTGATGAAGCCTGGCTGGATGTATCAGCCAGTAGAAATCTGAAAGGAAGCGGAATAACGATTGCAAGAGAAATCAGCCATCGGATTAAATACGAACTGGGTGTAACGGTAAGTATTGGAATTTCCTGGAATAAGATTTATGCGAAACTTGGTTCAGATTACAAAAAGCCAGATGCGATTACAGAGTTTAACCGGGAGAATTATAAAAGTATGATTTGGCAGCTTCCTGCATCGGATCTGCTTTATGTTGGAAGACAGACTCGGAAGAAACTTCAGAAGCTGGGGATTCGAACCATTGGGGAACTTGCAGAAAGTGATGAAGCAATGTTAGAAAGCCATTTTGGAAAGATGGGAATTGTGTTATGGTCATTTGCAAATGGCTGGGACGATGATCCAGTTTGCAAAGATGGGTATACAGCTCCGGTGAAGTCAATTGGTAATAGTACCACAACTCCAAGAGATTTAGAAGATGATCTGGATGTCTGGATCATTCAGATGGCACTGGCAGAAAGCGTTGCAGCAAGATTAAGAAAACATGGTTTTAAATGCAAAACGATAGAAATTACGGTCCGAGACAATGGCTTGTTTCGTTTTTCGAGGCAGAAACAATTACATCATCCAACAAATATAACAGATGAGATTGTTACAGCAGCATTTCAATTGTTTAAGGATTATTATAAATGGGAGCATCCAATCAGAAGCCTTGGTATTCGAGCAGTAGATCTTGTGTTGGATGATATTCCCGTCCAGTTGGAACTTTTTGGTAATCAAGAGAAACAGGAAAAATTGGAAAAGATGGATCGCACTGTAGATGAGATCAGACGACGGTTTGGTTATTTCAGTATACAGAGAGCAGTTATGTATCAGGATAAAGTCTTATCCCACTTGGACGCTGGTACACATACAGTTCATCCACACAGTTATTTTCATGGATAATGGGAGGGATAGATTTGAAACAGACATTAACCAGAAAACAGGAAGAAAGCTATCAGTGCATTTTGAATTATACGAAGGAGCATGGATATCCGCCGACAGTTCGGGAATTTGGAAAACTGATTGGAGTAAGATCAACGTCATCTGCTTTTTCCAGAATTAAGCAGTTGGAACAAAACGGATATATCCGAAGGATTCCGGCATCGCCAAGAGCAATAGAGATCTTATAGTGAGGTGTCGGTATGAATAAAGTGTATGTAGATGTAGTGGCAGAGTTTCGGAAAGACGGAAAACTGGTTCCTATATTTTTCACCTGGGAAGATGGAAGAAAATATAACATTGACAGAATTTTGAAAATTGAGCGATGTGCCAGCAGAAAGGCAGGCGGTGTAGGAATGGTGTATACCTGTATGATACAGGGACAGGAAAGCCATTTGTTTTATGAAGTGGATAAATGGTTTATGGAGAGAAAAACAGCATAAGGAGAGATTGGTATAGACGATATTATTTGGATTATTAACCGGCAGGGATAGTCACTTTCCCTTTATATTCCTGTAGGTTTTACATAAGAAGATGGATTCCGGTCAGCAAAGGCAGCTCCCACAATGCCTTTTGGATATCCGCTTCTGCAAGTTGTAGTAAGTAATTGCTTCCCATCAAAATCATGGGGAAAGCGAACTGGTCTGAAAGACCGCCAGTTAGTGTGATGATGATAAGGAGATTTTGAAACTGATGACAGACAGAGATTATGCAATTAAATCAATGAAAGAGATTACCTTCCAGATGGCAAGCCATGCACAGGATTATCTGGAAGTAACGATGGAGAGACATTATACAGATATCAAGGAACTGATGACAAGCTATCAGAAATTGATTTTGGAAAATCAGATTGTGTTAGAAGAATTGGATATGGAGTGCCAGGAGAAAATCAATGAAGATATGGCATATGCGTTGAGTTATCTGAGCATTTATAACAATCAGCTGAATGTGCCAAAGATGCACCGGGAAATGAATAACCTGATGATTATTTACGGCTTGTCAGATATGATCTATCGTGGAATGACACTGGTAAAGTTCTATGCACCGAATGGTGTGATGCTCAGTGAGATTCTTCATTCCTGCTTTTGCAGTCATTATAATAAGACAGATGTGGAAGTACAGCAGGAGTTAGGCGTAGGCAGGACTTCTTTTTATAAAATGAAGAAGCAGGCACTTGGATATTTAGGATTTTATTTTTATGAGATAGTGGTACCGCAGGCAAAAGATAAAAGATTTAAACCATCACTGGGCGTTGAGGAAGAGTAGGTGAATAATATGAGATACGAAGATTCGATGAAGGGTGTAGCTGATCAGATAATCAAAGAACAGCAGCGAGCCAGTAAAATTAAAAACAATCCAGAAGAATTCCATTGGCATGACGAATATGCAACGTTGAATTTCTTTCGGTTTATCTGTAAAAATATCGGTAACTTGGGAAATGGAGAAATTGAAAAAATGGTCACACGCTTAAAGCACATAGATCAGAAAGCAGTGGAAAACCATGTGAATGGTGCTGTCTGGGCATTTGATTATGATAAGATGTTCTGTGTACTGATGGAAAATGAAATTTGCCGAAAGGTGTGTGAAAAGAATAAATATAATAGTTGGACGAAGCTGATTGGACAGTATTGTGTTTCAATGGCTTAAAGATGAAGAAAGTGTTGCTGGAGAAAAAAATACTCTCCAGCAACTTCGTTTTTGATGAATAAAGGTCAGTTTTTTGTTTAAATTATATAAAAACGATATGAGATGTATTTGTATCATTTTCTTGTTGACACCATTTATATTAAGTGATATATTTGTCTTATAAAGATACAAAAACATCACATTGAAAAGAGGGATGATTATGACAAAAAAACAAATGAAACAAGTTATCTTTATGGGAGTAGGGTGTGTAATATTACTGATTGCAGGGATAATTTACTCTTTATTATTTAACGACGCACGCTGGGTTAAAAACATGGATATGTCTAATTATGTATTTTCCATAAAGGATATACCAATGTTGATAGTCGGTGCTTTGATAGCTATTTATGTCTTATATGTAACAGTTATCTTCTTTAAAAACGCCTTTTCTAAAAATTTTAAAGACAAAAACTATTCAAGAACAGTATCTTCATATTGGGGACTGTGTGGAATATTTGGATTTCTAGGTTTTAGCGGTTTTTGGACTTATTTTGAATATGGGAAAATATATCCTTTTGTATTCTTTATATTTTTTGGCTTTTTCGGCTTTTTCTTTGAAGGAAAACTTTCTCACACTTTAGAAGATGAACTTTTTTTAGAAAATAAAAGAAAAGCAGAAATAAACGCCTATAAAGTAGGATTTAAACTTCTCTTTATAGTCATTTGGCTTATGGCAATAGGAATGTTTTCTCGTAATGTGGAATGGTGTGCAATTTTTATGCTCATTTCTGTTTCACTTATCTATGCTTTAGTCATTTTTCTTAGCAACTATTTATTATACCGCTACGAAAAAGGAGAATAAGTCATGGTAGAAGATTTCATGTGCAACTTAAAGGTATATCGTGTAGCACAAGGTTTAACACAAGAACAACTGGCAGAAAAAGTCGGGGTTCGTAGAGAAACAATTATGAGGTTGGAAAAAGCACAATACAATCCATCTCTAAAACTGGCGATTGATATTTCACGGGTTCTCAATGCACCGATAGAAGATATTTTCATTTTTAAATGAGATAGTGGTAGTAAATTCGGTTCTATGTGATATTGGGAACAATAGAATATTAAGTTTTACATCAATATAAGAGTAATGCAACTATAATGTTAATTTGTATTGCTTGGAGGAACAATACCTGATGAAGATGATAATGATGTCATCGCAGAACAACTTGCAAAAATCAGTGAACAGATGGCAATTAAGAATAGGCGTAGCAAAAAAATTTGGAAAATTGCTGGGGTTATATTCCTAGTAATTGTGCTATTGAATATCCTCTTGATAATATTTAATATGTCAGTATCTAAAAACGTTTCAACAGATAGTAGCACCACTTTCATAGAAATAGGTGAAGATGATGTGATTGATGTAGAATAATTTCCAACATACAATCCCAGTTTGACAACTTTATATCCATACACACAAAGCAGTTAGTCTTAGGATTGACTGCTTTTTAACAAAAGACACCACTCAGGTGTAAAGGGTGTCTTTTTAGTGCTATTTTATTGTCATATCAAGGCTCATTCAATTGTGGTAAATTCGTGGTAAATTAAATAATTTTCTATACTTCAAAGTGCTTGAAAGTATAGTGTTTATGCGGATAATCGCAAATTAGATATAAAATTTTGTTTAACTATTCTCACTATTATTTGATTCAGTGATTTTTTTCTTCTTTGGAGAAACCAGTTTGTGACCGGAATAAATGGACATGCCCATACAAAGCAATGAAGAATAGGCAAAATATTTATGTGCAGTCATAGATTTTCTGATTCCAGAATAAATGCATCCCAACATACAGAAAAGTGCTCCGAGGGACCAGTATTTATGCGATTTCATGATTTGATACCTCCTTTGATTTAACTGATTCTATCATAACGCTTTTTTACGAATATGCAAAGAAAATCTTGAAATATAGTTCTATAGAATTAGAACTTGGTTTTGCGATTCTGTATATTTAAGATATTCACAAGTATACTAAATTCAGAACGATTATTCGTTCTGGAGGAGGTGTTACGATGGATTTGAAAGCAGTAGGACAGCGAATCAAATCAGCACGAGAAGCAAAAAATCTCACGCAAGAGGAACTGGCTGCATTAGTACATTTAAGTCCGACGCATGTGAGTGTAATAGAGAGAGGCTTGAAAGTTACAAAATTGGATACCTTTGTTGCAATTGCAAATGCATTAGATGTTTCTGCAGATACTCTTTTGATTGATGTTGTGGCACATTCAGTTACAGGTGTTACCAATGAGCTGGCAGAGAAAATAGAAAAACTTCCGATCAAAGAGCAGAAAAAAATTATCAAAGTAATCCATACATTATTGGAAGAATAATATGACAAAACTGAGAAGAGCAAGTAGCTCTTCTTTTTTTTGCCCCTTTATCCAGCTTTAAGTTGAAAAGTGTCTTTTCATGACGATAGAAATATGCTAAATTAGTTCCATAGAACAAGATGTAATTCTTTTTATATTGGAGGAAAATGAATGAGAGAGAAAACTATTTATGAGAAGATTGCAGAAAAGTACAACACAACACCAGAAGAAGTACGAAGAGAAATGCAGATAGCCATAGATGCAGGCTTTGATAATCCTGATCCAGCTGTGCAGGAAAAATGGAAGAAAATGACACTTAAAGGAGACAGACCCACACCGGAAGAAGTAATCAATTACGCAGTAAAACAATTAAAAGGAAATTAATGAAAATATGAAGAAAAAGATAATTGCAGTGATAACAGGAGCAGTGATCTTGATAATTGCTGCAGGAAGTATTTATGGGAAAACTGAATCCGGTCATAAGAGAGGTGAACCGGATGTAGTAGGAACATTTTCCATAAATCGGGATGAAAATTTAACTGTGGTCGCTAATCGGGAAAATATTGAGGATAGGGAAGCGTTTGCAAGAGAACTTTTGCAGATGTACAAGGATGATTCTTTTCATTCGACAAAATTCTCTACAGACAGGGGATATGCGACGAGCCTTGATATGAACATCTATTTATGGAAAGAGGATATTGAAGACGGGGAATCGGTAATGACAGCCGAATACAGACCTGTAGAATATGGAAAGGACTATGATGTTGTCAATAATCCTGATAAATTTCAAATATATATAGATGGAAAAGAAGTAGAAGAATAACACGGTGAACTTTTTACACTGAAATATGTACGATTCTAATAATGGCATGAACTTATGGGAACGTATTGCGGATACTTTGTGAACTTTATCCTGATACAATGATTATGCTGATGAAAGAGGGCATAGATAACTGAATATAAGAAAGAGACGAAAGCCTCAGTAGTTAAGAAAAAACTACTGGGGCTTTTTTTGTGCCTGAATTTTTCAGCCAATAACTGCGGGTATGTCCCGGCAGGATAAAGGCGGAGCAGGCATGATCCTAAACAGAGGTCCGCCTTCTGGATTTGAAACGAGCAACAAGATTTCAAATTCAGGAGGAACGGATATGTATATTGAACACCCATATTTTTATGACGGAAAGTACTACGCAAATATTGATGGAGAAATGATCGAGATTACAAGAGAAGTTGCGTATGCGATGAACAATTTTTACAGAAGTAGCAAGGCAAAAAAAGTTGAGATTAAGAACGAACTGGGGGAAGTCGTGGATAAGATGCTGCGGGAGGTACCTTACAGTGGACAGTCCATTGATGGGGAAGGATTCATGATTGAAGATTACCCGGATCTGAATTGTGACGTGGAGCACAGTGTACTGACGAAAATGGAACAGCAGGATATTCATAAAGTGATCGATCAGCTGAATACCGAGGAACGCATGATTATTTACGGCATTTTCTTTGAAAACAAGACACAGACACAGATGGCAGAGATTATGGGGATTTCCAGACAGGTATTAGCTTACAAGCTGAAAACGATCCTTAATAAAATGCGTGAAATGTATATGAAAAAAATTTTTTAAAAAATTTCGGAAATTTTTTTGCATCTGCCGAAGTCATTTGACTTTAGTAATTAGAGGAGCTTTAAGGACTCCCTAAAATGCACCATGAAAACTGAATATCCAATAATAACTGACGTGACATTTCATACAGTGAGCACGAGGAAGATGCCGCTATAGGATTATAAGACGTAAGAAACTTTTTTGAGCTAATAATACTGCGAAAAAGCACTGACCAAAGCCAGTCGGCAGGCTGGTGATGCGATGACATGTGTGAGATGCGATACACTTGCAGACCCTGAGAAGTCTGTAACTGGTAAACCTATGAACTGCCAGAGCCTGGAAACGAGAGTTTTTGGGTTGTGGTCCGGAGTGTAGCATCCGGACAGGTTATTATTCCCTTCCTGCAGATGCAGGAGTAACGATTCGGGGTATCGAGGATAAATAGAATCGAGCGAGCACTGTTTAATAATCAAATTGGCTATAGAGGTTATGCGGCAGAGTTTTCCATCTTGGAAAGGAACTCTGCCGTATTCCTGTGGAGCCAATATAGCGCTATGAATGCTTTACAAATTAAAAAGATTGGAGAGATGACAAGTGACGATTCGAAGAGGAGATATCTTATGGGCGGATCTCGGTATGTTCCCGACAACTTCGGTTCAGGGTGGAGTAAGACCGGTGATCGTAGTAAGTAACAACAAAGCCAATACATACAGTTCAGTCATTACAGTAGTTCCGCTGACATCAAGAATATATAAGAAGCGGTATTTACCAACACATGTATTTATCAGTAAATACGATATGACAGGAATCCGAAAAGGAAGCCTGGCATTGGCTGAACAGGTTATGAGCATTTCTACAAAATGCATTATTGAGAAATGCGGAAGAGTAAACAAGTGGAGCCTGGATCGGGTACTGAAAGCAGTACAGATTCAAATGGGAATGAACGAAAGTGAGAAATGATATTCCTGCTTTCGACAATTCAACAGAAAACGACGTCATAAAGTGTAGATAACACAAAAGAATGACAATACAGGACGAGCGGTTCTGGTGATTTTTTAGAGACGATTGAATATGATTTATAAAGGGAGGGATTGCGATGGCATTAAAAATTGTAAGAAGATATGATGCAAATGGTAATGTGATCGAAGATAAAGATTTAGAAAGATTCAAATTGGATTCCCCGGTAGTTCGTCAGATCTTATATCAGATGAATAAAGAGATGGGAGCAGTTGATAATATTAAAGTCGATGCAGCTGAAAGAAGAAATTTCATATAACATACTTAGACAAATAAAATAAGTTGAAATTTTTCTGGAAGGATGGTATAGTATACGTGAGAGGAGGAAAGAGCGAGGTGAGAAACATAAGAATTGGAAAGAATACCTCAAATAATAAAAAAACAGGATTGTATATCAGAGTTTCTACAAATTTTCAGTTTGAAGAAGGATATTCAGTAGGTGCTCAGACAGAGAAGCTTGAAAGGTATTGTAATTATCAGGAGATTGATAATTATGATCTGTATATTGACGGTGGCTATTCAGGAAGCAATCTGAATCGACCGGAGATGAAACGTCTTATTAAAGAAATTCAAGAGGGCAAAGTGGAATCAGTTGTAGTTGTTAAACTTGATCGTTTGTCCAGAAGTCAGAAAGATACGATTTATCTTTTGGAAGATGTGTTTGAAGCAAATGATGTTGGATTTATTTCTTTAAATGAGAACTTTGATACAACAACACCATATGGAAAAGCAATGGTAGGTATCTTATCTGTATTTGCTCAGTATGAACGTGAAAATATTCGTGAACGTACACAGATGGGAATTACAGAGAGAATCAAAACCGGAAAATGGAGAGGGACGAAACCACCATTTGGTTATGACTATAATAACGGTGATGACGTTCTTGTGCCAAATAAAGATGCAGAAACAGTCAGAAAGATTTTTGAATTATATAAGGAAGGCTATTCCACGTATGCACTGGCAAAGATGTTCGATTTAAAAGGAGACAAACAAGTGTCCGATATGTTATCCAGAGTGACATACATTGGAAAGCTCAAATATAATAAGGAAATCGTTGATGGTCTTCACGAGCCGATAGTTGATAAAAAACTGTTTGATGAAGTTCAGGAATTGCGAAAAACAAGAACGAGAGCAACTTCTCATAAATCACAGTATTTACTTACTGGGTTAATATATTGTGGATTATGTGGGGCAAAGATGCGTTATCAAAAATGGAGCGGTGGAAGAGTGATGATTTACTGTTACTCATTAGACCATAGTAAACCGCACCTGGTTAAGAATCCAAATTGCCAGAATGGAAAATTGGATGCAGCTGAAGTTGAAGAAGTTGTTGTTAGTGATATGCTGAAATTATCAAAGGAGTATGAGGTAATCGAGGAAAAATCAGAACAGCAAAATCAAAAAGGATTTGAAGCTATGAACCAGAGAAAATCAGTTCTTGAAGGTAAGCTGAAATCCCTGTATAATTTATATGCATCCGATACCAATAATAGTGTCCTGTTGGAGACGATTGGTGAGATCAATAAAGAACTGGAAAATCTGAATACACAGATAGAACAGTACACATTAAAGAACACCAGAGCTAAAGATATGACAGCAAGAGCTAAAGCATTCAAAAGTGTTGCTGACAGCTGGGAGTTCATGTCTTTTAATGAAAGACAGAAGACTGTACGTGAATATATCAAAAAGATCAAAATATCGAATGATTATGTTGAAATTGAGTATAATGATCTTTTGACACTACAGTAAATTACATTTCTATAGTTAATACATCGCAAGGGGATATATCTTCTTGCGTGTAAAATTTCATATATCTTATTCAAGATAATTACCCTATTGGATAAAGGAAATTTCAAAATTTCCACTATAATACATTATCCCCATGATCATCGGAGAGATCAAACGTTATCTCAGGGACGACGGGATACTGAAGGTAAGCCGTTCTCTGAAGGAAAATCACTACCGGATCTATCAGGTGAGAGAAGCACTGACACGACGGCTGGAGCGGGAACCTACGACGGGAGAAATGGCAGCGGAAATGGGAATTTCCATAGAAGAACTGGTAATGACCATGGAATCCGGTGCAGAGGTGGAATCTCTTCACAAAACGATCTATCAGGGTGAGGGAACGGAGATTTCTCTGATGGACAAGCTCCCGGAAAAAGAAAACCGGCAGGAAAAAGCACTGGACAGGATTTTTTTGGAAGAGATACTGGGGACTCTGGAGGCAAAGGAGCGGAGGCTGATCTATATGCGGTATTTTCAGAACATGACCCAGATGGAGATTGCCCATGAGCTTGGCGTATCCCAGGTACAGGTATCCAGAATGGAAAAGAGGATCCTGCGCAGTCTGCAGGAATCCGCAGAGAAAAAATAAAAGGGAGCCATGAGAAATGCTGCTGTTTTCTCATGGCTCCCTTTTGTGGGCAGCAGGTTCGATCAGACTGCTGCTTTTTTATGAAAAAGTACATTTTTGTATTTGGAAAGTGCTCCAAGAAGGATCATACCGATCACACCGGCTGAGATAAATTCGCCGGCTCCTACTGTGAGCATCATAAACGGGATAGGAAGGTTAATGCCATATCCGTAACGAAGCACAAGAGGAACGATCACAATGTTGGAAATGATCGGTGGAATCGGGGCTGTCCATTTACCTGTATTGCGAAGCTTGTAGGTGAAGAATGCACCAATGAGTGTGGCAATGCTTCCGAAAATGATGTCAACCGGAATCGCACCGCCCAGAAGATTGGCGATGATACATCCCACAAAAAGTCCCGGGATGGCAGCCGGTGTGAAGAACGGAAGCACAGTCAGCGCCTCGGAAAACCGGATCTGAACTTCACCGAAGCTAAGTGGCGCGAATACCAGTGTCAGGACAACATATACAGCTGCAATGGCAGCTCCCTGTACCAGAAAATGAGTACCTTTGTTTTTCATGTTTTTTATTCTCCTTTAGTTTTGTTTTACGAGTGGAAGGTCACGAACACTCGGCACATTTATAGGCGGTGACCGCCTTGTAAGCCCTGTACGACCTTGGTTTTTGCGGGCTTTTGCAGCGAAACTGAGTATAGCATAAGGGGCGTGGAAATGCAAGGTACGATCCTGACTATTTGATAACCCTGGCCTGTGTGGACAGACCCTGGCTCTGAAGCAGGCCAGACAGAAGCAAAAGCAGCAGGAACCTTATGGAAACAGGGGCTTTTTTCTTGACAGCTTTTTGTGATATTGATAAAATATATTTCAGTATATAGGTTAAAGGGGCATTGGTTTTGATCTAAATCGATGTCTCTTTATTTATGTATCACACACATTATACCAGGGAGGTAGAAAGATGTTAAAAGTATGGATCGCAGGTGCCAACGGACAGATCGGACGGGCACTGAATGATGTTCTGGATCCAATGCAGATCGAGACTCTGAACACAGATCTTGATGAGCTGGATATCACAGACACAGATGAAGTGATCAACTTCGGTTCCATTAACCGTCCGGATGTGATCATCAACTGCACCGGTATCACAGATACCGATGAGTGTGAGAAGAATCCGGAACATGCATACCGTGTCAACGCACTGGGAGCAAGAAACTTAAGCATCGTGGCAAGAAAATGCGGGGCAAAGATCGTCCAGCTTTCCACAGATGATGTTTTCGACGGAAAGAGCAAAAAACCGTATACAGAGTTTGACGATACCAATCCGCTGACTGTTTACGGCCGTTCCAAGAGAGCCGGAGAGAACTATGTAAAAGAGTTCACACACAAACATTTCATTATCCGAAGCAACTGGGTATACGGAAAAGGCGGAAACAATTTTGTAAACCGTGTGCTGGAGACCGCAGAAAAAGGCCAGGCGCTTTCCGTTGCTTCGGATCAGTTCGGATCACCGACCAGTGCCAAGGATCTGGCAAGAATGATCCTGTATCTTATCGATACCAACGAATATGGAACTTATCACGTAACCTGCAGCGGTGTATGCAACCGTTATGAGTTTGCAACAGAGATCCTTCGCCTTGCAGGAAAGGAGATCGAACTGAGATCCGTGCCGACAGAGCAGTCAGATCTTTCTTCTGTCAGACCGCCTTATGCCGTCCTTGATAATTTTATCCTCCGTATCATTGAAGTGTATGATATGCCGGACTGGAAAGCATCACTGAAAGAATATATGGATGAAAGAACGGAGGATTAGGATGAAAGAAAAAAATATAAAAGAGAAAACACAGCAGAAAAAGAAAATGGGTCTTACCACGAAGATCTTTGTGGCGCTGATCGCAGGTGCGATACTGGGAATCATTCTCTGTTACCTGGTTCCTGACAGCAGCTTCAAGAAAGATGTGATCGTGGAGGGAATCCTTTATGTGATCGGACAGGGATTTATCCGTCTGATGAAAATGCTGGTTGTACCGCTGGTATTCTGTTCACTTGTCTGCGGAAGTATGTCCATCGGTGATACCAAGAAGCTTGGAACCGTAGGTGTGAGAACACTGGTATTTTATCTGGCGACTACAGCTCTGGCTGTTTCTGTTGCTCTGACTGTAGGTAATCTGATCAATCCGGGTGTGGGACTCGATATGAGCTCTATCCAGTCCTCTGCTTCCTCTGTGGAGACTATGGAGGCTACCTCTCTTACAGATACTATCCTGAATATCATCCCGGACAATCCGATCAATTCCCTGGCAAGCGGAACCATGCTTCAGGTTATCGTATTTGCCCTGATCGTGGGTGTGATCCTTGCGAAAATGGGAGAGCGCGCAGAGACAGTAGCGAACTTTTTCAGCCAGTTCAATGATATCATGATGGAGATGACCATGATGATCATGGCACTGGCACCGATCGGTGTATTCTGCCTCATCAGCAGAACCTTTGCAAACATCGGTTTCAGCGCATTTATCCCGCTGGCAAAATATATGATCGGTGTTCTCCTTGCGCTGGCGATCCAGTGCTTCGGCGTATACCAGATCCTGCTGAAGATCTTCACAGGACTGAATCCGATAAAATTCATCAAGAAATTTTTCCCGGTTATGGCATTTGCATTCTCAACAGCTACATCCAATGCCACGATCCCGATGTCCATTGATACCCTGTCCAAGAAAGTGGGTGTTTCCAAGAAGATCTCTTCATTTACCATTCCTCTTGGAGCTACTATCAACATGGACGGTACCTCTATCATGCAGGGTGTTGCCGTAGTATTTGCGGCACAGGCTTTTGGTATCCACTTAAGTCCGATGGATTATGTGACAGTTATCGGAACTGCAACCCTTGCTTCCGTAGGAACTGCCGGTGTACCAAGTGTTGGTCTTGTTACCCTGACTATGGTATTTAACTCTGTAGGTCTTCCGGTTGAGGCCATTGGTCTGATCATGGGTATTGACCGTATCCTGGATATGACCAGAACAGCAGTTAACATTACCGGTGATGCAGTCTGCACAACCATCGTTGCACACCAGAACAATGCACTGGATAGAAAAGTGTTCAACGAATCAAACTAAATATCCGGTTCAGAAAAAGATCCGACCCTTTCGGGTGAGATAAAAAACGAAAAACGGCTGTACATATCGTAAGAACGATATGTGCGGCCGTTTTTTAACGAAATCAGGTGAGTCCCCTGCTTATTCCTGCTCCAGAACACCCATGACAGAGGGTAGTTCCAGCTGCTGATAGGTGTGAAGGATCTTTTCCAGCTCAAAGATAGCAGGGGTAAGAAACTTATTCTTGTGATAGACCAGCTTGAATTTCCGGTTCCATTCCCCTGCTTCGTTGCAGAAGACCCGGACTGAACGGTGACGGATCTCATGATGCATAAGACGGATGGACATAACAGAGAGCATCTGGTTATACAGCACTGCGTTCAGCAGTGCCCGCGGACTGTTGGCTTCCCAGGCAGTTCGGATCTTCAGATCATGGCGAAGGGTGTAATCCTCAAAAAGCTGTCTGGTACCGCTTCCATATTCCCGGACTGCAAATTTCTGGTTGTTCAGCTCCTGGACATGGATGCGTCCTCTGCGGTAAAACGGATGCTTTTTTCCGGCGGCAAGGACCAGACAGTCGTCGATGATGGGAAGAACGACAAGGTCCGGGGAATGAATCTCACCTTCTACCACAGCAGCGTCCAGCTCAGAACGGAGAAGCTTCTGTTCGATATTTTGCGTGTTGGTGACAAAGGAGTAAACGTCAAGGTCCGGGATTTTTTTCTGCAGATCCAGGATAATGGATGGGGTCAGGCAGGTTCCCACAGTGAGGGTGGAGCCAAGCTTCAGGGTGGAAGACTGTCCCTGGTTCTGCATCAGCTCTTCCAGCTGCTGAAACTGGCGGATCATTTCACGGGCATGGGGAAGAAGAAGCTTTCCCCGTTCTGTGAGATAAAGCTTTTTTCCAAGACGTTCAAAGAGAAGGCCGTTATAATGAGCTTCCAGCTCACGGACGGCCTGACTGACTGTTGGCTGGGAAAGATAAAGATGTTTGGCAGCAGCACTCATGGAGCCCTGTTCCGCAACGGCCGCAAAAACAGTGAGATGGCGGATGGTCATATGGAATCTCCTTTTATTGTAAATTGGTATATAGGTAAAACCTATCATTTTTATAAAATAATATCATTTCTCAAATACATCTTCAAGTGGTATAGTAGGAAGTACGTGAAAACGATTTCAACATTGCAAAATACAGGGCAACGATACCATGGGAAAGTATCGGAATACCGGTGAGACCAGGAGGAGGAAATATGTCAGCATTAACTGTAAGCAAAGAGGAAGAGAAAAGACTGAAGGGGCAGGGTTTTTTAAATAACCGGGGAACCGATGAATTTTCTGCACGGGTGATCACTGTAAACGGAAAGGTGACAGCGGCACAGCACAGATGTATGGCGGAAGCAGCAGAGAAATTCGGCAACGGAAATCTTACCTACACGACCAGGCTCTCCGTGGAGATCCAGGGAATCCCCTATGAAAAGATCGAAGAGTTTCAGGAATTTATTGCGAAGGAAGGTCTGGAGACAGGAGGAACAGGAGCAAAGGTCCGACCGGTAGTATCCTGCAAGGGAACCACCTGTCAGTATGGACTTCTGGATTCCTATGCAATTTCAGAAGAGATTTTCCGGAGATTCTATAAAGGCTACCGTCAGGTTGCACTGCCGCATAAATTTAAGATCGCAGTAGGCGGATGCCCGAATAACTGTGTGAAACCAAATCTGAATGATGTGGGGATCATCGGACAGAGGATCCCGCACTTTGACAGCGAGGCATGCAAGGGCTGCAAAAAATGTGCCATTGAAGCTGCATGTCCGAATAAAGTGGTGAAGGTCGTTGACGGGAAGCTGCACATCGATGAGGAGCTTTGCAGACACTGCGGAAGATGTGTGGGAAAATGTCCGTTCCACTCCATTCCGGACGGTATTTACGGATTCAAGATCTATATCGGTGGACGCTGGGGAAAGAAAATTTCTCATGGAAAGGCCCTGAACCGGATCTTTACGTCGGAGGAAGAGGCACTTGATGTTATTGAGAAGGCAATCCTGCTTTTTAAGGACCAGGGATTAAAGGGAGAACGTTTTGCCGAGACTATAGAACGAATTGGGTTCGAAAATGCAGAAAAACAATTATTGGAAAAAAATCTTCTGGAAAGAAAAATGGAAATTTTGTCCAAATAGAGATATAAAAAAACTTCCTATTATATAAGCTGTCTGAAACTGAAAAAATGCGAGCAATAATATAAAAAATTTTTATCCCATTTATATAAATTTTTATTATATCACAATATTAACAAAAAACTAAGTGAAAATTCTATTTGAAATATGCAAAATAATGTGATAAAGTATTAACAATACATGAACGGAGGTAAAAAGAGTGGAAAACTACATGTATTTGGTGCCGGTGGCAGCAGTACTGGCACTTCTGTTCGCAGCATACCTTGCAGCGAAGGTCAGCAAGCAGGATGCAGGAACAGACAGAATGAAGGAGATCGCAGGTGCGATCGCAGAAGGTGCCCGCGCCTTCTTAACAGCAGAGTACAAGATCCTGGTTATTTTTGTAGCCGTACTTTTTGTACTGATCGGAATCGGAGTTGGAAGCTGGGTAACAGCAATCTGCTTCGTAGTAGGTGCTCTGTTTTCAACAATCGCAGGATACTGCGGTATGACCGTTGCAACAAAGGCTAATGTAAGAACAGCAAATGCAGCAAAAGAGGGAGGAATGAACAAGGCTCTTTCCATTGCATTCTCCGGCGGTGCTGTTATGGGTATGTGTGTTGCAGGTCTTGGTGCACTGGGTGTCAGCGTTGTGTATATCATCACAAAGAACGTTGACGTACTTTCTGGATTCAGCCTTGGTGCTTCTTCCATCGCACTGTTTGCACGTGTTGGTGGTGGAATCTATACAAAGGCAGCTGACGTAGGAGCTGACCTTGTAGGTAAGGTTGAGGCAGGAATCCCGGAGGATGACCCTCGTAATCCGGCTGTTATCGCGGATAACGTAGGTGATAACGTAGGTGATGTTGCCGGTATGGGTGCAGACCTTTTTGAGTCCTATGTAGGATCTCTGGTATCTGCCCTTACACTTGGTGCGGTAGCCGGAGCAGTTTCCGGTGTTCTCTATCCGCTGGCTATTGCAGGCTGTGGACTGATCGCATCCATCATTGCAACATTCTTTGTAAAAGGTGATGATAATTCCAATCCGCAGAAAGCCCTCACAAGAGGAAGCTATGTATCTGCAGCACTTGTTATCATCGTGTCCCTGATCCTCAGCAAGACTCTCTTCGGAGACATGAAGGCAGCCATTGCTGTGATCGCAGGTCTTGTTGTCGGTGTCATCATCGGAAACATTACAGAGTATTACACATCTGCAGATTATAAACCGGTTCAGGGAATCGGCGAGCAGTCTGAGACAGGTGCAGCTACAACTATCATCAGTGGTATCGCAGTAGGTATGAAATCTACAGCATTCCCGATCCTTCTGATCTGTGTTGGTATTTTTGTAGCATACGGTGTGGATGGATTATACGGAATCGCTCTTGCAGCAGTTGGTATGCTTTCCACAACAGGAATCACAGTTGCCGTTGACGCGTATGGACCCATCGCTGACAATGCCGGTGGTATTGCAGAGATGTCAGGTCTGGATGAGTCAGTTCGTGAGATCACAGATAAGCTTGATTCTGTAGGTAACACAACAGCAGCTATGGGTAAAGGCTTCGCAATCGGTTCCGCAGCTCTTACAGCGCTTGCTCTGTTTGTATCTTATGCGAATGCAGTAAATCTGGATGCAATCAATATCCTTGCTCCTCGTGTTACGATCGGTATCTTTATCGGTGGTATGCTTACATTCCTCTTCTCGGCCTTCACAATGGAATCCGTTTCCAAGGCTGCTTACAAGATGATCGAGGAAGTAAGACGCCAGTTCCGTGAGAAACCGGGTATCATGAAGGGGACTGAGAAACCGGATTACAAATCATGCGTTGCGATCTCCACAACAGCAGCTCTTCACGAGATGATGCTTCCTGGAATCATGGCGGTCGTTGTTCCGGTTATCGTAGGTGTTGTTCTTGGCGTTGAGGCTCTTGGAGGACTTCTTTCCGGTGCTCTTGTAACAGGTGTACTGATGGCGATCTTCATGTCCAACGCAGGTGGTGCATGGGATAATGCAAAAAAATACATCGAGACAGGTCATCATGGCGGAAAAGGCAGCGAGGCGCACAAAGCAGCCGTTGTCGGCGATACAGTCGGCGATCCGTTCAAAGATACATCAGGGCCTTCCATTAACATCCTGATCAAGCTTATGACTATTGTATCACTGGTATTTGCTCCTCTGTTCTTATCCATCGGAGGACTTCTGTAAATATCATTTCAGAAAAAAAGTAAACCCATATTATATAAAAAAGCTCTTTGCAGAGAAATCTGTAAGGAGCTTTTTGTGCGACAAGCGGCTGATCTGTACGGATAGGTCGTTGAATCCTGGATTAAGGCTCATGCTTCTTTTTCCGGATTTTCGGTCCGTTCTGCCTGTTCGATCAGTGTCTGGTTTACATCATCTTCATAGGTACGCATCTGTACCTGCATGGGTGTGGGATCATCGCTCAGTTTCAGATGTCCGAAATGATTAAAAAAGAGCAGTACACCAAGGCCGATCCCGACAGAGTAGGAGAACTCCAGAATGGTAAAACCGTCGGAGCTTTTTCCCATGACAAGGGTGTAAAACTGGTCAAAAAGGCTCCCAAGATCCACGTCATTGTTAAAAGTCATAATAGAAAAAGCGGCGCCGAAAAAGGAAACCAGGCATACAAAAAAGATTTTTACATACCGGAAAAGCTTTCCTGTGGCGGAACTGATGCGGTAGGTGATGATGAAATCCGTTTCTCCCATGGGAGAAATATCAATAGATGGTTCCAGCTTCTGGATCTTTTTCAGAAGATCTGACACAGACATGACATAGCGTCCGGGCTTTGTCTCGTCCAGAACCATTACCGGCATGACCCGGAGACGGTTGAGAATCTTTGGATCACTCATGGAAAGGGCGGCAATGTCCTGGAGGTATACATGGGGATTGGTAACTTCGATATTCTGATCCAGCTGAAGATAAAGAGTATCGCTCATGAGAAAAAACTCCTTTCTCGAAACCTTACTTTTTCATTTTCGGCCGGAAGAAAAAACTGGCCAGATAAGAGAAGATCAGGGCAGAGGAAACTCCGGCCGCACAGGCAGTAAAGCCTCCTGTGAAAAGTCCCAGGATACCGTCTTCTTCAATGGCTTTTTTCATTCCTTCCCACAACACATGGCCGAAACCAATCAGGGGAACGGAAGCTCCGGCACCTGCAAAATCCACCAGCGGCTTGTAGATACCAACGGCACTTAATACGGCACCGCTGCACACCAGAAGTACCATCACGCGGCCAGGCATCAGCTTTGTTTTGTCCAGAAGGATCTGGATCAGGGCGCAGATGAGACCGCCGAACCAGAATGCGTTGAAATAATCCATACTTACACCTCCATATGCTCAATGACAACTCCGTGGGCGATACCTGGAATACTGTCACCTTCGTTGAAACTTACCTTGGAAAGAAGGGCGCCTGTGGGCACAAAAAGAATCCGCTTCCATTCCCCGGATACAACTTTTGGAAGGATATAGGAGGCAAGGACTACGGCAGAACAGCCACAGCCGCTTCCTCCTGCGTGAGTATCCTGAGATGGATTGTCATAGATCAGGATTCCGCAGTCTTTATGAATGGGTGAGAGCTGGATGTTCTGTTCGGACAGAAGATCCAGAAGGATTTTCTGTCCGATGATTCCCAGATCTCCGGTAAAAACAGCATCATAATCCGAAGGCTTTCTCTCGAAGTCCGAAAAGTTCCGTGCAATGGTATCACAGGCAGCAGGAGCCATACATCCGCCCATATTCATGGAATCTTTGAGACCGTAATCCATGACACGGCCGGCAGTAAGTCCCGTGATGGCAGCGCAGCCGTTACCGGATCGTAGAGGAGATTTTTCCCCTGGAGGGGACGTATTCAGGATGCACGCACCGCTTCCTGTCACCGTCCAGGTGGCAGAAAAGGGCCGCTGATTACCGTATCCCAGAGGAAAACGAAATTCTTTTTCCGCACTTGCAAAATGGCTGGAGGTGGCACATAAGACCCGGGTGCCGAAACCGGCGGTGAGAGCAAGGCAGCCGAGAGACAAGGATTCCCCCATGGTGGAGCAGGCGCCGTAAAGTCCGTAGAAAGGAATTCCAAGCCCGGCGGAACCAAAGCAGGTAGCTGCAGTCTGGGCAAGAAGATCTCCGGCAAACATCAGGTGGATATCTTCGAAGTCCAGTCCGGCTTTGTTCATGGCCAGAGTGGCAGTTTCTTTCTGCAGGGTACTTTCCGCAGATTCCCAGGTGCCGCAGCCAAACATGGGATCTTTACAGATCAGGTCAAAAAAATCTCCAAGAGGACCATCAGCTTCTTTCTGGCTGACAATAGATGCGGTGCTTTCGATATAAAGAGGCTGTGAAAAGGAAATGCTGGCTGCGCCAAGATGAAGATTTCTACTCATGATATCACCTCCAGGATTTTCAGAATGTAATAGATCACACCGAGAGCCCAGGCACTTAAGATACCGTATAGAATCACAGGTCCTGCAATGGTAAAGATCTTGCATCCAATGCCGAAGACCTGTCCTTCTGCACGGAACTCAATGGCGGATGCTGCTACCGAATTGGCAAAACCGGTAATGGGAACAAGGCTCCCGGCACCACCGAATTTGCCGATCTTCGGGTAGATCCCAAACCCTGTGAGAATGACGCTTAAAAGGATGAGAAGTACAGAACACCAGGTTCTGGCGTCGGAAGTGTCCGCACCGAGAGCCAGGGCTGTGTTGATAATGACCTGGCCAAGAAGACAGATCAGTCCGCCCGTGAGAAATGCTTTTGCCATATTCAGAGGAAGACTGTGGGTTGGGGTAAGCTGTTTGACATACTGTTCGTATTTTTTTTCGTCAATATTACGCATATGAAAAATCCTTTCGTAAGATGATGGAGGGCTGTAAAGTTTACATCCAGCCCATGGCATAATAAAAAAGAGAGCCAAAAGTTTTTCCGGCAGCAATGGATATGATCACAAGAGAAAGTCCCTGGGTGAGTTTCAGGCGTCTGGCGAAAACGGGAAAGACTTTTGCAATTTCTGCCAGTGCCAGGATCCAGCCACCCAGGAAAATTCCGAAGAATACTCCGCAGACAGCCAGGAAAAAAGGTCCCAGTGGGATCCTGACCGGAAAGAGGGTAACGATGGTTCCGGCAACGGTTCCCAGAAGTGACATATCTTCATATAAAAAAATGTGATTGGCTGTGTGGGTGATGCCTGCATAACGGGGAACAATGGAAAGTCCGATCAGCAGTCCGGAAACTCCTCCGGCTACGATGATACCGGCACAGAAACCGGTGAAGCACAAAAGCACCTGTTGAAACATGGACGGAACCTCCTTTGTGTATTTCTATGGAAGTAGTATGAGTGAATATAAAATTTTTATGCGAAAATCTTAAAAAACAAGAATATCTGTACATTTTCTGACTTAGATAGTATAATAAAAAAGGCTATAGACAGCGGCGTACAGGCGCTGTCTTTCTTAACCGGAAGAAAAAACAGTGTCAGGAGGACTGATATGCAGGATGCTTTTTCACGAATGGAATTGCTCGTTGGAAATACAGGTGTAAAAAAACTCAGCATGGCGAAGATTGCAGTATTCGGCCTTGGCGGAGCCGGAGCGCAGGCAGCAGAGGCACTCGCACGCTGCGGTGTGGGAAGTCTGACACTGATCGACCATGAAAAGATCACACTGCCCAATATCGGAAGTCAGGTTCTGGCACTTCATTCCACTTTGGGAATGAGCAAGGTAGAAGCAGCCAAGAAGAGAATCCGTGATATTGACGAGAATATTCTGGTGCATACTTACGAAACCTTTTATAATGAGGAGACTGCGGGAATGTTTGACTTATGTTCTTTTGATTACATCGTGGATGCACTGGGTACAATATCATCCAAGCTGCTCCTGATCAGAAGAGCAGCGGAAGCACATGTACCTTTGATATCATGTATGGATATAGGCAATAAACTGGATCCATCCAGACTGGAAATTGCAGATATAGGCAGAACTACCGTATGTCCGGTAACTAAAATGATAAAAACAGAACTGCGTAAGAGAGGAATACGGAAGCTTAAGGTACTGTATTCCAGAGAACGTCCCACAAGAGAGAAACTTTTCCGGAGAAGCAGAACCGTGGTGAAGAAATCTGTGGAGGGAAATATTTCTTTTGTGATGGGAACTGCGGGATATCTGCTTGCCGGAGAAGTTGTAAGGGATATACTGGCGGCAGGAAGTGGTTTACGCAGCTGACAATAAGAATAGATAGAAATAAAACAGAAAGACTGAGGAACAGAAACAGTGAATTCAGAGATCAGAAAAATGTTTTGCGATCTTCTTGGAGAGGATCGTGTTTTTACAGAAGAAGCAATGAGCCAGCATACGACTTTTAAGATCGGAGGTCCGGCTGATTATTTTCTGATGCCGGATAAAGGCGAAGATGTGGGCCGTGTTATAAAAATCTGTAAAGAGAAAGAGATTCCGTATTTTATCCTTGGAAATGGAAGCAATCTTCTTGTAGGAGACGGTGGGTATCGTGGAGCTGTGATCCAGATCTACAGAAATATGTCGTCGGTTACAGTTGAGGGAAATGAGATCACGGCACAGGCAGGTGCATTGCTTTCGGCTGTGGCAGCTGCCGCCAAAAATGCTTCACTTACAGGCTTCGAGTTTGCGGGAGGGATTCCGGGAACGATAGGCGGCGCGGTTGTGATGAATGCAGGGGCTTATGGTGGTGAAATGAAAGATGTTCTTACAGAGGTAACTGTCATGAATGCCGAGGGTGATATTTTTACACTTCCCACAGAAGAACTTGAATTGGGATATCGGACCAGTATCATCAAAACAGCAGGCTATATTGTTCTGGAAGCAAAGATCCGTCTGAAAGAGGGAAATCCGGAAGTGATCCGGGAGACCATGAAGGATCTGACTATCCGTCGTACTACCAAACAGCCGCTGGAGTATCCAAGTGCAGGAAGTACCTTTAAGAGACCGGAAGGATATTTTGCAGGCAAGCTGATCATGGACAGCGGCCTTGCGGGATATCAGGTAGGTGGTGCCCAGGTTTCCGAAAAACATTGTGGTTTTGTGATCAATGCAGGTGACGCCACTGCGAGAGATGTCCGTACACTGATGGATAATGTGAGGGACATTGTATATAAGAAATATGGAGTTACCCTGGAACCGGAAGTGAAGTTCCTGGGTGAGTTTTAACGCAGAAAGAAAAGCAGATGACTGCTGTATGAATAACGGAAGAAGAAATGGAAAGGAAGAGAGATTATGCGTTTTGTGATCGTTACAGGAGTTTCAGGAGCGGGAAAAACCGCCGCACTTAAGATGCTGGAGGATATGAATTATTTCTGCGTGGATAATCTTCCGATTCAGCTTCTGGAGAAATTCGCTTCCCTTCTTCCGGAAATGCAGAGTGAGAACGTAAGGAATGTTGCGCTTGGAATCGATGCCAGGAGCGGGAGTGCTCTTGATGAACTGGAAGTGGTGCTGGACCGCATGAAACAGACAGGATACGATTATGAGATCCTGTTCATGGATGCGGAAGACTCTGTTCTTGTGAAGAGATATAAAGAATCCAGAAGAAGTCACCCGCTTGCTAGGACAGGAAGAGTGGATGAGGGAATCCGCCTGGAACGTGAAAAAACAAAATTTCTCCGGAAGCGTGCAGATTATATTATTGATACCAGCCACCTTCTTACCAGAGAGCTGCGTCAGGAGATAGAGAAGATTTTTGTGGATGACAGAGAATTCAGCAATATCATGATCTCTGTTCTTTCCTTCGGATTTAAGTATGGAATCCCGGCAGATGCAGATCTCGTGTTTGATGTGCGTTTCCTTCCTAATCCTTATTATGTGGATGAACTGCGCCCGCTCACAGGTCTGGATGATGCAGTATTTGATTATGTAATGGCCAGTGATACAGCGAAGGAATTCGCAGATAAGCTGGAGGATATGATACGCTTTCTCATTCCTAATTATATTAAGGAAGGAAAAACAAGCCTTGTGATCGGAATCGGATGTACCGGTGGTAAACATCGGTCTGTGACGATTGCCAGGGAACTTTTTTCCAGGCTGTCCAAGTCCGGCGATTATGGCATTCGTCTGGAACACAGGGATGCAGAGAAGGACAGACTTCTGAAAAAATAGTGTTACAATAAAGAATACTGTGCGGAAACAGTAAAAGAGGGTTCGGGATGTCGTTTTCAGGAAAAGTCAAAGAAGAACTTGCGGGGCAGTTCAGTCCGGCAAGGCACTGTCAGGTGGCAGAAATGGCGGCACTGCTCTGCGGCTGTGGCCATGTGGAAAAAATGTCAGATGGAAACATAAAGCTGTGGATTCAGACAGAAAATGAAGCAGTTGCAAGAAAAAGCTTTACATTATTAAGAAAAACATTTAATATAGAGACAGCGATTGTTATTCGGGAGGGGTCCCATCTGAAACGTGGTAAGGTATATCTTGTAGAGGTTGCAGACCCACAGAGAGCGGAGGAGATTCTGCAGGGAACGAAACTTTCCGTGAATAACAAAACCGGGTTACTTGAAATGGATAATTCGTTTGTGGTTCAGATGAATTGCTGCAAGCGCGCATTTATTCGCGGCACTTTCCTGTCGTCGGGTTCGATCAGTGATCCTGAGAAAGGCTATCACTTTGAGATCGTATGTCCTGATCGCGGAAAAGCAGAACAATTACAGGGGATTATCCGCAGTTTTCACGTAGAAGCTAAAATTGTGGTGCGCAAGAAATCATATGTGGTCTATGTGAAGGAGGGCGCGCAGATCGTTGACATGCTGGCAGTCATGGAAGCGAACGTAGCACTTATGGATCTGGAGAATATCCGGATACTTAAGGAAATGCGTAACACGGTAAACCGCAAGGTGAACTGTGAAGCTGCGAATATCAATAAAACGGTAAATGCGGCAGTGAGACAGGTGGAAGATATACAGCTGATCAGCAGGACCGTCGGTTTTGAAAGTCTGACCGACGCTCTGGCACAGGTGGCCAGGCTGAGGCTTAAATATCCAGATGCCACGCTGAAAGAATTAGGTATGATGTTGAATCCGCAGGTGGGCAAATCAGGTGTGAATCACCGGCTTCGCAAGCTGAGTGAGATCGCAGATGAGCTGCGGGAGAACAAGGAGGAGCTATTATGATTAAAAAACCAATCACTATCAACTTATCCACTGGACTGGAGGCGAGACCAGTAGCACAGCTTGTTCAGGTAGCAAGCCAGTTTAACAGTGAAATTTATGTTGAGATTGGCAAAAAAAGAGTCAATGCAAAGAGCATCATGGGAATGATGACACTGGGGCTTGACGCTGGAGAAGAAATCACATTGTCTGCCAACGGTGATGATGAGAATGCGGCGATGGAGAGCATTGAACAGTATTTAAGCAACCAGTAATTAATTTAGACAGAGCAGTCCGTGATAATCATTGCGGACGTGGAATATAAAGGGATACAGACGGAAAGGAAGACCGATTCCCGCTGTATCCCTTTCCGCTTCAATTCGCCTACTAATATGAAAGAGGAAGATTACCTATGTCAAAAGTATTGAAATTTATTGTACATCTTGTTGTAATATGTACTTTGGTCTGCGTACTGGGACTTGTTCTTCCACCGTTTTTCGGGGTGAGAACAGTGATCGTGGATAAAGCTGATGAGGCAACGAACCTTCCTGTTGGTTCTGTTACATATGCAATTCCGGAGAAAAGTTCTGCGATCAGTGTAGGTACACCAATTCTTGTACAGAAAGATTCCAAGACATATAAATATACCATTACGGATCTTGATACTTCCAAGGGAACCGGAACCGTTACGGATCAGTCTGTTTCCGGAGGTAAGACGCTTACAATTAAAGTTGGAGATTATGTTCCGAAAGTAGTGATCACGATCGGATATGTAGGATATCTGCTGGTTGCTACAGAGAGTATAGAAGGCCTGATCATTCTCGGACTTGTTGTACTGTTCCTGATCATTCTTTATGTGATCGCAGAACTCTGGAAAAAAGAGCCGGATGACATACAGGATGATATGGAAGATCCGGAACCAGGATATGTGAAATCAAAAAAAGAACTGAAACGAGAAGAGAAAGCACGTGCCAGAAGAATGAGGGAAGAAGAAAAAGAAATCCTTCAGGAAGAAAAGGCGCGCAAACGCAAAGGCAAAAAAGCTGAAAAGCGAAAAGTACGTACCGGCGGTTTTGTGGACGAAATCGATGAAGATGATATTACAGAACATTCATCTGAAAAAAAAGCTTCTGCCATGCAGCAGACAGCACAGACGGCAGCCAGTGAAGCACATGAAGAACTGAAAAAAGAAATTGCGGCAGCAACTTCTGAAGAGGCAGATATGGCTCCTGAGTTTGAGCGGACCCAGAGAAGACCGGCAGAACGAAAAACAGCCCGTCCGCAGCCAAGAAGAACGGAAGAACCTGAGAGAGTGGAAGAAGAGCAGGTTACAATCGGAAGCCTTGCGATGCCATCTCTTTCTGCCGCACAGCTTGCAAGCCGTGTGAAACAGGCAGGGGATGCACCGGATATCGTGAAAGACGATATCACCAATGTAACGTTATTTGACTATTCCGATATCATTGGCAGTGATACAGATGCAACAGAAGAATAATAACTACCTATTATATAAGAAGAAAACGGTTCAGAAATGAGCCGTTTTTTTCTTTTTTAAAAAAAATTGAAAAAATTTAAAAAAACACTTGCATTCTTAAAGATCATCGTATATACTAATCCTTGCTGTGACATTGATAGCTATGAAGCGCGAGGTTGCTACCATATCGGTAGGTTTTCCGTGGAGCGAATGTCAAGTTAGGAAACTGACGACAAGTCACTGTACAAAGTTCAATAACCATCTTGGGATGGGCGTGTGTGCAAATATACCATGACACACACGGAGATGTGTACAGTCGCCGCTTGTCGTACTGCTATATAAGTACGAATAGGAGGAGACTTTTTTTATGGCAAATCAGGTAATGAGAATCACATTAAAGGCATATGATCATCAGCTCGTTGATGCATCTGCAGCAAAGATCATCGAGACAGTAAAGAAGAACGGAGCAATGGTAAGTGGACCGGTTCCGCTTCCTACTAAGAAAGAGGTTGTTACAATCTTAAGAGCTGTTCATAAATACAAAGATTCCAGAGAGCAGTTTGAGCAGAGAACTCATAAGAGACTTATCGATATCCTGACACCAACTCAGAAAACAGTAGACGCACTTTCCAGACTGGAAATGCCGGCTGGTGTTCACATCGATATCAAGATGAAAAACCGCTAATAATGTCATTTGACATTAACTATATGATTACCGAATGGTAATCCGCTATAAGGAGGAAGAAAGAAATGAAGAAAGCTATTTTAGCTACTAAAGTCGGAATGACTCAGATCTTCAATGAAGATGGAATGTTAATTCCGGTAACTGTTTTACAGGCAGGTCCTTGCGTTGTAACTCAGGTTAAAACTGAGGAGAACGATGGATACACATCAGTTCAGGTTGGATTCGGCGAGATCAGAGAGAAACTGGTCAACAAACCGGAGAAAGGCCACTTCGATAAAGCTGGTGTAGCTGTAAAAAGATTTGTAAAAGAGTTCAGATTTGACAATGCCGGCGAGTATGAGGTTGGACAGGAAATCAAGGCTGACATCTTTGCAGCAGGAGATCACATCGATGCTACTGCAGTTTCCAAAGGTAAAGGCTTCCAGGGCGCCATCAAGAGACATGGCCAGTCCAGAGGACCTATGGCTCACGGTTCTAAATATCATCGTCATGCAGGTTCCAACGGCGCTTGCTCCGATCCGAGCAAGGTTTTCAAAGGAAAACATATGCCAGGTCACATGGGACATGTTCAGGTAACTGTTCAGAATCTTGAGATCGTACGTGTAGATACAGAAAATAACTTACTGTTAGTTAAAGGTGCTGTTCCAGGACCTAAGAAATCTTTGGTTACAATCAAAGAGACAGTAAAGTCCTTATAATAGGAAAGGAGGAGCATCAGAATGGCTAATGTAACTGTTTATAATATGGAAGGCAATGAAGTTGGCACAATGGAGCTGAATGACGCAGTATTCGGCGTTGAGATCAACGAGCATCTCGTTCATCTTGCAGTTGTTCGTCAGCTTGCAAATAACCGTCAGGGAACTCAGAAAGCGAAAACTCGTTCTGAGGTAAGAGGCGGCGGAAGAAAACCGTGGAGACAGAAAGGAACAGGTCATGCAAGACAGGGTTCCATCCGTGCACCACAGTGGACAGGCGGCGGTGTTGTATTCGCTCCGGTTCCGAGAGACTATGAAGTAAAAATGAACAAGAAGGAAAGAAGAGCAGCTCTTAAATCCGCTCTGACATCCAAGGTTCAGGATAATAAACTTGTTGTTGTTGACAGCCTTGCACTTGCTGAGGTTAAGACAAAAGAGATGCAGAAGGTCCTTACAAACCTGAAAGCAGAGAAAGCTCTTGTAATCACAGCTGATAACGATCAGAACGTAATTCTTTCTGCAAGAAACATCGCTGACGTGGAAACTGCAACACCGGCTACAATCAACACATACGATGTTATGAAACACAACACCGTAGTTGTTACAAAGGATGCCGTTGCATCTATCGAGGAGGTATACGCATAATGGCAAGTATTCAGTACTATGACGTAATCATCCGTCCGGTTATCACAGAGAAATCCATGAACGCCATGGGTGAGAAAAAATATACATTCCTTGTACATCCGGAAGCAAACAAGACTCAGATCAAAGAGGCTGTTGAGAAGATGTTCGAGGGAACAAAAGTTAAAAGCGTAAACACCATCAACAACGATGGAAAGAAAAAACGCCGTGGAATGGTAGTTGGAAAAACTGCTAAGACCAAAAAAGCTATCGTAGCTCTTACAGAAGAGAGCAAAGATATCGAGATCTTCGAAGGACTTTAATTAGAAGATCAGCATCAAGCGGTACGAGTGACACCTCGGAAGCAGAAGCTTCCTCGGTCGCGTTTCACGCTTCTACAGCTTCATAAGTAATCAGTCTCTTACATGCAAGCATGACGAGCCTGCTTCCTCATGAATCTGTGTCACTCTGATTATCGCGAATATACGCAGTCAAAAGCGTGATGATAAAGATTGAAAGGAGAAACATCATGGGAATCAAAAGCTATAACCCATATACACCGTCAAGAAGACATATGACTGGTTCCGACTTCTCTGAGATTACAGCTGCAAAACCAGAGAAATCCCTCGTTACTTCCCTTAAGAAGAACGCCGGACGTAACAATCAGGGTAAGATCACTGTAAGACATCAGGGTGGCGGAAGCAGAAGAAAATACAGAATCATCGACTTCAAGAGAAGAAAAGATGGAATCCCTGCAACAGTTAAAACAATCGAGTACGATCCGAACAGAACAGCTAACATCGCTCTTATCTGCTACGCAGATGGCGAGAAAGCTTACATCCTCGCTCCAGAGGGACTTAAAGTAGGCCAGAAGGTTTACAATGGTCCGGAAGCTGAGGTTCGTGTTGGAAACTGCCTCCCGCTGGAGCTTATCCCGGTTGGTACTATGGTTCACAACATTGAGCTTCATCCTGGAAAAGGCGGACAGATGGTTCGTTCTGCAGGAAACGGCGCACAGCTCATGGCTAAAGAAGGAAAGTTCGCAACACTTCGTCTTCCTTCCGGTGAGATGAGAATGGTTCCGATCGTATGCCGCGCAACTGTTGGTGTAATCGGAAACGGAGATCACAACCTTATTAACATCGGTAAAGCCGGACGTAAACGTAACATGGGTATCAGACCTACAGTTCGTGGTTCCGTAATGAACCCGAATGACCATCCACATGGTGGTGGTGAAGGTAAGACCGGTATCGGACGCCCAGGTCCTTGCACACCGTGGGGCAAACCTGCTCTCGGCCTGAAGACCAGAAAGAAAAACAAACAGTCCAACAAGTACATCGTAAGAAGACGCGATGGAAAAGCATTATCGAAATAATAAGGAGGAGAAAGCATGTCTCGTTCACTGAAAAAAGGACCTTTTGCAGACCAGAGCTTACTTAAAAAAGTAGACGCTCTTAACGCTGCAAATGATAAATCCGTAATCAAAACTTGGTCTCGCCGTTCCACAATCTTCCCGTCTTTCGTAGGACACACAATCGCTGTTCATGACGGAAGAAAACATGTGCCGGTATATATCACAGAGGATATGGTAGGACACAAACTTGGTGAGTTCGTTGCAACAAGAACTTACAGAGGACACGGAAAAGACGAGAAGAAGTCCGGAGTACGCTAGTCATCAGATTTATAACTGCCCGCTGTCAGTTTAAGACAGCTGGCAGATAACTCAGATATCGAATTTAGGAAAGGAGGCACTTTAAGATGGCAAAAGGACATAGAAGCCAGATAAAGAGAGCCAGAAATGAGAATAATAGAGAGACAAGGCCGTCTGCAAAGTTATCTTATGCAAGAATTTCTGTTCAGAAAGCATGCTACGTATTAGATGCAATCCGTGGCAAAGATGTACAGACAGCACTTGGTATCCTGACATACAATCCGAGATACGCTTCCAGCGTGATCAAAAAACTGCTTGAGTCAGCAGTAGCAAACGCTGAGAACAACAACGGAATGAACGCAGACAACCTTTATGTTGCAGCATGCTATGCAGATAAGGGACCTACAATGAAGAGAATTCAGCCGAGAGCACAGGGTAGAGCTTACAGAATCGAGAAGAGAACAAGCCATATCACTGTTGTGCTTGATGAAAGGTAAGGAGGAAAAGCATGGGACAGAAAGTTAATCCGCATGGCCTTAGAGTCGGAGTTATCAAGGATTGGGATTCCAGATGGTATGCAGAAGATAAATTTGCTGACTACCTGGTAGAAGACTACAACATCAGAACATTCCTTAAAAAGAAATTATACAGCGCAGGTGTTTCCAAGATCGAGATCGAGAGAGCATCTGACAGAGTTAAGATCATCATCTACACAGCAAAACCTGGTATCGTAATCGGTAAGGGCGGCGCAGAGATCGAGAAAGTTAAAGCTGAGCTTCAGAAATACACAGACAAGAAGCTTATCGTTGACATCAAAGAAGTAAAGAGACCGGACAAAGATGCACAGCTGGTTGCTGAGAACATTGCTCTTCAGCTTGAGAACCGTATTTCTTTCAGACGTGCTATGAAGTCCACAATGCAGAGAACAATGAAGGCTGGCGCTAAGGGAATCAAGACTTCCGTATCCGGACGTCTCGGTGGAGCTGATATGGCTCGTACAGAGTTCTACAGCGAGGGAACAATCCCGCTTCAGACACTTCGTGCAGATATCGATTATGGCTTTGCGGAAGCAGACACCACATACGGTAAAGTTGGTGTTAAGGCATGGATCTACAATGGTGAGATTCTTCCGACAAAAGGAACTAAGGAAGGGAGCGATAAATAATGTTAATGCCAAAAAGAGTAAAACGTCGTAAACAATTCCGTGGCTCCATGAGAGGAAAAGCCCTGAGAGGCAATGCTATCAACTATGGTGATTTCGGTCTTGTTGCTACTGAGCCGTGCTGGATCAGATCTAATCAGATCGAGGCAGCCCGTGTTGCTATGACCCGTTACATCAAACGTGGCGGTAAAGTTTGGATTAAGATTTTCCCGGATAAACCGGTAACAGCTAAACCAGCTGAGACTCGAATGGGTTCCGGAAAAGGCGCTCTGGAGTACTGGGTAGCAGTAGTTAAACCAGGTCGTGTTATGTTTGAGATTGCAGGCGTGTCCGAAGAGGTTGCCCGTGAAGCATTACGTCTTGCAATGCACAAGTTACCATGTAAATGTAAAATAGTTTCTCGTGCAGACTTAGAAGGCGGTGATAACAGTGAAAATTAATAAGTTCGTTGAAGATTTAAAAGCAAAGTCAGTTGCAGAACTGAATGAAGAATTAGTAGCTGCTAAAAAAGAGCTTTTCAATCTGAGATTTCAGAATGCAACAAACCAGTTAGACAATACAGGACGAATCAAAGAGGTTCGTAAAAATATTGCCAGAATCCAGACAGTAATCACTGAGCAGGCAAACGCTTCCAAATAGGACAGGAGGACATAGATCGTGGAAAGAAATCTGAGAAAAACCCGCGTGGGTAAGGTTATCAGCGACAAAATGGATAAGACCATCGTAGTTGCAATTGAAGACCATGTAAAACATCCTCTTTACAAAAAAATCGTGAAGAGAACATATAAATTAAAAGCTCATGATGAGAACAATGAGTGCAACATCGGAGATACCGTTAAGGTAATGGAGACCAGACCGCTGTCCAAGGACAAGAGATGGAGACTGGTTGAGATCGTAGAGAAAGCTAAATAAGGAGGAAACCAGTATGATTCAGCAGGAAACTAGACTGAAAGTTGCCGACAACACTGGTGCAAAAGAAATCCTTTGTATTCGTGTTATGGGCGGCTCTACAAGAAGATATGCAAACATCGGTGATACAATCGTTGCTACGGTTAAAGATGCAACACCAGGCGGCGTTGTTAAAAAAGGTGACGTTGTTAAAGCTGTAGTTGTTAGAACTAAAAAAGGCGCTCGTCGTAAAGACGGATCCTACATCCGTTTCGATGAAAATGCTGCCGTAATTATCAAGGATGACTTAACTCCGAGAGGAACTCGTATCTTTGGACCAGTTGCCAGAGAGCTTCGTGAGAAGAAATTCATGAAGATCGTTTCCTTAGCTCCGGAAGTATTATAGGAGGGTGCCGAATGTCAGCTATGAAAATTAAAAAAGGTGATACTGTAAAAGTTATCGCTGGAAAAGATAAAGGTAAGGACGGAAAAGTTCTTGCAGTTAACGTAAAAGACAACACAGTAGTTGTTGAGAACGTAAACATGGTTACAAAGCACGCTAAACCGTCCGCAGCTAATCAGAACGGTGGAATCGTGACAAAAGAAGCTCCGCTTCACATCTCCAACGTAATGCTCGTTGTAGACGGAAAAGCTACAAGAGTTGGATTCAAGATGGATGGAGACAAAAAAGTCCGTGTTGCAAAGGCAACAGGAAAGACAATCGATTAATTAAGAGAGGAGGCATATAAAGGTGAGTAGATTAAAAGATCTTTACAAGAACGAGATCATGGATGCCATGACCAAGAAATTCGGATACAAAAACGTAATGGAAGTGCCAAAACTCGAGAAAATCGTTGTTAACATGGGTGTTGGCGAGGCGAAAGAGAACGCTAAACTTCTTGACGCTGCAATCGCAGATATGGAACTTGTTACAGGACAGAAAGCAATCGCTACAAAAGCTAAAAAATCTGTCGCTAACTTCAAAATCAGAGAGGGTATGCCGATCGGATGTAAAGTTACTCTGAGAGGTGAGAAGATGTATGAATTCGCTGATCGTCTTATCAACCTTGCTCTTCCACGTGTACGTGACTTCCGTGGTGTTAACCCGAACGCATTCGACGGCAGAGGAAACTACGCTCTTGGTATCAAAGAGCAGCTGATCTTCCCAGAGGTTGAGTACGATAAGGTTGATAAAGTAAGAGGAATGGACGTTATCTTCGTTACAACTGCTAAAACAGATGAAGAGGCACGCGAATTACTGACATTATTCAACATGCCATTTGCTAAATAGGAGGAAAAGATTCATGGCTAAGACAGCAATGAAAATTAAACAGCAGCGCAAAGCTAAATTCTCCACAAGAGAGTATACTCGCTGCAGAATCTGTGGCCGTCCACATGCATACCTGAGAAAATACGGAATTTGCAGAATCTGCTTCCGTGAGCTGGCATACAAAGGTCAGATTCCGGGTGTTAAAAAAGCGTCCTGGTAGGCTGCAAGCAACTTTTTGATTAGATATATATTAATTCACACGACATGTAAAGTCTGAAGAAAGAGGAGGAAACTTACATGACAATGAGCGATCCGATCGCAGATATGCTTACAAGAATCCGTAACGCAAACACTGCAAAACATGACACTGTAGACGTACCGGCATCTAAGATGAAAATTGCTATCGCAAACATCCTTGTAGATGAGGGATACATCGCAAAATATGATCTGGTTGAGGATGGAGTTGTTAAAACTCTTCACATCACACTGAAATACGGTGAGGACAAAAATCAGAAGATCATCACAGGACTTAAGAGAATCTCCAAACCAGGTCTTCGTGTATACGCAGGCAAGGATGAGCTTCCGAAGGTTCTTGGTGGACTTGGTATCGCAATCCTTTCCACAAACAAAGGCGTTATCACTGACAAAGAGGCTCGTAAGCTTCAGGTTGGTGGCGAGGTACTTGCATTTGTATGGTAGTCCATACAGGGCAGTCATATAGCTTTTAAACTGAAAACAGAGAGGGCATGGGCCCTCTCCGACAATCTAAGTAAGGAGGACAAATTTATGTCACGAATCGGAAGACTTCCGGTTGCAATTCCAGCTGGCGTTGAGGTTACAGTCGCTGATGGAAACGTTGTAACAGTAAAAGGACCTAAGGGAACACTTGAGAGAGCACTCCCGACAGAGTTAGAGATCAAAGTTGAAGACGGTCATGTAGTAGTAACAAGACCGAACGACTTAAAGAGAATCAAATCCCTTCACGGATTAACAAGAAGCCTTATCCACAACATGGTTGTTGGTGTAAGCGAAGGCTACAAAAAAGAGCTTGAGGTTAACGGTGTTGGTTATAAAGCAGCTAAGCAGGGCAAGAAGCTCGTACTTAGCCTTGGATATTCTCACCCGGTAGAAATGGAAGATCCAGAAGGTCTTGAGTCCACAGTTGATGGAAACAAGATCATCGTATCTGGTATCAGCAAAGAAAAAGTTGGCCAGTACGCAGCTGAGATCAGAGACAAGAGAAGACCTGAGCCATACAAGGGCAAGGGAATCAAGTACGTTGACGAAGTTATCAGACGTAAAGTCGGTAAGACCGGTAAGAAATAATTAAGGAGAGTGAGAATATGATTAACAAAGCATCCAGAAGCGAAATTCGCGAAAAGAAGCATAGAAGATTACGTCATCATTTAAACGGAACTGCAACTACTCCTCGTCTGGCAGTATTTCGTTCCAACAAGCACATCTATGCACAGATTATTGATGACACAGTTGGTAAGACTTTAGTATCCGCTTCTACTCTCCAGAAGGACGTAAAAGCAGAGCTTGAGAACACTGACGATGTACAGGCTGCAGCAAAAGTCGGAACAGTAATCGGTAAAAAAGCCATCGAGGCTGGTATCGAGAACGTTGTTTTCGACAGAGGTGGATATATCTACCACGGAAAAGTTAAAGCACTGGCAGATGCAGCAAGAGAAGCTGGACTGAAATTCTAAGAGGAGGAAAAGAACACATGAAACGTAATCTTATTGATGCTAGTCAGTTAGAGTTAGAAGATAAAGTAGTATCAATCAAGCGTGTTACCAAGGTTGTTAAAGGTGGTCGTAACTTCCGTTTCACAGCTTTAGTTGTTGTAGGTGACGGCAATGGACACGTTGGTGCAGGTTTAGGAAAAGCAGCAGAAATTCCGGAGGCGATCCGCAAAGGTAAAGAGGACGCTATGAAGAAACTTGTTACTGTTGCAAGAGACGAGAACAATTCCATTACACATGACTTCATCGGAAAATTCGGAAGCGCTGAGATGCTTCTGAAGAGAGCTCCGGAAGGTACTGGAGTTATCGCCGGTGGCCCGGCACGTGCCGTAATCGAGCTTGCTGGTATCAAAAACATCCGTACAAAATGTATGGGTTCCAGAAATAAACAGAACGTAGTTCTGGCAACAATCGCAGGCCTGAGCCAGTTAAAGACTCCGGAAGAGGTTGCAAAGCTCCGCGGAAAATCTGTAGATGAGATTCTGGGTTAAGGAGGAAATGGAAATGGCAGATACAATCAAGGTTACACTGGTAAAATCTCCAATCGGTGCAGTACCGAAGCACAAAAAAACTGTAAAAGCTATGGGTCTTACAAAGATGCATAAAACAGTTGAGATGCCAGACAACGCTGCAACCAGAGGAATGATTCAGCAGGTGCAGCACCTGGTAAAAGTAGAAGATTAAGGAGGTGCCAGAATGGAATTATCAAACTTAAGACCCGCAGAGGGTTCCAAGCATAGCGATAACTTCAGAAGAGGCCGTGGACATGGTTCAGGAAACGGCAAAACTGCTGGTAAAGGACATAAAGGACAGCTTGCTCGTTCCGGACACAAGAAACCGGGATTCGAGGGAGGTCAGATGCCTTTATACAGACGTCTTCCTAAGAGAGGTTTCACTAACAGAAACTCCAAAGAAATTATCGCAATCAATGTAGACGTTCTCAATCGTTTTGAGGATGGCGCAGAGGTTACAGTTGACAGCTTACTTGCAAGCGGTGCAATCTCCAAGATCGGTGATGGTGTTAAGATCCTTGGAAACGGCGAGCTTACAAAAAAACTCAATGTTAAAGTAAACGCTGTCAGCGAGACTGCAAAAACAAAAATTGAAGCTGCTGGTGGTACAGTAGAGGTGATCTAATGTTTGAGACTCTTAAGAGTGTTTTCAAAGTAAAGGAAATGAGAAGGAAACTTCTCTATCTGATCTGGATGATATTCGTGATCAGAATTGGATCCCAGCTTCCTGTACCGGGAGTCGACAGTGACTTCTTCAAGCAGTGGTTTGAATCTAATACCGGTGACGCATTCAATTTCTTTGATGCGTTCACCGGCGGTTCCTTTACTCAGATGTCAATTTTTGCATTGAACATCACACCTTACATTACTTCTTCCATTATCATTCAGCTTCTTACCATTGCCATTCCGGCACTGGAAGAAATGCAGCGTGACGGAGAAGAAGGCAGAAAAAAGCTTACAGCAATCACACGTTATGTAACCGTTGGTCTTGCTCTGTTTGAGTCTGTTGCCATGGCAATCGGATTCGGACGTCAGGGTATGATCCCGAACATGAACTTCCTTAAAGGAATCGTAGTTGTTGCAAGTTTAACAGCGGGTTCCGCAATGCTTATGTGGCTGGGCGAGCGTATTACAGAGAAGGGTGTTGGAAATGGTATTTCCATCGTCCTGACAATCAATATCGTGTCCAGGATCCCGAGCGATGTATCCCTTCTTTATGAGAACTTCGTCAAGGGCAAAACAATTGCAAAAGGCATGCTCGCAGCCTGCATTATTGCTGTGATCATCCTGTTTGTTGTAGTGCTCGTACTTATCCTCAACGGAGCAGAGAGAAGAATTCCGGTTCAGTATTCCAGAAAGATGGTTGGACGTAAGATGATGGGCGGTCAGTCCACAAACATCCCGCTCAAGGTAAATACTGCCGGTGTTATCCCGGTTATTTTTGCTTCTTCCATTATGTCATTCCCGTCAATCATTGCACAGTTTGCTGGCAAAGGAAACGGAACAGGCATTGGAAGTGAGATCTTAAGAGGACTTTCCTCTAATAACTGGTGTAATCCAAGTCAGATCCAGTATAGCTGGGGTCTGATCGTGTATGTAGTACTTTGCGTATTCTTCGCATACTTCTATACATCCATTACCTTTAATCCGTTGGAAGTAGCCGATAATATCAAAAAGCAGGGCGGTTTTATCCCAGGCATCCGTCCGGGAAAACCGACTTCAGATTATTTGACTAAAATCCTGAATTATATTATATTTATAGGTGCAGTAGGTCTTGTTATCGTGGCCGTTATTCCGTTCTTCTTTAACGGTGTATTTGGCGCGAACGTTTCCTTCGGAGGAACATCTATCATCATCATCGTAGGTGTTATCCTGGAGACCGTTAAGCAGATGGAATCTCAGCTGCTTGTACGTAATTACAAAGGCTTCCTGAACTAATTGAAAATGAAGGTTGCGGTGCGAAAGTGTCGCAGCCTTGATTTGTAAACAGGACTGTCTGAAAATCAGGCAGCAAACAGGAAAATGGAGGGTATGCTATGAGAATTATTATGTTGGGTGCACCGGGGGCAGGCAAAGGTACTCAGGCCAAGAAAATTGCGGCGAAATATGGGATTCCGCACATCTCCACAGGAGATATTTTCCGTGCCAACATCAAAAACGGTACCGAGCTTGGAAACAAAGCAAAAACTTACATGGATCAGGGACTTCTTGTTCCGGATGAACTGACCTGTGACCTTGTTGTTGACAGAATCCAGCAGGAGGATGCAAGAGAAGGATATGTTCTGGATGGTTTTCCGAGAACAATTCCGCAGGCAGAATGTCTGACAGAGGCTCTGAACAAACTTGGAAGCAAAATTGACTATGCAATCGATGTGGATGTACCGGATGATAATATCGTGAAACGTATGGGCGGTCGTCGTGCCTGCGTAAAATGCGGTGCAACTTATCATGTTGAGTTCGCAGCACCGAAAACAGAAGGTGTCTGTGATACCTGTGGTGACAAGCTTGTACTCCGTGACGATGATAAGCCGGAAACAGTCCAGAAGCGTCTGAATGTTTATCATGAGCAGACACAGCCATTGATTGACTATTACACCAGACAGGGTGTTTTGAAGACGGTAGACGGAACCAGGGATCTGAATGAGGTATTCCAGGAGATCGTTGACATCTTAGGAGAATAAGAATGTCCGTAACAATTAAGACACAGCATGAAATAGAACTTATGAGAGAATCCGGCCATCTTCTGGAGAAGGTGCATGATGGTTTGATCCCTTATATCAAACCAGGCGTCAGCACCAAGGAGATTGATAAGATTGGAGAAGAAATGATCCGGTCTATGGGCTGTATTCCGAACTTTTTGAATTACGGAGGTTTTCCGGCTTCTTTTTGTATCAGCCTGAATGATGAGGTTGTGCATGGAATTCCATCCGAAGAGAAGATTATCCAGGACGGGGATCTGGTTAAGATCGACGCCGGCCTGATTTACAAGGGCTACCATTCTGACGCAGCACGTACCTATGCGGTAGGTGAAGTATCCAAAGAGGCACAGCAGCTTATTAAAGTTACAAGAGAGTGCTTTTTTGAAGGACTGAAAATGGCAAAAGCCGGAAATCATTTAAATGATATTTCCAAAGCCATCGGAGCCCACGCAGCGAAATACCGTTACGGTATTGTACGTGACCTTGTAGGACATGGAATCGGAACTCATCTTCATGAGGATCCGCAGATTCCAAACTTCCCGCAGAAGCGCAGGGGCATCAAGCTCCTTCCGGGAATGACCCTGGCCGTCGAGCCCATGATCAACCTTGGTCGTGCGGACGTGGCATGGCTGGACGATGAGTGGACAGTAGTAACCATGGATGGTTCACTTTCCGCACATTATGAAAACACGATCCTCATTACAGATGGGGAACCAGAGATTCTGACGCTTACAAATCTGTAAGCAGCAATTGTTGTCATGACATAGGAGGTAAAAAATGTCAAAAGCAGATGTGATCGAAGTAGAAGGCACTGTTCTGGAGAAACTGCCTAACGCGATGTTTAAAGTAGAACTGGAAAACAAACATGTGGTACTTGCCCATATCAGCGGTAAGCTCCGTATGAACTTCATCCGTATTCTCCCGGGAGATAAAGTAACGATCGAACTTTCTCCGTATGATCTTTCCAAAGGAAGAATCATCTGGAGAGATAAATAAGAAATTCTGTAAAGGGCCTGGTGGTTTTAAACTGCCGGGTCTTTTTTGTGCTTTTTTTCGGAAAAAAATCTCAAAGTGGATATTATCACTCACACTTTTTTCATGTTTTAAACATAAAGTGAACAGATTTTGCTGATATAGTATGAGCATACAAGAAAAAGAGAGGTGTTCATATGAAGAAAAAATATCTTGCAGCAATCTTAGGAATTATGATGGCAACAGCATCTGTTACCGCATGCGGGGCAGCGACAACAGAGACAACAACGAATACAGCGGAAAGTTCAGATAATAAAGGGACAGAAGATACAACGGCAGAGAGTGCAGAAAGCACAGACGACAGTGACAGCAGCGCAGATGCGGATAAAGAAGATTCTGATGAGGAAGATGTGACCTACGGTGAAGTGAAATCTGTGGAAGACGGAAAGATCACCATCGCAGTTGGAACAATGAAAGATATGGGCGGAAACGGTGGAGCACCTGAGAAGCCGGATGAGAATGGAAGCGGAGATGCTTCTGCTGATACATCCGATGCAGAGAGCACAGAATCTGACAGCAAAGATGCAGAGTCCGATAAAACGGACAGCAAAGATGGGGATTCAACAGATAACGGAGAAGCCCCGGAGAAACCGGACGGTGACAATGCAGATGGAAATGGTGGAGCCCCTGGCGGAGATCAGGGAGAGGCACCTTCCATGCTGGATCTGACCGGAGATGAGATGACAGTCACAGTGACGGATGATACCGTGATCACAAAAGAAAGCGCCGAAGGTCCGGGCGGAGCCCCAGGAGGAAACCAGGGAGAAGCCCCGGAGAAGTCAGACGGAGATAACGGAAACAATCAGGCCCCAGGCGGCGACCAGGGTGGTGCTCCGGACGGTAATAATTCCCAGAGTGAGACCATCGAACTCTCCGATATTCAGGAAGGTGACATCGTAGCCATCACCACAGACGACGACGAAAATGCCCTTACCATCAAAGTGCAGAGCACAGATATGGGCGGCGGTCAGGGAGGTCCTGGTGGAGCACCGGGAGGTCAGTCCCAGGGAGTAGACAGCTATGACACAGCCAATACGTATGATTCTGATACAGAAGTATCGGATACATCCCTGGAATCCACAGGAACAGACGAGAACGCGGCACTTGTTTCCTCAGGAGCAAATGTTACTTTTAATAATATAGATATCACAAGAAACTCCTCCGACAGTACAGGCGGTGACAACTCCAGTTTTTACGGTGTAGGAGCAGCGCTTCTTGCAACAGACGGAAATGCCTATGTAAAAGGCGGAACTGTAACCACTGACGCAGCCGGAGGAGCAGGACTTTTTGCCTACGGCGATGGAACTGTCTACGCGGCAGACACTACCATTAAGACAACACAGGATACTTCCGGTGGAATCCATGCAGCCGGCGGCGGTAAATTATACGCCTGGGATCTGAATGTGGAGACAGACGGAGAATCCGCAGCAGCTATCCGGAGCGACCGCGGCGGCGGAACCATGGTCGTAGACGGCGGAACTTACACATCCAATGGTGTAGGTTCACCGGCAGTATACTGCACCGCAGATATTGCAGTAAAAGATGCCACACTTACAGCAAACGGATCAGAAGCCGTGTGCATCGAAGGACTGAACTCCCTGCATCTTTTTAACTGCGACCTTACCGGAAATATGAGTGACTTAAGTCAGAATGACAGCACCTGGACCGTGATCCTCTATCAGAGTATGTCCGGTGATTCCGAAGTAGGAAACAGTACCTTCCAGATGGACGGCGGAACCCTTACTTCCAAGAACGGCGGTGTGTTCTACACAACCAACACAGAGAGTGACATTACGCTGAAAGATGTAGATATCACATACAACAATGACAATGAGTACTTTCTTCGCTGTACAGGAAATAACAATGAAAGAGGATGGGGGGAAAGCGGAGCCAACGGAGCAGACTGTGACTTTACCGCGATCAGCCAGGACATGGAAGGCAGCGTGATCTGGGATACCATCAGCCAGCTTGATTTCTATATGACAGACGGAAGCAACCTGACAGGAGCTATCATAGACGATGAGAGTTTTGCCGGCAACGGCGGAGATGGTTACTGCAACGTATATGTCAGTGACGATTCTACCTGGACAGTAACCGGTGACAGCACCGTCTCCAAACTTTCCAATGCCGGAACCATCGTGGATGACTCCGGAAAAACCGTCACAGTTAAAGGAACAGACGGAACCGTATATGTAGAAGGCGACAGCGATTATACGATCACTGTAGATAAATACGAAGATACAGCAGATACATCCGGCAGCGATGCGGTTGCATCTTGGTCTGATTATGAAGTGGAGAAACCGGACACCCTCTAAAAAAGAACATCCCTTTTGCAAAAATATAAATGAAAAGAATCCCGTGGAAACGTTTAAAACCGTTTCCGCGGGATTCTTTTATGTAGTCCATTCTGTAAATTTCAGCGTTTTATCATCCGATACCGCCAAGCACGATACCAAGGATCAGCACTAGAAAGCATACCGGAATATAAAGATATTTACACACCGGATAAAAATATTTTGTGAATGGTTTTTCACGGCCCTTGTTGATCTGGCTCTCTACATAGTTCCGGCCAAATACCCAGAAGAACATGATCCCTGCAAGTCCTGCGCCAAGAGGGCAGATATAGATAGAAAGTACATCCATCCAGTCAGAGACGATGCCCTGGATCAGAAGAGAAACTACGACTCCGATAGCTGCGATCACCATACAGGAAGGGATACGGCCAAGGCCTGTTTTTTCCTGGACTGTGGCGATTGGTGCCTCATAAAGGTTCATAAGAGAAGTCATGCCTGCAAGGAATACCGCCACAAAGAAGATAATGGCAATGATCCGGCCTCCTGGCATGGTTTTGATCAGGTGAGGCAGATAGATGAACAGAAGTCCAGGCCCACCCTGATCAAGCTGTGCACCGGTAGTTGCCATTGCAGGAATGATCACGAGTGCAGCCAGCATGGCAGCCAGCGTATCAAAAAGTGCAACTCTGGCTGCAGAAGCCGGGATATCTTCACTGTCCGGAAGGTAGGACCCGTAGATCAGTGTTCCGTTACCTGCAACGGACAGGGAGAAAAATGCCTGCCCAAGTGCAAAGATCCAGGTGGATGGTTTCGCCAGAACTTCTGGTTCCACACGGAAGATGTAACGGTATCCGGCAGCAGAGCCAGGCTGAAAAGCAACATAGATGCCAAGGATCACAAACAGTACGAAAAAGATCGGCATCATGATCTTGTTTGCCTTTTCGATACCACTTCCAACACCATACATCAGGATAAACATACAGATCACAAGAGCAGCCAGCTGCCAGAGATTGTTTCCCCAGGCAGATGCCATGCCGCCGAATTTGGAACCAAAGGACTCAATATCTGCAGGAGCCAGGGTGGATCCTGTAAAAGTTCCGATCATATATCGGAAGATCCAGCCCATGACAACGGTATAGCCGATAGCCATGGCAAGTGCACCGGCAACAGGGATCCATCCAAGGGTTTCGCCCAGTTTCCTCCTGCCTTTTGTTTCGCAGGCAAGACCAAAAGCATCAATGGGGCCGGAACGTGTTCCACGCCCGAAACTCATCTCACCGATCACCCCTGTAAATCCGATCAGTGCCACAAAAATAAAATACGGGATCAGAAACGATCCCCCTCCATACAGGGAAACTCTGGTAGGAAACATCCAGATATTTCCCATTCCAACCGCAGACCCGATACAGGCCAGAATGAACCCCCAGCGGCTGTTAAAAGATTCTCGCTTTTTCATAAGAATAAAAATTCCTCTCTCCATTTGATTGTTTCAGTATAACACAGTTCAGGAAAAGAAGAAACAGCACAGCATCGGAAAATCTGAGCATTTCCGCAAGGGGAGTGTCAGGGAGCCTGTTGGATCACCGGCGCAGGGCGTTGTCATAAAAACGGAAGTGATCCGGACGATGGCGGGACTGGGTATACTCAAACATAACACCGTCACTGTTGTAAGTCTGGCTGGATACCACAGCCACGCAGTTATAATCTTTTACATTCAGATGAAGATATTTTTCATCAATCTCTGTGACCTTTTCCACAGTCATCACACGTTTGCTGTTGACAATGGTCATATGAAGTTCCTGTTCCAGATATTCATAGATGGAATGTCTGGCAATCTCGGCAGTAAGGCCGGGAACAGATTCTTTCAGAAAATAGTTATGGTTGATGATCAGCGGAATATCATCCAGATAGTGGATACGCTGGATATAGTAAACTTCAGCTCCGACAGGAAAGCCGGTGTAAGAGGCCTGTTTTTCACTGATGCACAGTTCAGTGAAAAGAACAACTTCCGTGCGGGCATTCTGGCCGTTCCTTGTAGCAGATTCATTGAATGTTTCGATCTCACCGATGGTGAAGGCAGTCTGCTCACTTGGACGGTAGATATTGCGGACACCTTTTCCCTGCATGGTTTGTACATAGCCGTCACTGACAAGAAGGCCAACTGCGCGGCGCAGAGTATTTCGGGAGCAGCCGTAGGTCTGGATCAGGGTGTTTTCAGGGGGAAGAAGCTCCTGGTAGGCAAAAGTGTTATCTTCGATTTTCATTTTCAGATCTTTATAGATATCTTCATAAATACTTCTTGGCATTTCTATTCTCCATTCATGTTCGGTCAAAAAATATAGCAGGATTTATGATTCCTATAGCATTTCCGGCAATTTATGTTCTGAGCAGCTGAACTTGATGCAGTAATTTATGGAAATGCTATAGGATCATTATAAAAGATTTTGTAGGCAAGCGCAATGCAAATACTTTGAAATGTTTAAACAAGTTTTAAAAAGCATATTGACATGTTTAAACAAGCGTGATATAAATAAAACATCGACAACATGTTTAAACAAATCAGAACAAAGGGAAATAATCATCAAAATGTAATGGAGGAAAGGAAAATGGGAAAGTATACACAGGATGCCCAGCAGCTGCTTCGCCTCATCGGAGGAAAAGAGAACATTGCAGCTGTATCACATTGTGTAACTAGAATGCGTTTTGTACTCAATGATCCGTCAAAGGCGGATGTGGAAGCAATCGAAGCTATGAAGGTGGTAAAGGGAAGCTTCACACAGGCGGGACAGTTTCAGGTGATCATCGGAAATGCAGTCGCTGATTTTTACAATGATTTTGTAAAAGTGGCAGGAGTGGAAGGCGTTTCCAAGGATGCAGTGAAGCAGGCAGCAAAGAAGAACCAGAATATTCTCCAGAAGGTGATCGCTGCACTGGCAGAGATCTTTGCACCGCTGATCCCGGCTATCATCACCGGTGGTCTGATCCTGGGATTTCGAAACTGTATTGACAGCATTTACTTCTTTGAGAATGGAACGAAAACTTTATGTGATATCAGTCAGTTCTGGTCCGGAATGGACAGTTTCCTGTGGCTGATCGGTGAAGCAATCTTCCACATGCTGCCGGTAGGTATCTGCTGGTCTGTGACCAAGAAAATGGGCACAACGGAGATGCTTGGTATCGTCCTTGGACTTACCCTGGTTTCCGGCCAGCTTCTCAACGCTTATTCTGTAGCCGGAACAGCAGCAGCGGATATTCCGAAATGGGATTTCGGATTTGTAAAAGTGAACATGATCGGTTATCAGGCACAGGTGCTTCCGGCGATCATGGCAGCGTTTGTACTTGTTTATCTTGAGAGGTTTTTCAGAAAAATATCTCCTCAGGTGATCTCAAGTGTTGTAGTTCCATTCTGCAGTCTTGTACTTGCTGTAATGGCTGCGCATTTTATTGTAGGTCCTATCGGATGGAAGATCGGTTCTGCGATCTCTTCCGTAGTATATGCAGGAATCACAGGATCCTTTAAAGTTGTATTTGGTGCAATTTTCGGATTTGTTTATGCACCTCTTGTTATCACAGGACTTCATCATATGTCCAATGCTATTGACCTTCAGCTGATCGCAGATTATGGCGGAACCATGCTGTGGCCGATGATCGCACTTTCCAATATTGCTCAGGGTTCTGCGGTTATGGGAATGATCATCCTTCAGAAAAAGAATGTAGCAGCACAGGAAGTCAATGTTCCGGCAGGAATTTCCTGTTACCTTGGAGTAACAGAGCCGGCAATCTTTGGTGTAAACCTGAAATACGGATTCCCGTTTATCTGTGGAATGATCGGATCTGCTATTTCAGCAGTTGTCTGCGTTATGACTTCTACAACAGCCAACGCAGTAGGTGTAGGTGGAATCCCGGGAATCCTGTCCATTCAGCCGAAATATATGGGAAGCTTTGCAATCTGTATGGTGATCGCTTTTGTGATTCCGATGACACTGACATTTATTGTTGGAAAGAAAAAACTTTCCATGGCAGATCGAGTGGGAGCCGGGGACAGCGCAGATACAGTGGATGTATCAGCAGAAGCCGGCAGCATCAGCGCAACAGAAAATACAGAAACAACAGAACTTAACGGAGATGGAGCAAACACTCTCAGAGCTTTCCTTACAGGAAAAGTAATTCCTCTGAAGGAAGTAAATGACGGCGTATTTTCCGAAGGAGTTATGGGTGACGGTCTTGCCATCCTTCCGGAGAACGATACTCTTTATGCGCCATGTGACGGTGAAGTAACTGTTCTTATGGACGAGTCCAGACATGCCTGCGGGCTGACTCTTGAGAACGGCATGGAGATTCTTCTCCATATTGGAATTGATACAGTGGAAATGCAAGGTGACGGTTTTGAGTATCTGGTATCTCTGAACCAGAAAGTAAAGCAGGGAACACCGTTGGTACGTTTTGACAGGGAAAAGATTAGGACAGCAGGCCATCCGGATGTGACAGTATGTATTGTGACAGAAGAAGGCAATGCGAAAGATTTTGAATTTGTAACAGATATTCACGCAGAAGCAGGAAAAACAGAGATCGTTTTATTTAACTGAAGTGGGTACAGGCTATGAAATCGGATCATGAATGTCCGATTGATTTAGGAGGAAAGAATTATGACAGATTTTGGCAGAAAGACAGTATATCAGGTTTATCCGAAATCCTTCAGGGATTCGGATGGGGATGGTTTTGGTGACATCCGTGGAATCATTGAAAAGCTGGATTATCTTAAAGAATTAGAAATTGATTATCTCTGGATTACACCGGTATTTATCTCTCCAATGAACGATAACGGTTATGATGTGGCAGATTATTATAAGATCAATCCACAGTTTGGAACCATGGAGGATATGGATGAACTGATCCGAGAGTGTGATAACCGTGGAATTGGTCTGATGTTGGATATGGTATTCAACCACACATCCACAGAGCATGAATGGTTCCGGAGAGCCCTTGCAGGAGAAAAAAAATATCAGGACTACTACATATTCCGGGATGAACCGGAAGATCAGATTCCGACAAACTGGCAGTCAAAATTCGGCGGTCCTGCATGGGAGTATGTACCATCACTGAAAAAATGGTATCTCCATCTTTATGATGTTACCCAGGCAGATCTGAACTGGGAGAACCCGGAAGTCCGTGGTGAACTGAAAAAAGTTATCCGCTTCTGGAAAAACAAAGGGATAAAAGGCTTCCGTTTTGATGTAATTAATGTAATTTCCAAGCCTGAGCTGTTTGAGGATGATCTGGAAGGCGACGGAAGAAGATTTTATACAGACGGTCCTCATGTACATGAATATCTTAAGGAACTGACCAGAGATACAGGCATTGAGGATATGATCACAGTAGGAGAAATGTCTTCCACTTCGCTTGAGAACTGTATTCGTTATTCAGGACGGAAGGAAAAAGAGCTTTCCATGTGCTTTAATTTCCATCATCTGAAAGTAGATTATAAGGACGGAGATAAATGGACACTGATGGAGCCTGACAGAATAGCACTGAAAAAACTGTTCGAGACATGGCAGATGGGAATGCAGGATGGAGATGGCTGGAATGCACTTTTCTGGTGCAATCACGATCAGCCGCGAGTTGTGTCCAGAATGGGCAATGAGGACCTTTACTGGAAAGAATCCGCCAAGATGCTGGCAGCGGCGATTCACATGATGCGGGGAACTCCTTATGTTTATCAGGGAGAGGAACTGGGAATGACCAATGCCCACTACAACGATATTTCCCAGTACCGTGATGTGGAGAGCCTGAATTATTATAAAATCCTTCTTGATCAGGGAAAAACCAAAGAGCAGGCTCTTAAGGTTCTGGCTGCCAGATCAAGAGACAACAGCAGAACACCGATGCAGTGGTCTGATGACAAAAACGCAGGATTCACAGAAGGAACACCGTGGATCGAAGCTCCCGAGAATTATAAGGAGATCAATGCAGAAACAGAACTTAAAGATCCGGACTCCATTTACAGCTTCTATAAGAAACTGATTGCCCTTCGAAAAGAAAAAGATATCATAGCAGAGGGAACTATCGAATTTCTGGAAAAAGAAAATGCAGATGTGCTGGCATACAGACGTAACTATCAGGGAGAAGAACTGATCGTTCTTAATAACCTGACAGCAGAGAATGTAACGATCCGGCAGCAACCGGAATGGAAAGCATATCAGAAACGTCTTGGAAACTATGAGAAGATCACTGCAGAAGATGGAAAGATCACATTAAGACCGTTTGAGACAATCGTATTAGATTCAGCTTTATAAAATTAAAAGAATGCCCACCTGATTAAAATGAAAAGAAACAGGAACTGAAAATAAATCAGAACCTGTTTCTTTTTTGTATCTATGGACATACAGTCTTCCTGTAGTGTAAAATATAGATATACGATATCTGTAAACACCGCAACAGGAAAGGAAGGAAAATTATGAAAAACAAACGAAACCAAGGTAACAGACTGCTGACCATATGTATGGTATTACTGCTGGCATTCAGTATGCTGTTTACAGCAGTAGGAACAACAGAGAATGTACAGGCCGCGTCAAACGGACTCAGTGCATATAAGAAGATTACTTTTTATAAAAGCGGCAAAGTAAACGGCACGATTTATTCTATGAAATACAATGACAGAACCAATCGTTATATTGTATATGCTTCAAAGAATGGTAAAAAGAAAGCGCTTCTTAACAGCTGTTCCAGTGGTTCCATTGTAACAAACGGAAAATATCTTTATTATGAAAGTGCAGCATTTCTGAGGAGCGGCAGCTTTGGAGGAACTTACAAAAATCGTAAACTGGTTCAGTATAATCTGAAAACCCGTAAAAATAAAGTGCTGATAAGCTTCAGGGGGGAGGGACCTGCGGATAGCATTATCGGCTGCGATGGCACCTATCTTTATATGGGATATCAGACCCAGTATGGTGACGGACTGGGAAATTTTGCAGTGGTAAATCTGAAAAAAAGACAGATAAAACGTCTGGGGAAGGATTGTTCAACAGTACAGAGCGTGAAAAACAAAGTCTTGGTTACAGCTGTGGGATTCCCTCATGGAGGTCCTGTCTATCTGATAAACAGAGATGGAAGCAAATGCAAAATAATTAGTGACAGAGCTATTAAAGTATCTGTAAAGGGCAACTATATTTATTATACAGAAGCTACTTATGACTGGAAAACAAGAAAGTGCAGATGTGATCTCAACGGAAATAACAAGAAAGCTCTTACTGCGTGGAGCAGAGGAATTGCCGGATAAGAAAATTTCTAAATTTCATAATAGTCTGAGGTCTGAAAAATAAATAGAAAAACAGAGGGGCTGTCGGTTAATAATGATTTTAACACCGTCAGTTCCAAATAAAATGATCCCGGCAAGTACAAAGTTTTTACGTTTTGTAACTTGTTTGGGATTATTTTATTTGAGATTGTGAGAAAAAGTCTGTAAATAAGATTCTTTTACGAATGCAAGGGTGATAGACCCTTCGCCCTTGTTTTATATAAAAGTCGTTGAATTATATGTCAAGCACAGGGGGCGCCCGTCTTAATCGTCGGTTTACTTGTTACTCTGGATGGCACCTTTCGTATATAATACTCAGTTTGTTATATACCTGCACCCAGTTTCGAATTGTACTGGCCTATTTTTCGTAGCCTTAAAAGTGGCCAGATACAGCACTTTTAAAGAGTGCTTTTTCTTGACATAGAAACATATTCAGAAATCGTTGCAGATGACAGGTACGAAAGTGGAGGAACAGTTACAAATGAATGAAGAAGTAAAACGACGAGAGGATATATCAGTATAAAAACTTATTACAGATGTTCAGACTGCACTGGTTGTTCTTATAAAACAGAATGTATCAAAGGGAATAACTGCAAAACATCTATGGAAAAACGTAAAAAAGTGTTGATGGTGTCGAAGATAATGGTCCAGAAACGGGAAGAAGATCTGGAACGGATCACAAGTGAGTATGGAATCATGCTTCGGATGAATCGCAGTATTCAGGCAGGAAGGACAGGAAATCACTTTTGCGTTAAAATTGACATAGAATTTGATGGTTGAAAACAAAGCAGTTTAAAATAAGGCATGCTGAAAGGGAGGCTTAGGAAAGAATGGCCGCTGATGGAGCCTGCCAGAGTAGCGATGAAGAAGCTCAACCGCAGATTCTTCAACGGTTGTTGAAAGATTCTTGCTTTTTCAACTAATAAAATGGTGTCTCTCTATTTGATTATTTAAGTATACTATAAGTCTGAACAGGAAGAAACTGTGGCGTATCAGGAAATCCTGTTTCTGTTATGCTAAAAAAGGAAGAAAGAAAAATCAAGTAATTTAAGGGAAAAAGCATTGAAAAAATGCGGATGCTAAACTTTAGATAAGGGGTTTTTTGTATCCCAAAATAAATGTTATTGGGGAGTGACAGTGTTAAAAATCATTATTCATCATCTTCTTCATCATCAATGGAATAGTCATTGAGTTCCGGAAAATCAAGAAACTCACTTAAGGTCATTCCAAATACATTAGCGATTTTATGGAGTGTTCTTACTTGGGGATTCCTGCTTTTTCCTCGTATAATATTATCTATTGTGGATTGTTTCAGTCCAGCCAGTGTTGCAAGCTTGTTTATCGTAATTTTACGATTTTTGCAGAGCTGACAGATACGTAATGCATAAATATCAGAATAAGTCATACGGTCACCTGTTATGATTAGTTATCTTTGTAAAGTTGAGTTCATCATAACAGAGGAAAAATATAAAATTACCTTTACATAGTTGACTTTAAGTAAATAAAAGAATATTATTAAAATGTTACCTATATATAGGTGAATTGGATGTGTAAATGTCTACTGTATTATAAAAAAAATACAGGAGGACAAAAAATGGAGAAATATGCATATATTAGAGTATCTACCAAGGAACAAAGTATAGACAGGCAGCTGTTAGCTCTGGAACCTTACCAAATTAAAAAGAAAAATATATATTGTGACTATCAGTCGGGGCAACAGGTCATATGTGGGATAGTGGAAAAATTACAAAGGATGCAACTTGCAAAGAACCGGGAAGTAAAACTTACACTTGTACAAGATGTAGAAAAACAAGCACAGAAGAAATTCCGGCAACAGGACATCTGCATACAGAGCTACGCAATGTGAAAGCTGCGACTTGTGCGGAAGAAGGCTACACAGGAGATATCTACTGCAAGGACTGTAATACAAAGCTGTCTTCTGGTGAAAAAATTGCAAAGAAAGCTCATACATGGGATAAAGGAAAAATAACGACAGGGGTAACCTGTACGCAAAAAGGAATTAAGACTTACACCTGTACAGTTTGCAATGAAACCAAAACAGAAGAAATTCCGGCAACAGGACATCAGTATACAGAACTGCGTAATGAGATAGAAGCAAACTGCATACAGGAAGGTTATACAGGCGATGTTTATTGTACAGACTGCGGCATAAAAATTTCTTCTGGAAAAACTATTCCGAAAGAACCCCATACCTGGGATGAAGGAAAAGTAACGAAAAATGCAACCTGTACAGAAAAAGGAATCAGAACATTCACTTGCGAAGTATGTAGATCCACAAGAATAGAAGAAATCCATGCGACCGGACATGTAAATACTATTACGAAATTTTCAAAAAAAGCATCCTGTAAATCCGATGGTTACAGTGGCGATATTTTTTGCCAGGATTGTGGCAAGTTGCTGAAAGAAGGAACAATAATTCCGAAAACGAAACATACGTGGAATGCGGGAAAAATTACAACAGCGGCTACCACTACGAAGGAAGGAATCAAAACATTTACCTGTACTTTCTGTGGAGTGACAAGAACTGAAAAGATTGCAAAACTCAAACCACAGACTGTAACACCTGGAAAAGTCATAAATGATAAAGCTACAAATGGAGTTTACAAGGTACTGAAGGATGGAATGAGCGTCGAATTTACAAAGCCGTTTTATAAGAAAGCATCTGTAAGAATTCCTGATACAGTTAAAATAAATGGAATTACATGTAAAGTAACGGGAATATCAGCAAATGCTTTTAAAAATAATACGGTCCTCAAAACTGTTACTATTGGAAAGAATGTGACAGTAATAGGTACGGATGTATTTTGGGGATGCAGAAAGTTGAATAAAGTAAGTGGTGGAAATAATATAATGAAGATTGGAGACAGAGCATTTGCCAATTGCGTAAGTCTGAGTAGTATTACAATCTCAGAAACCGTCAGCAGAATTGGTAAACAGGCGTTCTATAACTGTAAAAATCTCAGAACCGTTATTATCAAGACAGGAGTATTATCTAATAAAACTATTGGTGAAAAAGCCTTTGCAGGAACATATAAAAAGCTGACTGTCAAAGTTCCGGCAAAACAGCTGAATGCATACAAGAAGCTTTTAAAATCCAGAGGAATGAGTTCCACGGCGGTCTATAAAAAATAAAGAAAATGGGAATGTCGGAAAAAATTAAGTAAATTTGAGGGAAAACGCACCGAAAAAACAGCATAGAAAAATGCGGATGCAAAACTTCAGATAAGAGAGCTTTGTGTTCCAAGATGAATGTTATTTCTTAAAATAGAACTATCCCGAACAAGCTGCAAAGTGTAAAAACTTGTACTTGCCGGGATAGTTTTATTTAGAGCTGACGGTGTTAAAAATCATTATTAATCAATGGCTCATTTTGATTCAGGCTTCTTTTTTCTTGTAGGAAATATTTCTATAATTGCTTGGGGCAGAAGTTTTCTTTTGAGATACGATAGAAGTATCAGCGGCAGTACTGCGGTCCGCAGCAATCAGCCACACCGCATAGAAAGCTGAGATCAGACAGACCCACACACCGGACAGTCCACAGTACATATAAAGGATCAGAGAAAGAGCAGCACCTGCATGGAAAGACAGCAGCGTCATTCCGTAGAATTTCGCCTTATCACGCTGTGCGTCATCTTTTTTCATAAGAAACTGTGTGACAGCAGTGGTGAACTGGCGGAGATTGTTGGTGGAAAAGATCGTCGAGCTGTTATATCCGCCGGGAGCCTTGAAAGTACACCACTGGAAAGGCATTGCGAAGAATACCGGATAAAGAGCTACGACCGGGCTCATTCTGGCTGGCAGGAAACCAAGCAGCAAAACTGCACAGATATCAATTCCGATACTGATAAAACGAAGATCTGCGGAAAAATGCTCTGGGATCCAGACCGTAAGGATAACAGCAGCCATATATATGAGAAGCGCACCCACACGCAGAAGCATATCCGAAAAATTCCTGCCTATGAGATCCCGCACAACACCAAGAAGATTGGCTGTCTGGGCATTGCCGAAAAGATCAGCTCTTGACACAATGGCATAAAGCCCCAGGTATCCACCGATAAAAGATAAGGTGTAATGTATCAGAAAACGATATTTCATTTCCGTATGCATATGTAAAGATTCCTTTCATTAAAATAGGCAGATTCCATATGTCTGCCGGACTTTGCCACCCATTATAATACAGTCTGTAAAAAAAATCAAAAATTTTTAAAATTTTTTCTTGCATTTCAGGAAAACAGGTGTTAGTATATATTTCAAGCGCGCAAATACTGTGTATGAGTGCGCCTGTGAAACTGCAGATATGAGACTAATTTACGGAAGGAGGATTTCCAGTGAAAGTAAGATCATCTGTAAAGCCGATCTGCGAGAAGTGCAAGGTCATTAAAAGAAAGGGATCCATCAGAATCATTCTGTGAGAACCCGAAGCACAAACAGCGTCAGGGTTGATTTCCATATCGGAACTTCTTTGGAATGTTTGTGAAACGTGCGGCTGCAGTATGAAACACCCGGAAGGGTTGTTCTACTGAGTGAATAATAAGCATGTATTGCCTAATACCGAGAGGCAACAGCGGTTAAGATCCGCAATTTCGGAAAGGCTGTGATTCGCCAATTACAGCTGGGTGTTTTACCGAGGCACCCCAATTAGGAAACTAGAAAAGAAAGCGGCAGGTTGATATGTCCCATTTCACCTTGCGGGAGCAAGTGACATACGATATGCAGGACTTTCAGAAACAGAAAATGGAGGAAACAGTACATGGCTCGTATAGCTGGTGTAGACTTACCAAGAGAGAAACGTATTGAAATCGGTCTTACCTACATTTATGGAATTGGTAGACCAAGCGCAGACAAAATTCTTGCTAAAGCAGAGGTTAATCCTGACACACGTGTCAGAGATCTGACTGATGACGAGGTTAAGAGACTGAGCGCTGTTATTGATGAGACAATGACAGTAGAAGGTGATCTGAGAAGGGAAATCGCCCTTAACATCAAGAGACTGCAGGAGATCGGATGCTACAGAGGTATCCGTCATCGTAAAGGACTCCCGGTTCGTGGTCAGAAGACCAAGACAAATGCGAGAACTCGCAAGGGACCGAAGAGAACAGTTGCAAACAAGAAGAAATAATTTATAGATATAACTAATTAATTTCAAAAAAAGGAAAGTGTAGGTTAGTTTTAAAATGGCAAAAGTTACAAAGAAAACGACAAAACGTCGTGTCAAGAAAAACGTTGAACACGGACAGGCACACATTCAGTCTTCCTTCAACAATACAATCGTTACACTGACAGATAACGAGGGAAACGCTCTTTCATGGGCAAGTGCCGGTGGTCTTGGATTTAAAGGTTCAAGGAAATCTACCCCTTATGCAGCACAGATGGCAGCAGAGACTGCAACAAAAGCTGCTTTAATTCATGGATTAAAAACAGTAGACGTTATGGTAAAAGGCCCGGGCTCAGGCCGTGAAGCAGCAATCCGTGCGCTTCAGGCATGCGGACTTGAAGTAACCAGCATTCGTGACGTAACTCCGGTTCCTCACAATGGATGCCGTCCACCAAAACGCAGAAGAGTCTAATTAGGAGGTAGTTGAAATGGCAGTAAACAGAGTACCTGTTCTGAAAAGATGCAGATCCCTTGGCCTGGATCCGATTTACTTAGGAATTGATAAGAAGTCCACAAGACAGTTAAAACGTGCAAACCGCAAGGTATCTGAGTACGGACTTCAGTTAAAAGAGAAACAGAAAGCAAAATTCATCTACGGAGTTCTTGAGAAACCTTTCCGTAACTACTACAAGAAAGCCGACAGAATGCAGGGCCAGACAGGTGAGAACCTTATGGTTATGCTTGAGAGCAGACTTGACAATATCGTTTTCCGTATGGGATTTGCAAGAACAAGAAGAGAGGCTCGTCAGATCGTAGATCACAAGCACGTACTTGTTAACGGAAAATGCGTAAACATTCCGTCCTATCTCTGCAAAGCAGGCGATACAATCGAGATCAGAGAGAAGAGCAAAGGTTCTGAGAGATATAAAGGAATCCTTGAGGTTACAGGTGGAAGACTTGTTCCGGAGTGGATCGATGCTGATCAGGAGAACCTGAAGGGTGTAATTAAAGAGCTTCCTACAAGAGAGCAGATCGATGTTCCTGTAAACGAGATGCTTATCGTCGAGCTGTATTCTAAATAATTAGTAACTGTTTACAGTGTCTACAGTTATAAAAATTGGTAATACCCTCGAATGTTGATTAACCCAGAAGGAGGGAACCTTATAGTGTTTGATTTCAATAAACCAAAAATCGAAATTACCGAAATATCCGAAGATAAGAAGTTTGGAAGATTCGTTGTAGAGCCTCTTGAAAGAGGTTACGGTACTACCCTTGGCAATTCTTTAAGAAGAATTATGCTGTCCTCCCTTCCGGGAGCTGCAGTAAGCCAGGTAAAGATCGATGGTGTACTTCATGAATTCAGCTCCATTCCGGGCGTGAAGGAAGATGTAACCGAGATCATCATGAATCTGAAATCTCTTGCCATCAAGAATCACAGCAGTGACAATGAGCCGAAGACCGCATACATCGAGTGTGAGGGAAAAGGTGTTGTTACAGCAGCTGATATCCAGGCAGATCAGGATATTGAGATCATGAACCCGGATCAGGTGATCGCAACCCTGAACGGCGGAAAAGACTGCAGACTGGCCATGGAACTTACCATTACCAAGGGACGTGGTTATATCAGCGCAGACAAAGGCAAAACCGATGATATGCCGATCGGTGTGATCGCAGTTGATGCAATCTACACTCCGGTTGACAGAGTCAACATGATCGTCGAGAATACACGAGTTGGTCAGGTAACTGACTTCGACAAGCTTACACTGGATGTATATACCAATGGAACACTTGATCCGGACGAGGCAGTCAGCCTTGCAGCGAAGGTTCTCAGCGAGCATTTAAGCCTGTTCATTGATCTTTCCGAGAATGCTAAGACCGCTGAGGTTATGATCGAGAAAGAAGACAATGAGAAGGAAAAGGTTCTGGAGATGAGCATTGATGAGCTTGAACTCTCTGTTCGTTCCTACAATTGCCTTAAGAGAGCCGGTATCAATACGGTTGAAGAATTATGCAACAAGACTTCTGACGATATGATGAAGGTTCGTAATCTGGGCCGCAAATCATTAGAGGAAGTACTTGCGAAACTCAAAGAGCTGGGACTTCAGCTCCAGCCTACAGAGGAATAATAATGTTGACGGTTCGCGGTGAATGTCGCGAACCGTAACTGGATAACAGGTTCTGGTACCAGCATGCCGTACGTGCGTGCACACCGCCGGAAACAGAATAATGAGTGGGGTGTCAGCAGCAGGACAGTAAGACCGAACAAGCATGTCCTGGTGTCCCACAGATGGAGGATAATAAAATGGCAAAATATAGAAAATTAAGCAGAACATCTAACCAGAGAAAAGCACTCCTGAGAAATCAGGTTACAAACCTTCTTCATCACGGAAAGATCGTGACAACAGAAGCTAAGGCTAAAGAGATCCGCAAGATCGCTGAGGGACTTATCGCTATGGCTGTACGTGAGAAAGACAATTTCGAGACAGTTACAGTAACAGCTAAAGTTGCCCGCAAAGATGCTGACGGAAAACGTGTAAAAGAAGTCGTAGACGGCAAGAAGAAAACAGTTTACGATGAAGTACAGAAAGAGATCAAGAAAGATGCTCCTTCCAGACTTCATGCACGTCGTGAGATGATGAAAGTTTTCTATCCTGTAACAGAGGTTCCTGCTAAGGGCGCTGGCAGAAAGAAAAACACAAAAGAAGTTGACATGGTTGACAAGATGTTCAGCGAGATCGCTCCGAAATACGCAGATCGTAACGGTGGTTACACAAGAATCGTTAAGATCGGTCAGCGTAAAGGCGATGCAGCTATGGAAGTTCTCATCGAGCTTGTATAATTGTAATTCTGACCATTTTAAAGGACATTTGCAGAAATGCAGATGTCCTTTTTTTGTATGCTTAAATAGTTGAAAAAATGCAGAAATGGCGGATTTACGACCATAAATTACATGAAGATGACATAAATTAAATAATGAATCATGATATAATATATAGAACAAAAAGATACAATGACAGAACAAGAGGGGATACATAAGTATGACGATGATGACCATTGCCATTTGTGACGACATGCAGGCAGATGCTAGAAAACTTCACAAACAGCTTGAGCGAATCGTTCCAGGGTCAGAAATTCGGATATTTAAAAGCGGCGAGCTTTTATTGGAAGAATTGGAAAAGAAAAGGAAACCTTATGATGCAATCTTTGTTAACATGGATTCAAAAAAAGTAGACGGACTGGAAACAATACGGAAGATACGAGAAAGAGAAATGTCAGTAGCTGTAATTTTCATGAGCAGAAGCGATGAATATTACAGAGATGCTTTTGACCTGTTTGCATATAATTATTTGCTGAAACCAGTAACTGCAGCAACATTGGAATATATTATGGAACCGTTAAAAAAGAGATTAAATATCAACACGGATGAGAGGGTGATACATTTCCAGTATCGTGCACGGGTGTATACTTTACGGCACAGCCAGGTAAGCTTTATTACCAGCAGCCTGCATATCGTAAATTTTCACATGACAGACGGAAGTATACTACAATGCAGAGGTAAACTGAAAGATTTTGAAAAACAGTTGGAAAACAGCACGTTTTTGCGATGTCACCAGAGCTTTATTATAAATATGGAACGGATTACAGGAGCCAAAAATGGCAGTTTTCGGATCGGAGATCATGTGATACCGATTTCACGTTCCTACAATCGGGTTGCTCACGAAAAATATGATGAGTATTTGCGCTTCCAGCAGGAATGCAATGGAGAAGAAACGGAATAAAATGGATATTCAAATCCTGGCTTGATTATTATGCCTTTTTAGCGTACAATCGGTAATGTACAAATTAAGAGTACAGGTATGCGAAAGGATGATGAGAATGGTCGGCAGAATTTCCGTTACTACCGGGCAGAATGAATATAGGAGAATTTCGGATGTATTGTCCGGAGATCATAAACTTGCAGAAGATATGAAGGAAAGCAGAACAGAAATGTTTTCCTTTATGTCTTGTGCATTTTTTTGTTGCCGGAGAGAATGAGACGTTTTATACTGACAGTGGAAATACTGTTTCTGTCACTGGTACTTCTCGGAGGAAGTTCGGTGCCTTTAAGAAATGATACAGCTGTTGCAACAAAGTTTCGTTGGGAGGATCACCGAACCATAGCACATGCGCTGGGTGGACTGGCTGGAAAGGATTATCTGAATTCCAGAGAGGGATTTCTTGCCATGTACGAACAGGGTGTACGGCTTTTTGAACTGGATCTTTCCAGAACATCGGACGGAGTGTGGGTATGCCGCCATAACTGGAAGGAATCCATGGGGCAGTGGAAGGGCAGCGGGAAAAAAGTTCTTACAGAGAAACAGTTTAAGAACAGTAAGATATATGGAACATATACGCCGATGACGCTGGAAGATTTTTTCCTGCTTCTGAAAGAACATCCAGATGCCTATGTGATGATCGATTCCAAACAGTACTCTCTGCGCAACTATCAGAGAACACTTGAAGATTACTGCGATTACGTGGAAATTGCAAGAGCAGCGGGAGCAGAGAGCGTTCTGGACCAGATCATTCCGGAAATCTACAGTGAGGCAATGTTTCCCGGAACCACCATGATTTATTCTTTTCCCTCCTATGTATATTCTCTGTGGCAGGAATATTCGGCAGAGGTTCTGGAGCATATCGCATCTTTCTGTGAAGAAAAAGGTATCCCTGCGGCAACAGTTTACTGGAAATACTGGTCTGAAGAAACCGAAGAAATTTTTGAAAAAAAGGGAATACGGCTGTATGTGTATACCGTAAATGACCGGAATCAGGCCAGAAAGTATATTGCACAGGGAGCAGAAGGAATCTGCACGGATTTTCTGACAGCAGAAGATCTGTGGTAGGAGAAATAAAAACAAAGGAATCAGAGGATTATGAAAATAAGAACAACCATTGCTGTGATGGCAGCAAAGATCACAGGGCATGTCTGTAAACTTATGGGACGCCAGGGTGTAACCTGGGCGGGGAAGATCGCATTGAAGATATGTCCGGATATCCTGGAGGAGCTATCCTCTCAGGTAAGAGAAAAAATATTTGTAGTATGTGGAACCAACGGAAAGACAACAACCAATAACATGCTCTGTGCAGGACTGGAGGCAGAAGGTAAAAAAGTTATCTGTAATCATACCGGTTCCAATATGCTGAACGGAGTTGTGGCAGCTTTTGTGCTGGGCGCAAGATTCAGCGGAAAACTGGATGCGGACTATGCCTGTATTGAGGTTGATGAGGCTTCCACAAGACACGTGTTCACAAAGATCAAACCGGATTATATGGTCATGACCAATTTGTTCCGTGATCAGCTGGACCGTTATGGTGAGATTGATATCACCATGAATATTCTGGAAGAAATGATGAAAAAAGTTCCGGATATGAAGGTCATCGTTAACGGTGACGATGCACTGTCCGCATATCTTGCCATGGACTGTGGCAATCCTTTTGTAACCTATGGAATCAGCAAACCGGTAATTAAGAACAAAACAAACGAGATCCGTGAGGGCCGCTTCTGTAAATGCTGCGGGGAGAGACTGGTCTACAGTTTTTATCATTACAGCCAGCTTGGTGACTACAGATGCCCGAAATGCGGATTTAAACGTCCGGAGATCAATTTTGATGCCACAGATGTGAAGGTGGATGACCAGATCGCATTTACTGTGGAAGATAAACGGATCGTGGCCAATTACAAAGGCTTCTATAACGTATATAATATCCTTGCTGCCTATGCGGGAATACGTACCGCTGGATTTAAGGCAGAACATTTTAATGAGATGCTGAAAAAATTCAATCCTGAGAACGGACGTAATGAGCAGTTCCGGATCAAAGGTACCAGCGTTGTTCTGAACCTTGCCAAGAATCCGGCCGGTTTTAACCAGAACATTTCAGCTGTGATGCAGGATGAATCACCCAAGGATATCATCATTGTGATCAACGATAATGCACAGGACGGAAAAGATATCTCCTGGCTCTGGGACGTGGATTTTGACCTTTTCGGAGGGGATAATATCAATTCCATCACAGTCAGCGGCATTCGCTGTCAGGATATGCGCCTCCGACTGAAATATGTGGATATCCCGTCCATGCTGGAAAATGATGTGGAGACAGCCATCCGCAAGCGGATCGAGGACGGATGTGGCAATCTTTATGTACTTGTAAACTATACGGCGCTGTTTGGCACCAGAAATATTCTGAAGAAACTGGAGGGTGAAAAATGAAGATAACGATTGGACATTTATATCCGGATCTTCTGAACCTTTACGGTGACAGAGGAAATATCCAGTGCCTTATGAAACGCTGTCTCTGGAGAGGCATTGAGGCAGAAACCATTGCGTTTGAACTGGGAGACAAGATCGACTTTTCCAAACTGGATATCGTTCTTCTGGGAGGCGGTTCTGACCGTGAGCAGATGCTGGTATGTGAAAAGCTGAAAGAAATTCAGAAGGATTTCAAGGCTTATGTGGAAGATAACGGGGTTGTGATCGCAATCTGCGGTGGATATCAGCTTCTTGGAAAATATTATAAGACCGATCAGGGAATGATCGAGGGCCTGAAACTGGTGGATATGAGCACAGAGCAGGGAAAAGGCCGCCTTATTGGAAATATTGTGATGCAGAGCGATCTTTTTGACATGCCCATCGTAGGATTTGAGAACCATGGCGGACGCACCACCATCGGAAACAACAAACCCCTGGGAAAAGTTCTGTCCGGATATGGCAATGACGGACAGTCCGGTGAGGAAGGTGTTGTATACAAAAATGTGATCGGAACCTATCTTCATGGTCCGCTTCTTCCAAAGAATCCACAGCTTGCTGATCTTCTGATCAGCCGTGCACTGGAAAAGAAATATGGTAAGAAGATCGAACTTGAGAAACTGGATGACAGCGAGGAGCAGGAGGCAAACTCCTATATTTTCCACCGCTTTGTAAAGAACGAAGGATAAGAGGATAGTATGGCAAAATCAAACAATCAGAAAGCGAAGATCCTGTATCTTGAAAAAATGCTGCGGGAGACAGGGGAGCATCATGCAATATCCATGCAGACGATTCTTGCGAATCTTATGGAACATGGGATCCGTGCGGAGAGAAAGAGCATTTATGACGATGTGGAGGTTCTGCGGGAGTTTGGAATGGATATCCGCTATACAAGGGAGCGGCCAGGTGGTTATTATCTGGCAGGACAGCAGGGGGCAGAGCAGCCATCCGTTCAGGCGGAAAATGCAAATGTTTCCACTCTGGAAAAAGTTCAGGAAAAGGCAGAAACAAAGAGCGTTGATATAAGTGGGTACCAGGCGCTTCTTAAGAATTCTGCGGGAACCATAAAAAAAGAAATGCGCCTTCTCTGTACAGGTGTTGCACAGGCTGAAATCCGTGATTTTTTTGGCGAAGACGCAGAGTATAAAATAAAGGAAAACGGAGATCTGATGGTAACGGCGCAGCTTCCGGAAAATTCCAAGTTTTACGGCTGGCTGACGGGCATGGGCGGAGATGTGCGTATCCTGAAACCAAAGAAATCCGCACTGGCGTACAGAGACTATCTGAAATCACTGGCAAAGGAATATAAAGGCTTATAGGAGAGGATTTGACCATGAAGAAAAAAACAGCGATCCTGCTTGTGGGAGCTCTGGCTCTTACAGCAGTTCTTTCCGGCTGCGGCAAAAACAAAGAGGCAACAGAGGCTGCCAATGAAAGTGTGGAGTCCGAAGATCCGGAGGGAAAAGCCAAAAACAGCGATGATGCGGAGGAAGAAGAAAAAGAGGAAGAAAAAGAAACTGCAGCTGCAGATAAGAAAGTAGGAGTATTTCTGCCTTCTGCTGCGGACGATTCCCGCTGGGCTCTGGATGGAGAAAGTTTTCAGACTGCACTGGAAGGAGACGGCTATGATGCGGAGATCTTTTTTGCAGATGAGGACAGTGATACGCAGGTGTCACAGATCCAGTCCATCCTGGACGATGAAAAAACGTCTGCCCTTGTGATTGCACCGGTAGATGCCTATGGCCTGAACGATGTGCTTGAACAGGCCTATGAGAAATCCATTCCTGTAATTTCCTATGATCAGCTGATCATGGATACGGATAAGATCAACTATTATGTTACTTTTGATACGAGAAAAGCAGGAAAAATGGTGGGAGATTCCATCATCAAAAAAATGGATCTGGAGAAAGCCAGAGAAGAAAAACGCACGCTGACCATCGAGTTCCTGATGGGTTCTCCGGATGACCGTGATGCACTGTTCTTTTATAATGGCGTGATGGAAAAACTTCAGGAATATTTCGATGACGGAACACTGGTGTGCACTTCAGGAAAGCAGACGCTTGATGATACTGCAGTGATGCGTTCCGGAAGAAATACCGCGAAGAACGATATGGCAGAGATCCTTTCCCAGAATTATACAGAAGGCACACCGGACATTATCTGCACAGGTGCCGATGACCTTGCTCTTGGTGCCGTTGATGCCCTGGAGGATGCTGGCCATGTGTCAGGTGAAGAGGGATGGCCAATGATCACTGGCTGTGGCTGTGAGGCAGAAGCAGTAACTGCTGTGATTGAGGGAAAACTTGCAGACAGTCTGTTCTTTGACAACCGCGTGCTGGCAAATGACTGTGTGACTATGGTGGACACTTTTCTGAAAGGGGAGAAACCAGAGATTTCTGATTACGAGCAGTATGACAACGGAACCAAGATCGTGGGAACTGTAACAAGCGATATCCAGCTGATCGATGCGGATAATTACCAGATGCTTGTGGATGACGGATATTATGATGAGGATGAGATTGTACCGGAAGCAACTCCGACACCGATTCCGACAGCAACACCGGAAGTTACGGTAACAGAAGAACCGGATAAAGATGTAACTCCTACACCGTCTGAGAAAGCTGACGGAGAAGATGACAAAACCACCCCGACACCGTCAGAAGAGGCTGGTGCTTCTGTGACTCCGACACCGGAAGCAGATGAAACGGCAACTCCGACACCTACAGAGAAAGCTTCCAAAGGTGCAGATGCATAAAACAAAATAAATATGGCAAAATAAAAATACTCCTGGAAACCGACATACGTAAGTTTCCAGGAGTATTTTTTATGATAAATCTTATTCGCGGAAAGTAAGCTTGCCACCTTCAATGGAATCAATGATGGCAAGGGATTCCAGATGGATACCCATATCACGGATGGTCTGTCCGCCGGACTGGAAGCCTTTTTCGATAACGATTCCGGCACCTTCCAGAGTTGCACCGGATTTCTTCACGATGTCGATCAGGCCAAGAAGTGCGCAGCCGTTTGCAAGAAAATCATCGATCAGGAGTACGTGATCTTCAGGACCAAGGAATTTCTTGGAAAGGATTACATCATAAACTTTCTTGTGTGTAAAGGATTCTACCTTGGTGGTATACATTTCACCGTCAAGGTTTACACTCTGTGCTTTCTTTGCAAATACAACCGGTACGTGGAAATACTGTGCCGCAATGCAGGCAATACCGATACCGGAAGCCTCGATGGTAAGGATCTTGGTGATTGGACAGTGGTCAAAACGTTTCTTGAATTCTTTACCGATCGCATTGATCAGGTCAATATCCATCTGATGATTCAGGAAGCTGTCCACTTTTAAAATATTTCCTTCTTTTACTACGCCGTCTGTCAGAATTCTGTCTTTTAAAAGCTGCATGAAATTTATCTCCTTTGATTTATCACATTAATGTATGTTTACTGCTCACGGACAGAGCAGTAATATTTTTAATATGTATCATACGACAATATTTGCGTGAGTGCAATTATTTTTGACAAAAAAACATAAAATTATTATAATAGATAAGATGACAAAGAAAGGAACAGACACGGATGAAAGAGTACGAAGTAATCTGGGAAATTTTTAACAAATGCCCGAGAAATCAGATGCGTGATGTATTTGTGGAAGAAGTGGAGATCGCAGATCCGGAAGCGTATGTGAAACAGAAATTTCAGGGAAAGGATGTCTCCTACGAGAAGACAGTACTGGAAGACGGAACCATCATTTTTGACATTCAGACATCCATGATCCGGCAGCGCTGTTCTTTCACGGAAATCTGAAGGAGGAATTACACATGAGTGATAAAAACGAAACGCATGTGCACGTTCTCGAGGATGGAACCGTTCTTGAACATACCCATGGGGAGCAGGAACATGTGCATACTCATAATGGCACACATCCTCATCATCACAGCCACGCACAGACCAAGGCTGTGCTCAACAGACTTTCCAGGGCCATCGGTCATATGGAATCCATCAAGCGCATGGTGGAGGACGGACGTGACTGCAGCGAGGTGCTGATCCAGCTGTCAGCCGTGAAATCTGCGATCAATAATACAGGCAAGATCATCCTGCAGGATCATATAGAGCACTGTATCGTGGATGCAGTGGAGCATGGAGACCGGGATGCTATCAAGGAACTGGAAAAAGCGATCGACAGATTTATGAAATAAGGTAAGGCGTTCATGAGCAAATCGTGAATGAGGAAAATGCACGGACAGAGAGCCAGTTCTGCCTGTGTAAATACAAAGAATGAGAGGAACCTATTATGGCAAAAGAGTGCAGCAATTCATCCTGCAACAAATCAAGCTGTGAAGGCTGCGGCCAGAAACAGCCCCAGAGCCTCATGGCAGAACCAAATGTTTTTTCTGACGTAAAACATGTGATCGGAGTTGTCAGCGGAAAGGGTGGCGTTGGTAAATCCTTCGTAACAGGCTCCCTGGCCAATCTGATGGCTTCCAAGGGATATAAAGTGGGCATTATGGATGCGGATATCACAGGTCCGTCCATCCCGAAGATGTATGGCATCAAGGGTAATGCACAGGGCAGTGACAACGGAATCTATCCGATGCCAACTGCAAACGGAATTGAGGTTATGTCTGTAAACCTTCTGCTTCCGGATGAGGAGACACCGGTAATCTGGAGAGGCCCGGTCCTTGCAAATATGGTAAAACAGTTCTGGAGTGATGTAATCTGGGGCGAGCTGGATTATCTCTTCGTAGATATGCCGCCAGGAACCGGAGATGTTCCGTTAACTGTATTCCAGTCCCTGCCGATTGACGGTGTTGTGATCGTTACTTCCCCGCAGGATCTGGTTCGCATGATCGTCAAGAAAGCCTACAATATGGCTGATATGATGAAAGTTCCGGTACTTGGAATCGTGGAGAACTACAGCTACGTGAAATGTCCGGACTGCGGAAAAGAGATCAAGGTCTTTGGCGAGAGCCATATCGATGAGATCGCCGCAGAACTTAAAGTTCCGGTACTTGGCAAGATGCCGATCGATGTGAAACTTGCAGAGCTTGCAGACAGCGGCCTGTTCAGCAAGATCGAGAACGAGTATATCACTGCGGCAGCAGATGTAATGCCGAAAGATGAAGCGTAAGGAATAAAAAGGCAATAACAGAAAAGACCATCGGAATCCGATACAATAAGGATTCCGATGGTCTCTTTTTAGATCTGGGAAAAATATTTCAGGAAGCACTGGGCGGCCTGAGAAAGCTGCAGCGCTTCATGGTGTGCGATCACGGCGCTTCTTGCAGGCAGCGGTGTTTTCAGGTGGACCGGTTCCAGGCCCGGGCGGTTGCGGAGCATATAGTCCGGGATACAGGCAATACCAAGTCCGATCTCCGCAAGGTCGATCAAAAGATCGTTGCTGTTCAGTTCCACCTCAGGCAGCAGCTTCAGTCCCTGGGCCGCAAACACCTGATGAAGGTATTCACTGGTAGTGCTTTTCGGAGCAAGCATCAGGATGGGATAATCCAGAAGGTTTTCCAGGGAAAGAGGCGTTTTTCCCATGGTAAAATAATCCGGGTTTGCTACGAAGATATCACGGAATTCCAGCACAGTCTGAAGTTTTGTGTGGGAAGAAAGCCGGGAGTTGGGGTAATTGGTGACGATCAGTTCTGCCTGGCCGTTTTCCAGAAGCTCCGCACATCCGATGGAAGTGATGTTGATGATCTTGATCCGCACTTCCGGGTGATCCTTGTGGAACCGGCGGAGATAAGGGATGAGGAAATAGCGGCACAGAGTATCGCTGGCACCGATCCGCAGCTGACCGGTAAGATTTCCCTCGCCGGAAAGGGCTGCCTCGCCTTCGTTAAGCATGGAAAGGGCCGGTTTTACGTGCTGGAGAAGAAGCTCTCCCTCAGGAGTCAGGATCACCCGTTTGGTGCTTCGAACGAACAGGGTGTGGCCCAGTTTTTTCTCCAGGTTTTTGACCGCCTGGCTGACTGCAGACTGGGAGATAAAAAGCTGTCTGGAAGCCTCCGAAAAACTTAGGGTTGTGGCCACGTAATAAAACACTTTGTAGAGTTCAAGATTGATATCCATATGTAAAAATCCTCCGCTTATAAATGATATAAGATATATTAATTTTACTAATGATATTTCCTATGATACTATATTTTCAGCAGAAAAGAAAGACAGAAATGCTTTCTGCACGTTTACCATCCTTATTATCGGATATAGAGAAAGGAGCCTTCTATGAGCAACGTAAGACGTGTGTATGTAGAAAAGAAACCTGCCTTTGCAGTAAAAGCAAAGGAACTGAAACATGAGATCAAACATTATCTTGGCATCAGCACTGTGACAGCAGTCCGTGAGCTGATCCGTTATGACGTGGAGAATATCTCCGATGAAGTATTTGAGAAAGCCTGCAAGACCGTATTTGCAGAGCCGCCGGTAGATGATCTGTATCTTGAGAAATTTGATGTGGCAGAGGGCGCACGTGTATTTTCCGTAGAATTCCTCCCTGGACAGTTTGACCAGAGAGCAGACTCCGCTGTACAGTGTGTACAGTTCCTGGATGAGAATGCGGCACCGATCATCCGCTCCGCAACTACTTATGTAATTGAGGGAACCGTTACAGACGCAGAGTTTGAGGCAATCAAACATCACTGCATTAACCCGGTGGATTCCCGTGAGACAGGACTTGAGAAACCGGAGACACTGGTAACCGTATTCCCGGACCCTGAGGATGTGAAGATCTTTGACGGATTCAAGGATATGGCAGAGGCTGATCTGAAAGAGCTGTACGCTTCTTTGAACCTTGCCATGACATTCAAGGATTTCCAGCATATCCAGAAATATTTTAAAAATGAAGAGAAACGTGATCCGTCCATGACAGAAATCCGTGTTCTGGATACTTACTGGTCTGATCACTGCCGACATACCACTTTCTCCACAGAGCTTACCAGCGTGAAGTTTGATGAAGGCGACTATAAAGCTCCAATCGAAAAAACATACGAAGAATATCTGGATGCCCATAAGAACATGTACAAAGGCCGTGATGACAAATTTGTCTGCCTGATGGATCTGGCTCTTATGGCAATGAAGAAACTGAAAGCAGAAGGCAAACTTGCAGACCAGGAAGAGTCCGATGAGATCAATGCCTGCAGTATCGTGGTACCGGTGGATGTGGACGGAAAAGAAGAAGAGTGGCTGATCAACTTCAAGAACGAGACCCACAACCATCCGACCGAGATCGAGCCTTTTGGTGGTGCGGCTACCTGCCTTGGCGGTGCCATCCGTGACCCGCTTTCCGGACGTACCTATGTATATCAGGCAATGCGTGTAACCGGTGCGGCTGATCCGACTGTATCCGTAAAAGAAACTCTGAAGGGTAAACTTCCGCAGAAGAAACTTGTCCGCAGCGCAGCTCACGGTTACAGCTCCTACGGAAACCAGATCGGTCTTGCAACCGGTGCTGTAAAAGAAATCTATCATCCGGACTACGTTGCAAAACGTATGGAGATCGGTGCGGTTATGGGTGCTGCTCCGAGACGTGCGGTTATCCGTGAGAATTCCGATCCGGGAGATATCATCATCCTTCTTGGAGGACGTACCGGCCGTGACGGTATCGGTGGTGCTACCGGTTCTTCCAAGGTTCACACAGAGGCTTCCATTGAGGTCTGCGGCGCAGAGGTGCAGAAAGGTAATGCACCGACAGAGCGTAAGATCCAGAGAATGTTCCGCAGAGAAGAAGTCAGCCATATCATCAAGAAATGTAATGACTTCGGTGCGGGCGGTGTTTCTGTTGCCATCGGCGAGCTGGCACCAGGACTTCAGATCGACCTTGACAAAGTTCCGAAGAAGTATGCAGGTCTTGACGGAACTGAGATCGCCATCTCCGAGTCTCAGGAGCGTATGGCTGTTGTGGTTGACCCGAAAGATGTGGATACTTTCCTGAAATACGCAAATGAAGAGAATCTTGAGGCAGTTCCTGTTGCAGTTGTAACTAAGGAGCCACGCCTTGTCCTCAACTGGAGAGGAAAAGAGATCGTAAATATTTCCCGTGCATTCCTGGATACCAACGGTGCACATCAGGAGACTTCCGTTGAGGTTGAGATTCCGTCCAAAGACGGAAACCTTTTTGAAAAACGTCCGGATGTCACAGACGTAAAGAAAAAATGGCTGGATACTCTCGCTGACCTGAATGTATGCTCACAGAAAGGTCTTGTGGAGATGTTTGACGGCTCCATCGGCGCAGGCAGCGTATTTATGCCTCACGGTGGTAAATATCAGCTGACAGAGACACAGTCCATGGTTGCAAAAGTTCCGGTACAGAACGGAAAAACAGAGACAGTTACCATGATGAGCTACGGCTTCGATCCATACCTTTCCTCCTGGAGCCCGTATCATGGAGCATCTTACGCAGTAACAGAGTCTGTTGCCAAGATCGTTGCAACCGGTGGTGACTATAAGAAGATCCGCTTCACATTCCAGGAATACTTCCGTCGTATGACCGAAGATCCGAAGAGATGGAGCCAGCCGTTCTCCGCACTGCTTGGCGCTTATGCGGCACAGATCGGATTCGGCCTTCCTTCCATCGGCGGTAAGGACAGTATGTCCGGAACCTTCAATGACATTGATGTTCCTCCGACACTGGTATCTTTCGCAGTGGATGTTGCAAAAGTAAAAGACGTGATCACACCGGAGCTCAAAAAAGCAGGAAGCAAACTGGTATGGCTCCGTGCACCGAAGGACGCTTATGACCTTCCGGATTATCCGGCTCTTATGGAGCAGTATGACAAATTACATCAGGATATCCAGGCTGGCCGTGTGATCTCCGCATATGCACTTGACCGTCATGGAATCGCCGCAGCAGTCAGCAAGATGGCATTTGGTAACGGTATGGGCGTGAAGATCGAGCATAGCCTTGATCCAAGAGATTTCTTTGCCCCGGCATTCGGAGATATCATCTGCGAAGTTCCGGATGGAAAAGTCGGCGAGCTTGCTATCACTTACACAGTGATCGGTGAGGCTACAGACGATGCGAAATTCTCCTACGGCGATACTGAGATCACTCTGAAAGAGGCACTTTCCACATGGGAGGGCACTCTGGAGAACGTATTCAAGACAGCAGCAGGAACCGAGGATGTCAAAGCAGATGACGGTTCCCTTTACAAAGCAGACAGCATCTATGTATGCAAACATAAAGTGGCAAAACCATGCGTATTCATTCCGGTATTCCCTGGAACAAACTGTGAGTACGACAGCACCCGTGCATTTGAGAGAGCAGGCGCTGAGGTAGATGTAAAAGTATTCAAGAACCTGACAGCAGAAGATATCCATGATTCTGTGGAGATCTTTGAGAAAGCTATCAGCCAGGCACAGATGATCATGTTCCCGGGTGGATTCTCAGCAGGTGATGAGCCGGATGGATCTGCGAAATTCTTTGCAACTGCATTCCAGAATGAGAAGATCAAAGAGGCAGTTATGAAGCTTCTCAATGAGCGCGATGGTCTGGCACTTGGTATCTGCAACGGATTCCAGGCCCTGATCAAACTGGGACTGGTACCGTACGGCGAGATCTGTGGTCAGAAAGAGGATTCTCCGACACTGACCTACAATACCATCGGCCGTCACGTATCCAAGATGGTTTACACAAAGGTTGTCAGCAACAAGTCTCCATGGCTTCAGAAAGCACAGCTTGGCGGAATTTACTGCAACCCGGCTTCCCACGGTGAGGGACGTTTTGTTGCAAATGATGAGTGGCTGAAGAAACTCAAAGAAAACGGACAGATCGCAACCGAGTATGTACCGGTAGATGAGACTGGCTATGAGGGCGAGTTCAATGTAAACGGCTCTTATATGAACATCGAAGGTATCACAAGCCCGGATGGACGTGTTCTCGGAAAGATGGCACACAGCGAGCGTCGTGACGCAGGTGTAGCTGTAAATATCTACGGAGAGCAGGATATCAAGATTTTCGAATCTGGTGTAGAATACTTCAAGTAATATCCGTAAGCTTGCAGTGGCAGGGGATTTCAGACCTCCCTGCCACTGTAAAAATACAAAAAAACATATATTTTTTAAAAAATTAAAAAAAGTGAAAAAAAGTGTTGACACAAGTCAGAAACCATTATATAATAGCAAAGCGAGTTGCGGAACAGAAGAGTTCTTAAGACGAGCAACTGTTATGGGATCTTAGCTCAGCTGGGAGAGCATCTGCCTTACAAGCAGAGGGTCATAGGTTCGAGCCCTATAGGTCCCATGTTACAAAAAGATATGGCGAGATAGCTCAGTTGGCTAGAGCACACGGTTCATACCCGTGGTGTCGAGGGTTCGAATCCCCCTCTCGCTACTTATATGGGATCTTAGCTCAGCTGGGAGAGCATCTGCCTTACAAGCAGAGGGTCATAGGTTCGAGCCCTATAGGTCCCATGTTACAAAAGAATATGGCGAGATAGCTCAGTTGGCTAGAGCACACGGTTCATACCCGTGGTGTCGAGGGTTCGAATCCCCCTCTCGCTACTTAACAAAAGGTCTGAAGATTCAATTTTATTGGGTTTTCGGACTTTTTTTGTTATAAATTTCCGGCGGTCTGTGGTAAGACCAGATGTAAAAACTTAAGATTGACATTTTACATCGTTTTTTTTATCATAGTAAAAGAATAGACATAACGAATCATTTCGGGAAATGAGGATTGGATAATGAAAAAAAGAATGCTTTTTGTTTTCAACCCCAAAGCAGGAAAAGGAAGAATCAAGACGCATCTGCTGGACATTGTGGATATCTTTAACAAAGGTGGGTACGAAGTGATCATCCGTGCCACACAGGGACCGAAGGATGCTTATGAACAGGTGAAGGAATATGCGGATCAGGTGGATCTGATCGCCTGCAGTGGTGGTGATGGTACACTGGATGAAGTGGTTACCGGAATCGTGGAAGTGGGCAGCCGGACACCCATCGGCTACATTCCTGCAGGAAGCACCAATGATTTTGCCAACAGTCTGTTTATGCCGAAGAGTATGACTGCAGCTGCATCCATGATCATGGAGGAGCAGATCTATCACTGTGACATCGGTAAATTTAATAACCAGACATTTGCCTATGTGGCTGCGTTTGGACTGTTTACCAATGTTTCCTATGAGACAGACCAGGATCTGAAAAATATCCTGGGACATGTGGCCTATGTGCTGGAAGGGATGAAACAGCTTTTTGAGGTGAAATCCTATCATTTGAAAGTAACTTCCGATGAGCTGACCGTAGAGAATGATTTTATCTACGGCATGATCAGTAATTCCAGATCTGTAGGCGGTTTTAAGAACCTCACCGGAAAAAATGTGGATATGAATGACGGACTGTTTGAGGTGACACTGATCACCAACCCGAAGAATCCGCTGGAGCTTCAGGAGATCATGACTGCACTTCTCACCGCAGAAGATAATACAGATCTGATCTATTCTTTCAAATCCGCACATGTTGTGATTGAGTCGGAGGAGGCTGTTCCGTGGACGCTGGACGGAGAATTCGGAGGAGACCAGACCCGTGTGGAGATCGATAATCTTCATGAGGCCATGAACCTTTATCTCACCAGCAGTAAGAAACAGAAAAAAAGCCGGCTGAACCAGAAAATGCAGGAGCTCAAGGAGATCACCCAGAACAGCGAAGAATGATCCGGGCATCCGAGGACAAGGTGATCATACAGAGGTGAAAACGTCTTTCCTCATAAGAAAGACTGGATATACAGGAACGAAAAGGAGGAAGAAATGGGAGATTATATCAACGTAAAGGAAATCTTTGGCTGCGATGTATTTAACGATTCTGTTATGCAGGACCGTCTGCCGAAGAAGGTATACCGCGAACTGAAAAAGACAATAGAAGAGGGCAAGGAGCTGTCCATGGAGATCGCTGATGTGGTTGCACATGAGATGAAGGAATGGGCCATCGAGAAGGGTGCCACTCATTATTGTCACTGGTTTCAGCCGCTGACAGGCGTTACTGCCGAGAAGCATGATGCATTTGTCACAGCACCAAGAGAAGATGGCAAGGTACTCTTAAGCTTTTCCGGCAAGGAGCTGATCAAGGGTGAGCCGGATGCATCTTCATTCCCGTCCGGAGGACTTCGCGCAACATTCGAGGCCAGAGGCTATACAACATGGGATTGTACATCACCGGCCTTTGTACGTCATGACGCAGCCGGCGGAATCTTATGTATCCCTACTGCATTCTGCTCCTACACAGGAGAGGCACTTGACCAGAAAACACCGCTTCTTCGTTCCATGGAAGCGATCAATACACAGGCACTTCGACTTCTCCGCCTTTTCGGAAATACAACTTCCAAAAAAGTAACGCCTTCCGTTGGAGCTGAGCAGGAATATTTCCTGGTCGACAAGGAGAAATGGCTCCAGAGAAAAGACCTGATCTACACAGGAAGAACTCTTTTCGGTGCCATGCCGCCGAAGGGACAGGAGATGGATGACCATTATTTCGGAACCATCCGTCAGAGAATCTCCGCATACATGAAAGAAGTCAACGAGGAGTGCTGGAAACTGGGCGTAACAGCCAAGACACAGCATAACGAGGTTGCACCTGCACAGCATGAGCTGGCTCCGATCTACGCACCGGTAAATATCGCTGCAGACCACAACCAGATCATGATGCGTATCCTTAAAAAAGTTGCCAGCCGCCACGGTATGCGCTGCCTGCTTCATGAGAAACCTTTCGCAGGAGTGAACGGTTCCGGTAAACACAACAACTGGTCCCTGACAACCGATGACGGAATCAACCTTCTTGAGCCAGGTAAAACTCCTCATGAGAATATCCAGTTCCTTCTTGTACTGACCTGTATCCTGAAAGCGGTTGATGAACATGCAGATCTTTTAAGAGAATCAGCGGCAGACGTTGGAAACGACGAGCGTCTTGGCGGAAATGAGGCACCACCTGCAGTTATTTCCGTATTCCTTGGCGAGCAGCTTCAGGACGTGCTGGAGCAGCTGATCAGTACAGGTACTGCCACACACAGCAAGACCGGCGAGATCCTGGATACCGGTGTTAAGACACTTCCGGATTTCATGAAAGATGCAACAGACCGAAACAGAACCTCACCGTTTGCATTCACAGGAAACAAATTCGAGTTCCGTATGGTAGGTTCCCGTGATTCTATTTCCGAGTGCAACGTTGTACTGAACACCATTGCGGCAGAAGTATTCCGCGAGGCATGCGACCGTCTGGAAGCAGCAGAAGATTTTGACACCGCAGTACATGACCTGATCAAAGAGTACGCAACGGAGCATCAGCGTATTGTATTCAACGGAAACGGATATGCACCGGAGTGGGAGGCTGAGGCAAAGAGACGTGGACTTCCGATCCTTCCGTCCATGGTAGATGCTATTCCTGCACTGACTACAGACAAGGCAGTGAAGCTGTTTGAATCCTTCAATGTATTCACAAGAGCAGAGCTTGAGTCCAGAGCAGAGATTCAGTACGAAGGTTATGCAAAAGCCATCAACATCGAGGCCAAGGCCATGGTGGATATTGCAACCAAGCAGATCATCCCTGCAGTCATCCGTTACACAACCGTTCTTGCAGAGTCCATCAATTCTGTAAAAGCAGTAAGTGCAGCGCTTGATGTCAGTGTGCAGACAAGCCTTCTGGAAAAATCCTCCACGCTTCTCGCAGAGACCAAGGCAGCCATGGACAAACTTTCCAGACTGATCGCAGAGGCGGAAGCTCATGAAGAGGGACGTGACCGTGCCGTATTCTTCAGAGAGAGCGTTGTACCGGCAATGAAAGCATTAAGAAAACCGGTAGATGAGCTTGAGATGATTGTGGACAAAGATATGTGGCCGATGCCATCTTACGGCGATCTGATCTTTGAGGTATGACCGGCTGAATAAAATACAGGAAATAAGAGATGTTCCCTGAATGCAGAGGCATCTTTGAAAGCAAATGACGGGACGGATGTAAGATCTGTCCCGTTTTTTACCTGGCGGAGAAAGAAACTGTTAGGTTTTTATCCGCTTGAATCAGATTCAGGAGTAAATATATGAAAGAATTAGAATTTTTAGAAGAACAAAACGTTTCCGAAGACCTGATCCATGGCGTCGAGGAATTCCGAAAAAATTATGGCGTTGATGAAGCGGCCGCAGCCAGAGTCACCAGACCGTCCATTCCGTTCTATGGAAAAGAAATCCTGGAAATGGCTATTGCAGGACTTCTGGAAGGGGAAAATCTCCTCCTTGCAGGTCCGAAAGCCACCGGAAAAAATATCCTGGCCGAAAATCTGGCTTATGCTTTTGGCCGCCCGATCTATAATGTATCGTTTCATGTCAACACAAACAGCGGGGATCTCATCGGAACGGACACGTTTGTAAACAATGAAGTATGCCTCCGGAAGGGCAGCATCTACCAGTGTGCCGAGTACGGTGGTTTCGGTATCCTGGATGAGATCAACATGGCAAAGAACGATGCGGTCTCAGTCCTTCACGCAACGCTGGACTACCGCCGTTCCATTGATGTTCCTGGATATGACAGGATTGATCTCCATCCGGCGGCACGTTTTATCGGAACCATGAATTATGGATATGCAGGAACAAAAGAGCTGAACGAAGCCCTTGTTTCCCGTTTTCTGGTGATCGATATGCCGGCCCAGACAGAGGAAACTTTAGGGTTCATTTTTAACAAAATGTTCCCGGAAGCAAAAGAAAAAGCAGTGGAACAGTTTATCGGCGTTTTTATGGACCTTCAGAAAAAATCTGTAAACAGTGAGATTTCCACAAAATCCCTGGATCTCCGCGGCCTTCTGGCTTCCATGAAAATCGTCCGCGCGGGACTTTCTCCCCTGGCTGCAGTGCAGATGGGAGTGGTGAACAAAACCTTCGATATTTTTGAAAAAGAGATCGTGGACGATGTAGTCCGTACAAGGATCCCGGAAGAGTGGACAAAGGACGATGTCTATGCGTAAAGATCTGACAGAAGAACTTTCCATTGAAGATTACAAACTGGATCTGGAAAACCGCATCCGGAATCTTCTCTGGACGGTCAGTGGAGATTACACCCTGGAAGTAAAGCCGGATGTATCCCTGTTTCTCCGCTCCAAAGAGATCGCACTTTACGACGGGATCAAACAGGGCGCTTTTGCCAGATATTTTGACAAAAACCTTCTTGGCCTTTACCTTGTGAAAAAGATCTATCTGGATGCGTCGGAGGCGGAACTTACCGGGCTGACACAGCTTTGCATCGAGGCAGCAGTGGGAACGCGGATCTGCGAGGAACGCCCGGGCGTGCGCCGTATGCGGAAAAAAGCGCTGGAAGATATCCTGGATCAGGAATATGAAACCCTGCCTTCCTATGATAAACTGCTGGATCGGCTGAAAGTCGCGGTATTCCGTGACGTTCTTGCAGGAAGTGTGCAACCTGTGGAGAAAAAACTTTCCGCATTCCGGGATCAGATCTATGCCTGTGCAGAAACCGGAGATACCATGGAACTGATCCGGATCATTGACAGGCTTTATAATACAGTGATCGATCCGGATTTTGAGAAGAAAAACGGTTCTCTGGATCGGGTAATGGCAGTGACGCTTGAGGAACTGACGGAATTCGGCTGGGAAGACTATCTCAACGAAGAGATGTATGAGGATGCCCTGGAAAACTATGTGGAAAAGATTACGGACCGGATGACAGATCTTGAGGATTCTTCCCTTACTGAAGATATGGAGGAAAAGCGCAAGGTAAAAAACAAGATCACAGTGGTTTCCGAGGAGGCACTTAAGAAAGCCCACACCTATGTGGAACTGAACTTTGGAAGAAGTTATCTTTCACCGGCAGAAGAAAAAAGAATGAATTATCTGATGTGCCGGGGGATTCACGGGGACTGTACGTTATATTTTACCGAAGGGATCCTGAAAAATCCGGTCCGGGACAATTACCAGTACCAGTATGCCAAACGTCTCCGCAATAAGAACATATGGGTCTATCATGACAAGCACAGGATTGCGAAACGGAATATTTCCATGCTGACGGAACTTCTGAAAAAAGCACTGGTGATCCGAAGTGAAAACCAGGAAGTCCTCTCAGACCGGGGAACCATCGTTCCTTCCAGGCTGTGGCGTGTAGGAAGAAGCAGCGAGGCGAATCTTTTTAAACGGATCCTCCGTGGGGATAATACGGATTTTGTGGTAGATGTGCTGATCGATGCCAGCGGTTCCCAGATGAGCCGACAGGGAGATGTGGCGTTGCAGGCCTATATGATCAGTTCTGCCTTAAGTAATGTGGACATCCCCCACCGGGTTATGAGTTACTGTACATTCTGGGATCATACCATCCTGCACAGGTTTCGGGAGTATGAGGATCCGGTCGCGGCAGATGATGATATTTTCAATTATGTGACTTCATCTAACAACCGCGACGGGCTTGCCATAAAAGCAGTGGGATACGGCCTTTTACAGAGAGAAGAGGAGAAAAAGATCCTGATCATCTTAAGTGACGGCCGTCCTTATGATGTGATCATAAACCGTCCCAATGCAAAAAATCCGGCACCTTATCAGGGAAAATATGCCATCGCAGACACTGCAACAGAAGTGCGCCGCCTCCGCAGCCAGGGGGTCAGTGTTCTGGGAGTATTTGCGGGAGAAGAGAAGGACCTTGCAGCGGAAAAGAAGATCTTTGGAAAGGATTTTGCCTATATCCGGGATATCGGAAATTTTTCCAAGATCGTAGGACGATATCTGACAAAACAGCTGGAAGCAGATAACTGAAAAAAAACGACATTTTTTTCGGAATGTATAATATTCAATTAACAAGAATACAGTCACTATGTTAGCATAAAAGCTGCATAGTGACTAATTTTTTGCTTATAATTATCCATAAAATTGTAAATAATACATAATATTACAGAGATAATTCCTTGCAAAAATAAGCGAAATTTGTTATACTAGATAACGTTACTAATTTACTAGATAAAGGGAGAGGAAATATGAACGAAAACACAGAGTTCAAACCTTACATTCCGGCGGAGAAAGTTACTCCGGAGCTCACAGTTACATCTGTGATCATGGGATGTATCCTTGCTGTCATCTTCGGCGCAGCCAATGCTTATCTTGGCCTTCGTGTTGGTATGACAGTATCTGCCTCCATTCCGGCGGCAGTTATCTCCATGGGTGTTATCCGCGTACTTCTTCGCAGAAACTCCATCCTGGAGAGCAATATGGTCCAGACTATCGGTTCAGCCGGTGAGTCTCTTGCAGCAGGTGCTATTTTTACCATGCCTGCACTGTTCCTCTGGGCAGAGGAAGGACTTTCAGACAAACCAGGCATCGTTGAGATCACTCTGATCGCACTTTGCGGTGGTATCCTTGGTGTACTTTTCATGGTACCCCTTCGTAATGCCCTCATTGTTAAAGAGCACGCAACTCTGCTCTATCCGGAAGGAACTGCCTGCGCAGATGTTCTTCTTGCCGGTGAGGAAGGTGGAGCAAACGCTTCCACAGTATTCTCCGGTATGGGACTTGCAGCCATCTTCAAATTCGTTGTTGATGGACTGAAACTGCTTCCGGCAGACGTTGCAGCAGCATTCAAATCCTTCAAGGGTGAGATCGGTATGGAAGTTTATCCGGCACTTCTCGGTGTTGGTTACATCGTAGGACCGAAGATCGCATCTTACATGTTCGTTGGTTCCCTTATGGGCTGGATGGTTATCATTCCGATGATCTGCCTGTTCGGACCTGACACATGGATGTACCCTGCAGCAGAGGGAACAACCATTGCACAGCTTTACGCAAACGGCGGAGCAGCAGCAATCTGGTCTACTTACGTTAAATACATCGGCGCAGGTGCCATCGCAACCGGTGGTATCATTTCCCTGATCAAATCCCTGCCGCTGATCGTTACAACCTTCCGTGACTCCATGAAGAGCATGAAAGGAAGCAAGAGCACAAGCACAGCGAGAACCGCACAGGATCTTCCGATGCAGTTCATCCTTCTTGGCGTTTTTGCAATGGTATTTATCATCTGGATCGTTCCGGCTATCCCGGTAACTCTTCTTGGTGCATTTATCATCGTAATCTTTGGATTCTTCTTTGCAACTGTATCCTCCCGTATGGTAGGTCTTGTAGGAAGTTCCAACAACCCGGTTTCCGGTATGGCTATCGCTACTCTTCTGATCGCTACATTTGCAATCAAGAGCTCCGGTAAAACAGGCATCGACGGAATGACAGCAGCGATCGCTGTTGGTTCTGTTATCTGTATCATCGCAGCCATCGCTGGTGATACTTCTCAGGACCTTAAGACAGGATACCTTCTTGGTGCCACACCTAAGAAACAGCAGATGGGTGAGATGCTTGGTGTTGTTGTTTCCGGTCTTGCTATCGGTGGTGTTCTGTATCTTCTGAATGCAGCATGGGGATATGGTACAGCCGAGATCCCTGCTCCGCAGGCTCAGCTTATGAAGATGATTGTTGAGGGAATCATGGGCGGAAACCTTCCATGGGGACTTGTATTCATTGGTGTATTCCTTGCAATTTGCCTTGAGATCCTTCGTATTCCGGTAATGCCTTTCGCAATCGGTCTTTACCTTCCAATCTACCTGAACGCTACCATCATGATCGGTGGTGTTGTACGTGGATTACTTGACCGCAGAAAAGGTGTTGACGAGAAGACAAAGACAGCTCAGTCCACAGATGGTACTCTGTATTGTGCAGGTATGATCGCCGGCGAGGGTCTTGTTGGTATTCTTCTTGCAGTATTTGCAGTATTCGGTATCAGCCTTGATATGTCCGGCATTGTAAACTTCGGAAATATCGGTGGCGTTGTACTGATGATCATCATGATCCTGTCACTGCTTAAATTCTCTATCTGGAGAAAGAAGAAAGCCTGATGAGAAAAAACAAAAAGGATAAGAAACAGGATATCAACTATCTTGATCTGATCCCGGAAACAAACCAGTCGATCCGGTGGCACCGGGACCTGAAGCAGCGGATCATTCTTGAGATAGAGAATAAAGGTATGTTCAATACTATCGCACAGAAGGTTTTTGGCAAGCCAAGGTTTTCCAAGGTTCACCTTGATGAAATGGGAACTTTTATCTGGCCTGAGATCGATGGAACAAAAACCGTGCAGGATCTTGCCCTGCTGGTGAAAGAACATTTCGGGGATAAGGCAGAACCGCTTTATCCGAGAATCGTAAAATACTTTCAGATAATGGAAAGCTATGAGTTTGTTCATTTTATAAATAAGAAGACAGACAAATAGCAAAAGAGAACGGGAACGGACGCAAAATAGTGTACGGTCCCGTTCTTTTTATGACACGTCAGTACGGGAAACTGATGCAGTTGTCATATGATAAATGAAAGGAGCACTTTATGAGTCTTGTGACAAAAAAGAAATGGTATCTGGATTATCTTCTGATCATAGTTGGAACCGGACTGATGGCACTTGCCATCAATTCCGTGTTTGATGCTTCCGGGCTGGTAACCGGTGGTTTTTCCGGTATTGCGATCCTTGTGAAACGATGGACCGGAGGAATCGTAGATGGGGGTATCCCGCTGTGGCTTACCAACATTACCTTGAATATCCCGCTGTTTCTTCTGGGATGTAAGATCAGAGGATTTTCCTTTGTAAAAAAAGCTCTGATCGGAGAAATCTCCCTTTCAACCTGGCTTGCCCTTCAGCCGGTGTGGAATATCGCGGGAGATGATCTTCTTCTGGCTGCTGTATATGGTGGTGTGATCCAGGGAATCGGTATCGGAATGGTTTTCCTTGGACAGGGAACCACAGGCGGAACAGATATGATGGCAGCGCTGATCCAGAAATATCTGCGTCATTATTCCATCGCACAGATTATGCAGTTTATTGACGGTCTTGTTGTAATTGTGGGTATGTATGTGTTTGGCATCCAGCGTGCTCTGTATGCCATCATTGCAGTTTATCTGGTAACAAAAGTATCCGACAGCCTGATCGAAGGTCTGAAGTTTTCCAAGCAGACATTTATCATTACGGAGAAGCCGGATGAGGTGGCAAAAGTCATTATGGAAGACCTGGACCGCGGGGCAACCGGAATCTGTGGCAAGGGTATGTACTCCGGCCAGGAGAAAACCATCATCTTCTGTGTGGTAAATAAGAAGGAAATCGTGAAGCTGAAAGAGCTGGTGGATGATATTGATCCCGATGCTTTTGTGATTGTTTCCGATGCAAGAGAGGTTCACGGAGAAGGCTTTATAGAGAAAAATTAGGCGGATTTCAACAAAAATTTGTAAATTTTTTCAGTTTTCCTCTTTTATTTTTGGTGATTTTGTATTAAAATAGCCATAGATAGAGAGGGAAAGACAGAAGATAAGCATACACATAAGTGAGAAGGGATTGAACGGAATGATATCGAATCAGGTGTTACAGAATACGCTCGAGGGACTTAAAGAAATATCAAGGACGGAATTTTGTGTCATTGACACAGACGGTAAGGTACTGGCGTCTACCTTTTCTGATTTTGAAATCCAGCCGGCAGATATCCAGGCTTTTGTAGAATCCCAGGCGGACAGCCAGCTTGTCAAGGGATTTCAGTACTTTAAGGTCTGTGATGATTATCAGTTGGAATACGTCCTGGTAGCCCATGGAGATGATGAGGATACTTATATGGTAGGTAAACTTGCAGCCTTCCAGATCCAGAATCTGATCGTAGCGTACAAGGAGCGTTTTGACAAGGACAGCTTTATCAAGAATCTTCTTCTTGATAATCTTCTTCTGGTGGATATTTACAACAGAGCGAAGAAACTTCATATTGAAGCAGATGTCCGTCGTGTAGTCATGATCCTGGAACTGAACCAGGAGAAAGATCACAGCTCCGTGGAGAGCGTGAAGAGCCTTTTTGGCGGAAAGAGCAGAGATTTTATCACTGCAGTTGATGAGAAGAGCATTATTATTGTCAAGGAACTGGAAGAAGGAGAGGGCTATCCGGAGATGGATAAGCTGGCTCACACCATTCTGGATACTCTTGACCTGAATAAAGACGGTGAGGATGTCCATATGGCATACGGTACCATCGTCAATGAGCTGAAGGAAGTTTCACGTTCCTATAAGGAAGCGCGTATGGCACTTGATGTAGGTAAGATTTTCTTTGGAGACAAGGAAGTGATCGCATACAGCTCACTGGGAATCGGACGACTGATCTACCAGCTGCCTATTCCTCTGTGTAAGATGTTTATCCGTGAGATCTTTGATAACAAATCTCCGGACGACTTCGATGAGGAGACACTTGTCACCATCGATAAATTCTTCGAGAATAGCCTGAATGTATCCGAGACTTCGCGTCAGCTGTACATTCACAGAAATACACTGGTATACCGCCTGGATAAACTCCAGAAGAGTACCGGATTGGATCTTCGGGTGTTTGAGGATGCCATCACATTTAAGATTGCACTGATGGTTGTGCGTTATATGAAGTACATGGAAACGCTTGAATATTAATATCATCAGATCAGATTTTTTGACTGCTGCCTGTTCCTTACCGGAATGGGCGGCAGTTTTTGTATGATTTTTTTGCAGCGGGATATCGTGTGCCTTCAATAATAATTTGAAGATTTCACATGAACTTCACAGATAACCCTTGGGGCTCTATTGTATTTTTTGCATTTTTATTATAAAATAAATAACTCGAAGAGGGCTGTTACAGCCTGGAAAATTTATTCTTGCATTTATGCGAGATATATATTACAATAATGTTACAAAAAAGTTAAGATAATTATGCTTTTGCAATATAGAGGAGGATACATATGATCGATCTTGTAGATGTGAGCAAATCTTATGGTCCGGGTCTTCCGGCTGTGAATCATGCGAACTTACATGTTGATAAAGGGGAATTTGTATTTGTAGTAGGAAGCAGTGGTTCCGGTAAATCCACACTGATCAAGCTTCTGATGAAAGAGCTGGATTCTACCAATGGAACCATTACAGTCAGCGGAGAACGTCTGGAGAAGATGAAACACAGACGTGTGGCCAAATATCGCAGAAAGCTTGGCGTAGTATTTCAGGATTTCCGCCTGTTAAAAGACCGTAATGTATATGAGAACGTAGCATTTGCACAGCGTGTTATCGGAAGACCGACCCGCGTGATCCGTAAACGTGTTCCGGAGGTTCTCCAGGAAGTAGGTCTTGCAGGGAAATATAAGGCATATCCGGATGAACTTTCCGGTGGTGAGCAGCAGAGAGTTGCCCTTGCCAGAGCACTGGTAAACCGCCCGGACATCCTTCTGGCAGATGAGCCAACCGGAAACCTGGATCCGAAGACTTCCGAGGAGATCATGGCTCTGATGGAGCAGATCAATGACAGAGGAACCACCGTTCTGGTAGTCACCCATAACAAAGACATCGTCAATGCCATGCGTAAACGAGTAGTCACCATGCACAATGGAAAGATCATCAGCGATGAGAAAGAGGGAGGATATCATGAGGCCTAGTACGATCTGGTATACCCTGAAGCAGGGATTTAAGAATATAAAAAGAAACTGGATGTTTTCCCTGGCATGTATCATTACAATGGCTGCATGCATCTTTCTGGTAGGAATTTTCTATTCCATTGTTAACAACGTAAATTCCATAGCACATAAAGTAGAAGAAGAAGTGCCAATTACGGTATTCTTTGATGAGGGAACTACAGAGGAAGAGATCCAGGCGGTCGGCGCTGCCATTCAGGCCAGACCGGAAGTTGCCAGAATGGATTATCAGTCTGCAGACCAGGCGTGGGAGGATTATAAACAGAAATATTTTGGAGATGAAGATGCAGCAGATGGATTCAAGGATGACAATCCTCTGGCCAATTCTTCCAACTATCAGGTATATCTTAATGATATCACCAAACAGACAGAGCTGGTAAATTATATCCAGAGTCTGGATCATGTCCGCAAGGTAAATCAGTCTGAGCAGGCATCCAAGACACTTGGATCTATCAACAAACTGGTTTCCTATATTTCCATTGCGGTGATCGGGATCCTTCTGGTGATTTCCATATTCCTGATCAGCAATACTGTATCTATGGGTATTTCTGTTCGTAAGGAAGAAATTGGAATTATGAAATACATAGGAGCTACCGATGCTTTTGTACGGCTTCCATTCCTTCTGGAAGGAATCATTCTGGGTGTGATTGGTGCGGCAATCCCGTTGGTGTGTCTGTTTTTCCTCTACAATTCCGCAGTTGAGTTTGTTCTGACAAAATTCAATGTACTGACAGGAATCGTAGATTTTATCCCGATCTGGCAGATCTATGAAGGACTGATCCCGATGGGACTTGGACTTGGTGTGGGAATCGGACTTCTGGGAAGTTTCTTCACAACAAGAAAACATCTCAGAGTGTAACCAAATAGCAGAGCGGATCTGCGTGTATCCGCGGGATGCATACCTATAAGAGATACAGCGGCTGTCGGAGAACCGGCAGCCGCTTTCAGTATATAAAAAACGGACGGCACATAAGGAAAACAGAGAATCTGTGATATTACCGGGCTGTGCAGAAGAAAGGAAAGATATGAAAAATAAAGAGTTCAAAAAAGGCGTAGCCATCGGAGTGGCAGCCACGCTTGTTGTGACAGGGGCTGGTTTTGTCAGTTATCAGAAAGTGCTGTTTCCCAAAGGCAATGCACTGTCAGACGTGAAAACAGTCCAGAAGCTGAATTATCTGGAAGAACTGATCGATACAGAATATCTGGATGAAAAGGATGAAAGCAGTCTGCGGGAGGGCCTTTATGCAGGTCTGCTCGCCGGACTGAAGGATCCATACTCCACGTATTACACGGCAGAACAGTATAAAGAACTGAATACTTCCAATGAAGGTTCCTACGTGGGAATCGGGGCAGTTCTCCAGAAAGAGGATGGCGGAGGGGCAAAGGTCGTGCAGCTCTATGAAGGCGGACCGGGAGAACAGGCAGGTCTGAAAACCGGAGACGTGATCAAAGCGGTCGATGGAACAGATGTCACAGAAAAAGAAACTTCCGACATCGCTTCCATGGTCCGTGACAGTGATAAAGATTTCGTAACGCTGACCATACAAAGGGAAGATGAAGAGAAAACTCAGAATATCAAAGTAGAGATCCGAGATGTGGAAATCCAGACTGTCTCTCATGAGATGCTTGTCGGAGACACCGGATATATCCGGATTTCCGAGTTTTCCGAAGTGACCAGTGACCAGTATAAAAAAGCATTTGCAGATCTGAAAGACCAGGGAATGAAAAAACTGGTAGTCGATCTCCGTGACAATCCGGGTGGCCTTCTTACCGCAGTCTGTGGAGTACTCCGCCAGATCCTTCCGGAAGGACTGATCGTTTATACAGAGGACAAAAACGGGAAACGGGAAGAGGAAACCTGTGACGGAAAGAATGAGCTGACTATGCCGCTGGCAGTTCTGGTAAACGGAAACAGTGCCAGTGCATCAGAGATTTTTGCGGGAGCAGTGAAAGACTACGGTATTGGAACGATCGTGGGAACAACGACTTACGGAAAAGGCGTAGTGCAGACCATCCAGCCGCTTACCGACGGCAGCGCAGTAAAGATCACCATTGCAAAATATTTTACACCAAAGGGCAATGACATCAATAAAAAAGGAATCACTCCAGATGTGGAAGCAGAGCTTTCCGGAGACATTACAGACTGGGCAGAACTTACACATGAGGAAGACACGCAGCTTCAGACGGCCCTGAAAGAGCTGGAACAGAACTGATGCGTACAGAAGGAGAGAAAAGAAAATGATAACTTTACAATTATTGCAGCAGATCATAGTATTTTTTCTGATGATGGCCTGCGGGTTTGCGGTGGTAAAATGTGGACTGATCGATGCGAAAAGCAGCAGGACACTGTCGGTGATCTGCATTTACATCATCATGCCATGTGTGATGATCAATGCGTTTCAGATTGAATATTCCAGAAGTATCCGGAATGGGTTTCTTCTGGCAATAGCAGCAGCGGTCCTGATCCATATTTTTCTGCTGGTATTTACACAGATTATCGGCAAACCGCTGAAATTAAGCGTGGTGGAAAAAGAATCCATCATTTATTCCAATTCCGGAAACCTGGTGATCCCGCTTGTGACCGTAGTCCTTGGAGAGGAATGGGTAATCTATGCCAGCGCTTTCCTGAGTGTACAGATGCTCCTGATGTGGACCCACGGACAGTCACTGATGGAGGCGAAGGCAGGAATTAACTGGAAAAAAATCCTCTGCAATATCAATCTGATCGCCATTATCCTTGGCATTGTCCTGTTCTTTACACAGATCCGACTGCCTGTCATCTTTGGAAATACCATGAGCCAGATTTCAGCCACCCTGGGACCGGTATGTATGATCATGCTTGGAATGACTATGACAGAGGTAAAATGGAAAGATATTTTCAGTCATTCCAGAATCTATCTGATCACGATCCTGAAAATGGTGGTGACGCCGCTGATCGTACTGCTGCTTCTGAAATATCTGCCATTGGCATCTCTTGTAAAAGACGGAAAAACGATTCTTCTGATCAGCCTGATGGCAGTGATCACACCGTCGGCAACAACGATTGTACAGCTGGCGCAGCTGTACGACCGGGAACCGGTCTATGCCAGTACTATCAATGTAATGACAACTCTGGTCAGCATTGTGACCATGCCTTTGATGGTGATGTTTTATCTGGCCTGAAAAAAAGTGCAGAGAATGTTTCAAAACACAGTGGTATAATTGTAAAAGTATGATAAAAGTGTTAAAATCAACTCAGAGTACGGAAAAGAAAGAGACCAGTTATTTTTGATGAGACTACATATGGAAATTTCTGCAAACGCCATATAAAACAGGAGGGTACATAAATGGAACGACATGCTTTTGCAATGAAAGTAAAAGAAGGAAAAATGAACGATTACCGTAAGACCTTAGGCGAAATCTGGCCGGAGCTTACCGCATATCTGGATCGCAACGGCATTCATAATTTCAGCATCTGGAATGCTGCAGACCTGATCTTCGGATATTATGAAAATGCAGACGGAGCTGTGATCTCTCCAAAAGAGGAGAAAGTAAAAGCAGCACTGACTGAAAAAATCCAGGATACATTTACCTGGATCTCCACTCCTGGAAAAGACATGCGTCTGATGTATCATAATTTTGGTGTTGTGAGAGAAAACAAAGAGCTGATCCGCCACAGAATGTTCATGACAAAATTAAAAGACGGCTGTGAGGAAGAATACAAGGCTCGTCATGACGGACTTGTAGCACAGAGAGGCGATACAATAGATCCGGGCCCGGACAGTAACTTCAGCATCTGGAGCGCAGGCGGATATATTTTCGGATACGATGAGATCGACACTACCATGGAAGTGGAAGAAACACCGGAAGCAAGAGAGGAGACCATCGCATGGGAAACACGTCAGCTGGGGATCATGGACTGGATCACCAACGATGTGGACTGGATGACAAAAGAAGTACATCCGTCCAGTGTACGTCTTGCATGGCATAATTAAAAAAATGGGGAAATAAAAAGGAAGGAGGCCGGGGCTTTGTTTGGAGGTAGCCCCGGCAGTATGAAAAAGAAAAAAGTGTTATCAAAGGTAGTACCCTTTGCACATCTAATAATATACTCACATTTTGTGGTCATTCTGTGACGTCATTCTGAAAAAAGTATGAACAAAAAAGAAAAATTAGCTGAACTGAAATCTTAACAATTCTTAAAATTCCCATATTTAGTTGAAACCATACGCCCCGACTGTTATACTGTGAGTAACAGAAAACATCAGGAAAAAATACGTTTTCTTCCTGAGATCAATAAAATAATGAGGCGTGAATTTATGAAACGTTTTTGGAAATATGTAACAGGGGTTGTACCTGCGTACGGGCTTTTTCCCCTTGTTTTTTCATTTGTATTTAACTGTCTTGTATATTCCGGTTCAAGGGCAATTGCAGGCGGTTGGTACCATCACAACATAGAAAGTAGTTTTGACCTGCGGCTCCCGTTTGTGCCGCAGTTTTTAATTGTCTATTTCGGATGTTATATATTCTGGGCAGTGAATTATATTCTTGCGGCAAGGCAGGAGAAGGAACAGGTTTACCGTTTTTTTACCGCAGATCTTATATCCCGCTGCGTGTGCCTGATCATATTTCTGGCATACCCCACCACCAACACAAGACCGGTGATCGAGGGGAGCGGTTTCTGGGATCTGCTGGCAGGATGGCTTTATTCCATTGATGCGGCGGATAACCTGTTTCCATCCATTCACTGCCTGGTAAGCTGGTTCTGTTTCCTGGGAATCAAAGACCAGAAAAGAATTCCGGCATGGTATAAAGGAGTATCTTTTGTGCTGGCAGTTCTGGTTTTTCTGTCCACCCTTTTTACCAAGCAGCATGTTCTGGTGGATGTGGCCGGTGGCGTGATCCTGGCACAGATATGTTTTATGCTGGGACAGAAAACGGAGATCTGGCATATTTATGAACGGGTCGGAAGTAAAATTGAGAAGAAGATCAACAGATATATAGAAGGTGCCAAGAGATGAAAAGCAGAAAAAAGATCATATTTAACGGAGTATTCCTGGCGGTCGTTTTTGCCCTGACCATCTACGGCGTTTTTCACGGAGAAGATCTGTCTTCCATGATGGATGCCATACACAGGGCTGACAAACGGTGGCTGATTCCGGGAATTGCACTGGTAGCGTTTTTTATCTGGGGAGAATCCATCATCATCTGGTACATGATGAGATCCAGTGGAATCCAGCTGAAAAAGAGAACCTGTTTTCTGTTCTCTTCCGTGGGATTTTTTTTCAGCTGTATCACACCGTCCGCCAGTGGCGGACAGCCCATGCAGATCTACTACATGAAAAAAGAAAAGATTTCCATTCCGGTGTCAACGGTAATTCTGATGATCGTAACCATCACCTATAAACTGGTACTTGTGGTGATCGGTATTGGAATCGCAATTTTCGGAAGGGGATTTCTCCATAAATATCTGGAAGGGATCCTGCCGGTGTTTTACCTGGGACTGGCACTGAATATTTTCTGCGTTACATTTATGACCATCCTGGTGTTCCATCCACTTCTGGCAAAAGCGATCATGGTAAAGGGAATGAAACTTCTGGAACGACTTCATCTGGTGAAGAAAAAAGATGGGCGTCTGAAAAAACTGGAAGATTCCATGGATACTTACCGAAATACTGCGGCATATCTGAAGAATAATCCTTTTGTGATCGTTAAAGTTATTGGAATCACTTTTATCCAGCGTATGGCACTGTTTGCGGTGACCTGGTTTGTATATCAGGCTTTTGGACTTCACGGCACCGGATTCTGGGAGATCCTTTTTCTCCAGGCCGTGATCTCGGTATCTGTGGATATGCTGCCGCTTCCGGGAGGAATGGGAATCAGTGAGACGCTGTTCCTTAATATTTTCAGCCCGGTGTTCGGGGGACTGCTGCTTCCGGGAATGGTACTTAGCAGAGGGCTTGGATATTATGGGGAGCTTCTGATCAGTGCGGCGTTTACAGTGGTGGCCCAGCTGACTATTGGAAAAAAGTAATTGAAAGAGAAAAATGAGGTGTGCAAATGATAGGATTTTATGATTACACGGTAATAATGACTTACATAAGCGTAGTGTCTTCCATGATCGGAATCTTCTGCGCTGTGACGGACCATATTTCAGCAGCAGTGTGCTGTCTGGCATTTTCCGGGTTGTGTGATATGTTTGACGGAAAGATTGCGCGAACCAAGAAGAACAGAACGGAGGAAGAGAAGTGCTTCGGGATCCAGATCGATTCTCTTGCGGATATTGTCTGTTTCGGAATCCTTCCCATTGTGCTGGGATTTAAGCTTGGCATGTATCATATTTACGGAATTGCCATTCTTCTGTTCTACGGTCTTGCAGGCCTGATCCGTCTGGCATATTTCAATGTTATGGAAGAAAAACGCCAGAATGAAACCTCCGAAAACCGGAAATATTATCAGGGACTTCCCATCACATCCATGTCCGTGATCCTGCCACTTCTGTTTGTGGTTTCCCTGCTTTTTCCGGAGTATAAATGGTTTGTGGTGCTCCTCCATATCACAATGCTGGCAGTAGGACTTCTGTTTATCCTGGATTTTAAATTCCGTAAGCCAACCAACCGGGAGCTGGTGATCATCGTTGCGGTAGTTGCAGTGGCAGTCCTTCTGGTTCTTTTCTATAATGAGGGATGGTGGAAATTCAATTATCTCTACAAACTTTCCATGGAAAGAGGCGGTAATTTATGATCCGGACGGCAGACCGAAAGGGAAACATTAAAAAGGAAGATTCTTTTCAGAATAATTTGCTGGAAAAAATCTACGGTTCTGTGGCCGGGCGTATGATGATCCGGCCGCTGGTTACCCCGGCTGTTTCCACGGTTGTGGGAAAGCTTCTGGATTCCAGGATTTCGGCAGCAGCAGTGGAACCGTTTATCCGGCTCAATCATCTGGATATGAGTGATTATGAAACGCGGAAATATATTTCCTACAATGATTTTTTCAAGAGAAAGATCCGGGAGGGTGCCCGCAGGATCGATATGGAACCCGGGCATTTTATCAGTCCCTGTGACTGCCGGGCCAGTGTATATCCTGTGGATGAAAAAGCCTGTCTTCATATCAAACAGACCCGATATACAGTGGAGGAACTTTTAAGGAACCCTTCCCTTGGGAAAAGATATCAGGGTGGCTATGTGTGGGTACTTCGTCTCTGTGTCCAGGATTATCACAGATATATTTATCCGGACAATGCAGCAGAGTCCCGGCGTATCAGAATCCCCGGGATTCTGCATACAGTCAACCCTGTGGCAAATGATGCCTATCCTATCTATAAAGAAAACAGCCGGGAATATTCCCTTCTGAAAACAGAAAATTTCCGCACGATGTTGATGATGGAAGTAGGCGCTCTCTTTGTGGGGAAGATCGAAAACCGGCCAAGAAGGGCATTCGTGAAACGTGGAGAGGAAAAAGGCAATTTTGCTTTCGGTGGTTCCACCATTGTGCTGATCACCGAAAAAAATGCGGTAAAGCCAGATGAAGATATCCTCAAAAATTCACAGGCAGGAATGGAAACAAGAGTACTTATGGGAGAAAAAATCGGAGAATCCTTTTGAAAGTGAAAGGGTTCTCTTTTTTATATTTGCTTTACACAAAATTTTCTTAAAAAATGAAATTACGTTCACACACACAACACAAACCTGTGATATATTATGAGCATATAGCAAAGCGGAACGGGAAGATCCGCTTTAGAATGAACGGGAAGCAGAGAAGAAATCTGTTTTCTGTGAAAGTGGGATAACACAGAGCATTTCGGACTGAAAATAACTGTCCGGAACAGCACTTGAGAAACGGAGGAAGATAGAATGGACGCATTAAAGATTCTTGTAGTAGATGACGAGAGCAGAATGAGAAAACTGGTAAAAGATTTCCTTACCAAAAAGAATTTCCAGGTACTGGAAGCCGGTGACGGTGAGGAAGCCATGGATATTTTTTATAAAGAAAAAGACATTGCACTGCTGATCCTGGACGTGATGATGCCGAAGATGGACGGCTGGGAAGTATGTCGTGAGATCCGTAAGAATTCCAAAGTTCCCATCATTATGCTGACAGCAAGAGGGGATGAACGTGATGAACTTCTGGGATTTGAACTTGGCGTAGACGAATATATTTCCAAACCGTTCAGTCCAAAGATCCTGGTGGCACGTGTAGAAGCCATCCTTCGAAGAACCGGACAGAGCAACCCGGATGAGGTACTTTCCGCAGGCGGTATTGTCATCGACAAGGCAGCACATCAGGCAACAGTGGACGGTAAAACGATGGATTTAAGCTTCAAGGAATTTGAGCTTCTGACTTATTTTCTGGAAAACGAGGGAATCGCCCTTTCCAGAGAAAAAATTCTTAATTCTGTATGGAATTATGATTACTTTGGTGATGCCAGAACCATTGATACCCATGTAAAGAAACTGAGAAGTAAAATGGGCGACAAAGGAGAGTACATCAAGACAGTCTGGGGTATGGGTTACAAGTTTGAGGTAGGAGAATGAAAAAGCCAGAAAAAAAACTAAAAAAAATCCACAGTCTACGCCATCAGATCACCGCATATTTTATCGGACTGCTGTTTTTGTCCATTCTGACTATCACCGTGATCAACGGAGCTTTCCTTGAAAAATATTATGTGACAAAAAAAATCGATGTACTTCTTGATCTCCGTACAACGCTGGAAAATACAGACATTGACAAGATGATGAACAGTGACAGCTCCGAAGGTTCGGAGAGTATCCCTGATGAGATCCAGAGAGCCTGCTCCAGAAACAATCTTTCCTGGGTTATCATTGACAGCAGCAATACCAGCTGGCTTTCCTGGGGCGAAAATGAAAAAATGCTTCAAAGCAAACTGTTCGGATATGTCTACGATCTGGATGAGGATGGGGACAAGAGCCGGACTCTGAAACAGGGAGACAATTATACGATCCAGCAGTCTCATGACCGTTTTGCAGGAATGGATTATGTGGAATGCTGGGGACAGCTGGATGATGAACATTATTTTATTATAAGGACACCACTTGAGAGCATTCGTGAGAGCGCAAACATTTCCAATAAGTTTTATTTTGCGGTTGGACTTGCGATTATTGTAGTGAGTGGTCTTATGATCATGCTGGTGACGAAACGGATCACCCGCCCGATCAGCGAACTGACAGATCTTTCAAAAAAAATGTCAGATCTTGATTTTGAGGCAAAATATGAGAGCAAAGTAGGCAATGAGATCGATGTTCTGGGGGATAATTTCAACCGGATGTCTTCACAGCTTGAAACAACCATCAGTGAACTGAAATCCGCAAACAATGAACTCCAGCGGGACATTGAGGATAAGATCAAGATCGACAAGATGCGAAAAGAATTTCTGGATAACGTATCCCATGAGCTGAAAACTCCGATCGCGCTGATCCAGGGCTATGCAGAAGGTTTAAAAGAAAACATTTCCGATGACCCTGAGAGCAGAGAGTTCTATTGCGACGTTATTATGGATGAAGCCTCCAAGATGAATAAGCTGGTAAAAAATCTTCTTACGTTGAATCAGCTGGAATCTGGTAAAGACGCAGTTGTGATGGAGAGGTTTGACATCGTATCCCTGATCCGGGGTGTGCTCCAGACCATGAATATCATGATCGGACAGAAAGAGGCAAACGTGATCTTTGAGGCGGAGAAGCCGGTTTATGTATGGGCCGATGAGTTTAAGATCGAAGAGGTTGTGACAAACTATGTAAGCAATGCCCTGAATCATCTGGATGGTGAGAAAGAGATCGAGATCAAACTTCAGGATGAGGATAACCGTGTGAAGATCAGTGTATTTAACACAGGAACTCCGATCCCTGAGGCAGATGTGCCAAATCTCTGGAATAAATTTTATAAAGTTGATAAAGCGAGAACCAGGGAATACGGTGGAAGCGGTATCGGTCTGTCCATTGTAAAAGCTATCATGGAAAGCATGAACCAGGAATACGGCGTGCAGAACTTTGACAATGGTGTGGAATTCTGGTTTACACTGGATCGGAAATAATGAAACTTTAGTGTGATAATGCGAAAAAACGGGCGGCAGCAGAGAAAAGTCTTTGCAACCGCCTGTTTTTGCGTTATACTAAATCAATGTAAATCGAAGGTGAGAGAGGAATATCGAGATACAAAAGAGCAGGAGGAAGCATTATTATGATAGGAATCATTGACTACGATGCAGGAAACATAAAAAGTGTGGAAAAAGCACTTCAGTATCTGGGACAGGAGACTGTCGTCTCAAGAGATCCCCAGGTGCTTCTGAAAGCAGATAAAGTAATTCTTCCAGGTGTTGGAAGTTTTGGTGATGCTATGGAGAATCTCAATAAATACGGACTTGTTCCGGTGATACATGAGATTGTAGAAAAAGGAACCCCCTTTCTTGGAATCTGTCTTGGACTGCAGCTGCTTTTTGAGAGCAGTGATGAGGCACCGGGAGTGGAAGGCCTTGGAATCCTGAAGGGAAAGATCTTACGGATCCCGCCAAGCCCGGGACTGAAGATCCCGCATATGGGATGGAATTCCCTGCATCTTCAGAACAGCGGAAGATTATTTAAAGATATTCCGGAAAACACATACGTTTACTTTGTACATTCCTATTATCTTCAGGCAGAAGATGAAGAGATCGTGAAAGCCACCACGCAGTACAGTACATGTATTCACGCATCTGTGGAGAAGGGGAATGTATTTGCATGCCAGTTCCACCCGGAAAAAAGCAGCCGGTGGGGCTTGAAGATCCTTGAGAATTTTGCGGCACTTGAGGCAGGCACCGGAAAGGAGGAGGCATAATCATGTTTACAAAACGAATTATCCCATGTCTGGACGTAAATAAAGGACGTGTAGTAAAAGGCGTGAATTTTGTTGATCTGAAAGATGCCGGAGATCCGGTGGAAATTGCCAAAGCTTATGACGCAGCCGGTGCGGACGAGCTTGTTTTTCTTGATATCACGGCTTCCTGTGAAGAGCGTGATACGGTGGTAGATATGGTAAGAGCTGTTGCTGCCAATGTATTTATCCCCTTTACCGTAGGTGGAGGAATCCGTACTGTGGATGATTTCCGGAAACTTCTCCGTGAAGGTGCAGATAAGATCTCTGTAAATTCCGCAGCCATCGACCGCCCGGAGCTGATCCATGAGGCTGCACAGAAATTCGGAAGCCAGTGTGTGGTAGTTGCCATTGATGCCAAGAGAAGGCCGGATGGCGGCTGGAATATCTACAAACATGGCGGAAGACTGGATACCGGTATCGATGCTCTTACATGGGCAAAGAAGGTGGAAGAACTTGGCGCAGGTGAGATCCTTCTTACCAGCATGGACTGTGACGGAACCAAGGCAGGATATGATATTGAACTTACAAGAGCTGTTGCAGATGCGGTTTCCATTCCGGTGATCGCTTCCGGTGGTGCCGGAACTCTGGAGCATTTTTATGATGCACTGACTGAAGGCGGAGCAGACGCGGCACTGGCAGCATCTCTGTTCCACTACAAAGAACTGGAGATCCGGGAAGTGAAGGATTACCTTGCGGAAAAAGGAATTTCCGTGAGAAGATAAGTTGGATGAGAGGTGAAGGATATGGCTCCTATAGCGGGAGACTGGCAGGAGGCGCTGAAAGGTGAGTTTCACCAGCCTTACTATGCCAAACTTTATAAAACCGTGATGACAGAATACAGAACAAGAAAGATTTTTCCGCCTCCGGAAGATCTGTTCAATGCGTTTCATTTTACGCCGCTGCATCAGGTGAAGGTTGTGATCCTGGGACAGGACCCCTATCACAATGACGGACAGGCCCACGGGCTTTGTTTTTCCGTAAAAAAAGGTGTGGAAACACCGCCATCCCTGGTGAATATTTATAAAGAACTTGAGGATGATATGGGATGTTACATCCCAAACAACGGCAATCTGGAAAAATGGGCAAAACAGGGCGTGCTTCTTTTAAACACAGTGCTGACAGTCCGTGCCCATCAGGCCAATTCCCACAGGGGGATCGGCTGGGAACAGTTTACCGATGCCGCCATCCGGATCCTGGACGAGGAGGACCGTCCAATCGTATTTCTTCTCTGGGGCCGGCCTGCCCAGATGAAAGCATCCATGCTTCACAATCCGAAGCATCTGATCCTGGAAGCACCACATCCAAGCCCCCTTTCTGCTTACCGGGGATTTTTCGGATGCAAACATTTCAGTAAGGCCAACGAATTTCTGAAAGCCAACGGGGAAGAACCCATTGACTGGCAGATCGAGAATATTTAAGTTAAGGAAAGTAAAATGGGTAAAAAAAACGATAACACACTTGTGAAAAACGCCTCTTTTCTTATGGTTGCGGCGCTGATCTCCAAGATCATCGGAATGCTGTACAAGAGCCCGCTTTCAACCACACTGGGAAGCCAGAGTTTTGCACTTTTCCAGTTTGCACAGAATGTATATTTCATTCTGCTGATGATCGCGTCTTTCAGTATTCCACAGGCGGTATCCAAGATCATGGCGGAAAAGATCGCTTTTCACAGATATAAAGATGCACAGAAAGTATTTTACGGTGCTCTGATCTATGCGGCAGTTGCCGGCGGCATCGTGGCACTTGTCTGTGTATTTGGTGCGGGAATCCTGGTTCCGGACAGTATGGCAAATGCCCGTCTGGCACTGCAGATGCTTGCGCCTACAATTTTCATGTCTGGTCTGTGCGGTGTATTCCGCGGATATTTCCAGGCATACCGCAATATGATGCCGACATCGATCTCACAGATTATTGAACAGATTTTTGTGGCAACCTTTGCGCTTCTGATGTCACATGTATTTATTCAGCACTTCTCCGCAACGGGAGATATGGATCTGGTCCATCGCTGGGGTGCGGCAGGTGCTACCATGGGTACCGGTGCCGGTGTGGCGTCCGCTCTGATCTTTATGCTGATCGTCTACGGGGTAAACCGTAAGATCATTCGAAAAAGGATCGCTAATGACCATCACTCTGTGAATGAGAGCATGGGACATGTAATGAGTAATATCGTGCTTATCATCATGCCGATCATTCTCAGCGCATTTATCTACAACGTAAACGGATATATCAACAGCTATATGTATTCCGGTATTATGGACATCAAAGGCGCTGCCAAAGACGTGATCCAGACCCTGTATTCCGAGTACGGATATTATATGACACTGATCAATATCCCGCTTACCCTGGCAAGTACGGCGCCGACTTCCATGATTCCAGAGGTTTCTGCACATTATGCCATGCATGATATTGAGGGTGCCAATATGAAGACCGACCGTGCCACCTGGATCAGCATGCTGATTTCCATTCCGGCGGCAGTAGGTCTTGCAGTTCTTTCCGGACCGATCACAAGACTGATCTTCCCGGGAACCAATGGTGTAGGCGGACAGCTTCTGATTCTGGGAGGAATTACCATTATCCTCAACGGTAACTCCAATATTACCAACGGTGTACTTCAGGGAATCGGCAAGCCGAAACTTCCGATGATCCATGCAGCCATCGCTCTGGTGGCGGATGTGATCGCAATGGCACTGCTTCTGGTGTTTACCAACCTTGGTGTTTATACCATCGTCATCGCACAGATCGTCTATGCAGTTGTGATGTGTCTTCTTAATGACCGTTCCATCAAGAAATACATGGGTTACAAAAATCCATGGAGAAGTGCTTATTTAAGCCCGTTCCTGGCATCTATCCCAATGGGAGTTGTTGCGGGAGTGGTATATTACGGACTGTATGCACTGATCCATTCCAATGTGATCTGCCTTGGTATTTCCGTGATCCTGGCTGCTTGTGTATACTTTATTGTATATCTGTTTGTAAGTAAGCCTGGTGAAGAGGAGCTGGGTATGATGCCTGGTGGAAGGTATATGAAGAAACTGGCGAGAATGATGAAGATCATTTAACCGAATCAAGGAAGTCTTCGTCTGATTCGACCTGGTTCAGATGAATTTTATATGGTATAGAAATACCCACAGATTTATTCCGGAAAATAACCGGCCGGAGGATCTGTGGGTATTTTTTGTTTATATCAGATTTCTGGCGATTCAGGTTTTTGAAGAAATTTCTTTTTAGCCTTTCCTTTGGGAAAACAGTTTTATAATCTCCAGGGTAACATCTACAGCAGCATCCATTCCTTCAACAGTAATGTGCTCATAAGGCCCGTGATAGGCATGTCCGCCGGTTCCAAGGTTCGGGCAGGGAAGTCCCATGAAACTTAACTGGGCTCCGTCTGTGCCGCCACGGATAGGCAGGATCAGTGGCGTGACACCGCAGGCACGGCAGGCATCCTCTGCCAGGGTGATCAGCCACGGGCAGGTATCAATGATCTCTTTCATATTGCGGTACTGCTGGGTGATGGTAAGGGTCACGGTACCTTCGCCCCATTTTTCGTTGAGGATTTCGGTGATATGTGCAAGAGTCTTCTGACGGACTTCAAAAGAAGCAGCATCGTGATCCCGGACAATATACTGAAGTTCAGCCCGGGAAACATCTCCTTTCATGGAGCACAGATGGAAAAATCCCTGATAGTCCGCTGTGTTCCGTGGTGTATCCGCAGACGGGAGCATGGAATCAAACTCCATGGCAACAAGGGCAGCGTTGATCATGGTATTTTTGGAAGAACCGGGATGGACATTAACACCCTGGAAGGTTACTTTTGCGCTGCAGGCATTGAAGTTTTCATACTGGATCTCGCCTTCTGTATCACCGTCCAGGGTATAGGCGTAATCTGCACCGAATTTTTTTACATTGAAGTGAGCCGGTCCCATGCCGATCTCTTCATCTGGCGTAAATGCAACACAGAGAGGTCCGTGAGGTATTTTTTCCGTAAGGATATGCTCCAGCGCTGTAAGGATCTCCGCAATGCCGGCCTTGTCGTCAGCACCCAGGATTGTGGTTCCGTCTGAGGTGATGAGGGTCCGTCCGGCAAGAGAAGTAAGGTGTGAGAACATTTCCGGAGAAAGCGTTCTGCCGCTTGTACCAAGAGGGAGATCTTTTCCATCATAATTTTCAGTGATCACAGGTGTGACTGCATGGTCGCAGAAATCGGAAACTGTGTCCATATGTGCGATAAAGCCGAGGGCTTTGCAGTGTTCCAGACCTTCTGTGGCCGGAAGATGCGCGTAAACATAGCAGTGATCGTCCAGTGTTACATCAGAGATGCCAAGCCCTTTCAGTTCCTCCACAAGAAGGCGGGCCAGGTCAAACTGACATCTGGAAGAAGGGGAGGAAGTGCTTTCTTCGTTGCTTGGTGTGAATATTTTTACATAGGATAAAAGTCGTTCGTATGCTTTCATAGAAGAAAAGTCCTTTCTGAAAAAATTCGTCCGGAACAGACTGTACTTGCATTTGCGGAATCCGTCTGTTTTCCAGGAGATAACAACAGTATACCACACAGCATACGCATATTTGCGGAAAAAATCTCCCACGATGAGAAAACCTGTGCTATAATCGGTGGGATAATAAAAAACGGAGGATTTGAGAGTGGAAAAAAGAATCATACAGGTCGAAGAAAAAGTACCTGCAAAAATGCTGATACCGTTAAGTATCCAGCACATGTTTGCCATGTTCGGAGCATCCGTACTGGTGCCGTTCCTTTTTGGCATCAATCCGGCCATCGTGCTTTTGATGAACGGCGTGGGAACACTTCTTTTTATTTTCATCACAAAAGGAAAGGCACCGGCATACTTGGGCTCCAGTTTTGCCTTTCTTTCACCGGCACTTCTGGTCATCAGCAAGTACGGTTATGAGTATGCCCTTGGCGGTTTCGTCGTACTTGGTATCGCAGGTATGTGCGTGGCGTTTATTGTCCGTCAGTGTGGAACGGACTGGATCGATATCGTGCTTCCTACCGCGGCAATGGGACCGGTAGTTGCACTGATCGGTCTGGAACTTGCGGGAAATGCGGCAAGCACGGCAGGACTTCTGGATGAAAAGGTAGATCCGAAGAATGTGATCGTATTTCTGGTGACACTTGGAGTTGCGGTATTCGGGCAGATCCTGTTCCGTGGTTTTCTTTCTGTTATTCCGATCCTGATCGCGATCATTGCAGGATATGTGGCAGCAGGGGCATGCGGACTTCTGGATTTTACCCAGGTAAGAGAAGCGGCGTTTTTTGCTCTTCCCAACTTTACATCCCCGAAATTTAATTTTGAGGCTGTCATGACGATTTTCCCCGCACTGCTTCTGGTAACTTCCGAGCATATCGGACATCAGATCGTAACCGGAAAGATCGTCGGAAGGAATCTTCTGAAAGATCCGGGTCTTCACAGATCCCTGTTTGCGGATTTCTTCTCCACCACAGTTTCCGGATGCCTTGGTTCTGTGCCGACCACCACTTACGGTGAGAACATCGGTGTTATGGCTGTGACAAAGGTTTACAGCGTACAGGTTATCGGCGGTGCGGCAGTGCTTTCCATCTGCTGTTCTTTCCTTGGCAAACTGGCAGCTCTGATCAGTACTATCCCTGGTCCGGTTATCGGCGGAATTTCTTTCCTCCTTTACGGAATGATCGGAACTTCCGGACTTCGTATGCTGGTTGACAATCACGTGGATTACAGCAAATCCAGAAACCTGACACTGACAAGTGTTGTCTTTGTTGTGGGACTTTCCGGAATTGCCCTGAAACTTGGAAATGTGGAGCTTACAGGTATGGTACTGGCGTGTGTGGTTGCCATGGCATTAAGCCTTGTGTTCTATATCCTGGATAAACTGAAACTGACCAACGATCAGTAAAAAATAAGCGGCGTTCATTTTACAAAGCAGATAAAAAGGGAAACCTTTCTATCTGCTTTTTCTGCTTGACAATCATTCCGTTTTATAATACTATGTAATACAGAAAACACGAACAAAGGTTCGAAAAAACAGGAAACTTGGCGATAGAAGAGAATAAAGAATAGGAGATTGTAGAATGATCAGTGAAGAGAAGCAGAAGGCGCTGGAAGCAGCCCTTGGAAATATTGAGAAACAGTTTGGTAAGGGCTCTGTTATGAAGCTTGGAGATTCCAGTTCCCATATGCAGGTGGAGGCAGTTCCAACAGGATGCTTAAGCCTTGATATTGCTCTTGGCGTAGGTGGTGTGCCGAAAGGACGTATCGTGGAGATCTACGGACCGGAGTCCAGTGGTAAGACAACCGTAGCCTTACATATGGTTGCCGAGGTTCAGAAGAGAGGCGGAATCGCAGGATTCATCGATGCGGAGCATGCCCTTGATCCGGTTTACGCCAAGAATATCGGTGTGGATATTGATAATCTTTACATTTCACAGCCGGATAACGGAGAGCAGGCTCTGGAGATTACAGAGACCATGGTGCGCTCTGGTGCTGTGGATATCGTGATCGTGGACTCTGTTGCAGCATTGGTTCCCAAGGCAGAGATCGAAGGCGATATGGGAGACAGCCATGTGGGCCTGCAGGCACGTCTGATGTCACAGGCACTCCGTAAACTGACTGCTGTTATCAGCAAGTCCAACTGTGTGGTAATCTTTATCAACCAGCTCCGTGAGAAGGTCGGCGTAATGTTCGGTAATCCGGAGACTACAACCGGTGGACGTGCCCTGAAGTTCTATGCATCTGTCCGTATGGATGTCCGCCGCGTGGAGACACTGAAGCAGGGCGGTGAGATGGTAGGTAACCATACCCGTGTGAAAGTAGTCAAGAATAAGGTGGCTCCGCCATTTAAACAGGCAGAATTTGATATTATGTTCGGAACCGGTATTTCCAGAGAGGGAGACATCCTGGATCTTGCGGCAGACTGCTCCATTGTAAACAAGAGTGGTGCGTGGTATGCATACGAAGGGGACAAGATCGGACAGGGACGTGAGAATGCCAAATTATTCCTGAGAGAGCATCCGGAGATCCGTGATGAGATCGAGAAGAAGGTACGTGTACAGTATCATCTGGATCCGGCTGATGAAACAGCAGAATCTGCGGCACAGGCAGCGGATACGGAAGAAGAGGAATAATCCATGCTGAATCCGGAAGAGCGAAACCGGGCAAGAAAGAAAGCCATGCGGCTTCTGGAACATATGGATCGTACAGAGAAAGGCCTGACGGATAAACTCCGTCAGGCTGAATTTTCACCGGAGGCAGTGGAGGATGCAATTGCCTATGTGAAGTCTTACGGCTATATTAATGATGCCCGTTATGCCAGGACATACATTTCTTTCCGCATGGAGTCCAAGAGCCGCCAGAAGATCCTTTCCGAGCTTCAGATGAAAGGTGTAGACCGTCAGACTGCACTGGAAGCCTGGGAGGAAATGGAAGAACTTATGGAACCTGATGAACGTGCCGTTTTACGAAAGACCATAGAGAAGAAATATGCACCGGATACCGAGCTTGATGAAGGACAGATGCGGAGACTCTATGGTTACCTTGCCAGAAGAGCATTTAAGTACGAGGATATTTCTCATATTCTGGAAGAAATGAACATCCGTGTGAGACACGAGATGGAATAATTCCATACAAAAAAAGTCACAGTTCATGCATGCTAACCAAAATCGGCTTTTTCATGAGAAAAACTTGACATAAATGTGAAAAACAGCTAAACTTGTATTGTTGTATTTGTACAATGAAAACTAAATAAGGAGGTGCTCCTGTGGCAGGCACAATTATCGGTGTTATTGTCGCTGTGGTAGTCACGCTACTTATTGCAGTTCCTGTTACTTGCAAGGTTGCTGTTGACAAGAAAGTACGCAAGGATGCGGAAATCGTAGGTACAGCAGAGGATAAAGCAAGGAATATTCTTGATGAAGCATTGAAAGCAGCAGAGACCAAGAAACGCGAAACTTTACTTGAAGTAAAGGAAGAATCTCTGCGAACTAAAAATGAACTGGAAAGGGAAACCAAGGAACGGAGAAACGAGCTGCAGAGATACGAGAAACGAGTTTTGTCAAAAGAGGAATCTGTTGACAAAAAAGCCAATGCAGTGGAGAAGCGTGAGCTGGAATGTACAGCGAAATTTAACGAGTTACAAGAAAAAGAAAAACGAGTAAATGAACTTGAGGAAAAAGGAGTACGGGAACTGGAACGAGTTTCAGGTCTTACCTCCGAACAGGCAAAAGAAGAATTACTGAAATCTGTAGAAGATGACGTAAAGGTGGATGTTGCAAGACTCTATAAAGAGCTTGAGAACAGAGCCAAAGAAGAAGCCAACAAGAAAGCCAAGGAATATGTGGTCAATGCCATTCAGAAATGCGCAGTGGATCACGTATCTGAGACAACAATTTCTGTGGTACAGCTTCCAAGTGATGAAATGAAGGGAAGGATTATCGGTCGTGAGGGCCGTAACATCCGTACATTGGAGACACTTACCGGTGTGGATCTGATCATTGATGATACACCGGAGGCAGTTGTTCTCTCCGCGTTTGATCCGATCCGTAGAGAGATCGCCAGAGTGGCTCTGGAGAAACTTATTGTGGATGGACGTATTCATCCGGCAAGAATTGAAGAGATGGTGGAGAAAGCCCAGAAAGAAGTGGAAACACAGATCCGTGAAGACGGTGAGACAGCAGCCATGGATGTGGGTGTTCATGGAATCCATCCGGAACTTCTGAAACTTCTTGGACGTATGAAATTCCGTTCCAGTTATGGTCAGAATGCTTTGAGGCATTCCATTGAGGTTGCACAGCTTTCCGGACTTCTCGCAGGAGAGATCGGTGTGGATGTGCGTATGGCCAAACGTGCCGGACTTCTTCATGATATTGGTAAATCCATTGATCATGAGGTGGAAGGTTCTCATATCCAGATTGGCGTGGATCTCTGTAAGAAATATAAGGAATCCCCGATCGTTATCAACACAGTTGCGTCCCATCATGGCGATGTGGAACCGGAATCTCTTATCGCTTGTATTGTACAGGCTGCTGACGCAATTTCCGCGGCAAGACCTGGTGCAAGACGAGAGACACTGGAAACCTATACCAATCGTCTGAAACAGCTCGAGGATATCACCAATGAGTTCAAGGGCGTAGAAAAATCTTTTGCTATTCAGGCAGGAAGAGAAATTCGTGTTATGGTTGTACCGGATCACGTAAGTGATGCAGATATGGTTCTCCTTGCAAGAGACATTGCAAAGCAGATCGAAGCAGAACTTGAATATCCGGGACAGATCAAGGTTAATGTGATCCGTGAAAGCAGAGCGGTTGATTACGCAAAATAAGCTTTCGCTCACAGAATACTCTGGAAATAATGAAAGCCGGACAGCTTTAATAGCTGGCCGGCTTTTTTGCTGCCCGGAAACAGGTTATATTACGGAGAGTTTGGACGTAAACTGGTACAGGGTGAGTGAATGGAAAAAAGAAATGAAAGCAGAAAATGGAAAACAGCTGGTCGTTTTCCGGCAGAGATTCTTTTTTTGACCGGTTTTTTGGTGGGAAATATCATACCGAATCTGATCTGGAAAATGGAATGGAAACAGAAAACCCTGGCTTCTTTCTATCTGATCCGGAATTTTGCGGGGAAAGATATTTCCGGCGGAGCATATTTGCTGGAAGTGTTACGACACAGGGGAGTACTCTTTCTTTTTCTGTTTTTCTGTGGGTTTACCATATTTGGGGTACCGCTGTCAGTGGCTTATATGCTGATTCTTGGGATGGAGACAGGACTTATCCTGACTTTATCCGTGCTGGAATTTGGTATTTACGGAGGTGTGGCCGGGGCCGGACTTCTGATTCCTCAGTATGTGATCTATATTCCGGTGTATTTTTATCTTGCTGGTCTTGTATACAGACAGTCCTATGATATCTGGAAAAACTATGGGCTTGTACCTCAGAAATCGAGGCTATATATCCGGCAGGGAATGACTGCATTTCTGGTGTATACAGGGGGAATTCTTGCGGAAAGTTTCCTGAATCCGTGGATTCTTGAAAAAGTTGTAAAGGGACTGAAATTTTTTTAAAAAAATTTTTACAATATGTAGTAATGGTTTCCATAAAATCTGCGATATTTGGTGGTTTGAGGCGGAATGTGTTGAAATTGCGAGGTTTTGCGCTGAAAAACCGTTTGATTTTATGTAAAATACACAGTATAATTCAGTCATAAAAGAATACAGATTTTACGGTTTGGTTGATAACGAGTTATTTAGAAACGGGATGTAAGAGAATGGACATAGAGATACGGGAATTTATTACATATTTACATAACAGAAAAAGAACATCTCATAATACAGAGGTGTCATATCAGAGAGATCTGAAGAAAATGGCAGCATATTTTGAAGAACGTGGGATTTATGATATCCGTGAAGTGGGAGAGCTGGAACTGGAGGGATATCTCAGTTACATGGAGCGAGGACAGTTTGCCTCTTCTACCATTTCCAGAAATGTGGCTTCGATCCGTGCACTGTTTCAGTATCTTCAGCAGGAAGGCCGGATTGAGAGAGATCCATCCCTGGAACTGAAGCCGCCTAAGGTTGAGAAGAGGATGCCGGAGATCCTTTCTGTGGATGAAGTGGACAGACTTCTGAGACAGCCGGATCTGAATACACCGAAGGGGATTCGGGACAGTGCCATGCTGGAACTTCTTTATGCTACAGGAATGCGTGTCAGTGAACTGCTTCACCTGAACCTGGAGGATATTAATCTTCAGCTTGGGTATGTAGTCTGCCACGATGAAGAGAAGGAGCGGGTAATCCCTGTAGGAAATGTCTGCAGGAATGCCATGGACAAATATCTGAAAGAAGCCCGCAGAATATTTGTAAAGGAAAATGAGACGCAGAGCCTTTTTACCAACTGTTCAGGAAAGTCCATGAGCAGACAGGGGTTCTGGAAAGTGCTGAAGGGATATGCGGAAGAAGCAGGAATCCAGCATGATATCACACCACACACCCTGAGACATTCTTTTGCCGCACATATGCTGCAGAACGGAGCAGATGTGAAGAGTGTACAGGAAATGCTGGGACATTCAGATATTTCTACAACACAGATCTATTTGAATTTTGGTGTTGCGAAAATGCGTGATGTATACATGAAGGCGCATCCGAGGCATTAACCTGTAAAGAGGAATATGATATTAGGCAGAAAGAAATAAGCGGAGAATGGAACGACAGGACAGTTCTGTTTTCCGCTTTTTTTGATATATTATAAGTCTAACAGATCATGAGAATGGTCATATCTGCTTAAAAAGGGATTGAAAAAAGAACCGACGCTTCCAAAGAAAAGAAGAACGCCGGTTCTTTTGATGTGCATTTCAGTCAAGGGAATATTTGCAATCCCGTAGGGACCCCTTGATTTGTTAAAACTGCAGATCGGACAGATCTTAGCAGTTCTCAGCAATCGTATAAAGCAGTTTCTCAGATTCATCCCATCCAAGGCATGCATCTGTGATGGATTTTCCGTAGATGTGATCTCCACCGATCTTCTGGTTGCCTGGCTCAATATAGCTCTCGATCATGAGACCTTTTACCATAGTGTGAAGCTCAGGATCTACCTGACGGCTGTGAAGAACCTCGCTTGCGATACGAACCTGCTGCTCGTAGTGCTTGTTGGAGTTGGAATGGTTGGTATCCACGATTACTGCCGGGTTGGCAAGGTTCTTTGCGTGGTATTTGTCATAGAGAAGACGAAGATCCTCATAATGGTAGTTCGGGATAGCTTCTCCGTGTTTGTTTACCGCACCACGAAGGATTGCGTGGGAGAGCGGGTTACCGGTGGTCTCAACTTCCCAGCTTCTGTAAATGAAGCGGTGAGCGCCCTGTGCTGCAACGATGGAGTTCAGCATAACGCTGTAGTCGCCACTGGTAGGATTCTTCATACCAGCCGGAACGTCCATGCCGCTGACTGTCAGTCTGTGCTGCTGATCTTCAACAGAACGTGCACCTACAGCAACGTAGGAAAGAAGATCAGAAAGATAACGGTAGTTCTCCGGGTAAAGCATCTCATCTGCACAGGTAAAACCACTTTCGCGGATGGCACGCATGTGCATCTTACGGATTGCAATCAGTCCGGCAAGAAGGTTCGGTTTCTTCTCAGGATCCGGCTGATGGACCATTCCTTTGTATCCTTCTCCGGTTGTACGTGGTTTGTTTGTGTAAACACGCGGGATAATGAGGACTTTATCCTCGATCTTTTCCTGTACTTTGCGAAGTCTTAAAAGATAATCGCATACAGCATCTTCGTTATCTGCAGAACATGGTCCGATGATAGCGAGGAATTTATCAGATTTTCCGGTGAAAACGTCGCGAATCTCAGCATCGCGTTTCTCCTTGAGAGCCTGAAGTTCAGCATCGATGGGATACTGATTGCGGATTTCCTCAGGAGTTGGCAGTTTTTTTATGAATTCAAAACTCATAGTACTTTATTCCTCCATAATTATAACATTTCGGTTATTAATTATAAACGATTATCGCCCGCTTGTCGATAGGGAAATTTTAGCGCTTTCACGTGTAGAAGGGAAAGGAGCAGTTCACCCAGAAAAATGCCGTAAAAATAGCCTCGAATCCCAATTGCCGGAATCATAAAAACAACAGAAAAAATACGGATGAGAATGCCGGCAGCGCTGTGGATCAGGCAGCGCCCCGGCCTTCCAAGCCCCTGAAGGATGCTGGCGAGCATGGTGTTGGTATAAAGAAAAGGACAGATGAAAGAAAGATACCGTATGTAAGTTCCGGCAGTTTTGCTGTGAAAAAGCAGTGTTCCAAGGAATGGTCCAAAGAGAAAGAATCCGCTTCCACACAAAAATCCCAGAAACATGCAGAGAAAAAAAGTCTGGTCTGTGACATGGCGGATCTGTTTCTGATCTCCAAGGGCATCCATTCTTGCGACAGAGGGCATCAGCATTACAGCTGCGGAAGTTGTAAGGGTGGAAGGAAACAGGAGCAGGGGAAGGGCCATTCCCGTAAAGATCCCGTAAATTTTCAGTGCCTCTGAAGAAGTCATTCCACAGCGAATCAGCATCTGTGGAATCAGAACCGCTTCTATGCTTCCGAGAAGTGTCAGGAGGATGCGGTTCAGGGATATGGGGAAAGACAGGGTAAAAAGATCTTTTATCAGCGGAAAAATTTTAACGGAAGTTTTTTCTTTTACAGGATGATTTCCAAAATGAAAAGAAACCATAAGGAGTGATATCAGAGAAGCGGTAGCTTCTCCTGCGAGGGAACCGCCGGCTGCGATCATCGCAGTGACCGGACGGCCTTCGGAGAGAAAGATCAGATACAGGATATAAGTGGCACCGATCCGGACAGCCTGCTCGCTAAGCTGCACAGCTGCGGGTACAGAAGCTTTTTTCCGGGCATAATAATAGCTGTCAATGCAGGAGTGAATGGCGCAGAGTGGTATACTGGCAGCCGTCAGCCGAAGAAAATCGGAGGTCCCGGGTGCTTTCAGGATTGTGGAAGCAAAAAAATCTGCATGCCGAAAAAGCAGAAAACCGGTTACAGCAGAAAAAAAGACAGCCGCAAAGATTCCCGTAACCAGAGAAAAATATGCCTCCTTTTTTTCCTGAAGAGCAAGTCTGGACGCAATCAGCCGGGAAAGTGCAGACTGGATTCCGGTATAGGAAAGAGCAGCCATAAGTCCCTGCAGAGGAAGGATCAGCTGATACAGACCAAGACCTTCCGCACCAATGGCATGGGATAGGAATATCCTATAAAAGAAACCAGCAATACGGCTGACAAGTCCCGTGCAGGCAAGAATCAAGGTTCCTTTGAGAAATACTTTTTTTGACATGGATAACCTGGAGCCTTTTTTGTCAGTATATGAAGAAGTTAGTCTTGACAGAACCATAGGTTTCTGATAGAGTAAACATGAAATCCGAGGAAAACACTGGGAATTGAAAAAGAGGTGAGCGGATGAAACTGTCAACAAGAGCAAAATACGGACTTAAGGCCCTGATAGACCTTGGTCTTTACAGTGAAAAAGAAGCGGTCTCGCTTCAGAGTATTGCGGGCCGTCAGAATATATCAGTCAGCTATCTGGAACAGCTGATGGCGCTTTCTGAAGAAAGCGGGCCTTGTGAAGAGTGTCCGCGGTGCTGCCGGAGGATACTTTCTTGGAAGACCGGCAGAAGAGATTTCAGTGGGAGATATCCTTCGTGTTCTGGAGGGCGGCCTGGAGGCTGCTACATGCCCGGGAACAGAAGGTGACGGAGGCTGCCAGGGTTCTGATCTCTGCGTAGCTAAATTAGTGTGGAAGAGGATCAACGACAGCATCACAGATGCGGTGGATACACTGATGCTCAGTGAGCTGATCGAAGAGAGCCGGAGAATACACGAAAAATAATTATCCTGAACAGGAGGAAAAGAAAATGGGAAAAATGATATATCTGGACAATGCGGCTACCACAAAGACCGCACCGGAAGTTGTGGAGGCAATGCTGCCGTATTTTACAGAGTTTTATGGAAATGCTTCTACTGTTTATGATTTTGCTGCAAACAGCAAGGCTGCTATTGCCAAGGGAAGACAGCAGATTGCAGATGTGATCGGAGCCAAGAAAGAAGAGATTTATTTCACAGCAGGTGGTTCCGAGTCTGATAACTGGGCTCTGAAAGCAACTTTTGAGGCATACAAGAATAAAGGTAACCACATCATCACAACAAAGATTGAGCATCATGCCATCCTTCATACCTGCGAATACCTTGAAAAAGAGCGCGGTGCGAAGGTCACATATCTGGATGTAGATGAGAACGGATTCATTGATCTGGATGAGCTTCAGAAAGCCATTACACCGGAGACCATCCTGATCTCTGTTATGGCTGCAAACAATGAGATCGGTACTCTTGAGCCGCTGAAAGAGATCGGACAGATCGCACATGAGCATGGAATCCTGTTCCATACAGACGCTGTTCAGGCATTCGGACAGATCCCGATCAATGTAGATGAGTTTAACATTGATATGCTCAGCTCCAGCGGACATAAGATCAACGGACCGAAGGGAATCGGCTTCCTCTACATCCGTAAAGGTGTCAAGATCCGTTCCTTTGTACATGGTGGAGCACAGGAGAGAAAACGTCGTGCAGGTACAGAGAACGTTCCTGGAATCGTAGGATACGGCCTTGCTGCAGAACGTGCCAACAAATCCATGAAAGAGCGTACCGCAAAGGAAATTGAGATCCGTGACCATATGATTAACAGGATCCTTACAGAGATCCCATATGTACGTCTCAACGGAGATAAGGTAAAACGTCTTCCGAACAACGTAAACGTAAGCATTCAGTTTATCGAGGGTGAGTCCCTTCTTCTGATGCTTGACAACTTCGGAATCTGCGCATCCAGCGGTTCTGCATGTACATCCGGTTCTCTGGATCCGTCACATGTTCTGCTGGCTATCGGCCTTCCTCATGAGATCGCACATGGATCTCTCCGTATGACATTAAGCGAGGAGACAACAATGGAGGATGCTGATTTTGTAGTAGATAAACTGAAAGATATTACTGCAAACTTAAGAAGTATGTCTCCATTATATGAAGATTTTATTAAAAAGCAGAAAAAATAATAAAAACACTTGCCAGGAGGAAAAAATAATGTATAGTGAAAAAGTAATGGATCATTTTCAGCATCCACGTAATGTAGGTGAGATTGAGAACGCAAGCGGCGTGGGTACTGTAGGAAATGCAAAATGCGGTGATATTATGAGAATATTCCTTGATATTGATGACGAAACCCATATTATCAAAGACTGCAAATTCAAAACATTTGGATGCGGTGCAGCCGTTGCAACAAGCAGCATGGCAACAGAGCTTGTAAAGGGTAAAACCATCGAGGAAGCCATGGAAGTAACAAACAAAGCCGTTATGGAGGCTCTGGACGGACTTCCACCGGTAAAGATCCACTGTTCCCTGCTTGCTGAGGAGGCTATTCATGCAGCTCTCTGGGATTATGCAGAGAAGCATCACATTAAGATTGAGGGTCTTGCGAAACCGAAGTCTGATATCCATGAGGGAGAAGAGGATACAGAGGAAGAGTATTGATCCACGAAGATCATGATCAGAGCCATGGCATGAGCAAGCTGTACGCAAACGGAACCGTAAGCCATTGAAAGGACAGGTAAGCAAATAGCATGACAGGACTTACGAACGAAGAAGTTCAGGAAAGAATTGCGCAGGGCCAGGTAAATAATAACGAAAACCCCAACACCAGGACATATAAGCAGATCATTCTGGAGAATACACTGACGTTCTTCAATTTTCTGAACCTGGTGCTGCTGGTTCTCGTACTGCTGGTTGGTTCCTACAAAAACTCCATGTTTGTAGGAATCATTTTTATTAATACCGTAATTGGAATCATTCAGGAGATCCGTGCCAAGAAGACCATTGACAAGCTGGCTATCCTGACAGAATCCAAGACGGTTGTTCTGCGTGAAGGAAAAAAATGGAAAATTTCTACAGAGAAGCTGGTTGTCGATGATCTGATCTTTCTGAAAGCCGGAGAACAGGTTCCGGCAGATGCGAAGATTCTGGAAGGAAGCCTGGAGGTCAATGAATCTCTGCTGACCGGTGAGGCAGACAATCTTCCGAAGAATACGGGAGATGAGCTTTTTTCCGGAAGTTTTGTGACGGCGGGACAGGCATGCTGCCAGATCATCCATGTTGGAAGTGACAACTATGCGTCAAGGATCACCAGTGAGGCCAAGGAATTCAAACGCCATAATTCAGAGCTTCGAAATTCCCTGAATGCCATCCTGAAGGTGATCAGTATCATTATCGTACCACTGGGTGCGATGCTTTTTTATAAACAGTATTATTTTGTGGGAGATAATATCCGGGATTCCGTCGTCAATATGGTTGCGGCAGTTCTTGGAATGATCCCCGAGGGACTCGTTCTCCTTACCAGTGTGGCGCTGACTCTGGGTGCGCTGAAACTGGCTCAGAAGAAGACTCTGGTGCAGGAGCTGTACTGTATTGAGACTCTTGCGCGTGTGGATACGCTCTGCCTGGATAAGACAGGAACCATTACAGAAGGTACCATGTGTGTGGAAGCAGTGGAGAGCTATCCGCCGGTGTATGATGAGATTTCAGGTGAAGCAGCAGGAAATAAGACTGAGTCTGGTGAAAGTAAGAACGACAGAACTGAGAGTTCTGATCTGGTCGAGGTTTCAGCAGCTTCTGAAATTTCAGCAGTTTCAGCCGCAGAAGCGATTGCAAAAGAGGATGGGAGTTCGATTCTTTCACCACGGGAAGAGTCTGAAGCTGGCACAGAGACGTACAGCCAGGAAGATCCGGAGAAAATCCGGGAGATTGAGCATATCATGGAAAATCTCCTTTCTGTGCTGAAAGACCAGAATGCTACTGCCGATGCACTGCGGGCGAGATTTAAAGTATCCCAGGATATGGAGCTGGATCATGTGATCCCGTTCTCTTCTGACAGAAAGTACAGTGGAGCTGCTTTTAAAGATACAGGCACTTATCTGATGGGTGCTGTGCAGTTTCTTTTTCCGGAAGGGAATCCGGAGCTGGCAGAATACTGCAGCGGTTTTGCGAAAGAAGGACTTCGTGTTCTGGTTGTTGCTCACAGTGAGAATGTAAATGAAGGCACTGAGATCCCGGCAGGGCTTGAGCCGATCGGACTTCTTCTTCTTACGGATGTGATCCGCCAGGAGGCACCGGATACCCTGGCATATTTCGAAAGCCAGGGGGTGGATCTGAAGGTGATCTCTGGTGATGATCCGGTGACCGTTTCTGCCATAGCCAGACGTGCAGGCCTTAAAAATGCGGAGCAGTATGTAGATGCAACAACGATCACAACCCAGGAACAGATGGACGAGGCAGTTGCAACATACAGTGTGTTCGGACGTGTGACACCGCAGCAGAAGCAGGCGATGGTGAAATCTCTTCAGGCACAGAAGCATACGGTTGCAATGACCGGTGATGGTGTAAACGATGTTTTGGCCCTTAAAGAGGCTGACTGCAGTATTGCCATGGCTGAAGGAAGTGATGCGGCCAAGAATATTGCCAATGTGGTATTGCTGGATTCCAATTTTGCAGCGATGCCGGAGATCGTGAACCAGGGACGCAGGGTTGTAAATAATATCCGTACTGCAGCATCCATGTTTCTGATCAAGACAATTTTTTCCGTGCTGTTGTCACTGATCACAATTTTCTTCGGGGATGCCTATCCCTTTGAGCCGATCCAGATGTCACTGATCAGCGCCTGTGCAGTTGGTATTCCTACGTTTCTTCTGGCCCAGGAGAATAATTATGAGAAGATCGACCATACATTTTTGCGTCACGTGTTTATGAATGCATTTCCGGCCGCTGTGACAATCACAGGCTGCGTGTTCAGTGTGATGCTGGTATGTCAGAACGTATATCATTCCAATGCGATGCTGAATACGGCCTGTGTGCTTGTAACCGGGTGGAATTATATGGCCGCACTTAAGACGGTTTACGCACCTTTGAATACCTATCGTAAGGTGATCATTTACAGTATGCAGGTGATCTTTTTCGGGGCGGCGGTGGTTCTGCAGAATCTGCTGACGCTGGGATCTCTGGAATTCGGAATGATCATTCTGGTATTCCTTCTGATGACGTTTTCTCCGATTCTGATCGATGTGATCACAGCCTGGATCAGGAACATTTACAGCCGTTCACTGGATAAAGGAGAACAGGGAAAATTTGCCACATTTATTGATAAGCTGAGAAAATAATAATATGAGAAAAGTAAGAGGACACTACCTGGAAACGGGCAGTGTCCTCTTTAGGTTGAGTGAATAAACTGCGAAACAGATATCCGAAGCAGAGCTGTGTAGCGAATGTGGATCACGCATATCCGCTTGACGAAGATACTATTTCGTATGCATGAGCCAGATAAATCCAAAGGCCGGGATCTCTACGGCCTGTGCATCTCTTTGAACTCCTGTGAGGAGATCTGTATAAGTGCCGTCCTGTTCGTTGATCCAGGCTACTTTGTCCTGGTCACTGAAGTTGTAAATGCAGATCAGTTTCTCTTCGGAAGTTTCTCTTACCAGGGCAAGAAGGGATTTTTCCCAGGTTTCCAGTGTGTGTGCAGGAATCTCAGGGGCAAATACCGGATGGCTGGCGCGGATGGACTCCAACTGTTCCAGACTGTTAAAAATGCGTCCCTGGATCGTCTCGGCATCGGCTCTGTTCCGGGCAAGAATCCAGTTGAAATGGCCGTTGTGGAGCCAACGGGGGTCAGAAGCCCTGGAAGGGTCTGCTTTATAGGTGTAGTCGTTGAGCTGTCCGATTTCATCACCGCTTCGAAGTACCGGGATTCCAGGAAGGGAAAGAAGCAGTGCATGAAGTGCTACATCATATCGGATTCCGCGGCTGACACCATCTGTATTTCCCTCATAATCAAAACGCTCGATTCCTGCAAGGGAGGCAGTTGTTCCGCAGAGCTCGGATTCTTCTGTTTCCGGATTTACATAGATCTCACCCCGAGCAAAGGAATTCGGGAAAAGACCGGAAAGGAATTCATTCAGATAATCTCTGTGAGGACCCTCTGTGATAAAGCTGTCTTTCAGGAAATCATAGTCCAGGTTCCAGCGTACCGTGTTGCGGTTGCGGAGGTAATTCTGGAATACAGGTGCCTGTGGAAGACTGGCCGTCTTATCAATTCCGCGGCGGAGAAGAGTGGTATCTTTTGTGGCAACAGTGTGCCAGATATCGGACATCAGCTGAGTGCTGTTTACAATATGGAGTTCCGGCATATCGGAAGTTCCACCGAATGCAGCCGCTTCTGCTGGTGTGCGGTCTGTCTCACCAAGGAGAAGAACTCCAGGGCATACGATCTCGCAGACCATACGTGTCATGCGGAGAAGAGAGTGCAGTTTCCAGAGATTTTCGCTATCCATCACAGGAAGGACACCAAGACTGAATACAGAAGCGCCCTCATTTGCAAGCTCCAGGATCTGGAGAAGCATTGCATTGAAAAAGGCCGGAGTCTGAAGTACACATGGTGCGCCGGACTGTGGGTCGTCCACAGAAAGGCTTAACGGGATTTCAAGAGCCAGGCGGATACCTGCTTTCTGGCAGTTAACTGCAAGGTCGTGCAGATCTTCTGAGGTTCCGATCTCCGGGATAATGCGAAGAGAGCAGTTGGAAGTTGCCTGGAAAAGATCTGTCAGGTACAGAGTGTCTGCCTTGCATTCACTGATATAGTCCAGCTTACCGGACAGTCCGGCAAGGGTATCTGCGAAATCAGCAGGATTTACAGCCATTCCGGTAAACGTGGTCTTACGGAACCAGTCCGGATCAGCAGCACAGTTCTGGTCAGCTTCTTTCATGGAAAGAGAACGCTCGCAGTAGATTTCTTTCATTTTTTTTGTGAGGCTTGAGAATGTGCCGGCAACCTCTGGATGGTCACGGAACAGCTCGCAGTAGAGCCATTTCAGATCGTTGTAGTAGTGGTTCAGGCGTTTCTCGTAGAGTGCATCGTAGGCAGTGTCTTCCTTAGAAGTTTCGACTTTCAGAGGTTCGGTTTTGGAAGTAGTAACTTTCGCCGGTTCAGTTTTGAAAGTTTCGACTTTGATCGGTTCGGTCTTTGAAGTCTCAACTTTGATCGGCTCAGTTTTTGAAGTCTCAACTTTAATTGGCTCGGTTTTTGAAGTCTCAACTTTAATTGGCTCGGTTTTGGAGGTTTCGACCTTGACCGGTTCAGTTTTTGAAGTTTCGATTTTGACGGTTTCGGTTTTTGAAGTTTCAATCTTAACAGTTTCTGGCTTCTTTTTCAGCTGTTGTTCTTTTTTTGCCTGCATGGCAGCTTTCTTTTTCTGGAGTCTTTTTGTTGACATATAGAGTTCCTCCTTAAATAAATTGGTATTTTCGGTATAAAATGTAAACTCTCTGACTGGAGAGAGAAATAGATCTACAGTTTGTGAAAAACCGGCTGACGGTTTTTGAACACAGTATAATAGGAAAAGCCACAGTCACGGAGAACATCGGCTGCCCTGTCAAAAGCATAGGCAATTTTATCCGGGGTGTGGGCGTCTGCACCGATGGTAATGATTTCGCCGCCAAGTTCACGATAACGGCGGATTACATTCACACATGGATTGGGTTCTCCAAGACCGTAGTGATAACCTCCGGTATTCAGTTCAATTCCGATGTTTTTGCGGATCAGTGTACGCAGAATTTCATCCAGGATTTCCTTATAGCGGCCATAGGAGTACTGACGGTTCTGATTGGGGCCGTAACGCACTACATAATCAATGTGTCCGTAGACATCCATTTTATCAAATGCGGCGATATTTTCCAGAATGGATTCAAAATATTCCATATAGCAGGCGGATTCTTTCCGGCCTTCAAAATAAGAAGGATAATAGGGATCATATCCGTGCACCACATGGGAAGAACCAATAACAAAGTCAAAAGGGATTTCTTTCAGAAGTCCGGAAAAAGATTCGGAAAGATGAGGCTGAAGTCCCAGTTCGATTCCGAAATTTACAGAAATCTGGTCCCGGAAAGCATCAGCCAGTTCAAAAAGACGCTGGCGGTATGCCGGGATATCCAGTGAAAAGTCCAGATTTTCCGGTGTTTCCGGGTAATCCGGATCAAGATGCTCGGTAAAACAGATTCCAGTAAGACCTTTATCAACCGCAGTCTGGATCATATCTTCCATGGGTGTTTCGGAATCTGCGGAAAAAGAGGAATGCATATGACAGTCCCATAAAATTTTCTGGCCCATTTTGTACCTCCATATTCAAGTCTGACGAGTGTGCAACAGATGCTGTACCTGCTTTGAAATTTAGAGCTGGCAGGACAGAGATTTCTCTCACAGAATTATAACACATTTTTCATAAATTTTCTTAATATTTATTTTAATGTGCTTTTTTATAAATAGCTCTTGAATTTTTGTTTGGAATTAGGTACAATATGAGACAGGTTGATGTTTCTTTAACAAAGGAACGATTTAAATCACCATTCAATTCATAGGAGGAATTTATCATGGCAGTAAAAGTTGCAATTAATGGTTTTGGACGTATCGGTCGTCTTGCATTCCGTCAGATGTTTGGAGCAGAAGGATTTGAGATCGTAGCAATCAACGATCTTACATCTCCTAAGATGCTTGCTCACTTATTAAAATATGATTCTACACAGGGAAGATATGCTCTTGCTGATAAAGTAACAGCAGGCGAGGATTCCATCACAGTAGACGGAAAAGAGATCAAAATCTATGCTAAGGCTAACGCTGCAGAGCTTCCATGGGGAGAGATCGGTGTAGACGTAGTTCTTGAGTGCACAGGTTTCTACACATCCAAAGACAAAGCTCAGGCTCATATCGATGCAGGTGCTAAGCACGTAGTTATTTCCGCTCCGGCTGGAAACGACCTTAAGACAATCGTTTACAACGTAAACCATCAGGGTCTTACAAACGAGGACAAGATCATCTCCGCAGCTTCCTGTACAACAAACTGCCTTGCACCAATGGCTAAGGCTCTTAACGATCTTGCACCGATCAAATCCGGTATCATGTGCACAATCCACGCTTACACAGGCGATCAGATGACACTTGACGGACCGCAGAGAAAAGGCGATCTGAGAAGATCCCGTGCAGCTGCAGTTAACATCGTTCCGAACAGCACAGGTGCTGCTAAAGCTATCGGACTTGTTATCCCAGAGCTTAACGGCAAACTTATCGGTTCTGCACAGCGTGTACCTACCCCAACAGGTTCTACAACAATCCTTACAGCAGTAGTTGAAGGAAACGTTACTAAAGAGCAGATCAACGCAGCTATGAAAGCAGCTTCCAATGAGTCCTTCGGATACAACGAGGATGAGATCGTATCCAGCGATATCGTTGGTATGAGATTTGGTTCCCTCTTCGATGCTACTCAGACAATGGTACTTCCACTTGAGAATGGCACAACAGAGGTTCAGGTAGTTTCCTGGTATGACAACGAGAACTCCTACACAAGCCAGATGGTTCGTACAATCAAGCACTTCGGAAAACTTCTGAACGCTTAATTTTCTGCGAACGGGTGTAGAAGAATAGACTCAGAAAGGGTCCGGTCTGAAGAGGACCGGGCCCTTTTTTTCCAAAAGACCAAACAAAAAAATGTCTGAGGAAATGACTGTTAACAGAGCGGACAACAATACCGCTCGCCCTTATTCATCTGCTTTTGCAGAAATAAAAGTTAAGGAGATATAGAGATGCTGAACAAAAAAAGTGTTGACGATATCAATGTAAAAGGACAGAAAGTACTTGTAAGATGCGACTTCAACGTTCCGCTTCAGGATGGAAAGATCACAGATGAGAACCGTCTTGTAGCTGCTCTTCCTACAATCAAGAAACTGATCGCAGACGGCGGAAAAGTTATCCTTTGCTCCCACCTTGGAAAACCGAAGGGAGAGCCGAAACCGGAGCTTTCTCTTGCACCTGTAGCAGTTCGTCTTTCTGAGCTTCTTGGCCAGGAAGTAAAATTTGCAGCAGATCCTGAGGTAGTAGGACCGAACGCAAAAGCTGCTGTAGCAGAGATGAAAGATGGCGATGTAGTTCTTCTTGAGAACACACGTTATCGTGCAGAAGAGACAAAGAACGAAGACAAGTTCAGCGAAGATCTTGCTTCCCTCTGCGATGTATTCGTAAACGATGCATTTGGAACTGCTCACAGAGCTCACTGCTCCAACGTAGGTGTTACCAAATATGTGAAGACAGCAGTTGTAGGATATCTGATGCAGAAAGAGATCGATTTCCTCGGAAACGCTGTAAACAATCCGGAGAGACCATTCGTAGCAATCCTTGGCGGTGCTAAGGTTTCCAGCAAGATCTCCGTTATCAACAACCTTCTTGACAAGGTAGATACACTGATCATCGGTGGTGGTATGTCCTATACATTCTCCAAGGCTATGGGCGGACATATCGGAACATCCCTCTGCGAGGATGATTACCTTCAGTATGCTCTCGATATGATGAAGAAAGCAGAGGAGAAAGGTGTGAAGCTTCTTCTTCCTGTAGATAACAGAATCGGTGATGACTTCTCCAACGACTGCAACATCCAGATTGTAAAACGTGGTGAGATTCCGGACGGATGGGAAGGAATGGACATCGGACCGGAGACTGAGAAGCTTTTCGCAGATGCTGTAAAAGATGCTAAGACAGTTGTATGGAACGGACCGATGGGATGCTTCGAGATGCCGAACTTCGCACATGGTACAGAGGCAGTTGCAAAAGCTCTTGCTGAGACAGACGCAACAACAATCATCGGTGGCGGTGATTCCGCAGCAGCTGTAAATATCCTCGGATATGGCGACAAGATGACACACATCTCCACAGGTGGCGGTGCTTCTCTTGAGTTCCTTGAGGGCAAAGAGCTCCCAGGTGTAGCAGCAGCTAACGATAAAGACTGATAAAAAATAAAGTGTTCCACGAACACAAAAAGGAGATAAAAACAATGGCAAGAAAGAAAATTATTGCTGGAAACTGGAAAATGAACATGACACCAAGCGAGGCTGTAAAGCTCGTTGAGACTTTAAAACCGCTTGTTGTTAACGACGAAGTTGACGTAGTATTCTGCGTACCGGCTATCGACATCATCCCTGTTGTTGAGGCAGCTAAAGGAACAAACATCCAGGTTGGTGCTGAGAACATGTACTTCGAGGAGAAAGGTGCTTACACAGGCGAGATTGCTCCGGCTATGCTCGTAGATGCAGGCGTTAAGTATGTAGTACTTGGACATTCCGAGAGAAGAGAGTACTTCGGTGAGACAAACGAAGACGTTAACAAAAAAATGCTCAAAGCTTTCGAGCATGGTATCACACCGATCATGTGCTGCGGTGAGACACTTACTCAGAGAGAGCAGGGCGTAACAATGGACTTCATCCGTCAGCAGGTTAAGGTTGGATTCCAGGGTGTTACAGCTGATCAGGCTAAGACAGCAGTTATCGCTTACGAGCCGATCTGGGCTATCGGAACAGGTAAGACAGCTACAACAGAGCAGGCTCAGGAGGTTTGCGCTGATATCCGTAAATGCATCGCTGAGATCTATGATGACGCTACAGCAGCAGAGATCCGTATCCAGTACGGCGGATCTGTAAACGCTGCAACAGCTCCTGACTTATTTGCTCAGGCTGACATCGACGGCGGTCTTGTAGGTGGCGCTTCCCTGAAACCAGATTTCGGAAAGATTGTAAACTACAAATAAATCGTATATTTTGTTCAAACTGAATAAATAAATTGTATGAAAGAACCCCTGAACACAGATAAATCTGGTAAAATTGCCGGATAAACTGTGGAAGGGGTTCTTTTTTGACAGAATAGCAGATATCACTTTCAGGAAAAGAATCGAGCTGGAAAGTAAAAAAGTGATAATAACATAAAAAACTCTTTCTGACATGGATGACACAGCCGACGAAAAGCTGCATTCCTTTACAGTCAGAGAGAGTTTTTATCATCTTTAGAGGAAGAAGTATAATTCTTCGTATCTGTTTTTTCATTCATTTCATCAGGCTCTGGAATATGCTCCACAATATCTTCAATCTCACAGTGGAGAATGGAACATAGCCTGTCTATTGTGTAAATTTCAACATTTTTATTTTTTCGCAGTCTGTCCAGAAGTGAACGGGTGATCTGATAATGTTCATAAAGATCATACTGAGTAATTCCGCGTTCCTTCATCGTGACCCAAAATCTGTCATATTTTATCATATGTATATCCTGTCCGATTCGTCCTTGAATTAATCTTATTATGAGGGTAAAATTGGGATTACAACAGTGTCCTTATACCGACACTATGGAAAGGAGAAACGATGAGGAAGTTTTTTAAGATCTTTTTTTCGGTGGTAGTTATACTTTATTTTTCAGCTACAATGTTTTATTGTTTTGTAGCCGGAACACCGGAAGCGGGAAAAGGAGCAGCAATCTATATAATGTCAGCAGCAGGTCTGTCAATTCTTTTTCCAGCGTTTACCTGTGGATGCATTCACTACATTATTTACCTCAGAAAAAAACTGGATGAAAAGAGCAAATGATTTGGATTTATGTTATGATAAGAGTAAGGAGATTATTGGGGATACAGCATAGCTGTTACGTATTATAATAGAAAGAAAGCCTGCAACTGTGCGGAAGACGCTTATAGGATCATTTGGGGAGGATTTTAATGGGAAATATTCTGGATTATCTGGACTGGAGAGGGGATCTTACTTTTGAACAGACACCCTTTAATCAAGTAGACAATCTGATACTGGCATGTTTTTCTTATCTGGATCTGGATGAAATAGCTGATGTAAAAAACGGGAATACTCTTTCTGTGGAAGAACTTTTTGAGATATTTTCCGGAAAAGAAAAGGATGGAGAGGTGAAAGCAGAAAGTGCTTTTCTGCAAAATACACCAATTCTTCTTGAAAAAATGGCCAGCTCAGAAAGATTTCGAAAATGCAGGGCAGGAGGATATGTTAATGAGATCCTTTTCCGGAAAGCGCAGCAGTTTTCGGCAGTTACAGTGGAACTTCCTGACGGAACTGCATATATTTCTTTTCGTGGAACGGACGATACCATTGTAGGATGGAAAGAAGATTTTAACCTGAGCAACGGAATTGTGCCCTCTCATAGAAAAGCACTGGAATATCTGGAATTTAATGGGACTTACATGCAGTCCATGATTCGACTCGGAGGGCATTCCAAGGGAGGAAATCTGGCTATGTACACGGCAATGCAGTGTGATGACGCACTTCAGGAAAAAATCCTTTCCGTTTATGACAACGACGGCCCGGGTTTCCCGGAAGCGTTTTTCAGTTCAGAGAAAGTAGAAAAGGTTTTGCCAAAAGTCACTCGTATCATTCCTGAGGCATCGGTGATCGGTATGCTGCTCAACCACCAGAAAGATCCTCTGATTGTAGCGAGTACCCAGAAGGGAATCCTGCAGCATGATGCTTTTACCTGGGAGGTGATGGGACCATCCTTTATAGAGAAAGAAAGTCTGACGAGAAGAGCGGCGGCATCAGATCGGAGTCTCCATAAATGGATCGACCATATGGATGAAAGACAGAGGGAGCATCTGATCGGGGAACTTTTTTCCGTGCTGGAAGCAACCGGAGCAGAGACGATTTCACAGATTCAGGACGGCGGCCTGAAAAGTCTGGCGGCCATGGTACGTCAGCTGGATAAACTGGAACCCCGGTCCAAGATCATGGTTCAGGAACTGATCGCCGGAATTTTCGGCAGCTGGCTGGAACTCCTTCCGCTGCCGGAGCTTGACAAAAAGCGTTTTCTGCCATAACATAGGAGTTAACTCTGATAAAAATTGGAAAAAACGGAAAGGGGACATCAGAAAATGAGCGAAAAAGTCGTAAATGCGGCCCTTCTTGGTCTTGGAACAGTAGGAACCGGAGTCTATAAAGTTATCAAAAATCAGGAGCAGGAAATGACAGCCAAGCTTGGACGTCAGGTAAAGATCACGAAGATCCTGGTGCGTAACCTTGAGAAAGCATCTAAGAAGGTGGAAGATCCATCTGTTCTTACAACAGACTGGGCAGATATAGAAGGAGATTCTTCCATAGATATTGTGATCGAGCTGATCGGAGGAATTGAGCCGGCACGTACTTATATTCTTGCAGCACTGAAAGCCGGAAAGAACGTGGTGACTGCAAACAAGGATCTGATCGCAGTCCACGGAAAAGAGATTCTGGAAACCGCCAAGGCTGCACAGAAAGATTTCCTGTTTGAGGCTGCTGTTGCCGGAGGAATTCCGATCATCAGCCCGCTGAAGAACAGCCTCGAGGCCAACCATGTAACGGAAGTGATGGGAATCGTAAACGGAACTACGAACTTTATCCTCACCAAGATGTCCCAGGAGGGAATGGAATTTTCAGATGCCCTTGCTCTTGCCACAGAGCTTGGATATGCAGAGGCAGATCCTACTGCAGATATAGAAGGAATTGACGCAGGAAGAAAGGTAGCGATCCTTGCCTCCGTTGCTTTTAATTCCAGAGTTACTCTTGACAATGTTCATATCGAGGGAATCACCAAGATCACAGCGAAAGATATCCGCTACGCCAAGGAAATGGGCTGTGAGATCAAACTTCTGGGTGTTGCACGCTGCCAGGAGGACGGTGTTGAGGCTTATGTATGCCCGATGCTGATCCCGGCAGAGCATCCGCTTGCATCTGTCAATGATTCCTACAATGCGGTATTTGTACATGGAGATGCTGTAGGTGATACCATGTTCTACGGACGTGGAGCAGGAGAACTTCCAACAGCAAGTGCAGTTGTCGGTGATATATTTGAGGTAGTCCGTAACATGAAAGCAGACTGCTGTGGACGTGTGGGCTGCACCTGCTATAAGACACTTCCCGTAAAAGCCATGGCAGATACCCACAACCGTTATTTCCTCCGTCTGCAGGTTGAGGACCGCTGTGGTGTGCTTGCGGAGATCCTGGAGCATTTTGCAAAATATCAGGCAAGTGTTGCACAGATCATGCAGAAAGAGAGCAAGAGACCGGATACAGCAGAGGTTGTTGTGATCACCAAGCTGGTAAGTGAGGGCGCTTTCTTTAAGGTTAAGGAAGAACTGGAGAACAGTGCATCTGTAAGAAAGATCTCTTCCATGATCCGTGTATATGAGAAATAAAAAAAGCGTTGCAAAATTCCTGGATTTTGGTACTATATAAAATGGAAAACAAAAGAATCCCGGATGGCGCAGGAAGTTTCCATATCGTCGGAAATCTGTGCCGGATGGAACTTCGATCAAAGATAAGAAGGGGAAAATTATGAGTAAAAAACCAACAGTTTTAATGATCCTTGATGGATACGGACTCAATGACAGACATGACGGAAATGCTGTATATGAGGCGAAGACACCGGTTATGGACGGACTTATGAAAGATTATCCGTTTGTAAAAGGCAATGCCAGCGGTCTTGCTGTAGGTCTTCCGGATGGACAGATGGGTAACTCAGAGGTTGGCCATATGAACATGGGCGCAGGCCGTATCGTATACCAGGAGCTTACAAGAATCACAAAAGAGATCCAGGACGGAGATTTCTTCAAGAACGAGGCACTTCTCGCTGCTATGAAGAATGCAAAAGAGAACGATTCTGCAATCCATTTCATGGGACTTCTTTCTGACGGTGGTGTACACAGCCACAATACCCATCTCTATGGACTTCTTGAGATGGCCAAGAGAGAAGGACTTAAGAAAGTTTACGTACACTGCTTCCTGGACGGACGTGACACACCGCCTGCATCCGGTAAAGAGTTTGTAGAGCAGCTGGAAGCCAAGATGAAAGAGATCGGCGTTGGTGAGATCGGTGTGATTTCCGGACGTTACTATGCAATGGACCGTGATAACCGCTGGGATCGTGTAGAGCTTGCATACAAAGCTCTTACACAGGGCGAAGGAGTAAAGGGAACAGATGCTGCGGCAGCAGTTCAGGCTTCCTATGATGATGGCAAGACCGATGAGTTCGTACTTCCGACAGTGATCGAGAAAGACGGCAAACCGGTTGCAACCATTTCTGATAAGGATTCCGTTGTATTCTTCAACTTCCGTCCGGACCGTGCAAGAGAGATCACAAGAGCTTTCTGCGATGATGATTTCAAAGGCTTTGAGAGAGTGAAGAGACTGGATACTACATTCGTATGCTTCACAGAGTATGATGATACGATCCAGAACAAACTGGTAGCATTCCACAAAGTTCTTCTTCACAATACATTCGGTGAATATCTTGCAGCTCACAATATGACACAGGCACGTATCGCTGAGACAGAGAAGTACGCACACGTTACTTTCTTCTTCAACGGTGGCGTTGAGGAGCCGAACAAGGGAGAGGACAGAATCCTTGTAAAATCCCCGAAGGTTCCGACCTATGACATGCAGCCGGAGATGAGCGCACCGGAAGTTTGCGAGAAACTTGTTGAGGCAATCAAATCTGATAAATATGATGTGATCATCATCAACTTCGCAAACCCGGATATGGTTGGCCACACAGGTGTCGAGGCAGCTGCGATCAAGGCTGTTGAGACTGTTGATGAGTGTGTAGGAAAGGCTGTAGAGGCAATCAAAGAGGTTGACGGACAGCTCTTTATCTGCGCTGACCACGGTAATGCAGAACAACTTATAAATTATGAGACCGGTGAGCCATGGACTGCTCATACAACCAATCCGGTTCCGTTTATCCTGGTAAATGCAGATCCGAAATACACACTTCGTGAGAACGGATGCCTTGCAGACATCGTTCCGACACTGATCCAGCTTATGGGCATGGAGCAGCCGAAGGAAATGACAGGAGAGTCTCTTCTTGTTGAGAAATAAATAAGATATATGGAATCCCTGCAGATTTTCAAAGATCTGCGGGGATTTTTTTCGTCGGATTGTTCCTATTTTCACACATGGAAAAATTTTTCAAAATCATCTTGTAAAATCATTCCATTTCAACTATAATCCCTCTGATACATAAAGATAGGTAAGTTTTGAGTAAGTATAAAGTTATAAAAAGAATAACAAAAGCAGCACAAAGTTTATAATTGAATGAATTAAGCAGGGGGAAAAGTATTTCATGAAAACAGACATGACACAGGGGAAGCCGGTAAAAGTGCTCCTGGGATTTACGATCCCGGTATTTATCGGTAATGTATTTCAGCAGTTCTACAATATGGTAGATGCGGTAGTTGTGGGAAAATTTGTAGGAACAAAGGCACTGGCGGCAGTCGGCTCAACGGGAACGATCATCTTTCTGATCATAGGTTTCCTTCTGGGACTGACAGCCGGATTTACCGTACTGACTGCGCAGAAATATGGTGCGGGAAAAATGGATGAGATGCGCCAGACCGTAGGAAACGCACTGATCCTGACCGCTGTGATTTCCGCAGTTATGACAGCCATCAGCATGACAGGCATGCATGCACTTCTGAAATTCATGCATACACCGGATGATATTTTTAAGGACGCATATGCCTACGTTATGATTATCTGCGGAGGTATTTTTGCCCAGGCATTATATAATATCCTGGCCAGCATCCTACGTGCACTGGGAAACAGTAAAGTGCCACTGTATTTTCTGATCTTATCTGCAATGCTGAATATTGTGCTGGATCTCGTATTTATCATCGTGTTTAAGCTGGGAGCGCCTGGAGCAGCCTGGGCTACCATTATTTCCCAGGGAGTTTCAGGAGTCTTATGTCTGGTATATATCTGGAAGTTTGTACCGGAGCTCCGTATGAAAAAAGAAGACTGGTATTTCAGATGTAACCTCGCAGCCAAGCAGATCGGTGTGGGAATCCCAATGGGACTGCAGTATTCCATTACGGCGATCGGAACCATGATGGTACAGTCAGCCTTAAATATGCTTGGCTCTTATGCGGTGGCGGCGTTTACAGCAGGAAGTAAGATCGAGCAGATCTTCACCCAGGCATATGTGGCACAGGGAACTGCCAGCGCTACCTACAATGCACAGAATATCGGAGCCGGAAAGCTTGAGAGAGTGCGCGAAGGCTTCCGGGCTTCGCATTTTATAGGAATTGTATATTCTGTTGTTGTTGGTAGTTTTCTGTTCTTTGCGGGAAAATATTTTGCATATCTGTTTATCTCAGATAACATTGAAGAAGTGCTTCCTATGGTAGCAATCTATGTAAAATGTGTGGCACTGTTTTTTATTCCTCTGTATTTTGTCAATGTACTGCGAAACGGGATCCAGGGAATGGGATATGGTCTTCTTCCTATGATGGCCGGTGTGGCTGAGCTTGCAGGAAGAGGGATCACCGCTACCGTTGCAGCCGGAAAAAGCAGCTATGTTGGTACCTGCCTGGCAAGTCCGGTGGCATGGGTTTTTGCATCGGTGCTTTTATGGGGCATGTATTTTTATGTTATGAAAGATATGTCCCGGAAATTGTACGGTACAAATAAGTTATAAAAAAACCGTGAAATGAGATGCAATTTCCAGAAAGTATGATATAATGAAAAAGCTGGTAACTGATCCGTGCACATCAGTGCGGATTAGCCCGGAAAGTATCAATGGAAAGGTGTCTTTTCGAAAGACACATAAACATAGAGGTGAAATATAAATATGAGCAACGAGGAGAAGAAAGACATCGAAGATAAGATCAATGACGCCATGGCGAAGATTGTCAGTGATACAGTCGGAGATGTCCAGCCTGAGAAAAAATCAGATCCATCCGCTTCTCACGTAACAGCAGAGAACTCAAAATCTGCAGGACATTCGAAGTCAGCCAGACCATCTAATGTGTCGCATGGAAGATCTGCGAGATCATCCGGTGGATCAGGAACTTCAAGATCAGGACGGCCATCTGGCAATGGTACAGTCACTTCCAAGTCAGCGAGGCCGAAGAAGATCAGTTATGTGCCTATTGATGAATCTGAATTTGCCCCCATCGTTCTCCCCAAAAAGAAAAAGCATAAGGCTTTGAGGGTAACTGGAATGATCGCAGCGATGGTTCTGGTTGCTGCCGGGTGTGCGTACGCAGGAGTGTCTTATTACTACACGAATCATTTTTTTGAGGGGACAACGATCAATGGAATTAACAGTTCCAATAAAACTGCGTATGAGGTAGAACAGGAGATCGCCAGTAAGATGGCGGATTACAGCATTGAGATAAAGGCCAGAGATCAGGAAGCACAGACGATCACCGGTTCGGATATCGACTATCGCTATATATCAAGTGGAGAGATATTGAATCTTCTGAAAGAGCAGAAACCTTATGAATGGGTGAAAGGTTTTTTTGAAAAAACAACCTATACAGCGAAAGAGGAGACAGCTTTTGACAAGACCAAGCTGGAGAATGAGGTGAAGTCGCTGAACTGTGCACAGAAGGAGAATCAGGTAGCTCCGGAAAATGCATACGTAAGTTTTAATAATTCTGAGTTCACTATTGTGCCGGAGACAGCAGGAAGTGAGCTGAAGGTAAAAGAAGCTTATCAGATGATCAGTGAGGCCATCAGCAGTGATGACGCGGAAGTAGATCTGGGAAGCAATCCGGATGCTTATGTCACAGCCGATATCACAAGTGACAGTGCTGATCTTCAGGCAACTGTAGATGCATACAACAATTTTGCGAAAGCAAGTATCACGTATACATTTGGGGATGAGACAGTAACTCTTGACGGAAATACGATCAAAGACTGGCTGCAGTTTGACGAGAAAGGACAGCTGATCCAGGATGATGCGTCTTTTAAACAGCATATTGTTGATTATGTAGCACAGCTTGCGGCAGCACATGACACAGTTGGCACAGAGCGGCAGTTCCAGACTACAAGTGGAAGAACAGTATCTGTATATGGATCTGCATATGGCTGGAAGATCGATCAGGACGGAGAGGTAGCACAGCTTACCCAGGAGATACAGTCCGGAACGCAGACGACCAGAGAGCCGGTTTATTCCATGAGAGCCAATTCCTATGGCGTCAATGATCTGGGTAATACTTACATTGAGGTGGATCTGACTGAGCAGTATATGTGGTATTATCAGGATGGAAATGTAATATTTGAGTCGGATATCGTATCCGGACTCGCAAGTGATCCGGAGAGAAAAACGCCTCCTGGAATTTTCACCATGTATTACAAGAAGAGCCCGGATGTACTCCGTGGTACCAAGAAAGCAGATGGAACATATTCTTATGAACAGCCGGTAACTTACTGGATGCCGTTTAACGGAGGAATTGGATTCCATGATGCGGACTGGCAGCCATACTTTGGTGGTGACCGGTATCTCACAGGAGGTTCCCACGGCTGTATCAATATGCCGCCGGATAAGGCAGGAGAGCTTTACAATATTATTCAGTACAATGTTCCGATTATCTGTTTTTATTGATCGGATCTATAGCAATAACAAACAGGAGCCAGCCGGTGATCCGGTGCGGGGCTCCTGTTATTTATAAGGAGGAAAATAATTATGTTTGATCAGACATTCAGTTATGTACTGGCAATTGCGGCGCTGGTAATAGGCGTTATGCTTCTTACAGGTCATGGATCTGTGTTTATGAAAGGTGGGAATACTCAGGCCAGAGCACAGAAATATGATGAGAAAAAAATGGAAAAGTTTTCCGGAATCTGCCTGATTCTTATTGGAATTGCCACCGGGGTCGATGCTTTTACCGAAAGCATGGCAGCAAAGATTGCATATGTGGTTATCTTATTTGTGATCCTCGCAGTTTTTCTGTTTCTTCTCAGAACAAAATGTCTGAAAAAATAATATAGGGCCGATTTCTGTGATCCATAAAAAACCTCTCTGTGGATATCCGGAAACGATTCTTATCGTTTCCGGATTCGCAGAGAGGTTTTTATTTTGAGTAATCCTGTAAAGGTCTGACAGCATTGTGGGAAGCGGTAGATCACATCCGGACAAGTTCCTTTTGATGCATTAATTCCCGGAACTACTATCGTTTAATTTTGTACGGCTGGTATGACGGAATGTCATTGTAAAGACAATGCCCTTTACAATGGAAGTAAGGGAAAGCGCCCACCAGATACCGTCAAGTCCCATTCCCACGTGAGTCAGCAGCATGGCAAGCGGAATTCTGGAACCGGTCAGGATAATGCTGATGATACTGCAGAGTTTGGTCATTCCAAGACCGGACAGAGCACCGATGGTCATCAGCTCAATGGCCATAAACGCCTCGCTGAAACCAATGATGATCAGGTAATTTACGGAAATTCCAAGTGACTCCGGATCATGGAAAAACAGACCGGAGATCGGGCGTGGAAGCAGCACAAAAGATGCGGTTATAATAAGACCCCAGATTGCCAGGATGCCGAAAGAAATGCGGTATCCATGGCGGATTCGGTCGTATTTTTTTGCACCGAAATTCTGTGCGGTAAATGCATTTAATGCAGAGGCAAAACCATCTGCGGTATTCCAGGAAACAGATTCGATCTGCCCGCCCACACGCTGGACAGCGATGGCAGCAGCACCGAAGGCGGAAACCATTCTGGTCAGTACCATGGAGATCATGCAGTAGATCATGCTCTGGATAGCTGTTGGCAGACCAATGCGGAGGATATTTTTATAAAATTTTCCCGGAAAACGTGAGAAAAGATGAAGCCCACGAAGTACATTGGGTTCCAGCCTGGACGTAAAAATACGGAAAACCAACACTGAAAAAACCAGGATCTGAGCAGTTACTGTGGCAATGGCAGCCCCCACAGTCTCAAGCCGTGGAAACGGTCCCACGCCAAGAATCAGGAGTGGATCCAGGATCATATTTCCTACAAGTCCCAGAAAATTGGCCATCAGTGGTGACCTGGAATCTCCCTGAGCTGTGAAAAGTCCGGTGAGGGTCAGGTTCAGGAAGGAAAAAATGATCAGTCCGCAGGTGATCAGCATATAAGATCTGGCAGAAGCATAGGCATCAGGGTCTGCCAGATTAAAAAATCCGATCAGCGGATCGAGAAAAACGATGCTTGCCAAAGCAAATAAGAGGCCGAACAGAATGGTCATCTGCAAGGCACTGGCTGCGTAGAAACCGGCTTCTTTATAATCTTTCCTGCCGCAGGCCTGGGCAGTGTTTACCTGTCCGCCCATTCGGGGAAGGGCGACCAGTCCCTGGGAAAGCCACACATACATGCCACCTACCCCTACGCCGGCAACTGCTTTGGATCCCAGAAGCCCGATCCAGGCCATGTCCGTGATATTATAGGCAGTTCCCAGAAAGGAAGAGGCCATGATAGGAAGGGCCAGTTCCGCAAGAGTTTTCAGGATTGGACCGGAAGTAAGGTCTATGGATTTTGATCTTTTCATACTCATCTGCATATCTCCGTAAGGTCAAAAGGCCTGGTGATCCGGTAATCCGGTTTATCCACCTGACCGAAACCGTATTCAGCAAAGATAAAAGGAACTCCTGCTTTCCGGCAGGCATTAAAGTCTCCTATAGTATCACCGATATAAACCGGATCGGAAAGATTATTATCCTCGCGGATCTTCATGATATTTTCCGCTTTGGCCATGCCGGTGTCACCGGGACAGAGATGGCCCTTGAAATAGTGGCCAAAGCCTGTGGATTTTAGGAACACTTCAATATATCCGGCCTGACAGTTGCTGACGATAAAAAGAGGAAAACGGCTGGAAAGGATCTTCAGTGTTTCCTCAAGATCCGGATACAGCGGAGCACATTTGCGAAGCAGTGCCTCGTGCTCTGCCTGGCAGCAGCCGTCAATGATCCGAAGCTGTTCCGCTTCCGAAAGCTCCGGAAAAAGAGCTCTGGCAATATCCGGTAAAAGCTGACCAAAAAGCCCCATCAGTCGCGCAGAACTTACATCAGTATCCATGTGTTCCGTATGGATAAGGTAATCGCTCCATGCCTCAGCCACGATTCCTGTGGAATCCCAGAGCGTACCGTCAACATCAAAAATAATACTGTCCATCAGAAAAACCTCCCAAAATATCTGTAATATGTAAAAAAGCAACTCTTTGTACTGGACATAGTACAAAACAATTCTATATGAGAAAAGAAAAAAAAGCAACTGCGCTTTTGAAGATTTTATGTTATAGTAAAAGATATGAGGGAAAAAATATGAACTATAAAAATACGATCAGAGGTATTTTCAAAGACAGGCCAAACCGGTTTATCGCCCATGTACAGATCGGGGATCAGCTGGAGACGGTTCACGTAAAGAACACAGGCAGATGCAGAGAACTTCTTGTTCCGGAAACAGAAGTGATCCTGGAAAAGAGTGACAATCCTGCCAGGAAAACAAAATACGATCTGATCTGTGTAAACAAGGCGGGCCGTTGGATCAATATGGATTCCCAGGCTCCGAATAAAGCAGCAGAAGAGTGGGTGGCAGCCGGAAATCTTTTTCCGGAGAAAGTGACTGTCAGGCGGGAGAAGACATATGGAAACTCCCGTTTTGATCTGTATGTGGAATCTGAAGAGCGAAAGGCTTTTATTGAGGTAAAAGGCGTCACCCTGGAAGAAAATGATATCGTGCGTTTTCCGGACGCGCCTACAGAGCGTGGGATCAAGCATCTCCACGAACTGATGAAAGCGGCATCTGACGGCTATGAGGCCTATCTTCTTCTGGTGATCCAGATGAAGGACGTACGGTATTTTGAACCGAACCGGGAGACACATCCGAAGTTCGGGGAAACACTTAAGGAGGCAGCAGATGCCGGTGTCCACATCCTGGCCTATGACTGCGCCATCACGGAAGATTCCATGAAGATCTGTGATCCGGTACCGGTGAAATTATAGAAAGGAAACAATATGACCGAAAACATTGCAGAACCCCTTCTGAAATGGTACGATAAAAACAAGAGGATCCTGCCCTGGCGTGATAAGGACAATGCCTATTACACCTGGGTATCGGAGATCATGCTCCAGCAGACCAGAGTGGAAGCTGTGAAACCTTATTTTGCACGGTTTATCCAGGAGCTTCCAGATGTGGCAGCACTTGCGGCGGCGCCGGAGGAGCGTATTGTCAAGCTGTGGGAGGGACTTGGCTATTACAGCCGTGTCCGCAACATGCAGAAAGCGGCCATTCAGGTCATGGAAGAATATGACGGCAGGATTCCTGAAGACTTTGAGACACTTCTCTCGTTAAAAGGAATAGGAAGATATACGGCAGGTGCCATTGCATCCATTGCCTACGGGAAGAAAGTCCCGGCAGTAGATGGAAATGTACTGCGGGTATATACAAGACTAACCGAAAACCATGAAGATATCATGAAACAGTCTGTGCGGAAAGCTGTAGAAAACGAGCTTACAGAGCGGATGCCCAAGGATCGGCCCGGAGATTTCAACCAGGCCATGATGGAACTGGGAGCTGTAGTCTGTGTTCCAAACGGAACGGCAAAATGCGAAGAATGTCCTCTAGGAGAATTCTGCCTTGCCAGAAAACACGGAACAGTAGAAGAACTTCCGGTAAAAGCACCGAAAAAAGCCCGCACCATAGAACAGCGCACCATCCTTGTAATCCAGGACGGTGCCAGCACAGCAATTCGGAAACGCCCGGATACAGGACTTTTGGCAGGCCTTTATGAGCTTCCCAATGTGGAAGGACACCTGACCAAAAAGGCAGCTCTCGCCCAGGTAAAAGATATGGGACTGGAACCCTTAAGGATCGAAGCACTGCCGGATGCGAAGCACATTTTTTCACATATTGAATGGAGGATGTGCGCTTACCGTATCGCGGTATCTTCTCTGGAAGAAGCACCTAGGGAAAAGTTCCTGTTTGCAGATAAGAGAGAATCTGCCGAGAAATATGCAATACCATCTGCGTTTCGCGCATACACCAGATACATGAAGGAGGAAAACACATGAAACTTTTGAGCGTAGCAATACCATGCTATAATTCAGAGGCTTATATGTCAAAATGCATCAATTCCCTGCTGATCGGAGGAGAGGAAGTAGAGATCATCATTGTAGATGATGGTTCCAGTGACCGTACTGCCGAGATTGCAGAGGATTATGCCGAGAAATATCCAACCATCGTAAAAGCCATCCATCAGGAAAACGGCGGCCATGGACAGGCAGTGAACACAGGAATCAAAAACGCAACAGGACTTTATTTCAAAGTTGTGGACAGCGATGACTGGGTAAATCAGGATGCCTATTATGAGATTCTGAAGACACTTTACGATCTCACCCGCGGAGCCGAGACTGTGGATCTTCTTATCAGTAATTTCGTCTATGAGAAGCAGGGAGCTACCCGCAAAAAGGTCATGCAGTACAGACACTGTTTTCCAACAAACCAGATTTTCGGATGGGACGAAGTACGCCATATGAAAAAAGGCCAGTACCTTCTTATGCATTCCATGATCTACCGTACCAAACTTCTTCATGACTGTGGAATGGAACTTCCGAAGCATACGTTCTATGTAGATAATCTGTTTGCGTTTGAGCCGCTTCCCTATGTAAAAAATCTCTATTATCTGGATGTGAATTTCTACCGGTATTTTATTGGAAGAGATGATCAGTCCGTCAATGAGAAAGTAATGATCAAACGTATTGATCAGCAGATCCGTGTAAACAAGCTGATGGTGGATGCCTATCTGAAAGCAAATGTAAGCAACCGGAGACTCCGTGCGTATATGTTCAGCTATCTGGATATCATCACAACCGTTTCTTCAATCATGCTGGTAAGAGCTGCAACGCAGGAATGCCTGGATAAAAAACAGGAGCTGCAGGATTATATCAAAGATCAGAATATGGGACTGTACCGGAAACTTCGGAGAAGTCTTTTCGGAAGAGTGTCCAACCTTCCGGGAAGAGGTGGAAGAAAGATGTTTGTGGCAGCCTATAAGATCTGTCAGAAGTTTTATGGATTTAACTAGGACGCAAATAAAAAAGCCCCCAACGGGGCTTTTTTTGTTATAAATTTTGTTCCGGTTTCTTCTTGCTCATCTGTGCCATAGCACGCTGTTCCTCATAATCTTCCACTCTCTGTGGGTAGAACAGCAGATGTCCGAACAATGCCAGTGTGGTACCGAGACATACATCGATCACCGAATGCTGTTTGATAAACATGGTGGACAGGATGATCAGAATGGAAAGGATCAGAGATCCTCTCTGGATCCATTTCTTATCTTTCAGTGCCTGGCAGTGATGGATGGCAAAATAAACAGCCAGGGAATTAAATACATGGATACTTGGCAGGATGTTGGTCGGGGTATCTGTCCTGTAGATTTCTGCAATCAGCTGTGTAAAGATATTGTTTCTCGGGAATACCGCAGGGCGGAGATGCTGAATATTCGGATAGATGTAGGAAACAACAAGGAAAACCGTCATTCCCATCATCAGATTGAAGATCAGCTGGAAATATTCCCGTTTATTCTTATTGCGGAACAGGAAATACACAACTGTCAGTATCACATATGGAAACCATAAAAGGTACGGAATAATAAAAATCTCGCAGAACGGGATCATATCATCAAAAACAGTATGTACAACATGGTAGGCACGTACAGGCCGCTGTTCCAGATATCCAAACAGGATAAGATACACAACGAAATAGATCGCTATGATAAAACCGTGCCTGTATTTTTTTATCTTACTCAACATTTTGCCGCTCCTTTTCTTGATGTATGGCCAAAATGCCATGGGTGTCAGTCTTAAGCTTCTTTTTTGTCAAGTATCTACCTGCTACTATAACACAGGCATTATGATTTTTAAAGGTTTCTTTTCAATGGTCACAGAAAATTCACGCTGGATTCCGCCGGATTCTCCGTCTTTATGCACAGGAAGAGGACGGTCACTTGTAATATGTACGTTTTTGCACTGCGAAATATGTACACCGCGAAGGTGTGTATGTTTTCCCCAGAGTGCACCTGGCAGGCAGAAAGGCATTTTCAGTTTGGAGATTCCTTCAATGACGATTACATCCAGAAGGCCGTCATCCGGACTGGCATCCGGGCAGAACTTAAAGCCGCCTCCTTCGTATTTCTGGTTCATTACAGCCACAAACCAGGTTTTCCCGAAGGTTTGTGGTTCGCTTCCGTCAAAGGTTACCGTAACCGAAGACGGGGTGAGGAAGAGAAACTGTTTCAGCGCCACCATAAGATAGATCAGTTTGCCCATATGGAGACGGTTGAGAAATTTTTTCCCCGGGGTGATCAGGACTTCCTGGCAGACTGCAGCATCGTAACCCATTCCCGCACTGATGCCGAACCGGTAAGAATGGCTGCCAAGATGGATCACAGGAACATCCATGGAAATCGTCCTTCTGTTCTCAAGGATGGAGTGAAGTGCTTCAAAAGGATCAAATGGCAGGCCCATGCTGCGGCAGAAATCATTGCCGGACCCAACCGGAATAAATCCAAAGATGACTGAAGACAGATCACGGATCCCGGTAAGTACTTCGTAAATTGTGCCATCACCGCCTACAGTTACCAGCGTTACCGGATCTTCCGGCGTTCCAGCGGCACTGATCTTTTCCGCCAGCACTGTGGCGTGTCCCACATATTCTGTGAGAAAATACTGATATGAAATCCCCTGACTTTCCATGATGCTGCGAAGCCGGTTCCAGACATTACGCCCCTCTCCGGATCTTGAATTGGGATTCACAATAAAAGAATACATAATAAAAACCTCCAAACAACTGTCAGCTTTATCATAACATTGACGTCCGGCTTTTACAAATTAAAATTTCTTAAGGATTTCTATATTTTACATAAACTTAACGTTTTTTCTATGTTGGATTTTACGAAGGCACTTTATACTTGCAACTGTCAGGTGAAAAATGAAGTTGGAGGAAAATTATGATATATCTGGTGGAAGATGACGAAAGTATCCGTGAACTTGTTGTATATACATTAAACAGTCAGGGCCTTGATGCACAGGGATTTGAACGGCCATCACTTTTCTGGAAGGCGATGGAAAAAGAACAGCCTTCTCTGGTACTTCTGGATATTATGCTTCCGGAAGAAGACGGACTGTCTATTTTAAAGAAAATCCGTATCCGTCCGGATGTCCGGAAACTTCCGGTGATCATGCTTACTGCAAAAGGCAGTGAATTTGATACAGTGGTAGGCCTGGACAGCGGTGCAGATGACTATATTCCGAAACCGTTCCGCATGATGGAACTGATCTCCAGGGTACGGGCCCTTCTTCGGAGATCAGAGGACAATGGCGCAGAGGAATACCGCATGGAAAATCTTTATGTGTGTCCGGGAAGACATGAGGTGACGGTTGACCAGGAACCAGTGAATCTGACACTGAAAGAATATGAGATGCTTTGTCTCCTTCTGAAAAACAGTGGAACGGTTCTCTCCAGAACTCAGCTTTTAAATCAGATCTGGGGATATGAATTTGACGGGGAAAGCAGAACCGTAGATGTACATATCCGTACCCTCCGCCAGAAACTTGGTTCAGCCGGTGATCTGGTGGAAACGGTTCGTGGGGTAGGTTATAAGATCAGCGGAAAATGCGCGTAATAAAAACAAAAAACACAAAAAAATAAAAGAGCATTTCGACGGAAAAAGGCTTTGGCCCTTTTCTGGACGAAGTGCTTTTTTCATGCTATAATAGGTGAACCCTGGAGCGTAATCGAGAAGGCTCCAAAGAGCATGAGGTGAAATAAAAAATATGAAATCATTAGTGATCGCAGAGAAACCGTCGGTTGCCAGAGACATTGCCAGAGTCCTCCACTGCAGCCAGAAAGGGAACGGAACCCTGGAAGGAAAAGACTATGTGGTGACCTGGGCACTGGGACATCTGGTAACCCTGGCAGATCCGGAAGAATACGATAAAAAATATACCAAATGGGAACTTTCCACTCTTCCCATGATGCCGGAGAAGATGAAACTGGTGGTGATCCGTCAGACATCCAAACAGTACAATGCAGTAAAAACCCAGCTTTACCGGAAGGATATCGGGGAGATCATCATTGCCACAGATGCCGGACGAGAGGGAGAACTGGTAGCCAGATGGATCCTTGCAAAGGCAGACTGTCATAAACCAATCAAACGTCTGTGGATCTCATCGGTAACGGACAAGGCGATCCGTGACGGTTTTGCCCACCTTAAGAATGGTCATGATTATGATAATCTTTACCGTGCGGCACAGGCAAGGGCAGAGGCAGACTGGTTGGTGGGAATGAACGGAACCAGAGCGCTGACCTGTAAATACAATGCACAGCTTTCCTGCGGACGTGTGCAGACACCGACCCTTGCCATGATCGCAAGAAGAGAGCAGGAGATCCGGGAATTTAAACCGGAAAGCTATTACGGAATTACTATTGAGGCAGGAAACGTGCGCTGGACTTGGCGTGACGGAAAGAGCGGAAGCCTCCGTACATTTAAGAAGGAACGTGCCCAGGAGATCCAGACAAAAGCCGGAAAAGGCAGCATTACCGTAACAAAAGTTTCCAGAAAGCCGAAGAAAACTTATGCACCGGGACTTTATGATCTGACAACTCTTCAGAGAGAGGCCAATCAGAAATACGGTTTTTCCGCAAAAGAGACGCTGAACATCATGCAGCGGCTCTATGAGAACCATAAGGTTCTTACTTATCCAAGGACCGATTCCAGATATATCGGAAAAGACGTAGTTCCTACTATTAAAGAACGTCTTCAGGCATGTGGAACAGGTCCTTACCGGAAACTTGCCGGTGTGCTTGCCAACAAACCAATCCAGGCCAATGCAAGTTTTGTGGATGATAAGAAAGTCAGTGACCATCATGCAATTATTCCGACAGAACAGTTTGTACAGCTGGATCATATGACAAATGAGGAACGGAAAATTTATGATATGGTAGTCCGCCGTTTCTTAAGTGTGCTGTATCCGCCGGCTGTATATGAGCAGGTGAGCATGGAAGGAACGGCAGCAGGAGAAACTTTCGCCGCAAGCGGACGAATCGTAAAAAGCGCCGGATGGAGAGAAGTCTATGAAGGTGGCTGTCAGGATGAGGAAGAAGAGGAGGCTGACAGGCTGAAAGACCAGAAGCTTCCGGCCCTTGCGGAAGGCCAGATTCTTACTGTGGAATCTGCATCCCTTACAAATGGACAGACAAAACCGCCTGCAAGATTTACAGAGGCCACACTTCTTGGCGCCATGGAGAATCCGGTCCACTTTATGGAAAGCCACGACAAAAAGGCGGCAAAAACTCTGGGCGAAACCGGCGGTCTTGGAACAGTAGCAACAAGAGCCGATATCATCGAGAAACTTTTTAACAGTTTTATGATGGAAAAAAGAGGCAATGAGATCTACATTACCTCCAAGGCAAAACAGCTCCTGGAACTGGTTCCGGAAGAACTGAAGAAGCCGGAACTTACCGCAGACTGGGAGATGAAACTCAGCGATATCGCAAACGGGAAACTCCGTCAGGATAAATTCCTCACAGGGATCCGTGAGTATGCCTGTGAGATCGTAGATGAGATCAAGAGCGGACAGGGAACGTTCCGCCATGACAATATGACAAACAAGAAATGCCCCAACTGTGGCAAACACCTTTTGGCAGTTAATGGAAAGAATGCGAAGATGCTGGTATGTGAGGACAGAGAATGCGGATACAGGGAGACGGTATCCAGAACTACCAACGCGCGCTGCCCGAAATGTCACAAGCGGATGGAGATGCTTCTGAAGGGAAAAGAAGAGACCTTTGTATGCCAGTGCGGATATAAAGAGAAGCTTTCAGCTTTCCAGGCAAGACGTGCCAAAGAAGGTGCAGGTGTCAATAAAAGGGATGTGCAGCGTTATCTTAAAAAACAGCAGAAAGAGGCCAACGAGCCGGTAAACAACGCATTTGCACAGGCATTATCAGGAATCAGACTGGATTAAATAAGTTGGCTGTCAGAAGCAGGTACCCGGAGATTTGGATATAGATGCGCCGGTCAGAAAGCAGGTATCTGGCAGAACAGGACAGCAGAAAGAGAGGAAACGGATATGGGATTACAGGATGACAGAATGTCAGGAAATATTCAGGATATCGCAAGACTGATCACAAGGCTTCTTCTTAAAGGAGACATTGCCACAGTATACACTTCCGGCAGCAGAGGCAGATTATACAGAAGCAGATCATCTTTTTAAGAAGGTTATCGGACTTGCTGATGAGGGAGATATCAACGGAGCGGAAAATGAGCTTCTTATGAATATGGAGGATGATGATCCAGATTATCTGGAACTTGCCCTTACGTTTTATCTGTATCTCAACGATATGGACGGAGATTACCTGGATGACCACGGTTACTCCAGAGAAGAGGTTCTGGACGGAGTGAAAAGCCTGGCAGAGGACTGGGGCGTTACCGGACTGGAGACTCTGGTCTGATGCGGCGGGAAGTTACGCTGGAGGAGATTTCCGACGGCCGTTTATACGAAGCAAATGACATGGTAAAGGCAGACTGCCAGGACTGCAAAGGCTGTTTTGACTGCTGTACGGGAATGGGAGATTCCGTTGTGTTGGACCCGCTGGATGTATGGCGGTTAAGCCAGGGCCTTCATTTAAGTGCGGACCAGCTTCTCACGGGAAAAATCGAACTTGGCGTTACAGACGGGAACATTTTGCCGCATCTTAAGATGGCGGGCGCAGAGGAACGATGCGTATTTCTGGATGGAAACGGGAGGTGCTCCATCCACAGCTTCCGTCCGGGTTTCTGCCGCCTGTTTCCGCTGGGAAGATATTATGAGGATGGTGGATTTAAGTACATCCTTCAGATCCACGAGTGCAAAAAGACCAGCCGCAGTAAGATCAAGGTCCGGAAATGGGTAGATACACCGGATTTCAAAAATTACGAAAAATTTGTCTGTGACTGGCATTATTTTCTTCTGGATGTACAGGAAGTTCTCTATGAGAGTGAGGACAGTGACCTGATCCGAAACCTGAATATGTATGTGGTAAACCAGTTCTATCGGAAACCTTATGATGGAAACCGGGATTTTTATGAGCAGTTTTACGAGAGACTTGCGGCGGGAAAAGAGCTCCTGAGCCTTGGTATGTGAAACAGACCAGGCAGCGAGGCAGGCTGAATTACCTGCCGGAAAGTCTCTTAAGCGGAGGAAAGAAAGGATTTTTTAACATATGAACTTAAATCAGCTCACATATTTTGTGACGCTTGCCCAGATCGAAAATTATACCAGGGCAGCCAAGCGGCTGGATATTACACAGCCAAGCCTCAGCCATGCCATCTCCAACCTGGAAAAAGAACTCCAGGTTCCACTTTTTGAGCGTCACGGAAGAAATGTGACCATGACCAAATACGGGGAAATGTTTCTGAAATATGTGCAGGACTCCTTACATATCCTGAATCTTGGTGTGGAGAGGATCCAGGAGGCGGCAAGGATTCCAGGCGGAAGCATTTCCATCGGATATATCCATACCCAGGGACGCAGATTTATTCCGGAACTTGTACGTGGGTTTCTTGATGAGCAGGAAGGGAAGAAGATTGATTTTCATTTCCAGAATGCAGCTACCGGGAACCTGATCCGGGGCCTGAAAGAAGAAAAGTTTGACATGATCTTCTGCTCCCGTGCGGAAGGGGAAAAAGAGATCAGTTTTGTACCGGTAGCGGAAGAAAAACTGGTGGCTGTTGTACCGGAAGATCATGCTCTTGCCGGAAAAAATACAGTGACCATAGAGGAACTGGGCCAGTATCCCCAGGTGACTTTTACCCCTACCAGTGGGCTGTATTTTGTGGTGCGTGAACTTTTTGAAAAAGAGGGGATCGTACCGGAAACCGCTTTTGAAGTGGAGGAGGATGGCGCCCTCGCGGGAATGGTGGCAGAAGGGTTCGGTGTGGGAATCGTGCCGGATGTGCCGGTGATCCATACTCTGCCTGTGAAGATCTTAAATATCGAGAATCTTCATTACCGCCGTTACATATACATGGGTATGTTGAAAAAACGGTACCCAAGTTCTCTTGTGGAGCAGTTTCGGGATTATATTTTCAAACATTACCGGATCTATGAAGTGATACAGTAGAATACCTGTGAAAGAATTGTATGAAAAAATCTCTGCTTTTGTAATAATAGGGCAGAGATTTTTTAATCGAATCAAGGAAGTCCCCTGCTTCACTTGCGAAAAGCAATAAGCAGCGGGGGGAGTTGCTTGTATCAGGAGGAGTGATCCTCCTGATAAACTGCGAAGCAGTTATTCGGTGTAGAGCTGTGTAGCGAATGCGGATTGCGAATATCCGTTTGACTGTAGATTTCAATAGGATTTTGGTTATGAGGGCAGAGGAAGAAGTGTGATTCCGGGTGTCAGGGCTCATTCTTCGGTAAGATATGTGACAGGATTCCCTGAAAAAAATCATAGAAAATATCTATGAATCACATGTGCAAATTCAATAAAAGTTTAGGTTGAGATAAAAATGACCAGTTGGTATAATAAGAACAGACACTTGGTTTAAAGTGATAAAGTGATGACGGAAATCCGTGATACAACGAACGAAGCAAAGGAGAAGTTATGAACCAGTTAGAAGTATTAAGAGAGAGCCTTGGACAGTGCGATGAGATCATCCTGGACGCACTGCTTATGAGAAACAGAATCGTAGAGGACATCATGGTATACAAGGAAGCCAACAATCTTCCGGTACTGCAGCCGGAGCAGGAGGCGAAGCAGAAAGGATGGCTGGAAGCCAGAATGGAAGGCAGACGCCATAAGAAAGAAGTTAATGATGTTTTCGCAAGCATCACACAGAACAGTAAGAGAATCCAGTCCAGAAATCTTTTCAACTACAATATTTTCCTGATCGGATTCATGGGCGCAGGGAAATCCACAATCTCTGATTATCTGAAGAACGCGCTGGCTATGGATGTTGTGGAGATGGATCAGTGTATCGTGGAGAGACAGGGAATGAGCATTTCCGATATCTTTGAGACTTACGGAGAAGAGTATTTCCGTGAGCTTGAGACAAACCTTCTCATTGAGATGCAGTCTCAGTCCAATGTTGTCGTATCCTGTGGCGGTGGTGTTCCCATGAGAGAGCGCAACGTTGTTGAAATGAAGAAAAACGGCCGTGTTGTACTCCTTACCGCAAAACCTGAGACGATCCTGGAGCGTGTAAAAGACAACCATGACCGTCCGCTGCTTGAGAACAACAAGACGGTTCCGTTCATCGCAGATCTGATGGAGAAACGTCGTGCGAAATACGAGGCAGCAGCCGACATCGTTATTGAGACCGATGGTAAGAGCGAGCTTGAGATCTGTGAGGAGATGATCCACAGACTTCGTGAGGCAGATGCGAATAAATAATTACTGATTACAGAAACAGAATATTCTTACATAATAAGAGGACAGCTGTCCAATAAACCGTACAGAAACAAGACGGGAATTGGACAGCTGTCTTTTTAGCTGTCTTTTTGGCTGTCAGGAGATCTCCTTTGGAAGGTCTCCCGAAGCTCTTAATTTGTTTTATAGAAAATCTCTTTTGATGTTTTCTCGATTACAAACTTCTTAAAGGCTTCCACAACCGGAGGATGGTATACATCTTTCAGCATGGCCATGTAGAAATTTCTCTGCCAGCTTGGAGAAACAAGGGGCAGGATCTTAAGATCCAAAGAATGAAGGATGGGGATATCCGGGGCAATGCAGATGCCGAAATCATTGGCAACAAATCCTGCGGCAACCTGGTCCTCATCGATCTCAAAGGCCACATCCGGGTACTGACCGATACTCTTAAACAGCTGGTCGATGATCTGGCGGAGCCCACTTCGTTTCTTAAAAATGATCTGTTTGTAAGGAAGGGTTTCCTCCAGATGGATCTCGGATTTCTCCGCAAGAGGATGGCCGGGCGGAACAATAACCACCAGGTCCTGTTTGGCAACCGGGATAAACTCGATCAGCGGTTCGTCATCAAATTTGGAACAGAAGCCGATATCATATTTCTTCTCTTTCAGCCCGGTAAGGATATCGCCGGTAAGAACCTTGTCACAGAACAGATTGAAATTGATCTGTTTTCCTTCGTTGGCGGTGAGAAAATTGCGGATGATCTTCGGCACAAAATCAACTCCAAGGGTCCTGAGAAAAGCCACATCAATTTGCCCTTCTCCTTTTCCTGCAAGCTGGAGGCCGTTTACAGAGGAATCCAGCCGGTTCAGGGTTTCTTCCACATCTCCCAGAAAAGTCTTGCCATATTTGGTGAGAGAAACATTCCGTCCGTTTTTTTCAAATAATTTCACTCCAAGTTCTTCCTCCAGGGAAGAGATCGCATGACTTAAACTGGGCTGTGTGATCGCCAGAACATCAGCAGCTTTCGTGTAATGTTCCAGATGCGCCAGTGTCACGAAATAACGAAGATGATACAGGTTCATTTTCGAAGCTCCTTTCGTAAGTTTAGCTGAATGTTTTATTCAGGCAGATTCCAGTGAAGTCGGATGATCAGAAGGAATTGCCGGTCTGACTGCTGTGACGGTGGCAGTACAGTGAAAATGTTTTTATATAGTATACCACGATATATTGATAAAATCTATGAATTCTCCTGGTACAATCAATTTGTTTTGTATTTAACGAAGTTATATAATGCTTATAGAAAAAAGATACAAAATAATTAAAAAAAACCTAAAAAAATTATTTATATTTTCAGGAGGAGTTATCATGTCAAAAGAATTTCCAATTACAATCAGTTCCTGGACACTTGGGGATCAGTGCAAATTTGAGGACCGTGTAAAAGCTGCCAAAGAAGCTGGCTATGAGGGAATCGGCCTGAGAGCGGAAACCTACGTAGATGCCCTGAATGAGGGACTTTTCGATAAGGATATCCTGGCAATCCTGGATAAATATGACATGAAGGTAACAGAGGTTGAGTATATCGTACAGTGGGCAGAGGAGCATCGTTCCTACGAGCAGAAATACAAAGAACAGCTCTGCTTCCATATGTGTGAATTATTTAACGTAAAACAGATCAACTGTGGACTGATGGAGAACTATTCTGTGGAGTATACAGCACAGAAACTTCGTGAGCTCTGCCAGAGAGCTGGCAAATACATCATCGGCGTTGAGCCAATGCCATACAGCGGAATCCCGGATGTAAAAAAAGGCTGGGCTGTTGTAAAAGCTGCTGACTGCGAGAATGCAAAACTGATCCTCGATACATGGCACTGGGTAAGAGCAAACCAGCCGATCGAACTTTCTGTACTTGAGGGAATCCCGGCAGATAAGATCGTATCCATCCAGATCAACGATGTATGGGAAAGACCATATGCGACAACTATCTTAAGAGATGAGTCCATGCATGACCGCCTTGCTCCTGGAACCGGAATCGGAACAACCGTACCGTTCGTGAAAATGATCCGTGAAAAAGGAATTAAACCAAACGCTATCGGCGTAGAGGTTATCAGCGATGCAAACCTTGAAAAAGGTATCGAGTATGCTGCAAAACATACATACGAGAACACAAAGAAGGTACTGGAAGAAGCCTGGCCAGAGGTACTTTAATCAGAAAGGAGAACCCACATGAAATTCAATGCGATGTTTCAGCCGATCGAGATCGGCCCTATGACCGTAAAAAACCGTTTCGTTGTTCCGCCAATGGGAAATAACTTTGCAAATACAGACGGAACTATGAGCGAGCAGTCCGCTGCATATTATAAGGAAAGAGCAAAAGGCGGATTTGGCCTGATCACTATCGAGGCTACCGTCGTTCACAAAGGCGCAAAAGGCGGCCCGCGTAAACCATGTCTCTATGATGATTCTACCATCGAGAGCTTCCGCAAAGTTATTGACGGATGCCATGTGGAAGGTGCAAAAGTTTCCATCCAGCTTCAGAATGCAGGTCCGGAAGGAAATGCAAAGAACGCAGGAGCACCGATCACAGCAGCAACCAGCATCCCGTCTGTATGTGGACGTGACATTCCGAAACAGCTTACAACAGAGGAAGTTTATGAGCTGATCAAAGGATATGGCGAGGCAGCAAGAAGAGCCATGGAAGCAGGTGCAGATGCTGTTGAGATCCATATGGCACACGGCTATCTGGTAAGCACATTCCTCTCTCCAAGAACAAACAAGAGAGTGGATGAGTTTGGCGGATGCTTTGAGAACCGCATGCGTTTCTCACGCCTGATCATTGAGGAGATCAAGAAAACAACACAGGGCAGGATTGCGATCCTTGCAAGAATCAACTGTGCAGATGAGGTTCCAGGCGGCCTTGACATCCATGACAGCGCGGCGATCGCAGCATACCTGGAAAGCTGCGGACTGGATGCCATCCACGTATCCCGTGCCGTTCATATCAAAGATGAATTTATGTGGGCACCGACGGTTATCCATGGTGGATTCTCCGCATCAGAGGTTGAGGAGATCAAACGTGCGGTAAACATTCCGGTGATCACAGTCGGACGTTATACAGAGCCACAGTTTGCAGAACTGATGGTAAAAGAAGGAAGAGCAGACCTTGTAGCATTTGGCCGTCAGAGCCTTGCAGATCCTGCTATGCCGAAAAAAGCACTGGAAGAGCGTCTGGAGGATATGACTCCATGTATCGCCTGTCTTCAGGGATGTGTTGCAAACATGTATGCAGGAAACCCGATCTGCTGTCTGACCAACCCGTTCCTTGGACATGAGGCAGAGCCAATTGCTAAGACAGAGAATCCGAAGAAAGTTATGGTGATCGGCGGTGGTGTTGCAGGACTTTGCGCTGCATTTATCGCAAAAGAGAAAGGACACGAAGTAACACTTTATGAAGCAGGAGATGTTCTCGGCGGAAACATGAGACTTGCGGCTTATCCACCAGGAAAAGGTGATATCACAAACATGATCCGCAGCTATATCCACCGCTGCCAGAAAGACGGCGTGAAGATCGTGATGAACTGTGAGGTAACTCCGGAGCTTATCAAAGAGGAGAAACCGGACAGTGTGATCATCGCAACGGGTTCCAAGACTCTGATCCTTCCTATCGAGGGAATCGACAATCCGGCCATCATCCACGGTTCTGATCTTCTGGACGGAAAGAGACCAGCAGGCAAAAAAGTTCTTGTTGTGGGCGGTGGAATGGTAGGATGTGAGACCGCTGCATTCCTGGGCGAGCAGGAGCATGATGTAACGGTGATCGAGTTCCGTGATACCGTAGGTGCAGACGTGATCCATGAGCACAGAGTCTATCTCATGAAAGATTTCGAGGACTACGGAATCAAAGAGATCACCGGAGCAAAGGTATGCAAATTCTATGAAGACGGTGTAGAGTACGAGACAGCTGACGGAGTACGTCATGAGACAAGAGGATATGATTCCGTTATCCTTTCCATGGGATTCCGCAATTACAATCCACTTGAAGAAAAGATCAAAGATCTTGTACCTGAGACACACGTGATCGGAGATGCCATCCGTGCAAGACGTGCACTGGATGCAACAAAAGAGGCTTATGAGGTAGCTTCCAGACTCTGATGGGATATCCGCCTGACAGCGTCAGGCACCGGATCGTATCAATACACAAGAAAATAATTGTCCAATAAACAGGACAGAAGAAAAATAAAAGAAACATCCTGACAGGCACCGGAGAAAACATCCGGTGGCTGCAAGGAGAGAATGCAGGAGGAAAAAAGAAATGGAACAGAGAATTAAAGGAACAACTGGTTTACTCGCGCTGATCGGAAGTCCGGTAGGACACTCCGGATCACCGGCTATGTACAACTTCAGCTTCCAGTACCATAACCTGGACTATGCTTACATGGCATTCGATATCAAAGAGGATCAGGTTCCGGCAGCTCTTGATGCAATGCGCCTTTTCAAAATGAGAGGATGCAACGTAACCATGCCTTGCAAGAACAAAGTAGCTCAGTGTGTAGACGAGCTTTCACCGGCAGCAAAGATCATCGGCGCTGTAAACACCATTGTGAATGAGGATGGAAAACTTGTAGGACATATCACAGACGGTATCGGATTTGTCCGCAACTTAAAAGAGCACGGCGTTGACGTAAAAGGCAAAAAGATGGTAGTCTTAGGAGCAGGCGGAGCAGCTACAGCTCTTACTGTACAGTGTGCCCTTGACGGAGCAGCATCCATCGCGATCTTCAATCCGGATGACCCGTTCCTTGAAAGAGCAAAAGGAACAGCAGAGAAGCTTGCAAAAGAAGTACCGGACTGCAAAGTAAGCGTATACTGCCTGGACGATCAGGACAAACTGAGAGAAGAGATCGCAAACGCAGACATTCTTGCAAACGGAACACTTGCAGGAATGAAACCACACGATGACCTTACTCTGGTTGACAAATCCATGTTCCACAAAGATCTTGTCGTTGCTGACTGCGTATACAATCCTGCAGAGACAAGAATGGTAAAAGAGGCAAAAGAAGCAGGCGTAAAACTTGCAGTAGGCGGAAAAGGAATGCTTCTGTGGCAGGGCGCTGAGTCCTATAAACTGTACACAGGACTTGAGATGCCTACAGATGAGTACCAGAAATTCCAGGCTGAGAACGAAGGGAAATAAGAATCATGAGCCAGACAGGTAAGAAAAATTTGGTAATTACTTCTATCGCGCTGTATTTTACATATTTCATTCACGGAATCGGAGCTTCCATCATGGGCCAGTACAAGCCGGAGCTTGCGGCTCACTGGGGAGCAAAGGCTTTAAGTGACGGAACTATGGATGTCAGCATGGTAGTATCCGTAATCGCTGCACTGGGACTTGGAAGACTGATCTCCCTTCCGTTTTCCGGTCCCCTGTCCGACAAATTCGGACGCAGATTAAGTGGAATCATTGGTGTGATCTGCTATGCAGCATACTTTATGGGAATCGCATTTGCTCCGTCTATGGGCGTTGCCTATGCCTTTGCCATTGTAGGTGGTATCGCAAACTCTTTCCTGGATACCTGTGTAAGCCCTACATGCATGGAAATCTATGTAAACAATCCTTCTGTGGCGAACCTGTTTACAAAATTCTCCATGTGTATCAGTCAGTTCCTGCTTCCGTTCCTCATCGGATTCGTAGCAGCGGCTAATATGTCCTACAGAACCATCTTTATCGTTGCAGGTGCTGCAATCTTCATCGATGGAATCCTGATCCTGTTCCTGCCATTCCCGGACAGAAATACAACAGGTGCAGAAAAGAAAGAGAAAACAAAGTTAAAGATCACTCCTGCGGCAATTGCAGCGATCCTCATTGGATTTACAAGTTCTTCCACATTCATGCTGTGGCTGAACTGTAACCAGGAGCTTGGAAAACTTTATAATTTAAGTGATCCTTCCAAGATCCAGTCCTTCTATGCAGTTGGAACTTTTGCAGCGATCCTGTGTTCCTCTGTATTTATCAAAAAAGGACTGAAAGAGATCAATATCCTGATCATCTATCCGCTGATTTCCTTTATCATGCTGGGACTGTGCTATTTTATCCAGAACCCGACTATCTGCCTCATCGGTGGATTTGTCATCGGTTTCGCGGGCGCAGGCGGTGTATTGCAGCTGGCAGTTTCCACAACCGCTGAATTCTTCCCGGAGAACAAGGGAACTGCAACATCCATGGTTATGATCGCATCCAGCGTTGCAAACTATACCATCCTGACACTGGCAGGTTACATTACAAAGACTGCCGGAACCAGCGCTCCGAGAATGATCCTGCTTCTTAACATGGCAGTGACATTCATTGGAATCCTTCTTGCACTGTTTGTCAAGATGAACCGTGGAAAAGAAGCCTGAGACAGGGTGGAAATAAGTGAATGATCAGTTACGGTTCGCAGGTCACGGAGTGAACCGTAACAATCATTGTATGGATTCGGACGAAGATGACGGAATCTGTACAAAATAAAGTTCCAATTCGGGAACAATTCCCGGATTGGACTTTGATGTTTCTGGAAATGTTTGTTAATTAACAAACTTCCAGAACAAAAGATACTATATATGTATTATCAAAAAAACTGACAAAGGAGAATCGTTATGGCGCGTGCAGCAAGACAGAGAAGAGAAAACGAACTGCCCTACATTCCGTTTGGGCCATTTCAGGTTCGTCTTCCCTTTATTCATTACAAACTTGAGTCCGTAGAATTTATCCAGGGCCTGATCCTTGGCGTTACGGCACTTGCGGCTGTCCCTTATCTGGAACAGTATCTGGGACTGCCTTATGAGCTGGCATGGAGCTGTGTCATCATAGAGACCATGCTGTATATGCTACACAGTTTACTTGGCGATCCGGTAGTTCCCGGATGGATCACGCCGACCCTTCCGCTGACTATCGTATTTCTGGAAGGCTTTCCCCTGGGAAAAGAGCGTATCCAGGCAATGATCGCCCTGCAGATGCTGGTTGGTCTTGTGTTCATATTTATGGGCGTTACCAAACTTGCGGATAAATTTGTCCATGCTGTACCGGATTCCGTCAAGGGTGGAATCCTTCTTGCAGCGCCGGTTACGGTTATGGCAGGTCAGCTGGGAGAGGGCGGCAATATGCACAAATATCCCTTGGCGATCGTCGCAGGTGTTGGCCTTCTGATCCTGATCAGTTTTTCGGATAAATACCAGGAGAAGAGAAAGAACAATAAATTTCTGGATCTTGTTGCCCGCTATGGAAACCTTTTCCCGTATCTGATCGCCATGGTAGTTGGCCTTCTTGTGGGGGAGCTGGACAAACCGGGATTAGAGATTGGAACTTTTATCAAGATCCCGCAGTTTAAAGAGATCATCTCACAGGTAAGTATTTTCGGTGTGGGAATCCCGCCGCTTTCCATGTTTATCAAAGCGCTTCCTCTGGCACTTGTATGCTATGTTATCGCATTTGGTGATTTTGTTACCACAGAAACCCTGGTTACTGAGGCACGTCAGTCCAGAGATGATGAGTACATTGATTTCAATTCCAGCCGTTCCAACCTGGTCAGCGGACTTCGAAATCTGATTCTTTCCATCATCGCACCGTTCCCGCCCCTTTCCGGTCCGTTATGGGTTGGCATGACCGTATCTGTCTCCATCCGTTACAAAGAAGGAAAGAAAGCCATGAAGTCTCTTCTTGGCGGTATGGCGTCCTTCCGTATTGCAACTTTCTTAAGTGTGCTGATCATTCCAGTTGTAAGTTTCTTCCGCCCGATCTTCGGAGTTGGTTCTTCCATCACTCTGATGTTCCAGGCCTTTGTCTGTGCAAGGATCGGTATGGATTACTGTAAGACAGACCGTGACAAGATGATCGCAGGTGTTATGGCTGCTGTCCTTGCAACCCAGGGAACTGCATGGGCATCTGCATGGGCTCTGGCTGTTGGTTTCGGACTGAATATCTTCCTTTCCAACTGGGACCCAAGGAAAAAATCACAGGAAAATGTCATTGAGGAAAAAACTGAGAAATAATAAGTAAAGCGATAAAAGAAAATAGGAACTGCACTGGATGGGTCAGCGCAGTTCCTATTTTTGTCATGAGATTTGTTTTTGTTACAAAATAGATTTGCTATTATGGGATTAAAGCGGATAAAATCATCCGCATTTGCTATTTGGTTAAATTTGTTACATTAATTGGGATTAAAATTGGTCTATAATTCACGTTCTTTCTTAAACGAAGCCGTAGATCCTTTCAATGGGAGGTTACAGGATCACAGGCTTTTGTGGATAATGTCAAGAACCTGTTCAAGCTCGTTGACATTGATCTGCCCCGGTGCGGAAGCTTTTGTAGCGGCACCGAAGGTAAGGGCGGAACCAAAGGTTTCGCCAGTGAGACGGCTGACAACACCGGTTCCTGCCATGGACATGGTAATGATCGGGCGGTCGGCGAACTGCTCGGACATTTCCAGTGTTGCACTTAAAAGGGTAAGTACGTCCTGTTTGCTCTTAGGCATAACAGCCATCTTCGGGATATCTGCGCCATAATCCTGCATCATGCGGAGACGGCGCACGATCTCATCTTTCTCAGGAGTTGCATCAAAATCATGGTTGGAAGCGATGACTTTTACGCCATAGCTGTGAGCTTCCTGGATCATGCTTTTTACGATCTCTTCGCCTGTGAAGGCTTCTACATCAATGAAATCTACATAGCCACTTTTTGCAACAGCCATGTTGAGGGCTTTGTAATCTTCGCTGGAGATTGCTTTTTCTCCGCCTTCCTTTGCAGTACGGAAGGTAAAGAGGATCGGAGTGTCCTTTAAAACGGTCTGGAGATCTTTTGCCACATCAAGAACTTTGTCTGTGTCAAAAACATTCTCGAACCAGTCCACACGCCATTCTACAACATCCACCGGGATTCTTTCGAAGGTTCCTGCTTCAAGAAGGATATCCTCCTTTGTCTGTCCAACGATCGGGACACAGATCTTCGGTCTGCCCTCTCCGATTGTGATATTTCTTACCTGAACTGTTTTCATAATGGTCCTTTCCGATACGGATGGGATTTTATCAGTCATCGTATCTGATATTAAGAATCTCTTTCATATGCTCGATCGGCATCGGCTCGCCGGTCCACAGTTCAAATGCAGCGGAGCCCTGGAAAAGCATCATGCCAAGGCCGTTCATTGTCTTGCAGCCAACTTCCTTTGCCATGGAACGCATAGTGGTTTCAAGAGGGGAGTATGGTACGTCAACAACGATAAGCTCCGGACGGAAGTAAGATTTATCCGGGACAACGGACTGGCCTTCCAGCGGTTTCATTCCAACGCCTGTGGCATTTACAAAAATATAACTGTCAGCCATTTCTTTTTTCAGCTGGTCAAGGTCGGAGAGATCATAGAGAACTGCGTGGCTGGATGTTCTTGTGTTGATCTTTTCAACAGTAGATACGGCACGGTCCCAGAACTCATCCTTACGGTTAAAGATCACGATCTCGCCTACACCGTCAAGTGCAGCCTGGATCTCAATAGCAGTAGCAGCACCGCCTGCGCCTACGATGGTCATTTTCTTTCCGATGGCGTCAATGTTGTTGTCTTTCAGTGCTGCCATAAATCCGATGCCATCTGTGATGTGGCCTGTAAGATGGCCGTGATCATTGACGATGGTGTTTACAGCACCGCACATTTCTGCTGCCGGTGAAAGCTCGTCAAGGTACTGGCCTACCAGAGTCTTGTTCGGCATGGAAACGTTGGAACCTCTCATTTTCAGAGTACGGATGGCTTTTACAGCATCCTCGATCTCATCTGCGCCAACTTCAAATGCAAGGTATGCATAGTCATAGCCAAGCTTTGCAAAAGCTTCGTTCTGCATGGCAGGAGAGCTGGAGTGACGGATCGGATAAGCCATAAGACCGATGAGCTCTGTGTGTCCTGTGATTCTTTCTGACATGGTAATAACTCCTCTCATTGGTAAAAATCTTGGGTAACTTTTTTAAAACCTCCCGCCACATCAGTCTGAAGAAGTTGCGGATGTTCTTCGGACGGCTGCAGCGGGAGGAAGACGTGGAAAATCTATAGACACTCCGTGGAGCGGACTTTATAACATATGAAAATGCCCGTCAGGAGGTTATAGCGATGATATTAAAGGTATCCTCTCTCCTCGAGAATGGTAAGGATGTTACGTCCTTCCTGGGTACCGTCAATGATTCTTCTTGCTCTCTGGCTGTCGCCGATGTTCATGATCTCAACATCCTCAGAAGAAAATTCTTCTGCAAGGCTCTGGTAAAGCTGTCCCTGGGCTCTCATTCCGAGACATACGAAACCGTATTCAAATGGAAGCTCATAAGGCTCGCCGTCACCTTTTACAAGGAAGGAAGAATCCTTAACCTCAAGGAGAGCAGTTTTTGTAAGCTGATGTACATTGTGTTTTTTCATCATGGCCTTTGTGTCGTTCTTGCTTACCGGATCAAGGTCACGTCCGATCTGATCCATCATCTCAACGATAGAGATGTCTGCATTTCTGTCTGCGAAGAATTCCACAACATCAAGACCTACAGCACCGCCGCCTACGACAACGACTTTTTTGCCTTCCAGATCCTTTGGAAAATCATTAATGTGGTTGATCATACCAAGAATAGAATAAATATTATAGTCCTCGTTGTCAATACGATCCTTCAGTCCTGCGATCGGAGGCAGAAGAGGAGCGGAACCGGTGGAACTTACGATGATATTCGGATGGAACTTGCGAATGTTCTCCGGTGTTCCTTCTGTATTTGTGAAGATATAAAGGTTCTCAAGCTGCTCTGCGCGGTGCATGAGATAGTGCGGGAAATCAGCCAGACGGTTCTTTGCAGGGATTTTTGAGATCAGAGATGCAAGTCCGCCAAGCTCGCTGCCTTTTTCCAGAAGGAAGGTGTTGCAGCCAACCTCTGCGGCTGTGCAGGCAGCTTCCAGTCCGGCAGTACCACCGCCGATAACAACCACGTTGCAGTTTTTGTTTACATGCAGTTTCTTATATACATCGCCCTCAAGAACAGACGGGTTTACGGTACAGCGGATCGGACGGTTTACACCGATACGGTTTCCGGCGCATCCAACGTTACAGGAGATACATTTGCGGAGATCGCACTCATGCCCTGTGGCAACTTTGTTTACCCATGCAGGATCAGCGATAAGGCCGCGTCCCATACCGATAAGATCTGCGTCGCCGTCAGCGAGGATTCTCTCGGCAACTTTCGGGTCACGGATGTTACCCATGGAAATACACGGTTTGTTGAATTTTTCTTTTACAGCTTTTGCCATGTAGGAACGCCATCCATCCGGAAGATAGTTTGCGTCGATCTGGTACTGGATGGAACCGTTGAGACCGCAGGAAACGTCGAAGATATCAACTTCTTCCTGAAGGTAATCCAGATATTCCAGAGTATCATCAAGTGTGTTTCCACCTTCCATCAGCTCATCTGCACTGAGACGGAGCATGATCGGAAAGAATGGTCCGACCTGTTTTCTTACCTCGTCGATGACCATGCGGCAGAAACGGGTACGGTTCTCAACAGATCCGCCGAACTCGTCGGTACGCTTGTTTGTGATCGGGGAAAGGAACTGGCTGATCAGGTAGGAATGTCCTGCGTGGATCTCTACTGCGTCAAAACCGGCTGTCTGTGCACGTTTTGCAGCCTCGCCGTATTTCTTTACAATGTGAAGGATCTCTTCTCTGGAAAGAGGACGCGGGATCTCGCCGCCTTCTTTTGACGGAACATCAGATGCGGAAACCGGCTGCATGTTGATCCTGGAAGAAATTGCGGAAGCTCCTGCATGGTTGATCTGGATCGCGATCTTTGTTCCATATCTGTGGATGTTCTCACAGAATTTGAAAAGACGTGGAAGATAGTTGTCATGATCGATACGAAGCTGGGTAGTACCGTTGGAACCCTGCGGGGAATCGATGCTTGCGTTCTCTACGATAATGAGGCCTGTGCCACCCTTTGCACGCTGCTCATAGTAGTTGATATGAAGAAAACTCATTTCGCCGTTCTGCTCACCGTAGTTGGTACCCATCGGCATCATAACAATACGGTTCTTAATAGTCATATTTTTAACGGTTAAAGGGGAAAAAATATGCGGATAATCATTCTTCATCTGGAAAAACCTCCCTGGTTATTTTTTAATAGAATCGTTTGTTTGTGTTAATTATATAACAAAAATATCTATAAAACTAATTCATAATACCAGTAATATAATAAAAATAATCTATAGATTTTTAGCGGATGGAAAGTGACTGGAAAATAGTGCAGGATTCCAGGGTTTACATACAGGACTTTAGCGTGTTATCATAACAAATAAAAAAGATACAGAATGCGGGGAGACGGGGCAGATATCCGTAATTTATATTTGCTGCTGCAGGTGGTTAAATATAAGATCGTATTACCGTGTACTGTATAAAGACAGGAGATAGAAAAATGGAATTCTGGGATATTTACGATGCAGATAAGAAACCGACGGGACGTACCATGAAACGGAATGACTGGTGTCTGAAAGATGGAGAATATCATCTGACAGTCCTTGGCGTGGTTGCAAGGCCGGATAAAACCTTTCTGATCACCAAACGTGTGATGACAAAAGCCTGGGCTCCGGGCTGGTGGGAAGTTTCCGGTGGCGCTGCCCAGGCAGGTGAGGGATCCAGGGAGGCAGTGCTCCGTGAAGTAAAAGAAGAGACAGGACTGGATGTAAGAGAGGCAGAGGGAGGATATCTTTTTACCTATAAAAGAGAGAATCCTGGTGAGGGAGATAATTATTTTGTGGATGTGTACCGTTTTGTGATGGATGTGCAGGATAAGGATCTGGAACTTCAGACTGAAGAAACAGACGGATATATGTTTGCAACTCTGGATCAGATCAGGGCGTTTGCGGCTGAGGGAAAATTCCTGCATTATGACAGCATTAAGAGGGCATTTGAGTTCTGAGAGAAGCTGAGTATGATGAACTTAAGCTGTGTCTGGGTCCTGCTGAAAGTTGCTTACTGTTTGTGTGAGAGCAAAACGATGATCGTGGCAATGGGAAATATAAGAATTTCTGACTGATTTTCTATACAGATATAAAACAAGTGTTGTTTTCTGTGGATTTTTATTTTTAAAAACGTTGTTTTCTGCCTTGTTTTAGAAGAATTGTATTGACATTAAAATGGATAAATAGTAAAATTTATCGTAGGGAAATTGTAAGCCGGATGAACAAAATCCGGCTTATCGAATATTAAATCGATTGAAAAAACTATGGTATTGATTTTGACAATGCCATATTACGAAATTTTTGAAAGCGAGGAATCATCATGGCAGATGAACATAAAGACCAGATCAGAATCGTACAGGAGACCGTAGCCGGTAAGGAGATCACATTTGCCCATATCATGGGTGGTCCGGCACCGATCATATATCAGAAGCTTGGACTGAATCCACAGGTGGACTATGGATCATCTGCGATCGGAATCATGAATATGACACCTTCCGAGTCTGCTGTGATCGCATCCGATATCGCAGTGAAGAGTGGTAATGTATATCTTGGTTTTGCAGACCGTTTTACAGGAACTCTGATCATAACGGGAGAGATTTCCGATGTGCAGACAGCAATGGAAGAAATCGTGGACTATTTCCGTGATACCCTGGGATATGTGGTTTGCAAGATCACCAAGAGATAAGGAAGTGCACCATGGAAGAAAGGATAACGAAGGAAGAACTGCTGGAGCGGCTGTTTCATGATGATTATGAGAACCTTAAGGGAAAAAGACTTCGACTGACCCGGGTGCGTGTACCTGGAAAAGAGCTTTCTTTTGCACATGTTTTTACACCAAGTGATAAATCTGTCTATGAGAATCTTGCGTTACATATCGGTGTTCATGAAGGCGAGGACCATAGAGGAGATGCGATCGGTATGGTCAGAGTCACACCCTGGGAGGCGATCGTAGTTGCGGCAGATGTTGCAGTGAAGGCAGCTCACGTGGAAGTAGGATTTATGGATCGTTTCTGTGGAACGCTGATTCTGACAGGCGGTTTTACGGAAGTGATGACAGCTGTGGAAGAAGTGGTGCGTTTTTTCCATGAGACATTGAAGTTTGATGTCTGTGAGATCCACAGAAGCTGAGGCAGGACGGGATAATAAATGAAAAAAATTTTTCTGATGGGTCGAAGTGAAGCCGGCAAGACATCCCTGACACAGGCACTTAAAGGGGAAGAACTTCATTATCATAAAACCCAGTATACCAACACAAATGAAGATACCATTGATTCACCGGGAGAATATGCGGAGTCCAAGCATTTCAGCGTGGGGCTAGCCTGTTTCTCTTTTGAGGCAGATGTGATCGCCATTGTACAGGCGGCTAATGAGCCATTTAACCTGTTCAGTGACGGAAGCAGGAATTTCCTTCTCCGCCCGCTGATCGGGATCATCACCAAGGTGGATTCTCCCCATGCAAATATCCCCATGGTCAGACAGTGGATGGAGAACATGGGCTGTGAGAGAATCTTCATGGTAAACAATAAAACAAGAGAAGGAATCAGTGAGCTGATGGATTATCTGAAAGATGATCTTCCAAAGCTTACACTGGAACAGGCGAAATTCAAGCAGAGTCTTGGACTGAATGAATGGGATCCCATGCCGGAGGGAGTGGAATATCCGGAATCGATACGGTAAGGTTGGGACATGACATTAACCGGATCAAGCAGTTATTCGGTTATGAGCAAGTAACGAATGCGGATGATTTTATCCGCTTGACTTACAGATAATTAAGAAATTAAATGCAGAACATGGCTGGATGGATGTTCTGCATTTTTTTGTAATAAGTCTCCACCAGCGGATGATTGTTTTTCACAATCCTGCAGGGGACTTCCCTGATTCGGTTAATTAATACATTGAATAACAAAAAGAGAATGCCTGATATAAGATTTTTTCTATAATGGGAAATTACAAAGAAAGAAGGTATATATATTATGAGAGAAGTAAAAGCAGTGACCATCACAAAAGAGGAATTCGCGCCATACGGAACATTTTATGACATGACTCATCCCGACGGATATCCACTTCAGGGCGAGATCCACAAATTCTATCCGGACCGCATTTCCGGAACAGCCATGGGCAGCATAGCATTTTCACCCATCGAAGTAAAAAAGGACGATCGGATCGTAAAATGTGCAGAGTATCACACAACCACCTGGGAAGGTATCGTAGCGCTGGACGACGATATGATCATCCACGTAGCCCCTGCATCCGCCGGAACCCCTGTCCCACAGCTCGCAAAAGCATTCCTCGTACCAAAAGGTTCCATGGTAAAGATCAACGCTGCAATCTGGCACTTATGCCCTCTGCCGGCAAACAATGAAGTACTCCACGCCATGATCATTTTGCCGGAATGCACTTGTGCAAACGACTGTACAGTGGTGGAGTTTGAGGAGAAGGACTGGTTTAAGATCGTGACAGACTGAGGGAATTTTATGAGTGAAACTGAAGAAATCATGTCTGCATGCAGTCTCTGTCCAAGAGACTGTCATGTAGACAGAAATGCCGGTAAAAAAGGATTCTGCGGGGAAGATAAAACGGTTTATCTTGCGAGAGCGGCACTTCATATGTGGGAAGAACCTTGTATTTCCGGAAAGAAAGGATCCGGGGCAGTGTTTTTTTCCGGTTGCGGACTGAGGTGCTGCTTCTGTCAGAACCATGATATTGCCATTGGAAGCAGAGGATTGGCGGTAACGGTAGAGCGTTTAAGTGAAATTTTTCTGGAATTGCAAGAAAAAGGTGCCGCCAATATCAATCTGGTGACGGGAGCACATTATGTTCCACAGATTGTTCAGGCGCTGGATCAGGCCCGTATGGAAGGAATGGATCTTCCGGTTGTATATAATTCCAGCGGTTACGAAAAGACTGAAACACTGAAAATGCTGGAAGGGTATGTAGATATTTATCTTCCGGATATGAAGTATATGGAAACAGATCTGGCAGAAAAATATTCTCATGCGGCAGACTATCCGGATATTGCAAAGGCAGCTGTTGCGGAAATGGTGAGACAGACAGGTCCATGTGAATTCGGAGCAGATGGTTATATCCGAAGGGGAACGATCGTCCGGCACCTGATCCTGCCGGGACATACCAGAAATTCAAGGGAAGTTCTGAACTACCTTCATGAAACTTATGGAGAAAATATTTATATCAGCATCATGAACCAGTATACACCAGTAAGAAAATTTGAAAAGTTTAAAGAGCTGAACAGAAAAGTAACAAAGCGGGAATATGAAAAAGTTCTGGATGCTGCGGTAGATATGGGAATTCAAAATGGATTTATCCAGGAGGGGGAAACTGCTTCCGAAAGTTTCATTCCGGAATTCGATTATGAAGGGGTGAAAAAAAATACCCCATAAATGGAAGGAGGCCGGTACTTTCGTACCGGCGCGTATGAAAAAGAAAAATATTATAGAAAGCTCATCGCCTTCTATGGCTAATAATATACAGGAAAAATGTGAAGAAAGTGTGACTAAGATTTGAAATAAATGTGAAAAAATGCGATTTATGACGCAAATATGACAAAATATGCTTGCAGTGAAATGGATATGAGTAAAAAGTGAAAGAGATCCGCGAATGTCCGATCGAGGGCGGCGGGAAACAAAAACCGGAGAAATGGGAAAACCCATGTTTCTCCGGTTATATTTTTTATCAGAATTTTTTCCAGGTTTCCCGAAGGAAAAGAATCAGAATCGGGAACAGCTCCAGTCGTCCGGCAAGCATGTCAAAAGAGAGAACCAGTTTGGACAGGGGAGAAAAGATTCCGAAGTTTCCGGTAGGGCCGATCAGGGAAAGACCGGGGCCTACATTGTTCAGTGTAGTTGCTACAGCAGTGAAGTTTGTCACGAGGTCAAATTCGTCAAAACTGATGAGAAAAATAGATACGGCCATCAGCATAAGGTAAACAATCATATAAATATTGGTGGCACGCATTACTTCGTGTGATACCGCTTTTCCGTCCATTTTGATCTTTTTTACCGCATTGGGATGCAGATAAAGATGCAGTTCCTTGCGGACGGATTTTGCAAGAAGCAGAAGACGGGAAATCTTGATTCCGCCGCCTGTACTGCCGGCACAGGCACCACAGAAGGTAAGCAGTACCAGGATCGTCCTGGATACCGCAGGCCACTGGTTAAAATCCGTAGTGGCATAACCGGTGGTGGTGATAATAGAACCAACCTGGAAAAATGCCTGCTGAAGTGCTTCCCACACATTGTCAAACAGATGCCGGACGTTGAAAGTGATCATCAGGGCAGAAGCGATGATCACAAAGAAATAGCAGCGGACCTCTTCAGATTTCAATGCCTGAGAAAACTTCCTGGTGAGAAGAAGAAAATAGACATTGAAGTTTACGCCAAACAGGATCATAAAGATAGTGATGACGATCTGAATATATAAGCTGTAACTTCCCATACTGTCGGATTTGATTCCGAACCCACCGGTTCCGGCAGTTCCAAATGCTGCACAGAGACTGTCGTAAAGAGGCATCCCCCCAAGAAGCAGGAGGATGATCAGTGCAACAGTGAGTGCAATGTAGATCTTGTACAGGATCTTGGCAGTTGACTGGACTTTTGGAAGAAGCTTTCCTACGGAAGGACCGGGGCTTTCTGCCTTCATAAGGTTCATATGATAGCCACCTGCAAGCGGAAGCAGTGTCAGGATAAATACCAGAACACCCATACCACCGATCCAGTGGGAAAAACATCTCCAGATATTGATGCTGTAAGGCATCTGTGATGGATCGGAGAGAATACTGGAACCGGTTGTAGTGAAACCGGAAACAATCTCAAAAAAAGCATCAATGGGATTCGGGATAGCCCCGCTGAGCACAAACGGCACAGCACCGACAATACTGAGGACGATCCAGCTTAAAGCAGTAGTCACAAGGCCTTCACGGGCGTAAAACGCTTTCTTGGACGGTTTGCGGCTGACCAGTGGAACACCGATCGCCAGGCATGCCAGAATTGTGATCACAAAGGCGATTCCGGCTTTTTCACGGTAGATAAGGGCTGTGATACTGGGAACCAACATGCAGACTGCTTCCACGTTCATGATCCATCCCAGGATATAAACAATAATTGAATAATTCATTTTTCAGTACCTCTATTTTGCAAGTATGTCTGTGATGTCACGGAGGCCTTTGTGAGTGGTTACAATGATGACCGTGTCGCCTACCTGAATGGTATCCTGACCACGGGGAATGCGGATGCGGCCGTTGCGGTTCAGGCATCCCACCAGAAGGTTCTTCCGGAGATTCAGTTCTGCAAGAGGAATGTCCGTTACGGCAGATTCCTCGCGGATGGCAAATTCCAGTGCTTCTGCATTGTTGTCCAGAATGTGATAAAGCGTTTCCACATTGCTTCCGATACTGTTCTGGGTGGCACGGACATACTGCAGAATGTAGTCGGCGGTAATATTCTTCGGATAGATGACGCTTCCGATATCCAGAGAGTCAATGACATCATCGAATTCCAGACGGTTGACTTTGGCAACCAGCTTGGCATCGGAAATACTCTTTGCAAAGAGTGCAAGGAAAACATTCTCCTCATCCAGATTGGTCAGGGTGACAAAGGATTCAGATTCTGTCAGTCCCTCTTCAAGAAGGAGAGAACGATTTGTTCCGTCACCATTGATGATAGTTGCGTCTGGAAGCAGTTCGCTTAAGTGTTCGCAGCGGTCTTTGTTCTGCTCGATAATCTTGACACCGATCTTCATATCAAGAAGTGCGTGTGCAAGATAGTAGGAAATGGTTCCACCACCTACAATGATACAGTTTTTGACCTGATTGGTCTTGAGACCGATCTTACGGAAAAATGCCGCTGCATTAAGCGGAGAGGCCAGAATGGAAACCATATCTCCGTCGTGTATAATGTGATCACCACCAGGAATGGATACATTGTCACGGCTTTCAATCGCGCAGACCAGAATATCACTTCGGAAAGCATCTGAGATCTGGGAAACGCTCATTCCGTCCAGCTTGAATTCCGGGAGAACTTTAAACTTGAGAAGTTCTACACGGCCACGAGCAAAGGTGTCAATCTTGATCGCAGATGGAAAACGGAGAAGCCGTGAAATTTCCTGGGCAGCGGCAAGCTCCGGATTAATGATCATGGTAACACCAAGACGTTCTTTGATGAAGCCGATTTCTTTTTCATAAATGGGGTTACGGACGCGGGCGATAGTCTGGCAGTGGTTGGCCTTCTGCGCGATCAGACAGCAGAGAAGGTTCAGCTCGTCAGAAGCGGTAACTGCGATCAGGATATCTGCAGTATCAACACCTGCCTCCATTAAAGTATTGATGCTGGCACCGTTACCGACGATTCCCATAGCGTCGATATTTTCGCAGAGATCATTGATCTTGTCGGCGATAACGTCGACAAGAGTGATATCAATATCCTCTGCCTGAAGCTGCTCTGCAAGATTTCTACCGACTTTTCCGCAGCCTACAATAATTACCTGCATAATTTCCTCCTTCAATAGCCGGTCAGGGCTACAAATCATAAGTAAAAGCGCCCATCCGTGTAAAGATAGGCAAGGATATTATAGCATTGTATATCTGATTTTTAAACAGTAATATTTTCCTGTATATATAGAAAAAAATGGTAGAAAGATAGATATATGTGAAGGAAAGTGGACATTACGGTTTTCACAAGTTTAAAAAACTGTCATAAAATATAGCGTGATCATGAATGAAAGGATTTCGCTTATGGACCGATTTCAGATGAATCGTTCGGGCTGCCGGCCATATCAGTATACCTGTGGGATGAATGGCGGGATGGCAGCCCGGAACGATTGTTCATCTTCAGATATGGCAAATCACGGCAGCCAGAACGGGAACCATTGCAACAGCATGAAGAAAAATATGCCGAAGGAAACCTGTGGATGCAAAATGCCGGGAACCGGAAACAGCGCTGACCAGGAGATGTATTCGCATCTTAAACATCTGGTTCCGGCAATGGCTTATGTGCCATGCCAGGAATTTGCGCCTACGTTTGAGCTGAAAAAAGCGCTTCAGGTTGGAACAATCTTTCCTGAGCTTTGCAAGCCGTTCTGCGGCAGGAGAGGAGGCCGTAGATGATGTCCGGAAACTGTACTTCAAAAAAAGAACTGTTACAGTCCATTGATCAGGTAAGTTTTGCTATTGATGATCTTCTTCTTTTCCTGGATACACATCCAGGGGAAAAACGGGCGCTGGAGTATTTCAGCGAACTTTCTGCCAGAAGAAATGAACTTCTGGAAAAATATGCAAAACTTTATGGTCCGTTGACCATCGATACCGGAAACGACAGCAATCTTAACTCCTGGCAGTGGATGGAGCAGCCGTTTCCGTGGGAACAGGAAGGAGGGTGCAGATAGTTATGTGGAATTATGAAAAAAGACTCCAGTATCCTGTAAATATCAAAACGCCCAATGCAAAACTGGCACAGTTCATCTCTAGCCAGTACGGCGGTCCCGATGGCGAAATAGGCGCTTCCATGAGGTATCTTTCCCAGAGATTTACTGCGCCGAACCGGATGGTCGCGGCGGTGCTGAATGATGTGGGAACGGAAGAATTAGCTCATTTGGAAATTGTATCCACCATTGTCCATCAGCTGACAAAGGATCTTTCTATGGAAGAAATCGAGAACAGCGGACTTGGGCCGTATTATATTGACCACACGGTGGGAATCTGGCCGCAGGCTGCAGGTGGAGTGCCCTTTAATGCCTGCGAATTCCAGAGTAAGGGTGATCCGATCACGGATCTGTTTGAAGATCTGGCAGCAGAACAGAAGGCACGCTCCACCTACGATAATATCCTCCGGGTGGTGAAAAATATCCCGGAGGTTGCAGATCCCATCCGTTTCCTTCGGGCAAGAGAGGTAGTCCATTTCCAGCGTTTCGGTGAAGCACTGAGATCCGTGCAGGAGCAGCTGGATGCCAAAAATTTCTATGCCTTTAACCCGAGCTTTGATGCTCCGTGCAAAGCCTCCTGTGAAGAGTGATGGATCAGAGAAAAAATCTGTCTGACAGGAATCATATCTGAAATAAAAAGAGCTGCACAGCCGGCAGGGATCCTGCGGCTGTGCAGCTTTGAATTTGTTTTTGGGAAAAAGATGTTTGTAACCTGCATTTCTTGTTATGCGTCTTTTTTATCGTCTTTATGCAGATTCTTCTGTGCTGTGGAAAGCATAAGCTTGATCCTGTTCAGCTGATTTACTTCACTGGCACCTGGATCGTAGTCGATGGCAACAATGTTGGCTTCCGGATGCTCACGGCGAACTTCCTTGATGACACCTTTTCCTACGATGTGGTTCGGCAGGCATCCAAAAGGCTGGATGCAGACGATGTTCGGGACACCGCCGTGGATGAGTTCCATCATCTCTCCGGTCAGGAACCATCCTTCACCGGTCTGATTTCCGGCAGAAACGATGGGCGCAGCCATTTTTGCAAGATCACGGATATCTGCGGCCGGTGTAAAGTGGCGGCTCTGCTCCAGAGCCTCATTTGCTGTTTTTCTCAGCCAGTCGATGGCTCTGAGACCAAGATTTGCGATGGTTGCCTTGGATTTCTTGAATCCAAGCTTTTCAACCTTGAAATTCTGGTTGTAGAAGCAGTAGCAGATAAAGTCAATAAGATCCGGAACAACCGGTTCTGCCCCTTCTGCCTCTAGAAGATCTGCCAGGTGGTTGTTGGCAGCAGGCAGGAACTTGACAAGGATCTCACCTACGATACCAACGCGAGGCTTTTTCTCATCGGAGATCGGGATCGTATCAAAATCATGGACCATCTCACGGCACATTTTTTTGAAGGTACCATGGCTGACGCTGCTGCCTGTTACGAAGGCAATGACGCGCTGCTCCCAGATTTTGTGCTTGCGGTTTACGATACCCTTTTCCAGCTCGTAAGGACGCATGCGATATACGCATTTCATCAGGATATCACCGAATACGGCACCGTAAACGATACGCCTGATCAGCGGCAGTGTCAGCTTAAAGCCAGGGTTGCTTTCCAGTCCGCTTAAGTTGAGGGAGATAACCGGAATCTGTTCCATGCCGGCTTTTTTCAGAGCACGGCGGATGAATGCGATATAGTTGGAGGCACGGCAGCCGCCGCCTGTCTGAGACATGATGACTGCAGTTTTGTTCAGGTCATATTTGCCGGAAAGAAGAGCATCCATGATCTGTCCCACAACCATCAGGGACGGATAGCAGGCATCGTTGTTTACATATTTAAGGCCCACATCAACAGCATGCTTGTTGTCGTTGGGGAGGACTTCCAGGTTATAGCCGGATGCTTTAAAAGCAGCCTCAAAGATTCCGAAGTGGAATGGAGACATCTGCGGGCAGAGAATGGTGTACTCCTTACGCATCTGCTTGGTAAAGGATATCTTCTCAATGGAAGCCGGATTGATGTTCCTTTTTTTATTCTGTGCCTGTTTTGCACGGATAGCAGCGATCAGGGAACGGATACGGATCCTTGCCGCACCCAGGTTGTTGACCTCATCGATTTTCAGGCAGGTGTAGATCTTGTCACTTCCATCCAGGATCTCATAAACCTCATCGGTGGTAACGGCATCAAGTCCGCATCCGAAGGAATTCAGCTGGATCAGATCCAGATCCTCTCTTGTTTTTACAAAATTTGCGGCAGAGTAGAGACGGGAGTGATACATCCACTGGTCGTTGACACGGATGGGACGCTCCAGATGTCCAAGGTGTGCAACGGAGTCTTCGGTAAATACGGCGATTCCGTAGCTGTTGATCATATCCGGGATACCGTGGTGGATTTCCGGGTCAATATGGTATGGACGGCCTGCAAGAACGATTCCGCGGCGTCCGGTTTCTTTCAGGTACTGCAGGGTTTCTTCACCCTTTTTCTGGATATCCGTATGTACGGCTGCAAGTTCTTCCCAAGCCTTGTGGGCAGCAGCTTTGACCTCGGCGGCAGGTATATCCTGGAATTCTTCCACAAGGCGGTTTGTAAGGATCTCCTCGGAAGTAAATGCCAGGAACGGGTTGCGGAAAGTGATGGACGGATCGTTAAGTTCGTCCACATTGTTCTTGATGTTTTCCGCATAGGAAGTAACGATCGGGCAGTTATAATGGTTGACTGCATCCGGGAACTCGTTGCGCTCGTAAGGGATGCACGGATAGAAGATAAACTTCACACCGTTACGGATCAGCCATGTGACATGTCCGTGAGCAAGTTTTGCAGGATAGCATTCGGACTCACTTGGGATGGACTCGATACCCAGCTCATAGATCTTACGTGTGGAAGTCGGAGAAAGCACCACCTGGTATTTCAGTTCGGTAAAGAAAGTATACCAGAACGGGTAATTCTCAAACATGTTCAGAACACGAGGGATACCGACCTGTCCACGGGATGCCTTGTCTGCGGAAAGTGGCTCGTAGGAAAAAATTCTCTTATATTTATAGTCGAAAAGGTTCGGGATATGATCCTTGTTCTTTTCTTTTCCAAGTCCGCGCTCACAGCGGTTTCCACTGATATATTTGCGGCCGCCGGAGAATTTGTTGATGGTCAGACGGCAGTTGTTGGTACATCCGCGGCAGTTCGCCATGGAGGTGGTGTACTGCAGGCTGTTGATCTGATCAATGGAAAGCATGGAAGTTTTTTCACCCTCCTGATAGCGTTCCCTTGCGATCAGAGCGGCACCGAAGGCACCCATGATTCCGGCGATATCTGGGCGGATAGCCTGACAGTTGGCAATTTTCTCAAAACTGCGGAGAACCGCGTCATTGTAGAAGGTACCACCCTGTACAACGATGTGTTTGCCAAGCTCGGAAGCATCGGAAACCTTGATAACTTTGTAGAGGGCGTTTTTGATAACGGAGTAGGCAAGACCAGCGGAGATATCGGAAACTTCGGCGCCTTCTTTCTGTGCCTGCTTAACCTTGGAGTTCATAAATACAGTACAGCGTGTTCCAAGATCAATAGGATGTTTTGCAAAAAGAGCTGCTTTTGCAAAGTCCTGTACGGTGTAGTTCAGGGATTTTGCGAAAGTCTCGATAAAGGAACCACAACCGGAGGAACATGCCTCGTTAAGCTGTACACTGTCTACCGTCTGGTTACGGATCTTGATGCATTTCATATCCTGACCGCCGATATCCAGGATGCAGTCTACTTCCGGATCAAAGAAAGCAGCTGCATAGTAATGGGAAACAGTCTCAACCTCACCTTCATCAAGAAGAAGAGCCGCTTTGATCAGGGCCTCGCCGTAACCGGTGGAGCAGGAAAAGGCAATCTCGGCGTCTTCCGGAAGGAGTTCATAGATCTCCTGGATGGAACCGATGGTGGTCTTCAGCGGATTTCCGTTATTATTGCTGTAGAATGAGTACAGAAGTGTTCCGTCTTCGCCTACCAGTGCAGTTTTGGTGGTGGTGGAACCGGCGTCGATTCCCAGGAAACATTTTCCCTTATATGTAGAAAGGTCGCCTGTTTTTACCTTGTAGGCGCTTTGGCGGTCATGGAAGGCCTGATAGTCCTCCTCTGTGGCAAAAAGCGGTTCCATACGTTCTACCTCAAAGTCCAGTTTGATGGTGGTACGCATGCGTTCCTTCAGTTCAACCAGAGATACGGTTACGTCCTGCTTCGCGTTGAGGGCGGAGCCGATGGCTGCGAACAGATGGGAATTGTCCGGCGCGATAATGTGTTCGTCATCCAGCTTCAGGGTGCGGATAAAAGCGGTCTTCAGTTCGGAAAGGAAGTGAAGCGGGCCGCCCAGGAATGCAACATGTCCGCGGATCGGTTTACCGCAGGCAAGACCGGAGATGGTCTGGTTGACAACTGCCTGGAAAATGGAAGCGGAAAGATCTTCCTTGGTTGCTCCGTCGTTGATCAGCGGCTGGATATCTGTCTTTGCGAAAACACCGCAGCGTGCCGCAATGGGATAAAGAGCCTTGTAATGTTTGGCGTATTCATTGAGGCCCGGTGCATCGGTCTGGAGAAGAGATGCCATCTGGTCAATGAAGGAACCGGTACCGCCGGCACAGATACCATTCATACGCTGCTCTACATTTCCGTTTTCGAAATAGATGATCTTGGCATCCTCGCCTCCAAGCTCGATAGCAACATCCGTCTTTGGTGCCAGCTTCTGCAGGGAAGTGGATACGGCGATAACCTCCTGTACAAAAGGTACTTCCAGATGATTGGCAAGTGTCAGTCCGCCGGAACCTGTAATGACCGGACAGAGTGTCAGTTCACCAAGCTGATCCTCAGCTTTCTGAAGAAGATCTGCAAGGGTTTCCTGGATATTTGCAAAATGTCTCTCATAGTCGGAGAAGACAAGTGTATCGTTTTCGTCTAAGATCGCAATCTTAACAGTGGTGGAACCAATGTCAATTCCAAGTGTGTGTTTCTTCATAAAAAATTGATTTCCTCCTCGTTGTATCTATACAGGGGTTGCCCGACTCTGACATTTCTGTCAGATGGGAGTTGTTTCTTCTTATTATAAAGGATTTTTAAGCGAATATCCTATATTATACGATATCGTTTAAAAAATGGCAATGTAAAAGTTTAACAATCAGTAGCAGGAAAGAAAAAAATGTGTTATGATATTGACTAAAAGTTTTGAAAGATATCTGCATCGGCAGCTGGTTATGGCTGTATCTGCGACGCAGATGCCGGGCAGAGACAACTTTAAAATATTTTTAGAAGGGAAATGAAATGGCAGAATATAAACTGATCACAACAGAAGGAAGAGCGAAAAGGGGCGAGTTTAAGACGGTCCACGGAACGATCCAGACTCCTGTTTTTATGAATGTAGGAACAATTGCAGCAATTAAAGGTGCAGTTTCCACTGTGGATCTTCATGAGATCGGTACACAGGTAGAGCTGTCCAATACCTATCATCTTCATGTGCGCCCTGGCGACAAGGTGGTAAAGCAACTGGGAGGTCTTCATGAATTTATGAACTGGGACAGACCAATCCTTACCGATTCCGGCGGATTCCAGGTGTTTTCGCTGGCGAAGCTTCGTAAGATCAAGGAAGAGGGCGTGTATTTTAACTCTCATATCGATGGACATAAGATCTTTATGGGACCGGAGCAGAGTATGCAGATCCAGTCCAATCTGGCTTCTACCATTGCCATGGCCTTTGATGAATGCCCGAGCAGTGTGGCGGAGAGGGATTATGTGCAGAAATCTGTAGCGCGTACTACCCGCTGGCTTAAGAGATGTAAGGATGAGAATGGCACGTCTGAACAGCCTTCCGGATACCATCAACAAGGATCAGCTTCTTTTTGGTATCAACCAGGGTGCTGTTTATGAGGATATCCGTATTGAGCATGCACAGGCGATCGCAGAGATGGATCTGGATGGTTATGCGGTTGGTGGCCTGGCAGTTGGTGAGAGCCATGAGGAGATGTACCGGATCCTGGATGAGGTAGTTCCGCATCTGCCGCAGAACAAGCCGACGTATCTGATGGGGGTTGGTACTCCGGCAAACATTCTGGAGGGTGTTGAGCGAGGTATTGATTTCTTTGACTGTGTATATCCGAGCCGCAACGGTCGTCATGGCCATGTGTATACCAACCATGGCAAGATGAATCTTTTTAATGCGAAATATGAACTGGATTCCAAACCGATCGATGAGGAATGCCAGTGTCCGACCTGCCGTCATTACAGCAGGGCATATATCCGTCATCTTCTGAAAGCGAAGGAGATGCTTGGTATGAGGCTTTGTGTGCTGCATAATCTTTATTTCTACAATCATATGATGGAAGAGATCCGGGATGCTCTGGATGCGGGGAATTTTGCGGCTTATAAGAAGATGCGTCTGGAAGGGTTTGAGGAAGGTAAGATTAACGGGAACCGGTAGTTTTTATTTATAAAATTTGCGTAAATTACTTTGATTTTATAAGAAAACGCTTGAAGGTTTTTTGGTTTTTGTGTATGATAGTACGAAGTGACATTTTTTATAGTGGCGGGAGCTGCTATAGGTCAGAAACGGCGGGTAACCGCATAAGAAGAATTGATTTTATCAGGAGGAATTTGGAATGATCGCATCATCTACAGCAGCAGCTGGCGGACTTAGCGCGGGTCTTGGTATTGTCTGGATCGTAGTTCTGTTTGGAATTATGTATTTTATGATGATCCGTCCGCAGAAGAAGGAGCAGAAGAGAACTCAGACTATGTTGAACAGCATGGAGGTTGGTGACAGTGTTGTTACTACCAGTGGTTTTTATGGTGTTGTTATTGATATGACTGAGGAAGATGTTATTGTTGAGTTTGGTAATAATAAGAATTGCCGTATTCCTATGAGGAAGCAGGCGATTGCTGAGGTTGAGAAGGCTGATCAGGCTTCTGCTTGATGACTTTTTTGGCAATAACGTGAATATGGGAAGGCACTGCGTTTTTTTGACGTGGTGTCTTTTTTTTGTGCGGAAGGGATGGTTGAAGGGACGCCGGGGGAGGGGATGCTGTCTGGTCTGCGGCTTCGTCGGGGGCTGGTTCTAGGGCACCGGGATTCTGCTAAAACCGTTTTCCAAAAGTCCGAACTCGCGGCGTGACGCCGCTCAGACAACGGACTTTTGAAAAACAACGCAGATTCCCGCCGCCCAAGTACCAGCTCCCCTCCTGCAGAAGCAGAGCCAGCCAGCATCCCCTTCCCCGGCTGACTTTCGGCAGCGTGAGGGTGATCAAGGGACGGCTGAGGCGCTGCGCTGTCAGCCTGAGGTTGGATGTGTGGTTGTGTTGTTAGATTGAGATTGGAGTGTGGCTGAGGCGCGGTGCTGTCAGCCTGAGGTTGGATGTGAGGTTGTGTTGTTAGATTGGGATTGGAGTGTGGCTGAGGCGCGGTGCTGTCAGCCTGAGGTTGGATGTGAGGTTGTGTTGTTAGATTGGGATTGGAATGTGGCTGAGGCGCGGTGCTGTCAGCTTTAATTTGGGATGTGACAAATGTAATATTGTATAGAAATAAGTGGATTTTTGATGTAATTCATGCAATAATGGTATTACTATCAGAAATGAGAGTGACGGTTACTGCAGAATATTATAAAATTACAAATAAGAATGAATTTTCAGAAAGGGGTCGGTTTTATGGGTCTTATCAGAGCGGCTGTTGGCGCAGCAGGGGGTACGATGGCGGATCAGTGGAAGGAGTTTTTTTACTGTGAGGCTATGGATAAAGAAGTGATGGTGGTGAAGGGTACGAAGCGTACATCATCCAGGTCTTCCAATAAGAGAGGCAGCGACAATATCATTACCAGCGGAAGTGGGATTGCAGTTGCAGATGGTCAGTGTATGATGATCGTGGAGCAGGGGAAAGTTGTGGATATCTGTGCAGATCCAGGTGAGTATACTTATGATGCTTCCACAGAGCCGAGTATTTTTGCGGGAAGTCTTGGGGAAGGTATCCGCAGGACTTTCCAGACCATCGGTAAGCGTTTTGTGTTCGGTGGTGATACGGGTAAGGATCAGAGGGTATATTATTTTAATACCAAGGAGCTTGTGGATAACAAATTTGGCACGGCTACTCCGATCCCGTTCCGTGTGGTAGATTCCAGGATCGGACTTGATATTGATGTTGCAGTGCGCTGTCATGGAGTATATTCCTATCGGATCGCGGACCCGCTTCTTTTTTATACCAATGTGTGTGGGAATGTAGAGCGGGAATACACGAGAGAGGAGCTGGATGGACAGCTGAAAACGGAGTTTGTCAGCGCACTGCAGCCGGCTTTTGGCCGTCTTTCTGAGATGGAGCTTCGTCCGAATCAGATCGTGACCCACAACACGGAGCTTGAGAATGCCATGAATGAGGTTCTTTCAGCGAAGTGGGCAGAGCTTCGGGGCTTAAAAGTCGTAAGTGTTGCGCTGGGCTCGGTTACACTTCCGGATGAGGACGCCGAGATGATCAAGCAGGCCCAGCGCACGGCTATGATGCGTGATCCTTCGATGGCTGCAGCCACACTGACTGGTGCTCAGGCGGATGCCATGAAGGCTGCGGCTTCCAATTCCGCCGGGGCTATGACTGGTTTTATGGGCATGGGGATGGCTGCCAGCGCAGGGGGTCTGAATGCTCAGCAGCTTTTTGAAATGGGACAGAAGCGTGAGGCACAGGCAGCGCAGAACAACGTACAGACTCAGCCAAAGATCCGGCCGGCAGCAGGCGGAGATTCCTGGACTTGCAGTTGTGGTGCGGTTTCTACGGGTAAGTTCTGTCCGGAGTGTGGGGCACCGCGTCCGGTGGAGGACAGCTGGACTTGTTCCTGCGGTACAGTGAATAAAGGGAAGTTTTGTACGAACTGTGGAGCGAAGAGGCCGGAGAAGAAGTTGAGGTATCGTTGCAGCAGGTGTGGATGGGAACCGGCTGATCCGGAGAATCCACCGAAGTTCTGCCCGGAGTGCGGGGATCCGTTCGGACCGGAGGATGCTGTATAAATCACAAAATGGAGAAGGTCAGGAGAAATTCACAGGATAACTCCTGCCGGTCGATGGATACAGAAGGATGAATTGAGGTGGATATATGGCGAAGATGCAGGAGTTTAAGTGCCCGTGCTGTGGTGGCTCCATAGAGTTTGACAGTTCTGCACAGAAGATGAAGTGTCCGTTCTGTGATACGGAGTTTGATGTTAAGACATTATCGGAGCATGCTAAGGCTGTAGAAGAAGAACAGCCGGAGGATATGAACTGGTCGGATGAGGCTGGCAGTGAGTGGCAGGATGGAGAGAGTGAGGGATTACGTACTTATACGTGTAAGTCCTGTGGCGGTGAGATCGTGGGTGATGCCAATACGGCAGCGACAGCCTGCCCGTTTTGCGGCAGCCCGGTGGTAATGACCGGACAGCTGTCCGGTGCACTGAAACCAGATTACGTGATTCCGTTTAAGCTGGATAAAAAGGCTGCAAAGGAGAAGCTGAAGAAGCATTTGTCAGGCAAGCGCCTTCTCCCGAAAGCGTTTAAGTCGGAGAATCATATCAGTGAGGTGAAGGGGATCTACGTTCCGTTCTGGCTTTATGATACGGATGCCAGTGCGGATATCCGCTATAAAGCTACGAAGACCCGTTTCTGGAGTGATAATGATTATGATTATACGGAAACCAGTTATTATGCAGTACACAGAAGTGGTTCTCTGGGATTTGATCATGTACCTGTGGATGGTTCGGCCAGTATGGAAAATGATCTGATGGAGTCCATAGAGCCTTTTGATTTTAAAGAGGCGGTGGATTTCCAGACTGCATATCTGGCGGGATATTTTGCGGATAAGTATGATGTGACGGCGGAAGAGTGCGAGGGACGTGCCAATGAGCGTATCCGTCACAGTACGGAAGATGCATTCCGGGATACGGTCAGAGGCTATTCCAGTGTGGTTCCGGAGAATACCAGCATCCGGCTTCATAACGGAACTACGAAGTATGCACTGTATCCGGTATGGATCCTGCAGACGAAATGGAAAGGCGATAATTACATATTTGCCATGAATGGCCAGACTGGGAAATTTGTGGGGAATCTGCCCACAGATAAGAGTGCTTTTGCGAGATGGTTCCTGGGAACGACGGGGATCGTTGGCGTGATCGCCTATATTATCCTGTATCTGATCTGGGCTTTGTAGGGGAGGTGAATGCCATGAAAAAGAGAATATCCGTATTTCTGACAGTGATCCTTTTATGCCTGGCATGTGCCTTTCCGGTATGGGCGGAAACAGAAAGCCGGCTTGCGGATCAGGCGGGACTTCTGGATACAGATCAAAAGGAGAGCCTTTGCAATACACTGGATGAGATCAGTGAGCGGGAACAGGTAGATGTTATCATTGTTACCACCAATAGTCTGGAAGGAAAAACGGCGCAGGCTTATGCAGATGATTATTTTATTGACCATGGATATGGACAGGGAGAAGATGGTGACGGTATTTTGTTCCTGGTGGATATGGGTGACCGTAACTGGGCTATTGCAACACATGGTTATGCTATTGAAGCGTTTACCGATGCCGGACAGGAATATATCATGGAGCAGGTGAAGCCTTATTTAAGTGATGGGGATTATAACGAAGCGTTTCAGATGTTTGCCATGGAATGCGATGACTTTATCATGCAGGCGGATGAGGCAGAGCCATATGATGTGGGAAATCTTCCAAAGGAGTCTTTTGATGTGGGGGCAAATCTGCTGATTGCTCTTGCAGTGGGACTTGTGGCAGGCGTGCTTATAACCGGAAATATGAGGAGGAAACTGAAAACTGTGCGAAAACAGGATCAGGCTGCTTCCTATGTACGTCAGGGCAGTATGAAGGTAACCAGAAGTAACGAGTATTATCTTTACAGTACGGTGTCAAAATCCGCAAAACCGAAAAATGAGGACAGTGGCGGGGGCTCCAGTACACATACGTCTTCCTCGGGGGATACTTTTGGCGGCTCCAGTGGAAAATTCTGAGAGATTTTTTGAAAAACAGAATACAGGAAAAAGAAAAGGCTGCTGTACCGGAAACGGGAAGGCAGCTTTTGCCATAGTGGAACATCCTGTGGCATAAGATACTTTTCGGGCGGGAGCGTGGCGGTAACGGGCAGAAAGCAGGGAGCCAAAGTACCAGGAGTCAGGAAGAAAATCAAAGACACAGGAGCTCTTTTTATATCCTGGAGATAACTTTATCTATTTAATAGGTTGAAATCCGTCGAAAAGTGCGTTATGATAATAACAATTATCCACACCAGTGCGTTAAAATTTTACAGCACAGGGGAAATCGGAGGAGTAGATAAAATGGAGTACAAAATTGCCCTGATTCCGGGAGACGGAATCGGCCCGGAGATTGTTGCCGAGGCCAAAAAAGTTTTAGACAGAGTATGCGAGAAATACAGCCATAAATTTTCATACACAGAAGTTCTTTTAGGAGGTGCATCCATTGATGCTCACGGAGTACCTCTTACAGAGGAAGCCATTGCTCAGGCAAAAGCTTCTGACGCCGTACTGATGGGGTCCATCGGCGGCGATGCCAAGACATCCCCGTGGTACAAACTGGAGCCGTCTAAACGTCCGGAGGCAGGACTTCTTGCAATCCGTAAAGCGCTGAACCTTTTTGCAAACCTTCGTCCTGCATATCTTTACAATGAGCTTCGTGATGCATGCCCGCTTCGTGATGAGATCATCGGAGATGGTTTTGACATGATTATCGTAAGAGAGCTGACAGGAGGTCTTTACTTCGGAGCCAGAAAGACTACCGAGGAGAACGGAGTCCGCACAGCCGTAGATACTCTTTCCTATAATGAGAATGAGATCCGCCGTATTGCCATCAAGGCATTTGAGATCGCACGTAAGAGAAGAAATAAAGTTACAAGTGTAGATAAGGCAAACGTTCTGGATTCTTCCAGACTCTGGAGAAGCGTTGTGGAAGATGTTGCAAAAGACTATCCGGATGTAACACTGGAGCATATGCTGGTTGATAACTGTGCAATGCAGCTGGTACGTGATCCGAAACAGTTTGATGTCATCCTTACAGAGAACATGTTCGGAGATATCCTCTCTGATGAGGCAAGTATGGTAACCGGTTCCATCGGAATGCTTTCTTCCGCAAGCTTAAATGAGACAAAACTTGGCCTCTATGAGCCGAGCCACGGTTCCGCACCGGATATCGCAGGTCAGAACAAGGCAAACCCGATCGCAACTATCCTTTCTGCAGCCATGATGCTGAGATATTCTCTGGATCTTGACAAAGAGGCAGATGCTGTGGAAACAGCAGTACAGAAAGTTCTGACAGCTGGTTACAGAACCGGAGATATCATGTCTGAGGGCTGCAAACTTGTGGGAACTAAAGAGATGGGCGATCTGATCGCAGATGCCATCGCATAAATAAATTTGAAGAGATATAGAACCATATCGTAAAGAATAAAAAGGAGAACCTTAAAAAATGAGAAGTGATACCGTAAGAAAAGGCACACAGCAGGCACCACATCGTTCCCTGTTCAATGCCCTTGGAATGACAAAAGAAGAAATGGACAAACCACTGGTAGGAATCGTAAGCTCTTACAACGAGATCGTACCGGGACATATGAACCTTGACAAGATCGTAAACGCCGTAAAACTTGGCGTTGCAATGGCTGGTGGAACACCGGTTGTATTCCCGGCGATCGCAGTATGTGACGGAATTGCAATGGGACACGTTGGAATGAAATATTCCCTGGTAACCCGTGACCTGATCGCAGATTCCACAGAGGCTATGGCAATGGCTCATCAGTTTGATGCTCTGGTTATGGTACCCAACTGTGATAAGAACGTACCTGGCCTTCTGATGGCAGCAGCAAGAATCAATGTTCCGACTGTATTTGTAAGCGGAGGCCCGATGCTTGCCGGTCATGTAAAAGGACACAAAACAAGTCTTTCCAGCATGTTTGAGGCAGTAGGTTCCTATGCAGCAGGAACGATCACAGCAGATGACCTGGCAGAATTCGAGAACAAAACCTGTCCGACCTGTGGATCATGTTCCGGTATGTACACTGCAAACAGCATGAACTGCCTGACAGAGGTTCTTGGAATGGGACTTAAGGGAAATGGTACCATCCCGGCCGTATACTCCGAGCGTATCCGTCTTGCAAAACATGCAGGAATGCAGGTAATGGAAATGTACAAAAGGAACATCCGCCCAAGAGACATCATGACAAAAGAGGCAGTTTTAAATGCTCTTACCGTAGATATGGCACTTGGATGCTCCACAAACAGTATGCTTCATCTTCCGGCTATCGCACATGAGATCGGAATGGACTTTGACATCAGCTTTGCAAATGAGATCAGTGAGAAGACTCCGAACCTCTGCCACCTTGCACCGGCAGGCCCGACTTACATGGAAGACCTCAACGAGGCCGGCGGTGTTTATGCGGTTATGAATGAGCTGAACAAGATCGGACTTCTTCATACAGAGTGTATGACAGTAACAGGAAAAACAGTTGGGGAAAATATCAAAGATTGTGTAAATCTGAATCCGGAAGTTATCCGCCCGATCGACAATCCGTATACAAAGACAGGCGGACTTGCCGTACTGAAAGGAAACCTTGCACCGGACGGCGGCGTTGTAAAACGTTCCGCAGTTGTACCGGAAATGCTGGTACATGAAGGTCCTGCACGTGTATTTGACAGCGAGGATGACGCGATTGTGGCAATCAAGAGCGGCAAGATCGTAGAGGGTGATGTAGTTGTTATCCGTTACGAGGGACCAAAAGGTGGTCCTGGAATGAGAGAGATGCTGAACCCGACATCCGCAATCGTGGGAATGGGACTTGGTTCTTCCGTAGCCCTGATCACAGACGGACGTTTCAGCGGCGCATCCAGAGGAGCTGCTATCGGACACGTATCACCGGAGGCAGCCGTAGGCGGCCCGATCGCACTGGTTGAGGAAGGCGATATCATCAGCATCAATATTCCGGAACTGAAACTGGAGATCAAAGTTTCTGACGAAGAGATGCAGGCAAGAAGAGAAAAATGGCAGCCAAGAGAGCCGAAGGTAACAACCGGATATCTGGCAAGATATGCTTCCATGGTAACATCCGGAAACCGTGGTGCGATCCTGGAAGTACCGAAAGCAAAATAAGGAGGAACGAAAGACATGCAGCTTACAGGTGCAGAGATCATCGTAGAATGTCTGAAGGAACAGGGCGTTGATACCGTATTTGGATATCCGGGCGGCGCGATCCTGAATGTTTACGATGCCTTATATGAATACAAAGATGAGATCACACGATGTATTGACCTCCCACGAGCAGGGTGCATCCCATGCTGCTGACGGTTATGCGAGAGCTACCGGAAAAGTGGGCGTCTGCCTGGCAACATCCGGTCCTGGAGCCACCAACCTGGTAACAGGAATCGCGACTGCATACATGGATTCCGTACCGATGGTAGCCATTACTGCAAACGTAGGAAGACCACTCCTGGGAAGAGATTCTTTCCAGGAGGTTGATATCGCAGGTATCGTAATGCCTGTGACAAAATACAGCTTTATTGTAAAGAATATCGAAGATCTTGCAGATACGTTAAGAAGAGCATTTTATATTGCAAAAAGCGGAAGACCTGGCCCGGTTCTTGTGGATGTTCCGAAGGATATCACAGGAATGAAATATGAATACGAGCCATGCCATCCGGCTACCGTTAACCGTGAGATCAAAAACATCCGCAAAGAAGATATGGACCAGGTGCTGGAAATGATCAGAGAGGCAAAGAAACCTTTTATTTTTGTAGGCGGCGGCTGTGTGATCTCCGGTGCTGACCAGGAAGTCCGCGAACTGGCTCACAGGATCCAGGCTCCGGTCTGCGATACACTGATGGGTAAAGGTACTTTCCCAGGTGAGGATCCGCTTTATACCGGTATGGTAGGTATGCACGGAACCAAGACTTCCGATCTTGGTGTTACGGAATGTGATCTTCTCATTGTTCTTGGAGCACGTTTCAGTGACCGTGTAACAGGAAATACCAAGACTTTTGCACATAATGCAAAAATCCTTCAGATCGATGTAGATGCTGCGGAGATCAACAAAAATATCAAAGTGGATGCAAGCGTGATCGGAGATGTGAAAGAAGTGCTGAAACGTCTTCTGGAGGAAGTTCCGGAAAAAGAACATCCGGAGTGGATCGCACATATCCAGGAACTGAAAGCAAAATATCCGCTGAATTATGATCATACACAGCTGACAGGTCCGTATATTATAGAGAAACTTTATGAACTGACCAATGGTGATGCCATCATCTCCACAGATGTTGGACAGCATCAGATGTGGGCGGCACAGTATTATAAATACAAAGAGCCGAGAACTCTTCTTACTTCCGGCGGCCTTGGAACGATGGGCTATGGCCTTGGCGCTGCAATTGGCGCAAAGATGGGCAGACCGGAAAAAACAGTTGTTAATATAGCAGGTGACGGATGCTTCCGTATGAATATGAATGAACTGGCAACAGCAGCGCGCTGTGGTAGACAGTTGATCCAGATTGTCATGAACAATCACGTACTGGGAATGGTGCGTCAGTGGCAGACGCTTTTCTATGGAAAGAGATATTCTTCCACAGTACTGGATGATTCTGTTGATTTTGTAAAATTATCAGAGGCGCTGGGTGCAAAAGCCATTCGTGTGACAAGGATGGAGGATGTGGAACCTGCACTTAAGATGGCACTGGCAGCAGAGGGACCTGTCGTTCTGGATTGCTGGATCGATCAGGATCTGAGTGTGTTCCCGATGGTACCGGCTGGTGCGAATCTTGATGATGTATTTGACGAGGAGGATATGAAGAAACATGAGTAGAGTGTACAATTTTTCTGCCGGACCGGCAGTGCTTCCGGAGGAAGTACTCAAAGAAGTAGCTGATGAAATGCTTGATTATAACGGCACAGGAATGTCCGTTATGGAAATGAGTCACAGAAGTGCAGCGTTTCAGGAGATTATTGATACAGCTGAGAAAGATCTCCGCGAGCTTATGAACATCCCAGATAACTACAAGGTACTTTTCCTTCAGGGAGGAGCATCCCAGCAGTTTGCCATGATCCCGATGAACCTTATGAAAAATAAGGTCGCAGATTATATCGTAACAGGTCAGTGGGCAAAGAAAGCTTATCAGGAAGCTCAGAAATACGGAAAAGCAAACAAGATCGCATCTTCTGAGGACAAAACTTTCAGCTATATCCCGGACTGCAGTGATCTGCCGATCAGCCCGGATGCAGACTATGTATACATCTGTGAGAACAACACCATTTACGGCACAAAATTCAAAAAACTTCCAAACACAAAAGGCAAGACTCTGGTAGCAGATGTATCCTCCTGCTTCCTGTCTGAGCCTGTAGATGTAAGCAAATATGGTATTATCTATGGCGGCGTTCAGAAGAACATCGGACCGGCAGGTATGGTTATCGTGATCATCCGTGAGGATCTGATCACAGAGGATGTTCTTCCGGGAACACCAACCATGCTGACCTATAAGACACATGCAGACGCAGGTTCTCTTTACAACACACCGAATGCTTACTGCATTTATGTATGCGGCAAGGTATTCAAATGGCTGAAGAAGATGGGCGGTCTGGAAGTGATGAAGCAGCGCAATGAGGAAAAGGCAAAGATCCTCTATGATTATCTGGATTCCAGCAAGCTGTTCAAGGGAACTGTAGTTCCAGAAGATAGATCTCTTATGAATGTTCCGTTTGTAACAGGTGACAAGGAAATGGATGCCAAGTTTGTGAAAGAGGCAACAGAGGCAGGACTTGTAAACCTGAAAGGACACCGTACTGTTGGCGGAATGCGTGCAAGTATCTACAATGCCATGCCGAAGGCTGGTGTAGAGGCTCTGGTTGCATTCATGAAGAAATTTGAGGAGGAGAATGCATAATGTTCCAGTATCATTGCCTGAACCCCATCGCAGAAAAAGGACTTAAACTTTTCGGCGATAATTACAAAAAATCAGAGACTGTAGATCAGTGTGACGCGATCCTTGTGAGAAGTGCGAAAATGCATGACATGGAGCTTCCCAAAAGTGTTTGTGCAGTTGCACGTGCAGGAGCAGGTGTCAACAATATTCCTGTTAAAGAATATGCAGAGAAGGGTGTTGTTGTATTTAACACACCTGGAGCAAATGCAAACGGCGTAAAAGAGCTTGTACTTGCAGGTATGCTTCTTGCATCCAGAGATATCGTTGGCGGTATCGAGTGGGTTGCACAGGAGAAAGATAAAGAGCACATCGGCAAGCTTGCCGAGAAGCAGAAAAAACAGTTCGCAGGATGCGAGATCAGCGGCAAAAAGCTTGGTATCATCGGACTTGGTGCCATCGGTGCCATGGTGGCAAACGCAGCATGCGGACTTGGAATGGAAGTTTATGGTTATGATCCGTATCTTTCCATTGATGCGGCATGGAATCTTTCCAGAACCATCAAGCACAGCAAGAGCCTGGATGAGATCTACAGCCAGTGCGATTACATCACCATTCATGTGCCCCTTCTTGACAGCACAAAGAAGATGATCAACAAAGAAGCTTTCGAGAAAATGAAAGATGGCGTGGTTCTTCTGAATTTTGCAAGAGATCTTCTTGTTGATGAGGAGGCACTGATCGAGGCTGTTGAGAGTGGTAAGGTTAAAAAATATGTAACAGACTTTGCCAACGAGACAGTTGCAGGACGCGAGGGCATTCTGGTAACCCCACATCTTGGTGCTTCTACAGAGGAATCTGAGGAGAACTGTGCGGAGATGGCTGTAAAAGAGATCCGTGATTACCTTGAGAATGGTAATATCAAGAACTCTGTTAATTATCCAAACTGTGATATGGGTACCTGTGTGGCTGTGGGTAGAATTTCTCTTGCACACAGTAATACACCGAATATGATCAGTCAGGTAACCAAGATCCTTGGATCTGAGGGGCTGAATATTGCGGATATGACCAATAAGAGTAAAGGGGAGTTTGCTTATACTCTTATCGATCTTGAGAGTGCGGCTTCTGCCAAGGCACTTGACGAGCTCAAGGAGATTGAGGGAATGTATAGGGTGCGTGTTGTTAAATAGAGTAACAAGATCTTAGAAAAACTCTTTGAAAAAATGCTGTGTTTCGTTCCTGGCGAACGGGGCGCAGTATTTTTTTGTAAAAGTGAAAACCGCAAAGGGGCCGCAAAGCCGCGCCCCCTCTGCACACCCCTTGGGCTTTTTTGAGTAGTGCTTCGGTTGAGAAATGTGTGAGGTTGTTAACTTGTGCCTGTATGCTTCTGTATTGGCTGTGTCAGGTTGAGCCGATGTGTGGATGGAGGGACGGGAAGGCGGGCCGTTGGCCCTGTTCCCTGGAAATTAATTCCTGGGAATGGATTCTTTCCTGGTTTTCTGGGTTGAAAATGTGAGTTTTGGGGTTGACATTGCAGGGGTTTTCGCCTAAAATGTATCGAAGATACGGCGATGATGAGAATAGTACACAGGGAATTATCTCAGAGAGGGGCCTGTTTTGGTGGAAGGGTCCTGTGCGTGAACTGTGGAACCGGCCTCGGAGCTCTGCGTGATTGAAGCGTGGCGTGTGTTTCCGGCGTTAACGGGTGTTGAGAGAGCAGCGGGTGCGCTGTTAACTGGGGTGGTACCGCCGAAGTCATTCGGTCCCTTGTGAGGGATTCGGAGGGCTTATTTTTTTGTCCGTAAAACGGGACTGTAAATGCAGTGTACGATTTATGGGACAGAAGAGTGAGCCGGAGGGATTCCGGATTGCCGTGGCTGCCTGGCGGCTGGCAATATGTAACAGATCACAAGAAAAAGGAGATTTATCATGGCAAAAGAAAAGAAATTAGTACAGGCCATTACGTCTATGGATGAGGATTTTGCTCAGTGGTATACAGACGTTGTTAAGAAGGCTGAGCTTTGTGGCTATACAAGTGTTAAGGGCTGTATGGCGATCAAACCTGCAGGTTATGCGATCTGGGAGAATATCCAGCATGAGCTTGACCGCAGATTTAAAGAGACCGGTGTAGAGAATGTTTATATGCCGATCTTTATCCCGGAGTCTCTTCTTGATAAAGAGAAAGATCATGTAGAAGGTTTTGCCCCGGAGGTTGCATGGGTGACTCATGGCGGTCTTGATCCGCTTCAGGAGAGACTTTGCGTGCGTCCGACTTCCGAGACTCTGTTCTGTGATTTCTACCAGAAAGAGATCCAGTCCCACAGAGACCTTCCGAAAGTATACAATCAGTGGTGCTCTGTTGTCCGCTGGGAGAAAACAACCCGTCCATTCCTTCGTTCCAGAGAGTTCCTGTGGCAGGAGGGCCATACAGCTCACGCAACAGCTGAAGAGGCTGAGGCACGTACCATTCAGATGCTGAATGTTTATGCAGATTTCTGCGAAGAGGTTCTGGCAATTCCGGTTGTAAAAGGTCAGAAGACAGACAAAGAGAAATTTGCAGGTGCTGAGGCTACTTACACCATCGAGTCCCTGATGCATGACGGTAAAGCACTTCAGTCCGGTACAAGCCATAATTTCGGAGACGGATTTGCGAAAGCATTCGGAATCCAGTACACAGATAAAGATAATACACTGAAATATGTTCATCAGACATCCTGGGGAATGACAACCCGTATGATCGGTGCCATCATCATGGTTCACGGTGATAACAGCGGCCTTGTTCTTCCTCCGAGAATCGCTCCGGTACAGACTGTGATCATTCCGATCCAGCAGCGTAAAGAGGGTGTTATGGAGAAAGCTGATGAGCTTCTCGCAGCACTGAAGGCAGCCGGTATCCGTGCAAAAGTTGATGCTACAGATAAGAGCCCGGGATTCAAATTTGCTGAGCAGGAGATGCGTGGTATTCCGCTTCGTGTTGAGTGTGGTCCGAAGGATATCGAGAATGGACAGGCAGTTCTCTGCAGAAGAGATACCCGTGAGAAATATACTGTATCCTTCGATGAGCTTGCAGATAAGGTAAAAGAGCTTCTGGATACTATTCAGCATGATATGCTGGAGCGCGCACGTGCACACAGAGAGGCTCATACCTATGTAGCCAGAAATTATGAGGAATTTGGTGAGATCGTAAATAACAAACCTGGATTCATCAAAGCTATGTGGTGCGGTGACCGTGCATGTGAAGACAAGATCAAAGAAGATTTCCAGGCAACTTCCAGATGCATGCCATTTGAGCAGGAGCAGCTGAGCGACGTTTGTGTATGCTGTGGAAAACCTGCCAAGAAGATGGTTTACTGGGGACGTGCATACTAAAATGTATAAGCCCTGTGTGGGGCAGAGGCAGTTTTGCAAAAATCATAGTTACCGGTCACCAGGTGAACAGTAACAGATTATACAGGAAACAAGGCAGCGGGGCGAAATAAGCTCCGCTGTTTTTGTGAATTTATGCTATAATATCGTTACTGAAACCATATCAGAATATCATCCGGCTGCTGAGCGCAGATAATACAGTGAAATGTGAATGCTTGATCTGGACAGCAGCAATCAGTAAGAGGAGTTATTTATGAAGATAAACATACCACAAAAAACAGCGCAGATCCTGAAGACTTTAAATGCTGCCGGTTATGAAGCCTACGTTGTGGGCGGATGCGTCCGGGATTCCATCCTGGGCCGGGAGCCGGGAGACTGGGATATCACCACGTCAGCACTTCCGGAGCAGGTGAAGGAACTTTTTCGAAGAACCGTAGATACGGGAATCCAGCATGGAACAGTAACGGTAATGATGGATAAAGAGGGTTTTGAGGTGACCACCTATCGTGTGGACGGAGAGTATCATGATGGACGTCATCCGGATGCTGTGACCTTTACCAGAAGCCTTGAGGAAGATCTGAAGCGAAGAGACTTTACCATCAATGCCATGGCCTATCATCCGGAACATGGACTGGTGGATCTGTTTGGCGGAATGGAAGATATCGGGAAGAGAATCATCCGGTGCGTCGGCAATCCGGTGGAACGTTTTACAGAGGATGCCCTTCGTATGCTCCGCGCGGTGCGTTTTTCCGCACAGCTTGGATTTACCGTGGAAGAAAATACAAAGGCGGCACTGGCACGAATGTCAGGAAATCTGGAACATGTCAGTGCAGAGCGTATCCAGACCGAGCTTGTGAAGCTTCTGGTATCTGATCATCCGGATTATCTCCGTACTGCATGGGAAACCGGGCTTACAAGAGAATTTCTTCCGGAATTTGATGCCTGCATGGAGACAGAGCAGAATACCCCACACCACTGCTATACTGTGGGCGAGCATATTCTGAAAAGTCTTACAGAGATTGAGAATGACAGGCTTCTCCGCATCACAATGCTTCTTCACGACATTGCGAAACCAGTCGTGAAAAAGACGGACGGGAACGGCAGAGACCACTTCAAGACTCACGGCCCGGCAGGTGAGAAACTGGCAGGAAAGATCCTGCGCCGCCTGAAATTTGACAATGCAACGATCCGAAATACCTGTCGTCTGATCCGGTATCATGATCTTCGACCTGCACCGGCAGCTGAGGATGTAAGACGGTCTGTGAATCTCATAGGAGAAGATCTTTTTCCACTGTATCTGAAAGTGCAGAAGGCAGACCTTTTAGCTCAGAGTACTTACAAAAGAGAAGATAAGCTGGCACGCTTAAGCGGCGTGACGGAAACTTATCAGGGAATCCTTAAAAGAGGAGAATGTACATCTCTGAAAATGCTGGCAGTTTCCGGAAAAGATCTTATAAATGCCGGACACCCGGCCGGACCGGAACTGGGAGATCTTCTTGAAAGACTTCTTGACTGTGTGCTGAAAGATCCGTCCCTTAATACAAAAGAAAAACTTCTTGAAATAGCGGAAAAAGATGGCATAAAAACCGAATAGAATAACAAAAATCCCCCCTGCATAAGATAGAACGTAAAATAAGGCAGGGGGGAACTTGTTTGTATGATTATGGTCTGAGTGTGCTGGAGCAGTATGGGCTTAATGCGTTATCTTCCGGCAGAGTGAGAGGCGCACTTCTTTGCAGGACAGAAAGAGGTCCTGTCATACTTCGGGAATTTCACGGATCGGAAAAAAAGCTTTCCATGCAGCAGAAACTTCTGCAAAAACTTAAGGAGCAGGGATGCCATGTAGATGTCTATCTGGAAAACCGGGAAGGTGCTCTGGTGAGTAAAGACAAAGATTCCATTCCCTATACGGCACAGGTATGGTTTGAAGGGCGGGAGTGTGACACAAAATCCGAAACCGACATTTTGAAAAGTGTGCGGATGCTGGCGGAGATCCACGGGAGAATGCAGCTTCCTCTGGAAAAAGACTACACGGCAAGGAATCTTAAAGAAGAATATATCCGGCACAATCAGGAAATGCGGAAGATCCGACGTTTTATCCGGAAAAAAGGAGTGTCAAGCCCTTTTGAAAAAGATTATCTTAAAAGTGTGGAATGGTTTCTGGAAAAAGGAGAAAAGGCGGTTTCCATGCTGGATGAAACGGATTATCAGACACTGCGACAGCAATCTCTTGAAAAAGGTACTGTCTGTCATGGAGAGTATAATCAGCATAATGTGCTGATCCTTGGAAAAAATGCGGCAGTGACCAATTTCAGCCACTGGAACTTTGATGTGCAGATGGCAGATCTGTATCGATTTATGAGGAAAATTCTGGAAAAATACTGCTGGGATCCATATATTGCAGAAAAAATGCTTTCCACATATGATTCCATCCGCCCTATTTCCATGTCAGAATGGCAGAACCTGAAAGTACGATTTGTATATCCGGAAAAATACTGGAAACTTGCCAACCATTATTACACCCACAATAAAGCAGTCATATCCGGGAAAAATGTGGAAAAGCTGCATACGATGATCCGGCAGAAAAAGCAGTGGGAAGAATTTCCGAAAAGATGCCTGCGGCAGTAATGCGTCTGAATAAGGCAAAAACAAAACTTCCCTTTTTCAGAAAATTGTTATATAATGTTAATTATCTTATATAAAGAAACAGGGAGGTATTTTGGAACATGGATTATAAAGAAATCTATAATCAGTGGCTTGAAAACCCATACTTCGACGAGGCAACAAAAGAAGAACTGAAAGCGATCAAAGACGACGAGAATGAGATCAAAGAGCGTTTTTATATGGATCTTGAATTTGGTACGGCTGGCCTGCGTGGTATCATTGGCGCAGGTACCAACCGCATGAATATTTATGTAGTAAGAAGAGCAACACAGGGTCTTGCCAACTATATTGCAAAAGTAGACAAGAAATCCCAGGGCGTTGCTATCGCATATGATTCCCGTCATATGTCACCGGAGTTTGCCCAGGAAGCAGCGCTTTGCCTGGCAGCTAACGGAATTAAGGCGTATATCTTTGAGACACTTCGTCCGACACCGGAGCTTTCTTTTGCAGTACGTCATCTGGGATGTGTGGCAGGTATCAACGTAACGGCCAGTCACAACCCGCCGGAATACAACGGATACAAGGTTTACTGGGAAGATGGCGCACAGATCACACCACCTCATGATACAGGGATCATGGGCGAGGTAAAGGCAATCTCCGACTGGAATACCGTAAAGACCATGGACAAGGAAGAAGCAGTGAAGGCAGGTCTTTTCGAAGTGATTGGACAGGCTGTTGATGATGCTTATATGGCAGAGCTTAAGAAACAGATCATCCATATGGATGCTATCCAGGCAGAGGGCAAGAACCTCAAGATCGTTTACACACCGCTTCACGGAACCGGTAATATCCCGGCCAGAAGAATCCTTAAAGAGCTTGGATTTGAGAACGTATACGTAGTACCGGAACAGGAACTTCCGGATGGAGATTTCCCGACAGTCAGCTATCCGAACCCGGAGGCAGCAGAGGCATTTGAACTTGGCTTGAAGCTTGCCAGAGAAGTAGATGCAGACATCGTACTTGCGACAGACCCGGATGCAGACCGTCTTGGCGTTCGTGTAAAAGACAGGAACGGCGAGTATCATGACCTTACCGGAAACATGTCCGGATGCCTTCTCGCAAACTATGAGCTGAGCCAGAGAAAGGCTGTAAACGGAAGCCTTCCGGAGGATGGAGCTCTTGTAAAGACTATTGTTACAACAAACCTGGCAGATGCGATCGCCAAGGGATACGGTGTAAACCTCATCGAAGTACTTACCGGATTTAAATACATCGGACAGCAGATCCTTGGATTTGAAAACAGTGGCAAGGGTACATATCTTTTCGGATTTGAGGAGAGCTACGGCTGCCTGATCGGAACCTATGCAAGAGATAAAGATGCTATCGTTGCAACTATGGCACTTTGTGAGGCAGCAGCTTATTACAAGACACAGGGCAAGACTCTCTGGGATGCAATGATCGACATGTATGAGGAGTTTGGATATTATAAAGATGCGATCCAGGCAGTTACCATGAAAGGCATTGAGGGACTCCAGAAGATCCAGGAGATTATGACAACACTCCGTCAGAATCCGCCGGCAGAGTTTGCAGGACATAAAGTAACTGCTGTCCGTGACTACAAGCTGGATGAGATCACAGATCTTGCTACAGGAGAGAAGAAACCGACAGGCCTTCCGAATTCCAATGTTCTTTACTATGAGCTTACAGACGATGCATGGGTATGCGTAAGACCGTCCGGTACAGAGCCGAAAGTGAAATTCTACTATGGAGTAAAAGGAACCTCTCTTGCAGATGCAGACGAGAAATCCGACGCAATGGGCAAGGCAGTTCTTGAAATGGTTGATTCCATGAAATAAATGGGGCATCCTTCCGCCTGTAATATGCGAAAAACCTTGACATTATAAGCCAAAAGGTTTATATATATAAGGCAAAGCCAAAAAAATAAGAGAACATCAATTATAGGAGGAAACACCATGAATAAAACAGAGTTAGTAGCAGCAATGGCGAAAGACACCAATCTTTCCAAGAAAGATGTAGAAGCTGTTCTGAAATCTTTTATCGATGTTGTAACTGATGAACTGAAAAAAGGCGAGAAGATTCAGCTTGTTGGATTTGGAACTTTCGAAGTAAGCACAAGAGCTGCAAGAGAGGGAAGAAATCCTCAGACTGGTGAGACCATGACAATCGAGGCTTCCAAGTCTCCGAAGTTCAAAGCAGGAAAAGCTTTAAAGGACGTTGTTAACGGTAAATAATCTGTTGATTCAGTGATAACGGCAGGAGGAACCAGAAACCGGTTTCTCCTGCTTTTTTACTATGAAAGTTTTGTTAAAGGAGGGAAAAATATGCGTCTTGACAAATATCTGAAAGTATCCAGACTGATCAAACGCCGTACAGTAGCCAATGAGGCATGTGATGCGGGAAGAGTTCTGGTAAATGACAAGCCGGCGAAGGCATCCGTGCAGGTAAAGACCGGCGATACCGTGGAAATCCAGTTTGGAAGCCGTAACGTAAAGGTGGAAGTCCTGGAAGTGAAAGACACCGTAAAAAAAGATGAAGTGGAGAGTATGTTCCGCTATATCTGATACTACAGCATCCGGGAAGAGGTCTATTTCCGCAGCTTTTTTCATAAATTAAAAGAGAAATCGCTTCAGGAGAATCTGGCTTTGGAGGAAAAAAAATCCGCAGCGATCCACAAACTGATGCTAGAACGGCAGAAAGGCGGCACGATCACAGGAATCCGAGATGTGATCTCTTTCGACGAAAAAGAGATCCTGCTGCATACAGAAGATGGAAAACTATCCATAAAAGGCGAAACTCTTCATGTGAAACATTCTGGATCTGGAACATGGAGAACTGAGCCTGGAAGGCAGAATTGACAGCCTTGCGTATCTGGGCAGAAAGAAAGAGAAACAGGAAGAATCCCTTATAAAAAGACTGTTTCATTAAAGACAAAAAAAGACAGTAAACTGGTTGATATTTTTTTGCAGAAGTTGTAAAATCTGGATGTATAAGCTCATAACAGGAAAAGAAAACCAAAAAAGGTAAAAAGGAGCAGACAGATTGAAGAAGCCAGGAAAGGGAAAAGAAAAAAAGAAAATCGGATACAATTACCTTGGCATGGCAGGCATTGCTGTGATTGCACTGGTTCTGCTTGGAAGCCTTATGGTGCAGAGCAAGACTTTACAGCAACGTCTGGATTACTACGATTCCAAGGCTGTGGCACTGGAGAAATCCATTGACAGTGAGAAAGAACGCACCAAGGAGATCGAAGCCGAAAAAGAATATATGAAAACCGATGAATACGTGGAAGAAGCAGCACGTGAGAAGCTTGGACTTGTGAAGGATAACGAGATCGTGTTCCAGGAAGAAAACTAGCACAGCGAATGCAGAAGCATTTTGGCGAAAAGTTTTCTATAAGTTTCGTGTTACTTTGACAGATATTTCAGAATACCTCCTTTATAATAATCAGTCAGTGAAGGTTATAAGGGGAGGGGAAAATATGCAGGAATGGATCATTGCCATGCTCGTAGTCAGCATTCTGCTGATACTCCGGGACATGGCAAAAACTGTCTTTTCGGGAAGAACACAGGCAAAAGAAGAGATGATGCCGCTCAGTGAAAGCCATCCCCAGAAGGAGAAGGTGGAACGATATGCAGCATCCTTCCGGAAACTTGCGGATACATTCTATGGAATGCCTTACAGAAAGGAATTTTTGAGTGGAGGACAGCTGAACCGAATCATTTCGGATACTAGCGCCTGTGTGTGCTCCAGATGTTATCAGAGAGAGATCTGCTGGGGCGAGCGTGCAGGAGAAACCATGCGGAACAGCGAGCATATGCTAAGAGTCATGGAGGAGGGGGATGAAGAGGCTGTTCGTCAGGTTCGCAGTGAATGGATGAGTGCCTGTGGGCGTTCTGCCCAGTATTTTCAGGTTTTGAACGAAGGATTCCGGGAAGAACGGCAGAATCTTGTGTGGGACAACCGGATGATCGAAAGCCGGCTTGCTGTGGCTCAGCAGCTGACAGAGATTTCCAGGATCATGGATCATATGGCAGAAGAGCTTTATGATATTATGCCGGCAGATCCCAGGTTTCAGGAAGAACTTCGAAAAGCCTTCCGCAGGAAACACGTACTCATAAAAAATGTCTGGGTGATGGATAAGATTGAGGGAAGACGGCAGATATTTCTGAGTTTACGTGCCAGAAGCGGGCAGTGTGTTTCCATGACAGAAATCGCACAGATTTTATCCAGAATATGTGGCAGCCCCATGACGCCGGAACAGGGAAGCAGGAGTATTGTAAATGGAGATTTCCATACGGTACATTTTGTGGAAGATGTCAGCTATCAGATCCTTTACGGGGTAGCCAGGCTTACAAGAGAAGCAGAAAAGGTTTCCGGGGATAATTATATCTGCCGTCAGGAAGAGGATGGCAGGTTTTTTCTCTGCCTGTCCGATGGAATGGGATCCGGAATGGAAGCTTTCCGGGAAAGTGAGATCGTAGTGGAACTTCTGGAACAGTTTATGGAATCCGGACTTTCCCAGGAGACAGCGGCCAGAATGGTGAATTCCGCCCTGATTCTGAAAGGACGGGAAGGGATGTTTTCTACGGTGGATATCTGTGCGGTAGATCTTTATACGGGAATCTGTAATTTCCTGAAAGCGGGAGCATCTTCCACTTTTATAAAAAGAGATCACTGGGTAGAGTCCATTGCTTCCGAAAGTCTGGCAGCGGGCCTGATCCAGCAGCTGGATTTTGATACGGCTTCCAGAAAACTGTATCATGGAGATTATCTGATCATGATGACGGATGGCGTCCTGGATGCACTGCCAGCAGAACATGAGGAAGAGACCATGAAAGAGATCATCATGGATGTCCATGAAAAAGAACCAAAAGAGATCGGTCGTGGAATTCTGGAGAGGGTTCTGGGATACAGTGACTATCGTGCACGGGATGATATGACCGTCGTTGTGGCTGGTTTATGGAAAAAATAGGATTAGTCAAGCGGATATTCGCAATTGAAGCAGGGGACTTACTTGATTTGGTTAAACACAGGAGAAAAAATGATCGAACGTGTAAAGAAATATATCAGAGAAAATCAGATGCTGAAAGCAGGAGACATTGTTGCGGCAGGAGTCTCCGGAGGGGCAGATTCCATTGCCATGCTTCATATCCTGAAAAGTATCCAGGAAGAATTTGGATTTTTCCTGGAGGCAGTCCATGTTCATCATGGAATCCGGGGAGATGAGGCGGACAGAGATGAGAACCTTGTAAAAAAAATCTGCCAGGAGTGGAAGATTCCTTTTCAGTCCTATCATTATCCGGTTCCGGAACTTTCCAGAAAATGGAGGCTGGGAGAAGAAGAAACCGGACGGATCGTCCGAAAACAGGCTTTTGCGAAGGAAAAACAGCGCATTGCCTTTTCGGAATTCCCGGAAGAAAATGAGCGTCGGTTCTGCGTTGCGCTGGCTCATAACCGTAATGATCTGGCAGAAACCATGCTGCATCATCTGGCAAGGGGAACCGGACTTCGGGGACTTTCCGGGATACATCCCTGCAGTGACGGGATCATCCGTCCGGTTTTATGTTTAGAACGCAGGGAAATTGTCTATTATCTGGAAGAGAACGAGATTTCCTATATTACGGACAGCAGTAATCTTTCTGATGGATATACCAGAAACCGGATCCGGCATCATGTGCTTCCTGCCATGGAAAAGGAAATTAACGGAAAAACGGTAGAACATATGGCGGAAACAGCCAGAATACTGAGAGAAGCAGACGGATACCTTCGCAGAAAGGGCGCAGAACTTCTGGAACAATGCAGACAGAAAACCGGATACCTGCTGGATGGTGCATTTTTTGAGAAACCGGATATTGTCCGGGAGTATGCGGTTATGGAAGCTTTTGAGCGGCTGTCGGGAAAACGAAAGGATTTTACGTCTCTTCATGTAAGGCAGGTTTTTTCCCTCCAAAAAAAAGAAACCGGACGCTATATAAAGCTTCCGGGGAATATTCAGGCTGTCCGGAGTTATGGAGGCGTTCGCCTGGAAAAGACAGTTTCCGGACCGGGGACCACAGAAGGTGTGTCAGCAGAAAAAAAAGGTTCCGGGAATCCGGCGGAAATGTTTTTTGAAATTCCGCTGTCCGGGATCCTGGAATGTCCGTTTGGAATTTTTGAGACAAAAATTTTCCACTATAAGAATCAGAAGATTGAAGAAAAAAAGTATACGAAATGGATGGATTATGATAAAATAAAAGGTAGTCCATGCGTTCGTACCAGAAAACAGGGGGATTATCTTGTTGTAAACAGCGCCGGAGGAAGAAAGAAACTGAACCGGATCTTTATTGATGAGAAGATCCCGGCAGGGTTAAGAGATCAAATTCCGGTTGTTGCCGCAGGATCGGAGATCCTCTGGATACCGGGAGGACGAATGAACGAACAGTATAAGATCACTTCCACTACAGGGAGAGTGTTAGAATTACATTACCAAGGAGGAGTATTAACATGAGCGAAAAAATCAGGGTTTTACTCAGTGAAGAAGAGGTAGATGCCCGTATCCAGGAAGTTGCAGATGTGATCAACAAAGACTACGAAGGAAAAGATGTACACATGATCTGTGTTCTGAAAGGCGGCGTTTTCTTTATGTGCGAGCTTGCCAAGAGGATCACACGTCCGGTAACACTGGATTTCATGTCTGTGTCCAGCTATGGCGATGACACAAAATCAAGTGGTGTTGTAAAGATCGTCAAGGATCTGGATCAGCCTCTGGAAGGAAAAGATGTTCTGATCGTGGAGGATATCATTGATTCAGGAAGAACATTAAGCTATCTGCTGCGTATCCTGAAAGGCAGACATCCGGCCAGCGTCAGACTCTGTACACTTCTTGATAAACCGGAAAGACGTGTGACAGATGTAGCGGTAGATTACTGCTGCTTCAACATTCCGGATGAGTTTGTGGTAGGATATGGACTTGATTATGCCCAGAAATACAGAAACCTTCCTTACATCGGAGTAGTGGAGATGGAGGACTGAAAGGAGATTTAACCAAGTGAGCAAGCATTCAGGTAAGATAGGCCTGTACCTTCTGCTTATTGTGGCACTGATCGCAGGATATCTGTATCTCAATGACCAGGTATCTACCCAGGGCAGTTACACAATGGGCCAGCTGGAAAAGGCTCTGGAAGAAGACAAAGTAACGGATGCAGTGATTCATCAGAACAGAGAAGTGCCCACCGGTTATGTAACGGCAAACATTGTTTCAGACGGTCAGAGGACGGTCTACGTAACCGATGTAAAAGAGGCAGAAGAGCTTCTTGAAAAATATGACATTGATCCGACGATCCGCAATGTACCCAAAGACAGTTCCATGATCGGAACAGTACTTCCGGTGGTACTTACCGGTGCGATCCTTATCTTTTTCTTTATGATGATGAACCGGCAGATGTCCGGAGGCGGCGGAAGCAATGCGAAGATGATGAACTTCGGAAAAAGCAGAGCCAGAATGTCTACCCCTGATGATAAGAAAGTAACATTCAAAGATGTTGCAGGTCTTCAGGAGGAGAAAGAGGATCTGGAGGAAGTGGTTGACTTCCTGAAATCCCCGCAGAAGTATACCAAGGTAGGCGCCAGAATTCCGAAAGGAGTGATCCTTGTGGGCCCTCCGGGAACTGGTAAAACCCTTTTTGCGAAGGCAGTTGCAGGAGAAGCCGGTGTTCCGTTTTTCTCCATTTCAGGATCGGATTTCGTGGAGATGTTCGTAGGTGTCGGTGCTTCCCGTGTACGAGATCTTTTTGAAGAGGGCAAGCGCCATGCACCGTGTATCATCTTTATTGATGAGATCGATGCGGTAGCCCGTCAGAGAGGAACCGGAATGGGCGGCGGCCATGATGAGAGAGAGCAGACACTGAACCAGCTTCTTGTAGAGATGGATGGTTTTGGGGTAAATGAGGGTATCATCGTAATGGCAGCGACCAACCGTGTGGATATTCTGGATCCGGCAATCCTCCGTCCGGGACGATTTGACCGAAAAGTCGGTGTGGGACGTCCGGATGTCAAGGGCAGAGAAGAAATCCTGATGGTCCACGCCAAGGACAAACCGCTGGGAGACGATGTGGACCTTCATCAGATCGCCCAGACAACGGCTGGATTTACCGGTGCGGATCTTGAGAACCTTCTCAACGAGGCTGCCATTGACGCAGCAAAAGAAAGCCGTCCTTACATCATGCAGAAAGATATCAAAAAAGCATTCATTAAAGTTGGGATCGGTGCGGAGAAGAAGAGCAAGGTCATCTCTGACAAAGAGAAGAAGATCACAGCTTATCATGAGGCTGGCCATGCGATCCTGTTTCATGTACTTCCGCATATGGATCCGGTATACACCATTTCCATTATTCCTACAGGTATGGGAGCTGCCGGTTACACCATGCCGCTTCCGGATAACGATGAGATGTTCAATACAAAAAACAAGATGCTGGAGGACATCACAACGCTTCTGGGAGGCCGTGTGGCTGAGGAGATCATTTTCGGAGATATTACAACAGGTGCATCCAATGATATCAAACGTGCCACAGAGACTGCCCGTTCCATGGTAATGAAATATGGTATGTCCGAAAAGATCGGCCTGATCGCTTATGGTAACGATGACGATGAAGTGTTTATCGGCCGTGATCTGGCACATACCAGAGGTTACAGCGAGGAAGTGGCAAGAGAGATCGATGCGGAGATTTCCCGTATCATCAGCGAATGTCATGAGAAAGCAGAGAGCATTATCCGGGAGCATATTGGCGTTCTTCACAGCTGTGCAGCCCTTCTTCTTGAGAAGGAAAAAGTACATCGTGAAGAGTTTGAAGCACTTTTTACAACAGAAAATGAAGAGGTTGCAGAAACAAACGAATAAAGTGCACAAAAAAACATATTGAATTTTGTGAACTTTGTGCACACTTTTTGGTGGACACATGGTACTATATATACCGTAAAAACCCCCCAATACATTATATAGTTTTTGCTACACCCCATAAGAAGAAATACCTTCTCCAAAAAAGGCAGCCTAACCAGCTGCCTTTTTTATTGCGCAAAAATAAAAGAGGAAATATGGAGAAAACCGGTAGATAAGCTTGCGGTATGGAAAAAATTAAGATAATATATTTAAGAGAATGGTACTAAAAACGGAATGAGGAAAATAGAATGTTATATGAAAGCATGGAGACAGCAAAGAAGATGCAGTATATACTCAATATGAGTCCGGTATTAAATAAAGAGGCAATGTTCAGTGACGGAACGGAATATTACCGAACACCGGTAGAACCACGGGAAGGCGATACCGTGACCATTCGTTTTCGTACCCAGAGAAATAATGTGGACAACGTCTGTCTTGTGCATGACGGAGAATATCTGGAAATGAAACGGGAGAGGACTTCCGGAAGTTTTGATTACTATACTGCACAGATCATAATGGGAAAGGACATTGTACGCTATTATTTTGAAATCCATTCAGGGCTTGTTACCTGCTATTATGATACAGATGGTGTTAGCGCCAGGCATGAGGAACGGACAGAATTTGAGATCTATCCGGATTATCATGTGCCGGAATGGCTGAAGGGTGCTGTCATGTACCAGATTTATGTGGACCGCTTTTATAACGGAGACCCTTCCAACGATGTGGAAACCGGAGAATACTCCTATATCGGGGATATTTCCGTGAAAGTGGATGACTGGGGAAAGATTCCGGCAGTCATGGGGGTACGGGAATTTTATGGCGGTGATCTTCAGGGAGTTATGGATAAACTGGATTATCTCCAGGAACTTGGGGTGGATGTGATCTATCTGAATCCGGTGTTTGTTTCCCCAAGCAACCACAAATATGACTGCCAGGACTATGATCATATCGATCCTCATATCGGAAAGATCGTGGAGGACTGTGACGGCCTTTTGAGCCCCGGAGACCGGGATAACAGCCATGCGCTTAAGTATATCCGCCGTGTGACCGATAAACGGAATCTTAAGGCCAGCAACGAGCTTTTCCGGGAGCTTGTGGAAGAGATCCACAGGAGAGGAATGAAAGTGATCCTGGACGGGGTATTTAACCACTGTGGATCTTTTAATAAATGGATGGACAGAGAACGGATCTATGAAAATCAGGAAGGATACGAAAAAGGAGCCTATATTTCTGCGGACAGCCCTTATCGTTCTTTCTTCTGCTTCCAGGATCAGAATCGCTGGCCATATAATCCCACCTATGACGGCTGGTGGACCCATGATACTTTGCCGAAGCTGAATTACGAAGGATCTGAGGAACTTTGCCGGACAATCCTTGATGTTGGCAGGAAATGGGTTTCTCCACCATATAACGTAGATGGATGGAGACTGGATGTGGCTGCAGATCTGGGACACAGCAATGATTTTAACCACCATTTCTGGAAAGAGTTCCGAAAAGCGGTAAAAGAGGCTAATCCTGATGCGGTGATCCTTGCAGAACACTACGGAAATCCGGAGAGCTGGCTTCTGGGTGATGAGTGGGATACGGTTATGAACTATGACGCTTTTATGGAGCCTGTGACCTGGTTTCTGACAGGAATGGAGAAACACAGCGATGAGTACAGGGAAGACCTCTACGGTAACAGTGAGGCCTTTATCGGTGCCATGAAGCATCATATGCGGTCACTGCACATGGGAGCTCTTTACGGGGCCATGAATGAGCTTTCCAACCATGATCATTCCAGATTCCTGACAAGAACCAACCACAGAGTAGGAAGGCTTTCCTATGCAGGTGCAGAGGCGGCATCCGCAGGCATTAATCCTGGGATCATGAGAGAGGCGGTTGTGATCCAGATGACGTGGCCAGGTGCACCTACGGTATATTACGGGGACGAGGCCGGTGTGTGTGGCTTTACAGATCCGGATAACCGCAGAACTTATCCCTGGGGAAAAGAAGATCTTGAGATGCTGGATTTTCATAAACGGATGATCTGTATACACAAGGCATATCCGCTCCTTGCAAAAGGTTCCCTGGAGTTTCTGTGGAACGATCATCAGGGCTTAAGTTATGGCCGCTTTTCTGATTCTGAGCAGATCATTGTGATCATCAATAATCAGGATTATGAGAGAGATGTGAGGGTAACAGCCTGGAAAACAGGTGTAAGCCGGAAAGAAGCGACAGCTTTTCAGCGCCTGATGCTTTCTTCCAGAGATGGCTACACAGAAAAGGCAGAGGAATATATTGCGGATGCGGGAATCCTTCATGTGAGAATGCCTGCATACGGAGCGATGGTACTTTACCACAGAGCGAGAGAGAAATATAAATAACGTACAGGCCAGGAAACAGACCGTGAAAATACGGAGGATGCCTGATGGAAAGGAGAAATATACAATGACAATTGAACAGTGCTATAGTGCGATTGAAAGTAATTACGAAGAGGTGCTTGGACGTTTTGCGGGAAACAAAATGCTGGTAGAAAAATTTGCCAGAAAATTCCTTGATGATCCAAGTTATCAGACACTTGTCGATACCATGGATAAAGCGGATTATGAGGAAGCTTTCCGTGCTGCCCATACATTAAAGGGTGTTTGTGCAAATCTGGGATTCACACAGCTGTTTAAAGTTTCCAGTGATCTGACAGAAGAACTCAGAGGCGGTGCTCCGGATGAGGCAAAGCTGCCGGAACTTCTTGAAAAAGTGTCTTCTGAGTATAAAAAGACGGTTGATGCTATTAATTGTGTAAATGAATAAAAAAAGCCGGAACTGAACGTTATTTATAAAAAAGCCGATCTGCTATTTCCATTGCTGGAAAGCGGATCGGCTTTTGGTGCTTTTTATGTTTTATTCTTCTGTTACGTGTTCCAGACCCTGATTCATGATGGTTGCCACGTGGCTGTCTGCCAGGGAGTAGAAGATTGTTTTTCCATCTCTTCGAAATTTGACCAGTGACATCTGCTTCAGCACACGAAGCTGATGAGAAATCGCACTCTGTGTCATGGAAAGCCGGTCGGCAATATCCTGCACACAAAGTTCTTCTACAGAAAGCGCATACAGGATACGGATCCTGGTAGGATCACCAAAGACCTTGAACAGGTCGGCAAGCCGGTAAAGCGTATCATCATTGATCGGATAATCGATATGTGGTTTCTTCATTTGCGCATCCTCCAAACTATTAACTTCTATTGTAGCTGAAAAAAACGCACCGGTCAAATTTTTTATTTTTTATACAGGATACGAATGGAATTCAGCACGCAGATCATGGCAACGCCAGTGTCTGCAAATACGGCCATCCACATGTTGGCATGTCCGGCAAGACCAAGGATCATAACGGCGATCTTGATCACAAGGGCGAATATTACGTTCTGCCATGCGATGCGGTTTGTGTTTCGTGCAATGGCGATAGACTGAGGAATCGCATCTACGTTGGAGTTCATAAATACGGCATCTGCAGCCTCGATAGCCGCATCTGCACCACTTCCCATGGCCGCGCCTACATCTGCACCTGCAAGTACAGGAGCATCGTTGATTCCGTCACCGACAAACATAACCGTTCCGTGTGCCTCACGGACCTTTTTCAGGGCGTTGAGTTTGTCTTCCGGAAGGAGCTTGGCATAAATTTCATCGATTCCCGCGTCTTTTCCTACGGCAGTTGCACTGTCTTCGGAATCTCCGGTAAGCATAACTGTGTGAAGACCGAGTTTTTTCAGGGAAGCAATGGCTTCTTTTGCATCTGGTTTGATAGTATCGGAGATCAGCATATATCCTGCAAAAGTTCCGTTTACAGCCATAAATACTTCAGAGCCGTAAGAGGCTTCTTTTAATTCTCCGATGGTGACGCCGAATTTATCCATCAGCTTGCGGTTTCCACAGAGAACTTTTCCCTCCGGCATTTCTGCGACAATTCCATGTCCGGAAATTTCTTCCAGAGAGATCGGTTTTTCAAACTGGATTCCGCGTTCTTTTGCGGCAGCTACAATACTGTTTGCAATCGGATGTGTGGAGTTCTGCTCGCAGCCTGCACACATGGAAAGAAGTTCGTTTTCGTTATATTTACCGGCAGTTACAACTTTCTGAAGCTGGAAGTTACCTTCTGTGATGGTTCCGGTTTTATCCATAACTACAGCGCCAAGGTTGCTTAATCCCTCGATGGAAAGGCCGCCTTTGAACAGGATTCCTTTCTTGGAACCGGCACCGATGCCTGAGAAGAATGCAAGCGGGATACTAAGTACAAGAGCACATGGGCAGCTCATTACCAGGAAGGTGATGGCTGTGTAGATCCAGTAATGCCAGTTTCCGGTTACAAGGGATGGAATCAGTGCTGTTGCAACAGCGATTCCTACAACACAAGGAGTGTACACTTTTGCAAAACGTGTGATAAAACGGTCGATCTTCGGTTTACTTGCTGCTGCATTTTCTACAGAATCCAGGATACGTGTGACCATGGACTCTTCGAGAGGTTTTTCCACGCGGATCTTTAACTGACCGGAAGTGTTTACACATCCGGAAGTGATCTCATCACCTTCATTTACAGCAACCGGTACAGGCTCACCTGTGATTGGGGATGTGTCGATACGGCTGCTTCCTTCGATGATCACGCCGTCAAGAGGAATACGATCGCCAGGACGGACCAGGAGAACATCGCCAACCTGAGCTTCTTCAGATGGGATCACCTGAATATCATCGCCAACAACAAGGTTTACAACTTCCGGGCGAAGATCTACAGCGTCCATGATCTGTCCGCGGCTTCGCTCAACGGCTTTTTCCTCAAAAAGCTCGCCGATTCGGTAGAAGAGCATAACGCCTACGGCCTCAGCGGAATCATTGATGGCAAAAGCAGCGAGAGTTGCAACACTCATCAGGAAGTTTTCGTCGAATACCTGTCCGTGGGAGATGTTTTTGGCTGCCTTTACAACGATCACACCGCCAAGTGCCAGATATGCAATCACAAATAACGGAAGAGTGGCAGTATCTGCAAATCCTTTGTGTTCCATGATCTCACCGGCAACAAAGAGGATCGCGCCGATGATAATACAGATCGTGTCGATCTTTTCTTTGGAAAAAGATTTCTTTTTGCTGGATGGGTGAGTTTCGGATGCAGCTGTCTGTGATTTTGGCTTCGGATCTTTTTCTTTTACTACAACTTCGGATTCAATGGAAGTACAGATCTTGCGGATCTGATCAAGGTAGCGGTCCGGGTTTTTTGCAGTAACGCGAAGTTGTTTTGTTGCAAAAGTGATGGTAGCTTCGGAAATACCGTCGAGGTCTGCAATCTGTTTTTCCATTTTGGAAGCACAGTTAGCACAGCCTAAGTTTTCCAGAATATAAGTTTTTGTCTTTTCTCCGGAATTGTTGCTTCTTGGAACAACCTTGACCTCGGATTCAATGGAGGTACAGATCTTACGAATCTGATCAAGGTAGCGGTCCGGATCCTTTGCGGTTACACGAAGCTGTTTGGTAGCAAAAGTGATGGTGGCTTCGGAGATGCCGTCGAGGTCTGCAATCTGTTCTTCCATTTTGGAAGCACAGTGGGCGCAGCCCAGGTTCTCCAGAAGGTAGATCTTGGTTATTACGTCAGCAGAAGCGGCTGGCTTCGGGTTTCTCGGAACAACTTTGACTTCGGATTCAATGGAGGTGCAGATCTTGCGGATCTGCGGAAGCAGAGCATCTGGGTCAGCGGCGTTTAAGCGAAGCTGTTTGGTGGCGAAAGTGATGGTTGCACTTTCTACGCCGTCAAGATGCTGGATCTGTTCCTCCATCTTGGAAGCACAGTGGGCACAGCCCAGGTTCTCCAGGATGTAGACACGTTTTGCGGATGCTGTGCTGTGGGAGTGCTCGTGATGCTCGTGGTTGTGGTCGTGATCCCCGCAGCCGCAACCGCAGTGTTCGTCATCGTGATGATGGTGATGCTCATGCTCATGTTCGTGATGTTCGTGGTCATGATCATGATGATGATGATGTTCATGCTCGTGGTGGTCGTGATCATGATCCTCGCAACCACAGCCGCAGTGGTCATCGTCGTGATGATGGTGATGATGTTCATGCTCGTGATGTTCGTGATCATGATCCTCACAGCCACAATCGCAGTGGTCATCATCGTGATCATGATGGTGATGTTCATGCTCATGATCTTCGCAGCCACATCCACAATGCTCATCATCGTGGTGATGGTGTTCTTCATGTGCATGTTCCTCATGCTCATGTTCCTCATGATGGTCGTGGCCGCAACCGCAGCCACAGGAATCCGTGGACTCCATGGAATTCTTTTTTAAGCTCTCTTCCATATGAAATCTCCTTGAAATTTATATGAATATATGATTTAATGTTCATATGACTATTTAAGCATATGTTTTATCTGATGTCAATATTTTTTTCTAAAAAGAATAAAAGAAATGTAAAATCTATTACAAAAGAAATATAGAAAACATTAATATATTCTGAAAAAATAATCTATTTTATTATTCTTATTTAACATGTTATACTTTTATCAAGTAAAGAAAGAAAGGAAGGTAGCAACATGTACAGTATTGACTTAAACAGTGACATGGGTGAGAGCTTTGGCGCATACAAGCTGGGCGGAGATGAAGAGATCATTAAATATGTCACAACAGCAAATGTAGCATGTGGCTGGCATGCAGGCGATCCAATGGTAATGGATAAGGTAGTCCGCATGGCAAAGGAACGTGGCGTTATGGTTGGAGCCCATCCTGGATATCCTGATCTTCTTGGCTTTGGACGAAGAAAGATGGTTCTCTCTCATGATGAAGTTAAGAATTACGTCAGATACCAGATCGGAGCACTGGCTGCATTCACAAAAAGCTATGGAATGAAGCTTCAGCATGTCGCTCCTCATGGAGCAATGGGAAATGCCTGCCAGTATGATGAGGACATTTCCACAGCAATCTGCGAGGCAATCTGTGAGTATGACAAAGATCTGATCGTTTACTACTGTGCAGGAGCAGTTCTCGGTGATATCGCTGAGAGCAAGGGACTCCGTACAGCATCCGAGATCTTTGCAGACCGTGCATACATGGATGATCTTTCTCTTGTACCGAGAAAGATGGAGGGATCCATGATCACAGATGAGAACATTGCCATCGAAAGATGCGTGAAGATGATCAAAGAAGGAAAAGTAACATCCATCAACGGAAAAGAGCTTGACATCAAGGGTGACACACTCTGTGTACACGGAGACGGACCGAAGGCACTTGCTTTTGTACAGAAGATCCGTGAGAAATTCACAGAAGAAGGTATTGAGATCAAACACTTATAAAAACTAAATAAAGTACATTCACATGAGAGATAGAATGCCGGATAAATCAAAGGAGATTTAGTACAAGGGATTACTGCGATGATTTGTCCGGCTCTTTTTATATGAAAATGTGTACCTTTTTAGGATAAGAAAGGAAAGGGTGGAAACTATGGCAAAAGAGAAAAAACAGAACAACATAGTAAGAAACATGATGATCGCTCTGGTCGGCGGTTTGGTCGTAGGACTTGGATTCATGCTTCTGAAACAGCAGATGTCAGAGGGGACATGGAACGTGATCAATGCACTTCTGTTCCAGGATATCACAGCAGATCAGGGATTTCATTCCATCGGTCTCTTCTACATCATCGGACAGCTGTTCATGAGAGGATTACAGATGGCGATCGTACCGCTGGTACTGGTATCCTTAAGCCTTGCAATGTGCAGTATCTCCAGTTCCTCCAAGCTTGGAAGAATTGCAGGACGTACATTACTTGGATTCTTCTGCTTCTATGTAGTTGGCGCACTTATCGCAGGTATTGTTGCATTCGCAATGAAAACAGCTGGATTTTTCAACGTAAAACTTCCGGCAGAGGCAGTTACAGAGGCTGCAACACTGGATCAGTTCAACCCGCTTGCAACAATCGTAACAGCAGTTCCGTCCAATATCGGAACCGCATTCAGCAGCAATAACAGCATCCTTGCAGTTGTAGTAGTAGCTATCGTTCTTGGTCTTTGCATGAACGCACTTGGCGACAAGATGAAACCGCTGAAAAGCGTACTTGAGAACTTAAGCGACATCATCAACCTGTATCTGACATTCCTGATCAACAAAGTTGGTCCTGTAGCAATCTTCTGCCTGATCTCCCGTACATTCGCAATCTACGGAGCTGAGTATCTGGCACCGGCAGCAGCTTACATCGTAGGCGCAATGCTGACACTGTTTGTACTTGTAGTAACGATTTACCCGATCGGTATCGGCCTTACAACAGGCTTAAGCCCGATGAAATTCCTTAAGAAGATCGCAAAAGTTGGTGTATTCGGATTCTCCACAAACTCTTCCGCAGCATGCCTTCCGCTGAACACCAGAACATGCCTTGATGAACTTGGATGCTCCCAGGAGATCACAAGCTTCGTTCTTCCTACAGGTATGACCATCAACATGAACGGTACAACTGTTATGCATATGTTTGCAGTAACATTTATCGCAACAGCATCCGGAATTGACATTACACCGGCAAACCTGATCACAGTCGCATTTCTTTCCATCTGTGCGGCAATGGGCTGCCCGGCTATCCCGATCGCCGGAACAACTCTGATCGTAACAATCCTTTCCGGTATGGGCTGGACATCTGACCTTTGTATGATCGCATATGCACTGGTTGTAGCGATCAACCGTCCGGTTGAGATGGCACTTCTTCCGCTTAACGTAATCGGTGATGCAACAGTCAACGTTATCGTTAACAAGAAAGAAAATGAGATTGACGAAACAAAATATAACGCGTAAGTAAATATAAAAAGTCTTAATATTATACATACAAATTATTAAATTGACTTAATATTACTACGATGATACCATTTAAGCGTATAGTTGAGACATCAGCTATACGCTTAAATACTAAATGCAGTAAAAAACAGCGGGACATCCGCAGAAAAATAAAAGGGTTCAGGAGGAAATAAATATGGAGTACAAGACAGCGAAAAGAATGGAGTGCCTTCCATTTTCCGGTATCCGTGCAGTAATGGAAAAAGCAAACAAAATGCAGCAGGCAGGAGAGAAGATCATTCACCTGGAGATCGGACGTCCGGATTTTGATACACCGGAGAAGATCAAAAAAGCAGCAAATGAGAGCCTTGCAGCAGGACATGTATTTTACACATCCAACTATGGTATCCCGAAACTGAGAGAAGCCATTGCAAAATGGGAGAACGAGAACCATGGTACAGATTATGAAGCATCTGAAGTTCTTGTAACAGTAGGTGTTGGTGAGGCAACTTTCGCATCCATGGACGCTTTCCTGGATCCCGGCGATGAGATTCTTGTCCCGAACCCGGTATGGCTGAATTACATCCATGTTCCGTCAGCACTTGGTGCAGTACCTGTAACATACAGCCTGAAAGAGGAGAACGATTATCAGATCGACTTTGAGGAGATGGAGTCAAAGATCACAGATAAGACTAAGATGATCGTTGTTGTAAACCCAAGCAACCCGACCGGTGGTGTTTTCTCTAGAGAGACACTTGAGAAATTAAGCGAGATCGCCATCAGACATGATCTTCTTGTGATCGCAGATGAGATCTACAGCCAGCTTGTATACGATGGAACAGAGCATGTAAGTATTGCATCTCTTCCGGGAATGAAAGAGCGTACCATTACATTAGGAGGATTTTCAAAAGCTTACTCCATGACAGGATGGAGACTTGGATATCTGTGTGCGCCGGTTGGAATCATCCAGGCCTGCGTACGTGTTCATCAGTATACAGTTACCTGCGCATCTTCCTTTGTACAGGAAGCAGCGATCACAGCTTTAACTGATTGTGCAGATGATGTTGAGGCAATGAGAAAAGAGTATCAGAGAAGAAAAGATTATGTGGTAAAAGCTCTGAACGAGATCGATGGGATCAGCTGTAACAACCCACATGGTGCTTTTTATATCTTCGTAAATATCAAGAGCCTTGGGATGACTTCAATGGAGGTTGCCGAGTATCTTCTTGACAATGCAAAAATCGCTCTGGTACCTGGTTCCGCATTCGGTTCCGAGGGAGAGGGATACTTAAGAATTTCCTACGCATGCAGCTATGAGGATCTTCAGGAAGCATGTGCAAGAATCAAAAAAGCAGTGGAAGAACTGAAAAACAAATGATCAGATAAAAAAATACCCACCGCTTTTTGTGGCGAAAAGCAATATATTTATACCGTGAAGTCTGGAAAGTGTTGATTTTAAGCCATTTCTGGATATGTGGGTTGATTCAGAGATATGGTTTTGTGACGTTTTTAGGACAAACGCCAGAAAATATGGAGAGCTCCGTGACGTTTTGAGTTGACTTTTTACCGGTAATAGCATATGATAATAACAGCTAAGGAATGTGGTGAGATTCCAAGTGGCAAAGTGAAAGCCCTCAGAGTTGCAGCTCTGGGGGCTTTCTTGCTCGTTACGGTGAGTTATTCCGTTTAGGCTGTTGCTGCCTATCGTCTACCGTCCAGCCGTTTGCATATGTAGTAGCTAACTACGCCTGCTACAACGGAGACAAGAAATGTGGTGAGAATTTCTTCCATCGTGGCCACCTCCTTTCTGCTGGAGGTTCGACAGCTCTTTTAGTATAGCATGGTTTAGAACAATTTGGAATATATAAAATTACCCGGTGCAAATTAATGTACCGGGAGGTTTTTACGAATTAAAAATAGTTCTTTTTTCTATTCCTGTAAAATTGATAATCATTCTCATAGTAAGAAGGAGAATGAGGCAATTCCTTTTCGTATTTTTCTAGAAAGTTAGGTGATAATTTGTAATCATAAAATTCCGCAAGTTTTATTAAAAATCCCTCTAGTATCTTTTCGGGTGAATAGCCTAGAATAATACTGGAATTGTGCTATTTTCAGAACTGAATAACAAAATGTAAATTAAAGAATAGAACTATAATCTGCCGGACGACGGCAAAAGAAAAAAAGCCGTCGCAGAGCAGAGGTATCTTCACGCGCCATTTCTAAATTACGGCGGCTTTGATTTTCAGAGCCGCCGCTTTCTTTTTGCCTATCGGCAAGTCTACGACGACCCGAACACTGTAAAAATACGGCGGCTAATGGCGGCTATATGCTGGAAAAACGACCGGAAGAAATTTCTCTTATGGATGTTATTAACTGTACAGAGTCAACAATGGCAATCAGCAGATGCCTGGAGAAGGACGGATACTGTTCCAGAAATTACTCGGATTGCTGTAAAGTACATAAAGTGTTACTGGATCTGCAGAACACTTATAATAACAGGCTGGAAAATGTGAAAATATCAGATATTATTCAGCCGGGTAAAGATGAATATTTTGGACGTTTTTATGTAGTTATAAAACTGAATTTGAAGGATCAAATATATGAGTGTATTTATTCCCATGTACATGAAGTCTATGATAAAGTAAGTGCTTCAGCTAGCTACGGTGAGTTTGTAAAGAAGTATACAGAACAATATGTACATGAACAGGATCGCCAGAAGTTACAGGAATTCTTGGCAAGTGAAAAGCTTACGGAACACTTGGTAGACGGCTGCATGGAAGAAGATATGTCCTATCGCAGAATATGTGATAATGAAGCAGATTCTTATATTTGGATGGAAGCAAAAAGATATGTAGATGAGACGGAAAATACTGCCATTCTCACATTCCATAATGCGAAGGTTATTCCCGATACGATTGTCAATATGGAACAGGAACTGCGGAAGAAAGAAAAGAATATCACGAAACAGTATTGGGATATGGTTTCTCTGCTTGTTGCTGTATTGAATCATAATAATCTGGTGGAAACAGAACATCAGGATGATATTAGTTTTTACACGGAGCAGGTTTATCGCCAACTGCAGAAGAATTATCCGGAATATGGAATTACCGAAGAAGAGATTGAAAATGTATCGCACCTTGCACCAATCCATGATATTGGTAAAATCCGGGTATCGATAGAAATATTGAATAAAAATGGGAAATTAACGATAGATGAGATGGAAGTCGTGAAACAGCATCCAATTTGCAGAAAAAAGAAAAAAACTTGGTATGACTCAAAAACAGCTTGCTGAGAAACTGGGTAAGAGTGATAAGTCAGTTTCCAAATGGGAACGTGGAGTTTCCCATAGTTAAAGATACCACACCAAATATGATGAACCCACGCTTATACACTACCAGCTATAATAAACCGCAAGGACAGCAATTTGATGATACTGCTGTCCTTTCTTTTATAAAATTGCAGTACACATAAAAAAGCTGTAAAATGATAAATATATTTGTCCTTGTAACAATTCTCGGACATTTGCCTGTTATACTATCTGCAAAAAGCAAAGGAAGTGAGAATATGGAGCAGATTTTAATTGTCGAGGACGACAGTTTTTTGAATAAGATGTTAGACTATAACCTGACCGCAGACGGCTACGGCGTGACTTCTGCCCTAAATGCCAGAACCGCAGCCGAAGCCATCCGCCAGCGGGAATTTGATTTAGTGCTGCTGGACATCAACCTGCCGGACGGGAACGGTTTTGAACTGTGCAAACTGATAAAGCCCCAGCACCCGGACACCATCGTGATTTTCCTGACCGCCAACGATCAGGAGAGCGACCAGATACGGGGTTATGAGGTGGGCGCGGTGGACTACATCACAAAGCCCTTTGTGATCGGGGCCTTGCAGCGAAAAATCAAAGCTATGTTCGCCATGCTGGAACACCACAAACCGGCCAAGGACATTTACGACGACGGGCGGCTGTTTCTGGACTTCTCGGAGCAGACGGCTTCCTTAAACGGCAAGCCCCTGACCCTATCCCCGATGGAGTATAAAATGCTGAACCTGTTCCGCAAAAATCCCCGGCAAGTGCTGACCCGTGGGCAGCTTTTGGAAAAGCTGTGGGATATAGACGAAAGGTTTGTAGACGAACACACCCTGACAACCTCCATTAGCCGAATTCGCAGCAAGATCGAATCCGACGGCGGCGCGCCCTACATCAAGACCGTTTACGGCATGGGTTATCAATGGACGGGAGGCGAGGCAAAATGAAGTTTCAAAACCTATCGGTAAAGCGGCTGTTTAGCCGGGTGGCAATAGGACTTGTCCTTTCCATGTCCGGGATCACCATAGCCCTGTTTCTTGTGACAAAACAGACGGCGGTGCTGCTGACTGGCGGGGCGCTGCTACTGTGCGCCCTTGTGGGGATTTTTGTACTGACGCAGGCGTTTGGAAAGCGGCTGTCGCAGTTTACCGCTGACCTGTGCCAGACTTTAGACCACATGATCGCCGGAAATGAAGCACCCCAGCGGCCAGAGGACAGCGAAACCCAGCTTGCCAGAATCGGACACCGGTTGGCAAGGCTTTACCAGATCATGCAGGAGAACCGCCGCCGGGTGGACGAGGAACGGCAGGAGTTGCAGACCCTTGTATCGGATATTTCCCATCAAGTGAAAACGCCGGTAAGCAATCTGAAAATGGCGACGGACACCCTGCTGGAAAAGCTTATGACCGAGGCGGAGCGCACCGACTTTATCCGGGGAATCCGCAGCCAGACGGATAAGCTGGACTTTCTCTTTCAGGCCCTTGTGAAAACCTCCCGTCTGGAAACAGGCGTGATCCAGTTGGACAAGAAACCGGGTCGCCTCTTTGATACCGTGGCGCAGGCCATGAGTGGGATCGTGTATGCAGCGGAGAAAAAGGAAATCGCCGTGTCTGTGGACTGCCCGGAGGATTTGACCGTTTCCCATGACAGCAAGTGGACATCCGAAGCCCTCTTTAACCTGCTGGACAATGCGGTGAAGTACACCCCGGCGGGAGGGAAAATCGCTGTGTCGGTGGTGCTGTGGGAAATGTATGTGGAGATCAAAGTGACCGACACCGGCAAGGGCATTTCCGAAAGCAATCAGGCTGCCATCTTCCGGCGCTTCTATCGTGAGGAAGAAGTACACGAACAGCAGGGCGTGGGCATTGGCCTGTATCTGGCCCGCGAGATCGTAACGCGACAGGGCGGCTATATCAAAGTGGTTTCGGAGCCGGGCAAGGGATCGGAATTTTCCATTATGCTGCCTACAAAATAGAACGCGGCGGACGGCCATTCCCGGCTGCCCGCCGTAAATTTTTTTGAAATGTCCGAGCGTTGTAACATTTCACCCCGATTTTCAATGAAATTTTTTGGCCGCTGTAACATTTCGCGGACATTTGGGTTTTATAATACCTTTATCAACAGGCAAGAAGCCTTGAAAGGAGTTTTGAATATGAGCGTTTTACAGACTATTGACCTGAAAAAGTATTATGGCACAAAGCCGAACATTACCCGCGCCCTTGACGGTGTGAACTTCTCCGTGGAGGACGGCGAGTTTGTGGCCGTTGTGGGAACCTCCGGCAGCGGCAAGTCTACCCTGCTTCACATGATGGGCGGGCTGGACACTCCCACCAGCGGAACCGTGATTGTCCGGGACAAAGAGCTGTCGAAAATGAACGACGAACAGCTCACCATCTTCCGCCGCCGCAACATCGGCTTTATCTTCCAGAACTATAACCTTGTTCCTATCCTGAATGTGTATGAGAACATCGTCCTGCCGGTGGAACTGGACGGGGACACGGTGGATCAGAAGTTTTTGGACGAAATCGTTCACCTACTGGGGCTGGAAGATAAACTGAAAAATATGCCGAACAATCTTTCCGGCGGCCAGCAGCAGCGTGTGGCGATTGCCCGCGCCCTGATTACCAAACCGGCAATCGTGCTGGCCGACGAACCAACCGGCAACCTTGACAGCAAGACCAGCGCCGAGGTGCTGGGGCTTATCAAGCGTACCAGTGCGGAGTTTCGGCAAACTGTCGTGATGATTACCCACAACAACGACATTGCCCGCCTTGCAGATCGGATCGTCCGCATTGAGGACGGAAAGATTGTAGAGTAAGGAGGTGGCAGGCTATGACATGGCCTTTTGAGAATGATACCAGCGCCATTACAAAGAAGCTGGCAAAGAAAAGTTTGCAAAGCGAGAAGCGCCGGAATCTGATGGTAGTGATCGCCGTTGCGCTGGCGGCGTTTCTGATCTGCTTTACGGGAATTGTGTCTACCTCCCTGACACAAATGCAGCGCAATCAGGTTGTCGATACTTATGAGGCGGTCTGGCTGGGCGTGGAGGAAAACGACATTGAAACCCTGAAAGGAGTGCCGGAGTTTGAGCGCGTAGGCAGCTACTATATACTGGGTGAGGAACTTTCGGAACAGGGCTATCATGCGTCCTATGTGTATTGCGACGCGCAAATGATGGAGATTGCCAAGGCGCAGATGAAGTTGTTAGAGGGCCGGGTTCCTGAAAAAGCAAATGAAGTTGTCGTAAGCGAATACTTTCTTTCCACCTATGGAAACAATGCCAAGATTGGGGACACTGTGACCTTAGATACCGAGAGTTTTCATGGTGATTATGTCGTTACCGGAATTATGGACAGCGTAAATGAAAAAGAAGCGAATACCTGCGCTATCATTCTTTCCAAAGCTGCCCTGACAGAATGGGATGGATTTGACCCGGCTGGGTATCGTGCCTATGCCCATTTCAAAAACAGCGACCAGTTGGGCGAAGAACTGATGACCTCTTATTGCAGGGAGATTGCGGAGGAATATCAGCTTCCTATGCCCAAAATGAACAGCAAGTATTTTGCCTATGCTTCTAAATCCTTTGATTTTGCACTGATGGCTGGCGTGATTGCCATTGTTCTGATCGGCGGCTATATTGTGATCCAGAGTATCTTCCGTATCTCCATCAATGACAAAATCAAGAGCTACGGGCAGCTTCGGACGATTGGTGCAACGCCAAAGCAAATCAAGCGGATTGTAAAGCGGGAGGGACGCAAACTCGGCAGTATCGGAATTTTGATTGGTACAGTGCTGGGTGTATGCGGCGGTTTTCTTCTATTTCCCAAGGGATTTAACGCTGTTTCCTATGTGGAAACGGTTATTTTGACACTCATAAGTAGTTGGATCATGGTATCTGTTTCCATCCGTAAGCCAGTAAAAATTGCGGCAGGGATTTCCCCGATTGAAGCCATCCGTTTTACCCCGGCGCAAAAGGACATCCGCAGCCGGAAAAAGAACATCAAGCTCAATCCTGTTTCAATGGGAATTGCGAATTTTAAGCGTGACCGAAAAAAGACCGTTGCTATTGTAGCTTCATTGAGTTTGGGCGGAATTATCCTGCTTGTGGTATCCTCCATTGTTTTGCTGCGCTCACCAGAGGCACTTGCAAGACAGTTTTTCCCAGACGGCGACTATAAAATTTATTTGGATTCTGAAATGACAGAAGAAAAGGTTATGGCAGCGGGAAATCCATTGAATGAGGAATTAAAGCAGGAAATCTTATCTATTGATGGCGTTACAGATATAATTCCAAGCAGGCAATCTCTCCATGCAACTTATAAAACAGAGATTCATCAAGCTGGTGGTATGTGCGATATGCTGACCGACCAGAATTATGCGGCAGTTGAAGCGGCTCTGACAGAGGGAACCATGCCAACAGATTCCCGTAGTATTGTAATTGACTATAATGTGCTAAAGCAGAATGAGGATATGGGTGTTGGTTCAACGGTTGAGATTTCTTTGGGAGAAGAACAGCCATCCGTTTCTGTTACCATATCGGGGTTATACGCTCCTGCAAAGGTATATTCAGGACATGGCAGGATGCACTTAGATGGGGCAACTCTTTTTGCACCAGAAGCGTTGTTCCACGAACTGCACCCGGAAATCACCTCTTTTGACTATTCATGGAGCATTGTAAATGACGCTAAAAAAACGGACTATGTGGGAGCTGAATTGAAAAATATTGTTGCCAGCCATAGTAATATTGCCTTAGATGAAATCAATACAGTGATTGAATATGAAGAAATGACAAATTCTTTTGCGTTTGGCAGTATGGAGATACTTTCATGGTTGGTATTTCTCTTTGGCGTTATCAACCTTATCAATACGACACTCTCTAACCAGATAGCCCGAAAGCAGGAAAACAGTATTCTGCGTTCTATCGGCCTAACACAAAAACAGCTATGTAAAATGAACATCTGTGAGGGGCTGTGCTATGCGCTCTTTGCAACATTGGCGACGCTGATCGTTGGGCTTCCGGCTTCCATCTTTGCTTGCAGAAAAATGAGTATAGGAGCTTTTGCCGGAAATGTAGTGCCTTACAAATTCCCGGTTTTGGAAATGGGACTGTTCATTCTGGTATTGTTCGGAATGGAACTGATCTTGTCTGTATGGACAATCCGCAGACAGAAAAAGCAATCCCTGATTGAACAAATGCGGGCGATGGAATAACCGTATGGGATCGGCGGGGCGGCGTGTGCTGCCCCGCTTTTTTCGCCATTTCTCAAAAAATTTTTGAAATGTCCGAGCGCTGTAACATTTCACCCCGATTTTCAATGAAATTTTTGGGCCGCTGTAACATTTCGCGGACATTTGGGTTTTACAATACCCTTATCAGCAGGCAGAAAGCCTTGAAAGGAGTTTTGAGTATGAGCATTTTACAGACTATCGACCTGAAAAAGTATTACGGCACAAAGCCGAATATCACCCGCGCCCTTGACGGCGTGAACTTCTCCGTAAATGACGGTGAGTTTGTGGCCGTTGTGGGAACCTCCGGCAGCGGCAAGTCCACCCTGCTTCACATGATGGGCGGGCTGGACACTCCCACCAGCGGAACCGTGATTGTCCGGGACAAAGAGCTGTCGAAAATGAACGACGAACAGCTCACCATCTTCCGCCGCCGCAACATCGGTTTTATCTTCCAGAACTATAACCTTGTTCCCATCCTGAATGTGTATGAGAACATCGTCCTGCCGGTGGAACTGGACGGGGACACGGTGGATCAGAAGTTTTTGGACGAAATCGTTCACCTGCTGGGGCTGGAAGATAAACTGAAAAATATGCCGAACAATCTTTCCGGCGGCCAGCAGCAGCGTGTGGCGATTGCCCGCGCCCTGATTACCAAACCGGCTATTGTGCTGGCCGACGAGCCGACCGGCAACCTTGACAGCAAGACCAGCGCCGAGGTGCTGGGACTTATCAAGCGCACCAGCGCGGAGTTCCGGCAAACTGTTGTGATGATTACCCACAATGACGACATAGCCCGTCTTGCAGATCGGATTGTCTGCATTGAGGATGGCAAGATTGTGGGGTAAGGAGGTGGCAGACTATGACATGGCCTTTTGAAAATGATACAAGTGCCATTGTAAAAAAATTGGCAGGTAGGAGTATGCAAGCGGATAAGAGAAACAAGGCATTTCTGCTTTTGACAATCGCCATCTCTGTCTGTATGGTTTTTTCGATTCTCCTAATATCAACAGGTACACAAGAGAAATTCAAGAACACACAGAGGAATAAAGCGCAGATTGGCATTTTGGGAGTTACAGACGAACAAACGGCTCAGCTGCATCAAAACGAAAATATTACATGGGTTGGCGAATATTCCGCTATAGGTGTGTTTTATGTTGAAAATAAAACAATCACTGTTGCTTATGGAAATGAAGATTATTTTTTACATCAGGAAGAAAAAACTTTTCAGGGAAGTGTGCCGCAGAAAGCGGATGAGATTATGCTCCCCCAGAACTACCTTGATTTTTTAGGAAAATCCTATCAGACTGGCGATACAATTTCTATTGACCTGACTGGAACAGGACAGAAAGCAGAATATACACTTTCAGGTGTTTTGAATAATACGAAAGAAAGCAACGGATATTTTATTTATGTTAGTAAAGAGCTTGCCCAAGATTTGGCAAAAGATTCTTTTCAGGTTACAGCATATACGCGGTTGAATACAGACGCCATAAGTTCCACGGCTATTCTTAATTTTGCCGGCAAAGCAATACAAAATACAGGCATTGTCGAGGAACAGGTAATGCTTACAGAGTATTCTGCTGTTATGTCGGGTGTGATAACATCGGGTATTCCGATTCCAGTACCACTACTGGCGGCGTTGACGGCTATTTTGGCGGCAACGATTGTCTATGGTGTTTTTTACACAAAGATTGTAAAAAATGTTCAGATGTTTGGGCAACTGCGGACAGTTGGCATGACAAAAAGACAGATTAAACGGATGGCAAGTAAAGAGGGACGTTTATATGCCTTAGCTGGTATTCCTTTGGGGCTTGTCATTGGTGCACTGATTGGATTTATTGGCTGTCCTGATGGATTCCGGCTAAAAACAACAGTTATTTATGCTGTACTGATTGCCGCAGTAGCCTTTGTAACAGTGAATATTGCCATTTTTAAGCCTGTCCGAGTAGCAATGAATACTTCCCCGGTAGAGGGTGCTAAATACCTTGCGTATGCTGGAAAGGCAAAAAGCAGCTCAAAACTGCATCGGAAACTTACGCCGTTTAATCTGGCGAAAATAAATATACAAAGAAACAAACAAAAAGCAGTTCTGACGCTTTTAATGCTTGGAGTAAGCGGAGCTCTTTTACTGGTTACTTCTACGGTTGCTGGTTCTATTGATCCGGCAAAACAGGCAAGTTTCAAATATTATCCTGCCGGTAACATTCTTATACAAATAAGAAATACAGTTGGCAGCTCTTTCGATAACGAAGCGGAGCCATACGGAAGTGCAAAATTGCAACTGGAAGAAAATCCACTTGAAGATCAGGCATTGATGCAGGAATTAGAAAAGGTAGATGGGATAGAAAAGATTACCGCATTTGACAGCGTTTATATGACAGCTACTTTTTCGGGCGAAAGTGGTTCTATCACGAGCATTTCAGACTTCTTTCCAACCTTAAATCGGGAACAGACAGAAGAAAAGCAGGCGGCGTTATCCTCTGGAACAGCAGATTACGATGATATGGTTGAGAAAAATGGAATATTGGTTGCAGAAGATATAGCACAAGTTGGCGATACTTTGAAGATTGAGGGCAGAGCTTTTGATGGTAGAACCTTTGATGTGGAAGCCGTTGTTGTAGGCACATACAATAGATCTGATTTAATGGAGGATAGCCCGGTTGTTCCTGGAAGCCCCTACTTCATTATGACTTATGACACAGCAAAGAAACTGACAGGGATAACGGAACAGACGGGGATTCTGGCGATTAAAAATTCAGAGGGATGTTTTGATGAAGTTTTGACCGCAGTTCAGAAGATTGCGGATAAAAATGGAAAAATAGAAGTAAATACGATTGAACAAACGATTAAAAATATTCAGTATCGATACAGTGCATCTATAAATGCTCTATATATGACTTCTGCTATTCTGTTCGTCTTTGGAAGTATCAGCCTTACGAATATGCTTATGGTTGATTTTCAGAATAGAAAGCGTGAATTCGGTTTGCTTGAGGCTGTTGGAACAACACGGCAACAGTTGAAAGCAATGCTGGATAGGGAGATGGGAATTTACCTCGGAGGTTCGTTGGTAATAGCTCTTGTATTTGGAAGCATTTTAAGTGTAATTGTTTGTAGACGATTGGATGCGGTAAACCATTGCATTACGTTGGTATTGCCGTGGCTGTTTCTACTGGCGTTAGTCGTTGTTTTAGCAGTTATATATTTGATTTTCACTGCATACGCAAAATCCGAGTTGAAGAAAACAAGCATCTTGTCTGCCATAAGGGAGGAATGATCTTTTGTATAGACATCACTTAAAAGGTAGTTAATTTCAAAATAATATCACTCTGTTGATACAGCCAGTCCGTAAATTCTTTCGGGCTGGCTGTTCCTGTTTTTACAGCCTTTTTTCTCTGTAATGCTTCTTTCTTAAAGTCGGCAAAGGCAGCCTGTATTTTTTCCAGACGGTCAGCCGGAAAGCCTGCGGTATTTTTTACCCGGTTTATTTTGTTGCGCCAGTTCTGGCATTCATTTTTATAAAGCAGGTCATAGTTATTTTCTCTTGCCCTCTCGTCAAATTCCCGCTTGTTTTGAAGCGCCTGTGCTTTGCGGCACTTATCGCTGCACAGCTCATACCGCTGGCTCTTTGCCAGAAAATATTTCCCACAGACCTTGCACTGTCGGAAGCAAAGCCCCCAGTCATTCAGCCTGTTCAGATAATAGGTAATCAACGGGTAGAGGGACGCATAGGCAGACACACATTCTTCTGTGCGCCGGTTGTCCGGGAACCAGAGGTCAAGCCGGGTATCTTCTGACGGTGCGCCTTTGAAATAAAGGCTACCAGCTTGAAAATGTTTCGGTTTTCCTGTCTCCCTGTCAAAGCTCATGGCTTCGTTATGGAATACCCCGGTCAGGCTGCTCATTTTATCCATGAAGCGGTCACAGGCAGCGTTACGGTCACGGGGTTCTCTGGCAAGCAGATAGCTGTTCCAAATACGGAACGCCACATACATTTTCAGAGGGTCATTGCTAAGATATTTTCCCCAGAGAAATTCGCTTGCCGCCTGCTCCAGCTCCGGCTGTTTCCATCGGTTGGAGTGGAGGGCTTGCCGCAGTGGAGAAAGCCCGTATAAGTTCCAATCTCTGTCCGTGTCACGCTCAAAGTTTATCAAAAAAGTTCCCAGTGGGCGTGTCATATCACAAAGCACCTCTGTGTTTTGGCTCCCGTTCAGACGGAAGCGAATCTGCTGTTCTTCCCCAATCAAAATCCGTTCTTTCATTTTCTTCCTGTCCAGCGTCAGGACAAACAAAATCCTCTCAAAACATGGCTCATGCCGTATAAACTGATTCTCCATCCCTATCCCTTGCCTTTTCTTATGGTAATTATATAATTCAGTTATATCCGTTACACTCATGGTATCGCAGAAGTATTGTTTTGTCAAGGATAATCCGCTATGATGATTGTAGTTGGTAATTTCGTACCATACAGTACCTTGACAAGTGAATGACCGTCCAAAAGGGATATGACCGGCAGGAGAAGTGACGCATCCAGCGCACCAATGCAGGGAAACACCGCAGGAATGGGGCAGGAAAACGGCTTTTGGGGAGAACGGCAGCAGGAAGCATTTTAACCTATTTGATTTATGGGAGGAACAGAATGAGCAATAAAAAGAGATTGAACAGCTACGAGGATTTACCGCTGGTTCTGGATGTGGCGGACATCCAGCAGATTATGGGAATTTCAAGAGCGAGCGCCTATGAGCTGGTACACACCCCCGGCTTTCCGGCGTTCCGCAGTGGCAGGCTTATCAAGGTCAGCAAAACTGCTTTCTTTGAATGGATGGCAAAAGGCTCCGAAACCGTACCGAGAAGCGACAAAAAAGCGTGAGGTATTATCCCCTGACTGCAATACTGCCGCACTTTCCAAAGGGGCATACAGAGGGAAAAAACCTTAAAAATGATACCGAAACGCTACACTAAAACAGCCTATCTGCGTACATCAGATAGAAACGGAGAAAGGAGCCGGTTATGGCAAGAATGAGCAACAAGCGACGGCTGGAATGGTCTTTCTTCTTAAATGACCGCAGCCGTATCACTTACAACGAACTGTGCCGGAAATGCCAGCACGAATGCAAACAGAGCTTCCGGGCGGTTGTGGTTGACTGCCCGAAGTATCTTTCCAAGCGTTCCAAGAAAAAGGACAAAACTGCCGGAAACGGCAAAATCCCTTAGGAACTAAGGGCGCACTTCTATACATAGTCTAAAGACCATGTATCGTGCGTCCTGTGGAGCTTACCTCTGTCGCTGATAAAATCAGCAATCCGCGGTCTGCGTTCGCTTCGCTCCGACAAGGTGGCTACACCCCCTTGCGCCGCTAAGGCGGCTATCCCCTGTGTACCCTCCGAAAAGAGAAATCCGCTCTGCGGTTTTCCCTTTTCGGAGGGTTTTATAGAAGCACTGACACACGGACTGTCTGCGGATGGTCTTTCTTTATCTTATAAGTAAAGGATGTGAGAACATGGAAAAATCTTTGGAACAGTTGAAACAGGAATATGAAAAAACCACTGTCCTGCTGGAACAGGAAAAACGGAAAATGCAGCGTTTGAAAAACCGGCAGGCGTATCTGGAAAGCGGTTCCCGGAAACAGAGGACGCACCGGCTGATTACCCGTGGGGCAGCTATTGAGAGCATTGCACCACAGACAAAGGAGCTATCCGAAGCGGAATTTTATTCCCTCATGGAAAGCATTTTGAATCTGCCGCAGGCGGAGCATTTCATCCGGTCTGCCACAGAGAACCACGCCCGTATTTCCGGGCAGGAGAAAGGCGGTGACTAAGGATAGCACTTTATCATTTTTCAATCGCACAGATCAAGCGCAGCGCCGGTCAGAGCGCCATTGCCAGCGCAGCCTATCGAGCCGGGGAGCGTCTTTACAGCAGCTACTATGGAGAAGTCAGCGACTACACCAAAAAGGGCGGCGTGATCGCTTCGGAAATCATGCTGCCGCCCCATGCGCCGGAAATATATCTTGACCGGGCGACCCTCTGGAATGCTGTGGAGAACTGCGAGAAACATCCAAAAGCACAGCTTGCCTATTCCTTTGATATTGCCATGCAGAATGAATTGACGCTGGAAGAAAACATGGAGCTGGCGAGGAAGTTCGTACAGGAGCAGTTTGTGACAAAAGGCATGATTGCCGACCTTGCTTTTCACAGCCCGGAGAAAGAGGACGGCGGCATCCCTAACCCGCATTTTCATGTGATGACAACCATGCGCCCTTTGAACCCGGATGGCACATGGGGACAAAAACAGCGTCGGGAATATCTTCTTGATGAAGATGGAAACCGAATCCGGGATAAAAACGGCGATTATATGTTTAACGCTGTCCATACAACAGACTGGCATGAGCCGGAAACGCTGGAACACTGGCGGGAGCAGTGGGCGGCTGCCGTTAATACAAAATTTGAGGAAAAAGGGCTGGATGTGCGTATCGACCACCGTTCCTATGTGCGGCAGGGGCTTGACCTGATACCTACTGTCCACGAGGGAGCTAATGTCCGGCAGATGGAAGCAAAGGGCATCCGCACCGAGAAAGGGGAACTGAACCGCTGGATTAAAGCCACCAACCGGCTCATGCAGGATGTGAGGAAGAAGATCAAAGCCCTGTTTGTCTGGATGGCAGAGGTAAAAGAAGAACTTTCCAAACCGCAGACACCGAGCCTTGCCGACCTGTTGATCGCTTATTACAACCAGCGCAACGCAGGGGCATGGAGCAATAAAGCCAGAACCGGAAACTTAAAGCAGTTTGCCGAAGCCGTCAATTATCTGACGGAAAACAAGCTGCTCACATTAGAGGATTTGCAGGAGCGTCTTTCCTCTGTCAACGAAGAATTTGAAGCGTTAAGCGACTCCATGAAAAAGAAATCTGCCCGGATAAAGGAATTGCAGGAATTGATACGGGAGGGCGAGAATTACCAGCGGCTAAAACCTGTTCATACGGAATTGAACAATATCAAGTTTAAGAAACAGAGGGAGAAATTTGAAACATCCCACGATGCGGAGTTACGGCTGTTTTATGCCGCCCGCCGTATTTTGAAAGAAAAACTGGACGGAAAACCCATTGCCCTGAAAGCATGGAAACAGGAATACGCACAGTTAAAAACAGAGTATGCCGAACTGTCTCCGCAGCACAAGCCACTCCGGGAGGAAGTCATACGGCTACGGCAGGTGCAGAACGCCGTAGATACCGCACTGCGCCGGAGGGAGCAGCCACAGGCAGTACAGAGAAAGAAACATGAGATGGAGCTATGATATAACCGGCAGCTTTACCGCTACCAGTATTTTTATGGAGGGAGCATTTGAATGTATTTGAAGCGGTGAAACAGTCTGTTACCACCCGGCAGGCTGCTTCATTCTATGGAATCCGGGTGGGGAGAAACGGCATGGTCTGCTGTCCATTCCACAATGACCGCACGCCCAGCATGAAAGTGGACAGCCGCTTTTACTGCTTCGGCTGCGGGGCTTCCGGGGATGTGATCGACTTTGCCGCTTTGCTGCATGGATTGGGGAAACGGGAAGCTGCGGTCAGGCTTGCGGAGGACTTCGGCGTTTCCTATGAGAAATCCGGCAATGCGCCGCCAGATAGGAAGCGTCACAACAGGTCACAGCCCCGACAAAAATCAGCGGAGCAGAGATTTCAGGAAACGGAACGGTATTGTTTCCGGGTGCTATGCGATTATCTGCGCCTGCTGGAGCATTGGAAAACAGCACACGCCCCACAGCCGCAGGATGCCATCTGGCATCCTCTTTTTGTGGAAGCGTTGCAGAGGATAAGCTACACAGAATACCTTTTGGATATTTTGTTATACGGAGAAATAGAAGAAAAAGCGGCATTGATCGCCGCACAGGGAAAGGAGGTGTTGCGGCTTGAACAGCGAATTTCAGAGCTTGCCGCCGGAAACGCAGGAAGCGGTCAAAAGGACGATGGACACAATGGAACCGGCGCAGACACCGGCAGAAATCCGGGAAACATTAGAGGGGACGCAGAAAGGCGGCGTGAAGAACAGCATCCGAAACTGCCTGACGGTGTTCCAGCGTGACCCTCTGTTTCGCGGGGCGCTGCGCCTGAACCTTTTGACGGAGCAGATTGACATTGTGAAGCCGCTGGGCTGGGAGCGCACCAGTACCACGCTGACCGACATGGACATGAACTACCTGCTTTTGTATCTGGAAGAAAATTACGGGCTTACCAGCGAGAAAAAGGTGCAGAGCGCCATCAAGATTGTTGCCAATGAAAACCGCTACCATCCAGTCAGGGATTACCTGAACAGCCTGCAATGGGACGGCACAGAGCGCATCCGTTACGCCCTGCATCACTTTCTGGGAGCCGATACGGACGAATACACCTATGAAGCCTTGAAACTGTTCCTGATGGGAGCCATCCGGCGGGTATTCAGACCGGGGAGCAAGTTTGAGGTCATGCTCTGTCTGGTTGGTGGTCAGGGAGCCGGGAAATCTACCTTTTTCCGGCTGCTGGCAGGCAGGGACGAATGGTTTTCAGACGATTTGAAAAAGCTGGACGATGAAAATGTGTACCGCAAGCTGCAAGGGCATTGGATTATCGAGATGTCGGAGATGATTGCCACAGCCAACGCCAAGAGTATTGAGGAAATCAAGTCATTCTTAAGCCGCCAGAAAGAAACCTACAAAGTGCCGTATGAGACACATCCGGCAGACCGGCTGCGGCAATGTGTATTTGGAGGGACGACCAACCGGCAGGACTTTTTGCCCCGTGACCGCACTGGCAACCGGCGCTTTCTCCCCGTGACGGTGTACCCGGAACGGGCGGAGGTTCACATACTGGACGATGAAGCGGCGGCGAGGGCGTATATCGAACAGATGTGGGCGGAAGCCATGACGGTTTATCGCAGTGGGAAGTATAAGCTGTCATTCAGCATGGAAATGAACCGATACCTGAACGCCCACCAGCAGGACTTTATGCAGGAAGACACACAGGCCGGCATGATCTACGCCTATTTGGAGGACTACACCGGCGACAGGGTATGTTCCAAGCAGCTTTATGAGGAAGCGCTGGGGAACTTAAATTCCCCGGCAGACTGGGAGACACGGGCAATCTGCGAGATTATGAATACCGGCATTGCGGGCGGCATCATACAGGGCTGGGTAGCCTACAAAAGCCCGAAGCGGTATAAGAAATACGGTTCTCAAAAAGGCTGGGAGCGTGTCAACCAAGCTCCGCCGGAGGGGGACGGTTTTCAGGAAATCACGGAAGAAGAAGCCCGGCAAATGGAACTTCCATTCTGAAAAGCCACCGGTTGACAGTTTGGTTGACGCTTTGGTTGACAGCCGGTTGACGGGGAAAAGCCTGATATTTGGGGCATTTCTCTCCTTTGTCAACCATGTCAACCAAGAAATCAAAGAAAAAGTAAAAAGTAATAATAGAGCGCCTATGGATTGTTTTCAAAGTCTTTTCTGCCGGTTGACACGGTTTGGTTGACACGGAGACAGTCTGCGGCTGTACACCTGTCTGACATTCCCTTGTCGGGCATATTTCATTTATGGAGGTAACTGCCTATGGCAAAAAGCAAAAACGAGAGCAATAACAAAAACAGCGGCACCCTGCTTACCGAAAAAGACGGCACCCAGTATTTTGTCATGGGGAAAGTCCGTATCAAGGTATCGGAGCATTTCGCACAGGATGGGAAGCCGCTTGACAGCCTGCTGGAAGATGTGATCCAGCACGCTGCCGCCGCTTCCTGAAAAAATACGGAATAACGACTGTCAATCAGCCCACGCTTATGATATACTTGTACCAGCGAGTATTGTATAAGCGTGGGTTGTTTCTTTTAGAAGGAGGATTTTTAACCGTGAAACAACCATACAATACAACGATTTATAACACTGCACTATATTTGAGATTGAGCCGTGACGATGAATTACAGGGGGAAAGCGGCAGTATCCAGACCCAGCGCATGATGCTTAGACAGTATGCCGCAGAGCATGGGCTGACCGTTGTAGACGAGTACATTGACGACGGATGGAGTGGGACAAATTTCGAGCGTCCAAGTTTCCAAAGGATGATTGATGACATCGAAGACGGGAAAATCAACTGCGTTGTCACAAAGGACTTATCCCGTCTGGGAAGAAACTATATCCTGACCGGTCAGTACACGGAAATCTATTTCCCCAGCAAGGGAGTACGCTACATTGCCATCAATGACAATGTGGACACCATCAACGGAGAAAGCGAGCTTGCACCGTTCTTAAACATCCTGAATGAAATGCACGCCCGACAGACCAGCAAAAAGGTCAAGGCTGCCATGCACACAAGATTTGCCAATGGCGCACACTATGGAGCCTATGCACCGCTGGGCTATGTAAAAGACCCGGACAAAAAAGGTCATCTTCTGATCGACCCGGAAACACGCTGGATTGTAGAGAAGATTTTTGACCTTGCTGTACACGGGCGTGGAGCCGCCAGCATTACACGGATTCTGGTGGAGGAAAAAGTACCTACCCCCGGCTGGCTGAACTATGAAAGATACGGGACTTTCGCCAATATCTACGCCGGTGCGCCCGCAGAAAAAGCCTATGCGTGGACGATAGCACAGGTCAAGAGCATTTTGAAAGAGGAAACCTACATCGGTCACAGCATTCACAACAAGCAGAGCAACATTTCATTCAAGAACAAGAAAAAGGTGCGGAAGCCGCAGGAAGAATGGTATCGTGTGGAAAATACCCACGAAGCCATCATTTCTGAAGAAGTGTTCCAAAAAGTTCAGGAGCTGATTGCAAGCAGACGCAGGAAACGCAGAAACGGTACGACACAGATTTTCGCAGGATTGATAAAATGTGCAGACTGCGGATGGTCTTTAGCCTATGGGGAAAACAAGCAGAATAAGAACCCATACGGGTACTACCATTGCAGCAAGAACGGGCAGGGATTACGCCAGTGTTCCATGCACTATATCCGCTATGATGTACTGTATGCCTATGTGCTTGCAAGACTGCAATACTGGTCTATGCTGGCACAGAAAGACGAGGACAAGCTGCTGAAACGCCTGCTCAATGCCAGCGACAGGGAAAGAAACTCTGCGAAGAAAAAGCAGGCTGCGGAGCTGAAAAAGGCAGAGAAGCGTAAAGCCGAGGTTGACGGGCTGTTTGCTAAAATGTATGAGGACTGGTCTGCCGGACGCATAACCGAGTATAACTTCAATATGCTGTCCGAGAAGTACCAGAACGAGCAAAAGGAGCTTGAAACAAAAATAAGACAGCTTCACGAAACGATGGAAGCCGCCGTACAGACCGCAGCGGATGCTGAAAAGTGGATTGCCCTGATGAAACAGTATGTCAACCCTGTGGAGCTGACCGCCGAACTTCTGAACACTCTAATTGAAAAAATAACCGTCCACGAAGCTGTCAAGGGCGAGGACGGAAGCCGTGAGCAGGAAGTAGAAATCTACTACCGCTTCATCGGCAAAATCGACTGACCTTTCTTTTTTACCCAACAATATCTTTAATTAAGGGAGACGGGGATTTGTTTACCAGATGTGTCTGTGTATTTAGAATTATGTGAAATATTAGGCATCAGTCTAAATGAATTTTTGGCAGGTGAAGATATTGAGGTAACTAATGTAGAAAAAAAATCGGAAGATACACTGATACAGATATCAAAAGATAGTAGTCATAAACAGCGTTATTTAAAGAAGATTATTGCTGTACTTCTTATTGCTGTGGGAGTATTTGCTATTACTCTTGGAATCATGGTATGTAATAAATTGCGGCAACCACAAAATTATATAGAAGCAGTAGATCCGGATAGTGTAGAAATGAAAACGGCTGAATTGTTGTCCGGAATTGATGGAACCATGATGTTTCGATACAATTCAAAAGATACATTTCAGGCATTATACGTTTACTTGTCAGAATATCATTCTGGAAAACGAGTTTCTCATAAACGAGTTTTGGAACTTTCCTATGAGGACGTGAAATCTGCAAAAAATGGATTGATTGTCATCACTCCGGATTTTGATAATTTTACTGCAAAGCTTATTGCAGCAGATGAATATTCAAAATATATGACAGAAACGCCAATCTTGGAAGGTGTTGCAAACAGAGAATATTATGGAAGATCTGCGACCTCTATAGAGAACAAAAGCACGATAGAGTACGGAACAGAGCAAGGATTGGCAGCACTGATCTATGGCGAACAAGGAGTGAGTTCGTTGCCGATACAGGACATTACAGGAGAATACATAGATACAGATAATGAGTATATGTATTATTATTCGGCTGAGTTTGTAAAATAAGAATAGCAAAAGTGAGAAGAGGATATCACAAATCATTGTTTTGATAATTCGGTGGTATCCTCTTTGTGGATTTCAGAATTTGTTTCTCAGCTTTCGGTATTCTCTCGGCGAATATCCTTTCAACTTGTGAAAAAGTCGGCTGAAATAAAGCTGGTTATCATATCCGACAATCTTAGAAATCTCATTGATGGAATAAGTTGTTGTTTCAAGTAATATCTGAGCATTGTTGATGCGGATTCCCACAATGAATTGCATTGGTGTAGAACCGGTATATTTTTTGAAATTTCGGATAAACCAGCTGACACTCATGCCTCGTGAGGCAGCATAATCATCAATATTGATATTTTGATTGTAGTTTTCACTGAAAAAGGTAACAGCATTATCCATCTCATGATCAAGGTATTCATTTTTTAATATGTGCTCTCTTGTCAGTTCCCGGTGGAAACTGATCAGAAGATGACGTAGCAAAAGGACAAGCATTTCCTCATAATTGTCTTGACAGCGTTGCAGCTCGATAATGATACGCTTGAAAATTTGTTCATATTCATTAGATGTACCCACTTGAAAGACACGTTCTTTATCCGGAAATCCATATTGACGTAAGATATTTTTTACATTGCTTCCTGTGAAGTGAATCCAGTATACTTCTGTCTTATCTTCTCCGTAATATTCATATTTTTGGAGTTCTTTCGGTCTGTACAGTACAATGCTGCCGGCTGGAACAATCGTTTCATTATTTACATTATCAAAATGAAAATGCCCACAACCAGCAGTGATATATATAATCTGATAATCCAGACGACCCTTTGGACGGTAGGTCGGAAGTTTGGGATGTCTGGAAAGACGGTAAGTACCACAGCTACCGACAATCAGCGGACGACTTTTGTCTTTGAAATCCATATGTGAGTGGTTCAAATAACCGGTGTTCAAATACATAGGACAGCACCTCTTTTCGTACTTTTTATCATTGTATCATTTAGTGCATATTTTGTCTAATCCAATTCATAGACATATTTTGCAAATTAGGATAAGCTATATATAACATAACTAAGGAACGTAAACAAAAAGTAAAGTATAAGGTTTGCTTTAGGAAAACAAAGAACAAAAAAGTATATGTATTGGAGGAGAGTTATTTATGATCGTACCACGTTATTATGAAAATCTAAGCGTACTGCACGAAAACACAATGCCAGCCAGAGCCTATTATATTCCGGCATCCAGAAGAATGGATAACTTGGTGGAACACAGAGAAGAGTCAGATCGTATGCAGTTATTGAATGGAACTTGGAAATTCCAGTATTTTAACAGCATCTATGACATTCAGGATTCTTTCTTTGAGAAGAATTATGATACAGAAAATTTTGATGAGATTCAGGTTCCAAGTGTATGGCAGATGGCAGGATATGATACACACCAGTATACAAACATCCGGTATCCGTTTCCGTTTGATCCACCATATGTGCCACAGGACATTCCGTGTGGAGCCTATGTACATACTTTTGAGTACAGTAGAGATGAGAATGCGCCAAAATCTTTTTTGAACTTTGAAGGAGTAGACAGTTGCTTTTACGTATGGATCAATGGCTCTTACATAGGATACAGCCAGGTTTCGCATATGACCAGTGAGTTTGATGTTACCGATGTACTTCAGGATGGAACGAATACGGTGGCAGTGTTGGTAATGAAGTGGTGTGATGGTTCCTATTTGGAAGATCAGGACAAATTCCGTATGAGTGGTATTTTCCGGGATGTGTACATTTTGAAACGCCCAAAAGAGGCAATCAGTGATTATCATATTAAAACAAGAATTGAGGATATGCTTGCGAAAGTAGAAATTGAAATGAAATTCTACTCTCCGTTAAATGTAAAAATTTCGATTGAAGATAGAAACGGAGCAGTTGTAGCACTAGGAAGTATTGCTGAAGAAGGAACAGCTGTATTAGAAATCGCAAGTCCGGAACTTTGGAATACAGAAAATCCATATCTATATAAACTGATTCTTGAAACAGAGAATGAAGTAATTGTAGATCACATTGCATTAAGAAAGATAGAGATTAAAGACCAGGTTATTTATTTAAATGGACAGAAGATTAAATTCCGTGGTGTCAATCGACATGATTCTGATCCGGTTACTGGATTTACAATCAATCCGGAACAGATTACAACCGATCTTACGTTAATGAAGCAGCATAATTTTAATGCGATCCGTTCCAGCCACTATCCGAACGCACCATTTTTCTATGAAATGTGTGATAAGTATGGATTCATGGTAATAGATGAAGCAGATATTGAAGCTCATGGTCCATTTATGATCTACAGAAAAGAAGACACTGATTACAATCGGTTTAAACGATGGAATGAGAAGATTGCAGATGATCCGGTATGGGAAAAGGCAATCGTTGATCGCGTAAAACTCATGGTGGAACGTGACAAAAACCGTTTCTGTATTGTTATGTGGTCAATGGGAAATGAGAGTGCTTATGGCTGTAACTTTGAAAAAGCACTGGAATGGACAAAGAATTTTGATCCAGACCGTATCACACAATATGAGAGTGCAAGATACCGTAATTATGATGAAACATATGATTACAGCAATCTGGATGTGTACAGCCGGATGTACCCAGCGCTTTCCGAAATTCAGGAATATCTGGATAAAGATGGAAGCAAACCCTTCCTTTTGGTAGAGTACTGTCACAGCATGGGAAACGGACCTGGAGATTTTGAAGATTACTTCCAGATGATTCAGGATAATGATAAAATGTGCGGCGGCTTTGTCTGGGAATGGTGTGACCATGCGATTGCTCATGGAACTGCTGAGAATGGAAAGACTATATATGCTTATGGGGGCGACCATGGCGAAGAAATTCATGATGGCAACTTCTGTATGGATGGATTAGTATATCCGGACAGAACGGTACATACAGGACTTTTGGAATACAAGAATGTTTATCGCCCGGCAAGGGTTATTTCCTATGACAAAGAAAGCGGAGAACTGGTGCTTCATAACTACATGGATTTTGATGACTTGAAAGATTATGTGAAGATCAGTTATGAACTGACGCAGGACGGGCTTGTAATCAGCAAAGGTAAACTCCCAGAAGTTTCAGCAGCACCACACAGTGAAGGAAAAATAAACCTTAAAATCAATGTGCCAGAGAGTGGAAAATGTTATTTAAAATTTATTTACCATCTGAAAAAGGAATTGCCACTGTTGGATGAAGACCATATCCTTGGATTTGATGAGATCGAAGTAAGCCAGAAGGATGCCAAATGCCAGTTAGCAGAAAAATGGGTTGAAAAAACAGTGACGGATTCTGAATTACAGGTGAGTGAAGATGATACACAGATTCATATCAAAGGTCGTGAATTCGCATATACAATCGACCGACGGACTGCACTTTTTACAGAGATGAAATTTGCAGGTCGGGAATATCTGAACCACCCGATGGAATTAAATATCTGGAGGGCACCAACAGATAATGATATGTACATCAAGTCTGAATGGAAGAAAGCCCATTATGATAAAGCTTATACAAGAGCTTACACGACAGAGGTCGTGCAGGGAAAGCATGGTGTGAAAATTACAAGCCATGCATCCGTTGTGGCAGAGACAGTACAGAAGATTCTTGATGTGACGATTACATGGAAAATAGAAACTGCTGGAAAGATTGATGCAGATATTGCAGTAACAAAAGACGATGAATTCCCGGATCTTCCGAGATTTGGTGTGAGGATGTTCCTGGATAAAAAACTTTCAGCTGCACGATACTTTGGAATGGGACCACAGGAAAGCTATTGTGACAAACATCAGGCTGCGAGCCACGGTTTGTATCAGGCAAATGTAGATGATTTGCATGAGGATTATATTCGCCCACAGGAAAATGGAAGCCATTATGATTGTGAATATGTAGAGCTTAACAACAGCCGATATGGAATTGTGGCATCCGCAGAAAAGGCATTTTCATTCAATGCTTCTTATTATACGCAGGAAGAACTTGAGAAGAAAACGCATAATTATGAACTGACAGAATCAGATAGTGTAGTATTTTGCGTTGACTACGCATTAAATGGCATTGGTTCTAATAGTTGTGGTCCAGTTGTATTGGATCAGTACCGATTTGATGATGTATTATTCCGGTTTCAGTTTACACTGATACCGTATGTAAAGGGATAATAAAGTTTCATGTAACCCGTAAACAAGGAAAGAGAGTCTGATTGTTATGTAAAGTCCGGATATACAGAGCAATCAGACAAAAACAGAGAAAAAACTAGAATTAGACATCATACTCTGTTAGACATCTTGAAATTCTAAGTGCGATGAAGATGAGGAGCAAAGAAATTCGATGGAAGAAAAAAAGTATTTGAAATGGTATAACAAAATTGGATACGGATCAGGCGATATTGCAGGTAATGTAGTCTATGCGTTCCTGACATCTTTTATGATGGTCTATCTGACGGATTCAGTAGGACTTGCTGCAGGTGTCGTAGGTACCCTGATTGCCGTATCAAAACTATTTGATGGTTTTACGGATATATTTTTTGGATCAATGATTGACAAAACACACAGTAAAATGGGAAAAGCGAAGCCATGGATGCTATACGGATACATTGGTTGTGCCATTACGCTGGTCTGCTGCTTTGCAGTACCAGTCAGCTTTGGAACAACGGCTAAATACGCATGGTTCTTTATCTCTTATACACTGTTAAATGGTGTGTTTTATACAGCAAACAATATTGCTTACTCAGCACTTACGTCACTGATTACAAAGAACAGCAAAGAGCGTGTGCAGATGGGATCTTACCGTTTTATTTTTGCGTTTTCAACAAGTCTTCTGATTCAGGCGATTACAGTTGGATTTGTAGATAAATGTGGTGGAGATGCTGCGGCATGGAGAACGGTTGCTATTATCTATGCAATCATTGGTCTTGTCATAAATACGATTTCAGCACTTTCTGTTAAGGAACTTCCTGAGGAAGAACTTAACGAAGGAGAAGTAAAGGATGATAATGAAAAGTACGGAATGGTACAGGCATTCAAGCTTCTTGTTAAAAACAAATATTACATGATGATTTGTGGAACATATATTTTACAGCAGTTATATAGTGCCATGATTGGAGCGGGCATTTATTACATGACATGGGTACTGAAAAATAAGAATTTGTTTGGACAATTTGCATGGGCAGTAAATATTCCACTGATCATTGCCCTGATTTTCACACCGACATTAGTTGGTAAGTGGAAAGGTATGTATAAACTGAACTTAAGAGGTTATGTCTTAGCAGTCATCGGTAGAGCACTTGTTGTTGTTGCAGGATATATGGGCAGTGTTCCGCTGATGATGGCATTTACAGCTCTTGCAGCCTTAGGTCAGGGACCATGGCAGGGAGATATGAATGCAGTTATCGCATCCTGCTCTGAGTACACTTATCTTACACAGGGAAAGAGAATTGACGGAACGATGTACTCTTGTACTTCTCTTGGCGTAAAAATCGGTGGAGGTATTGGAACCGCTGTTGTTGGATGGCTGCTTGAGTTCAGTGGATATATCGGAACAAATGCAACTCAGCCGCAGTCTGCACTTGATATGATGCAGTTTATGTATCTTTGGCTTCCGTTAATCTTTGATGTATTGATTATGTTTGTACTTTCAAGAATGAATGTAGAAGATGCAAATAAAAAACTGAAAGCAGAAAAAGAAATTGCTGCAGATGAAGTAACAGATGCATCAGACATAAATTAGAATTGACAGGAGAAAGCGTTGTCTGGTCATTGCTCGATGAGACAGTGCTTTTTTCTATATATAAAGTGATTGAACTGTATTTTGAAAATAAAAAAGGACCACTTCATTTTTGTGAAATGGCCTTAAGAAAATATTCAGTTTTCACAAAATAGTCCTTTTAGTATTTATACATGGTAAGGATGCTCAAAATATTCAGTGTAGAATACTAAAAGGTCATTAAGATATTTTTTTAGGTTGCTCATTTGCAATTCCTCCTTTCCTTATTTACAAGTTGATTATAAGATAGGTGTAAAAGGATTGCTTGCCAAATCGAAAGAAGATATAGACAAATGTTGCAAAGGGGAGTATTTCATGCAGTTAAAATATGTCGACACAAAAGAGGAGATCATAGCAATAAATAGGAAGTCAAAACATATTGAACCACATCTTCATAATGCACTGGAGATCGTTTGTGTAACAAGTGGAGCATTAGAACTTGGTGTCGGACAGGAACTATACCATATGGAAAAAGGAGATATAGGCTTTGTATTTCCAGATGTTATTCATCACTATCAGGTACTGACACCCGGTGTAAATAAAGCGACTTATCTGATTGCATCGCCATTTACGATAGCCAAATTTGCAGATATCATGCAATCCATGGCTCCTGAATACCCAATCATCAAAGCGGAAAAGGTTGAACCGGAGGTATATAGGGTTATAAATGCAATTTTAGAGACAGAACAGTCGGATATTACTGTTGCACAGGCATATCTTCAAATTGTGTTGGCACGCTGCATAGGAAAATTAAATTTGGTAGAAAAGAGCAGTGTGGGGAGCAACGATCTTATTTACCAGACAGTTTCCTATATATCAGCAAATTTCAAGAAGAAGTTTTCGTTGGAAGAGATGGCAAAAGACCTGGGCGTGAGCAAATATGTTTTATCCAGACTCTTTTCCAAGACATTCCATAGAAACTTTAATCAATATCTTAACGATGCAAGGCTGAACTATGCATGCCATCGTTTGGAAAATACGAGTGATTCTATTACAAACATTTGTCTGGATAGTGGATTTGAAAGTCAGAGAACATTTAACCGAGTATTTAAAGAAAGATATAAAATATCACCGAGTGATTATCGGAGTATTTGTGTGAAAGAGATGTTGTCATAAAAGGTTCTGTTGATAGAAATATTTACTTTGATTTCACAGTACTATGTATTTGATTTTATGTGTGGATGATATAATATAAAAATATTTGTAGAAAATAGCGCTTTATTTTATTATGAAAAGAGTAAGGTGTATTCTAAAGAAACAAGAAAGGCAGGGCGCATATGAACATGATAAAATCCATAATCGATTTTAATGAAAAAAAGGATTCATCTATGATATGGATGGTGTGATCTATCATGGCAATCAGATATTGCCAGGTGTTCCAGAATTCATCCAGTGGTTGCATGATGAAAAGAAAGAATATTTGTTTTTGACAAATAATAGTGGATATACACCACGAGAATTAAATCAGAAACTGGCTAGGATGGGACTTGATGTGCCAGAAGAACATTTTTATACCAGTGCATTGGCAACAGCCGCATTTTTAAAAGAACAGAAGCGTCCCCGATGTGCAGAGAAAACGCAGTCAATGGATAGAAACTGTATCTGGTGCAAATGCAGAACATCAAATATATCTCGATGAAAGCGGTATTAATACAAACCTCACAAGACACTATGCACATGCAGTACATGGGAAACGTGCCATGGATGCTACTCCGATCAACACGCCTGCCGGAACAACTGTTTTGTCATCCATCCGGCTTAACGGCAGTCTGGTATATACGACATACCAAGGTGGAACAACTGCACAGCGATTTCGTGAATATATGGGAAAACAATTGATACCGAGCCTTGAGAAAGACGATGTTGTAATCATGGATAACATGCGTTCTCATCATGCCAAAATAGTGACGGAACTTTTAGACAAGGCAGGGATCTCCTATCTATATTTGCCACCATACAGTCCAGATTTGAACCCTATTGAAAAAATGTGGTCAAAAATGAAATCCTTTCTCAGAAAGAGGAAAGTCCGTGTTGCTGCTGAACTACCTGAGGCTGTAAAAGCGGCCTTAAAAACAATAAGTACGAACGATTGCAAAGGGTGGTTCCGCGCATCTGGAATTTGCGTTAATTAAGAGGATAGCTATAGATATCAAAGTTTTACAAATGATCATGGGACATAGTGACATAAGCATTACAATGAACATATACAATCACGTAGATGCTGCAAGAGTACAGAATGAAATGAAAAAGCTTGAAAATGTAATGTAATAATCAGAGCCATTCCCTTTATTGGGCGTGGCTCTTTTATGACAATTTTTGTGACAAATAAAAGAAAATAGACGCAATCAGACGAAATATTGTTTTGTATGGAAATGCTGAAAATCCTTGTAAACAAAGGGTTCTTGATATATGATGAAACAAGTCGAGGCCCGTTGTTGCTTTTTGTGGCGAAAAGCGGTGGATGAATCATCCTGGTATATAATATAAGAAGAAACGGTAAAGCAGAGAATGTTCCTGTGACAGGCTTATGCTTGCCGTTTTTTTATTTCTGACGTTCCCATACCTGACCGATCGGGAAAGAAGGAGTGGATTCTGCGAGGAAGTCTTCCAGTGCATTTTCGAAGAATTCCACAGCTCGTTTACTGGTGGATTTTGGATATTTATGTTTGATTTTATAGCAAACACGGTTTGGCGGCGTGTTTTTCAGCTCACTGATAAAAAGAGGCCGGTAATGAGAAAGCTCCAGGATCACAGACTGTGGTGCGACCATCCAGTTTCCCGGCTTTTTCCAGAGACGGTCCAAAAGTGTGATGGTATCTGCTGCAATGTGAGGTCTGGATGCGGAGGAAAGCCAGCGGTCATGCCATATCTGATAATTGTCGTCCCAGCTTAAAAACAGCTCCAGGGATGGATCCAGCTCATCAGTATGTATTGCCGGAGCAGAAATGGCTGGCTGATCTGATTGTATCAGATAAAGCTTTTCTTCAAAGATTTTCTCTGTTATGATATTCTTGTAATGTAATTTGTGGTAGACAAATCCGATATCAATGCTGTGTTCTCCAAGAAGTCCGTAGAGCTCTGATGAGTGGTGGGATTCAATGTTCAGGTCCAGCTTGGTCTGTTCATTTAAGATCCTGTCATACAGAGGTGCGAAGACAGCAACATTCAGACTGTCTGTACAGCCGATGGTAAGCAGCAGGGAATCCTGGTTGCGCTGCAGTTCCATGGTTTCTTTCCAGAGAGACATCCAGCGTTCCGCAAGGATGATAAAATCAGTTCCCTTGGCAGTAAGTTCCACCTGTTTATGGCCTTTCTGGCGGATCACAAGGGGAAAACCAAGTTCATTTTCGAGGGAAGTAAGCCGGTGGCTGACAGTAGGCTGCGAAAGAAAAAGAAGATCCGCTGTACGCGTGATGCTTTTTGTGTTAACAATGGTGAGAAATGTTTCAATTTCAGCAAGATTCATATGATCAGCTCCTTTTCTTATGTATATCTATGGAAATAAAGAGAATTTCAAAACAATATAAAAATTATTTATATTATACAGAGAAATTATTCGTTATTCAATAGTAAGCTTGTATGATATGATAAATACAACTTAAAAAGAAAATCAAAAGAAGAGAGGTTTTCATATGTCATTAGGATGTAGAATCAGACGAAACTTTGAAAGACCGTCAAAAGAATTAGTAGAAGCATTCCGTGGAATTCCGGTTGCAAATATTGATGATAACTGTGGCAGAATCGCTGCTGTAGATTCCAGCATTTATCCGCTGAACCCGAAGGCAAGACTTCTGGGAACCGCATTTACAGTAAACGCACCGGCAGGAGATAACCTTCTGTTCCACAAAGCTCTGGATATGGCTCAGCCAGGAGATGTTATCGTTCTTGCAAATAAGGGAAGCATGAGCAGAGCACTTTGTGGTGAGATCATGAGCAATTATGCAAAATCCAGAGGAATCGCAGGAATCATCATCGACGGATGTGTTCGTGACAGCTACACATTAAGCCAGATGGATTTCCCGGTATATGCAAAAGGCATCACACCAAACGGACCATACAAAAACGGCCCGGGAGAGATGAACTTCCCGGTATCCTTCGCAGGAATCGTGATCAATCCTGGTGATATCATCGTAGGAGACTCTGATGGACTTCTGGCAATCAAACCAGATGAGCATACAGCAGAGCTTGCTGAGATTGCAAGAAACTATCATGCAGGCGAAGAAAAACAGCTTGAGGGAATCCTGACACGTGGTGAGTGGCCGCGTCCATGGGTTGATGAAGCTCTTAAAAAAGTCGGATTTGAATTTGTAGACTAACCGAATAAAAGATACATGCAGGAAGGTCTGTCACCACGTATGACGGGCCTTTTTGTCAAATAAAGAACGGAGGTATATCTGAATGGATGTGAAGTTCCTGATCGCAGGAGACAGAGCAGTTTCCGTTGAATTCGGCAGCGTGATCAGTCTTGAGGTAAATGCCAAGGTACGTGCGCTGGATGAAAAATTAAAAGAATCTCCAATTGAAGGCATGGTGGAAACAGTTCCTACCTACTGTGCGCTGATCGTACATTACCGCCCGGAGGTGATCCGTTATTCCAAACTGGTGGAAGAACTGGAAAAGAGAATTGCGGACATGCATGAAGTTTCCACAACAACGAAGAAGGTAGTAAAAGAGATCCCGGTTTATTATGGCGGCGAGACCGGACCGGATCTGGAATATTGCGCAGAGCTTGAGAATACCACTACGGAGGAGATCATCCGCAAGCATTCCCAGCATGAGTACTATGTATATATGCTTGGTTTTGCACCGGGACATCCGTATATGGCCAGATTTGATGAGCCGTTCAGCTTTAAGAGAAGAACTTCTCCGCGAGTGAAGATCCCGGCGAGATCCATCGTAGTTCAGCTGGCACTGTCTGATTTTATTCCTTTTGAGCAGCCTTGTGGATGGAATATTATCGGAAGCACACCTCTTGATATCTGCAATTTTGCAAAGGAAGATCCGTTCCTTGTACGTGCCGGTGACTGGGTAAAACATGTTCCTGTCACAAAAGCAGAGTATGATCAGATCCGAAGAGACGTGGAAAACGGTACCTATAAAGTGAAAACCTATACGCCACAGGATTGAGAACGGAGGTCATGATATGGGAATTACAGTTGAAAACGGCGGGATCCTGACCACTGTTCAGGACGAGGGAAGATTCGGAAATCAGGCATTTGGTGTTTCCACATCCGGTGCCATGGACCCGCGTGCTTTCCACATTGCCAATCTGCTGGTAGGCAATAAAAAAACAGAGGGTGCTCTGGAGATGACTTTTATCGGACCAACCCTTACTTTTACCAGTGATAATATCATAGCGGTGACAGGTGGAGATCTGACACCGATGCTGGACGGACAGCCTTTCCCGATGTATAAGGCAGTTCTTGTAAAAAAAGGCCAGAAGCTGATGTTTGCAGGTGCCAGAAACGGCAGTCGTGGATATATCGCTTTTGCAGGCGGTCTGGATATTCCCCTTGTGATGGGAAGCAAGTCCACACTTCTTCGTAACCACATTGGTGGTGTTGAGGGAAGAAAGCTGGAAAAAGGTGACACCATCGAGTTTACCGCACCAAGGACAGAGCTTCCGAATATGGAACTTCGTCAGGTTCCGGCGGAAATTTATCCTTCTGATGAGGTGGTTCTCCGTGTGGTTCTGGGACCCCAGGAGAATGAGTTTACAGAAGAGGGCGTCCGCAAGTTTTTCTGGTACAGCGGTACTATTACCAATGAGTTTGACCGTATGGGATGCCGTATTGAGAGAGAGCCGGTAGAGCATGCTGGTGATGGCAACATCAATACAGATGGTATTTCCATGGGATCGATCCAGGTTCCGTTAAACGGACAGCCGATCATTATGCTGGCTGACCGTCAGAGTACAGGCGGCTATCCGAAGATCGGTACTGTGATCACGGTGGATTTTGCAAAGATTGCCCAGGCCCGGCCTGGACAGAAGATCCGTTTTATTGAGGTGAGTCTGGATCTTGCCCAGGATCTGTATATCCGTGAGCTGAATGAGCTGAATGCTCTGGATGAAAGACTGAATTCAGATTGCTGATCAATCTGAATTCATGAGCAAGTAGCGAAAGCGGATTGCGAATATCCGCTTTACAGATTAATCATACATACCACAAAATTTTTTTAAGAAAGGTGAGTACGAATATGAAGATTGTTGTATTGGATGGCTACACAGAGAACCCTGGAGATTTAAGCTGGGACGCATTAAAAGAGCTTGGAGAGGTTACTGTTTATGACAGAACTTCCTATGAGGAATCCCCGCTGATCGCTGAGCGTATCGGAGACGCTGAGATCGTTATCATCAATAAAACTCCGATCTCCAAAGAGACAATTGACAAATGCCCGAATATCAAGCTGATCGCTGTTCTGGCTACCGGCTATAATGTAGTGGATTACAACTATGCAAAAGAAAAAGACATTCCGGTTGTAAATGTGCCTACCTACGGAACCCAGATCGTTGGTCAGTATGCTCTTGGCCTTCTTCTTGAGATCTGTTCTCACTATGGTCATCATGATGAGACTGTTAAGGCTGGTAAATGGGAAAATAATGCAGACTGGTGCTACTGGGATTATCCGATGATCGAGCTTTATGGAAAGACTGCCGGTATCATTGGCCTTGGTAGAATTGGACAGGCTACTGCCAAGCTTCTGAATGCGCTGGATATGAAGGTTCTTGCTTATGATGCTTATCAGAGTGAGGCTGGCGCAAAGCTTGCTGAGTATGTTTCTCTTGACGAGCTGTTTGCACAGTCTGATGTGATCTTCCTTCACTGCCCGCTTTTCCCGGAGACAGAGGGTATGATCAATAAAGAGAATATCGCGAAGATGAAGGATGGTGTTATCCTTATCAACAACAGCCGTGGTCAGCTGGTTGTTGAGCAGGATCTTGCGGATGCTCTGAACAGTGGCAAGGTTTATGCTGCTGGTCTTGATGTTGTTTCTACTGAGCCGATCAAAGGGGATAACCCGCTTCTTAAGGCTAAGAACTGCATCATCACTCCGCATATTTCCTGGGCTGCGCAGGCTTCCAGACAGAGAATTATGGATATTACGGTTGATAATATCAAGGCTTTTCTGGCTGGTAATACAGTTAACAGAGTTAATAAATAAGTATTTTTCGATGTTTCGATTTCCTATGTATGATGTGTGAGGGAAAGGCGGCTGTCTCGGTTTGGGGTGGCCGTCTTTTTCTGTGCATGGAAGGAGTGTGCGCAGGGTGGAAGGAGCGTACGCTGGGATGGTGGAACGAACGTACGCCGGGGATGTGACATCGGTTCGGGCAGGGCTCCGTCGGCGGATACTGCTAAGGCTCCGTGAATCGGCTAAAATCATTGTGCCAGGGGCTGAACTCGCCTTCGGCTCAAACAGCAGCCCCTGGCACAATAACGCCGATTCCCGCAGCCCAAGCAGTATCACACCTCCTCCACAGCAGCCCGAACCGATGCCACATCCCCGGCTGAAACTCCAACCGCAAGGGACGGAAGCGGACGTTTGCGTCCTGTCCTGAATTGTGAAAACGTGGCTGTATCGGCATAACGCCTCACATGCAACACCGAAGAATACAGCAACCAGTTCGGCACAGCGTCCCACGTCCAACACCGAAGCATACAGACAAAAGTCAACACCCTCCCGTCCTCCACAACCAAGAACTCCTTAAAAAAGGCCCAGGGGTGTGCAGAGGGGCGCGGCCTTGTGCCCCTTTGCGGTTTCCTTTTTCACAAAAAAATAGCCCCTACATCTCAAAGATATAAGAGCTAAATTCGCTGGATGGAGAAGGATTCGAACCTTCGAAGGCGGTGCCAACAGATTTACAGTCTGCCCCCTTTGGCCACTCGGGAATCCATCCGTGAACAACAAGTGTATTATATATAACATTTTTTAAAATTGCAAGCTTTTTCTCAAAAAAAATAAAATTCTCACAACACCAGCATTTTTGGCAAAACACTGGACTTACCAAAAGAAATCTGCTATTATGAGTACGGTTGGATATAAAGGACACGGTTCTTTTCCGTATCCTAATACAGGTTAGGAGGATTTTATCATGTTAGTAAACGCAACAGAAATGCTGAAAAAAGCAAAAGCAGGCCATTATGCAGTTGGTCAGTTCAACATCAACAACCTTGAGTGGACAAAAGCTATCCTTCAGACAGCTCAGGAGCTCAACTCTCCGGTTATCCTTGGTGTTTCCGAGGGTGCTGGTAAATATATGACAGGTTATAAGACTGTTGTAGGTATGGTTAACGGTATGATGGAGGAGCTGAACATCACTGTTCCGGTTGCTCTTCATCTTGACCACGGCAGCTACGAAGGATGCCTGAAATGTGTTGAGGCTGGTTTCTCTTCCATTATGTTCGATGGATCTCATTATCCGATCGATGAGAACGTAGCTAAGACTAAAGAGCTGGTTAAGATCGTTGCTGAGCACAACATGTCTCTTGAGGCAGAGGTTGGTTCCATCGGCGGCGAGGAAGACGGTGTTATTGGTATGGGCGAGTGTGCTGATCCTAAGGAGTGCAAGATGGTTGCAGATCTTGGAATCAACTTCCTTGCAGCTGGTATCGGTAACATCCACGGAAAATATCCGGCTAACTGGAAAGGCTTAAGCTTTGAGACTCTGGATGCTATTCAGCAGCTGACAGGAGATATGCCGCTTGTTCTTCACGGTGGTACAGGTATCCCGGCAGACATGATCAAGAAAGCAATCAGCCTTGGTGTTTCCAAGATCAATGTTAATACAGAGTGCCAGCTTGCATTTGCAGAGGCTACACGTAAATACATTGAAGAGGGTAAAGACCTGCAGGGTAAAGGATATGACCCACGTAAGCTTCTTGCACCTGGCGCAGAAGCAATCAAAGCTACTGTTAAAGAGAAAATGGAGCTTTTCGGATCTGTCAATAAAGCATGATGAATCGAAAATAATATATGAAAGAAGCCGGAATGGGAGCAAGCCTGTTCCGGCTTCTTTTTTCATGATAAAATGTCAATATTTTCACTATATAAAAAAATCAACATGTTTCTTGGTTTTTTTATATAGTGAAAATGACCTCTTCGATTTACAATAACATCAAGTTAATCGAGAAGCTGATTTGAAGCTTATCGGTCAGAGATATGCAAAAGGGACGTTTTAAGCATATCTTCAGAACAAGTTGAATATCATTTAAGGTAAAGGAGAGGTACGATTATGAGAATGAAAAAAGCAACAGCATTTGGTCTTGCAGCATTAATGGCAGCTACCATGATCCCGGCAGTTCCGGCTATGGCAAAGGGGGATGACAGTGAAGGTTCTGTTTACTATCTGAACTTTAAACCGGAGCAGGCAGATCAGTGGTCAGACCTGGCAAAGAAATACACCGATGAGACTGGTGTACCGGTTACCGTTGTTACAGCTGCTTCCGGAACTTACGAGTCTACTCTGAAATCAGAGATGGCCAAGGATGAGGTTCCGACACTGTTCCAGGTTAACGGACCGGTTGGACTTGCATCCTGGAAGGATTATTGCTATGACCTGAAGGACAGCGATGTTTACAAAAATGTAGAAAGCGATGATTTTGTACTGAAGGATGACAGCGGTGCAGTTGACGGTATCGCATATGTAATTGAAACATATGGAATTATTTACAACAAAGCGCTTCTTAAGAAATATTGTGAGATGGATGGCGCTGTGATCAAGTCTGCAGATGAGATCAACAATTTTGAGACATTAAAGAAGGTTGCAGATGATATCCAGGCTAAGAAAGATGACCTTGGAGTTGACGGTGCATTTACTTCCGCAGGCTTTGATTCTTCCAGTGACTGGCGCTTCAAGACACACCTTGCAAACCTTCCAATCTATTATGAGTACAAAGAAGACGGAATCACATCCACAGATGCGATCAAAGGGACCTATCTTGACAACTTCAAGAACCTGTTTGACCTTTATATTACAGATTCTACCTGTGAGCCAAGCCTTCTTTCCAGCAAGACTATCGATGATGCAAATGCTGAATTTGGTCTTGGAGAGGCTGTGTTCTATCAGAATGGAACCTGGGCTTATGATAACATCAAAGATAACGAAGTAGCAGACGAGGATATGGGAATGCTTCCAATCTATATTGGTGTAGATGGTGAAGAGGACCAGGGACTTTGCACAGGCAGTGAGAACTACTGGTGCGTAAACAAAAAAGCAGATGAGAAGGATATCCAGGCAACTCTTGATTTCCTCAGCTGGGTTATCACAAGTGATGAAGGAAGAGAATCTATAAGCCAGGAAATGGGATTTACAACACCATTCAAGACCTTTGATGAGAATTATGAGTCCACAAATCCGCTTGTAAAAGCAGCCGACGAATATGTAAAAGCTGGTAAAACTCCGGTTTCATGGAACTTTACAACCATGCCTTCTGAAGAGTGGAAAAACCAGGTCGGCAGTGCAATGCTTGAGTATGCACAGGGTACCGGCGAGTGGGATGCTGTGAAAACTGCATTTGTTGACGGATGGGCAAAAGAGTACAAAGCAGCAAATGAAGGCTGATAAGGTATAACTGAAACGTGATCACGAAGGGGTGGGCGGTTTCCGCCTGCCTCTTTCAATGAAGGGAGGATGCGTAAAGTAGGGAAGGATGCATCCTCAGGAGAAAGGAAGAGAGAAAACATGCCAGAATAAGATGATGAAAAAGTATTTTCCGGTTTTTGTCCTGCCTACCCTGCTGGCATTTACCATTGGATTTATCGTTCCCTTTATCATGGGCGTGTATCTTTCCTTCTGTAAATTTACCACAGTAACGGATGCAAAATTCGTGGGATTACAGAACTATGTGAAGATTTTTACTGAGGATGGAACCTTTGGACATGCATTATGGTACACCACCGCATTTACGGTTGTATCAGTAGTTCTGATCAATGTGATCGGTTTTGCAGTTGCGTTGCTTCTGACCAAGAAGATCAAAGGAACCAATATATTCCGTACCGTATTTTTTATGCCAAACCTGATCGGTGGTATCATCCTTGGTTATGTATGGCAGCTTCTGTTAAACGGTCTGCTTCTTCAGATCAATAAAACACTTACATATTCTTCTGTTTACGGATTCTGGGGCCTTGTGATCCTGATGTGCTGGCAGCAGATCGGATATATGATGATCATTTACATTGCAGGTATCCAGAATATCCCGGGTGAGCTGATCGAGGCTGCACAGATCGATGGTGCAAACAAAGGACAGCTTCTGAAAAATGTGATCATTCCTATGGTCATGCCGTCCATCACCATCTGTACTTTCCTGACACTTACCAACTCCTTCAAGCTTTTTGACCAGAACCTTGCTCTTACAAATGGTGAGCCTTCCAATATGTCAGAAATGCTTGCACTGAATATTTACAATACCTTCTATGGACGTACCGGATGGGAAGGTGTAGGACAGGCGAAGGCCGTGATCTTCTTTATCCTGGTTGGAGCAATTGCCATGATCCAGAATCGTCTCACAAGAAGTAAGGAGGTACAGCAGTAATGAATAAAAAAGTAAAATTCAGCGGTCTGTGGACTGCGATCCTGAGTGTGGTATCTGTTGCTTATATTTTTCCGATCCTTCTGGTTTTGATCAATTCTTTTAAGAAAAAAGCATACATCAGCCGTTATCCTTTTGCAATCCCGACGGATAAAATGTTCGTAGGTCTGGAAAACTATGTAAATGGTCTTACAAAAACTGGATTTTTCCAGGCATTTGGATGGACATTATTTATCACAGTATTTTCGGTTGCGGTAATTCTGCTCTGTACCTCCATGTGTGCCTGGTACATCAACCGTGTTACCAACACGCTGACAAAAACCATGTACATGCTGTGTCTGTTTTCCATGGTCGTACCATTCCAGATGGTAATGTTTACTCTTTCCAAGATCGCAAACATTCTGAAGCTGAATACTCCGTGGGGACTGATCATCATTTATCTTGGATATGGAGCAGGACTTGCGGTATTTATGTTCAGCGGTTTTGTAAAATCCATTCCGATCGAGATCGAGGAAGCTGCCATGATCGATGGCTGTACCCCGATCCAGACATTTTTTAAAGTAGTTCTTCCGGTTATGAAACCGACCTGTGTAACGGTTGCGATCCTGGAAACCATGTGGATCTGGAACGATTATCTTCTTCCGTATCTGGTACTTGATATCAAGAAATACAAGACTATTTCCATTGCCATCCAGTACCTGAAAGGTGGTTACGGAACCATTGATATGGGAGCAATGATGGGTGTTCTGGTACTTTCCATCATTCCGATCATTGCCTTTTATCTTGCATGCCAGAAATACATCATTGAAGGTGTGGTTGCAGGAGCGGTTAAGGGCTGACAAATCAGTTGAATAATGTTAAAATGAAAGAAAAACGGCCTGATCTGCGTGTCTTTACGTGGATCAGGCCATATTTGGCGAGGTGGGGAATGTACAGAGTTTTGGTGGTAGATGACGAAAAACTGGAACGGGAGGGAATCCGATTTCTTCTGTCCATGGAAGAAGGTGAATGGGAAATTTATGAGGCAGCCAATGGCAAGCTGGCATTAAATGAATTGAGAAAGCATCCTGTAGATCTGATGCTGACAGATATCAAGAAATGCCCCATATGGATGGTCTGGAGCTTTCAAAAAAAGCAAGGGAGGAATATCCGGATCTGGAAATTATCATTTTCAGCGGTTATGGAGATTTTGCTTTTGCCCAGGAGGCGATCCGTTATGGTGTGACCGATTACGTGCTGAAACCGGTGGATCCGGACCGCTTTCATGACACCATACAGAAAATTCAGAAAGAGATCGCATCACGGAAAAATAAAGAGCAGCAGTCCATAAAAGAAAAAAGTTTTCTTCAACAGTATTTTCTTCAGAGTTATCTTTATTCTGGTGACCGGGAACGTCTGAAAGAAGCGGAAGGGATTGTGGATTTTGCCATCTGGGAGCAGTGGCACTGTGCAATCCTTATTGAATCCGATGAATCTTTTTTTGATTCTGCCAGTGATGAGGTGCCTCTTGAGATCCAGGCAGAACTTCGCCGGTCTTTTTTCTATCTGAATCTCAATGGCCGTCAGTCCCTGCTTCTTTTTAAAGATGTGTACTGCGATTATACCCTTGTGGCAAAAAATGTCTACAGTCTTCTGAAACGCCTTCATCCTGCCCGTTTTCACCTGGCTGTAAGCCGGCGTTTTGACGGATACCGGGAACTGCCGGGGATCATGGAACAGCTGGAGCAGCAGATGGAAGAGAAATTTTATCATCCGGACATCCATATTTACACCAGCGAGGAAGAAGAGGAAAAAAATACCGGAGAGGAAGAACAGGATTCCAGACTGATGGAAAAAATTTCAGAAGATATTTCCAGAAAAGATGTGAAACAGCTGTGGAGCCATTTTCACAGCCTGGCATCCAAATATCAGTCCAACACCCAGTTTTCTGCCATGTATGTGAAATTTGTTTTTTCCAATGTAATACGGGAACTGTTTCAGGAGAACCGTTTTGCGGGAGAGCACAGGCTGGATCTGGAAGTGGATCATCTGTATGGCTGTTCGACCATTCAGGAGATCATTGAAGTTACGGAGAAAAATATCCGCCAGTACGAAGCGTTTCTGGAGCGTTCCATGAGCGAATCAAGAGATGAGGTGGCAGCAGTGAAAAATTATATCTACAATCACTATGCGGAAGATCTCAATCTGGAAACCCTGGCGGAAAAAGTATATCTTTCTTCGGGCTATCTCAGCTTTATTTTCAAAAAAGAAACCGGAATGAACCTGAACCGTTTTATCCGTGTGTTCCGCATGGAAAAAGCCAAGGAACTTCTCTGCACTACCAATATGAAGGTAGCCATGGTCAGCGAGAAGGTAGGATTTGCCAATTCTTCGTATTTCTGCCGGAGCTTCCGGGAATATTACGGAAGCAGCCCGGAATCCTACAGGAAAGGAAACAATGAGGATGAAGAGGCTTCTGAAGAAGTATAACGATATGAAATACCGGTACAAGCTGACCATTCTTCTTGTAGTGGTTTCTCTGGTACCGATGACTGTTCTTGCGCTTTACAGCCACAGCCGTATGAGCAGTCTTGTCCGGAAGAATGAGATGGAAGATATGTATTCCATTCTGGAACAGACCCGGGAAAATATTGACGGGCAGATTGAGATTTATGCCAGTCTTCTGAATTATCTTACTTATTCCCCGGAGATCCAGGAGGTGATCCAGAATAAAGACATGGACCGTTATACTGCCTATGAACAGTATACGGAAGTGGTGGATCCGCTGCTTACAGTGCCAAAATCCTATCACGAAGCGATTCTTGGGATTCAGCTTTTTGCGGAAAGCATTCCCGTGCGTCATGAATATACCCTGGCTCCGCTCTCGGAAGTAGAGGGGGAATGGTGGAGTGACAAACTGGATGACAGTGTGACAGTTCAGTGGATCGTGGACCGGGACAACCGCCAGATCGCAGCAGTCCGGGAAATTTACGATGGGAAGACGCGGGAAGCTGTTCTCTGTATTACGCTGGATTATGGAAAAGTATTCCGTCCTCTTGCCAATATTATTGAACGGAATTCCGGCGGCCTTGTGGTAGATAACCGCCAAAATATCGTTTATCATGGAGAAAACCTTGCAGCCAGTGATATTTCCGCACAGAAAGAAACCGGAAAAATGCTGGACCGTCTGCGGGAAGAATATACCTATGTCAGCAGCAGCGGCCATGAGACAAGGTGGACATATTATTTTTACAAGCCGCCAGCAGTGATCGAGAGTTCGGTTTCCAAAGTGCTGATCAGTGAGATTCCGCTGATCGGATTTTGTGTTGTGATCATTATCGTACTGGGAATGACGTTTTCCACATTGTTCACCAGAAAGATCGAGCAGCTTACCAGAAATATGGAACAGGTGAATCAGGGAAGCCGTGAAGTTACAGTTTACAGTGATTCCAGAGATGAAGTGGGACAGCTGGTAAGAAGTTTCCGGCATATGATGGATGAGATCAATCGTCTGATCGAAGAGGTTTATGAAAACAAGATTGCTTTGAAAGAATTTGAGCTGAAAGCCCTGACTGCTCAGATCAATCCGCATTTTCTTTATAATTCTCTTTCTATTATAAACTGGATGGCAATTAAAAGCCGACAAAAGGAGATCAGCCGTGTGACCCTGGCATTGTCTACGTTTTATCGGACTGCATTGAGTAAAGGGGCGGATATGGTGACTGTGGAAAACTGTATCCGGAATATCGAGGCGTATCTGGAAATCCAGCTGATCATGCACGACAATGATTTTAAAGTGGAGTGGAGCGTTGATCCGTCTGTGCAGCAGGAACTGGTTCCGAAGCTTGCCTTGCAGCCTATCGTTGAGAATGCGCTGGAACATGGGCTGGACGTGAAGGAAGAAGGAGAAAAGATCCTGAGGCTTTCTTTCTTTGAAGAAGCGGGCGATGTGGTGATCCGTGTGGAAGATAACGGAATGGGCATGGAACAGGAGCAGGCAGAGAAACTGATCACCTATCAGGCAAAAGGCTATGGTCTTAAAAATGTCAATGACCGTATGTGTATTTTATATGGAGAGGATTATGCCATCCGGATCCTGAGCAAAGTAGGGCAGGGAACAAGAGTGGATATGAGGATTCCGAAAGAGGTGAAAAAAGATGAGACGTAGTCCGAGAAAAACGTTGCTGTTTTTTAGTGCGATACTGATCTTGACACTTCTGGCGGGGTGTTCTTTTGGGACCGGGGGAACGAAAAAAACAGACGGAGATGTTTCATCTGTAAAAGACCGTGAGAATTGGGATATAGCGGAAACTTCGCCTCTGGGGAAATATCCGGAGCTTGTAACCTATACACTGGGACAGATGAAGGGAACCAATAATTCCAATCTCCCGGAAGGGCAGACTTATGAAGATAATGCTTATACCCGGTATCTGAAAAAGACATTGAATGTTCAGAATAAGAATATTTTTATGGAGAGCGAGGAGCGGTACGACGAAGCTCTGAATATCCTGGTCAAAGACCGGAATCTTCCGGATATTTTTCTGGTATCGGACAGGGAGACTCTGGAAGAACTGGTTGAAAATGATCTGATCGAAGATCTGACGGAAGTATACAAAAGCTGTGCTTCCGATAAGATACAGGAGATGTATGAAAGTTATGGAAAAGAGCTTCTGGCATCTGGAACATTTGACGGGAAGCTGTTTGCGCTTCCGGAGACTGCGATTGATGACGGATCGCAGCTTTTGTGGCTGAGGCGTGACTGGATGGAACAATTGGGAGTGAAAGAGCCGAAGACCCTGGACGAGGCGCTTTCTGTGATCCGTGCGTTTCAGGAGAACCGGATGGGGGCAGAAGAGGGCGAAGATCCTGTGGGCCTTGTCTGTGATCCGGGTCTTGTGGGTACGGTCAGTACCAGTTATTCGGTGGACTCTGTGTTTGAAATGTTCGGTGCGTATCCCCAGCAGTGGATCAAAAATGCAGATGGAGAAATTGTCTATGGATCACTGACGGAGGAGACAAAAGAGGCTCTGGGGTATTTAAGAGAGCTTTATAAGCAGGGGATCCTGGATCCGGATTTTGCACTGCGTGCACAGAATAACATCCGGGATCTTGTGGTGAATGGAAAGTGCGGGGCGTTTTTTGGCCTCTGGTGGACTCCCAATAATCCGCTTATGGATGAGTATAGGAAGAATAAAGAGACTGACTGGGAACCGTATTATCTGACTGCAGATGCAAAACGGACGGTGGAAGTGTATTCTACGTTCTGGGACAGTAAGTATGTGGTTGTACGTAAGGGATATGAACATCCGGAGATCGTGATGAAGATCCTGAGCGTGCTGTTTGATTATTCCAGGTATGAAGCGGAGGATGCGGATGAGGTGAACAGTTATTTTGCCCTGAACGTGGATCCTACAGCGCGTCCGCTGATGATCAATGTGGATTATAATGAGGCTACTTATATGGTGACGAGGCATATCCGGGAGGCGCTTTACAGTCCTGGTGATGCAAAGACGAGAGAGGATCTCAGTGCCATTGAGGTTTCTTATTTTGATGCCTGCAGGGAGTATCTTGGTGCAGAGGTGCCTTCGGTGGAGGCCTGGGCTGCGTATAAGTCCAGGATTTCAGCGGTTGGGCTTCTGGTGGATGCGAATTATCATGCTCCGGAGAAAAAGTATCTTGGGGATGGTGACGGGGAGATTCCTCAGACGTTGCGTTCATTGGAGAAGAAGGCTTTTATTCAGATTATTATGGGGAAAAAGCCGGTGAGTTCTTTTGATTCTTTTGTGGAGGAATGGTATCGTAAGGGTGGGGACAGTCTTACGGAACGGGTGAGGAAAGGAATTATGATTTGTGAGAAATGAGATGGTGTACAGATGCTTTTTGTGAGGTGTGGTGAAAAACTTGACAAGGTGTTGCGGGGTCTTTAATATAAAAGTGACAGGGACAGTCAGTGGTGTGGATGCGCGGATGTCTGTTGACTGTGACTTTTGATATTGGAGGTAATAATATGAAGCAGTGTATGGACTCGGAAAATATTCACAGGAGACTTAAGAAGATTGTTGGTCAGGTTCAGGCAATTGATCGAATGGTGGATGAGGATATTCCGTGTGAGGATATTTTATCTCAGATCAATGCGGCGAAGTCGGCTTTGCATAAGGTTGGACAGGTTGTGCTTGAGGGGCATATCCAGCATTGTGTGAGAGATGGTATTGAGCATGGGGATGCGGATAAGACGATTGAGAATTTTACTAAGGCTGTGGAGAGGTTTGCGAATATGAAGTAGGGGATTTTTTTGCTGGGGTGTAGGGCTTTTGGTTGTGTGAGAGTTTGCAGGGAGTGTGCGGAGCTTCCTGCTTTTTTTGTGGCTGGAGGGACGCTGTCGGGGGAACTGCTAAGGTTCCGGAAGGTGGAGAGAAAGGCGGACGCCAGAGGGAGAGGATATCGGCCCGGGCAAGGACTCCGTCGGGGGATACAACTAAGGTTCCGTGAGATGGCTAAAACCATTGCGGCAGGGCCAGAACTCGCCGCTGGCTCAAACAGCCGACCCTGCCGCAATAACGCCCTCTCCCGGGACCTAAGTTGTATCACCCCTCCTCCGCAACAGCCCGAACCGATATCCTCTCCCTCTGGCTGACACTTCCAGCCGGCAGGAAAAAAGATAAAACCCGGGCAGGGGACGGAAGCGGACGCAGGGCGTCCTGTCCTGGGATTGTGAAAGGGCAGCTGTATCGGCGTAGCGTCTCAGCGCAGATACCGAAGAGACCAGAAGAAGGATTGGAATAACGACTCATTATAAATATTGAAGAGTTTGGAAACCAGATTAGTATAACGTTCCACTGTAAATATTGAAGAATTCGGAAACCAGCTCAGTATACCATTCCACTATAAGTGCCGAAGAACCCAGGAACCCAGATCGGCACAGCGTCCCACTCTGAATACCGCAGCATACAGACAAAAGTCAACCGTGTTACACATCAAAGATGTAACACTCCTTTCCGTGCCCAACGGGGTGGGAGCGCGAGGGAGGGCGTTCGGGCTTCGGAACTTTGAGATCGCCTTCCCTCGCACTTACCGCATTGAAAATGCGACCGCCGTAGCGCCACCAGCGAATGGAAGAAGAAAAATTGCATCTTTAAGATAAACTTCCAAAAAATCCAAAAAAATTTGAATTTTATGGTTGACAAGCATAACTCCCAGTGGTATTATAACTGAGCTGTCGCAAATAATTGTTTTTGAAAAGCAAACAATTAAAAAAGATTTCAGAAAAATGAAATTCACAGTTGACAAAAGACAGAAGATATGATAAAGTATCCAAGTCGTCAACAAAACGACAACAAAATCTTAACTCAAAAATGTTTGAAAAAACTTGAAAAAAGTACTTGACAAACAAAAAGAGATGAGATAAAATAAACGAGCTGCCTGAGAGACAGAACGAAAAAACCTTGATAACTAAACAGTGAAACACATACGATTCTCGAAAATTTCTTTACATTTAAAGAACGGTTTAAACAAACCAAAAGCAGTAAAAACGAGAGATAGCCAAACGGTTGTCTTGAGTGATCGAATCAAACACTTCTTAAGCCTCTGGCTTAATCAGTGTGAACCGCAATCAAGTTGATGCGAGCATCACTGGATTGCTGACACATTTTATCAGAGAGTTTGATCCTGGCTCAGGATGAACGCTGGCGGCGTGCTTAACACATGCAAGTCGAACGGGGATTATTTCATTGAAGCTTCGGCAGATTTGGCTTAATCCTAGTGGCGGACGGGTGAGTAACGCGTGGGTAACCTGCCTTGTACAGGGGGATAACAGTCAGAAATGACTGCTAATACCGCATAAGCGCACAGGACCGCATGGTCCGGTGTGAAAAACTCCGGTGGTATAAGATGGACCCGCGTTGGATTAGCTTGTTGGTGGGGTAACGGCCCACCAAGGCGACGATCCATAGCCGGCCTGAGAGG
>NZ_JBWLUR010000010.1:0-227500 GCF_056504095.1 Blautia sp. HA9023 | reverse complement strand
AAACCAAGTCTTAACAGGGCCAGAGTCAGTAGGAGTAGACCCGAAACCGGGTGATCTATCCATGTCCAGGTTGAAGCTGCCGTAAGAGGTAGTGGAGGACCGAACCCACATCCGTTGAAAAGGGTGGGGATGAGGTGTGGATAGGGGAGAAATTCCAATCGAACCCGGAGATAGCTGGTTCTCCTCGAAATAGCTTTAGGGCTAGCCTCGGTGTGAGTCTTGCGGAGGTAGAGCACTGAATTTCCTAGGGGGCGTCAAAGCCTACCGAAGAATATCAAACTCCGAATGCCGTGTAGATATCACCGGGAGTCAGACTGCACGAGATAAGTTGGGCGGTCAAAAGGGAAAGAGCCCAGACCTACAGTTAAGGTCCCAAAGTGCGCGTTAAGTGGAAAAGGATGTGGGATTTCGAAGACAACCAGGATGTTGGCTCAGAAGCAGCCATACATTCAAAGAGTGCGTAATAGCTCACTGGTCGAGAGGTCCTGCGCCGAAAATGTCCGGGGCTGAAACGCGCCACCGAAACTAAGGAATCCGTAAGGATTGGTAGAGGAGCATTGCATATGGGAAGAAGCAGTACCGTAAGGAGCTGTGGACTATATGGAAGAGAGAATGCCGGAATGAGTAGCGAGATAGAGGTGGGAATCCTCTAGGCCGAATATCCAAGGTTTCCAGGGTAAAGCTGATCTGCCCTGGGTGAGTCGGGACCTAAGGTGAGGGCGGGAGCCGTAGCCGATGGACAACAGGTTGATATTCCTGTACTGCAGTATAACAGAACTGTGGGGACACGTAAGGAGAGCGGGAGCCGGGAATGGAAAGCCCGGTACAAGCGAGGTACCAGTATGGTAGGAAAATCCGCCATGCAATGGGAAGACGTGATGTGGAGTGAAATATAGTAACGAAGCCCGTGAGCCATGCGTCAAGAAAAGCCGCTATTGTTTATATTGTACCCGTACCGTAAACCGACACAGGTGGATGAGGAGAGAATCCTAAGGCCGGCGGAAGAAGTATTGCCAAGGAACTCGGCAAAATGGCCCCGTAACTTAGGGAGAAGGGGTGCCTGCGAGAGCAGGCCGCAGAGAATAGGCTCAAGCAACTGTTTAGCAAAAACACAGGTCTATGCGAAACCGAAAGGTGAGGTATATGGGCTGACGCCTGCCCGGTGCTGGAAGGTTAAGAGGAGAGGTTAGACGCAAGTCGAAGCTTTGAATTTAAGCCCCAGTAAACGGCGGCCGTAACTATAACGGTCCTAAGGTAGCGAAATTCCTTGTCGGGTAAGTTCCGACCCGCACGAAAGGCGTAATGATTTGAGTGCTGTCTCGGCAATACATCCGGTGAAATTGAAGTGCCAGTGAAGATGCTGGCTACCCGCGCCAGGACGGAAAGACCCCATGGAGCTTTACTCCAGTTTGGCACTGGGGTCCGGTGTTGCATGTACAGGATAGGTGGGAGGCTGAGAGATAGTGACGTCAGTTGCTATGGAGCCGCTGTTGGGATACCACCCTTGTGATATTGGGCTTCTAACCAGCCGCCGTGAACCGGCGGTGGGACAATGCCAGGCGGGGAGTTTGACTGGGGCGGTCGCCTCCGAAAGGGTATCGGAGGCGCCCAAAGGTTCCCTCAGAATGGACGGAAACCATTCGAAGAGTGCAAAGGCAGAAGGGAGCTTGACTGCGACACCGACGGGTGGAGCAGGTACGAAAGTAGGGCTTAGTGATCCGGTGGTATTAAGTGGGAATGCCATCGCTCAACGGATAAAAGCTACCCTGGGGATAACAGGCTTATCACTCCCAAGAGTTCACATCGACGGAGTGGTTTGGCACCTCGATGTCGGCTCATCGCATCCTGGGGCTGTAGTAGGTCCCAAGGGTTGGGCTGTTCGCCCATTAAAGCGGTACGCGAGCTGGGTTCAGAACGTCGTGAGACAGTTCGGTCCCTATCCGGCGTGGGCGTAGGATATCTGAGAGGAGCTGTCCTTAGTACGAGAGGACCGGGATGGACGGACCGCTGGTGGACCGGTTGGCTTGCCAAAGCCATGGCCGGGTAGCCAAGTCCGGAAGGGATAAACGCTGAAGGCATCTAAGCGTGAAGCCCCCCTCAAGATGAGATATCCCATTCTTAGTGAAGTAAACCCCCTTGAAGACGACGAGGTAGATAGGGCAGAGGTGGAAGTGTGGTAACACATGGAGCTGACTGTTACTAATCGGGTGAGGGCTTGACCAACCAGCCGAGGAAGCGGGCAAGGCAGGTAAGGGTCATACGGGAGCAAGCTTGCTTGTGGACGTATGAGCATTAGCTGACTTGAACATTTGCGAAGCAAATGACATCGAACGACGGAGTCGTGAGATGACCACCGCTGGAGTAGCCTAAAAGAACAGGCGATGCAGCGCAAGCTGCGAGCCCGTAAAAAAAGGTAAATCGGCACGCAGGTTAAACTTGATTCAACAAAAACGATTAACCATCAACAAACACATGTATGTAGTTTTGAATATACAATCATTAGAAAGTGGCTTAAACAGCCACTTTTTTTGTGCTATAATAAGAAATATTTTATATTAATTCATCCATTATCATCCGAAAACACTTTTTCTCTACACAGCAAAACGAAAGGATCTATTTTATTTATGAAAACATTATACGTATCAGATCTTGACGGAACTCTTTTACGAAAAAATGAAACCTTATCCACGTATACAATAAAAACAATCAATACCTTAACTGCCTCAGGCATGTTATTTTCCTATGCAACAGCCCGTTCATTAAATACAGCAAAAAAAGTAACAGAAGGTCTTAACACACATTTTCCTCTTATTATATACAACGGTGCATTCGTAAAAGATAATATCACAGAGGAAATCCTCATTGCCAATTATTTTGAGGAGGACGTATATGAGGTATTAAAAGATCTTTTTGCACACGAAATATATCCGATCATATATTCATATCAGAATAATATCGAAAAATTTTCTTATATACCGGAAAAAGCAACAAGCGGAATGCAGGCCTTTTTAAACAGCCGAAGAGGTGACAAACGCACTAATATTGTAACCGCAGAATCGGAACTGATGGATGGGAATCTTTTTTATATCACATGTATTGATAAGCCGGAGAAACTGGAACCATTTTATCATAAATATAAAAATAAATATCACGTTGTTTATCAGAAAGACATCTATACAGGAGAACAATGGCTGGAGATCATGCCACAAAAAGCATCCAAAGCGCAAGCTGCTTTGCAGTTAAAACAAAAACTGGAATGTGACAGATTAGTTGTTTTTGGCGATGGGAAAAACGATATTGATATGTTTGAAATTGCGGATGAAGCCTATGCAGTGGAAAATGCAGTAAGTGAACTGAAAGTTGTGGCAACCGGAATCATCGAATCTAATGAAAATGACGGGGTGGCGAAATATCTCCACAAAATACCTATTTCCAAACCCACTATTTTATGATATCATATAGCTTAACCTGCGGAAAATGGAGGTTATGCAACATGAATTATATTGAAGAAAAAATCATTCAGACAATAGATGAACACAGAGACGAGATCATAGCCTTTGCGAAGGATATCCAGAGTCATCCGGAGCCGGGGTTTTATGAGGAGAGAACAGCCGCACACGTAGCGGCTTTTTTGCGTGGTCTGGGACTTCGTGTACATGGAGGACTTGCACGCACAGGGGTCCGCGCAGAGTGGATGGAACAGGACGGACCGAATGTTACTATTATTGGAGAACTTGATGCCATCGGATGTAAGTCGCATCCGATGGCTGATCCCGTTAACGGGACAGCACATGCATGCGGACACCACGCACAGATTGCAGCCATGATCGGCGCAGCATTGGCACTGACCAATGAGGAGGTTCAAGCCTCTCTGTCTGGGTCCGTATCTTTTTTTGCCGTTCCGGCGGAAGAATACATTGATGCAGATAAACGTGCACGGCTCCGGAAAGAGGGAATCGGTTTTCCGGCATCCGGAAAAAGCGAGCTGATCCGGCTTGGAGAATTTGATCATTCGGATATTATTATGACCACACATGTACACATGATGCCGGTAGAAGAAGACTTTTATCTGGGGAATGCAGCCTGCAATGGATTTTCCGCAGAGCGTGTCACAGTAAGAGGAAAAGCAGCGCACGCAGCCATTGATCCCTGGGATGGAGTAAATGCTTTGAGCATTACTTCCAGTGCGATTCAGATGATGGGACTGATGCGGGAAACTTTCCGGGAGGAAGACCATGTGCGCCTTCATAACGTGATCCGAAAAGCCGGAGATGTGATCAATGCGGTTCCGGACGAAGCGGTGATCGAGACAAAAGTCCGTGCGGCATCCCTTGATGCGATACGCGCAACTCAGGAAAAAATGGACCGCGCTTATGACGGAGCTGCCTATGCATTTGGTGGAAAGATTGAAAGAGAACCGCTTCAGGGATATATGCCGATCCTGCACAGAGGTGCAGACAAAGTGATGGAGGAATCCGTAAAGCTTCTGGATGCGACATACCGGTGCTCAAAGCCGGCAGATTTTAACAATGCCTGTACCGATGTGGGAGATCTGACCCATCTGTTTCCTGTGCTGAATTTCACATTTGGAGGATTTGAGGGAAAACTTCACGGGGCAGATTTTCGGATCGTAGATGAAGAACTGGCTTATATCAAACCAGCCAAACTTCTGGCACTGACTACGTATCACCTTCTCTGCGATCAGGCAAAAGAAGCAAAAAAAATCTGTCGGGAATTTAAACCGGTATTTAATAAAGAAACTTATTGTCAGTATATAAGGGATAATTTCCATGAGAATGAGTAGTTAACCGAATCGAGGAAGTTCCTGAGTGGGTGCAATAAGTAATCTTGCATCAAAGAAGTCCCCTGAGTGGGTGCAATAAGCAATCTTGCATCAAGAAATTTCCCTGCGGGGGATGGATATCCGCATGCCTCATAACTCAGATATTTGTAAACGCACAGAGCGATAAGTGTTGAGACAAGTGAGGTTCATATTTGAAAAAGAGATAGAAATATCTGTGTAATAGTAAATAGAAGGAGAGTTAAATGTCCGAAATTTCATTAGAACTCAAAAATATAAAAAAGAGCTTCCAGGAAGGGGAGGACGTCCTGGAAAGCATCTGTCTTACAGCAAAAAAAGGAGAATTTGTTACCTTGCTGGGGTCTTCCGGCTGTGGAAAAACTACCACACTGCGGATCATCGCAGGCCTGGAACAGCCAGATTCCGGACAGGTTTTTCTGAATGGAAAAGATGTGACATCCCTGGAACCGAACCAGCGTAATGTGAACACGGTTTTCCAGAACTATGCACTTTTTCCCCATATGAATGTTGCAGATAATATTGGTTACGGACTGAAACTGAAAAAAACATCGAAAGCGGAAATCAGCAGAAGGGTAAAAGAAATGCTGGAACTGGTTCAGCTTTCCGGATTTGAGAAGCGAAAGCCTTCAGAACTTTCCGGCGGTCAGCGTCAGCGTGTAGCCATTGCCAGAGCACTTGTGAACAATCCGGAAGTCCTTCTTCTGGATGAACCTCTTGGGGCATTGGATCTGCAGCTGAGGCGTGCCATGCAGCATGAGCTGAAACGCCTGCAGAAGAAACTGGGGATCACGTTTATCTATATCACTCACGACCAGGAAGAAGCTATCAATATGTCCGACACGATCGCAGTGATGAACCACGGCCGCTTTGAGCAGATCGGAACGCCGGATGAGATCTACAATCATCCGAAGACCAGCTATGTGGCAATGTTTGTGGGAAATGCAAATATCCTTACCGGTGTTGTGGAAAGCGTTGATCCAGAGAGAACAGATGGTGCTTCTGATCAGATCACAGTAAGAACGGATGCCGGAAAAGTCAAAGTATCGATGAACAACGTTAATATTACTGCCGAACCGGATAAAGGATATCTGCCCCAAAAAGGAGAAAAGGTCACCATCGCAGTAAGAAGTGAAAATATCCGATTTGAGGAAAATAAAGAAAATGCACAAGAAAGCACGCAGAATTACACACTAGAAAACACACAAAAGAGTGCACACGAATCTGCAGAAAAGAACACAGACAATAGCTGCTATGGCTTAATCGCCGAAGTTGTGGAAAAAACTTTCGCCGGCGGCCAGCTCCGTGTTGTTTTGAAAACCTCGGAAGGCCAGGAAATCGTGGCAAGTCGTTATGGCATTGATACAAACGTCAGCGTAGGAGAAAAGGTGCGCTGCTGTTTTCTTCCCACAGATGCCGTACTGGTGGACCAGGGAGGCACCAATGCGTAAGCGTGGTGCAGGCTCCGTATGGATGATCCTGCCGCTGTATCTTTTCACACTGATCTTCGTTGCGCTGCCCCTTCTGTATGTGATCGCACTGAGCTTTTTCACGGCAGACGGCGGCTATGGTGTGAACTGGAAATTTACACTGGATAACTATAAACAGATCCTGGAACCGGTATATCTACAGACTTTTACGGGATCTTTTCGCCTTGCCATCACCAGTACCCTGATCATCTGCCTGGTAGGTTACCCATTTGGGTATTTTATGGCAAAGCTTTCCGAGGGGAAAAAGAAGCTTGCCATGCTGTTTCTGATGCTGCCTTTCTGGGTGAATTCCCTGATCCGTCTGTACGGCTGGATCATCATTCTCCAGAAAAAGGGTCTTTTGAACTATCTGCTGATGAAACTTGGCATCATTCAGGAGCCTTTAAAAATCCTGTACAGCTATCCTGCCATTGTGATCGGTATGATCTATGTGTTGCTGCCGTTTATGGCTTTGTCCGTGTATTCCAGTGCGGAAAAACTGGACTGGTCACTGGTGGAGGCAGCCAGAGATCTGGGAGCCAGCAGATGGAAAGCTTTCTGGAGTGTTACCTTTAAGCTGACTTTGCCGGGACTTCTTTCCGGAGTGATCCTTACCTTTATTCCATCTATGGGCTTGTTTTTTATTGCGGATATCCTGGGCGGAAATAAGATCGTACTGGTAGGAAGCCTGATTCAGGAGCAGATGACAAGAGGGAATAACTGGCCTTTTGCCGCGGCACTGGCGGTGGTACTGATGATACTGACCACTCTGATGATCGTACTGTACAGGAAGATCACCAATGTGAAGGAACTGGAGGGAATCGGATGAAAAAGAATTCAAAACTTTCAGGACTGTACCTGGGAATCCTGTTTTTCCTTATGTATCTGCCCATTGGCGTGGTAGTGGTATTTTCGTTTAATGAAGCAAGACTTCCGGTGCGTTTTACCGGATTTTCTCTGAAATGGTATCAGGAACTGTTTCAGGACAGAGATCTGATCCAGGCATTGAAAAACAGCCTGATTCTGGCTATATCCAGTTGCGGGGTATCTGCAGTGATCGGAACGCTGGGGGCTGTAGGACTTTCCAGGATCCACTGGAAAACAAAAGGGGTGATGGAGTACATTTCCATTCTGCCTCTGATGATCCCGGAGATCATTCTGGGAATGGTACTGATGGCATTTTTCTATATGCTGAACCTGCCATTTGGAATGCTGACACTTCTGATCGGACACACGGTTTTCTGCGTGCCCTATATTTTAATGGAAGTAAAAGCACGGCTTGTGGGAATGGACCCGTCCCTGGAAGAGGCAGCCAGAGATCTTGGCGCCGGTTCTTTCCGGGCATTCTGGGACATTACCCTGCCTCTGATCATGCCGGCTGTCATATCCGGCTCTCTGCTGGCTTTTGCCATGTCCATGGATGATGTGGTGATCAGCATTTTTGTGACCGGTCCGCGTGTATCCACGCTGCCGATAAAAGTTTACACACAGATGAAAACAGGCGTTACGCCGGAGATCAATGCACTTTGTACTATGATGCTGGGAGTGATCCTCCTTGTGCTGGCCGTGTATCTGATCATGGGAAAACGCGGGAAGGGGAATAAGAGAGATGAGCAATAAACTGATCGAGTTAAAAAATCTCACAAAAAATTTTGATGACCAGCAGGTGCTCCGGGGAATCAACCTGGATATCCACGAAAACGAATTCCTTACGCTTCTGGGACCCAGCGGCTGTGGAAAAACAACAACCTTGAGGATCATCGCAGGATTTGAGGAACCAAGCGGTGGAGAGGTGCTGTTTAACGGCATTGAGATCTCCAAGCTTCCTCCATATAAAAGGGAGATCAATACGGTATTCCAGAAATATGCGCTGTTTCCACATCTTAATGTTATGGATAATATCGGTTTCGGCCTGAATCTGAAAAAAGTAGATAAAACTGTCATTGAGCAGAAAGTCAAAAGAATGCTGAAGATGGTAGGTCTGGAAGGTTTCGAAAAAAGAGACGTCACCCTTCTTTCCGGCGGTCAGCAGCAGCGAGTTGCCATTGCCAGAGCTCTTGTCAATGAGCCGAAAGTCCTTCTTCTGGATGAGCCTCTTGGAGCTCTGGATGCCAAGATCCGTAAACAGATGCAGATCGAGCTGAAAAAGATCCAGCGAGAAGTAGGAATCACTTTCATTTATGTTACCCATGACCAGGAAGAGGCTCTCTCCATGTCCGATACCGTAGTTGTTATGAACAACGGTGAGATCCAGCAGATCGGAAGCCCGACAGACATCTACAATGAGCCGGAAAACCGTTTTGTGGCAGGTTTTATCGGAGAATCCAATATTATAGAAGGAACGATGATCAAAGATTTCCTGGTAGAGTTTGATGGTTTCCAGTTTGAATGTGTGGATAAGGGATTTGAGGACAACGAAGCCATTGAGGTAGTTCTCCGTCCGGAGGATCTGGATATTGTGGAACCGGATCAGGCCAAGATCAGAGGAACTGTACGGAACATTACGTTCAAAGGTGTTCATTATGAGATCCTGATCGAGACGGAGCTTCGCACATACATGGTGCACACTACCGATTATGCGGAAGTGGGACGAGAAGTAGGACTGAAGTTTGGTCCTGAGGATATCCATGTTATGTGCAGAATGGGAGGATACTAATGAAACAGTTCAAACATCTGATCAAGCCGTACATCATCTGGGCTTCGATCCTGATCGTGGTACCGCTGATCCTGATCGTACTTTATGCATTTACCTCAGATGGAAATGAAGTTCTGACTTTACATTTTACATGGGCGAATTTTGCAAAATTCCTGGAAACTACTTATTTAAGTGTTATTTTGAAATCTTTTCGCCTGGGTATCCTGACCACATTGATCTGTCTTGTGTGCGGATATCCGCTGGCATATATTATTTCCAAATACTCCGAGAAGGTGCAGAGTTTTCTCATCCTTATGGTTACGATCCCCATGTGGATCAACATGCTCCTTCGTACTTATGCATGGATGAATATTCTTTCAGACAATGGTCTGGTGAACAACCTTCTGAAAATGCTGGGAATTTCACCGATCACCATGATGTATACAGATTTTTCGGTTATTGTGGGCCTTGTCTGTAACTTCATGCCGTTTATGATCATTCCGATCCATACTTCTTTAAGTAAAATGGATAAATCACTGATCGAGGCGGCCAATGACCTTGGGGCCAATCCATTCCAGACCTTCTGGAAAGTCACCTGGAAGCTTTCCATGCCAGGTGTGGTCAATGGTGTTATGATGGTATTCCTTCTGTCCATCTCAACTTTCGTTATTCCGAAGCTTCTTGGCGGCGGTCAGTACATGCTGATCGGTAACCTGATCGAGTCACAGTTTATTTCCGTAGGTGACTGGAACTTTGGAAGTGCCATCTCTCTGATCCTGGCAGTGATCATCCTGATCTTTATGAGCCTGATGAAGAAGATGGACACCCAGGACGATTAAAGGAGGCAGGAGATGAAAAGAAAAAATACCATATTTTCAAAATTATATGTAGTGCTGTGTCTGGCATTTTTTTACCTGCCGATCCTTGTGACTATGATTTTTTCCTTTAACTCATCCAAGTCTCTGACCAGATTCACAGGATTTTCCCTGCGCTGGTACGGAGAGCTGATAAACAACATGGAGATCAGCAAGGCAGTTTATGTTTCTGTCACAGTGGCAATCCTGGCAACAATTATTTCCACAGTGCTGGGAACTATTACAGCCATCGGCCTTTCCAAATCCAGAAAAGTACTGAAGGAACTGGTACTTACCATCAATAACTTTCCGATCCTGAACCCGGAGATCGTAACAGCTATCGGTCTGATGCTTCTGTTTTCTTCTCTGGGAATGACGAAAGGTTATCTGACCATGCTGCTGGCACATATCGCGTTCTGTACGCCTTATGTAATTACCAGTGTATATCCGAAGGTGCGAAACCTGGACCCTAACCTGGCCAATGCGGCGATGGATCTTGGTGCAACGCCATATCAGGCCCTTACAAAAGTTATCGTGCCTATGATCAAAGAGGGAATTTTTGCGGGAGCGCTTCTGGCATTTACCATGTCCTTTGACGATTTCGTAATTTCCTATTTTGTTTCCGGAAATGGAGTAAAAAATATCTCCATCGTTGTATATAATATGACGAAGCGTATCAATCCGACCATCAACGCACTGTCAACGCTCGTGATCGTGGTGATCGTACTGGTATTGCTGTTTGCAAATCTGATACTGCCGAAGCTTCAGGATTCTACAGTAAAGAAGATGAATCCGAGAACAAGAAAGATCGTGGCAGCAGTTACGGCTGTGATTCTGGTGGCCGTTTTTGGAAAATGGACGCTTGTAAGCCAGGGAAGCCATGTACTTCGTGTATATAATGCCGGTGAATATATGGATCTGAACCTGATCGACAAATTTGAAAAACAGTACAACTGTACCATTGTCTATGAGACGTTTGAGTCCAACGAGATGATGTATACAAAACTTGCCAGCGGTGAGACCTACGATGTTCTGGTACCGTCCGATTATATGATCGAGAGGCTGATCAAGGAAGAATACCTTCAGTCTATTGACTGGAAAAAGATTCCAAATAAGAAGAATCTTCTCCCTGAAGTACAGAACAAGGACTATGATCCGGGAAACCGCTATTCCTGTCCGTATTTCTGGGGAACCGTGGGAATCCTTTACAATAAGAATGTAGTATCACAGGAAGATCTGGATAGAGAGGGCTGGAATGTTCTTACCGATGAGAAATATAAAGGAAATCTTTACATGTACGATTCCGAACGAGATTCCTTTATGATCGCCCTGAAAGCACTTGGATACTCCATGAATACCACAGATCTGGGTGAGATTCAGGAAGCTTATGAATGGCTGATCAACCAGCGTGATACCATGGATCCGATCTATGCAGGAGATGATGTGATCGATAATATGATCTCCGGAAACAAAGCAATGGCAGTGGTTTATTCCGGTGACGCTTCTTATATCATCAGTGAGAATCCGGATCTTGATTATTACACTCCAAAGCAGGGAACCAATACCTGGTATGATGCGATGGTCATCACCAAGGACTGTAATGAGGTAGATCTGGCTCATGAGTTCATCAATTTTATGCTGGATGATGAAAATGCTCTTTCCAATACCGAAGAAGTAGGATATACTTCTACTGTAAAGAGTGCGTTCGAGGAGATGAAAAACGGAACTTATGAGGGAATTGATTCTTATATTCCGCAGATCGATAATCCCAAGAATGAAATCTTCGGATACCAGAAGCCAAAGATCAAGCAGAAATTTGCAGAGCTCTGGACCAAGGTAAAAGCAAAATAACAAGACGTCAGAGAGAGACATGAAGGAGGTTCTATGAAAGCAAAAAAAGCAGCAGCGATCATGTTATGTGCGGCACTTGGAGCAGCTATGGTAACAGGTGTCAGCGTCAGTGCAAAGGATAAAGATGAACTGGTACTTTATACATGGGACGGAATGGTTCCTCAGGAAGTGCTGGATGATTTTGAAAAAGAAACAGGAACCAAGGTTGTCTATTCTAACTTTGATACCGATGAGACCATGCTTGAGAAACTTTCCCAGGCAAAAGGTGGTGATTACGATGTGGTAATTGCAGATGATTACATTATCGACAGTGCGGTAAAAGAAGGACTTGTCCAGAAGATCGACAAGGATACTGTTACCAATTTCGGAAACATCAATCCGCTTTTCCAGGGGCAGTTCTATGATCCGGATGATGAGTACACCGTGCCGTATGGTGCAGGAATCCCGCTGATCGTTTACGATCCGGATCAGGTAGATATTGATATCAAGGGATACAAAGATCTCTGGGATGAATCTCTGAAAGACAGTGTGGCCATCATCGGAAATTATCGTGTAATCGCAGGAATCACACAGCTTTCCATGGGTGAAAGCATGAATGAAGAGGATGTGGATGTGATCGCCAAGACCGGTGAGAGACTGAAAGAGCTTGCACCGAATATCCGCATGATCCAGGATGACAATACACAGAATGCCCTGCTCAACGGAGAAGCAAGTGTGGCATTTCTTTACACATCCCAGGTAACACAGGCACTGAAGGATAACCCGGATCTGAAGGTGGTTTATCCGGAAGAGGGCCTTGGATTTGGTATTCTTGGAACTTTTATCCCAAGTGAAGCACCGAATGCGGAGGCCGCCAATGAATTTATCAATTATATCCTGCAGCCGGAAGTAACTGCAAAGTGCATCAATTCTGTAGGTTATTATAATACAAACAAGGCAGCAGATGATCTGGTAGATGCGAACCTGGTTGTACCGGATGATGTGACCAAGGGTGAGATCGTGCAGAACGTAAGCCAGGAAGCAGAGCAGGAATACAATAAGATCTGGACAGAATTCAAAGCTGCCTGCGATTAAGGCAGACAGACCAGTAAGGGGGTTTTTCAGGTGGAAATATACAAAGGCACATCCGCTTTTTCCGGGATAGCCATTGGAAAAATACTGTATTACCACAGGGGCGAATACCAGATCCGTCAGTCTATGGTAGACAATGTAAAAAAAGAGCTGGATCGTTTGGACCATGCAAGGACAGCAGTAAAGACCCAGATCCAGCATATGTATAAAAACGGAGCACCCCTCCCAAAAGAGCAGGAGCTGACATTGAAACGTCAGCTGAAGCTCTTAAGCGGAGGCAGTTTCCAGCGGGCTGTAGAGAGCATGATCACAACAGAAAAGGTCAGTGCGGCTTATGCGGTCCAGACAACCAGAGATGAGCTTGCCAATGTATTTCGCAAGCTGGAAGACGAGGCTGTCAAGGAACAGATCGAAAATATCCGGGAGATCTCAGAACTTCTGATCGGCGCCATGGGTGGTTCCCATGCGCGGATCAATCTGGGAGATGAGCCGGTGATCCTTGCGGCAGAGCAGATTTCCCCAAATGAACTTCTGGAGATGAACAAATCCAGCCTTCTGGCAATAGTCATGCATCAGGGATCAATCATTTCCCATGTATCGATTATGGCGAAATCCATGGCAGTGCCTACACTGGTGGAAGTGGAGATACAGAAGGAGTGGGACGGCCATATGGCCATTGTGGATGGATATACAGGAACTCTGTATATTGATCCGGAACCGGAACTTCTGAAAGAATATGAGATCCGCCACAGGGCAGATATGGAAGAACGGGAAGAACTCTTAAGACTTCGTAATCAGGAGGATATCACAGCCGATGGAAAACAGATCAAACTTCTGGCCAATATCGGAAATTTGGATGATCTGAATACGGTTCTTTATTACGGAGCTACAGGCATCGGTCTCCTTCGAAGTGAATTTCAGTATCTTGGAAGAGAAAATTACCCGAGAGAGAACGAGCTGTTCCGTGCTTATAAGAAGGTAGCGGAGGATATGGAAGGCCGTCCGGTTGTGATCCGTACCGTAGATCTGGGTGCAGATCGGCAGGCAGAATATATGGCCATCCCGGATGAAGTCAATCCTATGATGGGAAACCGCGGTATCCGACTTTGCCTTGACCGGAAAAAAATGTTCAAAGCCCAGCTTCGTGCCATTTACCGGGCAAGTGCCTATGGAAACATCAGTCTGATGTATCCGATGATCACATCGGAGGAAGAACTGGATGAGATCGAAAAACTGATCCAGGAGGTAAAAAAAGGCCTGGATGAGAAGAATATTCCCTACAAAAATATCCGTACCGGAATCATGATCGAAACACCGGCTGCAGTTATGATCAGCGAGGAACTGGGAAAACGTGTGGATTTCTTAAGCCTTGGAACCAATGACCTGACCCAGTATACCCTGGCTATGGACAGGCAGAATCTTCTTCTGAAAAACAAATACAATGACCATCATCCTGCGCTTGTGAAGATGATCCGGATGGTGACAGAAGCAGGACATAAATCCGGATGTAATGTTTACATATGTGGGGAGCTGGCAGCAGATTCCAATCTTACAGAGAAATTTATCCAGATGGGAGTGGATGGACTTTCTGTGGTTCCGGCATGTGTACTTCCGGTACGAAAAGCAATCCGTGCAGCATTTGCAGATGCGTCAAACAGGCCGGAAGAGCAATAGTATCTGAGATTATAGGAGATCCTTTTTCTGAAAAACAGAAACAAATAAAAATCCTGAGAATTTCTATGTTATATTTCGCATAGGATTCTCAGGATTTTTTGTATGATTACCATGCTGGAAATTCCAGGTGGATATTTCAAATCCGCTTTGTTAAGTTATCGAAGTCCGAGAACACGTGCGGTTTCTGAAATAAATTCCGGTGTAGTACCGCAGCATCCGCCAATCACAGAAGCTCCGTTCTCAACAAGCACCTTCATATAGCCTGCAAAATCAGCAGGTGTCATGCTGTAAACGGCATTACCAAGATCATCGATCTGCGGCATTCCCGCGTTCGGTTTGGCGATAACCGGAATGGAAACATTCTCTTTGATATTACGGACAACAGATACCAGCTGATCCGGACCAACAGAGCAGTTGATGCCGACTGCACTGGCACCGGCAGCTTCGAGGGACATAGCAGCCTCTACGGCATTGCCGCCGCTGAAGATACTTCCGTCTGCTTCTACAGTCACAGTACAGATGATCGGGAGATCGCAGACACTCTGGCAGGCATCTACAGCAGCCAGTGTCTCTTCAATATTGATCATGGTTTCCGCTACGATAAGATCCACACCTGCGTCACGGAGATAACCGATCTGTTCCTGATAGGTTTCGAAGGCTTTTTCGTAGGTCATATCACCGGCCGGGGCCATCATCTTACCGGTTGTGGTGATATCTCCCGCAACATAAACGCCCTCCGGTGTGATCTCTTTGGTGTAGCCGGCCAGGGTATGGTTGATCTGCTCAATCTGATCTTCCAGACCGTGCATGGTGAGATTAATGCGGTTTCCACCGAATGTAGGTGCATAAATAATATGGCTTCCTGCTTCAATATAAGCTTTCTGAAGGGACTGGATCACATCTTTGTGCTCAAGCACCCAGCTCTCTGTGCAGACACCTCTTGGCATTCCTGCTTTCATCAGGTTGGAACCGGTAGCACCATCCAGCAGCAGGACATGGTTCTCAGTCAGTTTCTGAAATTCCTGTTTTGTCATATGTTTATATCCTCCTTATGGCAGCCAATCACGGTTGGCAAAAAAATAAGGCTCCTCCTGTAACTGCTGCACTCATTGCCGTGGGTCTATTTTAACATAGGAGAGAAGAATAATAAAGACCTTGCGTAATAAATGACAGGATTGTATAATAGCCACGAGAGAAAACACAGAGATACTGCTAAGAGAAATGAAAGGATTGTTTTGATGAAAGGACTTTATGATATTCATTGCCATATTCTGCCAGGGGTAGATGATGGCGCAAGGAATATGGAAGAATCCCTGTGGATGCTGAGTAAAGAATATAAAGAAGGCGTGCGACATGTGAATACTGACACCCCATTTTCGATATGAAATGTTTGAGCCACATATGAATATTGTAACAAGACAGTTTATGCAGCTGAGAAGAGAAGCCATCAAGATCGGACAGGGTGACCTGCAGCTTTATCTGGGCTGTGAACTGCATTCCAGTATGGATATGGTAGAATGCCTGAAAAAAGGCCGGAGACTTACATTGGCCGGTTCCAGATATGTACTTGTAGAATTCAGTAACAGTGATGAAAAGAGTTATATAGAAGAAAGGGTACGAAGTCTTCTGATGAACGGATTTATTCCGATCATTGCCCATGCAGAACGTTATAAGGCGACCAGAAGCGATATCAGGTTTCTTGAAGAGTTAAGAGAAGCAGGGGCTTATATCCAGATCAATGCGGATACGATCAGCGGAGAAAGTGGATTTGGAGCGAAATTATTCGCGAAAAAACTGATGAAACAGGGAATCCTGGATTTTGTAGGCTCAGACGGGCACCGGCAGAATGAAAGAATCCCCCAGATTGGTAAATGCGCTGCAAAAATGGAAAAAATAATGGGAAAAGAATATGTAAAAAAAATACTGATCGATAATCCGGGAAAGATCACAGAACGTTAGGGAAAAAGTATTTATCGCAAAAAAAAGAAATATGTGATATACTTTCACAGAAAAAATGTTATACATATTATAAAGGAGACTAGAATATGTGTGGAATAGTAGGTTTTACAGGTAAGCATCAGGCAGCACCGATTTTGCTGGATGGCCTTTCGAAACTTGAATACAGAGGATATGATTCCGCCGGTATCGCAGTGCGTGACGGTGATAAAGAAACAGAAGTCATTAAGGCAAAAGGTCGCCTTAAAGTTCTGATCGAGAAGACTAATGGAGGAGAATCGGTTCCGGGAACCTGTGGCATTGGCCATACGAGATGGGCAACACATGGAGAGCCATCCGAGACGAATGCACACCCGCATGTCAGTGAAAATGGAAATGTTGTTGCCGTACACAACGGCATCATTGAGAACTACCAGGAGCTGAAGGCCAAACTTCTCCGCAAAGGATATACTTTTTATTCTGCTACGGATACAGAAGTTGCGGTAAACCTTGTGGATTATTATTATAAGAAATATGGAGAATCACCGGTTGAGGCAGTCGGCCATGCAATGGTACGTATCCGTGGTTCTTATGCACTTGCAATGATGTTCCGTGACTATCCAGGAGAGATTTTTGTGGCAAGAAAAGACAGCCCGATGATCCTCGGAGTAGGCGATGGGGAATCTTATATTGCGTCAGATGTTCCGGCAATCCTGAAATATACAAGAAATGTTTATTATATTGGAAATCAGGAGATGGCTCATGCTGAAAAAGGGAGAGATCACCTTTTACAATCTGGATGGAGAAGAGATCGAGAAGGAACTCAAGACGATCGAGTGGGATGCGGAAGCAGCAGAGAAGGCCGGATTTGAACATTTCATGATGAAAGAGATCCATGAGCAGCCGAAGGCAGTTTCTGATACAATCAATTCGGTTGTAAAAGATGGAAAAATTGATCTTTCCGAGGTTGGACTGGATGAGGATACGATCAGGAATGTCAGCCAGATCTATATCGTTGCCTGCGGCTCCGCATATCATGTCGGTATGGCAGCACAGTATGTGTTTGAAGATCTGGCACGTATCCCGGTACGTGTAGAGCTGGCATCAGAATTTCGATATCGTAATCCGATCCTGGACAAAAACGGCCTTGCGATCATTGTCAGTCAGTCCGGTGAGACAGCAGACAGCCTTGCGGCACTCCGCGAATGTAAAGCCAGAGGGATCCGTACACTTGCTATTGTGAATGTTATCGGTTCTTCTATTGCAAGAGAGGCAGACAATGTATTTTATACACTTGCAGGTCCGGAGATTTCTGTTGCGACCACGAAGGCTTACAGTACACAGCTGATCGCAGCCTATGTGCTGGCACTCCAGTTTGCGAAGATCAGAAGTGAGATCACAGAAGAACAGTGTGATGCCTATGTAAAAGAACTGAAGACACTCCCGGAGAAAATCAAGAGAATTCTTGAGGATAAGGAAAGACTGCAGTGGTTTGCTTCCAAACAGGCCAATGCCAAGGATATTTTCTTTATCGGAAGAGGAATTGATTATGCCATCAGTCTTGAGGGAAGTCTTAAGATGAAGGAGATCAGTTATATTCATTCTGAGGCATATGCAGCCGGTGAGCTGAAACATGGAACGATTTCACTGATCGAGGATGGAACTCTTGTGATCGGTGTTCTGACACAGCCGAAACTTTACGAAAAAACCATCAGTAACATGGTTGAGTGCAAGAGCCGTGGTGCATATCTGATGGGACTTACAACATTTGGAAATTATAATACTGAAGATACTGCAGATTTCACGGTATATATTCCAAAGACAGATCCGCATTTTGCAACATCCCTGGCGGTGATCCCGTTACAGCTTCTGGGTTACTATGTAAGTGTAAACAAAGGCCTGGATGTGGATAAACCAAGAAATCTTGCCAAAAGTGTTACCGTAGAATAATTTTTTTCATAATAATAAAAAAACGCCTGCACCACAGTCGTCGGCCAGAAGTTATGAATTCTGGACCGGCATGTAATGCAGGCGTTTTTGTGCTATTTACAGAAATTTACAGAATTTCTTTCAGATAACGCTCCAGAGCATCCTGCCATGTTGGAAGAGGCTGGAAGCCGTTCTTTACAAGTTTGGATTTATCCAGGCGGCTGTTGAAAGGACGGACCGCTTTGGAAACACCATATTCCGCAGTTGTAACAGGGGAAACCTGCACATTTTCGTATTCTTTATGTCCGAGGGCAGCGGCCTGACGGAAGATTTCTTTTGTAAAATCGTACCAGCTGATGTAGCCGCCCTCGTTGGTTGCATGATAGTAACCATATTTATCGGTCTCGATCATGTCAACCAGAAGGCGGGCAAGATCGTAAGTATAAGTCGGAGTTCCGATCTGATCACTGACAACGGTAAGTTTGTCGTGAGTTTTTCCAAGATTTACCATAGTACGGATAAAGTTCTTTCCGTTTTTGCCGAATACCCAGGCAATACGTACGATAAAGAATTTATCAACAGTGCCGGATACTGCCAGCTCGCCGTCAAGCTTGGTCTGGCCGTATACATTCTGGGGAGCGTAGTCTTTGCAGTCCGGATCCCATGGAGTAGTTCCCTGGCCGTCAAAAACATAGTCTGTGGAAATGTACATCATTTTGATGCCGAGCTCTTTACAGATGTCCGCAATGTTCTGGGTTCCCACAACATTGACAAGACGTACTTTTTCGCGGTTTTCCTCATCCTCTGCAGCATCTACGGCTGTCCATGCAGCACAGTGTACCACTGCATCCGGATTTACTTCGCGAATGGCTTTTGCTACTGCTTCTTTATCTGTGATATCCAGCTGGACATAAGGCATGGTGGTAACCGGAGTACCATCTGCAATGCCGCTGTAGGAAGGTGCAATGTCGCTTCCTACGCCTTCATGTCCACGGCTGGACAGTTCATTCATCACGTCATGGCCAAGCTGGCCGCCAACGCCTGTTACGAAAAATTTCATGCTTTAACCTCCTCGCGGTTTCCATACATTTTTTCGTAGTAATTCTGGTACTCACCGGAGATGATGGTTTCCCACCATTCCTTGTTGTCAAGGTACCATTTGATGGTCTTTTTGATTCCGTCTGCAAATTTTGTCTCCGGAAGCCAGCCAAGTTCGTTATGGATCTTGGTCGGGTCGATAGCGTAGCGCCATGTCATGGCCTTTACGGTCTGCCACGTGTGTGATCAGGCTTTCCGGTTTGCCAAGTTCCTTGCAGATCAGTTTTACGATATCGATGTTTTTCATCTCGTTATGTCCGCCTACATTGTAAACCTCGCCTACACGTCCTTTGTGGATGATCAGGTCAATGGCACGGCAGTGATCCTCAACATAGAGCCAGTCGCGGACGTTTTCGCCTTTTCCGTAAACCGGGAGCGGTTTGTCATTGAGAGCGTTGGCGATCATCAGAGGAATCAGCTTTTCCGGGAAGTGATACGGGCCGTAGTTGTTGGAGCAGCGGCTGATGGTCACAGGCAGGCCGTAGGTTCTGTGGTATGCGAGAACAAGAAGGTCAGCACCTGCTTTGGAGGAGCTGTATGGGCTGCTTGTATGGATCGGAGTTTCCTCTGTGAAGAAGAGGTCCGGTCTGTCAAGAGGAAGATCTCCGTAAACCTCATCTGTGGAAACCTGATGATAACGCTGGATTCCGTATTTACGGCAGGCATCCATGAGAACAGCAGTACCCTTGATGTTGGTGTCAAGGAATACCTCCGGGTTTTCGATGGAACGGTCTACGTGGCTCTCAGCTGCGAAGTTTACCACGATGTCCGGATGCTCTTCCTCGAAAAGCTTGTAAACAGCGTCACGGTCTGTGATGCTCTCCTTTACAAAGCGGAAGTTCGGTTTGTCCATAACCGGTGCAAGAGTGGAAAGGTTTCCTGCGTAAGTCAGGCAGTCCAGGCATACGATACGATAGTCCGGATGAGCCTCCATCATATGAAAAATAAAGTTGCTTCCGATAAATCCGGCACCGCCGGTAACAATGATTGTCATAAAAAATCTCCTTTATAATATGAATGATTGATCTTATGCGGATTCCGTCGGAACGGAGCCCGCCGGTAAATACAGTGTTAAAAAACAGGTCGGCTCAGTGAAGAGCGTCCAGATATTTTCCGTCCAGAACATCCTTGAGATACTGACCGTACTGGTTTTTCTTAAGGATTTCGTAAACCTTGAGCACGTCCTCCTTTGTGATCCAGCCGTTTAAGTAAGCAATCTCCTCAAGGCATCTGATCTTGCGGTGCTGATGCTGCTCCATGGTCTTTACGAAGTTGGTTGCCTCTACAAGGCTTTCGTGTGTACCGGTATCCAGCCATGTGAAGCCCTGGCCCAGAAGCTCAACGTTCAGCTGTCCCTTCTCAAGGTAGATACGGTTCAGGTCTGTGATCTCAAGCTCGCCTCTTGCGCTTGGCTTCAGATTTTTTGCGTATTCTACAACCTTGTTGTCGTAGAAGTAGAGACCGGTTACACAGTAGTTGCTTTTTGGCTTTTCCGGTTTCTCTTCAATGGAAACCGCTTTTCCGTTCTGGTCGAATTCCACGATGCCGAAACGCTCCGGATCATCTACATAGTATCCGAAAACAGTGGCACCTTTGCCGGTTTCTGCATTGTCTACAGCAGCTTTCAGGCGCTTTTTGAGGCCATGTCCTGCGAAAATGTTGTCACCAAGGACCATACATACGGTGTCGTTGCCGATGAATTCCTCGCCGATGATAAATGCCTGAGCAAGTCCGTCCGGGCTTGGCTGTACAGCATAGGTAAGGTTGACACCGAACTGATGGCCGTCACCGAGAAGCTCCTCAAATCTCGGGGTATCCTGCGGGGTGGAGATGATCAGGATATCACGGATGCCTGCGTTCATAAGAACAGACATAGGATAGTAGATCATCGGTTTGTCAAAGATCGGCAGAAGCTGTTTGGAGGTCACCATGGTAAGCGGGTAAAGACGTGTTCCGGAGCCTCCGGCTAAAATAATTCCTTTCATATGTTTTCTCCTTTGCGTGATGATGTGCAGCATAAGTCGTGCCTGCACATAACTTTGTTACTGTAACTGTATTATAAAAGGTGACGCAAGGTCACCTTCAAGAGCTTTTTTCATAATTTTTATTTTTGGCTATTTTTCACAAAGAAATACGCCGGCATCCTTGGTAATGCGGAATCCTTTGGCAGTTTTTCTGGCGGTGTAGGCCCGGAATTCCTTGTAACGGTCCAATATATACTGATTCTGGTTGCCGTGGCAGGAGAGGACGTAGGAGATCAGCGGCTCCGCATCCTGGACCAGAAGGCAGTCTTCATAAGAAAGCCACTGAGCCTTTGGGAAAAAAGGCTCCAGGATACTCTGGCCGTTTTCACGTCCGAACCGTTCATAAAGCCGGTCTGCGGAAAGCACGATCCGTTCATCAAAATCCTGCACCAGCTGGCTGACCTCCTGCATATGTGCCTTTCCGTAAGCACTGCAGAGAAATCTTCCGCCGGGAGCGAGGACACGGCGGACTTCCTTCAGGACGGAGGGAATATCATCGCAGTAAAAAAGCACGTGATTGGCGATCACCAGATCAAAGCTTTCGTCCTTACAGGGGATTTTTCGGCAGTCAAAGGCCCGGAATGCAAACCGGGTATCCGAGGAACCGATGGCTCGTCTGGCATCACGGAGCATACCGCTGGAAATATCGGAAAGTGTGATGGAGATATCCTCCGGCAGAAGGGAAAGGTTGTCGGTCCATAACGTTCCGTCCCCGCAGCCCAGCTCCAGAATACGAAGACCGGGTGAGATCCGGCATTGCTCAAAGATCCAGGGAAACCATCCCTGTTTGTTCTGGGAGTACAGGCTGTGGAGGTTGATCCTGGAGGAAATGTTGGTGGCATTCTGATACTGATTCTTGAGGCTTTTTTCCATGCCGGTCAGGTGGATCAGGTTCAGCATCTGGCTCCAGTCAATGGTGTGCTGTTCCTTTATCATCTGTGCGGTATCCTGGATCGCTTTTTCCACCAGCTGCATCTGTTCGATCCGGTCACGGACCAGACGAAGCTGGATATTCAGAGAATTCAGCATGAAATGATAATCGGAATCACCGATGGTCATTTCACGGATGTCATCCAGGGAAAAGCCCAGGTATTTCAGAAGGAGGATCTGCTGAAGCCTTGCAAAATCCTCATCTGTATAAAAACGTGCGCCGGATTCGGTGACGAGAGAGGGTTTCAGGATATCCTGTTTATCATAATAGCGGACAGTACGCAGAGTTACGTGTGCCATGCGTGCAAATTCGCCGGAAGAATAGTAGCCGTCTTTTTTCATAAAAAATAGAATCCTTTCTGAGGAAATAACAAACATCCTGTCATAGAAGTCATAAAAGAATTATAATTCAGATCCGGAAGCCGTACAAGAGAAAAACAACATTGACAAAATTCTGCTGGTTTGTTAGTATATCGTTTCGAAAAAAAGGAACCCCGGAATCATATTTCCGGGATAAGCGTTCGATATAAAAAGGAGTAATTTTTATGCGAAACCGTACTCTGGATATGGTAAAGGCGATCTGTGCTTATGCAGTTGTGCTTCTTCACGTCCATTTTCCGGGAAATGCCGGAATCATAGCCAATGTACTTGCCAGATTTGCAGTACCTGTGTTTTTTATGGTATCCGGATATTTTTGTTTCCGTGGCGATGATACGGAATTTATAAGAACCGGAAAAAAGATCCGGCATGTTCTGAAGCTGATGCTTGTGGCATTTCCGGTCTGCTGTCTGTGGGAGCTGATCCAGAACCACATCGACGGAGCAAGCCAGAAGGAATGGCTGGAAGCCCTGGTTTCGGGGGAACATATTCGCCAGTTTCTTCTATATAATAACAGCTCTCAGGTGAAATGGCATCTGTGGTTTCTCCCGGCACTGCTCTATTGTTATCTTCTTTTTGCCCTGGCAGCAAGATTCCGGATTTGTAAGCAGTCATATGTTCTGATACCGGTGCTTCTTCTGATCCATTTCGGAATGGAGGAATTTTCGACCTTCCTGTTCCCGGAAAAGCATTTCCGTGTTATGCAGTTTCGAAACTATCTGTTTACCGGATTTCCGTTTTTTATGTTGGGACATCTGATACACAGACATCAGGAAAAGCTGGAAGCCTGGTTTGCCGGAAAAAAAGTGTTTCTTTTGTATGGCATGGCAGCTGGCGGCGGGATCGCAAGTCTGCTGGAATACCGGTATTTTGGCAAACTGGAATTGTTTCTGGGTTCAGTATTTATGGCTGTTGGCCTTTTTCTCATTGCGATCATGGGAAAAAATCGGAAAGTGCCCGAGCTTCCGGTAGCCATCGGTCAGAAATATGCATTTTTTATTTATCTGTTCCATCTCTGTGTGGCGGATATCCTAAGGATGTGGCTGTGGCAGTTGGAATTGAGAAAAATCTTTTATATCTGTGGATGAGACCGGTGATGGTCTGTGTTTTTGTGACTGCTGTGGCGGTAATGTATGGATATGGAATGAGGATCTGTCGGAAATAGAAGAGTTTATGGTATTTTCATATTTATGCGCTGTGATTTTGTACCAAAATATGCTAAAATATCCTTTATTGATAAGTCACAGCACCCACCAGGAGGATGCGGGGAAAGCGACTGGAATATCCCGCTTCAGGGTAAAAAATACTGAGACATGAAAGAAAAAGGAGATTTTTATGGATTTACAAAACAGAGCGGAGGCCGGCAGTGACGGACACGATGAGAGTGTACTGAATCCGGAGATGCCCAACGAAACAGATCTGACGAAGAAGGAACGCCGCCGGATCGAAAAAGAGAAACTGAAGGGAATGGGAACAGGTAAGAAGCTTCAGTATATCTGGATGTATTATAAGATACATATGCTGTGCGTGCTTCTTGTCATCGGCGGAGTCTGTCTGGGAGTGAATATTTACCGGCACGCACAGATGAAGACGGTGCTTTCCATTGCGGTGGTGAATGCAGGGAATTATGACTCAGAGAAGGTGGAAGAGGATGTTCTGAAGACACTGGGAACAGAGGATAAATATGCAGAAGTCAGTGTGGCACAGAATCTGATGACGGACGAGACAGGAGAGGATTTTGATTACTATGCCAGGATCGCATATGTGACGGAAATCCAGAGTGCTACCGTTGATGTCCTGATCATGCCGAAGGAGCTCTATGAACATGAGAAGGACAGCGGAATGTATGCAGATCTCAGGGAAACGTTTGGAGATGAGGTGTTTGAGTCTCTGGGCGCTGTGGATGATCAGCATCTGGAGCTTGACGGCAGCAGTAGTGTTGCTCAGGAATTTGGCCTGAGATATGATCCGGTGTGCATTTGCCTTCCGGGTAATGTGAAGAATAAAGATAATGCGTTGAAATGGATCCAGTCTGTTCTGAAATGATGGATTCATATGCTCAGCTGAGCGCAGAGATAAATAAGGCCTCCGGTTCGTAACACAGGAACCGGAGGCCTTATTATATGAATATTACAGTGTATCGTTACGTTTGATGTAGCCAGGCTCACCAGCAGGACGGATGATCTCCTTGGCATGTGTGATCTTGGCATGCTTGTCTACGACCAGATTTTCGATATGGACATTCTCACCGATGGTGCAGTCTGCAAGAACTACACAGTTCTTGATAACAGCGCCCTTTTTGATGGTACAGCCACGTCCGACAATGGAATTCTCTACAGTTCCCTCGATCATGGAGCCGTTGGAGATAACGGAGTTGGAAACATTAGCTGTGTCAAAATAATGGGTCGGGCAGGAGTTATTGGTGCGTGTATAAATCGGCCAGTTATCATGGAAAAGATCGGTTGCAGTTTTGTAGTCGATCAGATCCATATTTGCATCGTGATAGCTCTTGAAATCAGTGATCGATGCAAAATATCCGCGATGAGATATACCACGCACATCCAGCTCACCGTCTCTGCAGCCGGCATTGATCACGTCTGCAAGGGTATAAAGAGAGGAAATCTCTTTTGCCTTATGGATGAGGCTGATGAAAAGCTCCTTGCTCATTACGTAGGTATCCATGAAAATGTTGCGGTTCTTTGCATTGCCGTGGTTGTGCTCAATGGAGAGAACACCCTTCTGACGGTTCAGGTTCAGGATGTGGCAGTTCAGATAGTTCTCCTTGGCATTATCAACGGAATGATAAAGCATGGTCACATCTGCACCGGATTCGATATGGGCATCGATCAGCTTGGAATAGTCGGTGGTGTAGATCATGTAATTCGGAGCGATAACAACATACGGATAATGAACTGCTTCGATGCACTCCAGATTGGAGTAGTAGTTGTCGATATCGGTGTTATAGATATCGTTGACTCCGAAATGCTCTGAAAAGAGGAGTTGGAGATTACCGCTCTTGGAGTTGATGTTATAGTGACGTCCGGTTCCGAGATGTTCTACAAGAGAACGGGGTTTGTTCTTTACATAGACCTGAATGTACTCAATTCCGCTGTTGGTCATATTTGAGATCGGGAAGTCGATGACACGATATCTTCCGAGAAATGAAAAGGCGCCGATCGCACGGTAGTCCTGAAGCCCCTCCACATGGATATTTCTTTCTGAGGAATTCACGATTCCAAATGCTTTAAACATATTACTCAGCCCCCTTTACACGTTTTGATACAAGTTCAATGTGCTCACTGTCCCTGGAACCGACACGAGCATTGGTACCGATCACGACTCCGTCTGCAACGAGAGCACGCTGGACAACGGCACCTGCTTCAACAACAACACCCGGCATCAGGACACTGTCGATGATCTTGGCACCAGGACCGACCTTGACGCCTGTGAAAAGTACGGAGTTGGTGATCTCACCTTCTACAACACAGCCCTGAGTAATGAAAGCAGTGTTGATCACAGCGGTATCACAGATATACTGTGGAAGAGAGGTAGCATCCTCAGTGTAGATTTTCCAGGTAGGATCGTTAAGATCCAGTTCACTGTTAGGACTGAGAAGATCCATGTTTGCTTCCCAGAGGGAATCGATGGTTCCTACATCCTTCCAGTAGCCTTTGAACTTGTAGGCGTAGAGTGCCTTGTCCTGTGCAAGGAGTGTAGGGATGATGTCTTTACCGAAATCGTGATTGGAATCCGGATTTTTGATATCTGCCAGCAGGAGCTTGCGCAGAAGCTTCCAGTTGAATATGTAGATACCCATGGAGGCAAGATTGCTCTTCGGGTGTTCCGGTTTCTCCTCAAATTCCACGATGCGGTCATCTTCACCGGTGTTCATGATACCGAAACGGCTGGCTTCCTTCATGGGAACCTCGATAACTGCAATAGTCGCATCTGCCTTATGCTGGATATGGTCATCAAGCATCTTTGCATAATTCATCTTATAGATGTGGTCACCGGAAAGGATCAGAAGGTATTCCGGGTTCTGTGAGTCGATGAAATCAATATTCTGAGAGATCGCATCAGCTGTTCCACGGTATACATCCAGACCGGCATCAGCCTTCTCACGTGGAGGAAGTACATAAACTCCGCTGTCCTTGGCATCAAGGCCCCAGCGGCCACCGGCTGCTACATAGCTGTTCAGTAAAACTGATTCATATTGTGTCAGTACACCTACGACATCAATGCCGCTGTTGGCACAGTTACTGAGCGGAAAATCCACGATGCGATACTTACCACCATAACCAACGGCTGGCTTGGCAACTTTATTCGTCAACTCGTGAAGACGACTTCCTCTTCCGCCGGCCAGAATCATTGCTAACATACTGTTTTGTTTCATGGCGAATCCTCACTTTCATTTCTTGTTTATTGTCAGAAGTGTTTTAACTTAAAAACAATAAACTTTGTTCATATTATACACCTTTTGGGATTGAAAATCCAGTTTTTTGTGCAAAAAAACGTTATTTTTGTGTTAAAATTTTGTGCGAATTTGAAAAAATTGACAGGTAATTTGTCGGAATAGAAAGAAACGGTCAAAGCCGGTCCTGAAATTCAGATAAAATGGTGAAAAAACATCCAGAATCCGGATTTGCTTGCGTAAGAAGAGGAAAAAGTGTATTCTGAAAAAAAGATTTTATTCGGACAAAAGTATCCGGCGAAGAACTATTTGGGAATAACAGAGGGAGAAAATAAGATGAAAGATGAAAAAATTTCCAACTATGTAAAGCTATGTGAAGACTGGGCAGATAAATTCATGAAAATGGATCTGGAGAATTTAAGAAAGCGGGTTCCGGAATTGAAAGAAGAAAAGGGTTTTTTTACGTTGGTCCATTTCGGGCGAAAATACGGAATCAGCCTGAAAAATGGAAGGATCTGCAGTATGGATGGCCAGCGGGAACCAGATACAACGGAAATGCTGAATATCTATACACTTCTTGGATATGCAAAAGAAGGAGCTTTTTTTATGAATAAGTGGGTACCTTTTGCAGATCTTCGCAATGCAAGACCATTTGCTCCGGCCTATAAGGTCGGGGAGACGGATGTGTTTGGAGCTACGTTTTCCGGGCATGAAAAAGAACTTCGGGAGGCCTTTGGCAAACTTGGAGGAAAAGAACTTCCACAGGGAGATGTGGGCTATGAAATCAGGGCTTTTGAATGCATGCCAATGAGATTCTTTTTCTGGGAGAGAGATGAGGAATTTGAGGCCCAGGGAAATATTCTTTTTGATTACAGTGCCACAGATTTTAATCATGTGGAAAGTGCGGTATCCATTGCAGATGCAGGGATCAGGCGTCTGGCGGAGCTGGCAGACTTACCAGTCAGAGGAAAGTCTTTTCGGATGAAATAAATACAGGATTGACGAAACGGAATGGATGTGGTAATGTATGTCTGAAGCAGTTAGTTAAAACTAACATAAAGAAAGGTAGACAATGCCATATGGGAAAATATCTGAAATCAGTGGGGAAAAACAGTCTTGATTTTCTGAAATATGTAGGCCCGGGGCTGCTTGTAACGGTGGGATTTATTGATCCGGGAAACTGGGCATCCAATATAGCTGCAGGTTCCGGCTATGGATACAGTCTTCTGTGGATGGTGACATTGTCTACGGTTATGCTGATTATTCTGCAGCATAATGCGGCTCATCTGGGAATTGTTACGGGCCTTTGTATTTCGGAAGCCGCCAGCCGCTATATGAATAAAACAGTAAAAAATATAGTACTCTGGACAGCGGTGGCAGCAGCGGTTGCGACAGCCATGGCAGAAATCCTGGGAGGTGCCATAGCTCTTGAGATGCTGTTTCATATTCCTGTCCGGGTGGGAAGTATGGTGATACTGCTGGCAGTACTGGTATGCCAGTTTACAAATGCCTATAAAAAAATTGAAAAACTGATTATATTGTTTGTTTCTCTGATTGGTTTTTCTTTTCTGGTTGAGATTGGGATATCAGATATTGACTGGCCGGCGGCAGTGTCAGGATGGGTGAAACCATATTTCCCGGAAAATTCCATGCCTGTGATTATGAGTGTCCTGGGAGCAGTTGTAATGCCGCACAATCTTTTCCTTCATTCCGAAGTAATTCAGAGCAGGCAGTGGAATCTGGAAGAGGAAGAGGTGATTCAGAAACAGCTGAAATATGAGTTTAAGGATACGCTTTTTTCCATGATTATTGGCTGGGCGATCAACAGTGCAATGATTCTGATGGCAGCGGCGACTTTTTACAGAAAAGGGGAAGGCGCAGTTAATGATCTGTCTGTGGCGGGAAATATGCTGACTCCGCTTCTGGGCAAAGGAGCCTCTGTGATTTTTGCCCTGGCACTTCTTCTGGCAGGTCTTTCTTCCAGTATTACAGCCGGAATGGCAGGCGGGACTATTTTTTCGGGAATTTTTAATAAACCATATGATATCAGTACAAAAGAAACCAGACAGGGTGTACTGATAACAATGGTTCCCGCTGCGCTGCTGATTCTTCTGGTCCGTTCACCTTTTGATGGACTGATCTATTCGCAGATGCTCCTGGGAATGCAGCTGCCCATCACTGTTTTTACACAGATATATCTTACATCGTCCACCAGAGTTATGGGAAAATATGCCAACAGTACCAGATTAAAGGTAACCTTATGGACGATTGCGGGAATTGTAACACTTTTAAATGCAGGATTGCTGGTTACATCTATATAAGCTGAGCAGACAGCGAAGCAGATTGCGAAAATCTGCTGGAATCATATGAAAAATATGGGAAAAACGGAGAACTATATGAAAAAATGTTTGCTATTGTTGTAAAAAGAGTATATTATTATTGCATAACTATGAAATTTTGGCGACCATTTTGATCTATCTGTGAGGTGTCACGACAGAAGTCTCTGTCAATTTCCCAGAAACATTTTTTTGTCAGTATGGACAGGAGAGAACCGGAAGCAGAAAAGTACAAGGGTCCTGGAGGTGTAAAAAAGTGGGCAAGAATGCGTCGGGAATGTATGTAATAGATGCAGATTATAATATAGTCAGCTATAACCATGCGGCAGAAATTATATACCCGGAGCTGAAAAAGGGAGAAAAGTGTTATCGATGTCTGATGCATGAAGAGAATCCATGTGCGGAATGCCCGGTTGTTAACGGTATTGAAGGTCCGAAGAACTATCTGGAAACGAAGCAAAAGGTTCTGAGATCCATTGATGCAGTGGAAATTCAGCTGGAGTCCGGAGAACTGGGACATGCGATGATATTTTCGGCGGCAGAAGCAACAGAAGAAACATACAGAGGAATTACCAATAATGGAGAGAATCCTCTGCTGCTGGGAATCATCAATGTGCTGGGCAAGGACTACAGCAATATTTATTCTGTAAACTGTGCCACACATGAAATACAGGTATTCCGTTTTCATAATCCTGTACTTGGTGGAGTAAGTGAAAGCCTGATCCGTGAGGAACCTTACGAAAAAGTAGTGGACATTTACATAGAAGATAATGTTGCGTCTGAGGATAAGACCAGAATGAGGCAGATGCTGGATTTTGACAAAATCTGTCAGCGTCTGAAAAAGGTTTCCCAGTTTATGATCCACTATAGGGTGAGAAGGGACGGAATTACACATTATTACTATGTAAAATGTGCAAGAATTGGGAAGGCAGATGATTTTGAAGCGATTGTTCTGGCTTTTGCCAATGAAGATATGGATGTTCAGCACAGTGAAATGGAATCCATTCTGGAACCGGGGGGACCGTCCTCCAGAAGAAAGCTTCTTATAATAGAAGATAATGAGCTGAATCGGAAACTTCTGGCAGAGCTTCTGGAAGACAGTTATGAAGTTATGACCGCAGTTAACGGAGAAGAGGGACTGAAGCTGCTGGGAGAGAATTACCGTGATATTTCCGCAGTGCTTCTGGATGTAAGTATGCCAATCTGCGACGGATTTCAGTTTCTGGACAGAATCCGGGATGATATGATGCTTTCCTCTGTTCCGGTAATTGTAATAACAGGAAGCAACCGTCCGGAAGATGAGGTTCGCTGTCTGGAACTGGGGGCAGTCGATTTTATCCGGAAGCCTTACAATGTCCGGATTGTGAAGGGAAAGATCAATAGTGTAATCAAGCTTCGGGAATCTGCGATTGTTCTGTCTGCACTGGAATACGATGAGCTGACAGGACTTTATATCCGCCAGGCATTTTTTCATCATGCAAAGACACTGATGCGTGTCAAAAATGACCAGAAGTTTCATGTGGTTGTGGCAGATGTCAAAAATTTCAAGTGGATTAATGGTACCTACGGAGAAAAAACAGGAGATCAGGTTCTGGCATATCTCGGAGATGCATACAAAAAACAGGTTCACAGTGGAATGGTAGCCAGATATGGTGGAGATCAGTTTGTAGCTATTGTATATGGAGATCTGAACCTTGCAGAAGAAAAGGTGGAAGCTGCTATTCACAGGATTGCAGAGAGGGCTCCCATTTCAAATCTGGCTGTGAATTATGGTATTTATGAAAATGTGGATAAGACATTACCGCTGACTTTGATCTGTGACAGGGCATTTCTTGCCATGAAGAGTATACAGAATGACTATGAGCATTCGTTTGCTTTTTATGATGAGGAGATGGGGCGGAAACATATCCGTGACAGGATGATGGAAAATGAGTTTGATGAAGCTATCCGCAATGAAGAATTTGTGGTTTATCTCCAGCCTAAATATAATGTAGTAACAGAAGAAATCGCAGGTGCGGAAGCACTTGTACGATGGAAGAAAAAAGATGGCTCTATGGTATCTCCAGGTGAATTTATTCCACTTTATGAGAAGGATGGATTGATTGTACGCCTGGATGAATATGTGTTTAATAAAGTATGTGAGATTCAGAAAACACTTATGAGGTCAGGGAAAAAGCTGATCCCTATTTCGGTGAATCTTTCCAGGGCAAGTATCCACTACGAAAATATGATTTTGCGTTATGTACATATTGTAGAGGAGAATGGTATTCCATTTTTCGCAGTGCCTATTGAACTTACAGAGACAGCAGCTCTTTATAATGTGCAGATTAAAGAGCTTACAGAGAAGATGGTAAATGCCGGATTTGAACTTCATATGGATGATTTTGGATCCGGATATTCTTCCATGACAAGTTTAAACCAGCTGCCCTTTGATACGCTGAAACTGGACAAGAGCCTGATTGATTACATAGAAAATCCGAGAGGAAAAGAAGTGATCCGCCATACCATAGCCCTGGCACACAGTCTGGGAATGCAGGTACTTGCAGAAGGGGTGGAAACGGCCAGTCAGGTAAAAATTCTCCGGGAACTGGACTGTGATGAAATTCAGGGATTTTATTATTCCAGACCGGTACCGTGGGAAGAATTCTGCACAGATTTTATGGGAAAATAAAACAGAATTACAACACGCTGACAGTATTTAACTGGCAGCGTGTTTTTTGTTTTAAGAATTTGTAAGTTGCCATTTTATCGCTTTTGTATATATTTTTCCAAAAGATTAAGCACTGCATACAGTCCCATGGCAATAATACACAGGATCATAATGGACATAAGAACCCAGGTGAGTTTAAAAGTCTGGCTTCCATAGATGATAAGATATCCGAGACCTTTTCTGGCACCGATGAACTCGCCGATGATAACACCCACCAGACAGAGACCAATGTTTACTTTCATAACACTGATGATCAGAGGGAGGGAAGCTGGCAGAATGATTTTTGTCAGTTTTTCTTTTTTGTGGCCTCCCAGAGTTTCAATCAGTTTTAGTTTTTCCGGATCTGCCTGGCAGAAACCGGAGTACAGATTAATAACAGAACCAAAGATAGCCACGGACATGCCGGCAACTACAATGGTTCGCTCATTGGCACCCAGCCATACAATCAGAAGAGGTGCAAGGGCAGATTTCGGGAGACTGTTCAGTACCACAAGGTAAGGCTCCAGGATTCTGGAAGTCTTTGGAGAACACCAGAGAAGAATGGCAGTTCCCACGCCCAGGATTACAACAAAAAAGAAACTGACAAGAGTTTCTGTCAGAGTAACTCCAATATGGGAAAACAGAGACTGATCCCTGCACATGGAAAGAAAGGTTTTTCCGATGAGGGAAGGGCTGCTGAAAATAAAGGAATCAATCCATCCGCATCTGGTAGACATTTCCCAGAGTCCCATAAACAGGACAAAGAGAAGAATTCGTGCTGTGAAGATCAGACGTTTTTCTTTTTTATACTGTAAAAGATATTGTTTCTGATGTCTGGAAATTTCAGGCATTTTCGTTGAGCTCCTTCCATATGAGATTAAAATATTTTTTAAAATCCGGAGCATTTCGGGAAGAAAGCGGAGTACGGTTATTGATATTCAGATGGATGTCAACAATTTTCTGTACAGTGGCAGGGCGGGGAGAAAGAATCAGTACCCGGTCTGCCATGCTGATGGCCTCGGAGATATCGTGAGTAACCAGAATTGCAGGTTTGCCGGAATTTCGGAGAATTTTTCCAATGTCATCACTGACATTTAAGCGGGTCTGATAATCCAGCGCGGAAAATGGTTCGTCCAGAAGCAGAAGTTCCGGTTTCAACACAAGGGTCCGGATCAGGGCGGCACGTTGCCGCATACCGCCGGAAAGCTGAGAGGGCCTGGCATCCCGGAAACGGTCAAGACCATATATCCGGAGAAGTTCTTCGGCATGAGAAAGTTTTTCGGGAGTGAGTTCTTTACGGATTTCAAGGCCAAGGAGAATATTTTTGTAAATACTGCGCCACTCCAGAAGATGATCTTTTCTGAAGCATGTATCCTACAGCGGTACTGCCGGCAGATACCGGCTTTTCATCCAGAGTAATGGAACCACATTCCGGGGCGAGAAGGCCGGCGATCAGATTGAGAAGTGTAGATTTGCCGCAGCCGGAGGGTCCTACAATGGACAGAAATTCGCCGGGCATCAGGTCAAAGGATATATGAGAAAGGGCAGGTGTCTCACCGGACAATGTGTGATAGGAAAGACACACATCCCGTACTTTCAGGATGGGATTCATGGATATTGCCTCCTTTTTGTAGATAATGGTATAATATTATCATATGTCTGAAACAGGAGAAGGCGCATGGCAGAAAAGGAGACGCCGGTGCCTGCCGCCAAACAGTCAGAGAGAAAGGAATTACAAACATTGAATAAAAGAAACTACCAGAAAGAGCTTGATAAACTGATCGAAAACATTCAGAAAGAGGGAAAAACGCCCAGACTTTTTCTTCACGCCTGCTGTGCACCCTGCAGCAGTTATGTGATGGAATATCTGTCGCAGTATTTTGAGATCACCATATTTTTTTATAATCCCAATATTGCACCGGAGGAGGAATATGCACACCGCGTGGCTGAGATTCGGCGTCTTATCGGGGAGATGGAGTTTGTCCATCCGGTAACTCTGGTGGAGGGACGGTATGACCCGAAGGAATTTTATGAGATGGCAAAAGGACTGGAGGATGTTCCGGAAGGAGGAGAGCGGTGCTTTCGGTGTTATCGCCTGCGGATGGAAGAGGCGGCGAAACTGGCGAAAGAGGGCGGATATGATTATTTCACTACCACTTTAAGTATCAGTCCTCTGAAAAATGCACAGAAGATCAATGAGATCGGGGAGGAGCTGGCAGAAATCTATAAAGTGCCACATCTGACTTCGGATTTCAAGAAAAAGAATGGCTACAAGCGCTCCATTGAGCTGTCCCACGAGCACGATCTGTACCGGCAGAATTACTGCGGCTGTGTTTTTTCAAAAAGAGAAGCACAGGAAAGAGACAGAAAAAGAGTCCTGGAAAATTCCGGGGATTAAGAAGAAACAATACAGTTTCGTAAAAAGAAACAGGACGGGAAAAAATATCTCCCGTCCTGTATTTAGCATTATGCAAAATCATCAGGGTTATCACATGCTTCCTCATAGACTGCAGCATGGGCATGGGCCATATCCTGATAATAGTTACTGATTGCTTCAAACCAGTTACATATATCATCATTATGCATCAATTCAAGCAGCAGGTACATGAAATTGCAGACAATATAGGAAATCTGGTGGCGTTTGGACGGGGAGAGGCCGTTTACAAAATCATCAACCCGGTCACGGATATCATCTAAAGCATGCATGGATCTTTCCAGATCTGCAAGTAATTTCTTGTACAAAGTTTCATTGAAGTTTGTAAAATCAACATGAAAAACAGTACCTGTGCATAATTTTGAAGAGAAAACATTTTTGTTTTCATCATATACTCTTGCATCTAAAGAATGGTTTTTGTCATATTCGACAATCTTTTTCAGATTTTCGTATAATACGGGTACAAATTTTTGATCTTCCAGCATAGCCAGATAAATATATGGCATATCAGACAACCACCAGTGAAACAGTTTATCTGATATTATGCGATAATTCGGATCCTTCCATATATGAGGACATCCTCGCTTGATATTTTCGGAAATCATGACTTCCGTTGTACCGTCAAACTTAAACACATCTGAAAACAGGGCTTTTAAAATATATGTTACAGCAGCTTCTGAATTTATCATATTTTCATGTGCTGTATCTGAAAGAATACTCATATTAAATACCTCCGGTTTATCCATTTTATCCGTGGGGTTATTATATCAAAAAAATGCTCAGTATAAAATACTTATGGTATGTATAAGTATGAAAAACTTTGCATTTCCATAAAAATATGATACACTAACACAGAAAAGTGCAGACGTCCGGGAGGCGGATCTCATGTCCGCCCGGAGAAGACAGTTCTGCCGCAAAAAAGAAAAGTGAGGAAGAATATTATGGCACAGTTATGGGGAGGCCGTTTTACAAAAGAAACGGACAAGCTGGTTTACAATTTTAACGCATCGATTTCTTTTGACCAGAAGTTTTATAAACAGGATATCTGCGGAAGCAAGGCACATGTTGCCATGCTTGCAAAACAGGGAATCCTGACAGAGGAAGAAAAAGATCAGATCACAGAAGGGCTGGATGGAATCCTTAAAGATGTGGAAGAGGGCAAACTTGAGATCACATCCGAGTACGAGGATATCCACAGTTTCGTGGAGGCAAACCTGATTGACCGTATCGGAGACGCCGGAAAGAAACTCCACACAGGAAGAAGCCGTAATGACCAGGTGGCTCTGGATATGAAACTGTATGTCCGCGACGAGATCGATGAGACAGACAAAGAGCTGAAAGACCTTCTTCTTGCCCTGCAGAAGATCATGGAAGAGAATGTACACACCTACATGCCGGGATTTACCCATCTCCAGAAGGCACAGCCGGTAACTCTGGCTCACCATGTAGGCGCATATTTTGAGATGTTTAGGAGAGACCGTGACAGACTCTTTGATATCCGTAAGAGAATGAACACCTGTCCTCTTGGAGCCGGAGCACTGGCAGGAACCACTTATCCGCTGGACCGTGCTTATACCGCAGAGCTTCTTGGCTTTGACGCACCGACCAGAAACAGCATGGACTCTGTATCAGACAGAGATTATGTGATCGAGCTCTTAAGTGCGTTCTCTACCATTATGATGCATTTGAGCCGTTTTTCCGAGGAGATCATCCTGTGGAACTCCAATGAGTATCGTTTCGTTGAGATCGATGACGCATACAGCACAGGCAGCAGCATCATGCCGCAGAAAAAGAACCCGGATATCGCAGAGCTTGTCCGCGGAAAAACAGGCCGTGTCTATGGTGCACTGACATCTATCCTTACAACTATGAAGGGAATTCCCCTTGCATATAACAAAGACATGCAGGAAGACAAAGAGCTTACGTTCGATGCCATTGATACTGTAAAGGGATGTATCGCCCTGTTTACAGGTATGGTTTCCACCATGCAGTTCAATAAGGCAAATATGGAGGCAAGCGCAAAGAGAGGATTTACAAACGCAACAGATGCCGCAGATTATCTGGTAAACCATGGCGTACCGTTCCGTGATGCCCACGGTATCGTAGGAAGACTGGTTCTTCTCTGCCTGGATAAAGGAATCTCCCTGGATGAGCTTCCACTTTCCGAGTACAAAGAGATCAGCCCTGTTTTTGAGGAGGATATCTACGAGGCGATCAGTATGAAGACCTGTGTGGAGAAACGAGTAACTCTTGGTGCACCGGGACCATCTGTTATGGAGCAGGTGATCGCTCAGAATAAGGAATATCTTGAAAAAAATTAAGATAATGCTTGCATTTTCCGAAAAATTGGTATAGTATTTACAGAAAAGACAAATGTGTGCCATAGAGGGACACAAGATGAGGAGAGTTTTATTATGAGTGAAAAACTTAAAGTCGGCATTTTAGGTGCAACTGGAATGGTTGGCCAGAGATTCATTTCTCTTCTGGAGAATCACCCGTGGTTTGAGGTGGTTACTGTAGCAGCAAGCCCGAGAAGCGCAGGCAAGACCTACGAGGAGGCTGTAGGCGGCAGATGGAAAATGGATACTCCGATGCCGGAGGCAGTAAAGAAACTGGTCGTTATGGATATCCACGAGGTAGAGAAAGTTGCAGCTACTGTTGACTTTGTATTCTCCGCAGTTGATATGACGAAAGAAGAGATCAAGGCAATCGAGGAAGAGTATGCCAAGACAGAGACACCGGTTGTTTCCAACAACAGTGCACACCGCTGGACACCGGATGTTCCGATGGTAGTTCCGGAAATCAACCCGGAGCACTTCGATGTGATCGAGTTCCAGAAGAAACGTCTCGGAACAAAACGCGGATTCGTAGCTGTTAAGCCGAACTGCTCTATCCAGAGCTATGCTCCGGTACTTACCGCATGGAAAGAGTTTGAGCCATACGAAGTAGTAGCTACTACATATCAGGCTATTTCCGGAGCAGGAAAAACATTCAAAGACTGGCCGGAGATGGAGCACAACATCATTCCGTACATCGGCGGTGAGGAAGAGAAGAGCGAGAAAGAGCCGTTAAGACTCTGGGGGAAGATCGAGGACGGTGTGATCGTTCCGGCTACCACACCGGTGATCACATGCCAGTGCGTACGTGTTCCGGTTCTCAACGGACATACAGCAGCTGTATTCGTTAAATTCCGCAAGAAACCGACCAAAGAGCAGCTGATCCAGAAACTGGTAGAGTTCAAGGGACTTCCGCAGGAGCTTGAGCTTCCAAGCGCTCCGAAGCAGTTCATCCAGTATCTTGAGGAGGACAACCGTCCGCAGGTACAGATGGATGTAAACTATGAGAACGGAATGGGAGTATCTGTAGGACGTCTTCGTGAGGATACTGTTTACGATTACAAGTTTATCGGACTTTCTCACAACACTGTAAGAGGTGCTGCAGGCGGAGCTGTTCTCTGTGCAGAGACTCTGAAAGCCAAAGGATATATCCAGGCAAAATAATCTGGTAATTCTTCATAGAGATAAAAAATCAGCAGAAACGGGATATCGGGTTTTCCGGTGTCCTGTTTTTGCGTGTGTGGAAGGAACAAAAAGACATGCGTAAAAAAGTGATCACCACAGTTGTCACGTTTTCTACGACCACAGCTGCCATGAAGATGGAAAAAACGGCGAAGGAAGCAGAATTTCCGGGAAGACTGATCCCGATCCCGTCGGAGATCAGCGCCCAGTGCGGGCTGGCCTGGAAATGTGTGGAACAGTCCGAGGAAGAAGCGGAAGTTTTTCTGAAAGAAAAAGAACTGGCCTGGGATGGCATCTATCGTGTTTTAGCATAAAGTGGATATTGTTTGTTGTGTATAACAAACCAGAAATTTTTGGAAATTTTCGCATTTTTATTGTGAAATAAATGGTAAAGTGTTACAATATAACAAGCAGATTTCCGGAAAGCGTGTTACTGTGAACAAAGAAGCAGTAACAAAGTGCCACGCTTGCTAAAAAATATGTGGAGGTGCTATTTATGAACAGGGAGGATGTAGAGAAGCTGTCAACCGCTGCGAAAGGTAAGATTAATTTACTGAACAGCAATTTCGGAAAATACTTTATGCGGGCGATCATGGCCGGATTTTTTATTGATGTGGCGATGATCTATAGTAATGTAGTAGGAAATGTATTTTCCAAAACATTCCCGGAATGGGGGAAATTCCTCGGAGCCCTGGTGTTCTCTATTGCGGTTCTTCTGATCGTAATGGTAGGAGGAGAGCTGTTTACCGGTAACAATCTGGTAATGGCATTTGGTGCGTATGACAAGAGCGTATCATGGAAAGACGTGGGCAAGGTCTGGGGAATCAGTTACATCGGCAACTTTGTGGGATGCCTGATCCTGGCTCTGATCTTTGTTGGTGCCGGAGCGTCCGGTACAGCAGATTACTTTGCGGGATTTATAAACGGAAAACTCAGTATTCCGGCAGGACAGATGTTTTTCCGTGCGGTGCTCTGTAATTTCTTTGTCTGTCTTGCAGTTCTCTGCGGCATTAAACTGAAGAGTGAGTCAGGCAAATTCCTGATGATCACGATCTGTATTTCAGGTTTCGTTGTCAGCGGATTTGAGCACTGTATTGCAAATATGGGTATCTTTACAGTTGCATTCTGTATGGTGCCTGGATTGTCTGTCGGCGCTATGCTTAAGAGCATGGTGATCGTAACATTGGGAAATATAGTTGGCGGAGGCGTGCTTCTGGCATGGCCGCTTAGAAAGATGAGTGCAGATAAATAGTATGGCAAAGGCTTTATACATAGCGGAGAAGCCCAGCGTGGCACAGGAATTTGCGAAGGCTTTGAAGATCAACGGTCAGAGAAAAGACGGATATCTGGAATCAGCAGATTCCGTGGTGACCTGGTGTGTAGGACATCTGGTTACCATGAGTTATCCCGAAAAATATGATATCAAGTATAAAAGGTGGAGTTTTGATACCCTGCCTTTTTTGCCGCGCGAATTTAAATATGAAGTGATCCCCGGAGTCAAAAAGCAGTTTGAGATCGTAAAAGGATTGCTGAACCGGCCGGATGTGGAGACCATTTATGTGTGTACCGACTCCGGACGTGAGGGTGAATATATTTACCGTCTGGTAGCCCAGATGGCAGGAGTGAAGGGAAAAGTCCAGAAACGAGTGTGGATCGATTCCCAGACAGAAGAAGAAATTTTAAGAGGGATCCGGGAAGCAAAAGATATCTCGGAGTATGATAATCTGGCAGCGTCTGCCTATCTCCGCGCAAAGGAAGACTATCTTATGGGAATCAATTTTTCCAGGGTGCTGACCTTGCGTTACGGAAGCAGTGTGACCAATTATCTCCATTCCAAATATCAGGCCATTGCGGTAGGCCGTGTAATGACCTGTGTCCTTGGTATGGTAGTGCGTAGAGAGCGGGAGATCCGTGTCTTTGTGAAGACACCGTTTTACCGAGTCTTAAGCAGCATTGCCCTTGCAGGCGAAAGTTTTGACGGAGAGTGGAGGGCTGTGGAAGGCAGCCGTTATTTCCAGTCCCCGTATCTTTATAAAGAAAATGGTTTCAAGAAAAAAGAACATGCCCAGATGCTGATCGATCAGCTGATGGTGAACCAGCCCCTTTCCTGTACCGTGGAGAAAGTGGAGCGAAAAAAAGAAAACAAGAATCCGCCCCTTCTTTTTAACCTGGCGGAGCTTCAGAACGTCTGCTCCAAGCTCTTTAAGATCAGTCCGGATGAAACACTCCGGATCGTGCAGGAGCTTTATGAGAAGAAACTGGTGACGTATCCGAGAACGGATGCCAGAGTGTTGTCTACAGCAGTTGCCAAGGAGATATATAAGAATATTTCCGGCCTTCGAAATTATCAGCAGGCAGGAGCTGCGGCAGCAGAGGTTCTGGGAATGGAATCCTGGAAAAACATTGCGAAGACCAGGTATGTGAATGACAAGCAGATCACAGACCATTATGCCATTATTCCTACCGGCCAGGGGCTGAATGCACTGGGAAGTGTGTCTCTTACCGCACAGAGAGTGTATGAGACGATCGTGAGGAGGTTTTTATGTATTTTTTATCCTCCGGCTGTTTATCAGAAAGTGAGCCTTGTGACGAAACTGGACGGGGAATCATTCTTTTCCTCTTTTAAAGTTCTGAAAGAAGAAGGCTATCTGAAGATCGCCACGAACTCTTTTGCCCGGAAAAAAGCTTCCGACAGTGAGAAAGGCGGCAACGGGGAAGAGGAAGAAGTTTCCTGTGATACGGTGCTTCTGGAGGCGTTGCAGAAGCTGAAAAAGGGTGATATACTTCCTGTGAACGGTTTAAGTATCAAGGAAGGCGAGACTTCGCCTCCCAAACGATACAATTCCGGTTCCATGATCCTTGCCATGGAAAATGCGGGACAGCTGATCGAGGATGAAGAGCTCCGTGCCCAGATCAAGGGAAGCGGGATCGGCACCAGTGCCACTCGTGCGGAGATCCTGAAGAAACTTTTTAACATCAAATATCTGGCGTTGAATAAGAAAAGCCAGGTGATTACGCCCACACTTCTGGGGGAGATGATCTTTGATGTGGTAAACTGTTCTATCCGGCAGCTTCTGAACCCGGAGCTTACGGCAAGCTGGGAAAAAGGCCTCACCTACGTGTCAGAGGGAAGCATCACGGAACAGGAATATATGGACAAACTGGAACATTTTGTGCGGGTGCGGACCCAGCAGGTGGAAGCAAGCAATTATCAGTACAACCTGCGGCAGTTCTTTGACGCGGCCGCTGTAAATTACAGGAAGCCGGAGCGTGCTTCCAGACAGGGAGGAAAAAAATCATCATGATGAAAGATTTTACCATCAGCAATATGCTGGATCTGAATGAGACCATCGCGGCAGAGCTTTTTGAGGGAAAAACTTATCCGTGGGAGGTTCTTCCGGAGATCGGAGAGTTTATCATTAAACTTGGAAAAACACTGGATCCTTCTGAATATGAGAAGAAAGGTGAAAATGTATGGATCGCAAAATCTGCTACTGTTGCGCCGACTGCAAGTATTACCGGACCGGCTATCATTGGTAGGGAGGCGGAGGTACGTCACTGTGCCTTTATCCGCGGCAAGGCCATTGTTGGCGAAGGCGCAGTTGTGGGAAACTCCACAGAGCTTAAGAATGCGGTGCTCTTTAATAAAGTGCAGGTTCCGCATTATAATTATGTTGGAGATGCAGTACTTGGGTATAAATCCCATATGGGAGCCGGATCGATTTGTTCTAATGTGAAATCGGATAAGAAGCTGGTTGTTGTGAAAGATGGGGATGAAAAGATCGAGACTGGTCTTAAGAAGTTTGGAGCAATGCTGGGAGACCATGTTGAGGTTGGATGTGGTTCCGTGCTGAATCCTGGGACTGTGATCGGACGGAATTCCAATATTTATCCGTTGTCACCGGTAAGGGGATGCGTTCCGGCGGATTCCATTTATAAAAATGCGAAAGAAATTGTGAAGAAAAAATAGTTTTTCTTTGTTTTTTGAAATAAGTTCTGCTTGGTAAGCAGTGGAAGGTTCGAGGAGGGGAAGCACTCACAGTTGCGAAGGCCGTCTCCCCTCCTCGAGCTCCTCCCCTCCTGGCCACGCAGGGAAGCCGCACTTTTTTGAGAGTGTGGCTTTTTTTGATGGGGCGATGGATGCGACGGTATTGTTTGCGAGAGGCTGTGCCGATCGGGTGAGAGGGGGACGGAAGGCGGCCTGCGTAGCAGGCCTGTTCCTGGATTGATGAATGAATAGTTTGACTTTTAGATGTGGTAAAACAGAACATACAATTATAATCGGCACAGTGATAAATGGGTGATAGAAGTGGAATACAGGACCGAACCAGGAGTGTTACATTATGAAGGGGCCTGGCCGAATTGCGTGCCCGGAAAGAGGGGTGCCTGAGGGGAGAAAAACGGGCTTCGCAACTCTGAGTGCTTTCTCCTCTCAGAACTCCCCACTGGAAAAGTGCAGAACTGAAATCTCAAAACTTTTCACATACAACACGCACATCCATATAAGATAATAAGAAAAAAAGAATTAAGACAGAAATAAAATCTGTCGAAGTATCACCAGTCCCATAATATGGACTGGATAAAACCAGTAAAAGAAATATTTCGCCGCTTTTCCGTGGATAAATCCCCTCTCCCCATTGTACAGGTTAATGGACAGAAAGGCGAAACAGGCTCTCCATTCATAGTAAAGCCAGCAGCTTCCAAGGATCGCCTGCCCGGGCTTATCGTTTCGCATATAGTACATGATCAGGAGAAAAATATATCCCCGCCATCCGTAATCTGCTTTCAGAAAAATGGAAACAACAAGCAGTCCCAGGATACAGAGAAGCTGTATCAAGCGCTTATCCTTAAAATATTCGATGGCACAAAACGCCAGGTATCCCAGGAAAAGCGTGAAAAACACATTCTGTCTTTCATAATGCAGTGTGTTTGTGAACATCAGGTTCCAGGGAATCTCTGAGATCAGAGCAAAAAGAAGGAGATTCCGTCCATAGCGGAAACGGCTCCTGGTATGCCGGAAACCTTCCAGCAGGAGAAAGCAGAAGATGGGAAAAGCCACTCTGCCGATATCGCGGAAAATAAGATACACACTGTATTCCCTTCCGAGAAGCGTAAACAGGACTTTCTGTGCAGGCGGATACATACTTAAAATCACAGCTCCGATATGATCGATCAGCATGGTGATGATCGCAATCATCTTCAGGGCGCTTCCGCTGAGGATACGGTATTTTTCTGGAAAAACAGAATCCACAGATGCATTCATGAAAAATATACCTCCAGGGTTAAACTTGATAATATATTATCACATACATAGAATAGTTGCCAGAAATATTTGACAGTTAGGCATGCAATACTGCCAGAATAACTTCCAATATTATGCGTTTTATGGCAAAAATTTATCAAATATGACTGGACGAAACAAAGGTTTTGTGAGAAAATAGCCGTAGGGTGTTATCGAACTTTTTTTCTCAATAACATCGGTCAATCTATACTTGAAAGGAGTTTTAAAATGATTTATTCACGCGAAGTAGAAGAAATGTGTCCAGTGGCACAGGGCGTACATCATGGTGCCGCTCCGATCCCGGAAGAAGCAAAATGGGTTCAGGCAAAAGAAGTAAAGGATATCTCCGGATTCACACACGGTGTAGGCTGGTGTGCTCCACAGCAGGGTGCCTGTAAGCTGTCCCTTAACGTAAAAGAGGGAATCATCCAGGAGGCACTTGTTGAGACAATCGGATGTTCAGGAATGACTCATTCTGCTGCTATGGCTGCTGAGATCCTTCCAGGACTTACTGTAATGGAGGCACTGAACACAGACCTTGTATGTGATGCAATCAATACAGCTATGAGAGAGCTTTTCCTTCAGATCGTTTACGGACGTTCCCAGTCTGCATTCTCCGAGGACGGACTTGCAGTAGGAGCTGGTCTTGAAGACCTTGGAAAAGGACTTCGTTCTCAGGTTGGTACAATGTATGGAACTCTGAAAAAAGGACCTCGTTACCTTGAGATGGCTGAGGGTTATGTTACAGGTATCGCTCTTGATGAGGACGATGAGATCATCGGATACCAGTTCGTAAGCCTTGGAAAAATGACTGACTTCATTAAGAAAGGTGATGACCCGAACACAGCATGGGAGAAAGCAAAAGGTCAGTACGGCCGTGTTGCAGATGCTGTTAAGATCATCGACCCAAGAAAAGAGTAATTACACTTCGTAAGGTAAAAATATCAGGAGGTTACAGGAAATGGCTTTATTTGAATCATATGAGAGACGAATTGACAAGATCAATTCTGTTTTAAACAGCTATGGAATCGCTTCTATCGAAGAAGCTGAGAAAATCACTAAAGACGCAGGTCTGAACGTTTACGATCAGATCAAAGGAATTCAGCCGATCTGCTTCGAGAACGCTTGCTGGGCTTACACAGTAGGTGCAGCGATCGCAATCAAAAAAGGCTGCAGAAGAGCCGCTGACGCAGCAGCAGCTATTGGAGAAGGCCTTCAGGCATTCTGTATCCCGGGATCCGTTGCAGACACACGTAAAGTAGGTCTTGGACATGGAAACCTTGGAAAAATGCTTCTTGAGGAAGAGACAGACTGCTTCTGCTTCCTTGCAGGACATGAGTCTTTCGCAGCAGCTGAGGGTGCTATCGGTATCGCCGAGAAAGCAAACAAAGTTCGTAAAAAACCTCTTCGTGTTATCCTGAACGGTCTTGGAAAAGACGCAGCTCAGATCATCTCCCGTATCAACGGCTTTACATACGTAGAGACAGAGTATGATCCATATAAGAACGAGGTTAAAGAAGTATTCCGTAAATCCTATTCAGAGGGACTTCGTGCAAAAGTTAACTGCTACGGCGCTAACAGCGTTCCGGAAGGTGTTGCTATCATGTGGAAAGAGGGTGTTGACGTTTCCATCACAGGAAACTCTACAAACCCGACTCGTTTCCAGCATCCAGTAGCAGGAACATACAAAAAAGAGTGCAACGAGAAAGGCAAAAAATACTTCTCCGTTGCTTCCGGCGGTGGTACAGGACGTACACTTCACCCGGATAACATGGCAGCAGGTCCTGCTTCCTACGGTATGACTGATACACTTGGACGTATGCATTCTGACGCTCAGTTCGCAGGATCTTCTTCCGTACCGGCTCACGTAGAGATGATGGGTCTCATCGGCGCTGGAAACAACCCGATGGTTGGTATGACAGTAGCTGTAGCTGTTTCCGTACAGGAAGCTGCTGACGCTGGCAAATTCTAATATAAGCATAGCTTAAAATAGCGAAAAAGCCGTAAACTCAAGGGTTTGCGGCCTTTTTCTTTTTGCCTGGAAATAGAACAAAATATTCTCAAAAAGCCTGGAAAAACAGCAATAGCTAACATATATCTAACACGTAGCAATCACTCGCAGCTAATACTTTTAAAATACAAAAAAGATACCGTAAGGTCATCAGTCTTGATGAGTTTACGGTATCCTTTTTGAAGTACAAAGCGGAATGGGAATGACCGCTTTGTATTACGATTGTATTAAAAAAAGGAAGGAGACCGGGAGTTTTAACGCTCCCGGTTAAAAGTATGAAAAAGAAAAAGTTGTTTAGCAGTTGCATTTACTTGCTTGCTGTTTACAGGTAATAATATATCGAAAAAATGTGAGCAAATCGTGATGCAATTTTGAAGAATCTGTGAAACAAATTTCGGAGCAGTTCATAAAATAAAACAAAGCTGCAAGGGGGAGAAGGTTTATGGAAGCGCTTGTGAATTATATTAAACCGGAACTGCTGATCACAGCAGTTGCTTTGTATTTTATGGGAATTGCGCTGAAGGAAGCCCAGGCTGTGAAGGATAAATATATTCCACTGATACTGGGAGGTGTGGGGATCCTTGTATGCGGGATCTATGTTTTTGCAACCTGTTCCTATAATACGGCACAGGATATCGCAATGGCTGTATTTACTTCCATGACACAGGGAGTTCTGGTGGCGGGGCTTTCTACATATGTAAATCAGCTGATCAAACAGCTGGAAAAAGATGAATAGCTGCATAGAATAAAGAGAAGACAAAAAACAGGAAATTTTTTATGAATATCATAAAATTGATCAGCAAAAAGAATTGTTATATCGGCCAGAACCGGCCGGCATATATTGTGATCCATGAAACGGATAACTGGAGTAAGGGGGCAGATGCCAAAGCTCATGCCAATGCAATGAAGAATGGCAATCTGGCTGGTACCGTGCATTATTATGTAGATTCAAAATCCGTATATCAGACGTTGGACCACAGCGACGGGGCCTGGGCAGTAGGGGACGGAAAAGGAAAGTATGGAATCACGAACCGGAATTCTATCAATATCGAAATCTGTGTGAATCCGGAAACAGATTATTATACGGCGGTAGACAAGACAGAACAGCTGGCGGCTCTTTTGCTGAAACAGTACGGATGGGGGACAGACCGGCTGAAAAGACATTACGATGCGTCAAGAAAACACTGCCCGAGACGCCTCATGGATGAAGAAAAGTGGCCGGAATTTGTGAAAAAAACAGAATTATATATGAAAAACAAAAACTCACAAAATAAAAATGAAACAGCAGAAAGTAAAAGTACGAAAAAACCAGATACAACAGAGAAGCTGAATGTACAGCTTCCGATCATCAGAAAAAACAGTACCGGGTCTGCTGTTTCCATGTTACAGGCAATGCTGCAGGTAAAAGTGGACGGAATCTTTGGAACACAGACAGAAACTTCACTGAAAGCATTTCAGAAAAATGTAAAGATCACAGTCGATGGAATCTGCGGAGCAGAAACCTGGAAGAAAGTGGCTGAACACATGAATGCAAACCGCTGAAGTATTATAAATGAATTCTGTTTTGAAAATATTGGGCAATAGATTTTAACCAACTAAAATAATTCCAAATAAATTTCCTGTGGGATTGAGAATATCCGCTTAACCCATTTTACAAAAAAGATCAAAGGGAAAATCCATCGATTATTTGATGGATTTTCCCTTAATGTTTTTTATTTACGCATTTTTCAGTGCCTGATCCAGATCTTTGATAATATCGTCCACGTTTTCAATACCAATGGAAAGGCGGATCATTCCAGGAGAAACTCCTGCTTCAACCAGCTGTTCATCGTTCATCTGGCGGTGGGTATGGCTGGCAGGATGAAGAACCATGGTAATGGAAGCAGCAACGTGTGTGGCGATGGTAGCAAGCTTCAGGCTGTCCATAAAGCGGACTGCTGCATCACGGCCGCCGGTCAGTTCAAAGGAGATAACACCGCAGGTACGGCCGTCCTTCATATATTTCTGAGCCAGTGCATGATATTTATCATCCGGAAGTCCGGCATAATTTACGTGAGAAACTTTTTCGTGTGCATTTAGGTATTCGGCGATCTTCTGGGCGTTGGAGCAGTGACGCTCAACACGCAGCGGAAGTGTCTCCAGTCCAAGATTCAGAAGAAAACAGTTCATTGGAGACGGAATAGAACCCAGATCACGCATCAGCTGGGAAGTGGCCTTGGTGATGTAGGCTTTTTTGCCAAACTGTTTGGTGTAGATCACGCCGTGGTAGGATTCATCCGGCTCGGTCAGGCCGTGATACTTATGGCCGTAAGCATCCCAGTCAAAGTTGCCGCTGTCAACAATGGCGCCGCCTACCTGAACGGCATGTCCATCCATATATTTGGTGGTAGAGTGAGTGACGATATCTGCACCCCACTCGAACGGGCGGCAGTTTACCGGTGTGGCAAAGGTGTTATCCACAATAAGAGGCACGCCATTTTTGTGTGCAACCCGTGCAAATTTCTCAATGTCTAGGACAACCAGTGCTGGATTGGCGATGGTCTCCGCAAAGAGAACTTTTGTGTTCGGTTTAAATGCAGCAGCAATCTCTTCCTCTGTTGCGTCGGTATCAACAAAGGTACAGTCAATGCCAAGTTTTTTGAAAGTAACGGCAAGAAGATTAAAGGTTCCTCCGTAGATCGTAGAAGCAGCAACAACATGGTCACCCGCTTCGCAGATATTAAATACTGCATAGAAGTTGGCAGCCTGTCCGGAAGAAGTCAGGATTGCGGCAACACCACCTTCCAGATCTGCAATTTTTGCAGCAACGGCATCATTGGTCGGGTTCTGGAGACGGGTGTAAAAATATCCATCTGCTTTCAGATCAAATAACTGGCCCATTTCATCGGTGGTGTCATATTTGTAAGTGGTGCTCTGGCAGATTGGAAGCGCGCATGGCTCGCCTTTGGAAGGAGTGTATCCGGAATGGATACATTTGGTTTCTAAGCTGTAATCGTTCATATTTAAAAATCCTTTCTGTTGTGTTTTTGTATAGAAGTTTTGGATACAGATAAGAGAATATATTTATATACTTTATATAAAACTATATGTAATTATAACTCTTTGTGTGTGAAAATACAACAATATTCTCCATAAACCTTACCGAAGTATACGGGAAATAAAACATTGCGTTCTGGTGCACACATAAAAATGTTAGAAAATTAACAGATTAAAAAACAGAAAACGTACTGGAAACACACATCCAAAATGAATAGAAATCACGCATAAACGCTGTAAAATCAATAAAAACTTGTGAATAAAGTAACAAATCGTGAAAAACGCATAAAAACAAAATGGAAAATTTGTATAAAAAAGATATTGCGTTCACGTGCACAAAATGATAATATAACATCATCAAAAAGAACACGAAAACAGAAAACAATAAAAGGAGTCAAGCGGATATTCGCAATCCGCTTCGCTACTTGCTCATAACCGAATAACTGCTTCACAGTTGATTCGGTTAAAAAATGAACGGAGGAATTTAAAATGTTAAGAGTAGGAATTATCGGATGCGGCGGAATGGGAAGAGATCATATCAGAAGACTGACCGAGAAGATCCAGGGAGCAGAAGTAGTAGCTGTTTCAGATGTATTTGAGGAAAGTGCAAAGAAAGCAGCCGAGATCTGCGGCGCAAAAGTTTACACAGACAGCAGGGAACTGATCAACGCAGAGGACGTAGATGCAGTATTTATCGTATCTCCGGGCTTTGCACATGTAGATTCCCTTCTCCAGGCAATTGAAGCCGGCAAGAGGATTTTCTGTGAGAAACCATTATGTACCACTGCTGAGGACTGCCTGAAAGTAGTGAAAGCAGAGGAAGCAGCAGGCAAACATCTCATCCAGCTTGGATTTATGAGACGTTATGACAAAGGCTACCAGCAGATCAAGGAAGCCCTTGCAACCGGAGAGTACGGCGAGCCGCTGATTCTTCACTGTACACATAGAAACCCGGAAGTAGGAACCAATTATAATACTCCAATGGCTGTGCACGATACCGCAATCCATGAGATCGATGTTCTTCACTGGCTGGTAGATGACGAGTATGAATCTGCACAGGTTGTAATGCCAAGAGTAACCAAATATTCTCATTCCGAGCTGAAAGATCCGCAGATCATGATGCTCCGCACTAAAAAAGGTGTGTGTATCGATGTGGAAGTATTTGTAAACTGCAAGTTCGGATATGACATCAACTGTGAAGTAGTATGTGAGGACGGTGCACTGAAAATGGCACAGCCGGCTTATCCGTCTATCCGTAAAAACGCAGCTGTATCCAGTGCCATTGACACAGACTGTTTCGTAAGATTTAAAGATGCCTATGATAAAGAGGTTCAGGATTGGGTTGACAATGCAGAAGCAGGTGTGATCACAGGACCGAACGCATGGGATGGATACCTGGCAGCGATCACAGCAGACGCTCTTGTAAAAGCGCAGGAAACCGGACAGATCGAGAAGATCGTTACAGCAGTTGAGAAACCAGAATTTTATAAATAATTTTACAGAACTCCACCTCATCAAGTGTGAGTTATCATACCAGCTTATTGTCGCAGGCTTTCCCAATGAGCCTGTGGCGGCATTCACCGGCAGAGTCCGATTCCGATACGGTTTTATCGAAACTGCAGCGGGAAATCTGCCGGTGAGAGTAACCAGAAAGATCAGGCTGAAAAGAAATGCCTGCATGCTGGCAAATCGAAAATACGGATAACAAAAATACAAAATAGCACAAACACAAAGCAACAGAAAAATAAAAAAGAAAATAAGAATCGGTAAAGTCTGCATGATCCAACAGAAACAGGGGCGGTTCCCCTGTGCGCAGAAAACAGGACATAGAAATCCAGACAAAGTACACCGGTTTCGGACATATGGAGGGTATCGAAGATGAAATTAGGATTTAATGAAGCAACTGCACTGGAATGCAAAGGACAGTCTCTTATGGCAGATCTGGAGATGTGTGAAAAATATGGCTTTGATTACATTGAGATCCGTTTTGACTGCGTAAAAGACTATCTCAAAGAACATACACTGGAAGAACTGGCAGACTGGTTTAAGAATCATCACCTGAAACCGTGGGCATACAACACCCTGATCTTTTTCAACCAGAGAGATGAGGCAGGGGAAAAAGAAATCGATGAAGAAGTAGATTTTATCCTGAAAGTTTCCAAAGCGATCGGAATGAAAATGCTGATAACAGTTCCAAGTTTTGATGTAAAAGACAAATCTGTCAGCGAGATCAAAGAAGAAGCAGTTGCACGTCTTCGCTACCTTTCTGACAAAGTGGGCGCAGATATGAAGATCTCCCTGGAGTTCTGTGGTGCACCGAACTGCTCTATCAACCAGTTTGGAACAGCATACGATGTAGTAAAAGCAGTAGACAGAGACAATGTTGGCGTTACCGTGGACACTTTCCATTTCCATGAGATGTGTTCCCGTCTGGAAGACCTGAAAGCAGCAGACGGTAAGAAGATTTTTGCATACCACTTAAACGATTGTGAGGATCTTCCACTTGGCTCCTGCGGAGACGACAAGAGACTCTGGCCGGGAGAAGGCGTGGTAGATCATGCTGGAATCGCGGCAGCACTGAAAGAGATCGGATTTGACGGTGTATGCACCATCGAAGAGTTCCGTCCGGAGTACTATGCAATGAGCCACGAGGACAATGTGAAAAAAGCAGCAGAAGTTACCAGAGATTTTGTACAGAAATATTTCGGATAATTCATTCAGAAAGGTTCGACCTTAAACCGATAGGAGGTAGATACTATGGCTGGTAAGGGAATCCCCGAATTGTTGAATTATAAGCAGAAGGGTAAAGACTTGAATGAATTCATCAAGGTTCCGGTGTCAGAAAAACTTGCGTACTGTTTTGGCGATCCGGCGCTGACTCTGATGTATACCATGACAACAACTCTGCTGATCTATTTTTATACCAATGTTGTTGGAATTTCAGCAGGAGCCGTTGGAATGATCATGCTTTTGTCCCGCATTTTTGATGGATTTTCCGATGTGTTGATGGGAACCATTATCGACAGGACTCATTCCAAATATGGAAAAGCCAGGATCTGGATCTTAAGACTTGCGGTTCCCTATGCGCTGGCAGCGGTGCTTCTTTTTACCATGCCGCCGCTTGGAAACATGGGAAAGATCATCTATGCTTTTGTGACCTATAACATTATGAACACGGTTGTATACACTGCCATCAGCCAGCCGTTCCACGCACTGGGATCTCTGATGAGCCGTGACCGCCGTGAGCGTGATGTGATCTGTAACATCCGTATGGTATTGTCTATCACGGCAAGTATGATCATTACCGCGTTCACGCTGCCGCTGATCAATATCGTGGCAAATGTTACCGGCAACCAGCAGATGGCCTGGATCCTGGTAACAGCAGGTTATGCGATCATTTCCGTCGGCGTGCTTGTGAACACTTACATGGTCTGTACAGAGCGTGTTTCTGCGGCAAAACAGGAAAAAGAAGATATTCCTTTTGTGGAAGCTTTTAAAGCAACCGTTACCAACCGGTATTTCCTTATCGCCCTGGGGCTGATGATCTTTTATACTGCATATCAGATCATCATTGGAACGGACCTTACCTATTATTGTCAGTATGTACTTGGAAATGTAGACTTTGTTATGCCTCTTTCAGCAGCGGAGAAACTGGCAACTGTGGCAGGAATTGCCCTCCTGCCAAAGGTGCTTCCCCGTTATGGAAAAAGAAATCTCATCTGTGCAGGCTGCATCCTGGGTGTTGCGGGACAGCTTCTGTTCCTGATGAATATTACCAGTGTTTCTCTTGGTGTTGTGACCTGTATCATGAGAGGAATCGGAATCGCACCGTTCTATGGCGTGCAGTATTCTCTTCCAAGTGATGCCATTGAGTATGGCCAGTGGAAAACAGGCAAACGTGTGGAAGGTCTGATGTTCTCATCTATGAGCATGGGTCAGAAAGCCGGTTCCGGACTGACTTCCGCTATCATGGGTGGAATCCTTTCCGCTGCATATTTTGATGGCACCAAGGCAACCGCAGCAGAGCAGTCTGCAGAAGCTATCCGTGTGATCAAAGGTTTTTATCTGTATGTTCCGGTAGCAATCTGGGTAGTGATGTTTGTGATCGCGGCCTGCTATCAGCTGGATAAAGTCTATGACAAGATGATGCGGGAACTGATCCAGAGAGAATCCGGAGAAGGAAACGTTTCTGTACCGGGAGAGATCCAGTCCATGCCAGCACCGGCAGTTTCCGGAAACAGGATCAATGTAGCGATTGGAAGACTGTACGGCAGCAGCGGAAGAAAAATCGCGGAGGATGTTGCAAAAGCGCTGGACTGCAGGGTTTATGACCGTCAGATCATCTGTCTCATGGCAGAAAAATTCGGTATGGAAAAAGCAGATCTGGAAAGTGTAAGACAGTATCTGGATTCTTACAATTATGAAGATTCCGAGCTTACGTTTTCCCCGTACGGACATTCATCGGCAGGTGCGGCAGCAGATTATACAGGCGCCCAGATGTTTGAGGTGCAGAGCCGGATCATCCGTGAACTTTCAAAGAGGCGTCCTGGTGTATTCCTGGGAAGATGTGCCAACTATGTGCTTCGCGGAGAACCGCATACATACAGCTTTTTCGTGTATGCAGATGATGATTACCGGGAAAAAGAAGGCCGGGAATATTATAAAGGCCAGTCTCTTGACGAGCTGAAGAAGCGTGACCAGATCCGAAATGAATATTATGAAAAATTTACCGGAATCCGCAGAGACGATCCCCATTATTATGATATGGTGATCAATGTTTCCAAAACAGGTGCAGCCGGAGCGGCCGGTCTGATCCTGGATTATATCAAAAATAAAGAAGAAAAAGGAGGGAATGCGTCATGAAGATCGCATTTGATGTAGATGTGCTTGCAAAACAGATGGATATCAATCGTATGGTCCATCAGGTGGCAGACTGGGGATATAAATATATCGAGCAGTCTCCACATCCGAGGATCAATCCGTTCTATAAACATCCGCTGTTTTCCAAGGAGTGTGAACAGGAATACAGACAGGCTTTGCGGGAAACCGGCGTGGAGATTTCTTCCTTTATCGTCGTATACCGCTGGTCCGGCCCCACAGAGGAACAGAGACAGTTTGCAGTTGCCAACTGGAAACGGATGATCCAGATTGCGGGAGATATGGGCGTAAAGGTTATTAATACAGAGCTTTCCGGTGATCCCAACCAGCAGGAAATCTGCAATGGAATGTGGTTCAAATCCATGGAGGAGCTGCTTCCGCTGATCGAGCGTGAAGGTATCCGCGTGGAGATCCAGTCTCATCCTTATGATTTCTGCGAGCTGAATAATGAGACCTGTGATATGGTAAAATCTTTCCGGTCTCCGAACCTTGGTTATGTGTATTCTTCTCCTCATGGGTTCTTCTATGATGAGGGTAAAGGGGATGTACGGTCCATGCTGAAATATGTAGGAGATGAGCTGACTCATGTACTGTTTGCAGATACTTTTAATCAGACTATGGATTGTCGGTATATTTTAAATCCGCCGTGGCTGAATGGCCGTGGAAAAGCGGATGTGACGGTACATCAGCATCTTGCCATGGGTGAGGGTGATGTGGATTTTGATGGTATTTTTGAAACCTTAAGAGATATGGATTTTGCGAATAAACAGCTGAGGGCGGATGCGCCGAAGGCTGGTGGTGATAATATTGCCTGTGTTTCGATGTTTGGTTTTCCGGAGAAGATGGATAGGCAGGCACCGGAGGCTCGGGAGAGGATTGAACGGGAATTATTAAAATAGTGGTGGGGAAAAATCTGTCGTGCTGGGTGCGGCGGATTTTTTCTTTTTTGATTAGTAAAACGGACGCCCCGGCCAGCAGATCCATTCCGCTGCCCGGGGCTGTGTGTTCAAAGTGGGAAGTTGGATGGGGGTGTGCGTCCGTACAGATTTTGGGAGGGGTAGGGTGGCTGTGTGACGGTGTGGGCGGAGGTATAGGGTTGTTGAGGATGATAAGTTGAGTGGCTGCTCGGTGGGTGGTGGGCCGTCGGGCGCTTCGCTGGACGGCTGCAATGGCTTAGTTTGTATGTGAGATGATGTGTGGGGTATAATGATAACGATTGTTTATATGAAGAGGCGATGTCCGTCCCCCTAACGTCAGCTACCCGGAATTAAGTCTTATAATCAGGAAGTTACCTTTACATTTAACGTGATAATAACAATTAGATACTTGACCTAAAGTAAACTTTAGATGTTAAAATATAAAAAGTAACGTGTGAATGACAGGAATGTAGAGAGGATAGAAAATGAGTGTAGAGAATATAAAAACAGATAAAGAATTAAAGGGTGCGTATCTTACAGGAGAGCGGCCTTTGTTTCATGGGAAGAAGTTGCATATTGAACAGACGATTTTTAATGATGGGGAGTCTCCGCTTAAGGAGAGTCGGGATATTGTATTGGAGAACAGTTCGTTTCAATGGAAATATCCGCTCTGGTACAGCAAAAATATAGAGGCGAGGATTGTACCTGGCTGGAGATGGCGCGTTCTGGGGTGTGGTATACGGATCATATCCGGATCGAGGATACGTTGATTGAGGCGCCGAAAAATTTCCGCCGCTGTCATGATGTGACTCTTGATAATGTGTATCTTGCCAATGCGGCAGAGACGTTCTGGAACTGTGAGGGTATAAAACTTGCACATGTACAGGCCAGGGGTGATTATTTTGGCATGAACAGCACAAATATCACCATCGATGATTTCAAACTTGTTGGCAACTATGCCTTTGACGGTGCAAAAAATATGGAAGTCCACAATGCCAGAATGTTGTCAAAAGATGCTTTCTGGAACAGCGAGAATGTTACGGTATATGATTCTGTGATTCATGGAGAGTATCTGGGCTGGAATTCAAAAAATCTCACATTTATCAACTGTACCATAGAAAGTCTGCAGGGACTGTGTTATATTGAAAATCTGAAAATGATCAATTGTACCCTTTTGAATACAACTCTGGCTTTTGAGTATTCGAAAGGGATCAATGCACAGATCAACGGCAGGATCAAAAGTGTCATGAATCCGTCAGAAGGCAGGATCCAGGCAGATGAGATTGAAACACTGATTCTGGATCCGGAAAAGATCGATCCGGCTGAAACCGAAATTATCTGTCCCACAGTTGGGGAAAAGCTGGATAAAGCGCCGGAAGCATAAAAGCTCTGACAGATACAGAAAGGAAAAAGAAATGAGCATATTTGACGAAAAAACAGACCGCCGTCATACTGGCTCCATGAAATGGGATGTAACAGAAAAAGAACTGCCCATGTGGGTGGCTGACATGGATTTTCAGACAGCTCCGCAGATAACAGAAGCCATTATAAAAAGAGCACAGCACGGAGTATTTGGCTATACCCTGATTGAAGATGAATGGTATGACGCCTATCAGAACTGGTGGAAAACACGCCATGAGTGGTCTATCGAAAAGGAATGGCTGATTTTCTGCACAGGTGTTGTACCTGCAATCTCCAGCATTGTGCGTAAGATGACAACCACAGCAGAAAAAGTCGTGGTCATGACTCCGGTATACAATATTTTCTTTAACTCCATCATCAACAACGGCCGGTTCATCCTGGAAAGCCCGCTGCATTACGAAAATGGTGCCTATGAAATTGATTTCGCAGACCTTGAGGAAAAACTTTCAGACCCACAGGCATCCCTGCTGATTCTCTGTAACCCGCACAACCCCATAGGAAAGATCTGGGACAGAGGAACACTGGCAAAGATTGGCGAATTATGTGCAAAACATCACGTACTGGTATTATCTGACGAGATCCACTGCGACCTGACAAAACCAGGAAAAGACTACGTACCTTTTGCTTCAGTATCTGAGACCTGCAGAGAAAACAGCATCACCTGCGTGGCACCTACAAAAACCTTTAACCTGGCAGGACTACAGACGGCAGCAGTGATCGTTCCAAACCCCGTACTGCGGCATCGGGTCAACCGCGGATTAAATACAGACGAAGTGGCAGAACCAAACGTATTTGCAGCTATCGCACCGGTAGCTGCCTTTAACCACGGAGCAGAATGGCTGGACAGCTTAAGAGAATATCTCTGGGAAAACAGACGATATGCAGAAGAATTTATCACAAAAGAAATAAAAGGAATCCACGCAGTCAGAGGAGAAGCCACATACCTGCTCTGGCTGGACTGCCGCGAAGTAACCGACGATGCAACCAGATTCTATGCCTTCATCCGCCAGCACAGCGGACTCTACGTATGCGACGGCAATGAGTATAAAAACGGACAAAGCTTCTTACGCGTAAACCTCGCCTGCCCTAAAGATACAGTAATAGACGGCCTCAATCGCCTGAAAGACAGCACCCAGGCATACCTGGAACAGAAAAATAAAACCGAATAAACAACCAAACAATTATTCAGAGCAAAGATACGAAACAGAAGCAAATTCCAATAACCCCATCTCACTGAAAAAATCAAGAGACCTGGAGCTTACAGTAATTTCAGGAATATATATTCCTGGTAATTATTGCAAACACCAGGTCTTTTTTATTCAAAAAAATGTTAATCACTAAATTTACCAGGTAAAAAAATATCAAGTAATTAATTAACCCAAAATAAATACACACACGAATTCATTTTATTTAAAATTTGAACACCCCTTCGCCATCCATCCCCGTCCGTCTGCAACCAATCCATCCATTCCTTAACAAAAACTTTACAACAAATCAAACAACTGTCTTGTCACATGTAAAGAACTATGGTATTATGTGTAAGATATTTTGAAAAAACCACAAAACAAAAGCAGGAATAAAAGAAAAACCCCCTGTAGGAAAGGTGAAAATAATGACAGTAGCAGAAGAAATCCAGAAATTAAAAAAAGAAAAAGACGCCATCATCCTGGCGCACTACTACGTGCGCCCCGAAGTACAGGACGTAGCAGACTATATAGGAGACTCCTTTTACCTCAGCAAAATCGCAGCCAGCGCAAAAGAAAAAACCATTGTATTCTGCGGAGTAGGATTCATGGGAGAAAGCGCCAAGATCTTAAGCCCGGACAAAACCGTACTCATGCCCGCAATGGACGCAGACTGCCCCATGGCACACATGGCAACCGAAGAAGGAATCCGAAAAGTAAGAGAAGAATACGATGATGTAGCAGTTGTCTGTTACATCAACTCCACAGCAGCCTTAAAAGAACTCTCCGATGTCTGCGTAACCTCCGCAAACGCCGTAAAGATCGTAAAAGCACTCCCAAATAAAAATATCTTCTTCATCCCGGACAGAAACCTGGCCCACTTTATCGCAGAACAGGTACCGGAAAAACACTTCATCTATAACGAAGGCTTCTGCATCGTTCATGAATTTATGGATCCCGAAGAAGTAAAAGAAGCAAAAGAAGCCCATCCGGAAGCACTTGTGCTGGCCCATCCGGAATGTCCTCAGACAGTCCTGAAACAGGCAGATTATATCGGAAGCACATCCGGGATCATCAAATACGCTCAGGACAGCAACAACAAAGAATTCATCATCTGCACAGAATGTGGCGTACAGTACAAACTGGAAACCACCTGCCCGGACAAAAAATTCTACTTCACAGAAACCGTACCAGTCTGCAAAAACATGAAAAAAGTATTTCTGGAAAAAGTGCTCCATGTTCTGAAAACCGGAGAAAATGAAGTCCATGTAACTGATGAAACAAGAGAAAAAGCAAAGAAACCGCTGGAGCGAATGCTGGAACTTGCAAAATAGAGACAGAGAGGCGAAAACAATGAAAATCAAGACAGACGTAGTAATCGTAGGAACAGGTGTTGCGGGAATGTTCAGCGCACTGAAACTTCCAAGAGACAAAAAAATCGTGATCATCACAAAAGAAGATATGCGAAGCAGCGATTCCTTCCTGGCACAGGGCGGGATCTGTGTGCTCCGTGATGAAAATGATTATGACAGCTATTTTGAAGACACCATGAAAGCAGGACATTATGAAAACAGAAAAGAATCCGTAGACATTATGATCCGGGGATCCAGAGATGTGATCAATGACCTGGTAGGCTATGGCGTGGATTTCAAAATGGATGGAGATGATTTTGCCTACACAAGAGAAGGCGCACATTCCAAACCGAGGATCCTTTATCATGAAGATATCACAGGAAAAGAAATCTCCGAAAAACTTCTGGGACAGGTTCTGAAACTTGAAAATGTGACTGTTCTGGAATATACTTCCATGCAGGACATTCTTGTGGAAAACGGCAAATGCATCGGACTGAAGGCAGTTTCCGCAGAAGCAAACAAAACACGTCTGGAAGCAATGGAAGCAGGAAAAAACGTAAAGATCCAGGAAGAAATCCAGCCAGGCGGAGAGCTTCCGGTAGAAATCTATGCAGAGGATACCATCCTTGCAAGCGGCGGAATCGGCGGAAGATATCAGCATTCCACCAACTATCCGCACCTTACCGGTGATGCCCTGGATATTGCGAAAAAACACAATGTACGTCTGGAACATCTGGACTATGTACAGATTCACCCTACGACATTATATTCCAAGAAACCTGGCCGCAGATTTCTGATCTCCGAGTCCGTCCGCGGAGAGGGTGCAGTGCTTTATAACAGCAAAAAAGAACGCTTTGTCAACGAACTGCTCCCAAGAGATGTGGTAACAAAGGCAATCCAGGAAGAGATGAAAAAAGAAGGAACCGACCATGTATGGCTTTCTATGGAAAACATTGACAAAGATACCATCCTTCATCATTTTCCGCATATTTACGAAAGATGCCTGGAGGAAGGCTACGATGTAACAAAAGAATGTATCCCGGTAGTTCCTGCCCAGCATTATTTTATGGGCGGTATCTGGGTTGATTCTGACAGCAAGACCAGTATGGACCAGCTGTATGCAGTAGGCGAAACCAGCTGCAATGGGGTACATGGAGCCAACCGCCTGGCAAGCAATTCCCTGCTGGAAAGTCTTGTATTTGCCAAACGTGCCGCAAAAGCAATCTCCACTGAAAAGAAAAGTGCTGCAGGAGCAGCGTGAAAGAAAGAGAAGGTACTGTATAATGAATAAGATCACAATGACACTCCAGGTAGACCACCTGATCCTGGAGGCTTTAAAAGAAGATATTTCAAGTGAAGACGTTACCACCAATTCCGTTATGAAAGAGGCGGTTCCGGGAGAAGTAGATCTGATCTGCAAAGAGGACGGAATCATTGCCGGACTGGAAATTTTCAGCCGTGTATTTACACTTCTGGATGCTGACACAAAAGTAGAATTATTCTGCAAGGATGGCGACGAAGTAAAAAAAGGCCAGAAGATGGGAAAAGTTACCGGTGATATCCGTGTACTTCTCTCCGGTGAGCGTGTAGCCCTCAATTATCTTCAGAGAATGAGCGGAATTGCAACTTATACCCATTCCGTTGCATCCCTTCTTGAAGGAACCGGCATCACCCTTCTGGATACAAGAAAAACCACACCGAACATGCGTATTTTTGAAAAATATGCAGTACGTGTAGGCGGCGGCCAGAACCACAGATATAATCTTTCTGACGGAGTCCTTCTGAAAGACAACCACATCGGAGCAGCAGGAAGCGTTGCGAAAGCTGTAAAAATGGCACAGGAGTATGCTCCTTTTGTCCGTAAGATCGAAGTGGAAGTAGAGAGCCTTGCCCAGGTAAAAGAGGCAGTTGAAGCAGGCGCAGATATCATCATGCTTGATAATATGACTCCGGAAATGATGAAAGAAGCCGTACAGCTGATCGACGGAAGAGCCAAAACCGAGTGTTCCGGAAATGTTACAAAAGAAAATATTGCAAAGATCAGGGATGTTGGTGTAGACTATGTATCAAGTGGTGCATTAACACATTCTGCACCGATCCTTGATATTTCCCTGAAGAACCTTCATCCGCTTTTCTGAAGATCACGGAATTTTACAGAATACCGAGTGCTGTGACAGAAATACCCGGAACATCAGAAAAACAGAAGTACGTATTGTGCCGAACACAGAAACATAATTGACAGTATCTGAAACGGGTGGGGGATATCGCAGGAATGAGGAAAACAGATATCAGGACCAAAAGTACAGGCACAGCCAGGAAAGGGGAAGCTTAAATGACTGGTTCAGAACGCAGGACAGCGATCATGGATCAAATTAAAAACAGTGACCGGCCGGTCTCGGGAAGCGCTCTGGCCAAAACATTTCAGGTCAGTAGACAGGTGATCGTGCAGGATATTGCACTGATACGTGCAGAGGGGAATAATGTGATCTCCACCAACCGGGGATATATCCTCAACGCCCCGCATACAGTGAGCCGGATCTTTAAGGTGCATCATACAGATGCGGATCTGGAGAATGAACTCTGCGGAATTGTGGATCTTGGCGGAAAAGTGATCAACGTAATGGTCAATCACAGAGTTTACGGACACATCGAGGCAGAACTGAATATCGGCTCCAGGCGCCAGGTGGAGAATTTTATGGAGGACATTCGAAACGGTAAGTCCAGTCCTCTGAAGAATATTACATCGGATTACCATTACCATAAAGTAGAGGCAGAATCAGAAGAAATTCTGGATATGATCCAGGATATGCTGAAAAGACGAGGCTTTCTGATCGAAGCAGAATAATAGAAATCGGATACAAAAAGAAAAGATGTACAGAATAGGGAAATTCTGTTAGAATAAGAAAAGTGAAATGAAAGATAAGAGAAGGAATCCTGTGTGAACAGGGTTCCTTCTTGCACCCTGTAAAAAATGCACAGGTGGGGGAAAACAGGCTGCAAATATGGGACGAGAAAGAACAGCAGCCGGATATGTATGGAGGGGAAATGGATTCTCAGAGTTTATTTACATTTATTCTGGAAATGGCGGGAACGATTGCATTCGCTGCTTCCGGAGCAATGGTAGGAGCACAGAGAGGAATGGATATTTTCGGGATCTGTGTTCTGGGCGTGGTGACAGCCGTGGGAGGTGGAGCGACCAGAGATATCATTCTGGGAATCGTGCCGCCGGGAATGTTTCAGAATCCCATATATACCATTGTGGCAACTGTGACATCCTGTATTGTGTTCGCCATAATGTACTGGAAACAGGAACTGCTGGAAGGAGAGAACCGGCTGGTCTATGATAAGATAATGCTGGTGATGGACTCTGTGGGCCTGGGTGTGTTTACAGTTATGGGAGTGGATAAAGGGATCACGGAAGGATATATGGGAAGGACGTTTTTTCTTGTATTCCTTGGAACGGTTACAGGCGTTGGCGGCGGACTGATCCGTGATATGATGGCAGGCGTGCCGCCGTATATTTTTGTGCGCCATATCTATGCCTGCGCTTCCATTGTAGGTGCCATTGTATACGTGTGGATATACCGGTTGTGGGGCAGCGTTCCTGCCATGGTGATCGGAACTGTGGTGGTGATACTGATCCGGTATCTGGCAGCCCATTACCGGTGGAACTTGCCGAGGCTTCGGAGAGAATAAGAGTAGTAATACAGGAAAAGATCCGGAACATTTGAAAGATAATGTTCCGGATCTTTTCTGGCTTTCATTTGGTTTATATTGCGTAGAAAGATTTTATATGTTTTTCTTATAAAAAGATCATGCGTCTGTATCCTGCAGAGCCAGGAAGCCTTCCTCGCCGGTACGGATCTTGACAACGTTTTCGATGTCGTAAACGAAGACTTTACCATCACCGATCTGGCCGGTATGAAGAACTGCTTTTGCAGTGTCAATAACTTTCTGAACCGGTACAAGGCTTACAACGATCTCGATCTTAACCTTCGGGCGGAGGTTCATGTCTACTTCAACACCACGATAGTAGGTTGGAGCACCTTTCTGAACACCACATCCCATAACGTTTGTAATTGTGATACCAGTTACCCCGATCTCGTTCATGGCCTGCATAAATTCGTCCAGCTTGTTCTGACGTGTGATGATAACAACTTTTGTCAGTTTGTGTACGCCGTCAGCAGGAATCTCAGGAACAGATTCAGCAGGAGCGGAAGGTGCGTGTTTGATAACCGGATCTTTTACGGAAGTTCCCATTGGAGCAGGAGCTTTTGTCATGGTATCCTGTACAAAGAATCCGTCGTATGCACTTGCAAGACCGTGCTCTTTCATATCCAGACCTGCGATCTCTTCCTCAGCGGAAACACGAAGGCCGATGGTGTGTTTGATCACCTGGAAGATAATTGTCATTGTAACAGCTACCCATGCGATGGTGATTGCCATACCGATGAACTGAACACCGAAGCCGTGGAAACCGCCGCCTGTGAGAAGTCCTTTCCATTCTGTACCTGCACCGTCGGAGAAAAGTCCTACAGCCAGTGTTCCGAAAGCACCGTTGAGGCCGTGTACACCAACAGCACCAACTGGATCATCAATTTTGAGAACTTTGTCAATAAACTCAATACCAAATACTACGATAAATCCGGAAATGATTCCGATGATAGCTGCAGAGGTAGGAGATACGGTATCACAGCCTGCTGTGATGGCTACCAGTCCTGCAAGGGAACCATTGAGGGACATGGAGACATCTGGTTTTTTGTAACGAATCCATGTGATCAGCATAACGGTTACCGTTGCAACAGCAGCGGCAAGGTTTGTTGTTACGAAGATCTTGCCTGCGCTTACGATGGCATCCCCTTCCATGCTGACGGTAGATGCACCGTTGAAACCGAACCAGCAGAACCAGAGGATAAATACACCAAGGGCACCTACGGTAAGGTTATGTCCGGGAATCGCTCTGGATTTACCGGATTTGGAATATTTTCCGATACGGGGTCCAAGGATGATGGCGCCAATAAGTGCTGCAACACCACCGACCATATGAACGGCACAGGAACCTGCGAAATCATGAAATCCCATCTGACTGATAAATCCGCCGCCCCAGATCCAGTGACCGGATACCGGATAAACAACGAGACTGATCAGAAGACTGTAGATACAGTAGGAGATGAACTTGGTACGTTCTGCCATGGCACCGGAGACGATGGTAGCAGAGGTAGCACAGAATACAGTCTGGAAGATGAGAAATGCCCAGAAAGGAACGCCATCCGGAAGCATTGCATTTCCATAGTTTGCCTCTGAGGCGACTCCTCCGATCTTACCGAAGAACCCGTTTCCTGCACCGAACATGATACCGAAACCAACCAGCCAGAAGACCGGGGTACCGATACAGAAGTCCATCAGGTTTTTCATAATGATGTTACCTGCGTTTTTTGCTCTTGTGAATCCTGTTTCGACCATTGCGAATCCGGCCTGCATGAAGAAGACCAGTGCCGCACCGACGAGGACCCAGATTGTGTTTACTGAAGAATACATAGTAACACTCCCTTTCCCAATTTTTTTCTTCCTATTATATAAGGCATATACAGGAAGGATTTTTACAATACCGGATCATAAAACAGACAGAATTTATCCAGTATCAGTATAACGAAAAAGCGCGGGAGAGAGGAAATTCCCTTCCGCGCCTTTACGAAACAAAATTAATATATGTAAAACAGGGGATATCTGTATCGTGTGATTAATGGATGAGGAAATCGATAATGAATTATGAAGTAGAGTTCATAAGGGATATCCCCTGTATTTACCGTATGAAATTGTTTATCTGATCAAGTATCAGATGGAGAATAACAGCTCGTCGTATGTCGGATATGGAAGTAACTCATCCGGGATCAGAGCTTCTGCCTCATCTGCAGATTTTCTTAAAGTATCCATGTCTTCAAGAACAGTTTCCTGATAAGCTTTTGCGCAGGCAAGTACATCGTCGGAAGCGGCGAGAGCTTTTGCTGTGTCAGCTTTTAGTGTCTCCAGATCTTTAGTCATGGTGTCAGCAAGTGTGCTCAATTTGGAGATCAGAGCAGCTTCGCTTGCTACAGAAACATCAGCTACTACGGATTTCTTTACAGCAGCAGTGTCGGCAAGTTTTTCAACATATGTAAATACGGAAGGAATCACCTGTTTCTGGATTATCTCAGCAAGAGTGTTGGACTCGATGTTGATGGTCTTGTAGTAGTTCTCAAGCCAGATCTCATAACGGGAGAACAGTTCTTCCTTTGTAAAGATGCCGTGTTTTGTGAACAGCGCGATGTTTTTCTCATCAACGAAGTGAGGAAGAGCATCCGGAGTTGTCTTCAGGTTGTAGAGACCGCGTTTTTCAGCTTCTTCAACCCACTCGTCTGTATAACCGTTGCCGTTGAAGATGATACGTTTGTGATCCTCGATGGTTTTCTTGAGAAGTGCATGTACTGCGCTTTCCATTTCTTCTTCCGGAACATCTTTAAGAGCTGCGCTGAACTCGGAGAGAACTTCTGCAACGGCAGTGTTCAGTACGATGTTCGGGTTTGCAACGGATGCTGCGGAACCAAGCATACGGAATTCGAATTTGTTTCCGGTGAATGCAAACGGTGAAGTACGGTTTCTGTCGGTGGTATCTTTTGTGAAGTGTGGAAGTACTTTTGCACCGATATCCATCTGTACGGCATGTTTGTTGTTAAAGAAGGTATCATTCTCAATGGATTTGAGGATATCTGTCAGCTCATCTCCAAGGAAGATGGATACGATTGCTGGCGGTGCCTCGTTTGCTCCAAGACGGTGATCGTTTCCTGCACTTGCAACAGATACACGGAGAAGATCCGCATAATCGTCAACGGCTTTGATAACAGCTACCAGGAATACCAGGAACTGTGTATTCTCTGCCGGTGTTTTTCCAGGATCAAGAAGGTTTACACCTGTGTCTGTGCTCATGGACCAGTTGTTGTGTTTACCGCTTCCGTTGATTCCCTCAAATGGTTTCTCATGAAGGAGGCAAACCATGTTGTGCTTGTCGGCAACTTTTTTCATGATCTCCATGGTCAGCTGGTTGTGGTCAACTGCAACGTTTGTGGTATCAAATACAGGAGCCAGCTCATGCTGTGCAGGAGCAACTTCGTTATGTTTTGTTTTTGCCGGAATACCAAGTTTCCAGAGCTCTTCGTCAAGATCATGCATGTAAGCGGCAACACGTGGCTTCAGGGCTCCGAAGTAATGATCTTCCATTTCCTGTCCTTTTGGTGCGGAAGCTCCCAGAAGAGTACGTCCGCAGAAGATCAGGTCTTTTCTCTTCTTGTAGAGATCTTTGTTAACCAGGAAATATTCCTGCTCAGGTCCTACAGTTGTGTCAATGTGACGGACATCTTTGTTTCCAAGGATGTGAAGGATACGAACCGCTTCTTTATTAAGAACATCCATGGAACGGAGAAGAGGAGTTTTCTTATCCAGTGCCTCTCCGCTGTAGGAGCAGAAAGCCGTTGGGATGTAAAGGGTTTTATCTTTGATGAATGCCGGTGAAGTAGGATCCCATGCTGTATATCCTCTTGCTTCGAAAGTGGCACGAAGTCCGCCTGACGGGAAGCTGGATGCGTCCGGCTCACCTTTTACCAGTTCTTTACCGGAGAAATCCATGATCACCTGTCCGTCTCCTGTTGGGGAGATGAAACTGTCATGCTTCTCGGCTGTTACGTTTGTCATCGGCTGGAACCAGTGTGTGTAATGGGTTGCACCGTTTTCAGTAGCCCATTCTTTCATTGCAACTGCTACGGAATTTGCAACATCCAGTTCCAGATGAGTTCCGTTTTCAATTGTTTTCTTTAATGCTTTGTACATGTCCTTTGGCAGTTTGCTGCGCATCACTTTGTCGTTGAATACAAGGCTGCCATACATTTCCGGGATACTCTGTGCCATATAGGTACACTCCTTTCGATTTCACTCATTCATTATAATTTTTAATTATCTTATAAGGACCGCTGCCGGAAGATCCGGGTATAAAACGGACCGGAAAAACAAAAAAAGCGCTTCAGATACTTGTCGTATCCAAAGCGCCTTTGCTTTATGTGATGCAGTATACACCAAAATAAAATAATGTCAAGAGCTTTTTTGAAAAAATCTAAAAAATCGACCGGAAAGAGTGGAGTGTCGGAAAATGGGCAGGGTTGACAAATCTTGTCCTTTTATTATAATCTGATATCATAGTTATGCGGTCGAAAAGTCAGTAATTTGGAAAAGCTTTTTGGCCAACAACCAAGATGCACAATATGGAAAAACAGATGGAGGGAAATATGTCAGGAGTAAAGGAAGAATGTGGCGTATTCGGGATTTATGATCTGGATGGAGGAAATATTGCACCATCTATTTATTATGGTCTTACCTCGCTGCAGCACAGGGGACAGGAGTCCTGCGGAATGGCCGTTTCAAGGACGGACGGAGAGAGAGGAAACGTACAGTTTCATAAAGATCTCGGACTGGTAAGCGAAGTTTTACGAAAAGATGTTGTACATAATATGAATGGTGATATCGGAATCGGACATGTTCGCTATTCCACCACCGGAGAGTCTGTTGCGGAGAATGCACAGCCGCTGGTACTTTCTTATATCAAGGGAAGTCTGGCGCTTGCACATAATGGAAACCTGGTCAATACAGAAGCCCTGAAATGGGAACTGATCCAGACCGGAGCAATCTTCCATACAACTACCGACTCTGAGGTTATCGCGTTCCATATCGCAAGGGAGCGCGTGCATTCTGCCACTGTAGAAGAAGCCGTACATAAAACCGTAGAGAAGATCCACGGAGGATATGCTCTTGTGATCATGAGCCCACGGAAACTGATCGGTGCCCGTGACCCTTACGGACTGAAACCCCTCTGTCTTGGAAAAAGAGACAATGCCTATGTTCTGGCATCCGAGAGCTGTGCACTTACATCTGTAGGCGCAGAATTTATCCGTGATATTGAGCCTGGTGAGATCGTCACCATCACCAAAGATGGTCTGAAATCCAGCAAACTGGACGTTCAGAAAAAGCATGCCCATTGTGTCTTTGAATATATCTATTTCGCCAGACTGGACAGTACCATGGATGGAGTAAAGATCTATGATGCAAGGATCCGCGGGGGAAAATCCCTCGCAAAATCCTATCCGGTAGAAGCAGATCTGGTAACCGGTGTACCGGAATCCGGACTTCCGGCAGCCAAAGGTTATTCTGAGGAATCTGGAATTCCATTTGGTTTTGCGTTCTATAAGAACAGTTACATTGGAAGAACCTTTATCAAACCGACCCAGCAGGAGCGAGAGTCCAGTGTTCATCTGAAGCTGAGTGTTCTGGAATCTGTAGTAAAGGGAAAGAGGATTGTTCTGGTAGATGACTCTATTGTTCGTGGAACTACCATTGCAAACCTGATTCATATGCTGAAAGAGGCCGGAGCAAAAGAAGTTCATGTACGTATCAGCTCCCCGCCATTTTTACATCCCTGTTATTTTGGCACCGATGTGCCGTCCAATGACCAGCTCATTGCTGCTCAGCACAGCACGGAGGAGATCCGTAAGATGATCGGAGCAGACTCCCTGGGTTATATGCAGATTGATTATCTGGAGGGCATGGCAGGCGGACTTCCGCTTTGCAAAGCATGTTTTGACGGCAATTATCCGATGGAGATACCGAAAGAAATCAAACAGGATTAAATGATTATGTGGAATTAATCTCACAGTAAATGCTGGTAACTTTGAAATTTGAAATATGAAAAATAGACAATAAACAAGCGTAAAACCCGAATTTTGTTATATAAAATTCGGGTTTTTATAGGATAACCTTTAAAAATGATAAAAAACATCAACTTGACAAATTCGACAACATGAGACATAATGTGGGACAACCAGATGAGAAGTGACGAAAGCGTACGATAGAGATCTGACGTCACCAGTTTGCCGGCCTTTTTAAGACCGAGAAAAGAGAGGATGAAATTTATGTCTCAGAAAATCAGGTTAAATGCAACAGAAGATGTGAAAGAGTTTGTACAGGCTGCAAGCAAATGCGACTTTGATGTAGATATTTCATATAACAGAGTTATTATTGATGCGAAATCTATTCTTGGGATCCTCAGCATGGATTTGACCAGGGTTCTTACTGTAACCTGTCATGGAGAGGATCACGAGTTCAACCGTTTTCTTCAGAAGTTTGCGGTAGCATGACAGCAGGGAAATACAGAAGCAGATAAAGTGTAAAAGACATAAAAAGAAAAGACAGACGTGACTGCAGAGCGAGGACATCCTAGGGTAATCCTCGGCAGACGTCTGTTTTTTGTATTTATATTACTCTTTGTATCTATATCACCATATCATAGGAAGAAATTCATCAGCCTACATAGGAAAAACGGTTATTGACAAATAAAAAAAAATAGTTTATAGTAAACCATATTTTATATGAAAGATAACTGACAAAGGCGTCAGGAACGGATACCAGAGGGGCATTCTCACCTCTGAACACCGTTCCCGGCGCCTTTTCTTTTGCAGCACAACATGGAGGAGGAAATCAAAGATGGCAGTAAAGTATGTTTTTGTAACAGGCGGAGTTGTTTCCGGACTGGGAAAAGGAATTACCGCAGCGTCCCTGGGACGCCTTCTGAAAGCAAGAGGGTATCAGGTGACCATGCAGAAGTTTGATCCTTACATTAATATTGACCCGGGAACTATGAACCCCATTCAGCATGGAGAGGTTTTTGTAACCGATGACGGTACAGAGACAGACCTTGACCTTGGACATTATGAGCGTTTCATTGATGAAAGCCTTGACAAGAATTCCAATGTGACAACCGGTAAGATTTACTGGTCTGTTCTTCAGAAAGAGCGTCACGGTGATTTTGGCGGAGGTACTGTACAGGTAATCCCGCATATCACCAACGAGATCAAGAGCCGTTTTTACAGAGCAAAAACAGCGGATGAGGACAGAATTGCCATCATCGAGGTAGGCGGTACAGTTGGTGATATTGAGAGTCAGCCGTTCCTGGAATCCATCCGTCAGTTCCAGCATGATGTGGGACATGACAATGCCATTCTTATTCATGTTACCCTGATCCCGTACCTTCGTGCTTCCGGAGAGATGAAGACCAAACCGACCCAGGCCAGCGTAAAAGAACTCCAGGGAATGGGAATCCAGCCGGATGTTCTGGTATGCAGAAGCGAGTATCCTCTGACTGATGATATCCGTGGAAAGATCGCCCTGTTCTGTAACGTACCGGTAAGCCACGTACTTCAGAACCTGGATGTAGAATATTTATATGAAGCTCCTCTTGCAATGGAAAGAGAAAAACTGGCAGATGTAGTACTGCAGAGCTTAAGACTTGAGAACCGTAAACCGGATCTTACAGACTGGGAGAATATGGTAGAAAATCTCCGCCACCCGGACAAAACCGTGAAGATCGCCATGGTTGGTAAATACACACAGCTTCATGATGCATATTTAAGTGTTGTGGAAGCCCTGAAACATGGTGGAATCTCCTGCCGCGCAAAAGTTGATATCGTATGGGTAGACTCTGAAGAGCTCAACGAGAAAAACCTGGATCAGACCCTTCATTCCGTAGATGGAATCCTGGTCCCTGGAGGATTCGGAAACCGTGGTACCGAAGGAATGATCCTTGCGGCACAGTATGCGAGAGTTCATAAGATTCCGTACCTTGGCATCTGCCTTGGAATGCAGATGGCTATTGTAGAATTTGCCCGCCACGTACTTGGATATGAAGATGCCAACAGCATTGAGCTGGCACCGGAGACCACGCATCCGGTCATTGCTCTGATGCCGGATCAGGAAGATGTGGAAGACCTTGGCGGAACCCTTCGTCTTGGAAGCTATCCGTGTGTGCTGGCCGAAGGCTCCAAATCCTATGAGCTTTTTGGAAAGAAAGAGATCCAGGAGCGTCACAGACATCGTTATGAGGTAAACAATGCATTCCGTAAAGAATTAAGTGAAAAAGGAATGTCCATCGTAGGAACTTCCCCGGATGCACATATCGTTGAGATGATCGAAATTGCCGGACATCCGTTCTTTGTAGGAACACAGGGACATCCGGAATTCAAGTCCAGACCGAACCATGCACATCCGCTGTTCCGTGGATTTGTGCAGGCGGCAGTTGACAAAAAGACGGCAGAAGAAGCTGCAATGAAAGGATGAGAAAAATGAGAGAAGTAGGAAATCAGCAGCAGGGCCTCTACCGCCCTGAATTCGAACATGATAACTGCGGTATCGGAGCCGTTGTTAATATAAAAGGAAAGAAAACACATGATACTGTTGCAAATGCTCTTAAGATCGTAGAGAATCTGGAGCATCGTGCAGGTAAAGATGCAGAAGGAAAAACCGGCGATGGCGTCGGTATCCTTCTCCAGATCTCCCATAAATTCTTCAAAAAAGTCTGTAAGAAAGAGGGCTTTGAGATCGGCGGCGAGAGAGAATATGGTGTAGCCCAGCTCTTTTTTCCACAGCATGAGATCAAACGTGCCCAGGCAAAGAAGATGTTCGAGATCATCGTGGAAAAAGAAGGCCTGGAGCTTCTTGGATGGCGTACAGTGCCGGTATTCCCGGAGGTTCTTGGACATAAGGCAAGAGAGTGTATGCCATGCATCATGCAGGCATTCATCAAGAAACCGGAAGATGTGGAAAAAGGCCTTGCCTTTGACCGTATGCTCTACATTGCCCGCCGTGAGTTTGAACAGAGTAATGACAATACTTACGTAGTTTCCATGAGCAGCCGTACCATTGTATACAAAGGTATGTTCCTGGTTGGACAGCTTCGTACATTCTTCGGAGATCTTCAGAGTCAGGATTATGAATCTGCCATTGCAGTGGTGCATTCCCGTTTCAGTACCAACACAAATCCAAGCTGGGAGAGAGCACATCCGAACCGTTTCATCGTACATAACGGTGAGATCAACACTATTCGCGGTAACGCAGATAAAATGCTTGCCCGCGAGGAAAACATGGATTCTCCGTATCTGAAAGACGAACTCCACAAAGTTCTCCCTGTAGTCAACCGTAATGGTTCTGACTCTGCGATGCTTGACAATACCCTGGAGTTCCTGGTTATGAGTGGAATGGATCTTCCTCTTGCAGTGATGATCACCATTCCGGAGCCGTGGGCAAACAATGATACCATTTCCCAGGAAAAACGTGATTTTTATCAGTATTATGCAACCATGATGGAGCCGTGGGACGGACCTGCATCCATCCTGTTCTCGGATGGTGATGTGATGGGAGCGGTTCTCGACCGTAACGGTCTCCGTCCATCCAGATATTATATTACTTCTGACGGATATATGATCCTTTCTTCCGAGGTTGGTGTTCTTCCGGTAGACGAGGAGAAGATCGTATTAAAAGAGCGTCTCCATCCTGGAAAAATGCTCCTGGTTGATACCGTTCAGGGCCGTGTCATCGATGATAATGAGCTGAAAGAGAAATATGCAAAGAAACAGCCATATGGAGAGTGGCTGGACAGCAACCTGGTACAGCTCCGTGATATCAAGATCCCGAACCAGAGAGTGATCGAGTACACGCCGGAGGAAAGAGCACGTCTGCAGAAAGCTTTTGGATATACCTATGAGCAGTATCGTACTTCCATTCGCAACATGGCATTAAATGGTTCAGAAAGCATCGGAGCTATGGGCCATGATACCCCGCTTGCAGTATTTTCCAAACAGCATTATCCACTGTTCGACTACTTCAAACAGCTGTTTGCACAGGTAACAAACCCGCCGATCGATGCCATCCGTGAGGAGATCGTTACTTCCACAAGCGTATACGTAGGAAAAGACGGAAACCTTCTTGTTCAGAATCCGGAGAACTGCCAGGTTCTTAAAATCAACAACCCGATCCTGACAAACACCGATATGCTGAAGATCAAGAACATGAAAAAGGAAGGCTTCAAGGTTGTGACCATTTCTACTTTGTATTATAAGAGTACAAAACTGGAACGTGCCATTGACCGCCTGTTCGTAGAGGTTGATAAGGCTTTCCGTGAGGGCGCAAATATCCTGGTCCTTTCTGACCGTGGCGTAGATGAGAACCATATGCCGATCCCGTCTCTTCTTGCTGTTTCCGCAGTGCATCAGCACCTTGTAAAAACAAAGAAGAGTACATCCCTTGCGCTGATCCTGGAGTCCGGTGAACCGAGAGAAGTACATCATTTCGCAACACTTCTTGGTTATGGCGCAAGTGCTGTCAATCCATACCTGGCACTGGATACCATCCATGAACTCATCGATACCCATATGTTGGACAAAGATTACTATGCAGCGGTTGATGATTACAATCATGCGGTTATCAGCGGTATCGTAAAGATCGCTTCCAAGATGGGCATTTCCACCATCCAGTCCTATCAGGGATCTCAGATCTTTGAGGCAATCGGAATTTCCCAGGATGTGATCGACCGCTACTTTACAGGAACAGTAAGCCGTGTAGGCGGAATCACACTGGAAGATATCGAGGATAACGTAGAAAAACTCCACTCTGAGGCATTTGACCCGCTGGGACTTGCCACAGACCTTACTTTAGACAGCGTAGGTGCTCACAAGATGAGAAGTCAGGGCGAGGAGCACAGATACAATCCACGTACTATCCATCTTCTTCAGCAGTCCACAAAACAGGGCAGCTATGAGATGTTCAAAGAATATACAAAACTGGTAGACGAAGAAGGTCATGGGAACTTAAGAGGACTTCTGGACTTCAAGTTTGCAAAAGAGCCTCTTCCCATCGACCAGGTTGAGAGTGTTGACGACATTGTAAAACGATTTAAGACAGGTGCCATGTCCTACGGTTCCATTTCCCAGGAAGCACATGAGACACTGGCCATCGCCATGAACCATCTCCATGGAAAATCCAATACCGGTGAGGGTGGCGAAAGTGATGAGCGTCTGGATTCCGCGGGAACAGACAATGACCGCTGCTCTGCGATCAAACAGGTAGCCAGCGGACGTTTCGGTGTTACCAGCCGTTACCTGGTATCTGCAAGAGAGATCCAGATCAAGATGGCACAGGGTGCAAAGCCTGGTGAAGGCGGACATCTTCCAGCAAAGAAGGTTTATCCGTGGATTGCAAAAACCCGTCATTCCACACCGGGAGTCAGCCTGATCTCTCCGCCGCCACACCACGATATCTACTCCATCGAGGATCTGGCAGAGCTGATCTATGACCTGAAAAATGCAAACAAGTATGCAGATATTTCCGTAAAACTGGTTTCCGAGGCTGGTGTTGGTACGGTCGCTGCCGGTGTTGCAAAAGCCGGAGCACAGACCGTTCTGATCTCCGGATACGACGGAGGTACCGGAGCGGCACCGAGAAGCTCCATCCACAATGCAGGACTTCCGTGGGAGCTGGGACTTGCAGAGACACATCAGACACTGATCATGAACGGACTTCGTAACCGTGTACGTATCGAGACAGACGGTAAGCTGATGAGCGGCCGTGACGTTGCTATCGCAGCACTTCTCGGTGCAGAGGAATTCGGTTTTGCAACTGCTCCCCTTGTAACCATGGGCTGCGTGATGATGAGAGTCTGCAATCTGGATACCTGCCCGGTTGGTGTGGCTACCCAGAATCCGGAACTTCGTAAGAGATTCCGCGGAAAACCGGAGTATGTGGAGAACTTCATGAGATTTATCGCACAGGAACTGAGAGAGTACATGGCACGTCTTGGCGTTGCAACCATCGACGAGATGGTAGGCCGTACAGATCTTCTTACCGTTTCTGACAGCGTACAGGAGCCACACAAGGGCAAAGTTGACTTAAGTGCGATCCTGAATAACCCATATGCAGGAAAAGGCAAAGTTACTTTTGATCCGAAAGCGGTATACAACTTCAACCTTGAGAAAACTCTGGATGAAAAAGTCCTGGTTAAGAAATGTGCGCCGGCGATCCAGAAAGGTGAGAAAGTTTCTGTAGATGTAAATGTTACCAACACAGACCGTGCATTCGGTACCATCCTTGGATCTGAGATCACGAGAAACCATAAAGAGGGCCTTCCGGAAGATACCGTAACTGTAAACTGTACAGGTGCAGGCGGACAGAGCTTCGGTGCATTTATCCCGAAAGGACTGACACTGAAACTTACCGGCGACAGCAATGACTACTTCGGAAAAGGACTTTCCGGTGGCAAGCTGATCGTTAAAGTACCGGAGAAGGCCGGATACAAGGCAGAGGATAACATCATCGTCGGAAACGTGGCTCTCTATGGCGCAACCAGCGGAACTGCATTTATCAACGGTGTTGCAGGTGAGCGTTTTGCAGTTCGTAACTCCGGTGCAGTGGCAGTAGTTGAGGGTGTTGGTGAGCATGGATGCGAGTACATGACCGGTGGCCGTGTGGTAGTTCTCGGAAAAACCGGAAAGAACTTCGCGGCAGGTATGAGCGGCGGTATCGCTTATGTTCTTGATGTGGACAACGTTCTTTACAAGAATCTTAACAAAGCAATGATCTCCATTGAAAAAGTGGATAATAAATATGATAAAAAAGAGCTTCGTGATCTCATCGAGGCTCATGTGGAAGCAACAGGCTCCGAGATCGGTAAGAAGGTGCTGGCTGATTTTGATTCCTATCTGCCTCACTTCAAAAAACTCATTCCGGATGAGTACAAGAGAATGATCACATTAAGTGCAAAGCTGGAAGAAAAAGGTCTGACCAGCCAGCAGGCACAGATGGAAGCATTCTATGAGAGCATCGGCGTGAAACATTAAGGAGGATGAGGAAATGGGAAAGCCAACTGGATTTTTAGATTATGAAAGAGAAACGGCAAAAGTTCTGCCGCCAAAAGAACGTATTCAGAATTTCAACGAATTTCGTATTCCGTTAAATAAAGAAAAACAGAAACTTCAGGGAGCACGCTGCATGGCCTGCGGCGTTCCCTTCTGCCAGGCAGGTATGATGATCGGCGGAATGGCTTCCGGCTGCCCGCTTCACAACCTGGTTCCTGAGACAAACGATCTTGTATACACAGGAAACTGGAAACAGGCATTTCTTCGTCTGAACAAGACCCACAGTTTTCCGGAGTTTACTTCAAGAGTATGCCCGGCACTCTGTGAAGCTGCCTGTACCTGCAACCTGAACGGAGATCCGGTCAGCACAAAGGAAAATGAGAAAGCCATTATCGAGACTGCCTATGCAGAAGGCTGGGTAAAACCACAGATCCCGCCTGTCCGCACAGGAAAGACAATCGCAGTCATCGGAAGCGGCCCTTCCGGACTGGCAGCAGCACAGCAGCTGAACCGCCGTGGTCACAGCGTAACCGTATTTGAAAGAAACGACCGTATCGGAGGACTTCTCCGCTATGGTATCCCGAATATGAAACTGGAGAAAAAAGTCATCGACCGCAGACTGAAACTGATGGAAGAGGAAGGCGTGAAGTTTGTCACCAACATCAACGTTGGTGTGGACATTACCGCGGAGCAGCTTCTGAAAGATTATGACCGTGTCCTTCTCTGCTGCGGAGCTTCCCATCCGAGAGATATCAAGGTTCCAGGAAGAGATGCAAAAGGAATCTACTTTGCAGTGGATTTCCTGAAACAGGTAACAAAAAGCCTTCTGGATACCGATTTTGCAAAATTCCCATATGAGCTTGCAAAAGGCAAACATGTTCTGGTCATCGGCGGTGGTGATACCGGAAATGACTGTGTGGGAACTTCCATCCGTCTTGGTGCAAAATCCGTAACACAGCTTGAGATGATGCCAAAGCCTCCGGTAACAAGAACACCGTCCAACCCGTGGCCGGAGTGGCCGAAGGTTTTGAAAACCGATTACGGCCAGGAAGAGGCTATTGCAGTATTTGGTCATGACCCGCGAATCTATCAGACAACCGTTACCGAATTTATCAAAGATAAAAAAGGAAATGTCTGCAAGGCAAAGATTGTCAAACTGAAAAGCGTAAAAGACGAAAAGACCGGAAGATTCAACATGGTTCCTATCGAGGGCAGCGAGGAAGTGATTCCTGCAGATGTGGTACTGATTGCAGCAGGTTTCCTCGGAAGCGAGAAATATGTAACCGATGCTTTCCATGTAGCACTGACACCAAGAACCAACGTGGAGACAAAACCGGAGCAGTACGCAACAAGCGTAGACCGTGTATTCACAGCAGGCGATATGCACCGTGGACAGTCACTTGTCGTATGGGCGATCCACGAGGGACGTGAGGCTGCGAAGGCAGTGGATGAATCTCTGATGAGTTATTCATATTTACAGTAAAAAAGTTAAAAATACCAGGGGCAAAGTTCTTTTTGCCCCTAATTTCCTTTAAAAAAAAGTTGACAAAGAATTGACCGATTGCTATAATTACGTCCATGAACAAGGGTGTTCTTCAGGAGCGAAAGCTCTCTGAAGTGCACCCTTTTTCTATTTTTTAGGGTAATTATTTTGTGTGATGAGGAAATAAAGGAGAGAATACTATGGGGAATTATACCAGAGAAGAGATTCTTGCAATGGCAGAGGAGGAAGACGTAGAGTTCATCCGCCTCCAGTTTACAGATATGTTTGGAACTCTGAAAAATATTGCGATCACAGCAAGAGAGCTTCCAAGAGCCCTGGATAACCAGTGCGTTGTATACGGCTCTCATATTGCGGGCATTGTGGGAGAGAAGGAGCCGGATCTGATCCTGTATCCGGATTACGATACTTTTTCAATTCTCCCATGGCGTCCTCAGCAGGGAAAGGTTGCAAGACTGATCTGTGATATGCGCCGTGCAGACGGATCTGAGCATGAGATGAGCTCCAGATACATTCTGAAAAAAACAGCGCAGGCAGCAGAAGAGGCAGGATACACCTGCTATGTTGACCCGGAATGCGAGTTTTTCCTGTTTCATATTGATGACAACGGAATGCCTACAACGGTTTCTCACGAAAAAGCCGGATACCTGGATGTAAGTCCGGTGGACCTGGGTGAAAATGCAAGACGTGACATGGTACTGACTCTTGAGGATATGGGATTTGAGGTGGAATCCTCTCATCATGAGACGGCACCTGCACAGCATGAGATCGCCCTTCATTACGGGGAAGCACGTGAGATGGCAGACGCAGTTATGACCTTTAAGATGGCAGTAAGGACCGTAGCCAAACGCCATGGACTTCATGCAACCTTTATGCCGAAGCCAAGACGGGAAGTAAACGGCTCAGCCATGCATATCCATTTTTCGCTGTTTAAAAATGGAAGAAATATTTTTGTGGATCCGGATGATCCGTCCAAATTAAGTAATGAGGCATGCTATTTTATCGGAGGTCTTCTGGCACACAGCCGGGAGATGGCACTTATCACAAATCCGCTGGTAAACTCTTACAAGCGCCTTGTGCCTGGATTCGATGCACCGACAGAACTGACCTGGACGAGAAACAACCAGAATTCACTGGTAAGGATCCCGAGAGTCAATGGTAATGATACCAGAATCGAGCTTCGAAGCCCGGATGCTGCATCCAACCCATACCTTGTTTTTGCGGTATGCCTGGCAGCGGGCCTGGATGGAATCCAGAAGAAGATCTATCCGACAAAAGCTTCTGACCGTTCTCTTTCCGAGTCGGACCAGAAGGAACAGGGTATCGAGAATTTACCGGAGAACTTACGGGAAGCGATCACACTGTTTGAGGAAAGTGACTGGATGAAAGAGATCCTTGGAGAAGATTTCTGCAAACAGTACGCGCAGGCCAAAAGAAAAGAATGGCTGCGTTATTCCCAGGAGATTTCCGACTGGGAGATCGAGGAGTATCTGTATCGAATCTGATGATTGAGGCATAATGGGACGAAAGAGAGTGGCGGCTTATGAACACGAGTATCGTGATTGCATTACCGAAAATAGAAGATGCAAAAAAGATCCGCACAGTCCTTAACCGATATGGATTCACGGTGGCGGCGGTATGCAATTCGGGTGCAAATGCCCTTGCCAGTATCTCGGAACTTGATGGCGGCGTCCTGCTTTGCGGCTATCATCTTCAGGATATGTATTACCGTGATCTTCTGGACTATATGCCGGATTATTTTGAAATGCTGCTTATGGCTTCGCAGGGAGTGATCAGTGAAGCACCACCTTCTGTTTTGTGTGTGGGAATGCCTCTGAAAGCCGGAGATCTGGTAAATACAGTAAGCATGATCCTTTCCCAGATCGAAAGGCGCTGGAAAAAAGATAAGAAAAAACCGAAGCAGCGTTCATGGAAAGAGCAGAATTATATTTCAAATGCAAAGATGCTTTTAATGGAAAGAAATCATCTGAGTGAGGAGGATGCATACCGTTATATTCAGAAATGCAGTATGGATTCCGGAACCAATATGGTGGAGACAGCCCAGATGGTTCTGATGCTTTTATATGATTCTGTATAAAAGAAAAATATAAAAGAAAAATACACCAGAAAAAGCAGAATTTGACAGAAAAAAGTGGCAGAGCGGGTTCGTAAGACCCGCTTATCAAAATACAGGCGCAAAGAAAAAAGGCTGAATGCTGAATATTTTTTGCACCGGAATTGGAGGATGAGGGAATGGAATTTATGGATGGAATCTGTAAGACTAGAGAATGTGCCTGGGACGTGCTTCTTTCTGAGAGCATGAAAGACCAGGAAGCGACAGTGGAAGGAGCAATACACAGCATCCGTAATATGGGTGATGTGGCATTTGTGATACTTCGAAAAAAAGAGGGACTTTTTCAGACCGTATATGAGAACGATAAGACAAATGTTTCCATTCATGATCTGAAAGAGGCAATGTGTGTCCGCCTCACAGGAACTCTTCATGAGGAAGAAAGAGCACCTCACGGAAGAGAGCTCCGTATCAGCCATGTGGAGATCCTTTCCTCGCCGGCAGAGCCCCTTCCCCTGGCAATCGACAAATGGAAACTGAACACTTCCCTGGAGGCAAAACTGAACTATCGTCCCATCGCTCTGCGTAACGTGCAGGAGCGTGCAAAATTTAAGATCCAGGAAGCACTGGTGCGTGCATTTCGTGATTATCTCTACGAAAAAGGATTTACCGAGATCCACACACCGAAGATCGGAGCCAGAGGTGCAGAGGGTGGCGCAAACCTGTTCAAACTGAGCTACTTCCACAAACCGGCTGTCCTGGCACAGAGCCCGCAGTTTTACAAACAGATGATGGTAGGTGTTTTTGACCGCGTATTTGAGACCGGTCCTGTATTCCGTGCAGAGAAACATAACACCAAACGTCATCTGAATGAATATACAAGCCTTGATTTTGAGATGGGCTACATCAACGGATTTGAGGATATCATGGAGATGGAAACCGGATTCCTTCAGTATGCGGTGGAGCTTCTGAAGAAAGACTACGCTCATGAACTTTCCATTCTGAAAGTGGAACTTCCGAAAGTAGACAAGATCCCGGCTGTACGTTTTGACAAAGCAAAAGAGCTGGTGGCTGAGAAATATAAACGTAAGATCCGCAACCCGTACGATCTGGAGCCGGAAGAAGAGGCGCTGATCGGAAGATATTTTAAAGAAGAATACGATGCGGATTTTGTTTTTGTCACACATTATCCGTCCAAGAAACGTCCGTTCTACGCAATGGATGATCCGGCAGATGAGAAATTTACATTAAGCTTTGACCTTCTGTTCAAAGGACTTGAGGTCACCACAGGCGGACAGCGTATCCATGATTATCAGATGCTGAAGGATAAGATCGCAGCCCGTGGTATGGATGAAGAGGGTATGGAACAGTATCTGGATACCTTCAAGCATGGAATGCCGCCTCACGGAGGACTTGGAATCGGACTGGAACGTCTTACCATGCAGATCCTGGGAGAGGAAAATGTTCGTGAGACCTGCCTGTTCCCACGTGATATGAACAGACTTGAGCCGTAATAAGGAGAAAAAAGATGGCAAAGATAATCGATGATGAAACAATGGAAAATGTCTGCATCCTGGCGAAGCTTTCTCTGACAGAGGACGAGAAGGAAAAGGCAAAAGAGGATATGCAGAAGATGCTGGACTATGTAGATAAGTTAGACGAACTTGACACTTCTTCCGTAGAGCCTATGTCCCATATTTTTGAGGATGAAAACGTATTCCGTGAAGACGTTGTGACAAACGGCGACAACCATGAGGCAATGCTTGCCAATGCGCCGAAGCAGAAAGAAGATCAGTATCAGGTTCCGAAAACAATTGGATAAGACAGGAGACAGGACATGGATTTGGGAAAATTAACCGCATTACAGCTTGCGGAAAAGATCAAACAGCATCAGATAAGCGTCCTGGACGGTGTGAAATACGTATTTGATCAGATCGAGGCAAAAGAGGACAAAGTCCACGCTTATCTTGATACCTATAAAAAAGAAGCCTATGCAAGAGCAAAAGAAGTACAGAAAGGCATTGAGGACGGAACTTATACCGGACCTCTTGCCGGTGTACCCATCGCTATCAAGGATAATATCTGCATCAAGGGAAAAACAACCACCTGTGCATCAAAGATCCTTGAAAACTTCGTTCCACAGTACAATGCAGAAGTCATTGACCGTCTGGAAGAAGCAGGACTTGTAATTATCGGAAAAACAAATATGGATGAGTTTGCCATGGGAAGTACTACAGAGACTTCTGCCTATGGCGTGACCAGAAACCCGTGGGATCTGGAACACGTTCCGGGAGGATCTTCCGGTGGTTCCTGTGCGGCAGTGGCAGCAGGGGAAACTTACCTGGCACTTGGTTCTGATACCGGCGGTTCTATCCGTCAGCCAAGTTCCTACTGTGGTGTTACCGGAATCAAGCCAACCTACGGTACCGTATCTCGTTACGGACTGGTTGCCTATGCATCCTCTCTGGACCAGATTGGACCGGTTGGAAAAGACGTTGCGGACTGTGCGGCACTTCTTGAGATCATTGCCGGTCACGATACAAAGGACAGCACTTCCATGAAGAGAGAGGATCTTGATTTCTCCTCTTCCATGACAGATAAGATCGTGGGAATGAAATTTGGTGTGCCCAAGGAGTATCTTTCCGAAGGTCTGAACCCTGAGGTAAAAGAGGCATTTATGAATACACTGAAAAGCCTTACCGAGATGGGTGCAGTGGTGGAATTTTTCTCCATGAAGACAACAGAATATATGATCCCTGCCTACTATATCATCGCCAGCGCAGAGGCCAGCTCCAACCTGGAACGTTTTGATGGCGTGAAGTACGGTTTCCGTGCAAAAGAGTACGAGGGGCTTCATGACATGTACAAAAAGACAAGAACCGAAGGCTTTGGCGAAGAGGTAAAACGTCGTATCATGCTGGGCTCCTTTGTGTTAAGCTCCGGCTATTACGATGCGTATTATCTGAAAGCGCTTCGCACAAAAGCCCTCATCAAAAAAGAATTCGACGAGGCCTTTTCCAAATATGATGTCCTTCTTGCTCCGGCATCTCCGTTTACCGCGCCGAAGCTTGGAGAGAGCCTGAAAGACCCGCTTGCCATGTATCTTGGCGATATTTACACGGTAGCAGTAAACCTGTGCGGACTTCCCGGAATCACAGTTCCATGTGGAAAAGACGCAGCCGGACTTCCCATCGGAATCCAGATGATCGGTGACTGCTTCAAAGAAAACAATCTGTTCCGTGCGGCACACGCATATGAGAAAAAACGCGGCGATTTCGGAACAGCAATGGAAGGGGGAGAAAAGGCATGAAACAGTATGAGACAGTCATAGGACTTGAGGTGCATGTGGAGCTTGCCACAAAAACAAAGATCTTCTGCGGATGCTCCACAGAGTTCGGAGGTGCACCAAATACACATACCTGCCCGGTCTGCACCGGTATGCCGGGATCTCTTCCGGTCCTCAATAAAAAAGTGGTAGAGTTTGCCATCAAGGCAGGTCTTGCGGCAAACTGCCATATCCATCAGTACTGCAAGTTTGACCGTAAGAACTATTTTTACCCGGATAATCCTCAGAACTACCAGATCTCTCAGCTGTATCTGCCAATCTGCTATGACGGAGCCGTTGAGATCGAGACTTCCGCAGGCAAAAAGACCGTACGTATCCACGAGATGCATATGGAGGAGGATGCAGGTAAGCTGATTCATGATGAGTGGGAAGACTGCTCCCTGGTTGACTACAACCGAAGCGGGGTGCCGCTTATCGAGATCGTATCCGAGCCGGATATGAGAAGCTCCGAGGAGGTTATCGCATATCTGGAAAAACTTCGTTGTACCATGCAGTATCTTGGAGTTTCTGACTGCAAACTTCAGGAAGGTTCTATGCGTGCCGATGTCAACCTTTCCGTCCGTGAGGTGGGAAGTGAGACCTTTGGAACAAGAACCGAGATGAAGAACCTGAACTCCTTTAAAGCTATTGCAAGGGCCATCGAGGGTGAGAGAGAGCGTCAGATCGAGCTCTTGGAGGAAGGCAGAGCTGTTGTTCAGGAGACAAGAAGATGGGACGATAACAAAGAATCCTCCCACGCTATGCGTTCCAAAGAGGATGCCAAGGATTACCGTTATTTCCCGGACCCGGATCTTCCGCCGATCCATATCTCCGATGCATGGATCGAGGAGCTGCGTGCTTTCATTCCGGAGCTGCGTGAAGCCAAGATGGAACGTTATCAGAAAGAGTACGAGCTTCCAGCTTACGATGCGGGAATCCTTACGGAATCCAGACATCTGGCAGGACTTTTTGAGGAGACAGCCGTTCTTCTGGGAAATCCGAAAAAAGCAGCCAACTGGTTTATGGTGGAAGTTCTCCGTCTGACAAAGGACAAAGGTCTTGATCCGGAGAAAGTAAACTTTACGCCGAAGCATCTGGCAGATCTTCTTTCCATGGTTGAGAAAAAAGAGGTCAGCGCCCAGAATGCCAAAAAAGTGTTTGAAAAAGTATTTGACGAGGATATTGATCCGGTTGTATATATAGAAGAGAATGGTCTTAAGATCGTAGAAGATACAGGTCTTCTCACCGAAACTGTGAAAAAGATCGTAGATGCCAATCCTGGACCGCTGGCTGAACTTCTGGGCGGCAAGGACAAGGTTATGGGATTTTTCGTAGGACAGCTGATGAGAGAGCTGAAAGGCAAGGTAAATCCTGACAGCGTCAGAAAAGCACTGGCAGAGGAAATTGAGAGAAGGAGATAAAAGCATTATGGTTACAGTAAATAAGAATTATTTAAAACTTCCGGGAAGCTATCTGTTTTCCAATATCGCGAAGAAGGTAAAAGCATACAAGGAGGCCAATCCGGAATTTAAGGATTCTGTGATCAGCCTTGGAATCGGTGATGTGACACAGCCACTTGCACCGGCGATTATTGATGCTCTTCATAAATCCGTAGATGAAATGGCTCATGCGGAAACTTTCCACGGATATGCACCGGATCTTGGATATGAGTTCTTAAGAAGTGCCATTGCAAAGAATGATTATCAGTCCAGAGGATGCGACATCAGCGCAGATGAGATCTTTGTTTCCGACGGAGCAAAGAGTGATTCTGGAAATATTCAGGAGATCTTCGGACTGGATAACAAGGTTGCAGTCTGCGATCCGGTTTACCCGGTATATGTAGATACCAACGTTATGGCAGGACGTACTGGCGAGTACAATAAAGAGCGTGAGAATTTTGACGGCGTGATCTACATGCCGTGCAAAGAGGAGAATGGTTTTCTTCCGGAAATCCCGGCAGATGAAGTTCCGGATCTGATCTATCTCTGCTTCCCGAACAACCCTACCGGTGGTGCCATCACAAAGACAGCTCTTCAGGAGTGGGTTGACTACGCCAACAAAAACGGCTGCGTGATCATCTATGATGCAGCATATGAAGCATATATTTCCGAGGAGGATGTTCCACACAGTATTTATGAGTGCGAGGGTGCAAGAACCTGCGCCATTGAGCTTAGAAGTTTTTCCAAGAATGCAGGCTTCACAGGCGTTCGTCTTGGATTTACCGTTGTTCCGAAGGAACTGGTACGTGATGGAGTAGAGCTCCACAGCCTCTGGGCACGTCGTCACGGAACCAAGTTCAATGGTGCTCCGTATATCGTGCAGAGAGCAGGCGAGGCTGTTTACTCTCCGGAGGGAAAAGCACAGCTGAAAGAACAGATCGCTTACTACATGCGTAATGCAAAGACAATCCTCGACGGACTTTCCGCAGCAGGATTTTCCGTATCCGGTGGAAAAAATGCGCCATACATCTGGCTGAAAACACCAGATCAGATGACTTCCTGGGAGTTCTTCGACTATCTCCTTGAGAAAGCACACATCGTAGGAACACCAGGTTCAGGCTTTGGTGCACATGGTGAGGGATACTTCCGTCTGACTGCATTCGGAAGCTATGAGAATACACTGGAAGCAATTGAGAGAATTAAAAATCTGTAATACAGGTGTAAATTGCGAGGCAGGTCTTTGTAAAAGGTCTGCTTCGTTTTCGTTTATAAGAATTTTTTTGAGCAAATTCAGGAAATTGGCAATGAGGATTGCGAAAATTTATCATATCGTTTATAATTGTACAGGAAGTGAAACGCAGAACACAAAGAGGCTGTGTTTATGAAATTCACAAATTTACGCAATCACGAAAGGGGATTTTATCATGGGTATCAGAAGAGTAGAAAATATGTGCGGCGGTAAAGGCCATGTGATCATCAAAGACATTCTTGAGGGAGACGAGCTGAAAGGAAAATGCGGACTTTACGCACAGGTTACTATCGAGAAGGGATGTTCCCTTGGATACCATGAGCATCATGGAGAGACAGAAACCTACTATATCTTAAGCGGTGAAGGCGAGTATGATGATAACGGTGTGAAACGTCCGGTAAAGGCCGGTGATATCACCATTACACCAGACGGAAAAGGTCATGGCCTTGCAAATACAGGAGAGACAGATCTTGTATTTATGGCACTGATCATTTTTGACTGATCATAAAACAAAAACAGAATAACAGGACAGAAAGGGCCGTACTGCATGATTATGCGGATGGCTCTTTTTGAATGAAAAGTTTAAATTGTATAAATAAAAAATATTTTTTGATTTTTTTAGAAAAAAGTGTTGACATAGGAAGGATGCTTTGCTATACTATCACTTGTCGCGAGGGAGAAGATAAAGAATCCCGAAGAAATGCGATATGCGGAAGTGTCGGAACTGGCAGACGAGCAAGACTAAGGATCTTGTGAGCATTGCGCTCGTGTGGGTTCAAGTCCCATCTTCCGCATTTTTTATTTTGTGAGGACTGTGAGAGATCATGGTTCTTTTTTTGTAAATAAAAGCAAGTGTAAAAAAGCTGAATCACAAAACCGGAAGATAAAGGAACCGGTTTGTGATTCAGCTTTTTTGTTAATGGATATTGTTTATTTTACTTTGACAGAAGAAGTTTTGCTCCAGGTGGAGTAGTAATTCTTTTTGCTGACCGTTTTGTATGTGCGGATACGGATGTAGTATTTTTTGCCACCGGACAATTTCTTCAGCACGGTAGATTTGGAACTGCTTTTGGCGGTAATTGTTTTGGCGCTTTTGAAGCTGCTTGAAGTGCTGTACTGAATCTGATAAGCGGTAACAGATTTTACCGGTTTCCAGGATATATTTGCCTGGCCTTTTGCAGTGGACTTCAGAGAAACACTGCTGACAGTCAGTGGACGTACTGTGATCAGGATCTTTGCAGATGCAGCTTTATAATTTACGCCCTGTGCAGCCTGAATGGTAACAGTGGCCTGTCCGGGGCTTACCGGAATGATACTGGTACCGGAAATTTTTACGATCTTGCTGTTGGAAGACTTGCAGGTGATCTTCCCGTCCGTCTTCTTGCTCTTGATGACCGCGGTTTTGCTGCTGCTCTGAGTCAGGGTAAGTGCTGTGGCTTTTGCTGTGAGTACGGCTTTTGCGCGGGCAATCTGGAAACTGGCAGTTTTTGTTCCTGTGTAACTGCCTTTTCCAGTGATCACGACGGAAGCAGTACCGGCATTTATGTTATTACGGTAGGAAACTGTGTAATCTGTGCCGGGAACCAGTTCTTTTCCGGAAGAAGTTACTGTGATCTTCGGCTTTTTTTCTGTACCGCTGTAGGTAAAGGATGAACTGGAAAGCTGAATCTCACATTTACTGAGATCTCTGGCAGTGATCTGGAAAGATTTTGTTACAGTACCGGAATAATTACCTTTTCCTGTGATGGTGACGGAAGCAGTACCGATGTTGGTGTTGTTATCATAAGAAACGGTGTAGTCAGTTCCTTTTTTTAACTGCTTTTTATTGACAGTTACTGTGACGTCCGGTTTCTTTTCGGTTCCATCGTAAGTAAATGAGGAAGCGGAAAGAGCAAGTTCGGCTTTCTCCAGGCTGGCGGCACTGATAGTGAAATTTTTCGTAACAGAACCGGAATAGTTACCTTTTCCTGTGACGGTAACCGTGGCAGAACCTGCGTTGGTATTGTTTACGAAGGAAACCGTATAATCGCTGTTGGCAGTCAGCTGTCTGTTTCCGGTTTTTACAGTAACGGATGGCTTTTTCTCAGTGCCGTCATAGGTGAAGGAATCGGCAGAAAGATCTACGCTGGATCTGCTCAGGTCAGCAGGCTGGATCTGGAAAGCTTTTTCAACAGAACCGGAGAATCTACCTTTTCCTGTGATGGTAACTGTAGCGGAACCTGCGTTGGTGTTGGCATGATAATACAAGGTGTAATCCTGCCCCTGTGTTAAAGTATTGCCGTTACATGTTACAGTGACGGCCGGTTTTTTCTCAGTGCCGTCAAAAACCAGCGATTCATTGGAAACGGTAATATCGCAGTTGCTGATCCGGCCATAGGTGATAGAAAAGGATGTTGTAAAATATCCGTAATAATTTCCGATGCCGCTGATACCGGCACGTGCATTTCCCAGAGTTGTATTATTTTGATATTCTACAGTGAAATCCCTGCCTTCAACCAAATCAACACCATTTTTAGAGATGGTTACTTTCGGTTCCTGAGGCTTACCGTCGTAGATACAGGAAGAAGGAGTAAGGGTACAGGTGGTGCCGTTTGAGTAGATAGGGGCTTTGTCAATGGTGAATTCCTTTGTTACACTGCCGGCGTATTTTCCGATTCCTGTGAAGGTCATGGTAAAAGTACCGGCGTTAACAGTATCTCCGCTGGTTGTAATGGTATAGTCAACGTCTTTTTGGAGAGTAAGGCCGGAACGGTATATGGTTATAGTCGGTGTTTTGTCTGTTCCGTTATAAGATCCGATATAGCCGCGGGAAATGGTGAATACATCCTCGCTTAACAGGTCTACATATAATTCAGAGGTAAATACAGCATCCGGATTATATTTGGACTGAACGGTAAGTGTGATCTTGCCTGACTTTTTGGGGGTGAGGACTGCAGTTTGATTGGAAGTCTGGTTTACAGAAATAACACTTTCATCTGAGCTGGAAATAATGCAGTCATATAGAAAGTCAGAATCACTGCCGAAATCATTAGGAAACCAGCTGGAAGCGGTGATCCTATAACTAAGTTCCTTAGTCAGAAATTCGCTCTTTTTCATAGCGGAGAAACTGGAATTGGAAGGAGCAATGCTTGCAGTGACCTGTGAGGGAACAACAGCTTTGGAAGAAGTACCGCAGACACGGCAGGTCTTGTAAACCTGATAGTTCTCAATGGTTGTGCCGTAAACATATTTATGTCCGTTTTCCACTCGCGTTGCATGGTTGGAAGAGAGATCCGACAGATTGATCTCATAAAAAGTATTATGGCTGTCTTTCCATGCGTACCAGATCAGTTTTCCGTTTATAACAGAAGGTGCACAGTCGGAAAGATTTCCGGCCATTTTGTATGTAGAGCCAGCCTGCTGGCCGGTTCCGTCAATGGCAGTATAATAAACATAACCCTGACTGGACCAGAGAAGCACGAAGCTGTTGCTGCCGGTTTTTACAAGATGCGGTGTAGCGGCGCTGTCAGAAGTGCCTGCATAGTCGGAAAAATACCGCACAACAGGTGTTCCTCCGGATTTTGAAACAGAGGAGACAAATACATTTCTGGAATGATTGTCAGCATCATAATTGCCTGCGACCAGATAGGAACTGTCGGAATATTCAAAACCGCCAAGGGATGCGCCGGTATAGTTGTTGCCGGATGATCCGGGGAAAGTCATAAGGTCAAATTCCTTGCAGGCATAGGAACTGGAACTCCAGGAATATTGCGGGACAAAAGATCCGCTGCTGATATCCGTGGGATACTGAAGAACCGTAATAGCACGGGGATAAGCATCACCGTGATCACAGCCCAGAAGAGTTCCGTTATCGATCTGGATGAACTGGTTAAAGGAATGGCTGACATATCCGAACTCAGAATTCTGGATTCCTGTAAGCTGATCCACAACAGACATGGTGGAGGTATCTACAGAAAAAGTTACGTTAGCCTGATGCCCTCCGTACATTTCATGGCAGGTGCGGATAAAAAGATAATTTCCGTAAGAAGCCATACGTGCGGAACCTGCGTCAAAGGGATAGGTGGTATTTGCACCGAAAAGGCTGCAGGAACCTTGGGATTTCCAGTCTTTGGAGTATTTGCTCACCCGGTAAACTTCTTTCGTATTATCTTTTTCGGTGTTGTTTGCGCCGGTAAGGATATAATAGTTGTCGTTGGTTTCGTAGAAAGCGCCGAATACAGGCAGTGGAAGATCGAGAGTCATCGTTTTCTTAAAGTTGTATCCGGAATCATAGTATTCAATCAGAAGCTTACCGTCAAGGGCACCACTTTGAACCCGCATGAGAGATCCGTCTGGGCTTGTTGTAAGATAGGATTCGACAGGAGAAGACCAGACACTGTAGTTCTGGTTTTCAAGGTTGCTTCCTTTATAAATGGTGCAGGTTGTATTTAATGAGTTCGATACCGGAATATCTGCTTCGATGACGGAACTGCTTTTTGCCATCTGGGCTTCTACGGAACCGTCCAGAATACCGGCTTGTACCCCACCTTCTTCTCCGGATGAAAAATCGTCTGTTCCATCGGAATCGGAAAAAGTCTCTTCTTCATTTCCGGCATTAAATTCCTCTTCCAAAGAAGAAGCATCGGAAGCGTCTGATGTGCTGCCGCTATTAGAATCTTTCGGTGATTGCAAAAGATCCTCAGAGGATTCCTCCTGTGTATCGATGCCGGTGGAATCGGCAGGATCAGAGTTTTCTTCGGAAGAGAGATCTTCGGAGATCTCAGAAGAAGGTTCTGCTTCCACGTTGTCATCCGCAGAAAAAGCGTCTGAATAAAAATCAGCTGCATTTACCGGAGCAGAAGTGCCCAGTATACATTGCAGAAAGAAAAATGGATAGTAGTTGTGCTTTTTTGTTTTTCATAGGTACCTCCTTTTTATATGGTTTTACATATAAACCTGGCAATATTTTACTACAAAAAAAGAAAAAATGGTCAATTATTGTTGAAAAAAGAAGAAAAAGAGACAGAATCATAAGTTGAGAAAAAAATAAAAAAAAGTGTTGACATATAGGAACCACTTTGTTATACTATCACTTGTCGCGAGGGAGAAAATAAAAAATCCCAAGGAAATGCGGTCATGCGGAAGTGTCGGAACTGGCAGACGAGCAAGACTAAGGATCTTGTGAGCATTGCGCTCGTGTGGGTTCAAGTCCCATCTTCCGCATTGGAAATTTCCATGAAATGCGATATGCGGAAGTGTCGGAACTGGCAGACGAGCAAGACTAAGGATCTTGTGAGCATTGCGCTCGTGTGGGTTCAAGTCCCATCTTCCGCATGACTTTAAGGCAGAGCTGTGAATCGCAGCTCTGTTTTTGGCTATATGAAAGTAAATCGAGGAGCGGTTTGCATATTTGTTCTCGTTTCATATACAATATGAGAATTTTGGACACCTTCAGGTTGGAACAGACGATAAAACCAATATTTTTTGAATTTTTTTTTCAGAAAAGAGGAATTTGCGGTTTTGTGTAGAATATAATTAACAGAGGGTATTTTATCGCCGCTGTTTGTCAGACTGTGGAGGAAGTGCTTATGAACATCAGAGAGAATATGGAACAGAGAGAACGGGAACTGTTAAGTCCCTATGCGTCTCACAGCGCAGATACCAGAGGCAGAGACCGGCCGGAAGAGGAATGCGATGTGCGTACCGCATATCAGCGGGACAGGGACAGGATCCTTCACTGCAAGGCTTTTCGCCGCATGAAAGATAAGACGCAGGTGTTTCTGGCACCGCAGGGAGATCATTACCGTACCAGGTTGACGCATACACTGGAGGTATCACAGATTGCCCGTACCATTGCCAAGGCACTCCGGCTTAATGAAGATCTGGTGGAGGCCATTGCGCTGGGCCATGATCTGGGGCACACGCCCTTTGGACATGCCGGGGAAAGAGCGCTGGATCAGATACATCCTGGAGGTTTTGCCCACTATAAACAGAGCGTCCGGGTTGTGGAAGTACTGGAGAAGAACGGGAACGGACTGAATCTTACCTGGGAAGTCCGTAACGGGATCATGAATCACCGTACCAGTGGAAATCCTTCTACTCTGGAAGGCCAGGTTGTGCGTTTTTCTGACAAGATCGCCTATATCCATCACGATATGGACGATGCTCAGCGTGCGGGAATCATCACAGAAGATGACATTCCTGTTACAATGAGAACTTTTCTCGGATATACCACGAGAGAACGGCTGAATACTTTCGTACATAATATTATAGAGAACAGTATGGATAAAGACAGCATCTCCATGTCGCCTGATGTTTTTGAGGCGATGATGGAACTTCGGGCCCTGATGTTCCGGAATGTCTATGAGAATCCGGTTGCCAAGAAGGAAGAAGACAAAGCCATCAAGATGCTGAGTGAACTATACGAATATTATACAGATCACCCGGAGGCAATGTCCAGGGAATACAGAGAACTGGTGGAATACCGGGGAGTACCCAAGGAACAGGCAGTCTGTGATTACATTTCAGGAATGACAGATCAGTACTCCATGGAGAAATTCAGGGAGATCTACATACCGAAGTCCTGGGAGGTCTATTAAATGGAAAAGAGGGATAAACATGCGTTATTCAGATGACATCATAGAAGAAGTCCGAATGAAAAATGACATTGTAGACGTGATATCCCAGTATGTGAAACTGACACGGAAGGGAAGTTCCTATTTCGGACTGTGTCCCTTCCATAATGAGAAAACTCCTTCTTTTTCCGTGACGCCATCCAAGCAGATGTATTACTGCTTTGGCTGCGGGGCAGGAGGAAACGTATACAATTTTATCATGGAATATGAGAATTATTCTTTTGGTGAGGCTTTGTCACATCTGGCTGACCGGGCAGGAGTAGAGCTTCCGAAGATCGAATATTCCAGGGAAGCAAGAGAAAAAGCAGAACAGAGAGCGGCGCTTCTTGAAATCAACAAGCTGGCAGCTCAGTATTTTTACTATCAGCTCCGGCGAGAAGGAGGAAAAACTGCCTACGGCTATCTGACAGGCAGAGGTCTTTCGGAGGAAACCATCCGGAAATTCGGCCTTGGATATTCGGACAAGTACAGCGATGACCTGTACAAATATCTCAAGGGAAAAGGCTACAGTGATGAACTTCTCCGGGAATCCGGGCTGTTTAATGTGGATGAGCGGCGGGGAATGTATGACAAGTTCTGGAACCGTGTGATCTTCCCGATCATGGATGTAAATAACCGGGTCATTGGTTTTGGCGGCCGTGTCATGGGAGATGGCAAGCCCAAGTATCTGAATTCACCGGAGACGAAGATTTTTGACAAGAGCAGGAATCTCTACGGACTGAATGTGGCCAGGACCACCAGGAAGAATTACCTGATCCTCTGTGAGGGATATATGGATGTGATCGCCATGCATCAGGCAGGCTTTACCAATGCAGTGGCATCTCTTGGAACCGCTCTGACATCCGGACATGGAAGTCTTGTGAAACGTTACACCAAGGAAGTCCTGCTTCTTTACGACAGTGACGGCGCAGGCATCCGTGCGGCTCTCCGTGCGATCCCGATCCTTCGGGAGGCAGGGGTTACGTCCAGGGTGGTAAGCCTGAAGCCATGGAAGGATCCGGACGAGTTTATCAAGAATGAGGGCGCGGAGGCTTTTGAAGAGCGTCTGAACCAGGCGATGGACAGTTTTATGTTCCGTGTGCATATTGCAGAGCAGGAATTTGCGATGGATGCACCTCAGGGACAGAATCAGTTTTTTGAGCGGTGCGCCGAAATGCTGCTGGAACTTTCCGACGAACTGGAAAGGAATCTTTATATAGAAGCAATTGTGAAGGAATATGGCCGCTATGGAGTGGGCACGGAAGATATCCGGAAAAGGGTCAACACACTGGCTCTGAAAGGAACGCCTGCAGAGAAGCGGATCCAGCCGAAATCCGGGACTCCGGAAACAAAGAAAAAGAATCCGCCGCAGATAAGGCCCAGAAGCTGATGCTTACCTGGCTTGTGAATTATCCGGGGATCTTTGAACAGGTGGAGAAATATATTTCACCGTCAGATTTTGTGGTGCCGCTGTATAAAGAGGTGGCCCAGATGCTGTTTGACCAGCATAAAGAAGGAGAGACCAATCCGGGAAAACTTCTCAATGCATTTACAGATAGCGAGGAACAGAGAGAAGTGGCATCACTTTTTAATGCCACCATTCATCTGGAAAACGAAGGAGAACAGCAGAGAGCCTTTTCTGATACGCTGCTGCGGATCAAGGAAGAGAGCCTCAAAGAAAAAAACCGTACCTGGGACCCGTCAGACATGGCAGGGCTTCAGGAACTGATAAAAGCAAAAAAAGAACTGGAAGACCTTGGAAGAAAGAGGCAGCAACTGCATATTTCTTTCAATTAAGGATAAAATATAAACACTATATGGAGGTATAGAGCACCTATGGAAATGAATATGGCAAAATTCAGCGAGAAACTTGTAGAGCTTCTTGAACTTGCGAAAAAGAAAAAGAATGTGCTGGAATATCAGGAGATCAGCGACTTCTTCAAGGACTCTCCACTGGAAGTAGATCAGATGGAGAAAGTCTTTGACTTCCTGGAGGCCAGCGGTGTGGACGTTCTCCGTATCACAGACAACAGCGGTGACGAACTCCTCCTTGATAACGATATGGATATGGAAGGCCTGGATGATGAAGAAGAGGTAGAACTTGACAAGATCGACCTCTCCGTGCCGGAAGGTGTCAGCATCGAGGATCCGGTCCGTATGTACCTGAAAGAAATCGGTAAAGTCAGCCTGTTGAGTGCAGACGAGGAGATCGAGCTTGCAAAAAGAATGGAAAAAGGTGATGAAGCTGCCAAGAAGCGTCTGGCAGAAGCGAACCTCCGTCTTGTTGTCAGCATCGCCAAGCGTTATGTGGGACGTGGAATGCTGTTCCTTGATCTGATCCAGGAAGGTAACCTTGGTCTTATCAAGGCAGTTGAGAAATTTGATTACAGAAAGGGCTACAAGTTCAGTACCTATGCAACCTGGTGGATCCGTCAGGCCATCACAAGAGCCATTGCGGACCAGGCACGTACCATCCGTATCCCGGTGCATATGGTTGAGACGATCAACAAGCTGATCCGTGTTTCCCGTCAGCTGCTTCAGGAGCTTGGACGTGAACCTACGCCGGAAGAGATCGCTGAGGAGATGGACATGCCGGTAGACCGTGTACGTGAGATCCTTAAGATCTCCCAGGAGCCGGTATCTCTGGAAACTCCGATCGGTGAGGAGGAAGACAGCCATCTTGGCGATTTCATCCAGGATGATAATGTTCCGGTACCTGCAGATGCAGCTGCGTTTACACTTCTGAAAGAGCAACTGGTAGAGGTTTTGAGCACTCTTACTGACCGTGAGCAGAAAGTTCTTCGCCTCCGTTTCGGTCTGGACGACGGACGTGCCAGAACTCTGGAGGAAGTTGGTAAAGAGTTTAACGTTACAAGAGAGCGTATCCGTCAGATCGAAGCGAAAGCTCTGCGTAAACTGCGTCATCCCAGCCGCAGCCGCAAGCTGAAGGATTACCTTGACTGATAAAAATATATCCGTACAGCTTTCCATGCGTCTTTGTGCCATTGCCGGTATGGTAACAAAAGGAAACCGGCTGGCAGACGTAGGATGTGACCATGGCTATCTGTCCATCTATCTTGTTGAGGAAAGAATAGTTCCGTCAGCTATTGCCATGGATGTACGTCCGGGACCGCTTTCAAGAGCTAGGGAGAATATTTCCCGCTATGGTCTTGAAGATTACATAGAGACCCGTTTAAGTGATGGGCTTACGAAGCTTGAGCCGGGGGAAGGTGATACCCTGGTGATTGCGGGAATGGGCGGTCCTCTGATGGAAAGGATATTAAATGAGGGAGCGAAGGTCCGGGAGGGGTTTCAGGAACTGATCCTGCAGCCTCAGTCGGACCTTCCTCATTTCCGGCATTTTCTCTCTGAGATCGGCTGGGAGATCGTAAGAGAGGAAATGATAAAAGAAGACGGAAAGTTTTATCCAATGATGAAAGCGGTGCGAAGAGAATCCGGAGAACAGTTTGCCTATACAGAGGAAGAAGCCTGGTTTGGGCCACTTCTTCTGAAAAAGTGCCATCCGGTTCTGAGGGAATATCTTCTCAGGGAGGAATCCATCCGTAAGAAGATACTGGCCGGTCTTTCCGGGGCAGAGTCTGCTTCCGCAAAAAGCCGTCTGGCAGAAGTAAAGGAGGAAATGGAGCTGATTCATACAGCTCTGAAACGATATGAAAGCATATGAACTGATTAACTGGCTGAATATCCGCCATCCGCAGAAATTTGCGGAGGAATGGGACAATGTAGGACTTCTGGTGGGAGATGATCAGAAAGAAATCTCCCATGTATTCCTTGCACTGGATCTTACAGAACCAGTGCTGGATGAGGCAGTGGCGGCCGGCGCGGACATGATCCTTACCCATCATCCCATGATCTTTTCCGGGATCAAGAAGATCAACAATCATACCTTTACCGGAAGGAAGATCTTACGTCTGATCCGGGAGGATATCCCGTACTTTGCCATGCATACCAATTATGATGTGATCGGTATGGCAGATTTAAGCGCAGATTATCTGAAACTTCAGGATACAAAGGTGCTTACAGTTACCGATGAGTCCGGGGAGCAGCCGGAGGGATTCGGCCGCGTGGGAAAACTTCCCCGTGCCATGACTCTTGGCGAGTTTGGAAAATATGTAAAAGAATGCAATTGCCTTCCAGATGTGCGGGTTTACGGCGATCTGGATCAGAGGATCGAGACTGTGGCAATCTGTACAGGAAGCGGAAAGAGCATGATCCGTGATGTGATGGCAGCCGGTGCGGATGTGTATGTGACCGGAGATATTGATTATCATACTGCCATTGATACCATGGCGGATGGACTGGCGATCGTAGATGCGGGACATTATGGCACGGAGTATATTTTTGCGGAAGCCATGGAGAGGGAACTGAATGAAGCGTTCCCGGATCTTAAGACGACCTGCGCCAGTGTGAAAAATCCATATATTGTTTTATAAGTATAAGCCTGTGGAGGTGAGTGTTATGGAACAGACGATGATAAAAGTGACCATAAACGGAGAAACAAGGGAATACCCCAAGATGACCCCATATTCCGAGATTGTAAAGGATTATGAGGGAGAAACAGAGTATCCGGTGATTCTTGTAACTGAGAACGGAAAACTCCGAGAACTTCACAAGAAGCTGCGGCATGACTGTACCCTGGGATTTATAACCACAAAGGACAGTGCCGGCCGTAAAACCTACCGGCGAAGTGCGATCTTTATCCTTCTGAAAGCAATTTTTGATGTGGCCGGAAAGGAAAATGTGGATCATGTGGTAATCCATTATTCTCTGGGAAATGGTCTTTATTTTACCATGAAAGGCAGTGCAACCCTGGATCAGGAGCTTCTTGACCAGGTGAAAGTGCGGATGCGGGAGCTGGTAGATCAGAAAATTCCGATCTACAAACGCAGTGTCAGCACGGATGATGCCATTTCCATGTTTCACAGGCATCATATGTATGACAAAGAAAAACTGTTCCGTTACCGCCGTGTTTCCAGGGTAAATATTTACAGTCTGGAGAATTTTGAGGATTATTTTTACGGTTTTATGGCACCGGATACCAGTTATGTGCAGTATTTTGACCTGCAGCTTTATGACGAAGGTTTTGTACTGATCCTTCCGCGTCAGAAAACACCGGATGTTCTGGAGGATTTTGAGCCGCAGGATAAGATCTTTCATGTGCAGAAGGAATCGGAAGAATGGGGCGACAAGCTGGATGTTGCCACTGTGGGGGACCTCAATGACCGGATCACCAGAGAGGGTGTTCAGAGCCTGATGCTGATCCAGGAGGCGATTCACGAGGCGAAGATTTCTTCCATTGCCGAGGAGATCCAGAGAAGAGGAAATGTGAAGTTTGTAATGATCGCAGGTCCTTCTTCTTCAGGAAAGACCAGTTTTTCCCACAGGTTGTCCATTCAGCTTGCAGCTCATGGCCTGAAGCCTCACCCCATCGGTGTGGATAATTATTTCGTGAACCGGGAGCATACCCCGCTTGATGAATTCGGGGAAAAGAATTTTGAGTGCCTGGAAGCCATTGATATCAAGCAGTTTAATGAGGATATGCTGAATCTTCTTGCTGGAAAGAAAGTGGATCTTCCTACTTTTAATTTTAAGACCGGATACAGGGAATACCGGGGAGATCAACTTCAGCTTGGAAAAGATGATATCCTGGTGATCGAGGGAATCCACGGGCTTAATGACAAACTGAGCTATGCCCTTCCAAAAGAGAGCAAGTTTAAGATTTATATCAGTGCTCTGACACAGCTGAATATTGATGAACATAACCGGATCCCGACTACAGATGGCAGGCTGATCCGCCGGATTGTCCGTGATGCGCGTACACGAGGAACTTCTGCAAAGGATACCATTGCAAGATGGCCGTCTGTACGGCGTGGTGAGGAGCAGAATATTTTTCCATTCCAGGAGGAGGCGGATGTGATGTTTAATTCCGCTCTTGTGTATGAGCTTGCCTGCCTGAAGGTTTATGCGGAGCCACTGCTTTTTGGAATTGATAAGAGTGAGCCGGAGTATCAGGAGGCGAAGAGGCTTCTGAAGTTCCTGGATTATTTTGTGCCGGTGCCCTGTGAGGGGGTTCCGTTTAACTCGCTTCTGAGGGAGTTTATCGGTGGCAGCTGTTTTAATGTATAATAAATAAAGATATGTGTAGATAGAAGGCTCTGTGCAGTGCAGATATCGGTTGGCGCAAAGATGGGATTGTTCTGATTTTCTCTGTGCGTAGGATCTGTGGTGTATGGAGTCTTTTGGGTGTGGATCAAAAAAAGTTAAAGTTCTTTGCGGCGTATAGATGTCGGCTAGAGTTTACAGGACTTAAAGGAAAGGGAAAATGATCATGAGAGAGAAAGTGCAACTGACAAAATTGGCTCCAAACTGTGGCTGTGCGGCAAAAGTGGGACCGGGAACCCTGGCAGGGGTTCTTGGCGGACTGCCGAAGTTCTGCGATCCGGATCTTCTGGTGGGGACGGATACTTCGGATGATGCGGCGGTTTACCGGGTGTCCTCTGATCTGGCGCTGATTCAGACACTGGATTTTTTTACGCCTGTGGCGGATGATCCTTATGATTTCGGTCAGATCGCGGCGGCGAATGCGTTGAGTGATGTGTATGCCATGGGTGGAACTCCGAAGACGGCTTTGAATATTGTGGCGTTTCCCAAAGATATGGATGTGGAGATCCTGGGGGAGATTTTGCGTGGTGGTGCGGATAAGGTGATGGAGGCTGGCGCGGTTCTTGCCGGTGGCCATACGATCCAGGATGATACGCCGAAGTATGGGCTTAGTGTGACGGGTTTTGTGGATCCGAGGAAGTTTTGGAAGAATTTTGGGGCGCAGACGGGGGATAAGCTGATTTTGACGAAGCCGCTGGGTGCGGGGATCGTGAATACGGCGATCAAGGCAGATCTGGTGACGGAAGGTGCCCGTAGGGCGGTGTTGGATTCCATGAAGAGGTTGAACCGGGATGCCTGTGAGATTTTGAAAGAGTTTGAGGTTCATGCCTGTACGGATGTGACGGGGTTTGGTCTTGGAGGGCATGCCACGGAGATGGCTGTGGCCAGTGAGCGGACGATCGTGATTGATACGGAGAAGTTGCCGGTGCTTCCGGATGTGGAGAAGTTTGCTTCTATGGGCCTGATCCCGGGTGGGGCTTACCGGAATCGGGAGTTTGCTGAAAAAACTGGTGTGAAAAGCCAGGCGGTGCTCTGGAGGGAGGATGTGGTGTTTGATCCGCAGACTTCCGGGGGACTGTCGGCGGCGGTGCCGGAGAGAGAGGCAGAGGAGATTATGAAAAGAATGGGTGAGGCTGGATTGGAGGCTGGAATGATCGGTGAGGTTGTGGATAGACGGGAGTGGACGTTGGAGATTTGGTAGGAAGCCGGACGCCAGAGGGAGCTGACATTTCCAGTTGGTAGGAAAAAACATAAATACGTGGCAGGGGACGGAAGCAGACGGTGTCCTGTCCTGGAATTGTGAAAGTGTGGCTGTGTCGGCACAGCTTTTCAGCATAAATGCCGAAGAATTTAGGAGCTAGCTCGGCATAGCGTTCCACTCTGAATTCTGTAGCATACAGACAAAAGTCAGCAACTATACACTTACCGCATTGAAATGCGCTCCGCGCAGCCATCCGCCCACATGGCAATGTAAAAAAAATCAAACTTTACAAGTTTGCGTACCTGTGCTAAAATATCAGATGCGCAGCCAGGCCAGGTGATCGCGGCTGGACAGACGAAAGGGTTCAGACGAGGAAAGTCCGGGCTTCACAGGGCAGGATGCCGGATAACGTCCGGTGGAGGTAACTCCCAGACCAGTGCAACAGAAATAAACCGCCTCCTTTGCGGGGTAAGGGTGGAAAGGCAGTGTAAGAGACTACCGCCGCTGTGGTAACAGAGCGGGCACATGTAAACTCCATTCGAAGCAAGACCGAGAAGAAAGCCATACGGCGGCCCGTCGTGCTTTCAGGTAGGTCGCTGGAGCCTTCTGGCAACGGAAGGCCTAGATAGATGATCACTCAACGACATAACCCGGCTTATCGGTCTGACTGTGTATAATAAATAAGCATATAATAAAAGCAACTGTATTTTGCGGCCAGTTTATAGACCCGCGAAATAGCAGTTGCTTTTTTGGTAAAGAACGTCAGAAACTTTATACTTTCATAGTTTGTTTTTTTCAGTTTCAGAATCACATCCAAAGGCAAACCTGTAGTTTCAGCAATAGAAGCATCACTGAGTTTCCCTATCAGATTTCTGGCAATCTCAAGCTGCTTTTTCTGGGAACCATTATTGAAACCGTCATTAAAACCATCATTAAACAGCATCTGACCCAAACGTGTCATACGAATTCCCTCCTTAACATGTTCAAAATCATCATTTTCAAGAAACTTATCTGCCATGGTATAGATCATTGCCTCGATTTTCTGAAGATCTTCCGATGAAATATCTTTTGTATTTTCAGTCAGAGAAAATGCCTGAAGAAATCGTTCTTTTTGGGAAAGCTGCCCGTCCATCAGAGGAATCAGAGTCAGTGGAACGAGATCAGCTTTTGTAAGAATGTCTCCAGAAGAAGCTTTCTCTTTCAGCGTTTTGATCAGGTCATCTGCACTGTGATCCTTCATTATGATCGGAATAACATGATAAGTGTTTATTCCTTCGGTAAATGAAGTGACCGGATTTTGTATATTTCCCGAATAAAGAACGTATGTGGTGACAGCTTCATAGGAACGAAAACGTTTCAAACTGGGAATTCCCTCATTCTTGCTCTGGAACTCAAAATGCTTCCATGTACCATCTTCCATAATAAGATTGATATCTTCATAGAATTTCTTAAGATTGAGGACAATGGACTCTGTAGGAGCAGAAGATATAACCTTCCCATCAATACCAAGATAAGGAAGCAACTCCTTAGCAAAGAACTGAGCGGCAGTTTTTAAAACCGCATCCTCATGCTGAACTACAGTTGCAGAACCGATTTTATCATTTGTAATCATTTCTTTCTGTGCCATAAAAAATCCTTTCTGCAAAAAGACACAAGAAAGAAATTGTCTGATTACAATATAACAGAAAAAATAAAAACATCCGTATATAATAGCCAAAAAACAGCGCCCGGTCCCCGGTTCGATATTCAGGCCTTTGCAGAAGCCGTAGTATTCCTAGGCTCCGAAACAGCCGAATATCGAACCGGGGACCGGACGCGTCCGTTCGTTAATATAGTTACTATTTATTATTTATTCCGTTTACCGCTATACTTCTCTTCGCAATACTTACACCGGTAAACTTCCTTTTCCTCATCAGCAAGAACAAAAATCTGATCCAGTCCCTGCTCGATGGAAGTGATGCAACGAGGATTCTTGCATTTGATCACATTCACAACCTGTTTCGGAAGCTTCAGCTCTTTCTTGGCAACGATCTTCTCGTCTTTGATAATATTTACCGTAATATTATGATCGATAAAACCAAGGATATCCAGATCCAGATCTTCGATCGGGCATTCAACCTTGATGATATCTTTTTTGCCCATTTTCTGGCTGCGGGCATTCTTGATAATGGCAACGGTACAGTCCAGTTTATCCAGTTTCAGGTCATGATAAATTGTCATAGCCTTGCCGGCTTTGATATGATCCAGAACATAACCTTCACGAAGAGCACCTACGTTTAACATGGCAGTTCCACCTCCAGTAAAGTAAGAATCAGGGCCATACGTACATAAACACCGTACTGGACCTGTTTGAAATAAGCGGCACGCGGATCAGAATCCACTTCAACAGAGATCTCATTGACACGCGGAAGCGGATGAAGAATATACATATCCTTCGGCGCAAGCTCCAGTTTCTGTTTGTCCAGAACATAGAAATCTTTCATGCGGACATAATCCTCTTCATTGAAGAAACGCTCCTTCTGAACACGGGTCATGTACAGGATATCAAGACTCGGAAGAGCATCCTCCAGACGTTCCTCTTCAACAAATTCCACATTGTTACGTTTCAGAACATCCTCACGGATATAACTTGGAATACGAAGTTCCTCCGGAGAAATCAGGACAAATTTTACGTTTTCATAACGGACCAGAGCCTCGATCAGAGAATGGACAGTACGTCCGAATTTCAGATCGCCGCAGAGACCGATCGTGATATTGTCAAGTCTGCCTTTCAGGGAACGGATAGTTAAAAGATCAGTTAATGTCTGAGTAGGATGCTGGTGGCCGCCGTCGCCGGCATTGATCACCGGGATATTGGATGCCATAGAAGCTACAAGCGGAGCACCTTCTTTCGGGTGACGCATAGCACAGATATCTGCATAGCAGGAAACAACGCGAATAGTATCGGCAACACTCTCGCCCTTGGAAGCGGAGCTGGAATCAGCGGAAGAAAAACCAAGAGCCTTTCCTCCAAGATTCATCATGGCTGCCTCGAAACTTAAACGTGTACGTGTACTTGGTTCGTAAAACAGTGTCGCAAGCCTTTTGTCATCACAGGTATGCGCGTACTTTTTGGGATTTTTCCCGATGTCATCGGCGAGATTCAGAAGCTTCTCGAGCTCTTCAACCGAGAAATCCAACGGACTCATTAAATGTCTCATGTTGTACCTCCAATTATTTACTGGAAATCAGATTCCTTCCAATTATCATATAATATAACTGTGAGATTTTCAAGAGACTTTCCGAGGATTTTGTCGAAGAAGCCACTCAAAAAAGAGACCGGTGAGAAACCATAAGGGTGCATAGTCCAGCCGGATCACCCCTTTATACTGGAGCGGAACGTGAGAATAGTCCCAGGGACAGATATGAAGCTTCTGAAAAAAAGATCCGATTAAAAATTCCACGAAAAAAATCCCGCAGCTGTAAAAAATCCCCCGTACCATAACCGGAAAACCTTTAAGTTTACAGTAAGCCGGCCGGATCAGGGCTGCAAGACCGTAAACCGGGAACATCAGAAGAGAGGTTTTGCCCATCATGGTAAAGTTTCCGGTGAAAAGAGAATGAAGACCGGTCCAGAAAATTTCCAGACACCAGCCTGTAAAACCACAAAGAAAAAAATCCTTCTTTTGCATCTTAAAGCTCCTTCTCATCAGCAAAAAAACTTCTCTTTTCGAAAGCAGAAAATGGGAAGTTTAACTTTATATATATTTAACGTGGAAAAGCATCTTTAATAGTCTCCCCTGCCTTGAAAAAAATATACACGTGGGTTATAATGAACGAAATTATTTATATTTTCAACACATGCGGAAGGAGAAAAACAGACGATGAATTATGAAGAAAGTCGTGCCTACATCAGAACCGCAGAACTGAAAAAAGGGATCGTTCTGGGACTGGAAAATATGAGGGAGCTGATGAGGCGGCTTGGAAATCCCCAGGATGAACTGAAGTACGTTCACGTAGCGGGAACCAACGGAAAAGGGTCTGTGATCGCATATCTGTATTCCGCTTTATCAGGTGCAGGCTATCGTGTGGGAAGATATATTTCCCCGGCTGTCTATTCCTACAGAGAGAGGATGGAAGTAAACGGAGAGCCTGTCAGCAGAGAGAAATTTGCAGCATATGTGACAAGGATCGCGGAAGTGATCGATGAGATCGTAAAAGAAGGCAAACCGCATCCGTCAGTATTTGAAATTGAAACAGCAGCCGCATTTCTTTATTTTCAGGATGAGAAATGCGATCTTGTATTAATGGAAGTTGGTATGGGCGGCGATCTGGATGCCACCAATATTATCCGTACCACAGTTCTTTCCATTCTGGTATCTATCAGTATGGATCATACGGCATTTCTTGGAAATACCCTGGGCGAGATAGCAGAAAAAAAGGCCGGCATCATTAAACCGGACAGCCATATGGTGACGGTAAAACAGCAGCCGGAAGCAGAAACGGTCATACGAAGAGTATGCGAAGAACAGAATGTACCATACGAAGTAGCAGACCGGGACTGTGCAAAAGTACTGGAAGCATCCATAACCGGCCAGACGTTTCTTTATAAAGATGAGAAGTACACGATATCCCTGGCAGGAGCCTACCAGAAAGAAAATGCGGTGGCAGCGCTTCGGGCACTGGAGATCCTGAATGAGCAGGGATACCCAACCACACTGGAGCAGAGACAGGATGGGCTGAAACGTACCACCTGGCCGGGAAGATTCGCACTTCTTGGAACAGAGCCGGATTTTGTGGTTGACGGAGCTCATAACCCGGCTGCGGCAGACATGCTGGCTGCATCCATTGAGCGGTATTTTAAGGGAAAAAGGATCATCTACATCATGGGAATGTTCCGCGACAAAGATTACCGCAAAGTCATCCAGAAAACAGAAAAATATGCAGATACCATCCTCACCATTGCGGCACCGGATAATCCCAGAGCACTGACTCCCCAGGAGCTGGCAGATGCAGTGCGGGAGTTCCATTCCGATGTAAGGGCTTTTGATAATATCGAATCTGCAGTGGCAGAAGCCTATCATCTGGCAGGAAAAGAGGATGTGATCATTGCTTTTGGTTCCCTGGCATTCCTTGGGGATCTTACAGAAATTATCAGGAAACATAACGGAGGAAATTAATGACTGATTTGGAAAGATACAGAGACGAGATCGATGAGATTGACAGCGAGATCGTACGTCTCTTTGAAAAACGAATGAAGGTGAGTGAGGAAGTCGCTAAATATAAAATAAAAACAGGCAAACAGGTACTGGATCCGGCACGTGAGAGCCAGAAGATCCATACCCTGAAAGAAAAAGCTCACGGAGATTTTAACAGCCTTGGCGTGCAGGAGCTTTTCCGCCAGATCATGGCCATCAGCCGTAAGAGACAGTATCAGCTGCTTACAGAACATGGGATTTACGGAGAGCGTAATTTTACAACTGTAAAGCATGTTCCCCTTGAAAATGCAACCGTTGTATTCCAGGGAGTCGAGGGAGCCTACAGCTATGCAGCCATGCGCCAGTACTTTGGGAAAAATATCGAAAGCTATCACGTAAAAACCTGGCGTACAGCCATGGAGGATGTAACCCACGGAAAAGCAGACTATGCGGTACTTCCCATCGAGAATTCCACCGCAGGTATCGTGGCTGATATCTACGACCTTCTCATGGAATACAAACTTTATATCGTAGGTGAGCAGATCATCCGTGTGGATCATGTGCTTCTTGGAATGCCGGATGCAACGGTGGAAGATATCAGGGAAGTCTGCTCCCATCCACAGGGACTTGCTCAGTGCAAAGCCTTTCTGGAAGAGTACCCGTCCTGGAAAAAGAAAGAAGTGGAAAACACCGCAGGCGCAGCCAAAAAGGTCAGCGAAGTGGGAGATAAAGGTGTGGCAGCCATCGCAAGCCGTGAGGCAGGCGAGGTATTCGGCCTTAAGGTCCTTGCGGAAAACATCTGCCGGGAAAAAGCAAACTCCACACGCTTCATCATTGTAAGCCGGAAGCCGGAGTACGAGGAAAAAGCCGGAAAGATCAGCATCTGTTTTGAGCTGCCTCATGAAAGCGGAACCCTTTACAACATGGCTTTCCCACATTATCTACAACGGGCTGAACATGACTAAGATCGAATCCCGTCCCATCCCGGGAAAATCCTGGGAATACCGTTTCTTCGTGGACTTTACAGGAAAACTTGGTGAAAGCGCTGTGGAAAATGCGTTAAGAGGAATTGAGGCGGAGGCGAATGTTCTCCGTGTTCTTGGAAATTATTAAGATACAGAGGAGTTATTTATTATGTTGGCAAGAATTCAGGAATGTATCCTTTACCGTGGATTTTCGGACGGTGAGATACTGAACAATATGGCAGAGCTTATCAATCTTTATGAATCTGATGAAGAAGCTCTGAAGGCAAAAGAAGACCAGTTTTTCAAAAGCATCAACGGGCTGGTGGAACTGGCGGGAATGTATGGATTTTCCGGAAATATCTGGCATACATATCTTACATTTCTTCTGGTAAATCACGAGAATGCCTTCAGCATGGCAAGCGAGATCCGTGGGGCTATCAAAGGCAGCATCAATGACCTGGCAAAGAATGATTTTCAGATATTCAAGGAACTGTATGATTTTGATATCACAGTATTTGACAGAGTGTTTGGAACGGTATGCTGTAAAGTGATCTGTGATTATCAGACACCGGATGAGAACAGCAAGCTCTTTAATACCAGAATCCGTGACCGTATCTGCCAGATGAGCAAAACACTGGCAGCAGCTGCCACAACAGAAGAGTTCATGGATGATATGGTATCTTTTTACAAGGATTTTGGTGTAGGTAAGCTGGGTCTTCACAAAGCATTCCGTATCGGCCATGATGAAAATGGCAAAGTAGAAATCCAGCCGATCACAAGGATCGCACATGTGAAGATCGATGACCTGGTAGGCTACGAGATCGCCAAGAAAAAACTCATCGAAAACACAGAGGCCTTTGTGCAGGGAAGAAAGGCAAACAACTGTCTGCTCTTTGGTGATGCGGGAACCGGTAAATCTTCCAGTATCAAGGGTATCCTGAACCAGTATTATGATCAGGGTCTTCGCATCATTGAGGCCTACAAGCATCAGTTCCAGGATCTCAATGAAGTGATCGCCCAGATCAAAAACCGTAACTATCGTTTTATTATTTATATGGATGATCTTTCCTTTGAGGAATTTGAGATTGAATATAAATATCTGAAAGCAGTGATCGAGGGCGGTCTTGAGAAAAAACCGGACAATGTCCTGATCTATGCAACAAGTAACCGACGTAATCTTGTGCGTGAGCGTGCGGCAGACAAGCTGGAGATCGCAGATGAAGACGATCTGCATTCTTCCGATACCGTACAGGAGAAACTTTCCCTGGTATATCGTTTTGGAGTCCGTATCTATTTTGGCAAACCGGACAAAAAACAGTTCCAGGAGATCGTCCGCACACTGGCAGCCCGTTATGGCGTTACCATGCCGGAGGATGAGCTTCTTCTGAAAGCCAACCAGTGGGAACTTTCTCATGGCGGACTGACCGGACGTGCCGCACAGCAGTTTATTGATTACATTGTGGGAACAGAGGAAGAAAAGAGAAAATAGTCCACCTGTGTATTGGGGGAAAGGATGATGAACTATGGCGGTGACAACCTTTGCGGCAATTGATATAGGATCCTATGAAGTCAGCATGAAGATTTTTGAAATGTCAAAGCGGACCGGTTTCCGGGAGATTAATGACGTTCGTTACCAGCTGGAACTGGGGCGGGGAACTTATGCGGCTGGACGGCTTGAGATGGAAACTGTGGATGAACTCTGTGGGATCCTTGATGATTTTAAACGCATGATGGCTGACTTTGGGGTGGAAAGCTGGCGTGCGTGTGCCACAAGCTCCCTGCGAGAACTGGAGAATCCGGTGATTATTCTGGAACAGATTTTCCAGAGAACCGGGATCCGTGTGGAGATCTTAAGCAATGCGGAGCAGCATTTTCTGGGATATAAATCCATTGCGGCCATTGAATCCGGCTTCAAAAAAGCCATTCAGAAAGGCACGGCAATTCTGGATATCGGAGGTGGAAACCTGCAGATTTCCCTCTTTGACAAAGATGCGCTGGTGCTGACCCAGAGTATCCGAATGGGAAGTCTTCGTATCCGTGAACGGTTAAAAGAACTGGAGAAAACAACTCCACATTATGACCGGCTGGTGGAGGAATTTATCCGCAACGATCTGATGTGTTTCCAGCGGCTCTATCTTAAGGATAAAGAAATTTCCAATCTGATCCTGATGGGAGATTTTCTCACAGATACGATTTTTCAGGACAGATCCGGGGAGAATATGATCACAAAGGAAGAATTCCTGAAGAAATACGAGACCATCGTAAACATGTCAGATTATGATCTTGCGGAATCCATGGAACTGGAACCGGAATATGCTTCCCTGATCGTGCCGAACATGGTTATTATCCGAAATTTCATAGAAATTTTTCAGGCGGAAGCACTGTGGATCCCCGGTGTTTCTCTTTTGGATGGAATTGCCTATGATTATGCAGAAAAAAACAAATATCTGAAAAGCGCCCACAATTTTGAAAATGATATCCTGGTGGCGTCCGCAAATATTGCCAAAAGGTATTCCAGCGGAAAGAATCACATTGCAGGAACCACCGATCTGGCACTGGATATTTTTGACAGTACAAAAAAGATCCACGGCATGGGAAAACGTGAACGCCTTCTTCTGCAGATCGCGGTTCTTCTTCATGACTGCGGAAAATATATCAGTATGAGTGATGTTGCAGAATGTTCCTACCGTATCATCATGGCTACGGAGATCATTGGCCTTTCCACAGAGGAACGGCAGGTGATCGCAAGTGCGGTGCGGTATAATACCAGAGAATTCGGCTGCTATGAAGAGATCAACCGTGAAACTTCCATGAACAGGGAAAATTATCTCCTGACAGCGAAGCTGACAGCAATTCTCCGTCTGGCCAATGCCATGGACAGAAGCCATTACCAGAAGGTAAAAGCTCTCAATGTAACATTGAAGGACAGAATTCTTTATCTGGTAGTGGATTCTGCGAAAGATGTTTCCCTGGAACTGGGTCTTCTGAAAGATAAAAAGGAATTTTTTGAAGAGGTGTTTGGCATCCGGCTTGTAATGAGACGGAAAGGAAGAAGATAACGGAGGAGGTTTTTGTATGAAATTTAAGGAATTTGACAAACCGGAATATTTTGTAAACAGAGAGCTGAGCTGGATCAAATTTGACGACCGCGTACTCAGTGAGGCCAGGGACAAAAATCTGCCTCTGTTTGAGAGACTGAAATTTTTGAGTATTACCTCATCCAATCTGGATGAATTTTATATGGTCCGTGTGGCATCCCTGAAAGACCAGGTTCATGTAGGGTACAAAAAAACGGACATTGCGGGAATGACAGCCAAAGAGCAGCTGAAAGCCATCAGCCAGCAGACCCATGATCTGGTTCACGTACAGTACAGTACATTAAACCGGTCTCTGGTTCCTGCCCTTGAAAAAGCAGGACTTCATGTGATCTTTGAGCATGAGGCATTTTCTGAGAAACAGAAGGAATTTGTAGACCGGTATTTTGAGGATAATGTATATCCGGTTCTGACACCCATGGCAATGGATTCTTCCAGACCATTTCCGCTGATCCGTAACAAGACACTGAACATCGGAGCACTTCTTTCCAGAAAAGATACCAAAAAAGGAAAAGAAGAGATAGATTTTGCCACCGTGCAGGTGCCTTCCGTGCTTCCGAGAGTGGTGATCATCCCTTCCGAAAAAAAAGGTCATACAACCGTAACGCTTCTGGAGCAGATCATTGAGCGGAACATTGACAAACTGTTTTTAAGCTACGATGTGATCTGTGCACATCCGTACCGGATCATGCGTAATGCAGATCTTTCCATCGATGAGGATGAGGCGGAGGATCTTCTGGTGGAGATCCAGAAACAGCTGAAAAAGCGTCAGTGGGGCGAAGTGATCCGTCTGGAAGTGGAAGATAAGATGGACCCGAGGCTTCTGGATATTTTGAAAATGGAATTTCAGGTTCACGGAGATGACATCTTTTTTATCAACGGACCGCTGGATCTGACTATGCTGATGAAGGTTTATGGTATCGATGGATATGATCAGTTCAAGGAGCCGAAGTACAAACCGGCAGCAGTACCGGCATTTCAGAATGATAAAGACATTTTCCAGGTGATCCGGGAAGGGGATGTGTTCCTGCATCATCCATATATGAGTTTTGATCCGGTGGTGAATTTTGTGCGCCAGGCGGCAAAAGATCCGGATGTACTGGCAATCAAGCAGACACTGTATCGTGTCAGCGGCAATTCCCCCATCATTGCAGCGCTGGCTCAGGCAGCAGAAAACGGCAAGCAGGTTTCTGTTCTTGTGGAGCTGAAAGCACGTTTTGACGAGGAAAACAATATCGTCTGGGCCAAAATGCTGGAAAAAGCAGGCTGTCATGTAATTTATGGTCTGGTAGGACTGAAGACACACAGCAAGATCACCCTTGTTGTGCGAAGAGAAGAAAACGGAATCCGCCGATATGTCCATCTGGCAACCGGAAACTATAACGATTCCACAGCCAAACTTTATACAGACTGCGGTATTTTTACCTGTGATGAGCGGTTTGGTGAGGATGCAACGGCTGTCTTTAACATGCTTTCCGGATATTCCGAGCCGAAACGCTGGAACCGTCTGATCGTTGCGCCCATCTGGATGAAAGACCGTTTTGTAAAAATGATCGAGAGAGAAGCACAGCATGCGAAAGACGGAGAAGAGGCCCACATTGTGGCGAAGATGAATTCCCTGTGTGACCCTGCGATCATGGCGGCACTGTATTACGCTTCTTCCTGCGGTGTAAAGATCGATCTTCTGGTTCGTGGTATCTGCTGTCTGAAGGTGGGCATTCCGGGTATCAGTGAAAATATCCATGTGCGTTCCATTGTCGGCAATTTCCTGGAGCACAGCCGGATTTTCTATTTCCATAATGGTGGTTCCGATGAGATCTACATGGGAAGTGCAGACTGGATGCCACGTAATCTTGATCGTCGTGTGGAGATCGTTTTCCCTGTGGAAGATGAGGGAATCAAGGACGAGATCAAACATGTGCTGGATCTGGAATTCCGTGACAATGTAAAAGCGCATATCCTTAAGCCCTCCGGTCTCTATGAGAAACAGGATAAACGGGGAAAAACCCTGATAAATTCCCAGATGGAATTCTGCCTGGAAGCCACCGAGCGGGCCAAAGCCGCAAAAAAAGAGAAGAAAGAAAAGAAGAGAGTCTTCGTACCGGCCGAGCCGGCGGAGGATATTGAAAAATAATGTAAGAACGAGAATTGAAGACAATCAGGAAATGCTGGAAATTGAACTTCGAATAAGAGACAATAATCAGCCAGAATCTACCCAGGCATAAGCCAGGACCCTACAGAAGAGAAAATAATAAGATACATAAAGAAAAGGACAGCCATATCATATCAATGTATGATACAGCTGTCCTTAAATAATATTCTTAAAGATTATCCATATTACGTTAACATGACATAATACTCACCAGGTCTGAAATACATTGTCGTTTCTAATAACACTTCTTACAAGCCCCATACCCCGCAGCTTCCGCCTGCGCGCGCGTCATCTCCGTAGCATTATCCGGGTTCATATTTCCGCAGTTGGGGATTCGGTGATACTTGCTTCCGGTAGCAGAGATCCATACCATATCCCCGACCGGTTCCGGATCAGCCTGCACTTCAGCCTGAGAATCCGAAGCCGCCCCATCGGAAGAATCATAGCCGGATGCACCGGAATTATCATAAGCAGAAGAAGGCTGCGTACCGGTATCCGATTCATCACCTGCAGAATAATCATTACACGGACTCTGGTTCCATTCAATATTATTTCCGTCACTGACCGCGATAACCGTACCCTGCTCATCCGTACGAAACACCTGGATTCCCATATCGGCAAGTTTGTCCATAGTATCCTTATGCGGATGCCCGTAGGAATTACCGGCGCCACAGCTGATCACTGCATATTCCGGAACTGTCTCCTGGAGCAGATCCCAGGTAGTAGCAGTGGCAGAACCATGATGCCCCGGAACGATCACATCGCAGGAAAGATCCAGTCCCAGATTACAGATCGCTTCCTCACCGGCAGACTCCGCATCTCCCGTAAACAGGAAATGATTGCTTCCGTTTTCCAGTCGGATCGCAACAGAATTATCGTTATCATTGCTGCTGATAGACTGGGGAGAAAGAACCGTAAATTTCCCGCTTCCGAAGGCGAAATCCGTTCCTGGTTCCGGATGCTGCACAGTCAGTCCCTGAGAGGCAACACTGTTCTCGAAAGACTGATAGATCTTCGTATCCTGCACATAATCCGCGCCGATCACATTTTTTACGGAAAAACTGTCCAGACATCCTACGAGACCAGCCACATGATCCTCATCATAATGGGAGGAGATCATATAGTCGATGGTAGAAATATTCTGTTTCTGCAGATACGAAACCACGAAACTGGAATGTCCCCGGTCACCGCCGTCATACAGAAGATTCTCTCCCCGCGACTGTACCAGGATCGAAAGTCCCTGTCCCACATCCAGAAAATGGACAGCCATTGTCGTGTCAGCAGAAGCAGCCTCAGCTGTATAAGCAGCAGAGGGAACTCCTGCGGCTGTCAGCAGAACAAGCAGCAGCGAAAGAAAAAACGCCTGCAGTTTTCTGCGAAAAGAAAGTTTGTGATGCATGAGAAGTCACCCCTTATCATAAGTATTTTTTCAGGGAAAATTATAAAACAGAAAATAAAAAAATGCAAAAAAATCCATGTTTTGTATAGATTATTGACAGCTGTATATAATGTACGTATAATAAAAGTACAGAATACTGTACAGAAAAGGAGGGCGTATATGTTAGCGGTAAATTATACGAATTTACGGGAAAATATGAAAAATTATATGGATAAGGTTACAGATGACTATGAAACCATGATCGTTACTCGTAAAAACAACAGAAATGTGGTGATGATGTCGGAAGAATCCTACAACAATCTTATGGAAAATCTTTATCTTATGGAAGATCGCGCAAATTATGACTGGATTATGGAATCAAAGAAACAGTTACAGGAAGGAAAAGCAGGTATTCATAAGTTGAAAGAGGTTGAATGATGAATAAGGTATTCACGCAGAACGGATGGGAAGACTATGTTTACTGGGAGACCGAAGATAAAAAGACACTGAAGAAGATCAATGCGCTGATAGAGGATATATGCAGGAATGGCAATCAGGGGATCGGTAAACCGGAACCCTTGACAGGAAATTTGGCAGGTTTCTGGTCAAGACGTATTAATGATAAGGACCGGCTGATTTATCAGATAGATGATGAAAATGTTTATATACTGGCTTGCAGATATCATTATACGAGATGAATGTGATAGGGAGCATCTGAAGAATGAGGGACTTTTTTATGCTTCCTGTTTTTTTATTATTTTCAGAATAACGAAAAAAGCAGTTAGAATTATTCTAACTGCTTTTTAGAATAGCCAGTACGGGAATCGAACCCGTGTTTCCGCCGTGAGAGGGCGGCGTCTTAGCCCCTTGACCAACTGGCCATATTCATTCGTTTCTGTCGTTTAAGTTGTTTTCCTCAACCGACTTCGTTAGTATATAACACTTTTTTTCAAAATGCAAGTATTTTTTTCAATTTTTTTAAAAAAATTTTCGAGGGATTTCAGGGGCAGGATTTTACTTGCAGTTTTAAAGGGGGTTTGATAGAATAGATAGGCTGTGGCGGCTGAAGAAATCAGTCTTTTAACCAAATCAAGTAAGTCCCCTGTTTCAATTGCGAAAAGCAATAAGCAGTGGGTGGGGACTTGCTTGTATCAGGAGGAGTGCAAACTTCTCCTGATAAACTGCGGAGCAGTTATTTGGTTATGAGCAAGTAGCGAAGCGGATTGCGAATATCCGCTTGACCCGAATCAAGTAAGTCCCCGGCGGAGGTGCGAATATCTGCTTGCCGGACAGACAGATTTCCTGAGCTGCTACACTGTGAAAAGAAAAAAGGAATATTTTACAGAAATCAATATAGTAACTATATAATATAGTAGGAATATAAATGTCTGCTTTACGAAAAAGCAAATTTCTGATATAATACAAACAAATGTTCGAAAAGAAAAAGAAAGGAATCAGTGGAATGGCAAAAAAAGACACTTATGATGCGGACAGTATCTCTGTCCTGGAAGGCCTCGAGGCCGTACGAAAGCGCCCCGGTATGTACATCGGAAGCGTATCCAGAAAGGGACTGAACCATCTGATATATGAGATCGTAGACAATGCGGTAGACGAGCACCTTGCAGGATATTGCAGCCTGATCCATGTAGTTCTTGAGAAGGACGGTTCCTGTACAGTAGAAGATAACGGACGAGGAATCCCGGTAGATATGCATGCCAAGGGCGTGTCAGCGGAACGACTTGTTTTTACAACTCTTCATGCAGGTGGTAAGTTTGATAATTCCGCATATAAGACAAGCGGTGGACTTCATGGCGTGGGCTCTTCGGTTGTAAATGCATTGTCCACCTATCTGGATATTAAGATCAGCCGTGACGGCTATGTACATCATGACCACTATGAGAGAGGAATCCCTACCATTGAACTGGAAGCAGGACTTCTCCCGAAGCTGGGGAAAACCAGAGGAACCGGAACCTGTGTGAACTTCCTTCCGGACCCGGAGATCTTTGAGAAAACAAGATTCGGGGCAGCCGATGTAAAGAGCCGTCTTCACGAGACTGCTTACCTGAACCCGGAACTTACGATCCATTTTGAGGACCGAAGAGGGGATATGATCGAAGATATCCAGTATCATGAGCCGGAGGGAATCGTGGGATTTATCCGTGATCTCAATAAGAACGCACAACCACTTCATGATCCGGTCTACTTTAAAGGAGAGGCAGACGGAATCCAGGTGGAGATAGCTTTTCAGTTTACCAATGAATTCCGTGAGAACGTCCTTGGATTCTGTAACAATATCTACAATGCAGAAGGCGGAACACATCTGACCGGTTTTAAGACAACCTTTACAACCGTAATGAACACTTACGCACGTGAGATCGGTGTGCTGAAGGATAAAGATCCCAATTTTACAGGCGCAGATATCCGAAATGGTATGACAGCCGTTGTCTCCATCAAACATCCGGCACCCCGTTTTGAGGGCCAGACCAAGACCAAGCTGGACAACCAGGATGCGTCCAGAGCCACCGGTAAAGTGACAGGGGAACAGCTGGTACTCTTCTTTGACCGAAACCTGGAAACACTGAAGACAGTACTTTCCTGTGCGGAAAAAGCGGCCAAGATCCGTAAGACGGAAGAACGTGCCAAGACCAATCTTCTCACCAAGCAGAAATACTCTTTTGATTCCAACGGCAAGCTGGCCAACTGTGAGAAGAAAGATCCGTCTCTCTGCGAGATCTTTATTGTAGAGGGAGATTCCGCCGGCGGTTCTGCCAAGACTGCCAGAGACCGTAACTATCAGGCTATCCTGCCTATCCGCGGTAAGATCCTCAATGTAGAGAAGGCCACCATCGACAAGGTACTGGCCAATGCGGAGATCAAGACCATGATCAACGCTTTTGGATGCGGCTTTTCCGAAGGATATGGAAACGATTTCGATATTACCAAACTCCGTTACGATAAGATTGTGATCATGGCCGATGCCGATGTGGACGGAGCACATATCTCCACGCTGCTTCTGACATTATTCTACCGTTTTATGCCGGAACTGATCTATGAGGGACATGTATACATTGCCATGCCGCCTCTTTATAAAGTAATGCCCAAGAAGGGACAGGAGGAATATCTTTACGATGACAAGGCCCTGGAGAAATACCGCCGGAGCCATAAACCTGGAAGTTTTACCCTTCAGAGATATAAAGGTCTGGGAGAGATGGACGCCCAGCAGCTGTGGGAGACGACTCTGAATCCGGAAACCAGGATGATGAAACGTGTGGAGATCGAAGATGCCCGCATGGCTTCTGATGTGACAGAAATCCTGATGGGAAGCGATGTTCCGCCACGTAAGGCGTTTATCTATGAGCATGCAACGGATGCAGAGCTGGATATCTGATAACAGCAGGGAGAAATGTCGAAGCCGGAGGGCAGGGCATCCATGAATGGATCGAATGCAGACTGGCACCAACGGATCAAAATTGGGAGAATAAACTATGAATACGAAACAGGACAATATCATCCGCACCGATTATGCGGAGATCATGCAGAAATCATATATCGATTACGCCATGAGCGTTATCATTTCCAGAGCACTGCCGGATGTACGTGACGGACTGAAGCCGGTACAGCGCCGGACCCTTTACGATATGTATGAGCTGGGCATCCGTTACGACCGCCCGTACCGTAAATGTGCCCGTATCGTAGGAGATACCATGGGTAAATATCATCCTCACGGTGACAGTTCTATTTATGATGCTCTTGTAGTCATGGCGCAGGAATTTAAGAAAGGTCGTACACTGGTTGACGGACATGGAAACTTTGGTTCCATTGAGGGAGACGGAGCCGCAGCCATGCGATACACAGAGGCACGTCTTGAGAAGCTGACCCAGGAGGTTTTTCTGGAAGATCTTGATAAGAACGTTGTGGACTTTATGCCGAACTTCGACGAGACAGAGAAAGAACCGGTAGTGCTTCCGGTAAGAATCCCTAACCTTCTGGTAAACGGAGCCGACGGAATCGCTGTAGGTATGGCCACCAGCATCCCACCTCACAATCTGGGTGAAGTAGTAGATGCAGTGAAGGCATACATGAAGAACAATGATATCAGCACCCGTGGGCTGATGCGTTATCTCAAGGGCCCGGATTTTCCGACAGGTGGTATCGTAGTAAATAAGGACGACCTTGTAAAAATCTACGAATCCGGAACAGGCAAGCTCCGTATCCGCGGACGGGTAGAAATAGAGAAGTTGAAGGGTGGTCGTCAGCAGCTGGTGATCACAGAGATTCCCTACACCATGATCGGCGCCAACATCGGAAAATTCCTCAATGATATCGCAACTCTGGTGGAAACCAAGAAGACTACAGATATCGTGGACATTTCCAACCAGTCATCTAAGGAGGGAATCCGTATCGTTCTGGAACTGAAGCGCGACGCAGATGTGGAGAACCTTACCAATATGCTCTACAAGAAGACCAGACTGGAGGATACTTTCGGTGTCAATATGCTGGCAGTTGCAGACGGAAGACCGGAGACCCTGGGACTGAAGCAGATCATTGCCCATCATGTTGATTTTGTTTTCGAAGTAAATTCCAGAAAGTACACCACCCTTCTTGCCAAGGAACAGGAGAAGCGTGAGATCCAGGAAGGTCTGATCAAGGCTTGCGATGTTATTGATCTGATTATTGAGATCCTCCGCGGCAGCAAGAGCCGTGACCAGGTAAAGAAATGCCTGACCGATGGTATCACAGAAGGGATTAAATTCAAGACCAAGACCTCCGAAAAAGCGGCAAAAACCCTGAAATTCACAGAAAAACAGGCCGCAGCTATCCTGGACATGCTGTCTTTACAAGCTGATCGGTCTGGAGATCGATGCTCTGATGAAGGAGCATGAGGAAACCATGAAGAACATTGCTGCTTATGAGGATATCCTGAATAATTATGACTCCATGGCAGCAGTGATCATGGGTGAACTGGATCAGATCAAGAAGGAATACGGCAGTAAGCGTAAGACTTCCATTGAAAACGCAGAGGAAGCTGTTTATGAGGAGAAGAAGATGGAAGAGACCGAAGTCTGCTTCCTGATGGATCGTTTCGGATATATGCGTCTCATTGACAAGAATGCCTACGAGCGTAATAAGGATGCCGCTCATGCAGAGAGCCGCTATGTCTTTACCTGCATGAATACGGACAAGATCTGTATCTTTACAGATACCGGCAAGCTCCACACAGTGAAGGCAGAGGATATCCCGCTGGTACGTTTCCGTGATAAAGGTGTTCCGGCAGATAATCTGGGTAATTATGATAGTACTTCCGAGCAAATCCTTTATGTGGCACCGCTGAGCCAGGTGGCAGCCTCCACAGTGCTCTTTGTTACAGAGAATGGCATGTGCAAGCTGGTAAAAGGAGAAGAGTTCCGTGCTTCCAAGCGTACCATTGTTTCCACCAAGCTTGCAGAGGATGACCGCCTGGTATTCGTAGGAGCAGCCGATGAGATGGATCAGGTTGTGTTCCAGTCTGAAAAGGGTTACTTTCTCCGTATCATGAAAACCGAGATCTCCGTCACTAAGAAAAACGCTATGGGTGTCCGCGGCATGAAGCTTACCGGTGAAGACCGGATCCACCATGCGTATCTTTTGGAAAGCAGGCAGGAGTATGCCATTACCTACCACGACAAACCATACGTACTCAACAAAGTCAAACTCGCCAAGCGAGACACCAAAGGTGTGAAGCCGAGAATCTGATCACCACCCCGCCATCCATCTCACAGCCTACGGTGATCTGGCTGGAACTGACCATTCGTGAGATGCACGCTCATTCCCGGTTTGACGGGCAGATATGAGGGGAAGGCTCTCCTCCCTGAAATACGTAGACAAAGGTCAGCTCTACGAAGGCATCATCCTCAAGTCCCTGAAAGAAGACACCACCCGCCGCACTGTAGTCCTGGTATCCCACAGAGTCTCCACCATGAACGTGGCAGATGTGGTGTATGAGATGGAGAACGGGAGATTATCATAAGAGATAGCACGTTGGATGTACAAAAACCACAAAAACCGGAAATCGCAATTAATACTTGCATTTAACAGACATTGGTGTTACAATGAACGAAACTAAGAACTTGTTGGCATAGGAGTGGGCGAGAGCCCGCTCCTATTTGCTGAGAAGGAATTTGTTCAGAAACAGGCAGAAGTAAGAAAGGCAGGTGGGAAGCATGAGCAGACGGGAAGAATATGAACAGAAAGCAGAGGCGATCCTTACACCGATCGTAGAGTCCAAGGGCTTTGAACTGGTAGATGTGGAGTATGTCAAGGAAGCTGGAACCTGGTATCTCAGAGGTTATATCGACAAGCCGGGCGGAATCACAGTCAATGACTGCGAGGACGTAAGCCGTGCATTCAGCGATATCCTGGATGAGCAGGATTTCATCGAAGACAGCTACATTATGGAGATCAGTTCTCCGGGACTTGACCGGCCTCTTAAGAAAGAGAAAGACTTTAAGAGAAGCCTTGGCAAGCTGGTGGAGATCCGTACCTACCGGCCGATCGAGAAGCAGAAAGAATTCTGCGGTATTTTAAATGCATATGATAGTAACAGTGTGACAATCGATGAAGACGGCACAGAACGCACTTTTGATAAAAAAGATATCGCCCTGATTCGTCTTGCAATCGAATTCTAAAAGAGAATCGAATCTGTAAAAATTCAGGAGGAAAAAAAGGAAAATGAGCAGAGATTTAAGAGACGCGCTGGACGTTCTCGAAAAAGAGAAAAACATCAGTAAGGATACACTGCTGGAGGCAATTGAGCAGTCACTGATCCAGGCATGGAAGAATCATTTCGGAAAGGCAGATAACGTTCACGTTATGATCGATCCGGAGACCTGTGATTTCAGTGTTTACGCTGACAGAACTGTTGTAGAGCATGTGGAGGACCCGGCCCTTGAGATTTCTCTGGTGGATGCACAGAAAACAAACACCAACGCAGAGATCGGTGATGTTATGAAAGTTGAGATCCAGTCCAAGGAATTCGGACGTATCGCAACCCAGAACGCAAAGAACGTCATTCTTCAGAAGATTCGTGAGGAAGAGCGCAAAGTTCTCTACGATCAGTACTACGGAATCGAAAAAGAAGTAGTAACCGGTATTGTTCAGAGAGTAATGGGCAAAAATGTCAGCATCAACCTCGGTAAGGCAGACGCAGTCCTCACAGAGAACGAGCAGGTAAAAGGCGAGACATTCCAGCCGACTGAGCGAGTAAAGGTTTACATCCTTGAGGTAAAGGATACACCGAAGGGACCACGTATCCTTGTTTCCAGAACACATCCTGGCCTTGTAAAGAGACTTTTCGAGTCCGAGGTTGCAGAGGTAAGAGATGGTACCGTTGAGATCAAGAGCATTGCCCGTGAGGCAGGTTCCCGTACCAAGATCGCCGTATGGAGTAACGATCCGGATGTAGATGCTGTGGGAGCATGTGTCGGTATGAACGGCGCACGTGTAGGTGCGGTTGTCAACGAACTTCACGGTGAGAAGATCGATATCATCAACTGGGATGAGAACCCGGCAATCCTTATCGAGAACGCATTAAGCCCTGCAAAAGTTATCGCAGTTATGGCAGATCCGGATGAGAAGACTGCACTGGTTGTAGTTCCGGATTATCAGCTTTCCCTTGCCATCGGTAAAGAGGGACAGAACGCACGTCTTGCTGCAAGACTTACAGGATTCAAGATCGACATCAAGAGCGAGACACAGGCAAGAGAGTCCGGTGACTTCTACGATGATTACGATGAGGAACACGAAGAAGCAGAGGACGAAATGACAGAAGAGGCTGTTTCCGAAGAAATTCCGGAAACAGAGGAAGATACAGAAGAGACAGAAACAGAAGCTGAAGAAACAGCAGATGGAGATGCCGAAGAATAATGAAAACGAGAACCAAGATTCCCATGCGTCAGTGTACCGGCTGCAGGGAAATGAAAAGCAAAAAGGAAATGATACGAGTTCTCAAAACATCAGAGAATGAGATCATCCTGGACGCTACAGGTAAGAAAAACGGACGCGGCGCATACCTTTGTTTCTCAGAGGAATGCCTGGAAAAGGCCATCAAAAACCACGGCCTGGAGCGTTCCTTGAAAATGGCAGTTCCGGATGAAGTGTATCAGAACCTCAAGAAGGAGTTTGAGTCAATTGAAAAACAGTAAGGTTTTATCACTCATCGGACTTGCGACAAAAGCAGGAAAAACAGTGAGCGGAGAATTTTCCACAGAGAAATCCGTAAAAACAGGAAAAGGTTTCCTGGCACTGGTGGCAGATGATGCCTCCGAAAACACAAAAAAGAAATTTCGGAATATGTGTACCTATTACGAAGTTCCGTTATATTTCCTTTCAGACAAAGAGAGCCTGGGCAGAGCAATGGGCAAAGAATTCCGTGCCAGCCTTGCCGTGCAGGACGAAAATTTTGCAAAGGCGATCATGAAGGAGCTGGAAAAAGAATCCGGCAGATAACCTGCATGATACAGGCGTCTGTAAGGAGGTTTGACGATAATAATGATAAAAGATAAATTCAGCAGATCGGGAAAGGAGCAATATAGACAATTGGATACTCCAAAAACAGAAGAAAAGACAACAACGGTGAACGCAGAGGGCAACAAGTCTGAGGCACCGAAAAAGAAAAAAAATATCATCCGTGTATTCCATGCACAGAATGCCAGCGACGGCGGTAAAGGAAGAAGAAAACCGGCAGCAGGCGAGAAAAAAGGCCCGGCACGTTCCCAGAACGGCGGACAGCGTCCGGCAGGCCAGGGTACAAGAAATAACGAATCCGGCGAGCAGAGAAACTCTCAGGGCGGAGCAAACCGTACTCAGGGCGGAAGACCGCAGGGTAATCGTCCGGAAGGAAGAAGAGACGGCAACCGTGACGGAAGAAGCTTCGAGGGAAGAAGAGACGGTGGAAACCGTTTTGGTGGAAACCGTTCCCAGAATGGTGAGGGACGTCCGGCAAGACAGGGTGAAGGAAACAGAGGACCACGTCAGAATGACGGAAGAGGCGGAAACCGTTTCGGCGGTGGAGCAAACCGTGGCCAGGGCGGTCAGGGCGGACGCTTCGAAGGCAGAGATGGCGGAAACCGTTTCGGCGGCGGAGCAAACCGTGGCCAGGGCGGCCAGGGTGGACGTTCTGAAGGCGGAAGAGGCGGAGATAACCGTTTCGGCGGTCAGAACCGCGGCGGCCAGGGCGGAGCACGTCCGGGACAGAGAAAAAGCAGTTCTTCCGATTCCGTATTTACTCCGGAGCTGACCAAGACATCCAAGGACAGCAAGCGTGAGCGTGACAGAGAGAACAAGAACAAGAAGAAAGATTTCGAGAAAGGCGGCCAGGGCGGACGCAGACCAAATCAGGGTGGACGCAGACCGAATTCCAGAATCCCGAAAGCACTTCAGAAACCGAATCCACAGCCGAAGCAGGAAGAGAAGAAACCTGAGATCAAGGAGATCACCATTCCTGAGAAGCTTACCATCCGTGAGCTTGCGGACGCTATGAAGATGCAGCCATCTGTGATCGTTAAGAAACTTTTCATGGAAGGCGTCATGGTAACCGTAAACCAGGAGATCGACTTTGACAAGGCAGAGGAGATCGCACTTGGCTTTGATATCATTGCCGAGAAAGAGGAAAAAGTAGACGTGATCGCAGAACTCCTCAAAGAGGATGAAGAGGATGAGGACGATATGGTTCCAAGACCTCCGGTAGTCTGCGTCATGGGTCACGTTGACCATGGTAAAACATCTCTTCTGGATGCGATCCGTAATACAAACGTAACCAGAGGCGAGGCCGGCGGAATCACACAGCACATCGGTGCTTACGTGGTAAACATCAAAGGCCAGAAGATCACATTCCTGGATACACCGGGACATGAGGCATTTACAGCTATGCGTATGCGTGGTGCCAACGCTACGGATATCGCAGTTCTGGTCGTTGCCGCAGACGATGGCGTCATGCCGCAGACTGTAGAGGCCATCAGCCATGCAAAAGCAGCAGGCGTTGAGATCATCGTTGCCATCAACAAAATCGATAAACCAAGCGCAAATGTAGAGCGTGTAAAACAGGAACTTTCCGAGTATGAACTGATCCCTGAGGACTGGGGCGGAAGCACCATCTTCGTTCCGGTATCCGCACATACAGGAGAAGGAATCGAGAGCCTTCTTGAGATGATCCTTCTTACTGCTGAGGTTTCCGAGCTGAAAGCAAACCCGAACCGTGAGGCAAGAGGTCTTGTTATCGAGGCTCAGCTTGATAAAGGTAAAGGACCGGTTGCTACCATCCTTGTTCAGAAAGGTACTCTCCATGTAGGAGATTTCATTGCAGCAGGTGCATGTAACGGTAAAGTCCGTGCAATGATGGATGACAAGGGACGCCGCGTTAAAGAGGCAGGCCCGTCCACTCCGGTTGAGATCCTTGGTCTTGGCGACGTTCCAAATGCAGGTGAGATCCTGATGTCCTTCGAGAGCGACAAAGAAGCCAAGAACTTTGCAGGCGCATTCGTTACAGAGAACAAGAGCCGTCTTCTTGAGGAGACCAAGGGCAAACTTTCTCTGGATAACCTGTTTGATCAGATCCAGGCAAGCGACCTTAAAGAGCTTCCGATCATTGTCAAAGCCGATGTACAGGGATCTGTTGAGGCTGTAAAACAGAGCCTTACCAAACTTTCCAACGAGGAAGTTATCGTTAAGGTGATCCATGGAGGTGTAGGTGCCATCAATGAGTCTGATGTCAGCCTTGCCGCAACATCCAATGCCATCATCATCGGATTTAACGTACGTCCGGATACCACAGCAAAACAGCTTGCTGAGCAGGAGGGCGTTGACCTTCGACTTTACAAGGTTATCTACCAGGCAATCGAGGATGTGGAGGCAGCCATGAAAGGTATGCTGGATCCGGTATTCGAGGAGAAAGTTATCGGCCACGCAGAAGTACGTCAGCTGTTCAAGGCATCTGGTGTGGGAACCATCGCAGGAAGCTATGTACTGGATGGTACATTCCAGCGTAACTGCAAGGTTCGTATCACAAGAGGTGAGGACCAGATCTTTGAGGGTGAGCTTGCATCCCTGAAGAGATTTAAAGATGACGTTAAGGAAGTCCGTGCAGGATATGAGTGTGGTCTTGTATTCAACGACTTCAACGATGTTAAAGAAGAAGATAAAGTCGAAGCATATATCATGGTAGAGGTACCAAGATAGGAGTGACTTGTAATGAGAAAAAACAGCATTAAAAATACACGTGTGAATGGTGCGGTTCTTAAAGAACTCAGCACCATCATACACAGCGAGATCAAGGACCCCAGAATTCATCCGATGACTTCTGTGACAGCCGTGGAGGTGGCACCGGATCTTAAAACCTGCAAAGCCTACATCAGTGTACTTGGCGAAAAGCAGGCCAAAGATTCCACCATCCGTGGATTAAAGAACGCAGAGGGCTATATCCGGAGAGAGCTGGCCAGAAGACTGAACCTTCGCAATACGCCGGAGATCCGTTTTGTTCTGGATGAGTCCATCGAATATGGCGTAAATATGTCAAAGAAGATCAATGACGTAATGAGTGGGATGGAAACAGAGGAATAGGTGGAAAAAATGAAAAACATTTCAGAAATACTGGAAAATGTAAAAACTGTAGGCATTGGCGGCCACATCCGTCCGGATGGAGACTGTATCGGTTCCTGTATGGCTCTGTACCTTTATATCCGGGAATATTTTCCGGATATTGAGGCAGATGTCTATCTGGAACAGCCGAAGCCTGTATTTGATTACATCGACAGAATGGATGAGGTTAAGACAGAAGCAGAAGAAGAGAAAGAGTATGATCTTTTTATCACCTGTGATGTCAGCGCACTGGATCGCCTTGCTGTTGCCGGAAAGTATTTTGACACGGCAAAAAAGACCGCATGCATTGACCATCATGTAAGCAATAGGGGATTTGCAGATGTCAATCATGTAAGGGGCGACGTCGGTTCCGCATGTGAAGTTCTTTACGGACTTCTGGATGCAGATAAGATCGACCGTTCCATTGCGGTTCCGATTTATACGGGAATGGCACATGACACCGGCGTGTTCCAGTATTCTTCCACAACACCGGAAACCATGAGGATCGCCGGTGAACTGATGAAAACAGGATTTGATTTCAGCAGGATCATCGATGAGTCCTTTTACCAGAAAACATACCTTCAGAATCAGGTTATGGGCCGTGTGCTGGCAGAGAGCATTCTGCTCCAGGATGGCAAATGCGTAGTCGGATATCTGAAAAGACGGGAGATGGATTTCTACGGTGTGGAAGGAAAGGATCTGGAGGGAATCGTAAGCCAGCTCCGCCTTACCGCAGGTGTGGAGGTTGCGATCTTTATCTATGAGATGGAGACGCAGCTCTTTAAAGTGTCTCTCCGTTCCAACGGAAAGGTGGATGTGAGCAGGATTGCCGTGTTTTTCGGAGGCGGCGGACATGTGCGTGCAGCCGGCTGTGATATGCAGGGTTCCATGTACGATGTGATCAACAACCTTACCGCTGAGATTGAAAAACAGCTTGCAGAGGAGTAGAAACAAATCATGGATGGAATACTTGTGATCCGTAAGGAAAAAGGTTATACCTCTCATGATGTGGTTGCAAAGCTGCGTGGAATTCTCCACATGAAAAAGATTGGCCATACGGGAACGCTGGACCCGGCAGCAGAGGGAGTACTTCCCGTTGCCCTTGGAAGGGGAACCCGTCTGGTAGAGCTTCTTACAGAGAAAGAAAAAACATACGAGGCAGTCTTAAGGCTGGGCGTTTCCACAGATACCCAGGACATGACAGGAACAATTCTTTCCGAGAAACCGGTAACGGTTACAGAGGAGGAAGTCCGGGAAACGGTTGCTTCTTTTGTGGGAGAACAGATGCAGGTTCCGCCGATGTATTCTGCTCTGAAAGTGGGTGGAAAGAAGCTTTACGAGCTGGCCAGAGAAGGAAAAACCATAGAGCGCAAACCGCGCCCTGTGGTTTTTTATGAGATAAGGATACTGGATATGGATCTCCCGCTGGTACGTATCAGCGTTACCTGCAGCAAGGGAACCTATATCCGTACACTTTGCAATGATATCGGAGAAAAATTAGGCTGTGGCGGTGCCATGGAAGAGCTTCTTCGGACCCAGTCCGGGAATTTCACACTGGAAGAGAGCATGACACTTTCCCAGGTGGAAGAAGCGGTTGCCAACGGAACCATCGGCGAAAAAATCGTTTCTATTGAAGATGTACTTTCCATGTATCCGGCGCTTATCTGTACACCGGAAGGAGACAGGCTTCTTGGTAATGGAAATCCAGTTCCGGAAGAACTGGTACAGGGCGGCAGCAGGGAAGAAAAAGTCCGGATGTATAAAAGCAGCGGAAACTTCACAGGAATATACGGCTGGGATGAAAGAAAACAGAAATATGTTCCCGTCCGCATGTTCTTTGTATAAATTTTTTACAAAAACTTGCAGGAGCAGATATGGAATACTTGAAGATTGACGGAGAATTTCCGCGCCTGTCAGGGAGTGCGGTAACACTTGGAAAATTTGACGGCATACACCGTGGACACCGGAAACTGGTGGAAAGAATTCTGGAGCAAAAAGAAAAGGGACTTCAGACAGTTCTCTTTTCCCTGGGAATCGGAAGCCAGATGATCTTTACAAAAGAAGAACGATGCAGGATTCTTGAGGATGCAGGTGTGGATGTTCTGATCGAATGCCCGCTGGATGCCAGGATCCGCCACATGAAAGCAGACACTTTTATTAAAGAGATTCTGGTGGGGGATCTTCAGGCAGAACACGTTGCCGTAGGAGAAGATTTCCGGTTTGGATATGAACGCAAGGGAAATCCGGAACTTCTCCGGGAGATGGGAAAGAAGCTTGGCTTTTCGGTGGATGTGGTTCCAAAAGAAATGGAAGGAAAACGAAAGATCAGCAGTACCTTTATCCGTGAGGAACTGAAAAGAGGTAATATGGAAAAGGTCAATGATCTTCTGGGCTTTCCGTTTTTTGTGGATGGAGTGATCGAACATGGAAGAGGAATGGGACATAAATTTCTTCTTCCGACAACCAATATTATTCCGGCAAAAGAAAAGCTGATGCCTCCAAACGGGGTCTACGATACAGTGTCCCATTTTAAGGACAGAAGCCTTAAAGGAATCACCAATGTAGGATACAAGCCTACGGTGGGGGAGAAATTCCTGGGTGTTGAGACGTATCTCTTTGATTGTGAGGAAGACCTGTACGGAGAGTCCTGCAGAGTGGAATTTTTTCATTATTCCAGACCGGAGAAACGTTTTTCTTCCATAGAAGCTCTGAAAGAACAGCTTATGAAAGACGCGGAAAAAGGCAAGGCTTATTTTCAAAGCTTCGAAAAGTAAAAATTTCCGGTAAAAACTTTTCAAAAAAACAGTTTACAGGTCAGGAACCGTGTGCTATACTGTTCGAGGTGAAAAAAGCCAGTATTCAGAAGCCGGAGACTCCGACCACTTCTTAATACCCGGCGTTTAATTAAAATTTCAAGGAGGAAACAACAATGATTTCTAAAGAGAAGAAAACAGCGATCATGAAAGAGTATGCAAGAACAGAGGGTGACACAGGTTCACCGGAGGTTCAGGTTGCAGTTCTTACAGCAAGAATCCAGGAGCTCACAGAGCACCTTAAAACACACCACAAAGATCATCATTCCAGAAGAGGTCTTTTGAAAATGGTAGGTCAGAGACGTGGCCTTCTTGCTTATCTTAAGAAAACAGACATCGAAAGATACCGTGCACTGATTGAGAAATTAGGTTTAAGAAAATAATTGCTACGGGAGGGGCGGATGATTCCATCCGCCCCATTTTAACATGTGTGATAAACACAGACGGAATTACCGCAGGAGTGATTTCCGAGACTACTGAAAAGCCCATTTCCGGTCGAGATCTTTTTCAAAGGAAGTGGTCTTTTCAGTTGTTTCGGGCTCCTGTCAGATATTAATATAATAAGAAAAGGAGAACGAATATGTACAAAAGTTATTCCATGGAACTTGCAGGAAGAACACTGACTGTAGATATCGGACGTGTAGCGAAACAGGCCAATGGTGCTGCTCTTATGCACTACGGTGATACTACGGTCCTTGCTACTGCTACCGCATCCAAAGAGCCAAGAGAAGGGATCGATTTCTTCCCATTAAGCGTTGAGTATGAGGAGAAGATGTATGCAGTAGGAAAGATCCCGGGAGGTTTCAACAAGAGAGAGGGTAAGGCAAGCGAGCATGCGATCCTTACATCCCGTGTTATTGACCGTCCAATGCGTCCACTGTTCCCGAAGGATTACAGAAATGACGTAACACTGGTAGACATGGTTATGTCTGTTGATCCGGAGTGCAATCCGGAGATCCCGGCTATGCTTGGTTCTTCCATTGCAACCTGTATTTCTGATATCCCATTTGACGGCCCATGTGCAACCACACAGGTTGGCATGATCGACGGCGAGTTCATCATCAACCCGACACTTGCACAGAAGGCAGTTTCTGACCTTCAGCTTACCGTAGCTTCCACAAGAGAGAAAGTTATCATGATCGAGGCCGGAGCCAACGAGATTCCGGAAGACAAGATGATCGAAGCCATCTACAAGGCTCACGAAGTAAACCAGGAGATCATTAAATTCATCGACCAGATCGTAGCTGAGTGCGGAAAAGAGAAACATTCCTACGAGTCCTGTGCAGTACCGCAGGAACTCTTTGATGAGATCAAGAAGATCGTTCCTCCGGAAGAGATGGAGGTTGCCGTATTCTCCGATGACAAACAGACACGTGAGAATAATATCAGCGAGATCACAGACAAGCTGAAAGAAGCTTTTGCAGATAACGAAGAGTGGCTTGCCGTTCTCGGTGAGGCTGTATATCAGTACCAGAAGAAGACTGTCCGCAAGATGATCCTCAAAGATCACAAACGTCCGGACGGCCGTGAGATCAGACAGATCCGTCCGCTGGCTGCGGAGACAGACATCATCCCGAGAGTTCACGGTTCTGCCATGTTCACAAGAGGACAGACTCAGATCTGTACCGTTACCACACTGGCTCCTCTTACAGAGGCACAGCGTCTTGACGGACTGGATGAGTTTGAGACATCCAAGAGATATATGCATCACTACAACTTCCCGTCCTACTCCGTAGGTGAGACAAAACCTTCCAGAGGACCGGGACGCCGTGAGATCGGCCACGGAGCACTTGCTGAGAGAGCACTGGTACCGGTACTTCCTACAGAAGAGGAGTTCCCGTATGCAATCCGTACCGTATCTGAGACATTTGAGTCCAACGGTTCCACATCCCAGGCAAGTATCTGTGCATCTACCATGTCACTGATGGCTGCCGGTGTACCGATCAAGAAACCGGTTGCAGGTATTTCCTGTGGACTTGTTACAGGTGAAACAGACGATGATTACATCGTTCTTACAGATATCCAGGGCCTTGAGGACTTCTTCGGAGATATGGATTTCAAGGTAGCCGGAACACATGACGGAATCACAGCGATCCAGATGGATATCAAGATCCATGGTCTTACAAGACCGATCGTTGAGGAGGCGATCCGCAGGACAAAAGAGGCAAGAGAATATATCCTGACAGAAGTTATGGAGAAATGTATCGACAAGCCTCGTACAAGCGTTGGTGAGTTTGCTCCGAAGATCATCCAGATCCAGATCGACCCGCAGAAGATCGGTGATGTAGTCGGACAGAGAGGAAAGACCATCAACACGATCATCGAGCGTACAGGTGTGAAGATTGACATCACAGATGACGGCGCAGTTTCCATTTGCGGAACAGACCAGAAGGGTATGGATGAAGCAAAACGTATGATCGAGATCATCACTACCGAGTTTGAGGCAGGACAGATCTTTACAGGACGCGTAGTCAGCATCAAAGAGTTTGGCGCATTCCTTGAGTTTGCACCGGGCAAGGAGGGAATGGTACACATTTCCAAGATCTCCAAACAGAGGATCAACCGTGTTGAGGATGTTCTCACACTTGGCGACAAAGTTAAGGTTATCTGCCTTGGCAAGGACAAGATGGGAAGAATCAGCTTCAGCATGAAGGATGTACCGGAAGAAGCATAAATGATGAGATATCACAATATTACCAAGGACGATATGTTAAACGGAGACGGACTTCGTGTAGTACTCTGGGTGGCCGGCTGTTCACACGGCTGCCGGGAGTGCCAGAATCCAATTACCTGGGATCCAAACGGAGGTCTCCCATTTACGGACAGCGAGCGAGCTGAGATATTTGCAGAGCTGGACAAGGATTATATCAGCGGGATCACATTCTCAGGAGGAGATCCCCTGCATCCTTCCAATATCGCTGAGGTAACAGCTCTTGCAAGAGAGATCAGAGAGAAGTATCCGGATAAGACGATCTGGCTGTATACGGGTTCTCTCTGGGAAGAAATCCAGCAGTACGAGATCATCCATTATCTGGATGTATGCGTGGACGGGGAATTTCAGGTGGACAAGAAAGAGGTTCGTCTGAAATGGAAAGGCTCCTCAAATCAGAGGGTGATCGATGTACAGGCGTCACTTCGTGAGAACCGTGTGGTTCTGTACACGGAGTGATCAGAGGTTTTTTTGAAATTACCTATTGGGAGTGGAACGAAAAATGAAAAGAATTGCGAAATTTCACAAGGTAAGTTTTGAACAGTTTGCAAAGGACTGGAAGGATACCTTTGAACAGTATTCAGAAGAGGAGCTCCGGAATATCTACGACAGTCTGAAGCTTCCGAAGAGAGCTACGACCGGAAGTGCAGGATATGATTTTTATGCACCTGTGGATGTGACCATGAAGCCGGGTGAGATCGTAAAGATACCAACCGGTATCCGCGTAGAGATGAAAGAGGGCTGGGTCCTGAAATGTTATCCGAGAAGCGGACTGGGATTTAAATTCCGGCTGCAGCTCAATAACACAGTGGGAATCATTGACAGCGATTATTTCTTTTCCGACAACGAAGGTCATATCTTTGCCAAGCTGACTAACGATACAAGAGAAGATAAAACGATCCAGATCCCGGCAGGAACCGGTTTTATGCAGGGGATCTTTGTGGAATACGGAATCACCGTGGATGACGATGCAGATGCAGTAAGAAACGGCGGCTTCGGAAGTACCACAAAATAAAACAAAAGCCCGGAAGGCGGAGGTGTGAAGACCACATACATCCGATTTTCCGGGCTTGTTTTGTGTAGTTACTGCTTTCCGATAAATGCACTGTTTAGCTGAGAGGTGCGTCTGCCTCCTCGTCTGCACGTGCTTTTTCCACGACTGCGTTAAAGGCATTTGCGGCAGCGTCGTACTCTTCATCATCTTCAATGTTTGCCAGCATCGGATCGCCGTCTGCTGTGCGGGAGAAGCTGTAGAGATAAACCTCACCGGTCTCATTCTGGCCGTTCTCATCCAGTGGGAGAAGTGCGATATATTCTTTGTTCTCTACAGGGAAAATAGTAAGGATGGCACATTCTACCTCAGTATCATCATCCATAGTCAGGGTGATGGTATGATGTGCTTCATCTACCTTGCTTTCGCAGTTAGCTGTGCAGGAAGCGCAGTCGCTTGGTGCACATCCGCTTTTGTTAAATTCATCACTCATAAAAAAATCCTCCGTTCTGCTGCTGCCTGTAAATAAGAGGGCAGCTCTGCATGATATAGAGAACATTTTAACAGATATGACGTAGAACAGCAACAAAATATTTGAGAGCCTGAGAAAACTTTCAAAATATTTTTTGCTTAATCCGACAATGTGAGATATAATAAAAATATGACGAAAAAATGAGGAGAAAATATAAAAATATGAAATTTATTTCCTGGAATGTAAATGGGATCCGGGCCTGTATCACCAAGGGCTTTGAGGAACGCTTTCATGAGCTGGATGCGGATATTTTCTGTCTGCAGGAGACGAAATGCCAGCAGGGACAGGTGAAGCTGGAACTTCCCGGATATCATCAGTACTGGAACTACGCAAACCGCAGAGGCTATTCAGGTACAGCCATTTTTACAAAGAGGGAGCCATTGTCTGCGGCTTACGGGATCGGGATAGAGGAGCATGATAAAGAAGGACGTGTCATCACACTGGAATTCGATGAGTATTATTTTGTGACTGTATATACTCCCAACTCCCAGAGCGAGCTCCGCCGTCTGGAATACCGTATGAAATGGGAAGAGGATTTTTTGGCTTATCTTCTGAAACTGCAGGAGAAGAAACCGGTGATCTGCTGTGGCGACCTTAATGTGGCACATCAGGAGATCGATCTCAAGAATCCGAAGACCAACCGCAAAAATGCAGGCTTTACTGATGAAGAGAGAGCCTGCTTTACCAGAGCCCTCGAGAGCGGCTTTATTGATACATTTCGCTATTTTTATCCGGATAAAGAGGGCGTTTACTCCTGGTGGTCCTACCGTTTCCGTGCACGAGAGAAGAACGCCGGCTGGCGTATCGACTATTTCCTTGTTTCCCCTTCCCTGAAAGAAAAGCTTCAGGATGCGAAGATCCACGGAGAGATCATGGGATCCGATCATTGCCCGGTTGAGCTGGATATTGATCTGTGACGGATCCGGCGAAAAGGATTTCTATGGATTTGAATAATAAAAAGAGAAAAGGAGGAGTTGCCTTGGCAAGCCGCAGATTAGGTCGAGTGGAGAAAGGTCAGCCGCTGATACTTGGAGCCAACAAAATGGAGGGCGGTTATAATTTTGCAGTGGAGGCATCGGAGGATTCTGAAGTATCCCTGCTTTTATATAAAAAAAGAGGAGCTGCCGCACCGGTGGAGATCGTTTTTCCAAAGGATTTCCATACAGGACGTGTGTGGGCACTGAAGCTGTGCAGTGCTTCTCTGAAGGAGTTTGAATATAATTATAAAATAGACGGTGAGATCGTGCAGGATCCGTATGCATACGGACTTCACGGGAGAGAGCATTTCGGAGTACCTTACGATCCGGAAAAGGAGGTCCGCTGTCGCTTCCTTAATGAGAATGTTTCCGGCTGGGAAAATGAAACTGCACCGGCAGTAGAATATGAAAATATGATCCTGTACAAGCTTCATGTCCGTGGTTATACGAAGCTTGCCAGAAAGATGGTTTCCCATAAGGGGACTTTTCTTGGCCTGACAGAGATGATCCCTTACTGGAAAGAACTTGGGATCAATGCCATTGAACTGATGCCTGCCTATGAATTCTGTGAGGTTCCGATCAGTAAACCGAAGGAAGGCAGTGAACACATCAAGACCCGCCGAAAGGAAAATATAGTGAATTACTGGGGCTATGCTTCCGGCTTTTATTTCAGCCCGAAGAGTGCTTACTGCAGTACCAGAGAACCGGAGCAGGAATTCCGGTATCTGATCCGGGAGCTGCACAAGAACGGTATTACCTGTATCATGGAATTCTATTTTCCGGAGGAAACAGACAGCCTGATGGCTCTTCGAGCCCTGCAGTTCTGGAGAGATTTTTACCATGTAGATGGATTTCATGTGCTGGGAGAGGGCTTTAACCGGGAGATGCTTCTTCGGGACGGAATCCTTTCCGGAGCAAAACTGATCTTCCAGGGCTTTGATTTTGATCATTTTTACAGAGGAAAGCTTCCGGTCAGACGCTGCGGAGCGGAGAGCAATATGAATTTTCTCCAGGATATGCGCCGTTTCCTGAAAAGCGATGAAGGTATGGTGGAGGCTGCAGCATGGCATATCCGTCATAACAGCGAGAATCATGGAGTGATCAATTACATGGTCTGCCAAGACGGATTTACCATGAATGACCTGGTGAGCTACAATTATAAACATAACGAGGCCAATGGCGAGGGCAATCAGGACGGAAGCAGCTATAATTATTCCTGGAACTGTGGTGTGGAAGGCCCTACCCGTAAGGTTTCCGTCCGTCAGATGAGGGAACGCCAGATCAAAAATGCCTTTCTGATGATGCTGCTGAGTCAGGGTGTTCCCATGATCTATCACGGTGATGAATTCGGCAATTCCCAGAGCGGAAACAATAATGCCTACTGTCAGGATAATGCTACCGGCTGGACAGACTGGAAGGGCCTTTCCAGAAACCAGGGACTGAGGGAATTTGTAAAGGATGCCATTGCTTTTCGTAAGGCCCATCCCGTTCTTCATATGCCGGTGGAACTGAAAGGGGTAGATTATCTGACCAAGGGGTTCCCGGATGTGTCTCTTCACGGAGAACGTGCCTGGTATCTGAGCTATGAGAATACCAGCAGGCTTCTTGGTATGATGTACTACGGAGCCTATGCAAGGGAAAAAGAGGATCTGGAGGCTGCAGAGGATGATTTTATTTACATCGGCTATAATTTCCACTGGGAAAACCGGAGCCTTGCTCTGCCCAATCTCCCGGAAGGCATGTGCTGGAAAAAAATCGCAGATACCTCTCTTCACGGAACAGGATTCTGTCTGGAGGAGGAAGAAGAATATAAAAAATCAATCGAAATTGGCCCCCGCGCCATTGTGGTATTGCTGGGCAGACAGGAGGCGGAGAAAGATGCGATCATGGCACCCGTGGCTGCACTTCAGGACCATCACGAGGCACAAGCTTCTGGTGATGAAATATTGTTTTCGTATCGGGTTATATAAGCAGGGGTTGCTTCATGACCTGTCCAAATATTCCCCGACGGAATTTCTGGTAGGCTGTAAATATTATCAGGGGACAAGAAGCCCCAACAACGCAGAACGTGAGGCAACCGGCGTATCCATGTCCTGGCTGCACCATAAGGGAAGAAACAGACACCATTTTGAACATTGGGTAGACTATTCCCTTGACGGTGAGCATGTGATCATGGGAGCCAGAATGCCCAGAAAATATGTGGCGGAAATGGTCATGGATCGGATCAGTGCATCCAGAAACTATCTGGGAGAGGAATATACCTATCATGAACCATTGCAGTATTTTCTGAAAAGCAAGGAGAAGCTGTGGTTTATCCATCCACAGACAAAGAAAGAGCTGGAGGGACTTCTCCGGATCCTGGATAAATACGGAGAGGATAAGACCCTGTGGTATATCCGCAATGTATATCTATGTGATAACCGCGGAAAAAAAGTGAAAAGCCCTGGGAAAAAGCTTCGAAATCACAGATAGGGGTGTATTTTTGGCAGGTTGTCTGATATAATATTCAGATATCAGGAGGAAGAATGAATGGATACACCAACAATTGCGAAATACTATAGAGAGAAAGATCCCATGGAGCGCCTGAAGCTTCTGGAGCAGTCCATTGCAGCAGGAGAAGAACCGGAAGAAAACAGGATCCGTAAGGAACTCTGGGATATCCGTTACAGCGATAAATCCGAGACTGGTGATACCAGGGCAGACGGTTATCTCGGTCTCTGGATGACCATGGAGTTTAACCGGAATTCCGCTTCCAGATTCTTTGGCACAAGAAGTGCGAAGAAAGAGATAGGTAAGTATCTTAAGAAGCTGAAATTTCAGGAACTCCAGGAAAAGGGCGGCCTTTATGAGGAGCTTCTTTACCGGGAATGCTGTCATCTGGTTCTGGTCTACATGGATCTCTGTCAGACAGATAAATCCTATAACACAATGATTTTCGGCCTGATCCACATCAAGGAGGACAGTGCGAAGGCCAAGGTCCAGAGAGACATCAGGGAAACAGCTGTGGAGCTTCCGGCTAATCTTGGAATGGAAGCTGAGCTTGGAATCATCACAAGAGCTGCCAGAGAGATCTACAGGCAGTATTATCCCAATGAAGGAAGCATTTAGGAAGCAATAAGTTTTCCGTTTCAGGCTGTCTGAATACTCAGACAGCCTTTTGTTGCCATGCATCCGGCAAAAGATCCCGGGATTTTTTGAAAAGGGATTTTTACCGGGTGTGAAGAGAAACATTCAGGAGGTTACTAATTTATGAATCCCAATCATCTGAACGCATATGAAGTCCTGAAGGAAGAAGATCTTCAGGATATTCATTCCAAAGGATGGCTTCTCAAACACAAAAAAACAGGAGCCAGAGTCATGCTCATCGAGAACAGCGATGAGAATAAAGTTTTTAACATTGCATTCCGTACACCGCCAAAGAACAGCACCGGTGTTGCCCACATCCTGGAACACAGTGTACTGTGCGGTTCCAGGGAATTTCCGCTTAAGGATCCTTTTGTGGAACTGGTAAAAGGATCTCTCAATACCTTCCTCAATGCCATGACCTACCCGGACAAAACCTGCTACCCTGTAGCCAGCTGTAATGACCGGGATTTCCAGAATCTGATGCATGTGTATCTGGATGCGGTGTTCTACCCGAACATTTACAAAAAAGAGGAGATTTTCCGCCAGGAGGGCTGGAACTATCATCTGGAACAGAAAGAAGGACCGCTGAAGTACAATGGTGTTGTTTACAACGAAATGAAAGGTGCTTTTTCCTCACCGGACGATGTTCTGGAGCGTGAGATCATGAATTCCCTGTTCCCGGATACCACCTATGGCTGTGAGTCCGGCGGAGATCCTGTAAATATCCCAGATCTCAGTTACGAGGAATTCCTGGATTTCCACAGACAGTACTATCATCCGTCCAACAGCTTTATCTATCTCTATGGAAACATGGATATGGAGGAGAAACTGGAGTTTATTGACAGCCATTATCTGTCTGCCTTTGATTCCCTTGCCATTGATTCCCAGATCCGGGATCAGGAAGCTTTTGCCCAGGTAAAAGATATCCAGAAAAATTATCCGGTGTCAGAGGACGAAGGAGAAGAGGATAACACTTATCTTTCCTACAATATGGTTGTGGGCGAGGCAGCAGATATCAACTTAAGTCTTGCTTTCGAAGTCCTGGATTACGCACTTTTAAGCGCACCGGGTGCACCGCTGAAACAGGCACTTCTGGATGCAAAGATCGGCAAGGATATCTATGGCTCCTTTGAGGATGGAATCAAACAGACCTATTTCTCCATCGTGGCAAAGGGAGCCAACTTAAGCCAGAAAGAGGAATTTGTCAAAGTGATCCGTGACACCCTCACAAAGATCATGGAGGAAGGTATCGACAAGAAGGCAGTAACAGCCGGAATCAACTACTACGAATTCCGTTTCCGTGAGGCAGATTTCTCTTCCTATCCGAAGGGACTGATGTATGGCCTGGATATTTTAAGCAGCTGGCTTTATGACGATACAAAGCCGTTCTGTGAAGTACAGCTTCTTGAGGGATTTGAGTTCCTCAAAAAAGCTCTGGAAGAGGGATATTTTGAGGATCTGATCCGTAAATATCTTCTGGATAATACCCATGGCGCGATCCTTTCCCTGGTACCGGAGAAAGGCCTTGCTGCTAAGAGAGACAAAGAACTGGAAGAAAAACTGGAGAATTACAGAAAGAGCCTTTCTGATGAAGAGCTTACCCGGATGGTAGAGAATACAAAAGCCCTGGAAGCTTATCAGGAATCCGAGGAAGATCCGGAAGCACTGACCTGTATCCCGATGCTTTCCAGAGAAGATATCAAAAAAGAGATCACAGGACTGACAAATGAGGAACATTACGTAGATGACAGCCTGTTTCTGTATCATGATGTATGCACCAATGGAATCGGTTATGCAGATCTTCTTTTTGAGATCCATGACTTTGATGTAAATACTGTCCATTATCTGGGACTTTTAAAATCTGTGCTTGGAGCAGTGGATACAGAAAACTACAGTTATGGTGAACTGTTCAATGAGGTGAATGCGAGAACCGGCGGTATTGCCTATGGAATCGAGGTTTTTGATGATGCCCAGGATACCGATGCGTTCCGTGCCATGTTTGCTGTAAGAGGCAAAGCTTTGTATCCGGAGATGGATTTCATGTTCTCCATGATCCGTGAAGTTCTTACAACTTCCAAACTTACAGACACCAAACGTCTCTATGAGATCATTGCCAGAGTGAAATCCAGAGCCCAGGCCAGCCTTGCAAGTGCAGGCCATTCCACCGCCGTTCTCCGCGGTGCTTCCTATGCATCCCCGATGGCTGCCTTCCAGGATGAGATGGCAGGGATCGGATATTATCAGTTTATCGAAAAACTGGAAAAAGATTTTGACAGCTGCAAGGACGAGATCGTAAAAAATCTCCGCAAAGTGATGGAGGAGGTTCTTCGTCCGGAGAATTTCTGTGTAAGCTACACCGGAGAGAGAGAGTCCCTGGATACAGTGAAAACACAGGCTGCCGAAATTAAGAAAGTCCTGTTTAATGGACAGAAACCGGAGCCCGTGAAACAGGCCCCGTGCGTAAAGAAAAACGAAGCCTTCAAGACATCTGGTCAGGTACAGTATGTGGCACAGAACGGAAACTTCCGCAAAAAAGGCCTGGAATATACCGGTGCGCTGGATATCCTGAAGGTGATCTTAAGTTATGATTATCTCTGGATCAACATCCGCGTCAAAGGCGGCGCTTATGGCTGTATGAGCGGATTTAAGAGAAACGGAGAAAGCTTCCTGGTATCTTACCGTGATCCTCACCTTAAGAGAACCCTGGAAGTATACCAGGGAGTGCCGGATTATATCCGTGCCTTTGAGGCAGACGAGCGTGAGATGACAAAATATATCATCGGAACGATCAGCAACAAGGATGTGCCGAGAACTCCGCAGATGCAGGGAAGTATCTCAAAAACCGCATATTTCTCCAATGTTACAGAGGATATGCTCCAGAAGGAAAGAAATCAGATCCTCGGAGCGCAGAAGGAGGATATCCAGAAATTGGAAGCTCTTGTAGAAGCAGTACTTTCCGATGATCAGATCTGCGTAGTAGGAAGTGAGACTGCAATAGAGAAGGCGGAAGATGTATTCATGGAAGTGAAGCCACTGATCGGCTGATGAGAAACAAAGCCTGCTGTCCGTTAAATGGGATAGCAGGCTGTGAAAGGATTATGAGAGGATAAAGAATGGATAATAATTTTAGATCAGGCTTTGTTGCGATCATCGGAAGACCGAATGTTGGAAAATCCACGCTGATGAACCATCTTATCGGACAGAAGATCGCCATCACATCAAACAAGCCACAGACAACCAGAAACAAGATACAGACCGTATATACCTGTGATGAGGGACAGATCGTATTTTTGGACACACCAGGTATCCACAAGGCAAAAAACAAGCTTGGAGAATACATGGTACAGGTTGCGGAGAGAACCCTGAAGGAAGTAGATGCCATTATGTGGCTGGTGGAGCCGTCCACATTCGTAGGTGCGGGAGAGCGCCACATTGCCGAGCAGCTACAGAAGGTTGGAGTTCCTGTGATTCTCATCATCAACAAGATCGATACGGTAAAAAAAGAAGAGCTTCTTCCTGCAATCGATACCTACCGTAAGATCTGTGATTTTGCAGAGATCATTCCCTGCTCTGCCCTCCGCGGAAAAAACACACAGGATATCATTCCAAGTATTTTCAAATATCTTCCGTACGGACCGATGTTCTATGATGAGGATACAGTTACCGACCAGCCTCAGCGCCAGATCGCCGCAGAGATCATCCGTGAGAAGGCTCTGCATGCACTGGATGAGGAGATCCCTCACGGAATCGCCGTTGCCATCGACCGGATGAAGAAACGTCCGGGAAGAAGCAACATCATAGATATTGATGCGACCATCATCTGCGAGCGTAATTCCCACAAAGGCATCATCATCGGAAAACAGGGTGCCATGCTGAAAAAGATCGGAAGCAATGCCCGCTATGAGCTGGAGCGTATGCTGGAAGCAAAGGTAAACCTAAAGCTCTGGGTCAAGGTGACTAAGAACTGGAGAGACAGTGATTTCCTGATCAAGAACTTTGGATATGATAAGAAAGAAATCTGAAAATGAGTGATCTGATTACCGTACAGGGAGTGGTGCTTTCTGCCATGCCGGTAGGCGACTATGACAAGCGGATCGTCCTTCTCACAAGAGAGAGGGGAAAGATTTCCGCCTTTGCCAAGGGAGCAAGGCGGCAGAACAGTCCGTTTATGGCAGCAGCCAATCCGTTTGTATTCGGAAGTTTTACCCTTTATGAGGGAAGGACAAGTTATAATCTCAACCAGGTCAGCGTACAGCATCATTTTGTGGAACTGGCCACCCAGCAGCCGGGAGTTTACTACGGATATTATTTTCTGGAGCTGGCAGACTATTTTGGCAAAGAGGGAGCGGATGAGAAGGAAATGATGAATCTTCTCTATGTGACCATCAAAGCCATTTTGAATCCTCATATAGAAGACCGGCTGGTGCGCTGTATCTATGAACTGCGGACTATGGTGATCCAGGGCGTGATGCCGCAGCTGTTCCAGTGTGCGGGCTGCGGGAGAGAGCTTACGGAGGAAGAAACCGGAGAACTTTTTTTCTCCCAGGACGAGCATGGGATCCTGTGTGCAGACTGCAGCAGGATGGCCATGGACAGGAAACGGATCTCAGCGGCTGCCCTGTATGCCATGCGTTACATAGCCGTGTCCCCCCTGGCAAAGCTGTATACGTTTACAGTGCGGGATGATGTGCTGCGGGAACTGGAACGCCACATTTACCGGTATACGGAGCTGAATACAGACAAGCGGTTTAAAAGTCTGGAGATCCTGGAAATGATGAGATAGATCCCTGCCAGCTGCGGAATAACTGTAACGATTTATTTTTCAAAAGCAGGACAGGATGCAATGCAAATGGAAATATCCTTGAAAAATCATGAGGATACTAGTATAATAAGACCAAAAATGTAAAAAAGCAGCTTTTTCCGGAGCTTTCCGGACGCATTTGGCGGAACAGCTGCAAGTCAAGAGGAGAGAAATCATGGAAAAGACAATGGAAAAGATCGTAGCTCTTGCAAAAGCCAGAGGATTTGTTTACCCGGGTTCCGAGATCTACGGCGGCCTGGCAAACACATGGGATTATGGAAATCTCGGTGTAGAGCTTAAAAATAACGTAAAACGTGCATGGTGGCAGAAATTCATTCAGGAGTCTCCGTACAATGTAGGTGTTGACTGTGCGATCCTTATGAACCCGCAGACATGGATCGCTTCCGGACATCTTGGCGGATTTTCTGATCCTCTTATGGACTGTAAAGAGTGCCACGAGCGTTTCCGTGCAGATAAGCTCATTGAGGACTTTTGTGCAGAGCATGACATTGCCATTGAGGGAAGCGTAGATGCATGGTCCCAGGAGAAGATGATGGACTTCATCAAAGAACACGAGGTAGGATGTCCGAGCTGTGGTAAACACAACTTCACAGATATCCGTCAGTTCAACCTGATGTTCAAGACATTCCAGGGTGTTACCGAAGATGCCAAGAATACTGTATATTTAAGACCGGAGACTGCACAGGGTATTTTCGTAAACTTCAAGAACGTACAGAGAACATCTCGTAAAAAGATTCCGTTTGGTATCGGCCAGATCGGTAAATCCTTCCGTAACGAGATCACACCGGGTAACTTCACATTCCGTACCCGTGAGTTCGAGCAGATGGAGCTTGAGTTCTTCTGCGAGCCGGATACAGATCTTGAGTGGTTTGCATACTGGAAGAAGTTCTGCCTTGACTGGCTGAGTGCTCTCGGACTTAAGGATGATGAGGTTCGTTACCGTGACCATGATAAGGAAGAGCTGAGCTTCTACAGCAAGGCTACCACAGATGTGGAATTCCTTTTCCCATTCGGATGGGGTGAGCTCTGGGGAATCGCTGACAGAACAGATTATGATCTGACACAGCATCAGAATGTATCCGGCCAGGATCTCACATACTTTGATGATGAGAAGAAACAGAAATATATCCCATACGTTATCGAGCCATCACTTGGAGCAGACCGTATGGTACTTGCTTTCCTCTGCAGCGCTTACGATGAGGAAGTTCTGGATGAAGAGAAGAACGATGTCCGTACAGTCCTTCATTTCCATCCGGTGCTTGCACCGGTTAAGATCGGTGTGCTTCCGCTTTCCAAGAAGCTTAACGAGGGTGCTGAGAAGATCTACCAGCAGCTTTCCAAGAAGTACAACTGTGAGTACGATGATCGTGGAAATATCGGTAAACGTTACCGCAGACAGGATGAGATCGGTACTCCGTTCTGTATCACTTATGACTTCGAGTCTGAGAATGACGGTGCAGTTACAGTCCGTGACCGTGACACTATGGAGCAGGTACGTGTGAAGATCGATGAGCTTGATGCATACTTTGCTGATAAATTTACATTTTAAGTAAATACATTTTTTAATAAAAAACCTCCGGCTATTTTCTGGCCGGAGGCTTTTTTCAATAAGTCTGTTTTTCATTCGCCAGTTTCTTGGCGACATTCCGTATACATTTTTGAAAGCCCGGGAAAAATGCAGCTGATTGGGATATCCGACTGCATTTCCGATATCTGCGATAGACAGGGCTGTGATCTTAAGAAGTTCTGCAGCTTTGGTCATGCGATAGCTGATCAGGAATTCCTGGGGAGAACGTCCGATGGTGTCGTGGAAGATCTTACCGAAGTAGCTTCGGTTCAGGCCGCAGCAGGCTGCGATATCCTCAATGGAAATATCATTCTGGAAATTCTGTTCAATAAAAGAGAGCGCCTCCTTGATATAAAAATCACGGATACTTCCATCCTGTTTCATGCGGACAGTTTCAGTAGAGCGCATAAAGTAATCCAGAAAAAGCCAGGTATGTCCGATAAGATGAAAGGGTGATTCCTGGGAATTATGGCTGATATAAAGCATTTCCTCCATCATTTTCTGGCGGAGATCTGCAGAGTGGCTGTGATAGACCGGATGGTCCGGACTTAAACCTGCAGTTTCCACGATCTCTTTTGCCCGGAGCCCGTCAAATTCCACCCAGGTGTACTCCCATGGAAAGTCGGTATCTGCAATGTAAGTGTTGATCTGACCGGGAAAAAGCATGAAACCCTGGCCGCTTTTTACCTGATAGGTGATGGTCTCTCCTGCGGAATTGTCTGCCATCAGAGTTCCTGTACCGGAGATCACATAATGAAAAATATAATGGTTTCGTGCTGCCGGGCCGAATGAATGTGCCGGAGCGCAGTGCTCCCAGCCATATTGGTATAGTCCGATATCAACAAAGTTTTCATTTGGAAAAACGGAGAAGAGAAGGTCATTCATATTTTTATCCTTTAGGCGTATGATTTTGTCTGGTTTCAGTAACATTATATATTAAAACATCAGGGAACATCAATATATGTATAAAAATGCAATTACAAAAACAGCCTGTAAAATATACAAAAAAGAGAAAAATAATCGAGAAAACTTTGTGAGAAAATTAAGTTTCGCGAGAAACCTATTGATTTTCGATGAATCAGGAATATACTAATTTTAGATAAAAGTAGTGATATAGGTATAGAATATATCAAAATGCTAGATGACTTTAATGAAGACAGAGAAAAATTGCATTTTGATATAAAACAAGAAAAACGCTGCTATTTATGCAAGCATAAAGCTATGTTAAAATAGCTTTCAGAAAAAAGAAACCAGAGAATAAGTATTGGAGAACCCGAAATAACCATTTTAGCTAAAACGGGTGATATCCGACTTATCAAATAAAGGGAAAAGGAAGGAGAATAACAAGATGCGCAACAGAAGTAAATGGATCCTCTGTATGGGACTTGCCTTTACCATGGCAGCTTCCGTTACATTGAGCGGATGCAGCACAGGTAAAAAGGACAGCGGAAAGACAGAGATCGAACTTGTGCAGTATAAACCGGAAGCGGTTAAGGCATTTGAAAAACTGGAAGAAAAATTCAATGCCATTCATGATGATATCCATCTTACCATCGAATCACCAAACGATGCTATGACTGTATTGAAGACAAGATTTATCCGTGAGGATAATCCGGATATCATTGGAATCGGAGGCGATGTTAACTTTTCCAATTTTATTGATTCTGATATGCTGATGGATATTTCCGATTATCAGGGACTGGATTCGATCAAAGATGCATATAAAGAAATTGATAAAGCGCTGGAATTCGTTCCGGAAGACGGAGTCTATGCGGTTCCTTACGTGGCCAATGCCGCTGGAATCCTTTACAATCGTGAGCTTTTCAAGGAGCATGGCTGGCAGATCCCGACTACATGGGATGAATTTATGAGCCTTTGCCAGGAAATTCAGGATGCAGGTATCCAGCCGCTTTATTTCGGATTTAAAGATACCTGGACCTGTCTTGCACCGTGGAATTCTATTGCGGTAGATCTTGCACCAGCCGATGTATGCCGCCAGGTAAACCAGGGAAACACTACTTTTGCAAAAGAGTATAAGGAAGTAGCAGACCGTATGCTGGAGCTTATCCAGTATGGACCGGATGATCCCTTTGCCTATGATTACAATGGAGCCTGCACCGCTTTTGCAAAAGGGGAGGCTGCCATGTATCCCATCGGAAGCTATGCGATCCCACAGATCCAGAGTGTAAATCCGGATATGGATATTGATTCTTTTGTAACACCGGCAAGCAATGATCCGTCAGAAAACAAACTGAATTCCGGAGTTGACCTTCAGTTCTGTGTGATGGATGACTGTGAGAATAAGGAAGCTGCATATGAAGTGCTGGATTTCCTTCTTGAGGATGAGAATATACAGACATATCTGGATGACCAGAAGGCAGTTCCCTGTAAAGAGGGTGATTTCACACTTCCCTCTACGCTGGATGGTATGAAGGAATACATAGAAGAGGGAAGGATGGCCGACTACCAGGATCATTATTATCCTACAGAGATGGCTGTGGATGCACAGATCCAGACCTTCCTGATGAAAAAGGATAAAGATGCATTCCTGAAAAAATTTGATACAGACTGGACAAGATATAACCGTGACATTATCCGTAAAGTACAGGACTATGAGGAGAAGAACGGGGAAGGAGAGAACTGATCATGGGAAAAAAATCTATGAGTGGAAGAAAGCTGACCTTTCTTCTGATCACCATTCCGATCGTGGCATTATTTTTCTGCTTTAACACACTGCCTCTGATCAAGGGTGTGATCTACAGCTTTACGAACTTTAAAGGCTATGGAAGCTATGACTGGGTAGGACTTCGAAACTATAAGGATCTTTTTACAGACAGCCGTGTTGGCGGTTCCTATCTGTTTACCTTTAAGCTGGCCATCGTGGCAACTATCGTAACGAATGTACTCAGCCTGATCCTGGCACTTGGACTGAACAGCAAGATCCGTTTCAAGAGTGCAATGCGTGGAGCTTATTTTATTCCTAATGTACTTGGCGCACTGGTCGTAGGATATATTTTCAATTATTTTTTTACATATATCCTGCCTGCATTCGGAAAGATGATCGGAAATAAAACATTGTCTTCCAGCATGCTTTCCAGTACGAGCCTTGCATGGGTAGCCATCGTGATCGTTTGTGCATGGCAGTCCATCGCAATGAATACCATTATCTATATTTCGGGCCTCCAGACAGTGCCGGAGGATGTATACGAGGCAGGAGCTATTGACGGTGCTACCGGATTCAGTAAGTTCCGTTACCTGACATTCCCGCTGATCGTTCCGTTTTTCAGCATCAACATGGTTCTTTGTGTGAAAAACTTCCTGATGGTATTTGATCAGATCATGGCTTTGACAAAGGGTGGTCCTGCACAGAGTACAGAATCTATTTCTTACCTGATCTATAACAATGGTATGAGTGGAGGGCAGTTTGGATTCCAGAGTGCCAATGCGGTTATATTCTTTATTGTGATCGTGATCATTTCTGCAGTGCAGTTGACTATCACAGGGAAAAAGGAGGAGCAGCTGTAATGAAAACGAAAGTAAGAGAAAAAGCGAACTGGCCGGTAACGATCCTTCTGATCCTTGGCCTTATCACAGTGGTATTTCCGCTTTATATGACAATTGTGATCGCATTCAAGCAGCCGACAGAGATGACCAACAGTGTAGCCGGGATCCTGTCTCTGCCAGAGAAATTCAGTCTTGCCAATTTCAGGGAAGCTATGGAGGTAACAGACTTCTGGCATTCTCTTGGAAACAGTGTATTGATCACTGTGATCACAGTGGTTCTTGCTATTGTAATTCATTCACTTTTAGGTTATGCTATAGCCAGAAATAAGAGAAGTAAATTTTATAAATTTATCTATCTCTATGTAGTGAGCGGTATGTTTGTTCCGTTTGCTATCCTGATGATGCCGCTTGTAAAGCAGACTGCTGAGATGGGCCTTGATAACAAAGTCGGTGTGATCATTCTTTACACGGTATTTTATATGCCTATGAACGTGCTTCTTTATTCCGGATATCTGACAAACATTCCAATGGCCCTTGAGGAGGCTGCCTGTGTGGATGGAGCCAGCACCTGGAAAACATATTGGAAGATCATCTTTCCGATCATGAAGCCGATGCATGCCACAGTGGCAGTTCTGACAGCACTTGGAACCTGGAATGATGTTATGACTCCATTGGTTATCATGTCCGGATCTACGGGTGGAACCACATTGCCTCTGGCACAGCTGAATTTCCAGACTCAGTTCGGAACAAACTATAACCTTGCGTTTGCCTCTTATCTGCTGGCACTGCTTCCGATCCTTCTGTTTTATCTGATCTGCCAGAAGCACATTTTAAATGGTGTTGTAAACGGTGCCGTAAAATAAAAACACAAGAAAAAGGAGGATTCACATATGGGAATCATCTACTGCGAGAAAGACAGAACGTTTACCCTGCAGACAAAAGAAACTACATATCAGATGCAGGTGGATCAGTACGGATTTCTTCTTCATCTCTATTATGGTAAAAAGGCAGAAGGCTGCATGGATTATCTTCTGACCTACTATGACAGAGGATTTTCCGGAAATCCCTATGATGCGGGAACAGACAGAACCTATTCCATGGACTCTCTTCCACAGGAGCTTTCCTGCTACGGAAACGGAGATTTCCGCAGTGCATCACTGATGCTGGAAAACGGTGACGGAAGCATGAGCTGTGATATGCGTTACAAGAACTATACTATCCGTGACGGTAAATACAGCCTTCCGGGGCTTCCGGCGGTTTATGCGGATAATGAGGAGGCACAGACACTGGAGATCGTTCTGGAGGATCCGGCTACCGGCGTGGAGGCCATGCTTCTTTACGGTGTACTTCCGGAACTGGATATCATTACAAGAAGCGTCTATGTCCGCAATCAGAGCAGTGAGAAGATCTATGTGAACAAGGTGATGTCCGCAGAACTGGATTTTCTTTACGGAGATTATGACCTGCTTACTTTTTACGGAAGACATGCCATGGAGCGGAATCTGCAGAGAGTACCGGTGGCTCATGGAAGTCAGATGATCGGCAGTGTCCGTGGCACATCCAGCCATCAGTATAATCCGATGATGATCCTGGCAGAGAAGGACACAACAGAGGATCATGGAGGCTGCTATGCTATGTCCTTTGTATACAGTGGGAATTTCCAGGGTGAGGTTCTTAAAGATCAGTACAATCAGACAAGAATGCTCCTTGGTGTACAGGAGGAGTGCTTCCGGTATCCGCTGGAAGCCGGGGAGACCTTCTATGCACCTGAGGTGATCTTAAGCTACACAGATCAGGGAATGAACCGTCTTTCCCAGAATCTGCACAGTTGCATCCGTCATCATATCTGCCGTGGTAAATATAAGACAGAGGTCCGTCCGGTGCTGGTAAACAGCTGGGAGGCAGCATATTTTGATTTTACAGGGGAGACTTTATATAATCTGGCAAAAGAGGCAAGGAGCCTTGGTATCGATATGCTGGTTCTGGATGACGGCTGGTTTGGAAAACGTGACGATGACAACAGTGGTCTTGGGGACTGGTATGTCAATGAGAAGAAGCTTGGAGAGACTCTCGGCGGACTGGTAAAAAGAGTCAATGACCTTGGAGTGAAATTCGGTATCTGGATCGAGCCTGAGATGATCTCTGAGGACAGTGATCTTTACCGTGAGCATCCGGACTGGGCACTTACGATTCCGGGAAGAAAACCAGTGAGATCCAGAAATCAGCTGGTACTTGATTTTTCCAGAAAAGAAGTTGTAGACGGAATCTTCGGACAGATCAGTGCGGTATTGGATAATGCCAATATTGAGTACGTTAAATGGGACATGAATCGAAGCCTGATGGATGTATTTTCCGTAATGACAAAGGAACAGGGACGTGTAATGTATGATTATGTCCTGGGATTGTACGATTTTCTGGACCGTATGGTGAACCGTTATCCGGATCTTCTGATCGAGGGTTGCAGCGGCGGCGGCGGAAGATTTGACGCAGGCATGCTGTATTACACACCGCAGATCTGGTGCAGCGACAACTCCGATGCTATTGACAGGCTTCGGATCCAGTATGGCACTTCCTTCGGATATCCGGTATCGGCCATGGGAGCACATGTGTCTGCAGTGCCGAACCATCAGACAGGAAGGATCACCCCGTTACATACCAGAGGTGTGGTTGCCATGTCCGGAACCTTCGGCTACGAGCTGGATCTTCTGAAGCTGACTGAGGAAGAAAAAGATGAGGTCCGCAGCCAGATCGGGGAATTCTGTAAATATGCGCCACTGATCCAGAACGGGCGGTACTATCGCCTGACAGATCCGTTTAAGAGTGAGGTCTGTGCATGGGAGATTGTAGGAAATTCTCAGGAAGAAGTTCTGCTCAATGTTGTCATGGAGGAGATCCATGGAAATATGACTGTGAATTATGTGCAGCTTCGCGGCCTTGATGAGAGTGCACTTTATAAGGAACAGACTACCGGCAGGATCTATTCCGGAGCTGCTCTGATGCATGGTGGAATGCCGCTTCCTGCAGAGTTTGGGGAGTACAGAGCTTATCAGTATCATTTTGTGAGAGAATAAGAGCGTATTGAGACAGTAAGATAAATAAAAGGATCCGTCATACAGACAGCTGAAAAAGCCGATGTATGGCGGATCTTTTTTATCATAGCTCAGTGTACGGTGATCTGATAGCTCTTGATAAATTCCTCATCCGGTTTCAGCACATTGATATTTGCTTTTTCGGAAAGAGGTTTTTCAAAACCACAGTCATCACAGCGTCCCATCCACGGCTCCAGGCATACGAAGGGAGCACCGGGTACGGACCAGATACCGAAATTCGGGAAGCCCTCACTGGTAAGTGTCAGATATGGAGTTCCGTCCGGGAAGAGGATACCGGCCTTTTGGATCTGGCCGTTATCAAAAACAAGAGCGTCTTTATCAAACATATGAGGAGCAATGGAACAGGTTCCGTTTTCAAGGGAAAGTGTATGTGGTTCGTCAGCAAGGACTGTTCCTACAGACGTATCGATAAGGAGATAGGTAAGAGTGTCCAGGCCTTCAAAAGCAAGACGGTAATCACTCTGGGATTCGCCTTCACGTACCGGAACACGGAATGCCGGATGGCCGCCGATGGTAAAATACATAGTTTCAGAATCATTATTAACTACTTCCCAGCATACTTCCAGGTCGTGCTTCTTCAGAGTGTAGGTGATCTTCAGAGCGAAAGCAAACGGATAAACATTCAAGGTTTCTTCAGAGGACTTAAGGACAAAGGAAAGGGAAGTATCGGTGATATCCGTGCAGATAAAATCGCTGTCCCTTGCAAAGCCGTGCTGGCTGGAAGGATATTCCTTTCCGTTCAGACGCCAGATATCTTTGTAGTTACGTCCCACGTTGGGAAAAAGTACAGGCGCATGGCGTTTCCAGTAAGCCGGATCTGCCTGCCAGAGGATCTCCCTGTCATTAGTCTTGTCATAGATGCCGGTGAGTTCAGCACCGTGATCGGAAACGGAAATTTTAAGAAAGCTGTTTTCAATCGTTCGTGTCATGATAAACCTCCTGTATGACAGCATTCGGGTAATATTACCTCGGAATTGCTGCATGTTTTTTTTCTATTTTAGCACATTTTTCAGATGATAACGAGAAAAATACAATCTGTGAAAAATATAACTGGAAAATCTGTCATATTTCACAAGAGAAATTGCTGTTTTTTGGAAGAATAACCTTGACTAATGAAGGATAAATCTATAAAATAATTATGTGCGTAGAAAACATACATTTTTTATGTTTTAAAGAACAATAATTAGGAGGAAAATGTAAAATGGCAAAATGGGTTTACATGTTTACAGAAGGTAATGCTACTATGAGAAATCTTCTGGGCGGCAAAGGTGCCAACCTTGCTGAGATGACAAACCTCGGTCTTCCTGTACCGCAGGGCTTCACAATCACAACAGAGGCCTGCACACAGTACTACGAGGATGGCAGATCCATCAACGATGAGATCATGGCTCAGATCATGGAAGCAATTACCAAGATGGAAGGAGTTACCGGTAAGAAATTCGGTGACAAAGAAAATCCTCTGCTTGTATCCGTTCGTTCTGGTGCGAGAGCATCTATGCCTGGTATGATGGACACAATCCTCAACCTTGGTTTAAATGAAGAAGTTGTTAACACTCTTGCTGAGAAATCCGGCAATGAGCGTTGGGCTTGGGACTGCTACAGAAGATTCATCCAGATGTATTCTGACGTAGTTATGGAAGTTGGTAAGAAATACTTCGAGGAGCTCATCGATGAGATGAAAGCTAAGAGAGGTGTTAAGCAGGACGTTGAGCTTACAGCTGCTGACCTGCATGAGCTTGCTGACCAGTTCAAAGCTGAGTATAAATCCAAAATCGGTTCTGATTTCCCAACTGATCCGAAGGAGCAGCTGGTAGGTGCGATCAAAGCCGTATTCCGTTCCTGGGACAACCCACGTGCGAACGTATATCGTCGTGACAACGATATCCCATATTCCTGGGGTACAGCTGTTAACGTACAGATGATGGCATTCGGTAACATGGGTGATGACTGTGGTACAGGTGTTGCCTTCACACGTGACCCTGCTACAGGTGCTAACGGTCTGTTCGGTGAGTTCCTTACCAATGCACAGGGCGAGGACGTAGTTGCTGGTGTTCGTACACCTATGCACATCTCCGAGATGGAGCAGAAGTTCCCGGAAGCATTCGTACAGTTCAAACAGGTTTGCGAGACTCTTGAGAAACATTACAGAGACATGCAGGATATGGAGTTTACTGTAGAGCATGGTAAACTGTATATGCTTCAGACACGTAATGGTAAGAGAACTGCACAGGCTGCTCTTAAGATCGCTTGTGACCTCGTTGATGAGGGAATGAGAACTGAGGAAGAGGCTGTTGCAATGATCGATCCTCGTAACCTTGATACACTTCTTCATCCGCAGTTCGATGCAGCTGCTCTTAAAGCTGCTACACCGATGGGCAAAGGTCTTGGTGCTTCTCCAGGAGCTGCTTGCGGTAAGATCGTATTCTCTGCAGAGGACGCTGTTGAGTGGGCTGCAAGAGGAGAGAAAGTTGTTCTTGTTCGTCTTGAGACATCCCCAGAGGATATCACAGGTATGAAAGCTGCTCAGGGTATCCTGACAGTTCGTGGTGGTATGACATCTCACGCAGCCGTAGTTGCTCGTGGTATGGGATCCTGCTGTGTATCCGGATGTGGCGACATCGCTATGGATGAGGAGAACAAGAAATTTACACTTGCTGGTAAAGAGTTCCATGAGGGAGATGCAATCTCCATCGATGGTACAACAGGTAACATCTATGACGGACTTATCCCGACTGTAGATGCTAAGATCGCTGGTGAGTTCGGACGTATCATGGGATGGGCTGACAAGTACAGAACAATGAAAGTTCGTACAAACGCTGATACTCCTGCTGATGCTAAGAAAGCTCGTGAGCTTGGTGCAGAGGGAATCGGTCTTTGCCGTACAGAGCATATGTTCTTCGAGGGCAACAGAATCGATGCATTCCGTGAGATGATCTGCTCTGAGACAGTAGAGGAGAGAGAAGCAGCACTTGCTAAGATCCTTCCGGAGCAGCAGGGAGACTTCGAGAAACTCTATGAGGCACTTGAAGGAAATCCTGTAACAATCCGTTTCCTTGATCCGCCACTTCATGAGTTCGTTCCTACAGAGGAAGAGGACATCAAGAAACTGGCTGACGCTCAGGGCAAGACTGTTGAGCAGATCAAGACAATCATCGCTTCCCTTCACGAGTTCAACCCGATGATGGGACATCGTGGATGCCGTCTTGCTGTTACTTACCCAGAGATCGCTAAGATGCAGACAAGCGCTGTTATCCGTGCAGCTATCAACGTTAAGAAGAATCATCCGGATTGGAACATCAAACCGGAGATCATGATTCCGCTTGTTGGTGACATCAAAGAGCTTAAATATGTTAAGAAATTCGTTGTAGAGACAGCAGATGCTGAGATCAAAGCAGCAGGTTCTGACCTTGAGTACGAGGTTGGTACTATGATCGAGATCCCGAGAGCAGCTCTTACAGCTGATGATATCGCTAAAGAGGCTGACTTCTTCTGCTTCGGTACAAACGACCTTACACAGATGACATACGGATTCTCCCGTGATGATGCTGGTAAGTTCCTTAACGCATACTATGATGCTAAGATCTTCGAGAACGATCCATTCGCTAAACTTGATCAGGTTGGCGTTGGTAAACTTATGAAGATGGCAATCCAGCTTGGAAAACCGGTTAACCCGAAACTTCACGTAGGTATCTGCGGTGAGCACGGCGGAGATCCGTCTTCCGTAGAGTTCTGCAACGAGATCGGACTTGACTATGTATCCTGCTCACCGTTCCGTGTACCGATCGCTCGTCTTGCAGCAGCACAGGCAGCAATCGCTAAGAAGAACGCCTAAGCAGAACTTCATATTGCTTCAAGGCTGAAACTTCAGCCTGATCAAGCATAGAAAGCTTCTGGCAGTCTGTAGAAATACAGATTGTCAGGAGCTTTTTTTATACAGGGGAAAGAACCATGAAAAAGAAAATTTTTATTATCACAGGAATGATTCTGTGTATCCTGGCAGGAATAGTTATCGTGCCTTCCGTGATCAGAACCAGACAGGCAGTAAAAGAATTTGAAAAAGATTTTCATGCATCCGCCAATTCCGGGGCAGATTCTGCGGGGATAGATTCTGAAGATGAGCCAGCTGCGGAGAACGAAGAAGTTTCAGAGGAAGAAGAGAAGAAAGCGTTTGAGCTGGATACGTATTTGGATCACAGAGATATGACTCACCGGTTGTATATTTACGACATGGATTATATTGAAAAGGCCATTTCCTTTGAGAAAAAAAGCCTTCAGGATTTTGAGGAGGTGATCAGGCAGAATCCGAAAATCCCGGATAAATTCAAACCACTTATGGAAGAATACTGCAAATGTGTGTTTGAAAAATATCCGGATGTGGAACTTCGTCCTTTTTATCAGAATCTTCAGAGCCTGGAAGTTGTGGAATGTACAGAGGATGAACTGTTAAAAGTCAGCTGGGATGTTTATTCCTGCGGATGTTACGTGAAATCAGAGAATAAGATTTATGTGCTGAAAGATAAAGAATACGAAGAAGGAACCTGGGATTATCAGGTGATCTTCCATGAACTGAGCCATTGTCTGCGGGACAGCCATTATACAGATGAAGACGGAAACAAAGTATACATTCAATTTGCCGGACTGAATTATTATGATGTTCCCAATGCGGAGGCAATCAATTCCCTGTTTGCGGTCAGCCTTTTTGATTATGAGGAAAACGATATTGCCTATCAGATGCAGAGCAATGCCCATAAAATAATGATCGAATGTATGGACAATTATTCTCTGGATGATTATGTGAATCACAGTCTTGGATATTACGCAAAACAGCTGGATGAATATAATCAGGATGACAACTATGCAACGACGATCCTGACGCTGATGGATGAGCAATATCATGATTACTACGATGAAAAGACGGCAGAGAACCCGGAAAAATATTATCCGATCTATGATTATATTTCCAACATGTATCTGGGAAAACATCTGAAAGCAGGGATGAGCCAGGAAGAAGCCAGAGGGATTATGGATGAGATGCTGGAAAAACTCCTCTTTGACGTTCCGGAGGAATATCATATAGACAGAGACCATTTTTATGAGTATCTGGAGAAGTATTATACAGAGAAATTTTCGGCTGCATAACTGAAAGTTTTCTGCTGGGGTGATTCCGGCAGTTTACGAAAAAAAGGATTCATGGTATCATGAAAGAAACAGGGCAGATCATGCCAGAGGATAAGGAGAATTTTATGAACCAGGAATCACAGACACCGCATAAGAGGCGGGTACGATATAAAGGAAAATATCCGAAGAAATTTGAGGAGAAATATAAAGAGCTTCAGCCTGAGAAATATAAAGATACCATTGAACATGTGATCAGCAAGGGGAATACACCGGCTGGAATGCATATTTCCATTATGGTGAAAGAGATCATTGATTTTCTGGAGATCAAGCCGGGGCAGGTTGGATTTGATGCCACACTTGGATACGGTGGACATACCAGAGCTATGCTGGAATGTCTGAAAGGCCAGGGCCATATGTATGCCACAGATGTGGACCCGGAAGAGTCTGCCAAGACCAGAAAACGTCTGGCAGAGCAGGGCTTCGGGGAAGATATCCTGACAATTAAACTCCAGAATTTCTGCACCATTGATGAGATTGCGAAAGAAGTAGGCGGATTTGATTTTATCCTGGCAGATCTCGGAGTATCTTCCATGCAGATCGACAATCCAAAGAGAGGTTTTTCCTTTAAAGTGGACGGACCTCTGGATTTAAGACTGAATCAGGAATCCGGGATCAGTGCGGCGGAACGTTTGGATACCATTTCCAGAGAAGAACTTGCCGGAATGCTGGATGAAAATTCCGATGAGCCGTACTGTGAGGAGATCGCCAAAGCCATCACCGATGAGATCCGTAAGGGCAACCGCATAGATACCACTACGAAACTTCGGGAAGTGATCGAGAAGACTCTGGATTTTCTTCCGGAAAAAGAGAAAAAAGACATGGTCAAAAAAACATGCCAGAGAGTTTTTCAGGCGCTGCGTATTGATGTAAACCGGGAATTCGAGGTTCTCTATGATTTTATGGAAAAACTCCCCGGAGCTCTGAAACCAGGCGGACGTGTGGCAATCCTTACCTTCCATTCCGGAGAAGACAAACTGGTAAAGAAAGCACTGAAACAGGGATACAAAGAAGGAATTTATTCTGATTATTCCAAAGATGTGATCCGACCGTCTGCTCAGGAATGCGCTCAGAATGGACGTGCCAGATCAACGAAGATGCGCTGGGCGATAAAAGCATAAATGATGATCTCCATAAGCCATGGCAAAAAATAAGCCATGGCTTATTTTTTGAAAAAATTACAAATTTCTGTTCTGTATTTTGGAATAATTCCATACAAATTAAAAAATCACTGTGCTATCATGTTAAACAATTACAGTGACCTGGAAAAGTTAAAGATCAGATAAATATTTTTCGGGACACCACGAATTGGAAAGGAAAAAACATGGATATCACACTTGAAACAGCAGCAGATAAGCTGGTAAAAGAAATTTTTGGCGTGAAGCCTGAAGAAACTGTGATCATCACAGCAGATGATGATTCGGATGCATCGGTTGTAGAAGCAGTAAAAAACAGTGCAAAAAATGCAGGAGCACATGCAATGGTAATTTCAGTTCCCACACCAGGGGGAGTAGGAAAAGCAGCAGATCCGGATCTTCCGGTCGATGCGTTAAGTGCAGCACTTCTCTGTGCAGATGTATGGATCGAATTTAATCATCAGTGGCTTCTTTATTCCACACCATTTGAGCGTGCAGAAGCAGAGAACAAAAAAATGCGTTACATGTGTCTGGTAGATTTTAACCCTGACCTCATGATCCGTACCATCGGCAATGTGGAGACAGAGCAGCTCAAAAAATTTATGCTTGCGATCACTGAAAAAACAAAAAATGCAAAGAACATGCGTGTCACAACTCCGGCTGGATGTGATATATCATTTGAAATCGATCCTGGCCATTATACAGCATGTGACTGCGGAAACGCAACAGTACCAGGAATCCATATGCTTACAGGACAGATCAATGTTGTGCCGCGATTTGGAAGCATCAATGGCGTGATCGTTTTTGACGGATCTGTAACCCCACCTTTTGGAACCACACCGGATGCGCCGATCCGTCTTACAATTGAAAACAGTAAAATCGTAAAAATTGAAGGAGGCCGTGATGCAGCCATTTTTGAAGAGCATTTGAAAAGCTTTGAAGATGAGGGAATGTTCAAGCTTGCACATATTGCGTATGGGTTTAATCCAGGAGCGGTTCTTACCGGCAATATTGTGGAGGATGAGCGTGTATGGGGATCCACAGAGTGGGGAATTGGTTATGTCAGCCCATTTGACGCTCCGCCGCACGGACAGGATGCAAAATCCCACTGTGATGGCATTTGCCTGAATTCTTCTGTATGGCTTGATGGTGTACAGATCATGGATGAAGGGAGAATAACAGATCCATATCTGAAAGAGCTGGCTGCATTCAGAGAATAAATAATATGAACATATCTTTATTGCAGGTTTTAAATGCACCTTTGTTTGAGAATGTAAAAATTTTGTCAGGACGGGCCGGACTTGGCCGGATCGTAAAGCGGGCATCTGTTTTTGATGCGCCATTTAAAGAGGATGTGCTGGAGAAAGATATTCTGGCACCTGGAGATTTTTTTATCACATCTCTTTTGCAGTTTCAGCCGAAATCAGAAGAACTGATGCAGGTTCTGGCGCTTCTTGTAAAAGGAAACTGCAGTGGGCTCTGTGTGATGATGGAGGAGAGAGCAGAGCTTTTTTCGAAAGAAATGCTTGCTTTCTGTGAAGAGAAGCAGTTTCCTGTGATCTGTATGAGGGAAGATATTTCTTATGCAGAGGTCCTTGGAGTTATTAATCAATGTATCCTGGAAGAACAGACAAATGTGCTTAATCAGCTGAAACTGGATAAGATCCTAGCATCGAGGACTCTGCCCCAGGAGCGAATGAAGATCCTTTTTAGCATTAATCCGGGGATCAGGGAGTACGTACAGGCTGTTTATATCCGGGATGAACGGCGGAAGATCACACAAAGAAAAAAAACAGGAGAAGTCTGTTCATCTTTTGATATATTTATTCCGGCGGATAACTATGATATCTGTATTTTGAGTGCAGATTCCAGGAAGGAACTGGAACAGCATAAAAATGTAGTGTGTGAACAGCTTTTGAGAAGCTATCATAACCGCAGACTTGGAATTGGCAGACCTTATGCCAGATACAGAGTAGAACGAACACTTCTTGAAGCAGGAGACGCCCTGGACATGGCACAGGCATCGGACCGGAGGCAGCAGGTCTATGATCCATTGTCTCCGCAGCAGCTTCTTTTGCCTATCAGGGGAAGTCGGGAAATGCAGGAATTTTATGACGAATTTTGTCGAGAGATTGCGGCGAAAACAACGGAAGAAGGCATGGAGGACATGCTTCTTACAACAAGGGCGTATGTACAGTGCAATGGAGATTTTAAAAAAACTGCCAAAAAACTGAAACAGCACGAGAATACGATCCGTTATCGTATTAACCGTCTGAGAAATTATCTTGATGTGGAAGAACAGCCGTTGCTTTTTCATGAGATCATTTCTCTGGCTGTGCGGATCGAATCTATGCTGGAGATAAAAAAGAATAAAGAGGTATGAGAGTGGAACAGGAAAAGAAAACAGGAAATGTGGAATCTGTCACATTGGAACAGGTTCCGATGGAAGAGAGAAAAAGCTGGGCAGATGTTGCCATGATCCAGGCGGGAATTATGATCTGTGTGCCCAGTCTGATGCTGGGAGGAATCCTGGCAGAGTCTATGCCGATGTCTCAGGCCATCTGGTCAGGGGTAATCGGATATGCAGTGATCGTGGCGTTGATGATATTTTGTGGAATCATGGGAAGTGATCTTGGTGTACCGACATGTGTTGTTGCATCTGGCGTTTTTGGAAAACAGGGATCATCAAAGCTGATCTCTGCATTATTTATGATCTCCATGATCGGTTGGTTTGCAGTGCAGAACGGTGTCTGTGGCTCTGCATTTTCCAATCTGATCGAAGCAAGCACAGGAGTAAAAATCCCGATTCCGGTATCAACGGTTGTGTGGGGAATAATCATGCTGGTTACAGCTGTATATGGAATCAATGCTCTGGATAAACTGAATAAGATTGCCATTCCTGCACTTGTGATCGTAACTGTGATCGGGTGTGTGGTAGCAATCCAGCGTTTCGGAACCGGAAATTTAAGTATGACTATCGAAGATCCGGCCATGAGCTTTGCAGATGGAGTTGTACTTACTATCAGTTTTATGGCCACCGGCGCCTTGAATGCACCTGATTTTACCAGATATCAGAGAACAAGAAAAGATACAGTCCTTTCTTCTGCTATCGGTGTGATGCCGGCAGGAATGGCTATGCTTATTCTCGGAGCGGTAATGACGAGAATTGCCCAGCAGTATGACATTTCACTTGTATTTTCTAATATTGGCCTTCCGTTCCTTGGAATGGTCGTACTGATCCTGGCAACCTGGACAACGAATACTACCAATGCCTACAGTGCAGGCTTAAATGCAGTTATGGTATTCAATCTGAAAGAAAGCGGCCGTTCTATGGCAACGGTTATACTTGGAGCTGTGGGAACAGTTCTGGCAGCTGTTGGTGTAGCCGGAAATTTTGAGGGATTTCTTACACTTCTTGGAAATGCGTTTATGCCGATCATTGCTCTGTTTATTGTGGAATACTGGAGCCTTGGGAAAGGAAAAGCAGAGAACTTTACATTACGTGAAGGATGGTCAGTGGCTGGAATCGTGACCTGGGCTCTTGGTTTTGCAGCTACGTTTTTGACTGTGGGAATTTCTTTTATCAATGGAATGCTGGTTTCCGGAATCCTGTATCTGGTGTGGAGACTGGTAAAAAAAGGTGATAAATAAATGGCTAGAGAATATGTAGAAAAAAATACAGCGGAAATGGTCAGATGTCTAAAAGAACTGGTAGCTATTCCCGGGATTTTTGAGGATGCACCATCTAAAGGAGCACCTTTTGGAAAAAATATCCAAAAATCTCTGGAGTACGTCCTTAGAATGGGACAGCAAATGGGATTTCAGGTAAAAAATTATGATGGTTATGCCGGAGAGATCACTGCCGGAGAGGGAAACAGGATGATCGGAATCCTCTGCCATACAGATGTGGTCAGTGCAGGAGAGGGATGGAACACAGATCCGTTTGATCCTGTGGAAAAAGATGGAAAGCTTTATGGAAGAGGAACTTCAGATGATAAAGGCCCTCTGGTGTCTTCACTTTTTGCTATGAAATATCTTGCAGATAATCAGTTGATTCCAAAAGATACCTGTCTTCGCATGATTGTGGGAACCGATGAGGAAGAGAGCTGGCAATGTATTCGTTATTATCTGGATCATGCAGAAATACTTCCACAGGTATCTATCGTACCAGATGCTAATTTTCCACTTTTATACTGCGAAAAAGGACTTCTTGACTTTGATCTTTCTTCTGTGGAATCTGTGGATGAAAGAGCAGAGATACAAATTGTGGAATTAAAAGGTGGACGTAGCAGAAATATTGTTCCGGACGAGGCGTCCTGTCTTCTGAAATGTGAAGATCCGAAGGCCGCAGTAAAAAGCATTGCGCTTCCGGAACAGGTTACAGCAAAGATCACAGATGGATTTTTGAAATTGTCAGTCAGAGGGATCAGTACACATTGTATGAGTCCGGAAAAAGGGTTTAATGCAGTTTCCTGTCTTCTGGAAACGCTGGGACAATTTGGCGAAAAACTTTCTCATGCTTCTTATATGAAATGTTTTCATCAGGCCATAGGAATGGATTATGACGGAGAGCGTCTGGGCTGTGCCATGGAGGATTCCGCAGGGGCACTGACGTTTAATGTGGGAACTGTGAATATGGATGAAAATGGAAGGATTTTTCTGCAGTGTAATATTCGTTATCCTGCATCTGTGGAGTATAATGATATTCGGGAGCTGCTGGAGAGACAGCTGAAAAAATATGGCTTCTTTTATAATGAAGTAGATTATCTGGCTCCGGTGTACCATAAAAAGGACTCAGCACTGATCCGGTGTCTGATGGAGGCCTATCAGGAAGTGACAGGGGATATGGATACAGAGCCAATGGCTATTGGCGGAGCTACCTATGCAAGGGCACTTCCTAATGCTGTGGCATTTGGGCCGCTGTTTCCGTATGAGGAAGAACTGGCTCATGAAGCAAATGAATTTTTAAGCATTGAGAGTCTGCAGAAAATGACCGAAATTTTTGTAAAAGGTCTTTACAAACTGATGACAGAATATAGATAAAAACATTAAAGAAACAAACTATAGAAATATCCTGGAATGCGTTGACATCCAGGATATTTTTTGCTATGGTATACAAGTTTACATATGACAAAGAAGAAAGGATATGGATATGGAGGAAAAAAGAGACATTTTTGACAGACTGATGCATCTTCCTGTATTGAACATATTTGAACCTTTTTATAAAAAACATAAGGAAGTTCTGATGTATCTGTTCTTTGGCGGGATCACATTTTTTCTGAATATAGCACTGTATGCATGGCTGGACGGCATGCTCGGAATAAATGCGCTGATCGCCAATGTGATCTGCTGGGTAGTCTGCGTACTGTTTCAGTATTTTACAAACAGGACCTGGGTATTCGACGGTCAGGTAGATTCGGCAGCCGGATTTTTAAAGCAGATGGCTTCGTTTTTCGGTGGAAGACTCTTTACCCTGGTTGTGGAAGAAGCGATCCTTGCAGTATTCATTACCTGGCTTGGATTTAACAGCATGGCAGTGAAGCTGATCGCTCAGGTGGTTGTGATCGTATTGAATTATATAATCAGTAAATTAATTGTTTTTAAAAAATAAAAAATGTTTATATTTACGAGAAAGGAGTTGAGTTAAAAAATGGCAAAAGATAAGACCAATGATATGACTGTGGGAAATCCGGTGAGCCTGATCATCCGGTTTATGATTCCCATGTGTCTTGGAAATATTTTTCAGCAGTTTTATAACATTGCGGATTCCATTGTTGCGGGTCAGTTCCTGGGAGTAGATGCGCTGGCTGCAATCGGAAGCACTGGTTCACTGATGTTTTTTGTTACCGGATGGCTTAACGGACTGAGCAGTGGCTTTGCCATTCTGGTATCCCAGTGGTTCGGGGCGAAGCAATATGATAAGATGCGTCATTACGTAGCTATGTCCATTTATCTGGCAGCAGCCTTTGCCATTGTGATGACCATTGGCTTTGAGGCTTTGAATGAACCGATTCTGCGGCTGATGAATTCACCGGAGGATCTGATGGGAATCTGTGAAGGGATATATGGGAATTATTTATGCAGGCCTGATCGTAACAGCGGCATATAATTCACTGGCAGCGTTTCTCCGTGCACTTGGAGATTCAAAATCTCCGCTGTATTTTCTGATCATTTCGGCAGTGATCAATGTGTTCCTGGATATTCTGTTTATTGTAAAAATCGGGATGGGAGTGGAAGGCTGTGCCTATGCTACGGTTATCGCGCAGGCAATTTCCGCAGTCTGCTGCCTGATCTATATTATCAAAAAGTTCCCGATCCTGCATCTGAAGAAAGAAAACTTTGAAGTTTCTTTTACCAGCTTCCGTTATCTGCTGGCCCTTGGTATTCCCATGGGACTTCAGTTTTCCATCACAGCGATCGGAACCATTATTGTGCAGGGTGCGGTAAATATTTACGGTTCTGTATATATGGCAGGATTTTCCGCTGCGGGAAAAATACAGAATATCATTGCAACTGTATTTGTAGCTTTTGGTGCGACGATGGCAACCTATGTAGGACAGAACCGGGGTGCCGGAAAGATGGACCGTGTAAAAGCAGGAATGAAATATACCCAGATCATGATCTTGATCTGGAGTGTGATCACTATGATCATTATGTTCTTTTTCGGAAAGTACATGACCTGGCTATTTATTGACAAATCCCAGACGGATGTTATTAATGTTTCTGTTACTTATTTTCATACGGTATTCTGGGCATATCCGTTCCTTGGAAGTATCTTCCTCTACCGAAACGGACTTCAGGGACTGGGATATGGCTTGGTTCCCATGCTGGGCGGTGTGTTTGAACTGGCGGCAAGAAGTGCGATCGTTATGTTTGTTGCAGGAAAAACAAGTTTTGCAGGTGTATGTCTGGCAGATCCTGCCGCATGGATCGCAGCGCTGATCCCTCTGATCCCGTATTATATTTATGTGATGAAAAAGTGGAGCAGGGGAAAAAAGGAAACTGCTGCCTGAGTGGGTATAATACAGAAAATGAAAAGAATAAATTTAGGCTTGCAATTATGGAAGATACAGTTATAATGATATTATAACTGCGGAAAAAACCAGGAAACCAGGAAACCGGGATTCCGGGTAAGATTACAAATCCAGAAGGGAGAATATAGATCATGGAAATCACAAAGGAAACAACAATGGGCGAGATGCTTGCATACGATGAGAAGATCGCATACATCCTTATGCAGGAAGGAATGCACTGCATCGGCTGTCCGTCTTCTATCGGTGAGTCTCTTGAGGAGGCGATGGATGGTACACGGACTTGACGTAAACGTAGTACTGGCAGACATCCATCACTATGAGGAAACCAAGAAACAGAAATAATCAGTACTATCACTGATCTTATAACGTTATAACGTACAGATTACGGACCGTAAGGGATAACGACTGTGCATGCCTTTTTGGCATGCCGGCGTTATCCCTTTTTTTATATATGGAGGAAAAAACATGTATGTCATGATCGACAATTTTGATTCATTTGTATATAATCTGAAGGCATATTTTCAGGAACTGGGAAGAGAGATACTGGTTAAACGCTGTGATGAGATCACTCTTAAGGAGCTGGAAGCGATGAATCCGGAAGGGATTATTCTTTCGCCGGGACCGAAACGTCCCTGGGATGCGAAGCTTTGTGTAGATACAGTAAAAAGATTTCAGGGAAGGATCCCCATTCTTGGTGTCTGTCTGGGCCATCAGGTTATCGGCCACTGTGCAGGCGCAGTAGTGGAAAAGGGAGTACGCCCCATGCATGGAAAAGTAACAGAGATCCATAATCACGGAACCGGCGTGTTTGCAGGCCTGCCGGAGAAATATAAGGTGACAAGATATCATTCCCTGATCGTCCGGGAAGACAGCATCCCGGAGGAATATCAGGTAGATGCTGTTTCCGATGACGGAGCAGTTATGGGAATTTCCCATAAAACACTGCCTCTGTATGGCGTACAGTTCCATCCGGAAGCTGTTCTTACGGAATATGGCCATGAGCTTCTTGAGAATTTCTGTAAGATCGCAGAGGAATTTCATCAGGAGAGGGAAGAAGAACTGGCAGAAGAGAAAACTGCTTAGATCAAAAAATAACCCGGAGATGAATGCAGCACGCCTGCACTCATAAGAATATTACAGGGTGCAGTGAGGATACCTGATCCGCTCACTGCACAGATAAAACCGGGAACACACAGGAGTAAAAACATGTACAATAATCAGCGAATCATAAAAGAACTGACCCCATATATCCCGGCAGTGGAGATTTTCCGGATCTACGAGAGAGAGCCGGGAGCTGCATTTCTGGATTCCTCCCTTGTGAATGAACTGGGACATTATTCCGTGATCGGAAGGTGCCCCTATCTGAAACTGGTAAAAGACGGGAAGACCTTTACCATCAATGGAAAACCGGAAACAGAAACAACCTTTGAAGACTACATGCGGGAATATTTGAATACCCATGAGGACAAAAATGACAGCAGACTTCCCCTTGTGTCCGGAGCTGTAGGATATTTTTCCTATGATTACGGAAGGAAACAGATGGGAGTACCCTCCGGGGAAAAAGATCTTGTGACGATTCCGGAAGCAGTTCTGACGTTTTATGACTGTTTTGTTGTGGAAGACTGTCAGGAAAAAAGGACGTATCTTGTGTCAAATGGAATCAGCGGAAATGCCGCGGCGCAGATCGGCGCAATGGAAAAAGCAATCCTGGAATCTGCAGAGGCTGGCAAACCGGAAGAACCGGAAATCGGAGAAAAAAAGAAATTCGGAAATGGGATGATCACGGAAAATTCTCACCGTGAGAAATTTAAGATTCAGGTCCATCCAAATTTTGAGAAAGAGGAATACAAGCAGGCAGTGGACCGGATGATCCGGTATATTATAGAAGGTGATATCTACATTGCCAATATGACACAGCAGCTTACAATTGAAAGCGAAAAACAGCCGCTGGATGTTTTTTATGATCTTCGGAAAAACAATCCCTCTCCTTTTGGCGGATATCTGGATTTCGGAGATTATCAGATCGTCTGTGCCTCTCCGGAGCGCTTCCTGAAAATGAAAGACCGCCATGTAAACACCCGTCCTATAAAAGGGACACGAAAACGTGGCGCAACGCCTGAGGAAGATGAAATGCTCCGCCAGGAACTTGTAGATTCCGGCAAAGATAAAAGTGAACTTCTCATGATCGTAGATCTGGAACGAAATGATCTGAACCGGGTATGTACACCGGGAAGCGTGAAAGTAACTGAACTTTTTACAGTGGAAGCATATGCCACAGTATTTCATCTGGTGTCGGATATTGAAGGTATACTGGAAGATGGAAAAAATGTCATGGACCTTCTGGAAGCTACGTTCCCCGGCGGCTCCATTACCGGTGCACCGAAATACCGCGCTATGGAGATCATTGATGAACTGGAGCATGGAAAAAGAAATCTCTATACCGGCTCCATCGGCTATCTGACACTGGATGGCAGCTGCGATTTTAACATCGTGATCCGTACAGCCCTTCATAAAAACGGGAAATATCATCTTGGTGTCGGCGGCGGGATCACGGCAGAGTCAGATCTGGAATTTGAGTATGAGGAAACACTGCAGAAAGCGAAAGCAATCCTGGACGCACTGCAATAGGGGACATACGGAATAACGGAAGACTAAGAAAGATTCTGCAGACGGGCCGGGAGACCTGATGCAAAAGGGAGGATGGAGATGAACGTAACATTAGATGAATGTTTTCAGTTTGGCCTGGGAGCATTTGAAACCATAGGGATCGAACAGGGAATTCCCATACTGCTGGATAAACACCTGAAAAGACTGGAACGTGCCGCAGATTTCCTGAAACTGGGAAGCTTGTCAGAACGGGGGATCACTGCACGGAAGATTGAAAAATATCTGGAAGAACAGAAAATGCGCACAGAAGTACAAAAGGAATTTGGAAACCTGGAGCACTGTGCATTAAAGATCATGCTTACCAAGGAAAACATGGTTTATTCTCTTCGTGCCAATCACTATACACCGGAAAAATATGAGAAAGGTTTTTTCATAGATATCAGTGCGGTAAAACGAAATGAAACCTCACCGCTGGTATATCACAAAACCATGAATTACGGAGACTGTATCCTGGAAAAAAGAAACGCCACGGTAGCAGGAATGGATGAGCGGCTGTTTCTCAATACAAAAGAACAGGTTTCTGAAGGTACGGTAAGTAATGTATTTTTTGTGAGAAACGGCGTGATCTGTACGCCACAAGTCAGTTGCGGCCTTCTTCCGGGGATCCTTCGGGAGTATCTCTGTGAAACAGAAGATGTGGAAGAGACAGACATCTATGTTCAGGACCTGAAGCGGTATCAGGAATGTTTTGTTACCAATTCCCTGATGGGAATCATGCCAGTGCGTCAGATCGGGGGAATTCGGTTTGAGGAAGACCGAGTGACAAAGGAGCTGATGAGAAAATATCAGGACATGGTACAGGAGACGATAAATAAGAAGAAAGACAGATGAAACGATATGGAGTGCCAGATTCTGTGAATGACCATGACTGAAATGAATGAAAATGACTGAGATAATCAGGGATAAAAGTGTATCAACCTGGAAAAACTAGGATTGATGCACTTTTTTTGTGCAAACTCAACCAAAAACAGTCATGAATTTTGTGAAGTAGTTTGATTGACTTTGAATGAATTTGGAAGTATACTAAGTTCAACAAATGAGGAACAACAAAAAGCGGTCAGAAACCCGCAGAATAAAAGATATGGGGAGGAGAAAGAAATGATCTGCACAGTTACTTTTAATCCATCTCTGGACTATATCGTTTCCGTAGAGGACTTCAAGCTTGGACTTACCAACCGTACCAGTTCTGAGCTGATGCTTCCGGGTGGAAAAGGAATCAACGTTTCCACCGTGCTGATGAACCTTGGAATTGAGAATACAGCACTTGGTTTCATGGCAGGATTCGTAGGAGATGAGATTGTAAGAAAGCTTGAGGAGATGGGAGTGAAATCCGATTTTATCAAGATCCCGGAAGGCGTTTCCAGAATCAACCTGAAGCTGAAATCCATTGACGGAACCGAGATCAACGGAATGGGACCTAAAATCAGCGCAGAAAAAGTTCAGGAGCTGATGGAGAAACTTGACACACTGAAAGAAGGAGATGTGCTTTTCCTGGCAGGAAGCATTCCATCATCCATGCCGGATGACATGTACGAGAAGATCATGGCGAGACTGGACGGAAGAGGCGTGATGATCGTTGTGGATGCAACAAGAGATCTTCTTGTAAACGTTTTGAAATATCATCCGTTCCTTGTGAAACCCAACAACCATGAACTGGGAGAAATCTTCGGAGTCGAGCTTAAGACCCGTCAGGATGTGATCCCTTACGGAAAGAAACTCCAGGAAAAAGGTGCCAGAAATGTACTGATTTCCATGGCCGGTGAAGGAGCTGTCCTGGTAGCAGAAGACGGACAGGTATTTGAGAAACCGGCACCGAAGGGAACACTGGTAAACGGCGTAGGAGCCGGAGATTCCATGGTAGCAGGCTTTATGGCAGGCTGGATGGAAAAACAGGATTACGAATACGCTTTCCACATGGGGATTTCCGCAGGAAGCGCAAGTGCATTTTCTGAAAATCTTGCCACGAAGGAAGAGATTCAGGCGGTATATAAACAGGTAACAGAGGGGTAAATAAGAAAGGAGAAGGGAAGATGAGAATCACAGATCTGCTTGACAAACGAAGCATATCGCTGGATGCAGCACCGAAGACAAAATCCGAAGCGCTGGACATGGCCGTAGATCTTATGGTAAAAAGCGAAAAGATCAGCGACCGGGATGCTTATCGGAAACAGGTGTATTTAAGAGAGGAAGAAAGTACAACAGGAATCGGTGAGGGAATCGCCATTCCCCATGGAAAATGTGATGCGGTAAAGAAACCGGGACTTGCTGCCATGGTAGTAAAAAACGGCGTGGAATTTGAGGCACTGGACGATGAGCCGGTTACGCTCCTTTTCCTGATCGCGGCACCGAATACAGAAGACAACATTCATCTGGATGTACTCAGCAAACTTTCCGTGATGCTGATGGATGATAATTTTACAGAGTCCTTACGTAACGCGAAATCTGTAGATGAATTTATGGAGATCATCGACAAGGCAGATGATGAGAAAAAAGATATCGACGAGAGACTGGCAGATACAGGAAGTTCCGAAGGAGCCAGAGCCAGACTGCTGGCAGTTACTTCATGCCCCACAGGTATTGCCCACACCTACATGGCAGCAGAAGGACTGGAAAAAGCAGCGAAGGCGAAAGACTGTTTCATTAAAATAGAGACAAGAGGCTCCGGCGGAGCAAAAAATGTACTTACGGATCAGGAGATCCAGGAAGCAGACTGCATTATCGTAGCAGCAGATGCCAAGGTCCCCATGGACCGTTTCGATGGAAAGAAAGTCATCGAATGTCAGGTTTCCGACGGAATCAGCAAGGCAGACCAACTGGTTGACCGTGCCATTTCCGGAGATGTTCCGATATATCATGCGGCAGCAGGCAGCCAGAGTTCTTCCTCAAATGCAAAAGCAGGCGGCGGAGCAGGCCACAAGATCTACATGCAGCTGATGAACGGTGTATCTCATATGCTTCCACTGGTTGTTGGCGGTGGTATCCTGATCGCCCTTGCATTTCTGATCGATGGTTTAAGCGTAGATTTAAGTTCCCTTCCGGCAGACCAGAGAGCAAACTTTGGTACCATCACACCGGTAGCGGCTGTTCTGAAAAATATTGGTGGAACCGCATTTGGGTTCATGCTTCCTGTACTGGCCGGCTTTATCGCAATGGCTATCGGTGACAGACCGGCACTTGCAGTTGGCCTTGTAGGCGGTATGATCGCAGCAAACGGAAAATCCGGTTTTCTTGGAGCTCTTCTTGCAGGTTTCCTTGCAGGATATCTGATCCTGGGACTTCGTAAAGTCTGTGATAAACTTCCGGAAGCTCTGGAAAAAATCGCACCGGTACTGATCTATCCGGTTGTTGGTGTCCTTCTTATGGGACTTTGTATGACATTCATTGTAGAGCCGATCATGGGTGGTATCAATACAGGATTAAATAATGCCTTGACAGGCATGGGAAATTCAAGTAAAGTAATTTTAGGACTGGTTCTCGGTGGCATGATGGCCATTGATATGGGAGGCCCGTTCAACAAAGCAGCATATGTATTTGGTACAGCGGCCATTGCGGCAGGTAACTATGACATTATGGCAGCAGTTATGGTAGGAGGCATGACTCCTCCATGTGCTATCGCACTTGCATCCCTGCTGTTTAAAGACAAATTTACAAAAGAAGAGCGTGAGGCAGGACCGACCAACTTTATCATGGGACTTGCATTTATCACAGAAGGAGCCATTCCTTTTGCGGCATCTGACCCGATCCATGTACTCCCGTCCTGCATCGTCGGCTCCGCAATAGCAGGAGCGATCTCCATGTTCTTCAACTGTACACTGATGGCACCACACGGCGGAATCTTCGTATTCCCGGTTGTAGGTAATGCACTGATGTATCTGGTTGCACTGGTTGTCGGAACTCTGATCTCAGCAATACTTCTCGGTGTACTGAAGAAAAAAGTTGCTTAAATTTTAAAATTAAAAATAAAAACCTGGAGGATAAAAAAATGAAAGAATTCAAGTATGTAGTAACAGATAACGAAGGAATCCATGCACGTCCGGCAGGAGAGCTTGTGAAACTTGTAAAAGGCTTCGAGTCCAAGATCACAATCGAGAAAGACGGTAAGACTGTAGAGTGCAGAAAGCTTCTTGCACTTATGGGACTTGGCGTAAAGAAAGGCCATGAGGTTACCTTCACATTCGATGGTGCAGACGAGGATGCAGCATACGAGGCAGTAAGCAAATTCATGCAGGAGAACCTGTAATTTCTGAATGAGTGAACAGAAGACATCCCGGTCCGGCTGATCGGGGTGTCTTTTTTAAAGGAGGAAAAACATGCTGACGGAGCAGAGATATGAGATCATACTCGGCCTTCTCAGAGAAAAAAACAGTGTCACGGTAACAGAACTGAAAGATATCCTGAATGCATCGGAATCCACGGTTCGCAGAGATATCACAGCACTTTACAAGGCAGGAAAACTGACCAGGGTTTTTGGCGGCGCAGTGGCACTGGAGCATACAGTCAATGCTTATGAGCCTACTGTAGCCCAAAAATCCGAGCTTAATATCGAGGAAAAAAAGAAGATCGCAGCTTATGCGGCATCTCTGATCCAGCCGGAGGATTTTGTATATCTGGATGCGGGAACGACGACCGGATATATGCTGGAACATCTTAACGGCTCCAGGGCGACTTTTGTGACCAACGGTGTTTCCCATGCAAGGACCCTGGCCCAGATGGGAATCCGTGTGCTGCTGATCGGCGGGGAGTTGAAAGGCTCCACGGAAGCGGTGATCGGAAGCCAGGCCATGCAGATGCTGAAGAATTATCATTTTACCAAGGGCTTTTTTGGAACCAACGGAATGACCCAGAGAGAAGGCTTTACCACACCGGAGGCCAATGAGGCACTGGTAAAACGAACAGCTATGGAGCAGTGCCTGGAAAAATATGTAGTGTCCGACAGTTCCAAATTCGGACAGATCAGTGCGGTGACGTTCTTTTCATTTGAAGGGGCGGTAATCCTGACGGAAAACTGTTCCAGAGAATATAAGGACTGCAGAAATATTCAGATCGTATCATAGAAAATTATAAAATGAAAAGATTATAAAAAAACCGGTTTGGAAGAAAATTCTTCGGAACCGGTTTTTGCGATCAGTTTTCCTTGGAGATCATGGATTCCAGATCTTCCACAGAAATGTCTTTCTTATGCATCAGTTTGAGAAGACGTTTCAGCTCTGCGGCTTCTTCTGCTTTCTTGGCTGCTTTATGAATTTCCTCCAGCTGAGCTGCAAGAGCAGTTTTCTCATCTTCCAGAGCTGCAATCTTCTCTGTGTAGGCAGCAATCTTGGAATCTACTTTGGAAATCTTTTCGTTCAGTACTTCTACTTTGGTACGTCTCTGTCCCATATGAAACCTCCTGATAAAATATTATTACTTATACAATAGCATAAAAGGTCTGAAAATACAATTATCAATTATATTTCATATTGACTTGGTGGGGAAAGTATGATATCTTAACGGAATGCGAACAGGAATGATCGTTTCAGATAAAAATAAATGGCAGAATTGTAATAGAAATTAAAGAGGTGAAGAAAACAATGGAAGAAAAAGAATTACAGGAAGCATTAAAAAAAGAAGAAGATCTGAAAGCCTATTTCCGCCAGCTGAAAAGCGTGGCGGTTGCCTTTTCCGGAGGTGTGGATTCCACCTATCTTCTGAAAACAGCTCATGATACTGTTGGAGATCAGGTGATCGCGGTAACTGCAAAGTCCTGTTCTTTTCCGGAGAGAGAACTGAAAGAGGCGATCCACTTCTGCGAAAAAGAAGGCATCCGTCACTTTGTATGTGAATCCGAGGAACTGGACATTGAAGGCTTTTCCCATAATCCGAAGAACCGATGTTATATCTGTAAGCACGAGCTGTTTGAGAAGATCATCAACATCGCAAAGGAGCAGAAGATCGCATATATCGCAGAAGGCTCCAATATGGATGACAACGGAGATTACAGACCAGGTCTTCAGGCAGTGGCAGAACTTGGGGTGACAAGTCCTCTGCGCCATTCCAAGCTTGCGAAAGAAGAAATCCGTATCCTGTCCAGAAATCTGGGACTTCCTACCTGGGATAAGCAGTCTTTTGCCTGCCTTTCTTCCAGATTTGTTTACGGAGAAGAGATCACAAGGGATAAACTTTCCATGGTAGATAAAGCAGAGCAGCTTCTTCTGGATCTGGGATTCCATCAGGTTCGTGTGCGGATCCACGGAATGATGGCCCGCATTGAAGTGGAACCGGGAGAATTTTTAAAAGTTCTGGAAAACCGGGAAAAGATCACAAAAGAGTTTAAGACATATGGCTTTACCTATGTTACAATGGATCTGACAGGCTACCGGACAGGAAGCATGAACGAAACATTGGGAGAGTAATATGAAAATAATTGCAAGGATCAGAAGTGATTTTCCAACAAAATTTGGAATCCCGCGCCAGAGCGGCCGTGTGGAAGAACTGACAGCCCGTGTTGTTTTTGAACCGGAATACCGGGTACGGGAAGCGGTAAAGGGGCTGGAAGATTTTTCTCATATCTGGCTGCTCTGGGAGTTTTCCCAGGCGATCCGTGAGAACTGGTCACCTACGGTACGTCCACCGCGTCTGGGTGGAAATGAAAGAATGGGCGTATTTGCTACCAGATCCCCCTTCCGTCCAAATCCGGTAGGGCTGTCCTGCGTGAAACTGGAAAAGATCGATCTGGAGAGCAAAGAAGCCCCTGTACTGATCGTATCCGGTGCGGATCTGATGGACGGAACCCCCATCTATGATATCAAGCCATATCTGCCGGCGGCAGACTGCCATCCGGAAGCTCTGGGCGGCTTTGCGGCAAAAGTGGAGCAGCATTTCCTGAAAGTGGAGATCCCCGAAGAATGGAAGGCAAAGATCCCGGAAGATAAGATCTCTGCCCTGGAAGGGGTGCTTAAAGAAGACCCAAGACCTGCATACCAGAAAGATCCGGAGCGGATATATGGAATGCCTTTTGCAGGAATGGATGTACATTTCCAGGTAAAAGAGGGCATACTTACTGTATGCGGGATCACAGAATATAAAAAATCTGACAAAATTTAAAATTACCTTTGACAAACTTTTTAAGGCATGGTATTATAATAAACGAGTTAGCAAATGCTAACTCAATATTTTAAACCAAGAGTTAGTTAAAGATAACCAGTAACAGTTATATAAAAAAAGTTCAGAGATCAAAGGAGAGTGAATTATGAGCGTTGTAATCGTAGGCGGTAATGAAAGAATGGTATGTCAGTATGAGGATATCTGTAAGGGATTCGGATGTAAGGCAAAAGTTTTTGCAAAAGAAAAAGGAGCCATGAAGAAAAAGATCGGTGTGCCGGATCTGATGATTCTGTTTACAAGTACCGTTTCCCACAAAATGGTAAACTGTGCAGTAGAAGAAGCAAAGAAAAAATCCATCCCTGTATGCCGCTGTCACACAAGCAGCGCTGCAGCTCTTGAGAATATTCTGAAACAGTACTGTGCATAAGAAACAGGTCAGGAGATACTTTTCTCTTGTATAATTTGACTTTTTTGCGGAAATGTAACGGAAAGACTTGCAAAATCATGAATTATTCAATAAAATAGCCGTAGGTTTCTGTGGTAAAGCGTTGCAGTGAATCGTGAATATGCAGCGCTGGAAGTCGAAATTACAGGTGAGAGGTGTTATCATGAAAAAAGTTGTAAAATTCGGTGGAAGTTCTCTTGCAAATGCGGAGCAGTTTCAGAAAGTGGGCGATATCATCCGCAGCGATGAGAGCCGCCGTTATGTAGTTCCGTCAGCTCCCGGAAAGAGATTTGACGAAGATATCAAAGTAACGGATATGCTTTACGGATGCTATGACGCAGCATCCAAAGGTGAGGATATCACTGAGAAACTTAATGCCATCAAAGAGAGATATTACGAGATCATCAAAGGTCTTGGGCTGAGCCTTTCTCTTGAAGACGAGTTCAAGAAGATCGATGAGGATTTCCGTGCACAGGCGGGAATTCAGTATGCGGCGTCCAGAGGAGAGTTCCTCAATGGTAAGATCATGGCTGCATACCTTGGATACGATTTCGTGGATGCGGCTTCAGTGATCCGTTTTGATAAAGACGGTAATCTGGAAGCGGAGGAGACAAATAAACTCCTTTCCAAGAAGCTCAGCAAATCCCAGCATGCGGTTATCCCGGGATTCTACGGAGCATGTGCGGATGGCACGGTGAAGACATTTTCCAGAGGTGGTTCTGATGTAACCGGATCCCTGGTTGCAAAAGCCATCCATGCAGATATTTATGAGAACTGGACCGATGTTTCCGGTTTCCTTGTAACAGATCCGCGTATCGTTCACAATCCGGAACCGATCGAGGCAATTACATACAGAGAGCTTCGTGAGCTTTCTTATATGGGTGCAACTGTTCTTCATGAGGATGCGATCTTCCCGGTTCGTAAAGAGGGAATTCCGATCAACATCCGTAACACAAACAGCCCGGAGGATAAGGGTACACTGATCGTGGAGAGCACCTGCAAAAAACCGAAATTTACCATTACCGGTATTGCCGGAAAGAAAGGTTTCTGTTCTATTAACATTGAGAAATCCATGATGAACAGTGAGATCGGTTTTGGCCGTAAGGTTCTCCAGGTATTTGAGGATCAGGGAATCAGCTTTGAGCATGTACCGTCCGGAATTGATACCATGACTGTATATGTTCACCAGGATGAATTTGAGGAGAAAGAGCAGCAGGTTATCGCAGGCATCCACCGTCTGGTACAGCCTGACTTTGTGGAGATGGAATCTGACCTCGCGCTGATCGCAGTTGTAGGCCGTGGAATGAAATCCCAGAGAGGTACTGCAGGAAGAATCTTCTCTGCTCTTGCTCACGCAAATGTAAACGTAAAAATGATCGATCAGGGTTCCAGTGAGCTGAATATCATCATCGGCGTTGAGAACCGTGATTTCGAAAAAGCTGTCAGAGCGATCTATGATATTTTTGTTCTGACACGGATCTGAACAAAATCCGAATATCCGCTTGACTCCGGAAGCAGTATCCGCCACAGGACATGGAACATACAGTCCTGTGGCGGATTTTTCTGTTAATCTGACCTGTTTATCCAAAAAAAATCCAAATAAATCTGACAAAATTTCCAAAGAAAAAGCAAAGATATTATACATTGTGTCGAAAAACACCTGACAGGAAATAAACAGTATTGACAAAAACTTAACTTTTGTGTAAAACAGACATATACAAAAACTTCAGAAAGGCAGGCGGTCAGCAATGGAGAAACAGATCAAACTGGATGAAAAAAGCGCACAGGAGTTTGTCAGTGCAGCCAGCAGATGCAATTTTGATATTGATGTATTTTACAACCGCATTATCATCGACGCAAAGTCAATCCTTGGACTTCTGAGTCTGGATCTGACAAAAACCCTGACAGTAAAGTGTTACGGAGAGGATGAAAATTTTAACCAGGTTCTTTCCAAATATGCGGTAGGCTGAGAAATATGAATAAAGAAAAAAGGTAATAAAAAGGCGCAGTTCATGAAAAGTAAAGCAGAACATGCGTCTTTTTTGATTGCAGAGAGATTTTTGTATGTGTTTTTGTGGTATAATCTTGAAATACAGCATTGCAGAAAAGGACAGCTGCAGGGTGAAGAACTCTGACAGCTGCAGGAGTAAATTATGGAAAAACCAAAAGTGCGAATTTCTGTCAGAAACCTGGTGGAATTTATACTGAGAAGCGGAGATCTGGATAACAGCCGTGGATCATCCGGAGATAAAGAAGCCATGCTAAAAGGTGGAAGACTTCACCGGAAGATCCAGCGAAGTATGAAGGGCAATTATCAGGCAGAAGTTTCCCTGAAAAGAGAAAGTGAATATGAAGATGTAATCATCCAGGTAGAAGGCCGCGCAGATGGAATTTTTACTGAGGACGGGGAGTTCTGGATTGATGAGATCAAAGGCACCTATGGAAATCTTCAGGCAATGGAGGTACCGGTACCTGTCCACCGCGCACAGGCAATGTGTTACGGGTGGATTTACGGAGAAAAAGAAGGCCTTTCCCAAATTGGGATCCAGATGACCTATTCCCATCTGGATACAGAAGACACCAGAAGGTTTCGAGAAATTTTTTCCATGGAGGAACTTAAAAACTGGTACCAGAAACTTCTGGATGATTACCATAAATGGATTTCCTGTTCGCTTTCCTGGAAAAAAGAACGGAATGCATCCATGAAAGATCTGCAGTTTCCGTTTCCTTACAGAGAAGGGCAGAGAGAGATCGTCAGTGGTGTATATCATACGGTTTCCAGTAAGAAAACGCTGTTTGTCCAGGCACCTACCGGAGTGGGAAAAACCATGTCTGCAATTTTTCCATCTGTACGTGCCATCGGAGAGGGGAAGGGCGAAACACTTTTTTACCTTACCGCAAAAACCATTACAGGAACAGTTGCCTGGGAAGCGTTCCATACTTTGCGTGAAAATGGACTGAAATTTAAGGTCACAGCCATTACCGCAAAAGAAAAGCTTTGTTTCCTAGATTCACCGGAATGTACACCGGAGAAATGCCCCTATGCGAAAGGACATTTTGACCGGGTGAACGATGCAGTCTATGAACTTTGGACAACCGAAGAGGTATATTCCAGAGAAGTGATCCGTGCTCATGCAGAAAAATGGCAGGTATGTCCTTTTGAGATGTGCCTGGATCTTTCCGTCTGGGTAGACGGGGTGATCTGTGACTATAATTACGCCTTTGATCCCAATGTCCATCTGAAACGCTTTTTCGGGGAAAATATTTCCGGAGATTATATTTTTCTCATTGATGAAGCGCATAATCTGGTAGAACGCGGAAGAGAAATGTACAGTGCGGAGATATCCAGACAGACACTTTTTACATTGCGGAAAAAAATCCGGAAACATTTCCCAAAACTCGCCAGGGCACTGGATAAAGCCAGCAGGCAGATGCTGGAACTGGAAGAGGATCTTAAGGCATCCCAAAATCCGTATCAGGTGCTTTCCAACCCAGGTGTACTGCCGGTTACGTTTCTTACCATTTCCGGTGAGCTGGAAGAAATTCTGGAAGAAAAAAATCTGGAAGAGGAGCTTCGAAAGGAGATTCTGGAATTTTATTTTGTTGTGCGTGATTTTCTGAATGTGTCAGAACTGGTGGATGAGAACTATGTGGTCTATACGGAATGCTTTGGGGAAAATGATTTCCGGCTGCGCCTGTTCTGCGTGAATCCGGCTGCAAACTTAAGTGAATACCTGAAAAAGGGAAGAAGTGCGGTATTTTTTTCCGCAACACTTTTTCCGATGTTGTATTACCGGGAACTTCTTACAACAGAAACAGATGCTTATGGAATTTATGTGCAGTCCCCGTTTTCGTCAAAAAACAGGAGAATTCTCATTGGAAGCGATGTAAGCAGCCGGTATACAAGAAGAAACCATACAGAGTACCGTAAGATTGCGGAATATATTTCCAGGTGTGTATGGCAGCGCCAGGGGAATTATATGGTGTTTTTTCCTTCCTATCGTCTGATGGAAGATGTATATCAGGTTTATGAGGAGGAATTTTCGGTAGACTGGGTGCGCTGTATCCGGCAGAATTCTGATATGACCGAACGGGAACGGGAGGAATTTCTGGAAGAATTTCAGAGCAGGGAAGGAACACTGGTAGGTTTCTGCGTACTTGGAGGAATTTTTTCCGAGGGGGTTGATCTTACAGGTGAAAGTCTGATCGGAGCGATCATAGTGGGAACCGGACTTCCGCAGATCGGCAGTGAGCGGGAGATCCTGAAAGAATATTATGACCGAAAGAAACAGAGCGGTTTTGATTATGCCTATCGTTATCCTGGTATGAATAAGGTTCTTCAGGCCGCCGGACGTGTGATCCGGACCAAAGAGGACAGAGGTGTGATCCTGCTTTTGGATGACCGTTTTCTGGGACGGGATTACGGAGAAATTTTTCCGAGGGAATGGAAAGACCGGAGCAGCTGCAGACTGAATACTGTAGAAGAGGCAGTAAGCAGGTTCTGGCGGTCGTTTACTTGACAGACGTAAGAAATCCGGTATACTGATAGAGAATTTATCCACATTGCAGACAGGAAGATATGAGACCCGGATAAAATCAGTAACTGTTAAATCCAAAGATAAGAAAAGTGAAAGAAGTATATGAGACAGAAAAAAATATTAAAAATACTGGCAGTGTGTTTCAGCACGGTAATGCTTACTCAGCCGGCATCAGCGGCGGCGCCGCAGCAGACGGCACAGGGCAGCCTTGGGTCTGTTACGGAGGAGTCCCAGATACTTCCGATTCCCGATGGAAGTGGGAAATACATTTTAAAAAGCAGTGGTTTTTACTGCCTGAATGAAGACGGAACCAGAGAAAATGCACCGGCAGTGCATTATTTTGATCATTTTGTGATTGATGGTACGGTATTTGACGGATATTATTATCATGATGAAAACGGTAAATTTGCAGCAGGAAATCCGCATATGGTCCAGATCAGAAATCTGACTGCCCCCACAGAGGACGGGAGCGGGGCGGAAGTTTCTTTTGATGGCTGTTATATGGTGAATAATCTGGGAAAACTCAGTGCTTCGCCGCAGGTGCGGTATATGGACAATCTGGTGGTGGATAAGACTACCTATAATGGTTTGTATTATTTTGATCAGTATGGAAAGATGGTCACAGATCCCGGAATACATTATCTGGAAATGAATGCGGCAGGACAGATGTTTGATGGCTATTATTATTTTGGCGGAGAAAACGGAGTCCTGGTGCAGGAAGAAGGTACCACACCGGAAGGCTTTCCTGTTGATGGAACAGGAAAGGTAGAAACAAAGGACCTGGGTATGGAGGGCCTGGAAACCAGGCTTACGGAACTTTTCGGTTCCTATGACGGTATCTGGAGTGTATATGTAAAAGATCTTACCAATGATAAGGAATTTCAGCTGAACAGCCAGCCCTTATATTCGGCCAGCCTGATCAAGGCGTTTGTTATGGCACAGACATATGCCAATATGGATACTGTTCTTCAGAGTGAAGCCGCAAAAATGAAAAAAGATGTTTCTGATCCGGCAGTCTCGACAAAAGTTAATGATCTTCTCTGGAATATGATCACAGTCAGTGATAATGAATCTTTTAATGAGCTGGTACGCCTGCAGACGACATCCGGTGTTTTTAAAGACGGGGCAGAGGCAGTGAATGCTTTCCTTGCGGAAAGTCAGTTTGCGGATACATCGGTACAGCATACCTTGAGTCCTTCCGCATCCAAAGATGCGGGGCTGGGAGGGAGAAATACCACTTCTGTAAAGGACTGTGGAGAGCTTCTTTCCCGGATTTATAAAGGGGAATGTGTATCAAAGGAAGCTTCGGAAGCAATGCTGAACCTCCTTCTGAATCAGCAGGTGACAACCAAGATCCCCAGTGGGATTTCCGCCTCTGTGGAAATCGCAAACAAGACCGGGGAGACGGATACAGACCAGCACGACATTGCCATTGTATATGGGGAGAAGACAACCTATATTCTCTGCGTAATGTCTGAGAACTGTAAATCCGGGGATGCAGTTTCGCACATTCGTGATATTTCAGGGATTGTTTACAATTATCTGAATATGCGGCTTGACCAGGATTGATTTGTGAGCTAAAATGAAAATCAGCCGAGCGGTATCTGAATGTTTCATACAAAACAGGAGGATTTCACGAGCTCACGAAAGGAGACTTTTATTATGAAGACAGTACATACAGACAAGGCACCGGCAGCCATCGGACCGTATTCCCAGGCAATCATCCATGGAGATACTCTTTACACATCCGGTCAGATCCCGGTTGACCCGGCAACCGGAGAAGTTGTGGGAACAACCATCGAGGAGCAGGCAGACCGCGTAATGAAGAATCTTGGTGCAGTTCTTGAGACAGCAGGTTCCAGCTATGAGAAAGCAGTCAAAACTGTATGCTTTCTTGCAGACATGAACGATTTTGCCGCATTTAACGAAGTATACGCAAAATATTTCGTAAACAAACCGGCACGTTCCTGTGTCGCAGTTAAGACACTTCCGAAGAATGTACTCTGTGAGGTAGAAGTAATCGCGGCAGTATAATATAAAACGAGCAGTAAATCCCCTGTCAGGAAGAGATGATCTTCCGGCAGGGGATTTTTTGCTGTGATTGATTTTTAAAAAGAAATCCTGTATAATACCAAACTGTAATATTGTATCATTCAGCGGATTGAGACGTACGCTGTGAATTATCAAGATAAGTCAGGAGGATATAAATACATGCGAGTCGATGCGGACGATTTTGCCCGACCTTGCAGCTGCGGGAGGGAGCACCACATAGACGTTAAGGAAATTGTAATTGAATCAGGAGCTATCGGGAAACTGGAAGAAGAAATGTCAGACGGAGATCTGAGAGAATACATTTCCCCGCTTCTGATCTGTGACACAAACAGTTACAAGGCAACAGAGGAACTGATGGAAGATATCTACGACCGGTGCCAGGTGCTGATCCTGGATGCCGAAGATCTTGAGGCAGATGAACGGGCCGTGGAAATTGTGGAGAATTATATGGAAGAGGACATTGATCTTGTTCTTGCGGTAGGCGCAGGTACGATCCATGATCTCAGCCGGTTTGTGGCCCATCAGTACCGGATTCCTTTTGTCTCTGTGCCCACCGCAGCCAGTTCAGACGGATTTACTTCTACAGTAGCAGATATGACATGGAATGGTGTGAAAAAGGCAGTAGCAGCATCTGCGCCGCTTTTTGTTTTTGCGGATACGGATATTTTTGCAAAAGCACCGAAGAGACTTACCGCTGCAGGTGTGTCGGATATTCTGGGGAAATATATTGCTCTGGCAGACTGGAAAATAGCCAGCATTCTTTCGAAAGAATATTACTGTGCAGAGGTGGTAAATCTGGAAACAAAAGCTGTCAGGACTGTGAAGGATAATCTGAAGGAGATTGCGGCTGGCGAAGAAGAAGCATCTGAGAAACTGATGTATGCCCTGGTGCTGTCAGGGCTTGCCATGCAGATGACCGGAAATTCCAGACCTGCATCCGGAGCAGAACATCATCTGGTACATCTCTGGGATATGGAAGTTGTGAACGGGCATCTGGATGCGCTGCACGGTGAAAAAGTTTCTGCAGGAACCATGCTGGTACTTCTGGAGTACAAGAAAATTGCGGATGCCATCCGAAAAGGAAACTGCAAAGTGCATACCTGTACAGAGGAAGACCGGGAACTTCTCCAGAGTACTTTTGGAAAAAAAGGAATTCTTGGAGCAATCGAAAAAGAAAATACGCCGGAACTTCTGGATGATGTGAGCACGAAAGAACTTTCCGATACGCTTCCCGGAATTCTTAAGATCATTGATGCACTTCCGGCGGTTACAGATATGCAGGAAATGATGAATACAGCTGGTTGTGTAAGCAGAGTCCGGGATATCGGACTGCCGGGAGAGGTGATCGAAGAGAGTCTTCGCCTTGCACCGTATACAAGAAGAAGGCTGAGTCTTTTAAGGCTTCGGAAGATGCTCACATACTGATCAGAAAAAGATCACAATAAGTTCTGTTGACTTGGCATAAATTTCAGGAAAGGCAGTGAGGAATGGTTTGATAAGAGTAGGAATGGGATATGATGTACATAAACTGACAGAAGGCAGAGATCTGATCCTTGGAGGAGTAAACATTCCCTGGGAAAAAGGCCTTCTTGGTCATTCCGATGCGGATGTGCTGATCCATGCGATCATGGATGCACTTCTGGGAGCTGCGGCTCTTGGAGACATCGGAAAACATTTTCCGGACACAGACCCTGCATATAAGGGAATTTCCAGTGTAAAACTTCTGGTACATGTTGCCGGACTTCTGAAAGAAAACGGCTATGCGGTGGGGAATATTGATGCTACGATCATTGCCCAGAAACCAAAGATGGCACCACATATTCCAGAGATGAGAGAAAACATTGCGAAAGCACTTGGAATTGAAATATCACAGCTGAATATCAAGGCAACTACAGAAGAGGGCCTTGGTTTTACAGGACAGGGAGAGGGAATTTCTTCTCAGGCGATCTGCTCCCTGTATAGAATCGGGAAATTGGAGGAAGAGTAACATGAAGATTTTTAACACACTCACAAGAAGAAAAGAGGAGTTCGTACCTCTGGAAGAGGGCAAGGTAAAAATGTATGTCTGCGGACCTACGGTTTACAATCTGATCCATATCGGAAATGCCCGCCCCATGATCATTTTTGATACGGTACGAAGATACATGGAATATAAAGGATACGAGGTTAACTATGTATCCAACTTCACAGATGTGGATGACAAAATTATCAAAAAAGCCATTGAAGAGGGTGTTTCCGCAGAGGAAATTTCCACCCGCTATATCAAAGAGTGCAAGAAAGATATGGCAGACATGAATGTAAAACCTGCCACAACCGCACCTCAGGCAACACAGGAGATCCAGGGCATGATCGACATGATCCAGACCCTTATTGACAAGGGATACGCGTATCCGGCAGCCGACGGAACCGTATATTTCCGTGTAAAGAAATTCAAAGAGTACGGCAAGCTTTCTCATAAGAATCTGGATGATCTCCAGTCCGGTTTCCGTTCTCTGAAGGTATCCGGTGAGGACCAGAAAGAAGATCCGCTGGACTTCGTACTCTGGAAACCGAAAAAAGAGGGCGAGCCGTCCTGGCCGTCACCGTGGTGTGACGGACGTCCTGGCTGGCATATCGAGTGCTCTGTCATGTCCAAAAAATATCTTGGAGAAGAGATTGATATCCATGCAGGCGGAGAGGATCTGATCTTCCCGCATCACGAGAATGAGATCGCACAGAGCGAGTGCTGCAATGGTAAGATTTTTGCAAGATACTGGATGCATAACGGTTTCCTCAACATCGACAACCGCAAGATGTCCAAATCTCTTGGAAACTTCCGTACTGTACGTCAGATCGGTGAGCAGTATGATCTTCAGGTCCTTCGTTTCTTTATGCTGAACGCGCATTACAGAAGCCCGCTGAATTTCAGTGCGGATCTGATGGAAGCAGCCAAGAATTCTCTGGAGCGTATCCTGGAAGCAGCAGGCAAGCTCAGCGACCGTAAGGACAATGCGGCAGTGGAGAATATCACAGAGGAAGAACTTGCACTTCTCAAAGAGGCAGAAGGCTTTGTTACCAAATTTGAAGCTGCCATGGATGATGATTTCAACACTGCAGATGCACTTGCTGCCATCTTTGAGCTTGTTAAATTTGCCAACACGAATGTAAACGAAAACAGCTCAAAAGAATTTGCGGCAGGTCTTTATGAGGAACTTTTCAAACTCAGTGATGTGCTGGGACTGAAGATCGAGAAGAAAGAGGAAATCCTTGATAAAGAGATCGAGGATCTGATCCAGGAGCGTCAGGCTGCAAGAAAGGCTAAAGATTTCAAGAGAGCAGATGAGATCCGTGACGAGCTTCTGAAAAAAGGTATCATTTTGAAAGATACAAGAGAAGGTGTGAAATGGCAGAGAGCTTAAGGGAGCTTAAAGAGCTGTTTGATCTGAAAGACGCAGATCTTCGGACCTATTCACCTCTGACACTGGCCTATATCGGGGATGGTGTTTATGAACTGGTGATCCGTACCATCCTTGTGAAAAAGGCAAACTGCCCGGTAAACCGTCTCCACAAAAAGGCCAGTAGCCTTGTAAAAGCGTCTGCGCAGTCTGGCATGATGGAAATTCTTGAACCGCTTCTGACAGAAGAGGAAAAAAGTGTATACCGGAGAGGAAGAAATGCCCATTCCGCTACCATGGCCAAACATTGCGACTATGGCGGATTACCGGCGTGCTACAGGCTTTGAGGCACTGATGGGATATCTTTATCTGAAAGAGGATTTTTCAAGGATACTGGAACTGGTCCACGCAGGACTTGAGAAGGAGGAAATTTAAATTGACTGAAATGATAGAAGGAAGAAATGCAGTACTTGAGGCATTTCGTTCCGGCAAATGTGTTGATAAATTGTTTATTCTGGATGGCTGTCAGGACGGACCGGTTCGTACTATCGCAAGAGAAGCCAGAAAACATGATACCATCGTGAAATTTGTTCCGAAGGAACGTCTGGATTCCATGAGCGAGACCGGTGCCCACCAGGGTGTGATCGCGCAGGTTGCGGCTTACGACTATTCCACAGTGGAAGATATTCTGAAAAAAGCAGAAGAAAAAGGAGAGCCTCCTTTTATTATTCTTCTTGACAATATTGAAGATCCTCATAATCTGGGAGCGATCATCCGTACTGCCAATCTTGCCGGTGCCCATGGTGTGATTATTCCGAAACACAGAGCTGTAGGTCTGACAGCTACTGTCGCAAAGACTTCTGCCGGTGCCCTGAACTATACGCCGGTTGCCAAGGTTGCCAACCTTGGACAGACGATTGATGAGCTGAAAGAAAAAGGAATCTGGTTTGTGTGTGCGGATATGGACGGAGAAGTGATGTACCGCCAGAACCTGACAGGTCCCATTGGCCTTGTGATCGGAAACGAGGGAAATGGTGTCAGCCGTCTTGTAAAGGAAAAATGTGATTTTACTACCGCGATCCCGATGAATGGAGACATTGATTCCCTCAACGCTTCTGTAGCGGCAGGAGTGCTTGCATTTGAGATCGTGAGACAGAGAATGGCAAAATAACAGATACAGCTTAAGCTGTTCGGAGAAAAAATGTGCCGATATAATGAGACAGAGGACGAAGTTCTTATTCAGAGGCTTCGTGCCGGAGAATCCATGATTGCAGATTATCTGATGGAAAAGTACAAAGGTCTGGTCAGAAAAAAGGCAAGGGCCATGTTTCTTATTGGCGGGGATACCGACGATCTGATCCAGGAGGGTATGATCGGGCTGTTTAAAGCAGTCCGGGACTACCAGCCTGACAGGGAAACATCCTTTCAGTCCTTTGCGAATATGTGTATTGACAGACAGATCTACAGCGCGATCAAAAGTTCAAACCGTCAGAAACATCAGCCGCTGAATACGTATATATCCTTAAGTGACAGGGAAATGGAAGAAAATCTCAGAGATTCCTGTACGGAACATGATAATCCGGAAGCAATCCTGATTGACCGGGAAAATGTAACAGCGCTGAAAAAAGAAATGAAAAAGAGCTTAAGTTCTCTGGAAAATCAGGTGTTTCAGCTGTATATTGCGGGAAATGGCTATGTGGAGATCGCGGAAATTCTGGGTAAAACGCCGAAGGCTGTTGATAATGCCCTGCGAAGAATCCGCAAAAAAATGAAACGTTGTTTTGGAGAAAGTTAATTCCCCTCTTTTCTTTTGGATATAAAAGTATTAAAATGATGTTAAAAACAGCGGAACAAGAAAGGAGACCAATTATGGCAAAGATTAATAAATACTGGGGACTGGTTGCAGTAGGAGCTCTTACTGCGGCAGCAGCAGGAGCTATTGCAGCGATCATATCCAGAAAATCTGTATGTGAAGACGATTTTGAAGATGACTTTGACGATCTCGATGATCTTGAAGAGGATGAGAAGAAAGAAGAAAAAGAAGAGAAAGAAGTTTTCCAGGACTGGGACAAAACCGCATCTGAGACTGTAGAAGTTTCCAAAGAGACAGAAGAAGAGGATACAAAAGAAGCACCGGCTGAAGAAGAGACGGAAGCTGAAACAGAGACAGAGGAAGCTGCAGCTGATGAGGCGGAAGAAAAAACAGAAGAGGCAGAAGCTTCTGAGGATGCAAAATCAGAAGAGTAAAAAGAGAATCCTGTGCGCTGTGTCCGGGGACTGCAGTACACAGGATTTTTATGCGATAGTCATGAAAATACAAATTTTTAAAAAAATAAAAATAAAGTATTGACAATATGAAAGTCATCTGATAATATAAACAACTGTGAGCGGCACAAACGTCGCGAAACAAGCTGCTGTGGCTCAGTCGGTAGAGCGTCGCCTTGGTAAGGCGGAGGTCACGGGTTCGATTCCCGTCAGCAGCTTTTTTTGTGTCCAAAAACAGACAATTTTTTGTTTAAATACAGGTTTTGCGGGTTTCAAAAACTCCAAATATATGATAAGATAAAACATCAGGACGATATCTAGGAGGGAGAATCATGGACAACGAGACAGTTTCCAAAAACTTTATTGAGAATATTATAGACAAAGATCTTGAAGAAGGCGTTTATGACACTGTGCATACACGTTTTCCACCGGAACCGAATGGTTATCTTCATATCGGACACTGCTAAGTCCATTCTTTTAAACTATGGGCTTGCAAAGAAATACAACGGAAAATTTAACCTTCGTTTCGATGATACAAACCCGACAAAGGAGAAATCCGAATTTGTAGAATCCATCAAGGCTGATGTAAAATGGCTTGGCGCAGACTGGGAAGACAGACTTTTCTTTGCTTCTGATTATTTTGACCAGATGTATGAGGCCGCTGTGAAGCTGATCAAAAAAGGCAAGGCATTTGTCTGCGACCTGACTGCAGACCAGATCCGTGAGTACAGAGGAACTCTTACAGAACCAGGTAAAGAGAGCCCATACAGAAACCGTACTGTAGAAGAAAACCTGCAGCTTTTTGAGGAGATGCGTGAGGGCAAATACGGAGACGGAGAAAAAGTTCTCCGTGCAAAGATCGATATGGCATCTCCGAATATGAACATGCGTGACCCGGTTATCTACCGTGTAGCACGTATGACACATCACAACACTGGAGACAAGTGGTGCATCTATCCGATGTATGACTTTGCTCATCCTATCGAGGATGCGATCGAAGGCGTGACTCATTCCATCTGTACTCTGGAATTTGAGGATCACAGACCGCTCTATGACTGGGTTGTAAAAGAACTGGAGTATCCGCATCCACCGAAACAGATCGAGTTTGCCAAACTGTACCTTACCAATGTTGTCACCGGTAAACGTTACATCAAGAAACTTGTTGAAGACGGAATCGTAGATGGCTGGGATGATCCGAGACTGGTATCAATCGCCGCACTTCGCCGCCGCGGATTTACACCGGAATCCATCCGTAAATTCGTAGAGCTCTGTGGCGTTTCCAAGGCCAACAGTTCTGTGGATTACGCAATGCTTGAGTACTGCATCCGCGAGGATCTGAAACTGAAACGTCCACGTATGATGGCGATCCTTGATCCGATCAAGCTTGTGATCGACAATTATCCGGAAGGACAGGTTGAGTACCTGGAAGCTCCGAACAACATGGAGAACGAGGAACTTGGAACCAGAAAGATCCCGTTCAGCGGAGAACTTTATATCGAACGTGATGATTTCATGGCAGAGCCTCCGAAGAAATACAAACGTCTTTATATCGGAAATGAAGTCCGTCTTATGAATGCATATTTTGTAACCTGCACAGGATATGAAGCAGATGATGACGGAACGATCCGTGTGGTTCACTGTACTTATGATCCGGAAACCAAAGGTGGAAATGCACCGGACGGACGTAAGGTAAAAGGAACCATCCACTGGGTGGAGGCATCCAATGCAGGTAAAGTTGAGGTAAGACTTTACGAGAACATCGTAGATGAAGAGAAGGGTGTTTACAATAAAGAAGACGGATCTCTCAATGTAAATCCAAACTCTCTCACCGTGACGAGCGCTTATGTTGAGCCGGAGCTTCTGAAAGCAAAAGGCTACGACAGTTATCAGTTTGTCCGCAACGGATTCTTCTGTGCAGACATCCATGACTCCAAAGAGGGCGCACCGGTATTTAACCGTATTGTGTCTCTTAAGAGTTCTTTTAAACTGCCGAAGGCATAAGATCAAAACAGCAAATTATATATAAAAGACAGTACGCCGGGATGTACAGAAATCCCGGCGTATTATATTTTATGATCCGGAAGGAATTCTCTTTTGACAATTCCGGTTGCACCTCCTTCCGTAAAAGGTTATACTGATAACACAGAAAGAGAGGAATACACACATGAGAAAGATTGTGCTTGCTTCTGCATCTCCCAGGAGACGGGAGCTTTTAAGCCAGGTGGGAATCACATTTGAGGTAAAACCTGCCAGTGGTGAAGAACGGATCACCAGCACAGAGCCCTCGAAGGTGGTTGAGGAACTTTCCTTCCAAAAGGCCATGTTTACCGCACATGCGCTGGAAAAAGAACAGGCGGATGATCTGGCGGACATTCTTATAATCGGAGCGGATACCATAGTCTCCTATGAAGGAAAGATCCTTGGTAAACCTTCAGACCCGGAGGCAGCAGTGAAGATGCTGAGTATGCTGCAGGGAAATACACACCAGGTATATACGGGTGTGACAGTTCTTGTAAGAGAAGAAGAAAACTGGAAAGTTCATACGTTTCATGAATGTACAGATGTAATTTTTTACCCGGTAACAAAGGAAGAGATCGCAGAATATGTAAACAGTAAAGATCCTATGGATAAGGCAGGAAGCTACGGAATCCAGGGTGCCTGGGGTGCTTATGTGAAAGGAATCCGCGGCGATTACAACAATGTAGTCGGACTGCCTGTGGCAAGGCTGATCTATGAGACAAAGAAACTTGGAATAAACCTGAGAGGATGAATGACAAAATGATAAAAGCTTGTATCTTTGACCTGGATGGAACGATTGCAGATACACTGGAGTCCATGGCATATGTGGCAAATGAGATCATGGAAAAGTTTTCCCTGAAACCGCAGCCGACAGATAATTTCCGTTATTACAGCGGTGAAGGCGCGGATATGCTGATCAAAAGATGTCTGATCGATGCCGGAGATCCGGATCTGGTCCATTATGAAGAAGTCCGGGAACTTTACCGTAAAAAATTTGATGAAGATCCCCTGTATAAAGTTGTACCATATAAGGATATGCCGGAAACCATTCAGGAACTGAAAAATGCGGGATTAAAAATGGCCGTATGTTCTAATAAACCGCATATTGCGGCACAGAAAGTCGTAAAAGCGATCTATGGAGATGTTTTTGACGAAGTAATGGGACAGCAGGAGGGAATCCGAAGGAAACCGGCACCGGATGGTCCGTTAAAGATCGCGGAAGAATTCGGAGTAAAACCGGAAGAATGCATGTATATCGGAGATACAAAAACGGATATGCAGACAGGTAAATCAGCCGGAATGTATACAGTAGGTGCACTCTGGGGCTTTCGTGACCGCAGGGAACTGGAAGAAAACGGCGCAGACATTGTAGCAGCGGTACCGTTGGAACTGGTTGCTATTTATGAGAAGAAAAATAATAAATAAAGGAGGACTTTTTTAAAATGTATAAGAAAGAATATGTCCAGACATTTCTGGAAAAACAGGGACAGCTTTTTGATGAGCCGGTAGCAGATGATTTTGAAGAGGCAGAGGCATTTCTGGAAGACTGTATGGCAGTAGTGCTGGATTCTCTGAAAGATGTAAAAAAATATCTGGATGGAATGGGTGCAGATGTAGAGGGACTTTCCCTGAAAGAACTGGAAGAAGAAAGTGAAGTGTTTAAACTTCCAGATGGAAAATATCTCATTGTTGAAGGCTGAGAGAAAAAACGGAAAGCAGAAATTACATCCTTGAAAATTAAATATGGTAAACTTGCATCAACAAAGGAAAGAATGCATAAATCTGAAAATGCAGGAAAACATAAGGATGTAAAGGAGGATGGAATATGAGGAAAAACAGAGTACTGGCAGTGATCATGGCCGTGCTTATGATGGTTACATTACTTCCATCTATGGTGTTTGCCGCTGCGGTTCCCCAGGGAGCTCTGGATGGCAAACTGAAAGTTAAGGGAACAATTGCAGTAGGTGTTACCTTAAGCGCAGATTATTCCAAGGTAAAGCCAGAAGGAATTACAGATGATTATGTGAGTTTTTCGTGGTCACTGAAAGATGGTGATGTGCTCACCGAAGTAGGAACAGATAAAACCTATAAGGTTGAAGAAAAGGATCTGGGATTTCCCATTGTTCTTAAGATCACAGGAAAAGAAGAAATGGGAATCAGTGGCGAACTTACTGTAACAACACAGGAAGTTTCCGCAACGGAGGAAGATGCCAAAGCTCTTGCACAGCAGAAGAAGACAGAAACATCTACCAGCGAGAGCGGATCAGATGAGACTTTGGAGCAGGATTCTCAGGACAGCACCATTACGATCACCGGATTGGGAGAAACTGATACAGATTCCGGAAATACCGAAGAGACAGAGGATTCGACAGAAGATCAGGCAGAGGATTCATCAGATACGACAGCCGGATCTGATGAAAAAACTGTTGAGACCGGGGAAACGAAAGCACAGAATGGTGACAGTGCTTCAACAGAAGAACTTACATATTCCGCAGTTGTATCCACAGAAGACGGAAGTGGTGTTTTAAATTTCGGAACTGTAACAGAAGGTTACACAGAGATACCGGAAGTACAGTATGTTACGATTACCAATACCGGAACTGCAGATCTGAATTTTAAAGAAATTTCTCCGGAGAATTTCATGGCTGAAGATATTAATGGACAGCCACTGAAAAGTGGAGAGCAGATTACGGTATGGGTAAAACCAAGAGAGGGACTGAACGCCGGAGAATATAAAGATCTGATCACATATCAGACAGAAGAAGGCGTGGATGTTTTCTTTGAGGCGGATCTCACTGTAGAAGCACAGACAGATGACGGGAATAACGGGAACGCGGATGCGGGGAAAGCATCGGAACCATCCGACAGTGAAGAAGGACAGTATGAACTGACAGCAGATCCTGCAGAGATTCCTTTTGATGACCTGACAGAGGGCTATACGGAGGTTGATCAGACAAGAACTGTAACCATAAGAAATACAGGTACAGAAACGGTAACTCTGAAACAGCCGCAGTCAGACAATTTTGATATTGAACCTGTCAGTGAAGGTGAAAATAATGGAGAAATCATGCTTGCCCAGGGCGATGAGCAGATGTTTACAGTTCAGCCAAAGCTGGGACTGGAAGCAAAAGATGATCCATATGAGGAAGATCTTGTTTTTGCCACGTCGGACAATAAGGCGTCAGCAGCTGTGAAAGCAAGCGTATTGGTAAATGGGGACAGTTTCACTGAAAATTCTGTAGATATTACCCCAAAAGATCTGAATTTTGGAGAGCTGGAACAGGGATATTCCAATGCCCCGGAAGCACAGACTGTAACAGTTACCAACACAGGTACGGAAGCAATCCGTCTGGTACAGCCAACAGCCAAGAATTTTGAAGTAGGAGCTCTTTCTGCTGAGGTACTCAATCCGGGCGAAGATAATCAGGCAACTTTTACTATCCAGCCCAAAACCGGCCTTTCTGCAGGAGAATACAGTGGCAAGATCAGAATCGCAGATAAAGATGGAAATATAGATGAGAACGTTTCGGTCTCCTTTACTGTAACGAAACCGGAACCGGTGTATGATCTTTCGGTCAAACCGGAAGAAGGTCTGAATTTCGGTACGGTGAACGAAGGTTATAAAGATCTTCCGGAAGCACAGACTGTAACAGTTACCAACACCGGTAACACAAAAATCACACTGCAGCAGCCAACCGGAAAAAATTATACCGTAGGAGCTCTTTCACAGACAGAGCTTGAGGCGGGAAAAAGTGCAACCTTTACAGTGCAGCCGAAGAAGGGTCTTTCCAAAGAAGAATATCTGGAAGACATTGTAATTTCCAACAGTGCAGATGTATCTGCTTATATTACTGCGTATTTCAGTGTTCGAAAAAATACTGATAACAGTGAGAAAGAGAATGATCTTACCGGAATCCGAAAACCATCATCGATCACAGATCTTCCAAATGGGACAGAGAAAACACAGAAAGCGCTGAAACTTCCGGAAACTGTGACGATCACAACAACAAAGGGAGAACAGAAAGCTTCTGTGAAATGGGATGTGAAAGGCTGTTCTTATGACCCTTCCTCTGTGGACAGACAGACATTCAATGTAAAAGGAACTGTTACACTCCCCGATGGTGTGAAAAATCCTGACAAGATCAGTACGGTGATTGCGGTAAGTATTACTGTAAATGCATATAAAGGTTCCGAGGTAAAGGAATCTGATAACAAGATCACGGGAATTGATCCCAATGGAAAATATGATACAAACACGAAAATCACTTTCACAGCGGTAGGCGCTGGTATGGATAACAGCAATCCGGTGAAGGGAGATACCCGTTTCCAGCCAAGGAGCTGGCAGATTACGGAAAAGCGTGACTGGGATTCGGAACCATATACAGCAACTTTCCGCGTAAGCAAACCAGGCGAGTATACACTGAAAGTCAATTTTGTGCAGCAGAGATATGACGGCTCCAGATGGACAGATACAGATGTCCAGTCTGAAAGCAAAGTTACATTTACTGTGTCACAGGCGGAGATCCTTACAGCAACACCAAGCCCTGCAGTTACGCAGTCCAGCCAGAAATCAGCGGTACAGACAGGAGACAGTACACCGATCATGACATTTGTGATCATCCTGATCGCTGCAGTTGTATGTATTGGAGGAATTCTTATATACCGCAGAAAGAAAAAATAAAAGCAGAATTATAAAAGATTCCCCTCGTGCATGAGAAATGTGTGAGGGGAATCTTTTTGCGTATGAAAAATTTATAGCCGACATTGTTACTAGCACTCGAAAATGGCGAGTGCTAAATTTTTCTTGACTTTTGCAACAAGTCGTATTAGTATATATTTATTGAAAAAAACAACAGGTTTCCGGGTTTACCGGAACATAGGAAATAAAAAACAAAAGGAGAGTGACATACATGTCAGCAAAACATGGAAGTTTATCAATCAACAGTGAAAATATTTTTCCGATCATCAAGAAATGGTTATACTCCGATCATGACATTTTTGTAAGAGAAATGATCTCCAATGGATGTGACGCAATCACCAAACTGAGAAAACTGGAAGTTATGGGTGATTATACATTCCCGGATGGCTATAAACCGGCAGTAAATGTTATCGTAGATCCAGATCAGAAAACCCTGAGGTTTATTGATAATGGTATCGGTATGACTGCAGATGAGGTAGAGGAATATATTACACAGATCGCTTTTTCCGGTGCAACAGAATTTCTTGAGAAATATAAGGATAAGACAACAGATGATCAGATGATCGGTCATTTCGGACTTGGATTTTATTCCGCGTTTATGGTTGCGGATGAGGTACACATCGATACGCTTTCTTATAAAGAAGGATCTGCACCGGTTCACTGGACCTGTGACGGTGGTACAGAATATGAGATGACAGATGGAAACAAGACAGAACCAGGAACTGAGATCACACTTTTCCTTAATGAGGAGAGCCTGGAGTTTGCCAATGAGTACCGTATGCGTGAAGTGATCGAGAAGTACTGTTCTTTCATGCCGGTAAACATCTATCTTTCCAAAGCAAATGCAGAGCAGGAGTATGAGACTATCGATGAGGCAGATCTCCGTGAGGATGATGTAGTTGTTGAACATATCCACGAAGATGCCAAGACAGAGGAGAAAGAGAACGACAAAGGTGAAAAAGAAGTTGTAGAGGTATCTCCGGCAAAGGACAAAGTAAAGATCAACAAACGTCCGGTATCTTTAAGTGATACACAGCCGCTTTGGATGAAACATCCGAATGAGTGCACAGACGAAGAATATAAAGAGTTTTACCGTAAGGTATTTATGGATTACAAAGAGCCACTGTTCTGGATCCATCTGAACATGGATTATCCGTTTAACCTGAAAGGTATTCTGTATTTCCCGAAGATCAGAACAGAGTATGATTCCATTGAGGGAACAATTAAACTTTATAATAACCAGGTATTTATTGCAGACAATATCAAAGAGGTGATCCCGGAATTCCTTCTTCTCCTGAAAGGTGTGATCGACTGCCCGGATCTGCCACTGAATGTATCCCGTTCCGCACTGCAGAACGATGGTTTTGTAAAGAAAATCTCCGAGTACATTACCAAGAAAGTTGCGGATAAACTGACGGGAATGTGCAAGACAGACAGAGAATCTTATGAGAAATACTGGGATGATATCAGTCCGTTTATCAAATTTGGCTGCATCAAAGATGCGAAATTCGGCGAAAAGATGAACGACTATATCCTTTTCAAAAATCTGGATGACAAATATCTTACTCTGAAAGATTGTATTGAGGAGAATAAGAAAGAAGAGAAGACAGAAGAGAAAACTTCCGAGGAATCCAAGAATGAGGAACCTGAGAAAACAGTGATTTATTACGTAACAGATGAGGTACAGCAGAGCCAGTACATCAATATGTTCCGTGAGGCCGGTAAAGATGCGGTAATCCTTAAACATGTGATCGATTCTCAGTTTATTTCTCATCTTGAGCAGCAGGATCAGAACGTACAGTTCAAGAGAATTGACGCAGATCTTACAGAAGAGCTTCGTGAGGATGGCGAGACAGATGAAGCAACGGTTAAAACTCTGACCGATGTATTCCGTAAAAATCTGGGTAAAGATAAACTGGAAGTAAAGGTAGAAAAGCTGAAAAATGAGGGAACAGCAGCGATGATCACTCTTCCGGAAGAGAGTCGCCGTATGCAGGATATGATGAAGATGTATAACATGTACGGAATGGATCCGAATATGTTCGGAGGACAGGAGGTACTTGTTCTGAATGCAAATCATCCACTGGTGAAATTTATAGCTGAGAATCAGGAATCTGAACATGTGCCGGTAATCTGCGAACAGCTTTATGATCTGGCTATGATGAGCCATAAGCAGCTTTCTTCTGAAGAAATGACAAAATTTGTAAAGAGAAGTAACGATATCCTTATGGTTCTTACCAAATAAAAAACATCGAAAAAAGGCTTTGCCCCTGTGGCAGAGCCTTTTTTGGGCTGAATGTGGATTTCAGATATCCGCTTGGCGCGGATTCGATTAAAAATTTCCTGCAATACATAAAAATTTCGAAATTACAGAAAATATCAGAGAGAATGTTACAATAACATTTACCATATGTTAATTTTATGTTATATTTGTAATATGGATCTATAGAAAAGTGGATATCCGTTATCCAGAATAAAGAGAGGTATATAAGTGAGAGTATTGCAGGTTGGCTTAGGTAACATAGGAGGAGGCTTGGAAGCTTTCGTCATGAATTATTACCGGGAGCTTTCGAAAATGGATGTGCAGTTCGATTTTGTCTGCATGTATGGTAAGATCGCTTATGAAAAAGAAATAAAAACACTTGGAGGCAGGATTTTCTATGTTCCCAATGTGAAAAAGAATTATCTGGGATATGTGAAACGATTTAAACAGATATTAAAAAAAGGAAATTATGATGTGGTGCATGTGAATATGCTGTCCGCAGCCAATATTGTTCCATTGCGGCTGGCATCGAAAGTCGGAGTCAGGAAGGTGATCGCTCATTCTCATAATTCTTCCTGTCCGGGAATGGTACGAAAATTCATGCACTGGTGCAACCGTGCCCGCATCAAAAGATATGCCACAGATTTTTTTGCGTGTTCGGAGGTGGCGGGAAGATGGCTGTTTGGGAATGAAGATTATGATGCCGGTAAGGTAGTTATCGTACACAATGCGATATCTATGGAACGCTATCTCTTTTCGGAAGATCATCGTGCGATTGTCCGCAGTGCGTTTGGCTGGGGAAACCGGTTTGTTGTAGGTCATGTAGGACGGTTTGATCCACAGAAAAACCATGAGGGGCTTCTGGATATTTTTAAGGAGATCCTGAAGAAGAGACCGGATGCTGTGCTGGCACTTATAGGAAGCAGAGGCGGTCAGTATGAAAATATTCTGGAACGGGTAAAGAGTGAAAACCTGGAGGATAAGGTGTTTTTTCTGGGAAAGAGAACAGATATCGGAGCCTTTCTGTCTGCGATGGATGTATTTCTTTTTCCTTCTCTTTACGAAGGATTGCCCTTTGCACTTGTGGAAGCGCAGGCTAACGGACTTACCTGTGTGATTTCAGATACAATTTCCAGAGAAGTTAATGTGATTCCCGGACAGTTGAAACCACTTTCTCTTGGAACATCTCCCGAAAAATGGGCAGAAACTGTGGTAAGAGCAGGAAAAAGGCCGCGAGTCGGGAAGGAAGAGATTTATCAGGGACTTGTAGAAGGACATTTTGATATTTGCCGGGAGGCGCGACGATTGAAAAAACTGTACGGAGAATAAAAAATGGAAAAAATTGATTTTGTCATTCCCTGGGTAGATGGATCAGATCCGGCCTGGAGAGAAGAATTTCAGCGTTACAGTCCGACAAAGGGGACGGATGCAGGAGAGAACAGATATCGGGACTGGAATAATCTGAGGTACTGGTTCCGCGGAGTAGAAAAGTTTGCGCCCTGGGTAAATACAGTATGGTTTGTTACCTGGGACATGTTCCGCAATGGCTTGACAGAAATGCGCCGAAGCTTCGGATCGTTCGCCATGAAGATTATATTCCGTCAAAATATCTGCCGACTTTTAACTGCAATCCGATTGAATTGAATTTTCACAGGATTCCCGGTCTGGCAGAGAAATTTGTGTATTTCAATGATGATATGTTTCTCCTGAGGCCTGTAGAGCCTGAGATCTTTTTTAAAAATGGTCTCCCAAGAGATTGCTGTATTGAAACCGCAATTGCACAGGATGATATCCGAAATCCTTTTGCGCATATTCTTCTTAATGATATGGCACTTGTAAACATGCACTATAAGAAACGAAAAGTTATCAAAAAAAATTTCAGAAAGTGGTTTCATCCTTCTTATGGAAACATGCTGTTGAGAAACATTCTTATGATTCCTTATCAGGAGTTTTCCGGGTTTAAGTATACCCATGTTCCAAGTGCGTTTTTAAAATCTACATTTGAAGAGGTCTGGAAGCGGGAGGGGGAAGTACTGGATGAGGTATGCAGGAACCGTTTTCGCAGTGTATTTGACGTTAATCAGTATCTGATGAAGTACTGGCAGTATATGGAAGGAACTTATGAACCGCAGTCTCCGAAAATTGGCCGTTTTTATAAGACAGGACTGGAAGACCAGAAGATCCTGGAAACGATCGCGGGGCAAAAGGCGGCTATGCTGTGCATCAATGATGAAGGAGGCAGCCAGGAAGAGTTTTTGAAAATGAGGGAGGCTGTAATAGAAGCCTTTCAGAAAATCCTTCCGGAGAGATCGTCCTTTGAACAAAAATAAGTATTTTCATGCTTGAAGATGGTATCAGGAAATTTATCTGGTATCATCTTTTTTATATGCACATATTGTTATTTTAATGACAATGCGTGCATCTTTAACACAATTATATCTGTTTTATATAAGATAATGGATATTGCACTTGAATTATAGAAATAATATAGAAGATAATTCAAATCCGTATCTAATATGTAAAAAATAAATTTTCAGAAGAAAGCGAAAAAATCAAATAAGTGTCGTATTATATATGAGGATATTTTCCTAAAAAAGAAAATGTGCAAAACGGAGGGAAGATGTATGAAAAGAATATATGGACTGATCAGAAAACTTGGAGCGACTTCAAAATATAAGGGGTATTTCTTTGTAGCAGAAGCTGTAAAGATTTCCATGCGGCATCAGTATAAACCTATGCATATCACAAAAGATATTTATCCATGTCTGGCAACAAAATATAAATCGACTCCTACGAATATAGAACACGATATCCGAACATTGATCAATGTCTGCTGGGAAGGAAATAAAAGTTTTCTGGATGAGATCGCGGGATATCCTCTGGAATACAAGCCTACCAATAGTCAGTTTATTGATATGCTTGCATATTATTTGAGAGAAATGGAAGAAGAGAACTGATTACAGTTTTTCAAAAAGTATCTGATTCTGGTTCAGAAAATGGAGAATCATATCATCCCAGAACTGTTCCGGCTGTTTGGTCATTAAAAATGTTTTGAGAGAGGTTCCGGTAGTACAAAGAAGCGCGTTATTTTTAAATTGGAGATTTAAGTAGAATCCGTCAATCTGCTCGGAAGAAATTCCCAAATCTGTATTTCTCATAGCAGCCTCAATTCCATTACGGCTTAAGTGCAACACAATCTTAAAGCTTAAGGGAGTGCGTTTTCCACGTATTACGGACCAGCAGAAAGGTCTGATTTCTTTCCACAGAGAATGGGTCCGTCCATGTTCCGTAAGTTTATTCAGGCTGTCTGTGTCAAAAAAGTCTCTTTGAAGTCTGCCGTCGATCGTAAATGTGTTGAAGGTTGTTATCGATGCTTCAGACAGGCAGAATTTATCAAATACTTCTCCTATAAAAAGCTTGTTTGTAAAATCCCGGATATCTGTGATTTTTAATGCCAGCATGTTACACTTCCTTTCTTGCTTGATTATGTGTAGACATTATAGCGCAGATAACGAAAAAAGGACAGACTTTTTAAAAAACTCTTTTCAAATACGTGTTTATGTGATACCATAGATGTGGTATTGAATACTACATATAATGGAAAAGAGGACGATATAATTGAGTTATAAGATTGCGATAGATAGCTGCGGAGAACTGCTGAATGAATGGAAAGATGATGAGAGAATTGAAGCTGTTCCGTTAACACTGATGGTTGGTGGCGAGAGCATTATAGATGATGAAACTTTTGATCAGAAAGATTTTCTGAAAAAGGTTGCTGCATGCCCGGAATGCCCGAAATCTGCATGCCCGTCTCCGGAACGCTACATGAAAGCTTACGAATGTGAAGCAGACCATATTTATGCAGTTACACTTTCTTCTGAACTGAGTGGCTCCTACAACAGTGCGGTTCTTGGAAAGAGTCTGTTTCTGGAGGATAACCCCGGGAAAAAAATCCATGTATTTAATTCCAGGTCTGCATCCGGTGGAGAAAGCCTGATTGCCATGAAGATCGTGGAATGCGAAGAAAAGGGACTTTCTTTTGAGAAAATTATAGAGACTGTAGATAAGTATATTGAAGAAATGAGTACATTTTTCGTACTGGAGAATCTGGAAACTCTGCGTAAGAATGGACGTCTGAGCAGAGTAAAGGCTCTGGTGGCCAGTGCACTGAAGATCAAACCGGTTATGGGATCTACTCCGGAGGGAAGTATCTGTCAGCTTGATCAGGCCAGAGGAATGAACAAGGCAATTGTGAAGATGGTGGAACATGTTGGAGAAAAAGGAATCAATATCCATGAAAAGACGGTTGCCATCACACACTGTAACTGTCCGGAAAGAGCGAAGATGCTGGAAGAAGCTATCCGGGAGAGACTGAATCCTGCGAAGATCGTTGTTATGGATACTGCAGGGGTCAGCAGCATGTATGCAAACGATGGAGGCGTTATTGTGGCTGTCTGATCTTATGACAGCAGAAGCTTTTGGTCTGCAGTTCAGAAAATTATCACATTTCTTTCTGGAGTTGCTGCTTTCCTTTTGAAAACAGATGTGCTATAATAAACGAAGTATTTGAATCGGCAAAGGAGAACAACAATGAGCCAGAAGAAAGTTGACAAATATAAAAACAACAAATTTGGACGAAGCAGTGCTCAGAAGAAAGAACGGGTGGAATTTGTTCTTGAGATGGCGGCGTGGATTCTGATCGCAGCACTGTTTGTAGGCTGGATCGGCTATTCCGCTTACGCGAAGATCCAGGCGAAAGAGGCCAGTGTGAAAGTAGATACAGTAATGGATACATCAGCACTGACAGATTATATTTCAGGATTATCATCAGACAGCGCCGAGTAAGGGATTATTTGACCGGATCAGGCAGCGAAGGCAGATTACAGATATTTGTTTGACGACAGTGACAGAAATAGCTAAAAATGAAGAGATCTCCAGGATGTATAAATGAGCATCCCGGAGATTTTTTTGTATAGAATAATATAATAAAAAAACAGGTCTGCTCTGGAGCAAACCTGTTTTGACTTATACGTTTCTTATGGTTATAGATTTATCTGGTAAATTATAACTTTGTAACGTTAGCAGCCTGCATTCCGCGAGCGCCTTCTGTTAAGTCGTAGGATACAGCCTGTCCCTCTTCAAGAGATTTGAAGCCTTCACCGTTGATTGCGGAGAAATGTACGAATACATCCTGTCCGTCCTCACCTGTGATAAAACCATAACCTTTTTCTGCGTTGAACCACTTTACAGTTCCCTTGTTCATTTTGTGTTACCTCCATAGAAATAAAAAAGTTAAAATAGCCTTCTGATGATAATAAAAAATCACCAGATTTTACAGACTATATTCATGTAAATATAATCTCTAAAAACTAGTGATTTTACATTAAATATCTTGCCATGTTCTGATTATATAACCCGTGTTTTGAAATGTCAAGGAGAAAATTCCGGCAATTTCAGTACATAAAACAGGACTGAATGGCTTTGTAAAAAAATTCTTTATAAAAAGAGAATTTTCGTGTATGATATAATAGAATGTAAGCGGATTGAAATATCCACTTGATAAAAACCAGGATGAGAGGAGAACATAAATGGGGATTCTGATTCGAGGAGGCCGGATCGTGGATGCGGCCACAGATACGGATAAAACAGGCGACATTTATCTGGAAGACGGGATCATCACGGAAATAGGGCAGAAGCTGAAAAAGAAAGATGGAGACCGTGTGATTGATGCAAAAGGAAAGCTGGTCATGCCGGGAATCATCGACCTTCATGTCCATTTTCGTGATCCGGGACAGACACATAAGGAAGACATTATGAGCGGTGCGGCGGCAGCTGCCCATGGAGGTGTGACAACAGTAGTTGCCATGCCAAATACAACTCCTACCATTGATAATCCGGACAGAGTAAATTATGTACATAATAAAGCGGCCCAGGTTTCCGGCATTCATGTGCTTCAGGCAGGTGCTGCCACGAAGGGTGAGAAGGGAACGGAGCTTTCGGATATCGCAGGAATGGTAAAGGCCGGTATCCCGGCAGTTTCCGAAGATGGTAAATCAGTGATGAATACAGCACTCTGTAAAGAAGCAATGAAAATTGCAGCAGAATGCGGAGTTCCGTTCTTTGATCACTGCGAAGATATTGATCTGCGTGGGGACGGCTGTATGAACGATGACGAAAATGCCAGAAGACTGGGGCTTCCGGGAATCTGCAATGCGGTGGAGGATACCATTACGGCCAGAGATATCATTCTGGCGCTGGAAACAGGTGTGCATCTTCACCTCTGCCATTGTTCCACTTATGGTGATGCCGAGATGATGAAGTTCGTAAAAGAAAAAGGATATGATAATATCACGGCAGAAGTGTGCCCTCACCATTTTATCCTTTCATCTGATGATATAAAAACCGATGATCCGAATTACAAGATGAATCCGCCTCTTCGTACACCGAAGGATGTGGAAGCGCTGAAACAGGGGTTGAAAGATGGTACCATTGAGGTAATCAGTACAGATCACGCACCACACAGTGCAGAGGAAAAAACAGGTTCCATGAAGAATACGCCATTTGGAATCGTAGGACTTGAGACAAGCCTTCCGCTTACCTACACAGAGCTGGTAGAAAAAGGTGTGATTACATTAAAACAGATGGTGGAGAAGATGTGCCTGAACCCTGCAAAGATTCTGGGACTCGAAAGCGGAACGCTGCAGGAAGGCCACCCGGCAGATGTGATTATTGTAGATACGGAGCAGGAGTATACTATCGATAAAAATAAATTTGTTTCCAAAGGTCACAATACGCCATTTGACGGATGGAAAGTAAAGGGAAAAGTTCTTTATACCATCTGTGACGGAAAAATTATATTTGAAAATCAGGAGGAGAAATAATCATGATTAACAAACTGATCAGCAACATTCGCAAAACAAATGCACCAATCGTTGTAGGACTGGACCCTATGCTGAATTATATTCCGGAACATATCCAGAAGAAGGCTTTTGCAGAGTTCGGGGAAACCTTGGAAGGTGCTGCAGAAGCAATCTGGCAGTATAACAAAGGAATTGTGGATGCCACCTATGATCTGATTCCAGCAGTAAAACCACAGATTGCCATGTATGAGCAGTTTGGTATCCCGGGGCTGATCGCATACAAGAAGACCGTTGATTACTGTAAATCCAAAGATCTGGTTGTGATCGGTGATATCAAGAGAGGTGACATCGGATCTACATCTGCAGCCTATGCAGTTGGACATCTGGGACAGGTTCAGGTAGGTTCCAGGAAATATGCAGGCTTTGACGAGGACTTTGCTACAGTAAATCCATACCTTGGTTCTGATGGTGTGAAACCGTTCATGGATATCTGCAAAGAGGAGAAAAAAGGTATTTTTGTTCTGGTAAAAACTTCCAACCCGTCAAGCGGTGAGTTCCAGGATCGTGTTATTGATGGCCGTCCGCTCTATGAGCTGGTAGGCGAGAAAGTTGCACAGTGGGGCGATGAGCTTATGGGCGACGAATACAGTTATGTAGGCGCTGTTGTAGGTGCAACTTATCCGGAAATGGGAAAAGTATTAAGAAAAATCATGCCGAAGACATTTATCCTTGTTCCGGGATATGGTGCACAGGGCGGAAAAGGAGCAGATCTTGTTCACTTCTTTAATGAAGACGGACTGGGTGCTATTGTAAACTCTTCCAGAGGAATCATTGCTGCATACAAGCAGGAAAAATATAAAGAGTTTGGTGCTGAAAATTACGCAGATGCCTCCAGAGCGGCTGTAAAAGATATGATCGCGGACATCAGCGGCGCACTGGAGAACAGATAATACAGGAGGCATTTTATGAGCACATCAGAAAATAAGAAAACAAAAAAGTCCTGTAAGATTCTAAGCCAGGAATGTATAGGTACAGATATCTACAGCATGTGGCTGGATGCAGGGGAAATTGGGAAAAATGCAGTGCCGGGACAGTTTGTATCTCTTTACAGCCGTAACGGCAGCAAACTTCTTCCAAGACCCATCAGTCTCTGTGAGATCGATAAGGAAGAGGGAAAACTGAGACTGGTATATCGTGTTACCGGAAAAGGAACTGGTACGGAGGAATTTTCCAGACTTCATGCAGGAGTACCTGTTGAGACATTGGGACCTCTTGGAAATGGTTTTCCGCTGGATGCGGTGAAAGGCAAAAAAGTATTTCTCATGGGTGGTGGAATCGGAATCCCGCCGATGCTGGAAACTGCAAAACAGCTGGATGCAGAGAAGATCATGGTTCTCGGATACAGGGATGAGCTGTTTTTAAATAAGGAATTTGAGGCTTACGGAGATGTCTATATTGCAACAGAAGATGGCTCTGCCGGAACAAAGGGAAATGTCATGGATGCCATCCGTGAGAATGGCCTTGAAGCAGATGCGATCTTTGCCTGCGGACCGGCACCGATGCTCCGTGCCATCAAGGCATATGCGCTTGAAAAGGGTATTCCCTGCTGGATTTCCATGGAAGAGCGCATGGCCTGTGGTGTAGGGGCGTGCCTTGCCTGTGTATGCAAATCCAAAGATGTGGATGCCCATTCCCATGTGCATAACAAGAGAGTATGTAAAGATGGACCGGTGTTCTTAAGTACGGAGGTAGAGTTATGAGCAGAATGAAGGTAAATCTTGCCGGCGTAGAGCTTAAGAATCCGGTAATGACAGCGTCCGGAACATTTGGTTCCGGAGCGGAATACAGTGAATTTGTGGACCTGAATAAACTTGGCGCGGTTGTGACAAAAGGTGTGGCCAATGTACCGTGGCCGGGAAATCCTACACCAAGGGTGACTGAAACAGCGTCCGGAATGCTCAATGCCATCGGCCTTCAGAATCCGGGAATCGATGTATTCTGTGAGAGAGATATTCCGTTCCTTAAGAAATATGACACAAAGATCATTGTCAATGTCTGCGGAAAATCCACGAAGGATTACTGTGAGGTTGTGGAACGCCTTGGAAATGAGCCTGTGGACATGCTGGAGATCAATGTTTCCTGTCCGAATGTCAAGGAAGGCGGGATTGCCTTTGGCCAGAATCCGAAAGCTCTTGAAGACATTACGAAAGAAGTTAAGAAATATGCAAAACAGCCGGTGATCATGAAGCTGAGCCCCAATGTTACCGATATTACCGAGATGGCGAAAGCAGCAGAAGCCGGTGGTGCAGATGTGCTTTCCCTGATCAATACTCTGACAGGAATGAAGATCGATATCAACCGTCGTACATTTGCGCTGGCAAATAAAACAGGCGGAATGTCCGGCCCTGCAGTAAAACCGGTCGCTGTCCGCATGGTATATCAGGTGGCAAATGCGGTATCCCTTCCGATCATCGGGATGGGTGGTATCGCAACCTGTGAGGATGCACTGGAGTTTATCATGGCAGGCGCTACTGCCGTATCTGTGGGAACCGCAAACTTTTTCAATCCTTATGCAACAGAAGAAATTGCGGAGGGAATCCAGGCATTTCTTGAAAAAGAGAAGGTTGAAGATATCAATGAACTGATCGGTGTGGTGAAATAACGGGAATTTCCATAATTTGCAATTCTGTTATACATATGTTAGAATGAACGCGGATAAGCAAAGTGATTGCACACACGAATCACAGCAGAACAAAGAATGAATATCCGTTTTGCTGTGTACATGAAAAATATGGAGGATTAAATAAATGGAACAGTATAAGCAGGAATTTATTGAGTTTATGATCGACTGTAATGTCCTGAAATTTGGAGATTTTACTACGAAATCGGGAAGAAAAACACCATTTTTTGTAAATACAGGATTTTACCGCACCGGTGCACAGCTTCGTAAGCTGGGCCAGTATTACGCAAAAGCGATCGAGAGCAAATTCGGACTGGATTTTGATGTGCTGTTTGGACCGGCATATAAAGGAATTCCTCTTTCTGTGGCAGCAACCATGGAAATCAGTGAAATGTACGGAAAGGATATCCGTTACTGTTCCAACCGTAAGGAAGTAAAAGACCACGGAGATAAGGGAATCCTTCTTGGCAGCCCGATCCAGGATGGGGATAAAGTAGTGATCATTGAGGACGTTACGACTGCCGGAACATCCATTAAGGAAACACTTCCGATTATTAAGGCACAGGGAGATGTAAATCCGATCGGTCTTGTGGTTTCTGTTGACCGTATGGAACGTGGTCAGGGAACCAAGAGTGCTCTGAAAGAGATTGAAGAGAATTATGGTCTTCAGACTACAGCAATTGTAACCATGGCGGAGGTGGTTGAGCACCTCTACAATAAAGAATACAAAGGCCGTGTTGTGATCGATGATAAGCTGAAAGCAGCCATCGATGCATATTATGAGCAGTACGGTGCAGAATAATACTGGTACAGAATATCATAATAAAAGAGCAGCGGATTCCGAATGTCCGCTTTTACTGGGAGGACACAGACTTATGAATGAAAAAATTTATAAAACCATGGCGAGCAGCGGGGCGGGAAGTCTTGCACTCGGTATTGTCGTTCTGGTGACGGGACTTGTCACAGGGATTCTGATGATCGTGAACGGTGCGAGACTGCTCAAAAGAAAATCAGAGATTTTGATCTAGGAAAAATATAAACAAAAATTCCGGAAAGCCGCACTCTGTTTCGTGTGGCTTTTCGGGCATTTAAGCAGGGGAGAATATTGAAAAAGGGGACAAAACACAGAGTAAAAAAACTCGGGACAGCTTTTTTTGTGCTGTATGTCCTGATACTTGTATACCTTCTTTTCTTTTCAGAAGGTTATGGCCGGGTAGCAGACGCAGAAAGAGAATTTCGATATAATTTTGTTCCGTTTGTTGAAATCAGGCGTTTTTGGGTCTACAGGAAACAATTAGGGATGTTTGCACTTTTTACAAATATTTTCGGAAATGTGCTGGGATTTATGCCATATGGGTTTGTTCTTCCGGTGATAAACCGAAGAATGCGAAATGGCTTTTTTATTATATTATCCGGTTTTTCCATCAGTCTGACGGTGGAGGTGATCCAGCTGATCACCAGGGCCGGATGTTTTGATGTGGATGATATGATACTGAATACTCTGGGCGCGGCACTGGGATATGGAATTTACGCAGTCTGCGACAAAATTAGGAGAAAACATTAATGGCAAGAAGATATCGATATGCATTTGCAAAAAAAAGAGAAGCTGCGAAAGGAAAGTGGTCCGTAGGACTGGCAGCAGCTTCCCTCGTGCTGTTTATTGTGGCAGTTGTGCTTGCACTTTTTCTTGACGGAAAGCTCGGGGGCCTGATTGGCGGAACCGGGCTTTTTGCGATGCTGCTGTCAGCATACGGCTTTGCACTGGGCCTTTCCAGCTTTTCAGAGGAAAACCGGAAACACCGGACAAGTATGATCGGATCGATCTTAAACGGTGTGATTCTGGTAATCTGGCTGGGACTTTTTTTATCAGGAGTATAAAGAATGGAAGAAAAAGAACGATTAAAAAAACAGCTTGATTTTATCCTGGAAGTGGATAAAGTCAAAAATATTTTCCGTCAGACATATCTTGCAGACGGAAACAGGAAAGAAAATGATGCGGAACATTCCTGGCACCTGGCATTAATGGCAGTGCTTCTGAAGGAGTATTCCAATGAAGAAGTGGATCTGTCAAAGGTGATTCCCATGGTACTGGCACATGATCTTGTGGAGATCGATGCGGGAGATACCTATGCATATGATGAGAAAGGCGCAGCTACCAAGGACGCCAGAGAGCGAAAAGCAGCGGATCGGATTTACGGACTGCTGCCGGAAGATCAGGGACAGTGGCTGAAAGCGCTTTGGGAAGAATTTGAGGCTTATGAGACTCCGGAAGCAAAATTTGCCCATGTACTGGATAACTGCCAGCCTCTTTTTCTGAATGATGCTTCCAACGGAAGAAGCTGGGAAGAACATCAGGTAAAGAAAAGTCAGATCTATAAGAGAAACCGGAAAACAGGAGAAGGATCTGAAGTGATCTGGGAATATATGAAAGAACTGATCGACAAACATATTGCCATGGGGCATGTGATCGATGATGAAAAAGATGGGAGATGAAGTTTTGGACGAATGCATGAGAGAACGTTACGGACTTGCAAAAGAGCGGATCCGTGAGATCAGAACGGAAGAAACGGTGAAAGAACCGTTTGGAGATTTTTTCAGAAAGATGGCACAGTTTCTTTCCATGACAGCAGATGTGATGGATGAGGAGTCTGTGGAACTTACCCTGGAGGAACTGAAGGAGCGAAATCATCACTTTTATCAGGATATCCTCCCGGAAAACTATGAAAGCAGTTATGGAAATCCGGCTTATGCAGTAAATAAGCTGGGAGATTATGGAAAAGCTTTCAGTTTTCTGTATGCAGAACTTGCCGGGACAGTGGCTTATGCACATGAGAAAAGGCTGTGGGATATGACCGTATCCATGGAACTGTTTCTGGAAGTATATTCTGCATTTTGTGAGGAAGAGCTTCCGGAGGCTGCAACCGTAGAGGGAATCCTTCGTTCCTATGTGAATGATTACTGCCAGGATATGATGGAACAGAGAATTCGGGAAGGGGTAGATCCGGAACTTGACTTTGCAACAGATATCATCCTGAATTCTGATCTTTCTGATCTGAGATATCTGTATCGCTATGGTGAGTTTGTTTCTGAGAATGAGACAGGAGTGGCAGAGTTTCTGAATTCTCTTTCCCAGGAAGAGATCGATAAGATGGCTTCCACTTATACAGAAGGCTATCGGATCGGATTTATCACCGGACGAAAAGATATCACAAAGAAGAAAACTGTAAATATCCGTTACAGCCTTGGATTTGAGCGTATGGTAAAGGCAGCGATCCTTCAGTTTGAAAAAATGGGACTGAAACCGGTGATATATCGTCATGCAACTCATGCAGTAAATAAAAGAGGCACAGTACGTGTGGGCTATACCGGCGGCGTTGCCAATCCGCAGTACGATTACGATCATCGTCAGGACAGTGCACTGTTCCTGGACGGAGATTTTGTGCAGCGAAAACTTCGTGCCATGCAGACTTCTTATGAGAAGTACAGAGAACTGGCAGAGGTACATGGAGGCCCGGCCTGCATTGACACGTTTGGAGAAAATCCGTTCTCTCCGGTAAGCAAACCGGAAGCTTACGCATTAAGTGAGGCACAGCAGAAACTGCAAACAGAGCTTGACAATGAATCCGGACAGATCGTAAACCGTTACATTAAAGGTGATGAGAGAAGTTTTACCATTATTGCCTATCCGGTTCCTGAGATCGGTGGAAATTATGAGGAAATTTTCCGTGAGATCGTAAAGATCAATACTCTGGATTATCATCTTTATCAGGAGATCCAGCAGACGATCATCAATACTCTGGACACCTGTGAGTGGGTGGAGGTCAAAGGCCGTGGAGATAATGAGACGGATCTTCTGATCCATCTTCATGAGCTGACAGATCCGAAGAAACAGACGAATTTTGAGAACTGTGTGGCAGATGTGAACATTCCGGTAGGAGAAGTTTTTACCTCCCCGCAGCTTGCAGGAACCGGTGGGATCCTTCATGTGAAAAAAGTTTATCTGAACGGGTTGCAGTTCCGTGATCTGAAACTGGTATTTGACTGTGGTCAGGTGATCGATTATACCTGCTCCAATTTTAAAACAGAAGAAGAAAACCGGAAATATATCGAGGATAACATCCTCCATCATCATCCAAAGATCCCGATGGGCGAATTTGCCATCGGTACAAACACCACAGCTTATGTGGCTGCATTGAAATACGGAATTGCGGATAAGCTTCCGATCCTGATCGCAGAGAAAATGGGACCGCATTTCGCAGTAGGTGATACCTGCTACAGCTGGGCAGAAGATACACCGGTATACAATCCGGACGGAAAGGAGATCATTGCCAGGGATAATGAGATTTCCGAGATGCGTAAAGATGATGTAAGCCTTGCTTATTATGGATGCCACACGGATATCACCATTCCTTATGATGAGCTTGGAAGTATCCGGGTGATCGATGATGAGGGAGAAATGATCTCCATTATCGAAAATGGAAGGTTTGTTCTTCCTGGAACCGAGGAATTAAACCGTCCTTTTGAGAATCTTCCATTAAATATTAATATAAGTTAATTAGTAAATTTACAGTTTTTCCGATCGTATTGACAGAAAGTGAGAATATACGTAGAATAACCATAACAATAGTCAAACAACTACAGGTAAACATTCAGTTGGTGTACCACGAAAGGAGAACACAATGGCAAAAGTAGGAATTGTAATGGGTAGTGATTCAGATATGCCGGTTATGAGCAAAGCAGCAGATATCCTGGAGAAACTGGGGATTGATTATGAAATGAAGATCATTTCCGCACACAGAGAACCGGATGTATTTTTCGAGTATGCAAAGACAGCAGAAGAAAAAGGCTTCAAAGTAATCATCGCAGGCGCAGGAATGGCAGCTCATCTTCCGGGAATGTGCGCGGCGATCTTTCCAATGCCGGTGATCGGTATCCCGATGCATACAACATCTCTGGGAGGAAGAGATTCCCTTTACTCTATCGTACAGATGCCAAGCGGCATCCCGGTTGCCACAGTAGCGATCAACGGCGGTGCCAATGCGGGGCTTCTTGCAGCCAAGATCCTTGCAACTTCTGACGCAGAGCTTCTTTCCAGACTGAAAGCGTATAGCCAGGATCTGAAAGAACAGGTTGAAAAGAAAGATGCAAGACTCCAGGAAGTTGGATACAAGAACTACTAAAATTTTTTACCATAAAAATAAAAGAGTGTTGTCATAAGGAGGACATTATGGATTACAAGACTTCAGGCGTAGATATTGAGGCAGGATACAAATCAGTAGAGCTGATGAAAAAACACATTGCCAAGACAATGAGACCGGAGGTACTTGGAGGAATCGGTGGATTCTCAGGTGCATTTTCCATGGAGAAATTCAAAGATATGGAAGAGCCTACTCTGGTTTCCGGAACAGATGGATGCGGAACCAAGGTTAAGGTAGCCATGGTTATGGACAAGCATGATACCATCGGAATTGATGCCGTGGCCATGTGCGTGAATGATATTGCATGTGCAGGCGGCGAACCGCTGTTTTTCCTGGACTACATTGCCTGCGGTAAAAACTATCCGGAGAAGATCGCTGAGATCGTAAAAGGTGTTGCAGAAGGCTGTGTACAGTCCGAGGCAGCGCTGATCGGTGGTGAGACAGCAGAACATCCAGGGCTCATGCCTGAAGATGAGTATGACCTTGCCGGATTTGCCGTAGGAATTGTTGACAAAAAGGACCTTCTTACCGGCGAAGCTCTGAAACCTGGCGATGTTCTGATCGGCATGGCTTCAACAGGTGTTCACAGCAACGGATTTTCTCTTGTACGTAAAGTATTCGACATGACAAAAGAATCCCTGGATACTTATTATGATGAACTTGGAACAACTCTGGGAGAGGCACTGATCGCACCGACCAGAATCTATGTAAAAGCACTGAAGAGCATCCGTGAGGCCGGAGTGAAGATCCATGCATGCAGCCATATCACAGGCGGTGGATTTTATGAGAATATTCCGCGTATGCTGAAAGAGGGAACCAGAGCTGTTGTCAAGAAAGACAGCTATCCGGTACTTCCGATCTTTAAGCTCCTTGCAGAAAAAGGAAATATTGATGAGCATATGATGTACAATACATATAATATGGGCCTTGGAATGATCCTGGCAGTAGATCCGGCAGATGTTGACAAAACAATGGAAGCTATCCGCAAGACCGGTGACAAACCATATGTGGTTGGAAGCATCGAAGCAGGAGAAAAGGGAGTGACCTTATGTTAAAGATCGGTGTTCTTGTTTCCGGCGGAGGAACGAATCTTCAGGCGATCATGGATGCCATTGATGCGGGAGAGATCACAAATGCAAAAGTGGATATTGTGATCAGCAACAATGCTTCCGCTTATGCGCTGGAAAGAGCCAGAAAACATGATGTAGAAGCGATGTGCATTGCACCGAAAGACTATCCGGACCGGGAGGCTTTTCATAAAGCACTGCTTTCCAAACTTCAGGAGAGGGGAGTAGACCTGATCGTTCTTGCAGGTTATCTGGTTGCGATCCCGCCGATGATGGTGGAAGCATATCCGAACAAGATCATCAATATCCATCCATCCCTGATCCCGTCTTTCTGTGGAAAAAGTTTTTATGGACTGAAAGTTCATGACGCAGTTCTTGCAAGAGGAGTAAAAGTGACGGGTGCTACCGTTCATTTCGTAGATGCGGGTACAGATACAGGCCCGATCATTCTTCAGAAAGCAGTGAAGGTAAAAGACGGAGACACATCCAAGGAGCTTCAGAGACGTGTAATGGAAAAAGCAGAATGGAAGATCCTTCCGGAGGCCATCAATCTTATCGCCAATGACAAGATTACAGTAACAGATGGAATTGTTTCTTTAAAGTAATCACAAAACAGATGAAACAAAGGAGTAGACAGATGAAAGTATTGATCGTAGGAAGCGGCGGAAGAGAACATGCAATTGCATGGAGTGTTGCAAAAAGCCCGAAAGTTGACAAGATTTACTGTGCACCGGGAAATGCGGGAATTGCAGAGTATGCGGAATGTGTAGATATCGGAGCAATGGAATTCGAGAAACTGGCAGCTTTTGCCAGAGAAAAAGAGATCGATCTTACCATCGTGGGAATGGATGATCCTCTTGTTGGCGGAATTGTAGACGTATTTGAAGCAGAAGGGCTGCGCGTATTCGGACCGCGCAAAAACGCTGCTATTCTGGAAGGTTCCAAGGCTTTTTCCAAGGATCTTATGAAGAAATACGATATTCCTACTGCAGCTTATGAGAATTTTGATGATCCGGAAAAAGCTCTGGAATATTTAAGAACGGAAGCAAAATTCCCGATCGTTCTGAAAGCAGATGGCCTTGCACTTGGAAAAGGTGTTCTGATCTGCCAGGATCTTTCAGAAGCAGAAGCCGGCGTAAAAGAGATCATGGAAGATAAAAAATTTGGAAATGCCGGAAATACCATGGTAATTGAGGAATTCATGACAGGCCGTGAGGTTTCCGTACTTTCTTTTGTAGATGGAAAGACGATCCGTACCATGACATCCGCGCAGGATCACAAGCGTGCGAAGGATGGGGATCAGGGACTGAATACAGGCGGAATGGGAACATTTTCTCCAAGTCCGTTCTATACTCCGGAAGTAGATGAATTCTGTAAGAAATATATTTATCAGAAGACTGTAGATGCTATGGCGTCCGAGGGACGTCCGTTTAAGGGAATTATCTTCTTCGGACTGATGCTTACCGCAGATGGCCCGAAGGTACTGGAATATAATGCAAGATTTGGTGATCCGGAAGCACAGGTTGTTCTTCCACGTATGGAGAATGATATCATTGAGGTGATGGAAGCCTGCGTAGACGGAAAACTGGATCAGATTGATCTGAAATTCGAGGATAACGCAGCAGTATGCGTCGTTCTTGCAAGCGATGGATATCCGGTAAAATATGAAAAGGGAATTCCGATCCAGGGCTTTGAAAACTTCAAGGATAAAGACGGATACTACTGTTTCCATGCCGGAACCAAATTTAAAGATGGCCAGATTGTCACAAACGGTGGCCGTGTCCTTGGCATCACTGCCAAAGGAAAAACACTGAAAGAAGCAAGAAAGAATGCATACGCTGCCACTGAATGGATCAGTTTTTCAAACAAGTATATGCGCCACGATATCGGAAAAGCGATCGACGAGGCGTAAGTTCGTCAATTTTCACAGGCACAGCTTGACGAAAACAGGGGTTTCATTGTACAATAGTAACAACTATGAAACACAGTGAGTAGTTACACATAATAATAAAGCTGGATGCTGACAGGACACAACAGGAAGTAACCATTTTCTTTGATGAGGTGTCGCATCCAAGTGATGAGGCAGAGAGGACAGAAAAATGGGAATCAGTGTAGAAGAAGCAATTCATGAACTCAGAAACAGGGAGGAAGTATTTGTTGCGTATTCACAGGCAACCAAACTTCCGTATGTGACCTGCGATGAGGAAACATTTAATGACCAGGCAAGGATTTTTGCTACCGAAGAAGAAATCAAAGAATATGGAAAACAGCTCCTGGAGGATAAGATCCTTCTTATGGGTATGAAATATGAAAAAAAAGATTATCCGAGACTGTATGGTACGCTGTATGCGATCGGAGTAAATAGTGTACTCTGGATCGACGGAGAGAATCAGACCGAAGTTGAACTTGAGAGGATTGCGACTCAGAGAGATATGAGCCAGATCGATCCTTCCAGAAGACCGCTTCTGAATCCTTCTCTGGAACTTTCAGGCATCTATTTTATGCAGGAGCTTCGTCGCCCGGTGAAAGCAGAAGAGCATAAGAATATCCGTGAGCTTGAGGAAGAACTTATTGCTAATCTGCGGAAAGCAGAATTCCTGATCGCGATCAATGCAGAGCAGGAAGAAGACGGAAAGCTTCATATTCCATATCTGAAAAACAAAGAGGACAAGATCATGCAGCCTGTGTTTACAGACGTTATGGAATTTGAGAAATTTGGAAGAGGGAAGAATCTCCGAGTTGCAAAAGTGACTATAGACAAACTTCCGAGCCTGATGATTCCACAGGCAAATGCATATGTAATAAATCCGCTGGGCATCAATCTGGTCCTGAATAAAGAGCAGATTGAGAAAATTGCAGGAATCAGTAAATAAAAACAAAAATTACAGCAGGCTGCCAGGATAAAACTGTGCAGCCTTTTGCTGTTGTAGAGGAGAGATTTACCCGATGGTGATAGAAATCGATTTTAACAGTGATGAGGCGATCTATATGCAGATCACCAATCAGATTATAATGGGGATAGCTACATCAAGGCTTCATGAGGGGGATGCTCTGCCTTCTGTACGGCAGCTTGCAAGTATTGCGGGAATCAACATGCACACAGTAAACAAAGCATATGCACTGCTCCGGCAGGAAGGGTTTGTAACCATCGACAGACGGAAGGGTGCAGTGATTTCCATTGATGCGGATAAAGTCAGAGCACTGGAAGAAATGAAACAGAATCTGACGGTGGCAATGGCATGGGGCTGTTGTAAGAATGTAACAAGAGAAGAAGTCCATCAGCTGGTGGATGAGATTTTTGACGAGTATGACACAGACAGATAGGAGGAGACATCATGCAGGAACGATATACAAAACAGGCAGAGAATGTTCTTGCTCTGGCAAAACAGGCAGCCAGCTCCTGTGGACATAGTTATATTGGCACGGAGCATCTGCTGGTCGGGCTTGTAGAAGAAAAAGAAGGAACTGCCGGAAGAGTGCTGGAAGAATTTGGAATCCAGGCGGATAAGACTATGGCGTTGATCGACGAGCTGATCGCACCGCCGGGAAATACATTAACTGCACAGCAGCCGGGATTCAGCCCAAGGACGAAAAGAGTTTTGGAAAATGCCTATATAGAGGCGGAGGCCATGCATTTTGAAAAGGCAGGTACGGAGCATCTTCTGCTGTCCATGTTAAAGGAAACAGACTGTGTAGGTACAAGGCTGCTGTATACAATGGGAGCGAATATCCAGAAACTTTATGCTGCAGTTCTTACAGCTATGGGGATGGACAGTGATGCTATTGCAGAAGAATTTCAGGCAGTGAAAGCTTCCAGGGGAAGAAATGGCAGTGTCACACCGACTCTCGATCAGTACAGCCGTGATCTTACAGAGATGGCAGAAGAAGGTAAACTTGATCCGGTGGTAGGAAGGGATAAGGAAATTGCCAGACTGATCCAGATCTTAAGCAGAAGGACCAAGAATAATCCATGTCTGACGGGAGAGCCGGGAGTCGGTAAAACTGCTATTGTAGAAGGTCTTGCACAGCGGATCGTTACCGGAATGGTCCCGGATACTGTGAAGAATAAAAGAGTAGTGGTTCTGGATCTTTCCGGAATGGTAGCCGGAAGTAAATACAGAGGCGAGTTTGAGGAACGTATCCGTAATGTCATTGATGAGGTGAGAGAACAGCAGAATATCCTGCTTTTTATTGATGAGATCCATACGATCATCGGGGCAGGTGGAGCAGAGGGAGCTCTGGATGCGTCCAATATCCTGAAACCATCTCTTTCCAGGGGAGAGATCCAGCTGATCGGAGCGACGACTCTGGAGGAATATCGTAAATATATCGAAAAAGATGCTGCACTTGAACGGCGATTCCAACCGGTTATGGTGGAAGAGCCTGATGAAGAGGAAGCAATTGAAATCTTAAAAGGCCTGCGCCCTTATTATGAGAAACATCATGGGGTAGAAATTCAGGATGAAGCACTGGAGGCCGCAGTAAAAATGTCAGTCCGTTATATCAATGACCGGTTCCTTCCGGATAAAGCGATTGATATTATTGATGAAGCGGCATCCAAGGTTCAGCTTGCCGGATATCATCCGTCCCCGGAAGCAGAAGAACTGGAAAGAGAAATCCATGAGATCCTGAAAGAAAAAGAACAGGCCGTTGTAAACGCGGACCTCGAAAGCGCCAGAAAGGCTCAGGCCAGACAGAACAGCGTAGAGGCTGAGCTTGAAAAACTCCGCAAAAAGGCTGAGCGTAAAAACAGGCGGAAATCTCCTGTAGTTGGAGAAGCGGCTGTTGCAGATATTGTATCTGACTGGACGAAAATCCCGGTGCAGCGTCTGACAGAAGGGGAATCCCGACGCCTGGCAAATCTTGAAAAAGTTCTGAAAAAGCGAGTGATCGGTCAGGATGAAGCGGTGTCAGCAGTTGCCCGGGCTGTGAAACGAGGCAGAGTTGGTCTGAAAGATCCGGCTAGACCAATTGGCTCTTTCCTGTTTCTGGGACCTACCGGGGTTGGAAAGACAGAACTTTCCAAAGCTTTGGCAGAAGCAGTGTTTGGAAGTGAACAGGCAATGATCCGTGTGGATATGTCTGAATACATGGAAAAACACAGTGTATCTAAAATGATTGGTTCTCCTCCAGGATATGTAGGATATGAAGAAGGCGGACAGCTCAGTGAAAAAGTCAGAAGAAATCCGTACAGTGTAATTCTTTTTGATGAGATCGAAAAGGCACACCCGGATGTATTTAATATTCTTTTACAGGTGCTTGATGATGGGCATATTACAGATGCCCATGGTCGGAAAGTGGATTTCAAACAGACGATCATTATTATGACGTCTAATGCCGGAGCACAGATGATCATGGAACCGAAACATCTTGGATTTATGTCCGGAGACACGGAAAAACAGAATTATGACAGGATGAAATCCGGAGTAATGGAAGAAGTACGAAGGATGTTCAAACCGGAATTTCTCAATCGAATCGATGAGATCATGGTATTCCATTCTCTTAATAAAGAAAATATCCGCAAGATTGTCACTATTCTTCTGAAAAACCTGGAAAAAAGATGTCAGGAACAATTGAATATCACATTGAAAGTCACAGGAGCGGCAAAAGATCTTATCGCGGATGCCGGTTTTGACAGCAAATACGGCGCAAGACCGCTTCGCCGTGCAATTCAGACGAAGATTGAAGACGAGATGGCAACAGAGATTCTGGAAGGCCGGATCAAAGCCGGAGATACTGTACAGGTAAAGGTGAAAGATAAAAAAATCTGTTTTGTATCCCAGAAATCACAGGAGTAAAAAGCCGTTTTTTGAAAAGTATAAGATTTTTTTCACTTCCTATGGCAAAAAGAAAAGAAATAAGTTATAATTAACATCATCGTAATGATACAACAAAAGAATTTCAGGAGGACATAAGATCATGGCAGTGGTACAGGAATTGATCCGTACAGAAGATAACGGTACTATCAGTTTTGGAGATTATGAGTTAAATCAGAAATCCAAACTGTCGGATTATCAGTATCAGGGAGATATGTATAAAGTAAAAACATACAAGGAGATCACCAAGCTTGAGCGCAATGGAATGTTCGTATATGAGTCTGTTCCGGGAACAAGCGTATTCCATCTTGAGCAGGATGGAACAACCATGAGTTTTGAAGTACAGGGATTTGAGGATTCTCAGATCACAGTTGAGCTTGAGGCTGAGACAGAATATCAGGTATTTATTGATGGAGCAAGCACAGGTACTATGACTACGAACCTGGGCGGCAAGCTTTCTTTCAGCGTTGAGCTGGATACGAACACCAAAGCAGAAGTAAAAATCGTAAAATGCTAAAAAATAAAAAAACAGTATATTTCTGCCAGGAATGCGGATATGAATCAGCCAAATGGATGGGACAGTGTCCGGCATGTAAGGCATGGAATACATTTGTAGAGGAAACTGTTTCATCCAAGAAGTCAGCTTCCTCCAACGCAAAGATATCACAGAAAAAGACAGAACCTGTAATTTTGCGAGATATCAGTCTTTCGGCTGACGAACGCCAAAGTTGTGGGATCGGTGAACTGGACAGGGTGCTGGGAGGAGGAATTGTTCCTGGCTCCCTCGTTTTAGTGGGCGGAGATCCTGGAATCGGAAAGTCTACATTACTGCTTCAGGTTTGCAGGAACCTTTCTTCACAGGGCGTGTCTGTATTATATATTTCCGGTGAAGAATCTTTGCGCCAGATTAAGCTGCGGGCGGACAGACTTGGAAGTTTTAATGATAAACTGAAACTTCTGTGTGAGACTAATCTGGAGAATATCCGTGAGATCATTGAACGGACGAAACCGGATGTGGCAGTTGTAGATTCTATTCAGACCATGTTTCATGAAGATATCACGTCTGCACCGGGAAGCGTTTCGCAGGTAAGAGAATCCACGAATGTTCTGATGCAGATCGCAAAAGGTATGGGCGTATCCATTTTTATTGTCGGTCACGTGACAAAAGAGGGAAATGTAGCAGGTCCCCGTGTGCTGGAGCATATGGTAGATACTGTGCTTTATTTCGAGGGAGACAGACATGCCTCTTACCGGATACTGCGGGCGGTGAAGAACCGTTTTGGCTCCACTAATGAAATCGGAGTTTTTGAAATGCAGAATACAGGTCTGGAAGAAGTAAGGAATCCTTCAGAATTCCTGCTAAATGGAAGGCCGGAGAATGCATCCGGTTCTGTGGTTGCATGTTCCATGGAAGGAACAAGGCCTATTCTGGTGGAGATTCAGGCGCTGGTGTGTCAGAGCAATTTTGGAATTCCGAGAAGAACAGCAGTTGGTACGGATTTTAATCGTGTAAATCTCCTTATGGCAGTGCTGGAGAAGAAAGCAGGAATCCATCTTGCTGCTTCGGATGCTTATGTGAATATTGCCGGAGGAATGAAGATGACGGAGCCCGCTATTGATCTGGGAATCTGTCTGGCAATCATTTCCAGTGCAAAAGATATTGTGATCCCTGATTCTGTAATGGTTTTTGGCGAGATTGGCCTGAGCGGCGAAGTCAGGGCAGTCAGTATGGCTGGTCAGCGGGTGCAGGAAGCAAAGAAACTGGGGTTTGAAACTGTGATCCTGCCGGAGGTGAACCGGGCAGCTACAGAGAGCATCAGGGGAATTCAACTGGTATATGTTGCCGGAATCCGTGATGCGATTTCATATATAATGAGGTAAGAAAGTATGAAAAAGGTTTTGTCAGTAATTATTCCAGTCTACAATATGGAAAAATATATCCGTCAATGTCTGGAATCACTGATGATTAAAGAAGTTCTGGATAAAATAGAAATTCTGGTAGTTTTGGACGGCTCAACAGACCGGTCTGAAGAGATTGCGATGGAATATGCAAAAGCACATCCATATTCCGTCCGGGTGATCAGTAAGCCCAATGGGGGCCATGGATCTGCAATCAACACAGGTATGGATAATGCAGTTGGGGAATATGTGAAAGTGCTGGACAGTGATGACTGGGTAAACGAAAAAGGCTTTGTCACACTTGTGGAAAATCTTGAAAAGGCAGAAGCAGATATTGTGTGGACCAATTTTTTCTGGGTCTATGAACAGACCGGAAAAAGAAGTGTTCAGAACAGACATCCTTTTCAGGGGGTGGAATATGGCAGAAAATACGATTTTCATGATGTTGCGGAAAAAACGTTTGTTAAAATGCATTCCATGACCATACGAACAGAGCTGGTCCGCAGAACAGGTATGCGGATCGATGAGAACTGTTATTATGTAGACGTGGAGTTTGTCATGTATCCGATCCCGGAAGTCAGGACTATCGTATTTCTGGATGAGTTTGTATATATGTACAGACTGGGACGGCAGGGACAGAGTATGACTCTGGAAAAAATGCGTAAAAATCACCGGAATCATGAGAAAGTTCTGAAGAGTCTTCTGAAGTACTATCGCAAAAAAGAATCAGAGGGAACTGACAGGGAGTATCTTGTGTATCTTGAAAAGGGAATTGCCAATGTTCTGAGCAGCCATTTCAAGATTTATCTGAGTTTTCCCTGCTCTGTGAAAATGTGCCACAGACTGCGCAGAATGGATGGGAAAATTCGTGAGTGTTATCCCAATATCTATAATTCAGTCGAAAATAAATTTGTATGGGCTATCAGAAAGAGCAGATATCTGTTATACTATCCGGGACACTTTATCATGAGACTGAGGGAGAAACTAAATGAAATATAGAACAGTGCAGACAATGATGCTTCCGGACTGTGCAGAAGAAAACTACGGACTTTATTATCAAGGTACGGGAGGAATTCAGGTACAGCAGGGTGAAAAAAAATCATTATCCGTACCGGAAAATGAGAAAGCAGATCTGTTTACGTATTTTAACGGGTTTTACCCGAAACAGTGGTCGCAGTATGCACAGCTGGACGGATTGCGGATAAAAGTTACAGTTTCAGGAAACTGCCGGGTGTTGCTGTGCCATATAGATGGAAGCAGAACGGTTGTGGATGAAGAAAAAGAAAGCAGGACTGCGGCAGATATTAAAAACGAACTAGTTTTTGAAGTGTCAGATGTTATTGAAAATATAGCAGCTTTCTGGATCTGCGTAGAAGGACTGGCGCAGGGCGGAGTTCTTTATGATGTTGATTTTCAGTCGGCAGTTGAAGTGCAGCAGGCAGTTCGGCCGGCAGTGGTGATCTGTACCTGCCGCCGTGAAAAAGAAGTTATCAGTAATCTTGAACGGATTTCCAGAATGGATCTGGAGGAACGGCCGGGGATTTTTCTTATAGATAATGGAAATACTCTGACAGAGGAGATGGTTCCGGACTGGGTTCATCTTGTACCAAACCGAAACTGTGGCGGTGCTGGTGGTTTTACCAGAGGAATGATCGAAGCTTTGAAAGACCCGGGATTTACTCATGTGATCCTCATGGATGATGATATTGTCCTGAATCCGGAAGTACTGACGAAAACAATGCTGTTTTTATCTTCCGTAAAAAAAGAATGGCAGGATGCACCGCTGGGTGGTTCCCTTATTGAAAGAGATATTCCCTGGAAACAGTTTGAATGTGGAGCTTTCTGGAACAGAGGAAGGATTCAGGGATGCGGCCAGAATATGGATCTGCGAAAGAGAGATGCTCTTCTTAAGAATACGGAATCTCAGAACTGGGATTATGGTGGCTGGTGGTATTGCTGTATACCGGTATCCGCAATCCGGGAAAAGGGTCTTCCGTTGCCTGTTTTTATTCACAGAGATGATATCGAATATGGAATTCGTATGGGTAAGCTGATGACTCTCAATGGAATCGGTGTGTGGCATGAAGCTGTCACCAAGAAACTTCCTCAGATCGGAGAGTATTATGATATTCGAAATATGGCGATCTTAAATGCAATCCATTATGATGACTGGGATAAACGCCAGTGGAAAAAATTTCTTGTCAAATGGACGGCAGGAAATCTTTTAAGAGGAAGGTATGACTATATTTATCTGAATATCTGCGCTATGCTGGATTTCCTGAAGGGAGAAAAGTGGCTGGAAAACACGGATGGAGTGGAAATTCATAAACAGGTGGCCAGTCGACTTCCAAAACTGGAAAAACTGGACAAAAAAGAAAAGAATGTATTTTACACGACACCAAATGTTAGCGTTTACACTGTGGCAAAAAAGAAACATATTGTTTATGAGGACTCTGCAGGCTTTTGTCTCAGAGCAGACAAAAATCTGCCGGAAACTATACGTCTGAGCATATATTTATTACTGGCATTGAGAAAAACAGACAGGTACTTTGAAAGAGCCAGGGAGAGCTACGGCAGGAACTGGAAGAAATTAATAACAGAAGAGTTCTGGAATAATTATTTGGAGATTAATAAAGATGAGTAAGAATTATAAACTGCAGAATATCCTGTTCTGCGACAATGACAGACTGGAAGCATACTGGGAGATGTTCTTTAAAAGCAGCCGTCCGGTATACGACAGAGAGAATAAGACGATTGTTTTGGGAGCAGGTCAGGTAATTGATTTCTGTACCTATTTTAACTCGATTTCTCTTTTAAAATGGAAAACATACACATATGCAGAAAAACTGATTCTGAGATTACGTGTAAAAGGAGAAATGGAGATCCTTCTTACAGGTTATGAGAAGAAAGATACACAATATATCCGAAAAGTTCTCCGCAGAGCAAAAATCTCAGCAGAAGAAGCACAGGAGATCTGTCTTGAATATCCGGAGAACAATTTGATGCTGGCTGGTTTCGAAATTCATACACATGGTATTTGTGTAATCTATAGTGGTGAGTATATCACAGAGATTGAGGAAGACCAGATGCGTCATGTATCACTGCATCTCTGTACAACAACATTTAAGAAAGAAGACTATATCCTTCCGAACATTCAGCTTCTGAAAGAGACCGTCCTTGCGGGTAATGACAGCCTTGCAGAGAATTTGTGGATCCATGTGGTAGACAATGGCCGTACACTTCCGGCAGAAGAGATTGAGACAGAGCACGTAATGGTACATCCGAACCTTAATGTAGGTGGAGCCGGCGGATTTACAAGAGGTATGCTGGAAGCGATGGATCATAAGGAAAAACCGACCCATGTTCTTCTTATGGATGATGATGTTATGATCCTTCCGGAGAGTCTGATCCGTACTTATAATCTTCTGAAGATCATTCGTCCGGAGTATGAACATCATTTTATCAGTGGAGCGATGCTTTTCTATGAGCAGATGAATTTCCTGTATGAAGATGTAGGATTTATGGATCATGAGGGAACTTATGGCCCACTGAAAGACAGGGTAGATACCCGAAAGATTGAAGATGTTCTTCGCTGTGAAGAGATGATCCATGAGCCGAAGAATGCTTATGCAGGCTGGTGGTACTGTTGTATCCCTATGGAATTTGTGCGTAAAGATAATTTGCCTCTTCCGGTATTTGTACGTGGAGATGATGTTGAATACAGCCTTAGAAACAAGGCGAAGTTTATTACACTCAGTGGTATCTGTATCTGGCATATGGGATTCACCAACAAGTTCAACGGCGCAATGGAATTTTATCAGGTGCATAGAAACACCCTGATGCTTCAGGCTGCCAGCGGAGTATGCCAGAATGCGGATATTATGACCCGTATCCGCAAGCTGGTCCGTGTAAATCTGCTTCGTTTTAATTATGACGGTGCAGAGCTTCTTCTGGATGCAGTTGAGGATTATATGAAGGGATATAAATTCTTTATGAAGAATCAGGGGGAGAAGCTCCTGAAAGAAAAATCTCAGAAAAATGAGAAAATGGAGCCGCTTTCTAATTTCCCGGAAGCACCGACGAAAGTATACAGCGTTTATGCACAGGATCTTCCGCGTAAATCACTGGAGACATTCCTCTACAGAATTACTTATAATGGTCATTTCTGGCCAGAAAAATGGCTGAAAAAGGGAACTGTGCCGATTGCCTATGACTGGTATTATACACCGCACAGATACTTTTTCAGAAAAAGACTTCTTGCGGTTAATCCACATCTGAAAATGGGTGCGTACAGGGAGATGGACAAGAAAAGATTCTTTGAACTGTTTAACAGGGAACGAAAACTTTTCAGTCGTTACAAGCAGATCCATGTACGTCTTGAAAAAGAATACAGAGACCACAGAAAAGAATTCACTTCAGAAAGTTTCTGGAGAAAATATTTGGAGATGGATAAATGAGTGTAAAACATATAGGGGATTTAAAGAAAACAGAGTGCTATGGCTGTAGTGCGTGTGTTTACAGTTGTCCTTTCGGGGCAATTACAATGGAACAGGATAGAGAGGGCTTTCGCTATCCTGTTGTAGACGAAGAAAAATGTACAGGATGTGGAAAATGCAGAAAAATCTGTCCATCCATCTGTCCAAAAGATATGAGCAATGCTCCGGAACCGGAAAGTTATGCGGTATGGGCGGAAGATAACGTTCGAAGAGACAGCAGTTCCGGCGGATTTTTTACAGTACTTGCACGTTCTGTATTTGCACAGGGCGGAGTTGTCTGTGGCGTTGTGATGGATGAGGATTTTAAGGTATTCCATACAGTGGCTACAAATGAAAAAGAGTTTGTTCCTATGCGTGGTTCCAAATATGTCCAGAGTGACCTGAGAGATATTTTCCCAAAAGTTAAAGAGTTTCTTGGGAAAGGTAAAAAGGTGCTTTTTACAGGAACACCTTGTCAGGTTGCTGGATTAAAAGCTTATCTTGGCGGTGAAGAAGAAAATCTTCTTACAGTTGACCTGATGTGTCATGGTGCTCCATCTGAGAAAGTATTTGAACGTTATGTTGACGAAACATTTGGTAAAGAAAATCTGAAAGAGTTTCATTTCCGCACAAAACGCTATGGATATAATTGTACAACCTGTGAGGCTGTATTTAAAAACGGAAAGAAATATGTAGGCGGAATAGAGTTTGACCCATTTGTTCTGGGATTTACAAGAAGTCTTTTCTTAAGGAGAACATGCGAGAGCTGCAAGTATGCTTCTTTCCCGCGTCAGGGAGATCTTACAATGGGTGATTTCTGGGGGATTTCCCTGTATAAGAGAGATCTTAATGATGGACGTGGTACTTCTCTGGTTCTGGCCAATAATGCAAAGGGAGCGGCAGTTCTGGAGTCTGTTAAAGACAGTGTAAAACGCATTGAGAAAACGCCGCTGGAAGCTGCTGTCAAGAAAAACCGTTTTGGTGAGAAAATGCAGGTTCATTCCCAGAGAAGAAGATTTTTTGAAATGCTTGATTACACAAGCATGCATAAAGCGGTTAAATATTGTATGGAAGGCCGTTATGATGTAGGTATTCTTGGCGTGTGGTTTGGATGTAACTACGGAAGTATTGCGACATATTATGGCCTGTCTAAAATTCTGGAAAAGATGGGCTTGTCTACTCTTATGATCGATAAACCGGGATTTGTTGGCCAGGATCGTGAGCTGGATAAGAGTAATCACAGCCGTATTTTTGCAGATACTCATTTCCATGTGAGCAGAAGGTATCGATTAAATGAGATGCATATGCTGAACCATATCTGTGATTCTTTTGTTATTGGATCAGATCAGGTATGGAATCATGGTATTGCCCGCAATTTTGGAAACAGTTTTCTTATGGATTTTGTTCGTGACGAGAAAAAGAAGATTGCGGTATCCGCTTCCTTTGGACATGATCGTGATTTCCGACCGGATCGTGAGCGGATTATGGCCAGTGAGTATTTTAAACGGTTTGATGGAATTTCTGTTCGTGAGGAGTCTGCAGTTGGCCTGATGAAGAAGGTATTTGGTGTAGATGCGACCAGAGTTTTGGATCCCGTATTTGCGGTAGATAAGAGTGTGTATGATGACATAGCGGCGGAATCTGACCGTAATGAGACAGAACCCTATATGCTTACCTATATTTTGGATCCAACTCCTGAGAAGAAAGAGGTTATTAAGTATCTGTCAGAAAAGTTGGGTCTTCGTACATTGCATATTCTGGATGGAACTCCATGGAATTTCCAGGAGAATAAAGAGAAAATGGGAATGGATACGGTTCTGGAGAATATTACGTTCCAGGATTGGATTTACTACTTTAAAAACAGCAGTTATGTATTAACAGATTCCTGCCATGGTATGAGTTTTGCGCTTATATATGGTAAACCGTTTGCTGGTATTGGTAATGCGAAAAGGGGTATGACGAGATTTTCTTCTCTGACAAAACTGTTCCATGTTGAGAATCGTTTGGTGACGAATCCTCTGGATATTATGAAGAATGAGCTGTTTCTGCAGGATCCGGATTATAATGAGATTAATGGGATTATGGAAACAGAGAAGGTTCGTTTCCATGAGTGGCTTAACGGGGTGATGTTCTCTGAGAAGGAAGTTAAGACTTATCAGGCGTTTCCTGTGAAGGTTGCTCCGGTGATCGAGGATGATATTAAATTAAAGATCGAGGGTCCTGCTCCGGTGCAGGCTCGTCCGACTTTCCTGCGCAGGGTTTATTATCATCTGCCGTCTGGTATTCAGGATAGAGTGAAACCTATTGTTAAGAATTATATCAAAAAGAGAGCACAGTAATTTTTGTGATGTAGTTTTATATTGAGTTTTGGCAGCCGCTGTACGTTTTGGGTATGGCGGCTGTATATAGTGAAAGGGAGTGTTTATTTATGGGTATTGGTAATTTTGGAAATATGATGAAGGTTATGAATGCCTGGAATACGTTTAAACAGAATCATCCGAAGTTTCCGGCGTTTTGCAGTGCTGTTTCAAAGCGTGGGATTCGTGAGGGGAGTATTCTTGAGGTGACGTATATTAGTCCTGAGGGGGAGAAATTGACTACGAATATTAAGGTTCAGGCTAGTGATATTGAGCTGCTCAGGCAGATTTCTGGGGGGAATTAGAGGAGAGTTGGAAGGACGCCGCGGGGGTGGCGTTCTTTTTTTCTGGGCTGGAATGTACGTCAGAGGAAGGAGATATCGGACAGGATAGGATACCGGACGCCAGAGGGATGTGGCATCGATTCGGGGAGAAAGCCGGACGCCAGAGGGAGAGGATATCGGCCCGGGCAAGGACTCCGTCGGGGGATACAACTAAGGTTCCGTGAGATGGCTAAAACCATTGCGGCAGGGCCAGAACTCGCCGCTGGCTCAAACAGCTGACCCTGCCGCAATAACGCCCTCTCCCGGGACCTAAGTTGTATCACCCCTCCTCCGCAACAGCCCGAACCGATATCCTCTCCCTCTGGCTGACACTTCCAGCCGGCAGGAAAAAAGATAAAACCCGGATAGGGGACGGAAGCGGACGCGGGGCGTCCTGTCCTGGGATTGTGGGAGTGTAGCTGTATCGGCGTAGCGTCTTAGCTGAAATACCGAAGAGCCCAGAAGAAGGATTGGCATAACGATTCATTATAAATATTGAAGAGTTTGGAAATCAGGTCAGTATAACGTTCCACAGTAAATATTGAAAAATTCGGAAACCAGGTCAGTATAACGCTCTATTGTAAATATTGAAGAGTTCGGAAACCAGCTCAGTATAACGTTCCACTGTAAATATTGAAGAATTCGGAAACCAGCTCAGTATAACATTCCACTATAAATGCCGAAGAATCCAGGAACCCAGATCGGCACAGCGTCCCACTCTGGATACCGCAGCATACAGACAAAAGTCAACCGTGTTACACATCGAAGATGTAACACTCTTTCCGTGCCCAACGGGGTGGGAGCGCGAGGGAGGGCGTTCGGGCTTCGGAACTTTGAGATCGCCTTCCCTCGCACTTACCGCATTGAAAATGCGACCGCCGTAGCGCCACCAGCGAATGGAAGAAGAAAAATTGCATCTTTAAGATAAACTTCCAAAAAATCCAAAAAAATTTGAATTTTATGGTTGACAACCATAACTCCCAGTGGTATTATAACTGAGCTGTCGCAAATAATTGTTTTAGAAAAACAAACAATTAAAAAGAATTTCAGAAAAATGAAATTCACAGTTGACAAAAGACAGAAGATATGATAAAGTATCCAAGTCGTCAACAAAACGACAACAAAATCTTAACTCAAAAATGTTTGAAAAAACTTGAAAAAAGTACTTGACAAACAAAAAGAGATGAGATAAAATAAACGAGCTGTCTGAGAGACAGAACAAAACAAACCTTGATAACTAAACAGTGAAACACATACGATTCTCGAAAATTTCTTTACATTTAAAGAACGGTTTAAACAAACCAAAAGCAGTAAAAACGAGAGATAGCCAAACGGTTGTCTTGAGTGATCGAATCAAACACTTCTTAAGCCTCTGGCTTAATCAGTGTGAACCGCAATCAAGTTGATGCGAGCATCACTGGATTGCTGACACATTTTATCAGAGAGTTTGATCCTGGCTCAGGATGAACGCTGGCGGCGTGCTTAACACATGCAAGTCGAACGGGAAACCTTTTATTGAAGCTTCGGCAGATTTAGCTGGTTTCTAGTGGCGGACGGGTGAGTAACGCGTGGGTAACCTGCCTTGTACAGGGGGATAACAGTCAGAAATGACTGCTAATACCGCATAAGCGCACAGGACCGCATGGTCCGGTGTGAAAAACTCCGGTGGTATAAGATGGACCCGCGTTGGATTAGCTTGTTGGTGGGGTAACGGCCCACCAAGGCGACGATCCATAGCCGGCCTGAGAGGGTGAACGGCCACATTGGGACTGAGACACGGCCCAGACTCCTACGGGAGGCAGCAGTGGGGAATATTGCACAATGGGGGAAACCCTGATGCAGCGACGCCGCGTGAAGGAAGAAGTATCTCGGTATGTAAACTTCTATCAGCAGGGAAGAAAATGACGGTACCTGACTAAGAAGCCCCGGCTAACTACGTGCCAGCAGCCGCGGTAATACGTAGGGGGCAAGCGTTATCCGGATTTACTGGGTGTAAAGGGAGCGTAGACGGATGGACAAGTCTGATGTGAAAGGCTGGGGCTCAACCCCGGGACTGCATTGGAAACTGCCCGTCTTGAGTGCCGGAGAGGTAAGCGGAATTCCTAGTGTAGCGGTGAAATGCGTAGATATTAGGAGGAACACCAGTGGCGAAGGCGGCTTACTGGACGGTAACTGACGTTGAGGCTCGAAAGCGTGGGGAGCAAACAGGATTAGATACCCTGGTAGTCCACGCGGTAAACGATGAATGCTAGGTGTCGGGTGACAAAGTCATTCGGTGCCGCCGCAAACGCATTAAGCATTCCACCTGGGGAGTACGTTCGCAAGAATGAAACTCAAAGGAATTGACGGGGACCCGCACAAGCGGTGGAGCATGTGGTTTAATTCGAAGCAACGCGAAGAACCTTACCAAGTCTTGACATCCCTCTGACCGGAACTTAACCGTTCCTTCCCTTCGGGGCAGAGGAGACAGGTGGTGCATGGTTGTCGTCAGCTCGTGTCGTGAGATGTTGGGTTAAGTCCCGCAACGAGCGCAACCCCTATCCCCAGTAGCCAGCATTTAAGGTGGGCACTCTGAGGAGACTGCCAGGGATAACCTGGAGGAAGGCGGGGATGACGTCAAATCATCATGCCCCTTATGATTTGGGCTACACACGTGCTACAATGGCGTAAACAAAGGGAAGCGAACCCGCGAGGGTGGGCAAATCCCAAAAATAACGTCCCAGTTCGGACTGTAGTCTGCAACCCGACTACACGAAGCTGGAATCGCTAGTAATCGCGGATCAGAATGCCGCGGTGAATACGTTCCCGGGTCTTGTACACACCGCCCGTCACACCATGGGAGTCAGTAACGCCCGAAGTCAGTGACCTAACCGTAAGGAGGGAGCTGCCGAAGGCGGGACCGATGACTGGGGTGAAGTCGTAACAAGGTAGCCGTATCGGAAGGTGCGGCTGGATCACCTCCTTTCTAAGGAAATTGGATACAGTAGGCTGTGCAAACGGCTGAATCAATCCAACTAAAACGGAAAAAGTAGAGAAACAAGATGTGTTTTACTGTTTAGCTATCAAGCTGAAAGATTTCTGGTGCCGATGCGGTTGGGGGACACACCCGTTCCCATCCCGAACACGACGGTTAAGACCCAATCGGCCGATGGTACTGCACTGGAGACGGTGTGGGAGAGCAGGTGGGCGCCAGATCAAAAAAGAAAAACAGGCGTAGATCCTGATGAGAATAGATGCTGGTTTTACCAGTGATTTAAGAAGAAAAGATATTTTCTTTTTAAATGGCTGATAAAACATCAGTCAGCATTGTACCTTGAAAACTGCATACATGAGATTTGATTAAGTTAATCAAATATCCTTAAACGCAAAGTATTAAGAAATTAATGCAAACGCAAAGATAGGAAGACATCGATTTATCTGTTATGAACAGAGTAATCATCATATACGTTACGGACGTAAGTGCTGAGCTTCATGGATCTTCGATCCATTCAGCCGCGACTGCGTCGCATATACGATCAAATTTAAAAAGCCTTATGGAAGCGAGCTTCCAACAGCTTTTCAAATCCGATCGTGCACTTACTGGTAGTAACGCGAGAATCAAGAGACCGCATCACCTACGCTAGGGTGATGAAGCGAAAGGTCAAGCAATAAGGGCACAGGGCGGATGCCTTGGCACTAAGAGCCGATGAAAGACGTGATAAGCTGCGAAAAGCTTCGGGGAGGAGCAAATATCCCGTGATCCGGAGATGTCTGAATGGGGAAACCCGCATGAGAAGACCTCATGCATCCATACGCCAATCCATAACGTATGGAAGGGAACCCGGGGAACTGAAACATCTAAGTACCCGGAGGAAAAGAAAGAAACATCGATTCCGTAAGTAGCGGCGAGCGAACGCGGAGGAGCCTAAACCGGTGTGCGTGCATGCCGGGGTCATGGACTGCATTTAAGATTCAGTAAGGTTAACAGAACGGTTTTGGGAAAGCCGGCCAGAGAGGGTGAAAGCCCCGTACGTGAAAACCAAGCTGACTGAGCAGGATCCGGAGTACCACGAGACACGAGGAACCTTGTGGGAAGTAAGGGGGACCACCCCCTAAGGCTAAATACTACTTAGTGACCGATAGCGCATAGTACTGTGAAGGAAAGGTGAAAAGGACCCCGGGAGGGGAGTGAAAGAGAACCTGAAACCCTGTGTCTACAAGCTGTGGAAGTGCCATATGAGCACAACCGCGTACTTTTTGTAGAACGGTCCGGCGAGTTACGCTTACTGGCAAGGTTAAGTCCTCAAGGGATGGAGCCGAAGGGAAACCAAGTCTTAACAGGGCCAGAGTCAGTAGGAGTAGACCCGAAACCGGGTGATCTATCCATGTCCAGGTTGAAGCTGCCGTAAGAGGTAGTGGAGGACCGAACCCACATCCGTTGAAAAGGGTGGGGATGAGGTGTGGATAGGGGAGAAATTCCAATCGAACCCGGAGATAGCTGGTTCTCCTCGAAATAGCTTTAGGGCTAGCCTCGGTGTGAGTCTTGCGGAGGTAGAGCACTGAATTTCCTAGGGGGCGTCAAAGCCTACCGAAGAATATCAAACTCCGAATGCCGTGTAGATATCACCGGGAGTCAGACTGCACGAGATAAGTTGGGCGGTCAAAAGGGAAAGAGCCCAGACCTACAGTTAAGGTCCCAAAGTGCGCGTTAAGTGGAAAAGGATGTGGGATTTCGAAGACAACCAGGATGTTGGCTCAGAAGCAGCCATACATTCAAAGAGTGCGTAATAGCTCACTGGTCGAGAGGTCCTGCGCCGAAAATGTCCGGGGCTGAAACGCGCCACCGAAACTAAGGAATCCGTAAGGATTGGTAGAGGAGCATTGCATATGGGAAGAAGCAGTACCGTAAGGAGCTGTGGACTATATGGAAGAGAGAATGCCGGAATGAGTAGCGAGATAGAGGTGGGAATCCTCTAGGCCGAATATCCAAGGTTTCCAGGGTAAAGCTGATCTGCCCTGGGTGAGTCGGGACCTAAGGTGAGGGCGGGAGCCGTAGCCGATGGACAACAGGTTGATATTCCTGTACTGCAGTATAACAGAACTGTGGGGACA
>NZ_JBWLUR010000009.1:0-392488 GCF_056504095.1 Blautia sp. HA9023 | reverse complement strand
TTCTACCTGGACTTTTCGCTAAAAGAAGTAAAATATCATATTCATATTTTGAAAGATGAACATCACTATCATTCTTTTTAACAATTCGTTCCTGTAGATATATTTTTAATTCTCCAAACCTTATAATTTCCGGTATGAATTGGTTTTTATGTTCCCAGCTAGTCAATATGTTTTCACTTATGCTTCCATTAGCATCTGTGATTCTCTCAATAATTTCTATCTTTTTCACCTTTATTGCCTCTACATTATTAATTTTATATTCTATATATCATCTGCCATTTGACTTTTTTCTTCTACAAGTAATATAATATATTTATTACATATGTAGGATTTAGCAGGAGGATTTTATTATGTCACTACCCCAAATTTCAGAAGCCGAATTTGAAGTTATGAAAATTGTATGGAAATATGCTCCCATCAATACAAATGAAATTACAGAAAAACTTACTCTAACTACCAGCTGGAGTCCAAAAACAATTCAAACTCTTATCAAGAGACTTGTTTCCAAAAAAGCTCTTTCCTACGAAAAACAAAGCCGGGTATTTGTCTATACTCCATTAGTCCAAGAAGATGAATATATACGCCAGGAAAGCAATTCTTTTTTAAAGCGATATTATAATGGAAATCTTTCTTCTATGCTGGCTTCTTACCTTGAAGACGATAAGCTCTCTTCAACAGAAATTGATAACTTACGCCATTTATTATCAAAACATCAGAAATAGGAGGTTTTGAATGAGCAACTGGATTATCCACTTTTTAATCAGTAATATCTTCATATGTATTTTTACACTTGTAATAATCGGAACAAAAAAACTTCTGAAAAAATATTTATCTGCGGCTACACAGTACCATCTCTGTTTTCTTTTATTTTTACTACTTGCCGTGCCATTTTTTCCTGTACAGATTCATGGCTCACAACTTTTTTCATGGTTACATTTTTTTCAAACTGACTCAGGACTTAACTCTGGTACCGACACGCTATCCGAACTTACCAGTAATACACAAAATATTTTGTTAAACCAGGTGAATGATTTTTCAGTTTCCATCAGTAGTCAATTTTCTGGAGGCTTGAATACCATACTCTTTCTAATATGGATAACGGGTGTTATGATTATGTCAGTCCTCACCCTTCATTCATTAAACTATGTACGTTCCATAAAAAGATCTGCTCTCCCGCTTCAAAATCAGCAGGTAAAAACTATTTATTACAATTGTTTAAAGGAACTTAAAATCTCTCACCCAGTATCAGTCTACAGTACTGCATTTTTAAAATCACCAGTTTTAATCGGAATAATACATCCCAGAATTTACATTCCCATCCATTTAATTTCCGAACTGAATCCTGATGATATGCGTTTTATGCTGCTACACGAATTACAGCATTACCGTCACAAAGATACATTTATTGGCTTCCTCATGGTCATAAGTAATATACTCTACTGGTTTAACCCTTTTGTTTGGTACACTTCAAAAGAAATTCTCTGTGACCGTGAAATAGCCTGTGATTCTGCTGTATTGCAGATGATTTCTGCTGATGAATACCAAGCTTATGGAACTACACTGATTAATTTTGCAGAAAAAATATCCTCTTTCTCCTCTCCACTGGCAGTTGGAATGTCCGGAAATTTCAGGCAGATGAAACGACGTATTCTCAACATCGCCGTTTTTAGGAAAGAAACTCTTTATCAAAAAATGAGAGCATTGATAATTTATCTGGTCATTAGTGCTGTTTTTATTGGATGTACACCCATTTTATCCATTGATGCCTCTACTCAAAGCGTATATCATTTTAGTGATACAGACAAAAATATCTCCCTGTTAGATATATCCGAAACATTTGGAACATATGATGGATCATTTGTTTTGTATGACAATAATTTGGATTCCTGGAAAATATACGATCTTGAAGAAGCCACCAAACGTATTCCGCCAGAGTCTACCTACAAAATATACGATGCATTATTAGGGTTGGAATCCGGAATCATCACACCAGAACACTCTTCCATGACATGGAATGGTGATGCCTTTCCTTTTCCATCCTGGGAAGCTGATCAGGATTTAAACTCTGCTATGCAAAATTCCGTTAACTGGTATTTCCAGGCAATTGACTCGCAGCTCGGAATTAACAGAGTCCAGGGATTTTTGAATAAAATAGAATATGGAAACCAGACAACCAGTTCAAATCTGGATTTATACTGGTCCGATTTTTCATTAAAAATCTCGCCTTTAGAGCAAGTAACATTATTGAAAAAATTTAACACAAATGAATTCCATCTAAATTCCCAAAATGTATTTTCTGTTAAAAATGCTATAAAAATTGCCAGTACACCTAATGGTAATTTCTACGGAAAAACTGGAACCGGTCGTGTCAACGGACAGGATATCAACGGCTGGTTTATCGGATATGTAGAAACTTCCGATAACAGCTATTATTTTGCAACCAATATCCAAAGTGATTCTAATGCAACTGGCAAAAAAGCATTTGAAATCACTTCTGATATCTTAAAAAAATTACATATATGGAATTAACAAATATGAAAGGGCTGATAGTTGTTATCAGTTCTTTCTTTTTATTCTATATTGATATTTGGGAACTTCTTTCGTACCATTATTCAGAATTTTATTCCCCATATATTTAAAACTCTTATCATCGTTGAACTTAACAGTCAGCTCACTTGTAATAACGGCATCATTACATATAAATGTATCACATACAGCATCAACAACCAACACACTGTTTCCCTCTCCGCTATCTCTTATTTCAACGACCTCCGGTAAAGATGTTCCAAAATAAGTAGGGCTATAATTTAAACAGCCTAATCGTTCCCAGTCATAAGTTTGATGTTCCGAATCAAATACTGCCCATTTTTTAATTTGATCTGCTGTTATCGGCAAAAACTCCATTATCAGATTTTCAAACTCTTCTGCCGGAATTCCACTTGAGTTACCTGAAAACTCATATCTCTCCCCGTATTTCATTCGATATAAATATTCATATAAACCATTATAATCTAACCCTTCCATATCAGATCTATCCCAATCAGAACATAAAAGATTATTCCCCTGATATCCAAGCAAATACACACACCTCTTTGAAACTTCCCTGCATTCATCACTTAAAGGTTTAATTCTTATCATAGAACTGCCATCAACCGCTTCTGATACTTCCGGATACTTTGGAACGCATAGCGTATAACCAAACCAGCCTTTTTCTGTATATTTCCATTCTTCTATCCTTGTATACGAAACATATACAATAGATGGATTGTCGTTCATACCCCAAACAGCTTTCACAGCCAGCAAATACATATCTGTCCCATCATAATTGAATTTGAGTCTTTCTATCCCACCATCCCTGTTAATCCTATATAAGACGATATCTCCTGTCAGATCCTGTTCTGCCCTGAAAAGAAATTCTTCCATTTTAGAATAATTAGCCATATTTGAATACGGTGCTGATGCAATAACGGGGACATTTTTTTCCTTTAATACTTCCTGCATTTCTTCCATTACTGTCTCAGAAACTACTATATTCGATGAAGTCCCTTTATCCGCCTTTTGATAAATGACTTTCATCTGATTCATAACATTCTTACAATCTTCAATAGCTTCTTCTTTCACGACTTCATCTACTGGCAAATCATATCCTCTTTCTTGTACAGCATAATTCGCAGTTTCCTGTGAAATATATTCTAAATCAGCCCCTTTACATTTTGTATTTCCTATGAAAAAGCATCCCGAAATAAATAAAACGCTCATCATCTTTTTCAGTTTTCTTTTTGTAATCATATCAATTATCTCCATAACATTCCTCCCACTTTTCGTCTGATAATCTTTCTGTATACCAGGTAACCTCTATTTCTGACCTTGATACATAATTGGATACATATTGAAATCTATCTTTATCTAACAGCCGAATGGTTACGCTATGACAAAACGCCTGATCTAATTCTTTTTGTGGCCATACCGCATTTACTTCCAGTGTTATTGTTCCATCTTGATTTTCTATGTAGGAAACAACTTCCGGATATGGAATATATGGTGTGGGAGCAAAATCATATACGATTCCTCTGGTTCGATACCGATATGTCTGTATTTCTGTGTGAAATACCGTTCCTGTCTGCAGTATCTCTGCGCTTATATTAAAATATTTTTGAAATATCGTTTCAAATGATTCTTTTGGGATTTCATAAGTCTTTCCTTCCTTAAATTCATCAGTTTTTTCTTCCATTGAAAGTAAACGATCAAAAACATCATAAAAATTTATTCCATCATAATTTTTTTCACTCCAATTAGAAGTAAACAATTTATTAAGTGTATATCCAAAAGGAAGTATATATTTTCGATTCAACTCCCGACATTTTTTATTTAACGGTGCTACCCGAAAGTCCCGATATCCAGACGGTCCATCATATCCTGCCGGATGATATTCTTCTATAAAGAAATGCCCGTTTTCTGTATATTTCCATGAATTAGCTCTAAACTCATGATAATATGTTTCCTGCCAAGTGTCCTCTTTCCATTTAAAAGAGCTTACTTCAACGTCTATTTTCCCCTGTTTGGTTTTCAGATCATACCGGATAAAATGATCCCCTGCTATAACTTGAAATATAGTAGTTTTTCCATTCTTCTCTTTTTCTGCTTTTTTCAAAAAATCATCTACTTTAATACTTTGAACCATATCCAGCTGATTGTAGGAATCAATTACTGCATATCCATATTTTCCAAAATAATCCATACTTTTTTGTATTGTACTCAGCTCATATAGTGCATTTTCTTTCACAGCATTCTCATATATGTTCCGATAGCCTTCTGCTAGCATTTCACACTCTCTGTAAATTTTTTCTTTCGTATCTTCAATTGTCTTTTTCTGCTCTTTCTTTATGCCACATCCACTACAGACAGCAAGAAAAATAACTCCCACAAATATTTTCCAAATTTTTTTCATATCATTTTCCTCTTACATTTGTAATATTTAAAGGTAAAAATTATTCATTACCAAGATATTCATCCAGTATCGCCTTATCCTTTTCCACCACATAACCGCTTCCTCCAATATCTTTCACATTCTCTACCATACTGATGAGCAAAATAGGATTCTTTGTATCTCTATCTGTAGTAAAAACTGTAAACCAGCCAATTTCTGTTCCAGATGTATCTTCTTTTGTAGCTTTCAGTTCCGCTGTTCCGGTTTTTCCTGCTAATCTAATGTCTTCCCGGCATGCTCCATAACCAGTTCCTTCCGGGTTATTCACTACACCCTCTAACCCCTCCATAACCTCCGAAACAATTTGTGGTGAAAAAGCATCTTTTATCCAGATTTCACTGGAAGTGCTTCCACCATCCGCGTGAAGATATGGCTTTATCATATTTCCATCATTTAGAAAAGCCGTATAAATGCTTGCAAGATGCAAAGGATTTACCAGAATCTGTCCCTGTCCATACCCACTGTCAGCAAGCTGGATTTCTGTTTCTATCTTGTCCATATTAGAATATTGGGACTCTGACATTTTAATATCAAATGGAAGTTCCTGATTAAATCCTATTTGATTTAGAGACTGCATCAGTTGATCCGCACCAATTTTTAATGCTGCTTTTGCAAAATAAATATTATCTGAATAAATAAGCGCATTTTTCAAGATCACAGGTTCATAATCATGAAGTGTAGTCACTGTATAATCTCCCCACGAGGAATCTTTCTGCCACGCCAGACCCTCATTTCCAAAATCGTCATTTGCAGTAAATGCCCCCACTTTTAATCCAATTGCAGCAATTACAGGTTTAAAAGTTGAGCCAGGACACCATGTCTGGCGAAAGCGGTTGTATAAAGGCCTGTCTTCATTTTCATTTAATGCACTCCACTGGCTGTTGTCCATTCCACGTACAAAATCATTATTATCATAAGATGGCGTACTTACCAACGCCAATACTTCCCCTGTATAAGGATTCAAAGCTACAGAACATCCTCTGTCTTCTTTAAATTGTTCATAAAGAGTACTTTGAAGATCACCATCAATCGTAGTATGGATATCTTCTCCATCTTTTCTAGGCTCATATGCAATAACACTTTTTTTATTTCCATTTGCATCTACAATACAGATTTCACACCCATCTGTTCCTTTTAGTTCTTTTTCATAAAGCGTTTCCAGTCCAGTCTTTCCAATCACACTGTTTGTACGATACCCTTCCCCTTTATGTTCCTGCAAATCTTCGGCTGTAACCGCCTGTACATACCCTACCAGATGAGAGGCAGCTTCTTTTAGATAATAAGTTCGTACTTTTACATCAGATAACATAATACCTGGAATCTTCAATAATGTGTCCTGCTTTTCTTTTTCTTCCAGAACAGTTTTATCCGGATTCACTGTCAAAAGATCGACCTCTTGTATTTTAGGAATTGTTGCTACTGGTACAAAAGAATCTGCTTTTACCCAACCGGCTTTTAACTTATCCTCAATTTCGTCTGCTCCAATTCCAAGATACTCTGCCAGTTTTTTTATTGTATCTTCTCTGTTCTCCATCCTGCCCGGAACAATTCCTACCGAAGATGCAGTTCCCTCTCCAGCCAACTGACGACCATTTCTGTCTAAAATATCTCCTCTCTCTGCCTCTTCTGACGTTACCTGAACTTTATCCGTTGCAGATAACTCTGGAAAAATCAACTGATCCTGCCAGATTAAATGATATCCTGTCCAATCATGTGAAAATACCGCATCGTTGGTAAATTCTACATTTCCTGCAGCAGTCTGCATATTTGTTGTATAGGAAACTGCCGCATTTCCGTTTTCTTGTCTTTTTACTGTAATATCGGTTATGGACAGATCAGACATCTCAATGCCTTCATATATTTTAGAATTTCGTTCTATAAATTCTTCCTTACTGTTCATGCTGCTTTTTTTCTGATCCAGCATGGCATACATTTGCTCATATTCCCCTTTTTCAATATATTTCATATATTCCATTAGTCTTTTTTCAGGAACATTACAATTCATTATTGTTACAATACCGATTTCACCACCAATCAATATACCGCTAAATAAAACTATTTTTGTAATAATCTTCGTGTGTTTTTTTCTTTTCTTTTTTCTCATATAGTTTTATTTCTCCTTTTTTCATATTTTCTTAAATATTACACTTGTAATATTTAAACGTCAAGCTTTTTCTTAGGTTTATATATGTAGACAAGAGAAAAGATTTGCATAAAAAAGAAAGGGCATCTCAAAGCCTTCTTTGATAAAGAACTTTACGACACTCTGAGGTAATGGTTTCTCCGGATGTTTCCCAAACGCTATAATCACTCTCCAGAAGAACCAAAAACGATTTTTAATTTTCTCTCAGAAAAAAAAGAACTACTCTAAATCTGCTGATCTTTGAAATAACCCTGCTCGTTTCTTATAATCACAAACATATTCAGACAACACATTCTTTGCTGGCAGATTATTATAGCAGAAAACGCAACAAATCCCTTTACTAACTTTTGTTCCATATATTTCCTGTACCAATCCTATTGTTTCATCATCTGAACAAAAGCTCTTCGGAATCTCCCTACAATCCCTGATAATAACGCAAATCTGTTTACTATCACTAAATACTCAATACGTTTCTTTTAAGCAAGAAATAAAAGAGTTGGAATTGATACATCAAAACCTGTCCAAATATCTCAAACAGGATGCTCCTGAAATACAAAGATCTTCTCATAACAAACTTCCTTCTTTGTAAAACCAATAATAATAGGCAGCGATTTCACTCGCTGCCTAAATTTCCGTTAAACCGATATCCTACACCGCGCACCGTTTGTATATATACCGGATGTCCAGGATCATCTTCTATCTTTTCTCTAATGTTGCAGATATGTCGCATAACAACATTGTAATCACCCGAATAGGGTTCATTCCAGATTATATCATATATTTGTTCTTTACTAAACACTCTTCCAGGACTTCGCATTAATAAATGCAAAATTTCAAACTCTATAAAAGATAAATCTATTTTTTCCTGCTTTCGAAATAATTCTCTTTTATCCAACAAAATAACAATATCTCCATAACTCAAATTTGTTTTTGCATTTTCAATTACTTGAAATGCTCTTGCTCCCGTATTGACACAGGATATTATATGATTCAGGATTTCTTCCTCACTATCTTCAAATGTCAGTATTAACATTTTCCCATGTAATCACCTACTTTATTTTTTATGCATAAACTTTTAACTAAAACAAATCTGCCGTACTGTGACATTTTTCTTTTACCATCACACAGCTAAAGATTATTCAATATTCAATTCAATGTTTCCAGTAAATTCCTCACACTCAATGCCGACATAATTTCCGCCATCAGGAAGTGTAATTGTGTCACTATAAGTTCCGGTTGTTTCAAGCAAAGTGACTACTTCATCAGCTCCAGAATCGACATAGCGTGTAATCTTCTTGCTGGGCCTCGTACAGCCAGCGCCGTGGTTGCGAGAATCACGCCTATGATCAAGCACAATTCCAGCCACGGAACACTCCAGGGATTTCCGAATGTGCGAGTGATAAGGCTGGAGTACAGGAACCAATGAAACAGCAATCCGAAAATACATCCCAATATGACACCACTTATGGCATACGAGGCAGCTTCCGCAGAAATCATGCGTGTAAGCTGTTGATTACTCATGCCAATGGCACGCATTACTCCATATTGGCGAGTTCGGGCGGAAACTCCCATGCTGATGGTATTCATAATATGGAAAATCGTAATGGCTACAATGATTGACAGGAAACCATATACCAATGTTGCAAAAGCATAATAAAGGCCACGTTGTTGCTGTGCTTGGATTAAGACATCAGTGAAAGTGACTCCTTCACCGAACAATGCTTCAACCTCGGCAACATCTTCTTCATCAGAACCAAAGCGGAACTGGACATCTAGGATAGTATACCCAGTCTCACCCGTCAGCTGCGAAAAAGTTTCCTCGGAGCAGATCAGTGTTTCCGTTCCCTCTGCACGAGCCAATAGGCTGTCAGACAAAACACCCCCTACCGTAACTGTTTGATCCTTCCCGTTTATTGTCAGTGTAATGGTATCTCCCACCTGCACTTCTGTTCCTGTGTTTGCCACAAACAAGACCTGTCCTGGCGTGTTCGTTACAGTATCTATAGAACCTGCAATTAGTTGATCTTGCGCCCAGCGGAACTGATTTTCTTCATAGGAGATTAGATTGCTGTTATGGATTGCGCCGCTAATTTGGGCAGGAACATCATAAGCAAACATTCTGCCAAACACTCGACTAACAGCGGAATTTTGTACTACGGCATCCCTTCGATCCGCCGGAATGGAACAAGTATTTGTGTCACTGACAATGGAAAGCTCGGGCGACCATTCTTTCGGCATAAATGCGTTTTCCATAAAGGGAACCAGCGTACAGAACCCTAAAAACAAGGTGATGCAGATTGCAAATGCACCTGTCATCAGAATATAGCTGCGCCGTTTGGCCTTGGCATGATGGATACCAAGTGCTACCTCTACATGCCACCGCCGAGTGTTTGCCGCATGGCGGAACGAGGATTCCTGCTGTGTATTGCCTGTGACAGCCTCCAATGGTGAAACCTTTGCTGCCATTTTTGCGGGGGTCCGAGCCGCCAATAGAACGGTAATAAGTCCCAATACAATGCTCACACCAATGCTTAGCCAGCTAATGCCAAAGATAGGCATATAACCAAACCATACAGTGCTGAGCTGCCGCATGACTGCACACAGTCCCCAAACCACCACGATACTTAACCCGATACCAATGGGTATGGCGGTAATGCACCACTGTAAAGCCTCACGGCGCACAAAGCGCAATACTTGGCGACGAGTGGCTCCCAAACAGCGCAGTAAACCGAAAAACTCCATGCGCTGGCTGACATTACTATTCAAACTACTGGAAATCATCATAACACAAGTTCCCATTACCACCAAAGAAAGCAGAAATGCCATTGTGTATATCTGCGACATATTGGAACCCGGCAGCTGCCCGAGCATACTGAGCAGTTCTTCATTTTGGGTGATTTGTGCATCAGATATGCCGTTTTGCTGCTGAATATCAGCAATGCTGGAACCAACATTAGTGAGCAGTGAGAACCGAACGACATACTGCCAGTTGCCGCTTAGATCCGCAGTTTGAATGCTTGACAGCCCTTCAGGTGTCAAAAGGACTGCACTGGCACTTCCCGAGATCATATTGGCGGCATCATCATCCATAATTCCCGTAATCGCCAGTTGCATTGTACTCCCATCAGGAGAGTTCAAAGTAAGAGTATCTCCCAACGAAATTCCTGCTGTTTGTGCTAATGTAGATGAAACAGCTACCTGTCCAGCTATCTCAGGGAACTCACCTGAAAGGACAGAACCTAAATAAATTTCAGAAAATATTGTCTCGTCCATCCCTGCAACAGAAACGGGCTGGTCTGCCACTGTGCAGCCGATTTCTGCGGGAATGTTGCCTTGCCAGCCAGACAAGTCTATTTCAGGGCGGGCAGCAATATATTCGGATGTTTTTTCGTCAATAGCTGTGATTTTACAATGCCAATCTCCAGTTTGATGCCGGGTTTCATCCGTCATGCTTTTCAAATACATATCGGCCAGTCCAAACATGACTGCAACCAGGAAAACCGCCAGCACAATGCAAATGCGTGTCATGCGGCTTTGCCTGCGGTGAACCTTGTTGGAGATAGAAACCAAGTCGAGGTAGTGTTTCATTTCCGGCTCACCCCCAACTCCTTCAGCACACCATCAGACATATTGAAAATGCGGTCTGCCGCACTTGCATGATTTTTGTTGTGGGTAATCATCAAAATGGTTTGCTGGTACTTGGCCGACATGGTTTGCAGGAGAGCCAAGACTTCCTGACTATTTTTACTGTCCAGATTGCCGGTCGGCTCGTCCGCCAAAATCAGTGCAGGTCGTGTAACCAAAGCCCTGCCGATAGCGACACGCTGTTGCTGGCCACCGGAGAGCTGACTGGGAAGATGATGACGGCGTTCGGTCAGTCCCAAAACATTCAGCAGCTCGTTGACAAACCTCTGGTCTGGCCGCTTGTAGTCAAGCAGCAACGGAAAAGTGATGTTCTGTTCTACATTCAGTTCCGGGATCAGATTAAATGACTGAAAGATAAAACCGATGTGTTGCCGCCGGAACACGGTCAGTTTTTTCTCCGGCATTGAGAAAATATCCTGACCGTCGATCCAGACCTTGCCGGAAGTGGCTTTGTCCAGAGCACCCACAACATTCAGCAACGTACTTTTGCCGGAGCCGGATTCACCAATAATGGCAATAAATTCACCTTTGCGAACCGAAAATGTTGCATGACGCAACGCTTGAACCGCTGCTTCACCTTTTCCATAGGTTTTGCACAAGTCCTGTACTTCAAGAATATTCATACGCAGTACCTCCTTATGGTCACATCATACCCCCTTCGGCTTACTTCCAAGTGACCTGCATCTTACTCATTTGTAAGGCTGAAAAAGTTCAATGTGAAGGTAGTTCCAACATCGAGTGTGCTGGTTACAGAAATAGTTCCCCCATGTGCCTCCACAATAGATTTAGCCAGCGGTAAGCCCAATCCTATCCCATGCACATCTGACGAAAAGCGGCTGCGGTAAAAGCGTTTGAAAATGTTGTATAAGTCCTCTTGGTGGATACCTTTGCCATCGTCTGTAATGACGATCTGAGTCAACAGGGGTGATTGTGTCCATTGCACCGAAATGTGACCGCCCGGTTGTGTGTGTTCCAAAGCATTTTTGACGATATTTCCAATCGCCTCCGACATCCATAGTGCATCGCAATTAAGAGAAATATCATCCTTACCCGAAAGGGTGATCTCTTTGTGATCCTGTTCTGCCCATGTTTCAAATCGTTCCAAAACATCTTGCATGAGAGCGGAAACATTTTCTTCTGCTTTTTCCATCTGTATAATTCCCGCATCCAGGCGCGCCAGTTTGAGCAGTGTATAAATAACGTTCTCCATTCGCTTAATCTCTCGTTGAGATTTTTCCGAAAAGTTCGCCACCGTTTCGGCTTCTCCTTTATGACTGCTTATGATTTCATGGTACATTTTCAAAGCAGATAGCGGCGTTTTAATCTGATGTGATACATCCGAAATGATGTCCTGTAAGAACTCCTTTGTCTGCTTCTGGCTCTCTGCATGGGCGGAGAGAATAGTCGCCATTTCATTGACATCATGGAAAAGGCTATACCAATCACCGGTTTGGGAACATTCAATTCTGGACATAGAATTGCCATCCAAAAATTCTCGAATCTTACTTCCTGCATCATCAATAGCTCTATGCTGGCGTCGCAGATAAAACAGCAGAACCAGATATACCATACCGAACAGAAACAACAGCAGCAAGAATAGATACAGCATCGTCTGATTGCGATATTCCCGAACAGTGGGCAATAGCTGCATAGATGTTGCTTCACTGTATCCAATAGAGGCCAGCGCTTCTTTGCCTCGTTCTATATCGCTTTCGTTGGGGTGAGCAGTAAAAGCTGAAATCTGCAATTTATCCTCATGGTTCAGCTGGTAGCCGGAAACACCATAGTCATGGAGCAACATCTCATGTTGGAAGTCCTTTGCAAGTAAAAACGAAAGTCCTGCGGCAAGTAGAAATGAAATAAGGCAGATGACGGTGATTGCCAACAGTAGATTCTTTGTTTCTTTCCCTAATTTGCCCATACCTTGTCCTCACTCAACGACCCATTTATAGCCGATACCTCGTTCCGTCAGCAAGTATTTAGGCTGATTGGGTGTGTCCTCAATTTTGTTTCTCAGCCGCCGGATATACACAGATAGAGTATTATCGTCCACAAAATTACCGTTGCCATCCCACATCCGATCCAGAATCATTTCGCGCGGCATAAGGTGATTGGGATTTTGCATGAACAGACACAGCAATTTGTATTCCACCAATGGGAGATCAAGCGGTTTTTCATTTTTCCAGACGAGCCGCTCTGCCGTATCCACACGAACGCCATTAGCTTCCAAAAAGGTATCTGCTTTGGAAAACTGCAAGGAACGGCGCAGGATTGCCTTAATTCTGGATAGAAGTTCATTCAGCTTGAACGGTTTGGTGATATAATCGTCGGCACCCATATCAAGTCCTCGGACAATGCTGATTTCCTGATCCGAAGCTGTCAAAAATATAATGGGAACGGTTGAGCTGTTCCGTACCGCTTTGCAAACATCGAAGCCTGTGCCATCTGGGAGCGTAACATCCAGCAAAAGTAAATCATAGGTGTTCTTTCGGAATAGTGCCAAAGCCTCCTTTACAGTTTTGGCATTGTCCACCATATATCCACTTGCTTCCAAAGTATATTGCAATCCATCAATCAGGCTCAAATCATCTTCAACATAAAGTATCTTTTGCATTTTTTTGCTCCTTTCCTTGCTTCGTTCTCATATCCACAGGCTTTTCCGCGTCTTTCGGAAGCAGCCAAATTGTAGCCACCTTCACAGCACCGGGAATACGGCCACCGGCGCAATAATAGTTTATCTGCCGAATTGAAACTCCCCATTTTTCACTTGCTTCTTTTAGGGTCATATAGTCCATCTCTGCACCTCCTGCAATACATTCCATTATATTTCTATTGTTCGAAGAATACAAGCCTGCAACCATGTTGCAAAAAAGAAAAATCGGTATAATCGTACTGGAAAAACCGGAATGATAAGGTTATTCCTCAAATCAAACCGGAACGATACAATATTATTGAGGTGAACGATTATGCCGATTGATGATTTAACTGCTTTAGGGCAAAAAATGCGGGAAGCCAGAAAGAAAAAAGACCTGACACAACAGGAGCTTGCGGATCTGAGCCATGTTTCTGTAAAGCAAATCGCCAATATCGAAAAGGGGAAAATGAATCCTTCTTATTTGATTTTGAGAGCATTGGCAAAGGTCCTGCACATCTCTTTAGATACGCTTATAAATCCAGATATTTCTCTGGAAGATGAAGGTGTCAATCAGATGAAAATGCTTTATTCCAGCTGTCCGCCAGAAATGCGTGACACCCTGTTGCATCACACCCAAGAAACGGTGAGGGAACTGACAGAGTTGTCCGAAAAATTTGAAACGAATTGAGCCAGTGAGTGAAATTTAACGATTCTCTCACTGGTTCTTTTCATTTTCGGAGAAAAGAGGCAAGCACAGCAAGCGAGTACCCGGAAAATCCATTTTGGGCGCACAAAGCTGCCTGCCCTGCAACGGTTTTTTTCTTTCCCCGTCTTGCGGGGCAGGATCGCTTGGCTTATTCGGTTTTAGTCTTGCTCTTGTTCGACTGCCTCTTTCAGCCGGTCAAAACTCTCATCGCTGATGATGTGTTCAATACGGCAGGCATCGGCCTCCGCAGTTTTGGGGTCAACGCCTGCGGTGATAAGCTGCTCGGTAAAGAAGCAGTGACGCTCGTAGATTTTTTCGGCTACCTCGCGGCCCACATCGGTCAGATGGAGAAAGTGATCTTCGTCCATCATAAGAAAGCCGCCGTCCCGCAAGGTAGCCACTGCATGGCACACGCTGGGCTTTGACACCTCCATGTGCCGGGCCACATCTACGGAGCGCACCATACCGCGTTTCTTTTGGAGAACAAGGATGGTTTCCAGGTAGTCCTCCCCGGACGCATGAAGTTTCATCTGAACCTCCGTTACTGAGCCAGCTTCCAGCCGATGACCTCCTGTCTGGCCGATACAAAATCGGCATACAGGCCCTTTTGCTGGATTAGCTCCGCATGAGTGCCGCGCTGGACGATATGAGCGTTGTCCAGTACAAGGATCTGATCGGCGTTGCGGACGGTTTTCAGACGGTGGGCAATCATGATGATAGTCTTGTCATGGGTCAGTGCCTCAATAGCACGCTGCAATTCATCCTCATTCTCCGGGTCAACACTGCTTGTCGCCTCGTCCAAAATGATGATGGGTGCGTCCTTCAGCATGGCGCGGGCGATGGAAATCCGCTGTTTCTCGCCGCCAGACAGAGTGCCGCCGCCCTCGCCAATCACAGTGTCATAGCCATCCGGCAGGGCAGAAATAAAGTCATGGCAGCAAGCCTTCTTCGCCGCCTCAACCACCTGCTCATGGGTGGCGTCCGGGCAGCCAAACTTGATATTGTTCTCAATCGTATCTGCAAATAGGTACACGCTCTGGAACACCATCGAGATATTCTTCATCAGGCTGTCCAGCTTGAAATCTCGTACATCCGTACCGCCTATGGTAATCTTCCCGGCATTCACATCCCAAAAACGGGCAATCAGGTTGCACATCGTTGTCTTTCCTGCCCCGGAAGGGCCGACAATGGCCGTAGTCGTTTTTTCGGGAATGGTAAAGCTGACCTGATCTAATATCTTACGGTCTGCGTAGGAAAAATCCACCTTGTTAAACACGATCTCGCTGGACTTCGGCGTAATATCAGCGCCTTTCTCGTCCATTACCGGCGTGTCATCAATGGAGTTTGCCGTATCCATCGAGGCCGCCAGCATTTGCAGCAAAGAGGCCATATTCCCGGCGTTCTCCAAATCGTTGAACACCATGAAAGAAGCAATCACCAAAATCAGACCGTAGGCCAGCGGCAGGGAGCCGTCCAGCCAGAACCAGACCGAGGCCAAAAGCAACAGGACGCTGAACACTCGGACAACAGCCTGTTTGATAGCGTCATAGGGAACGCTGGCCTTTGTCAATTTCAGGTTATCCCGGCAGCTCGCCTTAATTGCACTGCCGATAGACTGCGTGCTGTCCCGTTCCAGTCCAAATGCTTTGACAATCCCCATCCCCTGAATGTACTCCAACACAGACTCCACAAGGGACTCCTGTGTGTGCTGGCGTACCCCGCTGAGCGCGGCAGATTTGCGAAGCGCCAGTTCCGCCGCCGCAAGGTAAATCAGGACACCGGCAGCGGCCACAAGACCGATCCGCCAGTCAAATACCAACAGGACGATGACGAGGGCAACCGAGTTGAAAAAACCGCCCAGCACTGACACCAGAACACGGGCTGCTGAGTTCTCTACATCGCCCAAAGTTGTTGTGACAATGGCGGTAATATTCCCGATACTATTCTTGTTGAAGTAGCCCATCGGGATGTAGCGCAGCCGATCTCCGATGTGGATACGCTTTTCAGCCACCATGCAATAGCCGGTTTCCGTCTGCTCCATCGTGGAAAAATAGGTCGTGATGATACGCCCAATGAGGGAAACGGCCATAATTCCCAGCGAAATGCAGATAAACTTTCCGTCCCGGTTGTCAGATACTAACGCGCCGATCACTACAAAGAGGGCGGCAAACTGCATGGCTGAAAACAGCCCGGACAGGAATGAGAATAACAGGGATTTTTTTAGAAGCCCCTTCTTGCTGCCTGCAAAAGCAAAGATTTTTTTCAATGTTCCATACATCTGACAACACCCCCTTACATCTGGTCTTTCGCGCCGATGTGCGCCTGCCACATATCCCGGTAGAGGGGGCAGGTTTCCAGCAGCTTCTCATGCGTACCCTGTGCGTGGATGGTTCCATCCTTCACCACAACGATGTTATCTGCGCCAACAATGGTAGACAGCCGGTGTGCGATCACAATCAGGGTCTTGCCGACAGTTAAAGTGGAAATGGCTTTCTGCACCAGCGCCTCATTCTCTGGGTCGATATAGGCAGTTGCCTCGTCCAAAATGACAACCGGCGCATTTTTCAGCATGGCGCGGGCGATGGCAATCCGCTGGCGTTCACCGCCGGAAAGATGGGAACCGGCTCTGCCGACAACCGTATCATAGCCATTATCCAGCTTGCGGATAAAGGCGTCGCAGCCGCTTTGTTTGGCTGCCTGCTCCACCTCTGCGTCCGTGGCACTGGGTCTTCCCATGCGGATATTCTCCCGGATACTGCGGTTAAACAGGTAGTTGTCCTGAGATACATAGGAAATCTGGTCTGCAATTTCAGACAGCGGCATATCCTTCAGCTCATGGCCGCCGAGGGTAATGCTGCCGGATGTAACATCCCAATACCCGGCAATCAGCTTTGCCACCGTAGACTTGCCGGAGCCGGACGGCCCTACAAGGGCGGTCATGGTTCCGGGGTGGATGGCGAGATTCACATCATGCAAAACCTCTGTTGTCCCGTCATAGGAAAACGACACAGACCTAAGAGAAATACCGGTATCTTCCAGCTTGATCGGCGTTTCTTTATGGTTCAGTTCTTCGGCGTTCAGAAGCTGGCTGATTTCTTCCACATTTGTCCCCAGTACAGCCAAATCGTCCGTAAAGGTAAAGGCCGCAATAATCGGCCCAATCAGCCCCAGCGAGAAAATCACAATGGATAGGAAGGTGGAAAGTTCCAGGCTTCCGGAGAGCCAGAATGAAAAGCCGCAGGGCAGTACGCAGATCAGCACCGAGGGCAGGATGGCGTTATAAGCGCTCATGGTTTTCTGATTTTCCCGCATCCAGTCCACATAGTAGTTGGCGTTGTAATTCACCGCGTCAGAATATTTTTTGTAGGAACCGGCGGATTGGCTGAACGCTTTCACCACCTCAATGCCTCCGATATATTCCACGATGGCGTCTGTCATCTGCTTGCCTGCCTTGACAGCACCCTCCCACTTGACGGGATAGTTTTTCATACCGGCGGACATAACCACAAGGCCCACCACGAGAGTGACAAGGGACAAAAGCGCCATACGCCAGTCCAGAATAAGCAGGTACACGACAATCACAATGGGAACCAGCACATTTGCGGTCATTTCCGGGATCAGGTGTGCAAAGGTCGGCTCCATTCCCTCCACCCGGTCAACAATCGTCGTTTTATACTGGCCGGACGGAGTATCTAAAATCGTCCCCATCGGGACGCGAGCCAGCTTTGCGGTGATATTCTCCCGCAGATCACGCAGCGTGTAATAGGTCGCTGTGTGGGAAATGACTGTTGAAAGATTGGCGAAAACAACCTTTCCCAAATAACCGCACAATGCAACGATACAGGCCGTCATATAACTGGAAAAATTCTGCTCTCCCGACAGCATCAGTGTGACAATATGCGCCACGCAGAAATAGGGCACCATCTGGCAGGCCACGCCTAATACCGCAAGGATAATACTGCCGATGAATTTCCCGTGATAGGGCTTGCCCCATCCCCATAAGACGCCTATGGGCGACTCTTTCTTTTCTTCCTTCATTTTGTAGGCACCCCCTTTATAAAATAGTTTCGGATTTTTTCAAGACCGGCCTCATCCATTTGAAATTTGTCGATGATGGAACCGTCCTCAAAATGGACAATATCCGTACAACAATCTAAAAGCAGCTCAAGATCATGGGTAATGACATACAAGGTAATGCCTGCATCCCTGACTTGTTTCAAAACATTGGCAACCTCTTTCATGTGTTTGTAATCAAGACCGCTGGTCGGTTCGTCAAAAAATAAGATAGAACGCTTGGATGCGATTGCCGAGGCAATTGCTACCCGCTGCTTTTGGCCGCCGGAAAGGGACATAGGGTGTCTGTCTTTGAAGCCGATTAAATCTAACTCGGCAAGGATTTCCTCAGCCCACTCCTGATTTTCCTCCTCCATACTGATCAGGACTTCATCCAGCACAGTTTCCGTGAAAAGCTGGTGATTGACTTCCTGCATCACCATGTAGCAGGTATTTAGTCTGTCTTTAGGCCGATAAGTTCTGCCGTTCCAGATCACCTCACCGCAGCGCTTTTCAAGGCCGCAGAAACACCGGGAGAAGGTGGACTTTCCAGCTCCATTATTCCCGATGATCCCGACAATACGATTTGCGGGGATTTTACTTTCCCGGATGTGCAGCGTTTCCGGTTCGTTTTTGTAGGCAAAGCAGAAATTGCGAAGTTCCATTTGCTGACCGGCCTGGGGCAATGCTTTCGGCGGCAACAAATCTTCAAGAATAAAGGTACGCAGCCCCAACTTGGCTCTCTGTTGCTCCGTCAGGCTCTCAAACTCCGCTGCGGAGTAATCTTTTTCCACCTTTCCGCCGGTAATATAGATAAAACGATCCGCAAGACCGCGCAGATAGTAGAGCCGATGCTCTGACACTATAATTGTTTTCCCCTGCGACTTCCAAAACGCAAGTATTGCTCTCAGATCCAGGATAGAGGAAGCATCCAGGTTGGATGACGGCTCATCCATAACCAGCACATCCGGCTCCATGATGGAGACCCCGGCACAGGCAATTTTTTGCTTTTCCCCGCCGGAGAGATGAAAGATATTGCGTCCCATCAATTTCTCCAGGCGGAAATCCCGGATGGTCTTATCTAATCGTTGCCGAATACTTTGCTCCGGCTGGCCGAGATTTTCACACCCGAATGTGATTTCGCTGGTTGTGTCCACATTGAAAAATTGTGAGCGGGGGTTTTGAAACACGCTGCCAACCGTTTTCGCGGTATCATAAAGGGGCTGTTCCGAAACCTTTGCCCCATTTACCCACACTTCTCCATTCATTTTTCCTTCATAGTAATGGGGAATCAGACCGTTGATCAGCCTGGTAATTGTCGTTTTTCCACAGCCGCTTTCGCCACAAAGTACGACGCATTGACCGTCCTCTACGGTCAGATTTATATCATGGACTCCACCAGCGTTCTCGTTTTCTTCTCCATAAGAGAAAGTCACATGGTCAATCCGTATCATAGGTTCACCCCCTCCCGTCAAAAAGAAATCTGCTGCTGAAACAAAAACAAGGCAAAACAGATAACGCAAAACAGAATCGCAATCAAATCTTGAACATGGAAACCGATCTGACACACGTTTGTACGTTTAACGGGGGCTCCAAGCCCCCGTGTCAACGCAGCAGCAGAAAGTTCATCACCAATCTTCACAACGGACACCATCAAAGGAACAAGGCGATATTCCAACATCAGGAAAGGATTTTTCCCGCCGAATCGTATGCCCCGCATTTTCATTGCATCCCGGATGGCCTGATATTCTTCGCTGATGGTTGGGAAAAAGCGAAAAATGACAGACATTGGAATCACGATTTTTTCCGTGATGTGCATACGCTCCATTGCGCCGATAAACTCACTGATCGAAGTGGATGAGATCAGATAGGCACCTGTCATAATGCCGGGCGCAAATCGCGTCATGATAGATGTCACTGCCAGCACGATGAACGAGAGTAATCCGCTCAAACTCGTAAGGGCAATCCGTTCCAGTATAAAGCAAACCGCATATAGCACCAGATATTTTCCTGCTGTTTTGAAACGGCGTTCCGACAAAATCAGAGCAAAGGGGACAAGGCTTAGACACGGCTTGACGATGTTCATAATTCCTTCGTTACTGGTACTGAACATCAGTGTTGTAATCGTCAGCAGCAGAATGAGCTTTGTCCGGGGATCAAGCAGGATTCCTTTTCTTTTTTCGGTTGTTGCTGAAAATGATAGCCCGTTCATCACACAATGCCCGCTTTAGCAAAATGCTTTTTCAGAAGCGCCTTACCTAAAAGTCCGCCCAGGATCGCAAAAATGAAGATTCCGGCGATTACCAGAATAATGCTCCACATAGGCATAACAGCCATTACCCTGTCAGCGTATTCCTCACCAAAGCTGGCCGCAAAACTGGCCCAGGAATCCTCAACCATGAAATACATGGGGATATATGTACCAACCATCCAAAGGCTGAACACCGCATACCCGATCAGGCTCTTCTTGGCGCTTTTATAACCGCCGGATTTCAAGATCAGATCTCCCAGCAGCCCAAAAATCACGCCCATCGGTACGCCCCAAAATCCCATACCAGTCAGCCCCATCAGCAGGCCGCTTAAAATTCCCATAATTGTAACCATGCCGAATTTTTTAACTCTGGTCAAGAACAGCATGAACGGGATGCCGGTAATCAAAGACCACAATGCTCCGAGGATCGGCAAAAAGATAGGTACAAAGCCGACGGGAATGGCGACACAGCAGCCAATCACAAAGTAGAGAACGGTGAAAAGGCCGAGGTTAATCAGGTCTTTTGCTTGTAACTTGTTACTCATAACGAATACCTCCATTCATTTGCTGGTTAGCGTTTTCTAACCTCTCTATAAGATACCATAGTTAGCAGTAGCTCTCTACAACCAATCATCTTTTTGGCTCCAAACAGCAACGAGTTTTTTTATTGACTGACTTCGCTTACAATTCTATAATATGATTAAAATCAAGGGCAATGAGCCAGACAAATCGACAGGAGTTAAAAATGAAGATTGATGATATTTTTAGAAAATGTATTGAAATTCCCGGCGTTTCAATAAAACGTAGCGAGTTCAACGCAGAACTACTTATGAAAACTAAGGAGGGAAAAGGGTCTATGACGTTTTTTCAACTTTTCCCCGGACTTACTATTGCGTATATTTTTATAAATTCTCCGACATGGGCAGCTCCAAATTTGGGTGAAGATAGTTTCATTAAAAAAGGGCCTTTGCTCCTAAACTATTGCGTGACTGGTCGTTGCGAGATTATCTTGAATAACGGAAACTTTGTATATGTGAAAGATGGAGATATTTCTCTCACGGAGTGTTTTGCCCAAAAGCAATATGTCTATCCTCGCCGTATCTATGAGGGAATGGAGCTTTTTGTTGATACTAATACACTGGCAACAGAGAGTACATGGATACAAAAAGAGTTTGGCATAGACATCCCTAAAATCATTGAACTTTTTTGCCCAAACGATAACACTTATATCTCAGCAGTTACTCCTGAAGTTGAAGAAATATTGATTAAGCTCTGGGAACTTTTTGATATTGCGCCTCCGTTTTCGATTTCTCAAATGAAGATCTATGTTCTGGCTCTATTTTCATTACTACAAAATCTTAACAATATCCCCCCATCGCAAGCCTGCACATTTTTTACTGAAACACAGGTAGATATAGCAAAACGTGTTGAAAAAATTATCACTTCCGATTTGCGGCAACATCATCCTGCATGGGAATTGGCAGCTCAGTTTTCTGTCAGCGAAACCAGCTTAAAAAACTATTTTCGTGGCGTTTTTGGTCAAAATATTTCCATCTATCTACGGGAAGTCCGAATGAAAAAAGCTGCAGAGTTACTGACTTCTGCAAGATTGTCCGTTGCAGAAATAGCAGAGTTGGTCGGCTATATGAATCAAAGCAAATTTGCATCAGTTTTCAAAAAACAATTCGGCCTATCGCCATTGGAATACCGGCGGTCAAAAAAACTGGAAAATATATAAGATAAAGCCGGGATTGCTTGCTGGCTTGCAAAATCCCGGCTTCATCTATGCCCAAAATCAGATATAAACTAATTCCTGCAACAACACTTCCTCCACCTGCGCTTTCAGCGTGTTCATCAACCCCACCCAGCGCATGGGGTCACGGGCTTTCAGTTCCTCGGTAACGCCCGCCGCCTCCATCATGTGGGATAGTTAGAACGGTGGTTATTCCGAAATTATTCTGATTCAGGGATAATACCGGCAAGCAATGCCTGTGTTAATACACACAGGCTCGCAGAGAAGAAAATCCCTTTGTGATTTTCCTCTCCGCTTGCTTGTTGAGGGCAGCGCCCCCAAGCCCCTTTGAACACAGAATTTCATTCTGTGGCTGCGCGTTCTGCGAACGCTTTTGACCAGGACCAGCTTACCGCTGGCCGTGGTCTTTTTCTTTTTCAACATCCTGTTCTACCTCCATTTTCAGCACTCGATCTACATTCGCTTTTGCAGTCAAAAGCTCCCTCATTTCTTCACGGGAGCGCCGATACTCGGAATAAGTCTTTTTCTTTTCTTCCAGCAATTTTGCGTACTCTGTCTGTAACTCTTTGACCTTTGGCAGCTTCTTGACGCCCATCTCATCAAAGGCATTCTTAGCAGCCTGGTGGAGCAGAATTTCTTCCTCATGTTCCTCCCGGAATTTCTTAGAGTAACCCGCCTTGCGGTATGCCACATAGACCTCACGGGTCTTGGCATAATTTACGATGTGAGTACGCAGAACAGCGATCTCTGCCATGCGCTTTTCAGCCGCTTTGATCTGCGCCGAAAGTTCATTGTGATGTGCCGTGGCAGCCGCAGCCTTTTTTTCCAAAACCGCATACTCCAGCAGATTGTTCTCTGACAGGTAATTCATGGTCTGCGCCATTTGTTTCAGATTAAAAACTTTAACCCATCGCGTATAGCCAGCACCTTTTCCAGCCTGCAATTTTGCCTGAATGTCCACCAGCAGATTGACCTTCGGCGGCTCTGCCTGTGTGATTGTTTTCTTTCGCGGGGTATGTGCTTTCTTCCCTAAGAGAACTGCCCGCAAATCTTCCAATCCATATCCTTCGCCCAGACTGTCCATGCGGGCGGCTTTCTCCCAACCAGAGAGCTTCAGTCGATACGATTTTCCGCGCTTTGAGACTTCACAACCATACTCTTGCAACAGCTTCAGCAGTTCTTCAAAGTCAGCAGGACTTTGTGATAATGCGTTGTCAATCGCCACACGAAGCAGCTCTCGGTGAGAGGGCTTTGCCTGATCGCCCAGCCATTTGTTATAGCTCTTTCCGTGAAGTTTCGGATTCTCTACAATGGACAGTCCATTCTCAATACAGATGGTGTCACTTAGCCGACGAACCGCCTTGGTACTGCCCCAAAAATTGCGGAACTTCCGGTCATATTCTAAGCTGACCGATGACCAGATAATGTGATTATGAATGTGCGACTTGTCTATGTGAGTGCAGACCACAAAGGCATGATTGCCTTTAGTAAAACGCTTTGCAAATTCTACGCCCAGCCGGTTTGCTTCTTCCGGGGTAATCTCACCAGGGCGGAAGGACTGGCGCACATGATAGGCAATCACATCATCTGTGCCACGCACTCGTCCGGTAGCGGCAATGTACTGTCGCTTTGCCAGAAGGAACTCCGCATCCGCAGTCCGGCTATCACACGCATAGCCGGTAATGAGCCTGCCGTTATCTGTTTTCTTTGGATTGGCCACATAGTCGATGATGTCACTGATCGCCCGACTCTCTGTGCGGCCTTTGCCGACATGAAGCGGCATGATTCTTGTAGTTGCCATAAAAAGCCCTCGTATCAATGGAAAGTCTGGTATCGGAGGAACTTTTGATTGCGAGAAATTCTGGAATGATGATAAAACCATCTTTGTTGACATAGTAAGCTGTGGTTTTTCCATCGTCGGTGATGACAATCATATCACTGCAACCGATGGAATGACCTTTGAAATTCTTCGGTCATTGCTTCTGCAAGCGTGTTTTAATGTCAGCCGGAGTTTCCCCCGGCTGGATTCTTCCAATATACACCTGCTGATAGTTTTCTATCTGAACTGTTCTTCCTTCGCTTTTCAGTTTCTCGTAAGAACGAAAACGGACATCCCTATACTCTGAGGTATCTTTTACCTGATATACTGCACACTGACTTGTACTCATTCTTCTTCCTCCTCTTCCAGTTCCATTTTATAATCTTCCAGATCCATAAGAAAAATCTCATACCCTTCATCACTCATGCAGAACAGTTTTCTTATGGTATTGCAGACAAGACCAATCATATCCGCATCGCCTTTTAAAAAAGGAATGATATGGTCGATTGCCTCCATCGTGTCATTTCTGTTTCCTTTATCAAACATTGCGGTTACTAAACATTCATCCGCATCAAAATTCATCGCCAGATCCATCATAATTCCACCTCTCCTTTCTTATGTGTCTTGGATTTTTCTGTTGTCTTATTCTGCTCCTGTGCTTTTGCCTTTGCCTGAAAATCTTTTAAAGACTGCAGCACAGACTTCTTCACTTCACCTTTTGCTCTGCTTGCAGGTTCCGCCTTTTGTGTCTGGCTCTGACTTACAGATACCGGTTCCTGCTTTGCCCTTCTGTCTGCCGTAACCGCAGAAGGTTTCTGTCCACTTCCTATTACTGTTTCTGCCGTATGTTCCGTTTCCTTTACCCTTCCATGCTTTTCATCCAGATACTTTTCCATGTCTGCGATTGCTTTCTGCACCAGAGAGCTTTCTTTATAGTGAGGAATCATATCTATCAAATCACGCCGTATCCGGTCTGCACTCATCAACTCATATTCTCCGGAATAATTTTCATCACCATCTTGCAGATCAAATCCGATTCCTTTAATCCCATGCAGTCTCTCTGCTGGGATACTCTCATATATTTTAATGGCTTCTTCTAAAGTGAGGTTGTTATGGTACTCTCCCATGACCGGAAACTCCATGCACTCTGCGACATAAAAACTGATCGTGGCTTCTGGCTGTTCCTGCTCCGGCTGTTTGTCAAAAATAGAAAATCGCTCTGTATCTTCCAGACGGAAAAGTAAAGAACGGGCAGTTATAACATCGCTGTCTATATCGGATTCCTCGGATACCTCAAGCAGCCAGTCCTTGATAGTTTCTGTTTTCTTATTCAAAATATCCTCCGTGAGTTTTTCCACCTGTTCTTCTCTATTTTCAACTGTATCGTTATACTCATAGGTATCAACGTCATAGCTAAAATTATCCAGGTCCACAGCGAGCTTTTTAATCTCCTGCTGGTCAAGATATTTTTCGGATTCTTTTATATACTCTGCCAGAGTAATTCGCTCCTCTGCAATCGGGTTAATATCCACCTTAATTCCTGCCATCGCTATACCAGATTCATTTAAGGCATTGAAAAAGCTATCTTCTCGAATATCACCTTTATAGGAAAGAACCACATCAAGGTCAGAATCTTCCCGGTAAAGGTCTTGTCTGCTTCTGGAACCATACACTCTTGCAGCAAGCAGCTCTACCTCCTGTTCCATTCCCATATCTTCTAATACTGCCTGTGCATGATACAAGACACCTCTTTCAACATCTGCCCTGCTCAGACTGTTTAATGCCAGTTCATTTCTTCCAATCTCAGAAGTCGCACGAAGTTCCCCCTCCTGCAATAAATCTTTAGAGTGCTGGATCGTCATTTCTTCAAATTCTTTATAATCCACTTTGACACATTCCAGGTCATCCATTCTTTCACTTTTAAGGATTTCATAAGCAGCTTCCTGAATAGATGCGTCTGGATTATCATAATCACCACCCTGGATTTCATGCAGATCAGAGTCATAAAAAATAAACGAATATCCTTCTTCTGTTGCCTGTATGGTCAGATACCCTTTACTCCTGGTAAACTGCATTGCGATTCCTTCATAGGTTTGCATTGCTTCTTCCCTGCGAAATCCTTCAAAAATACTTGCCGGGCAGTTCTTTTCTAATTGTATCCGCTGTATCTGTTCTTCCTGAACTTCTTCCACATCTGCCATCAGATCTTCGTAATCCACTACTTTTGCATCTTCCAGTGAGTACCCTTTATCTTCTAAAATATCACTGGCAGCTTCATCTACATAGCTTGTCGGATTGTCATAGATTCCTCCATCATCCTCCTGATAATCTTCATTATAAAATGTATAGTCATAGCCATCTTCTGCGGTCTGGATTGTAAAGTATTGTTTTCCAATCTGATATGCAATCTGTACCTCATTCCAGTCCAGCATGTTTTCCATTTTATTTACCGCTTCATATATTTCTGGATTCAGCCACCCTCCGATCTGTTCATACGCATGGGTAAGCCGATCTATTCCGTTTTCACATCGGATGAAATCCATGCTTTCCTGCATTGTTTCCGTATTCTGGATACCAAGCACTTTTTCCTGATGATTGGGCAAACGTAAATACTCCTGCATCGCTTCATCCAGTGATTCATACCGGTTTACTTTTACTACACCTTCTGCATTTACATCTTCCATCACATAAAAATTATCAACGTAATGGATCTCTGGCATTTTCAACTTTATGCCTTCTGGCAGCTGCACCTCACTGACTGCATGGAAATTAAACCGGACATCCGTTCCAGATTCATTTTTTCCTTCCATCGTTTCTTCCCAGGTATCTTTCTGTACTGCCTGTATTTCTTCGATTGTAAGTGTCTGTCCACTCCGCAGGGTTACAGCAGAATCTTTCGGGAATTCCGACAAATCATAGAGTGTTGTTCCATTTTCCTGCAAATATTCTGATACAGCTTCTAACGCTCCTGCATCAAACCCATTCCACAAGTCCTCCGCTACAAGCTGTCCATTTTCCGCTACGATAATGCCTGCCACATCGGAGCCAAATTCATCATGTTCCATTAAGAAAAACTTCTCCCCGGCATATTCCTTTTCATCAACCGTATGCCATGTCCCGTTATGTCCTTCTGCTTCATACCCTCTTGTCTCTGCCGTGATCGTCACTTCGTTTTCTCCTATCGCCTGTTCTATCCTCTGCATCCGGATCTCAGCTCTTGCCATGTCGATAAACCCATCTAAAACTGCCGGGTGGCTTTCGATCACATAATCCAGGTTCAGATTTCTGCCCCGGCTGATATTTTCCGGGACTTCGATATGCTCCGCCCAGTCTTTGTTCTGTCTGGAAAATCTTCCATCATGGGAAAGTTCACGGATGGTATTTGCCATAACAAAATTCATACGTTCTTCCCCGAAGCGTTCCACGACTTCTTTTGCCGCATCCTGCTTTAAGTGCAGCCCGTCAAAATTCTCCCGGACGGCTTCTTCGATTGCTTTCTTACAGTCCAGGTTTAACTTTCTGGAATCCAGATAAGCATCCACATCCCGTTCTCCCATTGCCTGTTCCAATGTTCCTTTATAAACTGGCGGATATGCCCTGACGGAATTATGTTCCAGCATGTTCATTCTCTGCTGGACAAACTCCGGAAGTTCCTGAAATCCAAAAGAATCTACATAATAGGCTGTGATCTCTGCACCCCTGTTTATCACGATCACATCACTTACCGATAAGGAATGGCCACGGAAATCTTCCGGTCGGTCAATGTTAAAGCGTTCAAATATATTGTCTAACGTCATCGTTGGCATCCACGGTGCTGCATAAACCATCCTGTAATCCTTTCCGTCAATGGTATAGCCCAGACTCTTTGCGGATTCCATTCCCATAAACTGATAAGTATGCTCATCTCCGGTATCCATCTGATAAATGGCAAACCTTCCGCTTTCTCCATGCAGAAGAAGTGTCTCATCAATCTTTTCTGCACTCTGCTGTACCAGTGCTTCCTGTTTTGTAGCAGATATTTCTCTCTCTTTCTGCACTTCCCATTCTGTTTCTGTGATTCCAAAGATACCGTCATATCCAAGGATCTCACTTTCCGTCTCCACAAGCATCTGTTCTGCCCGTTGTGGATTCTCTGGATTTCCGTGTAAGATATAAATTTCTGCCCCTACACGGTACAGTTCATATGCCCGGTCTTTCGTAAGCGGGAGCATATGGTCTAACTGAATTCCTGCCTCGTGCATTTCCGTAAAACCGATCATGCCATCCGGGAAATTGTCAATCTGTGCCTGTGTTTCATTCATAAGGCTTCTCGTATATTCACTTCCCGGTCTGCGGATTGCGGTCATCATACGGTTCACCAGTCCAAGCACTTCGTCTTTGTCATCCATCTTATATGCAAAATTCACAATAAGATTTCTCTGGGAATCTGTGAAATTTCCTGTATTTGCAGCTTCTGCCGTTTCAATCAGACGGTGAGCATACTGCATGGCTGTTTCTTCTACAATCTCCGGTTCTTTCACTGGGAAGTTTGCCCTTGCTGCCTGGATTACTTCATACACTAGCTTTGAACCGGCTTCATCGTAAGATTCCCTCATGTCCCATACCAGGTCATTCAGTCTTTCCACCCGTCCGGGGAAAGTTTCTGCATATTCATTTACAAATGCCTTTTCTTCTTCCGAAAAAATATTTCTTGGAAACTCTGCTTTATGCACCAACATCTCTGCCTGCTCTTTCGGAGAAAGGTCAGAAAAATAAGTAACGCCTGTGTCAGCATCATATTCCACATCATAAAAATCAATCGGATAATTCTCTCCGTGTCCACTGCTGTCATAGAGTGGTGTGACGGCAGCACCTTTTTCCTCCAGAAAACTTTCCAGTGGTTTCTCATTCTCCTCTATCTCACCACTTTCCAGAAGGCGGACGTATTCCCCCACATTCTGCTCTAACTGTTCCCTGCTCATGTTTTCGATCAGGTCATAAGTAAACTCGGAACCCATGCTGCCTGAAAGATGCAGGATCAAATCTTCCTTATGGAAGGTATCCCGCACCGATCTTTCCATTTCCAGTTCGTGCATTTGTGTCTCGATATTCTCAATGACTTCTGCAGACGTTTTCCGGATGGTATCCATAGATGCCCGGAGTGCTTTCATATCCTTGCTCTCACACCAGCTGGCAATATAGGTAAAAGAGTATTCTGAAGTATCCAAACCAAAGTGATTGCAGACAATATAGGCAATACTTTCTGCTTCTACTTCTTTTGTTGTCCGGTCTTTTAAAATTCCTTCCGCATCCATTACCTCCCGGTCATGCAGCAATGCATGGCTTACTTCGTGTACTCCGGTTTTCATGGTCTGAAGATTACTCATATCTTCCTGAATTGCAATATACTTTTCTGTCTGATGATAATAGCCTTTTGCTTCCCCTTCTATTTCCATCATGCGGATTGGCACAGGAGAAATGTTCTGCAATGCTTCCATAAATGTGTCATAAAACTGTACACTCCCGGTAAGTTCCGATACTTCCAGCTCTGCAATCGGCTCTCCCTCTGTCTGGCTGACATCAAATACCGTTGTCACACGGAACCTTGGAATGACCATCTCCACGATCTCTGTTTCCGGCTGACCGTCATCCCCGATCACCGGCTCTTTTGTTACAGGGTCAATCTTTTCAATCTCCTGTTTCTCACGGATGGGTGCCGGTGCGATGATCTGGATTCCTTTTTCCCCACGTTTTACATGGCGGTTAAACTTCTTCTGCCACGCCTGATACCCTGCCACCAGAGTAGCCTCCGGTTTCTGCATGGTGATCAGAAGGGTGTTATTAAAACTGTAATTATGGAACTTGGACATGGTATTCAGATATTCCGTATACCGTTCCGAAGTAAAAATCTCTTTTACGCCCTGTTCCAGCCGTTCCGATATTTCCTTTAACTGTTTCTCTATATTATTTGCCATAAAACAAATCCTCCTTTTGGATTTCTCCCGCCAGAAAATATCCTGACGGGAAACTTTTTATAACTCCTGTTCGTGTTTCTTCTTTGCTGATTTCTGCACAGTCGGCTGCTGTGGTGCGTTTTGCTGTGCTTTTTCCTGCTTTAAGCGTTCCAGAATAGATGGCTTATGGATTCTGTCTGCTGTTTCCGGAAGTTCTTTTTCTTCTACAGCATCCCTGCTATCTGTGCTACTTCCTTCTCTGCCAATATCCTCATCTGCCATAATCGTCTCATTGCCCTTTTCATCCATGTTCAGCAGAGCATTTAACTCGGATAACCGTTCCATCTTTTCATTCAGTTCTTCTTCTTTCGGGAATGGTTTCTTTACCTCTTCCTGTGCCGTAGCAAGCTGCTGTTGTACAGTTTCCAATTTCTGCTCACTTTCCGTCAGCTTCCTGTCGATAGAAGAAAGGGTGTTATGGATACGCTGCATATTTCCTACCGGGTCTTTTCCAATCTCCAGCTTATAAGAGCATTTTCCTTTGATCGTCAATTCAAACGCATTGGAGAACATATTGTAGGAAGCAGATAACGTAAACCCATGATATTCCCCGATCTTTCCACCGGTGCTGACGGTTTTTAACCCTGCACAGGCAGCGATCAACGCTTCGCCTGCTTCTTTCTTATCTTCATAAAGGACATTCCCTACCGTCATGGCAAACGTGTCATTATCCTGTAAATCCACGCTTTTTACTACCTGGGAATCTATCTGCATCCCGGCAATCCGCTCTTTCAATGCACTGATCTGTACCGGGAAATTCTTTGCAATATCGGATTCCAAACGGTAAATCTGACTGGTGTGGTTTGCCTTTAGAAGTTTCAGCTTACTCACCTGCACATCCAGATCCATTTTTTCCTTAATGTACGGATTGCCTGTGGCAAGTGCCTTGATTTCCGCATAGGATAGTTCCTCATAGCCGCCATTCTCTTTGATATATACCTTTCTTGGTGCATATTTCACCGCATTGTCCTCCAATCTGAATTTTTGAAATGTAAAAATCCAGATGGAGTGGCGGGGAACGGCAATGCACATCAGAAGCAGCCCTGCGGCGTATTCCGATAAAAAACGACAAAAGAAAAACCGCAAAGGCTCTGTGACCTCTACGGTTATAGGAAATACTAATTCCGTTGTATGGAGATTGTACTTCTACCTTCATGGTGAGAAGTACCGCTGCACTGGCAGAGATTTTTTTAACTGGCTTCCTGCCATTCCCTGATATGCTATGTATAGATAAACTTTGCTTTATATAAGCAGATGGACAACCGCCCGAAAAAAGGAACATAAAAACCCTCCAAATTTAAAAGCAAATTCAGAGGGTAATTTAGGGTATAACAAAATAACCCACCCGAATATCGTTTTTTTTATTTGGTGAGTTTGTTCTTTCAAATACTAAACAAAAAGAGCCGATGATTTGTGAATTGTTCCACAATTTCATCGGCTCTGCGTCTTAAGCGTCTGGCTCTTTGATGACAGTTATCTTCAAGTTGTCAACTTTAATCAATCTTTCTTGTCTGCATTTTGGACAATAAAGAGGATAATTCTTCAAAACAGTGTCCTTCCTAATTTTATTACGGGTTTTGCTCCCACAAACAGGACACAATATCCATTCGCATTTCATCATAATTAGTTTCTAATCCTTTCAAATCTCATTTTATACGACTTTCGCAAGCTGTTAAGCTAACTTGTGGAACATATGCCGAACCTTATCTATACGGCTATTCGGGCGGCGAGGTTGGCAAATAAGTTTACCAATAGCTGACTGGTATCCTTTTAACTCTGTCAAGCAGACTCCCTGCCCATTTGTGAAATAAGTTAAATCGTTCCTGTATTCTTGAATACATCTGGCAGGGATTTCTCCTTTCAGAATGACCTCGTTATTCTTTAACTGAGTACTTACAATATCTGCACAATACCTTGGGGCATCATGATACGCCCGTGAGAGATATTCCTGCGGTGCATAAATTTCAAAGTGGAGATATGGCTCCAATAGTTCTGTCCCTGCTTTTTTTAAAGCCTGCTCCAATACGATAGGGGAAAGCAGCCGAAAGTCTGCGGGGGTACTTACAGGACTATAATACAATCCATATTCAAAACAGATTTTACAGTCTGTCACTTTCCATCCATACAGCCCCTGCTCGCAGCCATAGAGAACCCCCTCCATAACCGCATTTTGGAACGATTGGTTTAAATATCCAAGTGAAACTCTGCTTTCATACTGCACTCCGCTTCCAATAGGGAGCGGCTCTATGGACAACCCGATAGAAGCCCAGAAAGGATTTGGCGGGACTTCTATGTGGATGGTATATTCTGCTTTTCTAAGCGGTCTTTCCATATATATAACAGTAGGCTCTTTTATTTCTGCCTCCACATGATATTTTTCCTCAAGGATGGCACAAATGACTTCCATCTGCACATTCCCCAAAAAAGAAAGTATAATCTCATGCGTTGTAGTATCCACATAATATTTTAAAAGAGGGTCTGTATCAGCAATCTCTGCGAGGGCATTTAACAGGGCTTCCCTTTGCTCCGGCTTTTGCGGCTCTACCGTTGTCCGAAGTAATGGCATGGGATTATCAATCCGTGTTTTGTGAGGCAGGAGTTTTTCATTTCCCAGGATATCGTTCAGTTTCAAAGTATCATCAGCTAAAATAACAATTTCTCCCGGACAGGCATGGTCAGCCGGGACGATTTCACCATTTGTCGGAACACACATCTCTGTGATTTTTATTTTCTCTTTTTCAGATATTCTAATAACATCCCTCAAATGCAATGTTCCGCTATATATACGCACATAAACAAAACGCCGCCTTTTCTCTGAATATTCAATCTTAAAAACCTGCCCGCATAGTTCAGATTGACCTTCAGGCGTTGATGAATAAAATTTACTGGCAATTACTTCTATAAGCTGCCGAACCCCCAGATTGTTTTTAGCGCTTCCGTGATAAACGGGAAATAACGTTCCGTTTTGGAATCTCCTGTTTTCTTCCTGTTCCAGTTCTGACATTTTAAACGGTTTCCCTGACATATATTTCTCTAATAGTTCATCGTTTCCCATAATTACCGCATCCCACTGTTCCATATCGTCATTGTCCGTTACATTTATATGGGGATGCTGCCCAACCTTTTGCTTCACTATAATTTCCGAAGAAAGCTTTGCTTTCATTTCCCGATATACCATTGGCAAATCAATCCCCTCTTGGTCAATTTTATTGATGAAAAAGATTGTCGGAATCTTCATTGTCTGTAGTGCATGAAACAGTATACGGGTCTGTGCCTGTATGCCATCCTTTGCAGAAACTAATAATACTGCTCCGTCTAAAACGGATAAAGAACGGTATACTTCCGCCAAAAAATCCATATGACCTGGCGTATCTATAATGTTGACTTTTACATCCTCCCACTGAAAAGATGTCACTGCTGTCTGGATAGTGATTCCCCTTTGACGCTCCAAATTCATTGTATCTGTTCTTGTTGTGCCTTTATCTACACTCCCTAGTTCTGTAATCGCACCACTGGTATACAATAAACTCTCCGTTAAAGTTGTCTTTCCTGCGTCAACGTGAGCCAGAATTCCTAAGTTAATTATTTTCATGTGATTTTCCTCCTATCAACACCCAAAAAGGGCATAAAAATACCCAGTGATAAATACTCCTATCACTGGGTAAATAAATCCAATAGCCCCAAAACACTTATATGTTTTCGGGCATATAAAATTACATGATAAAAGTATTCTTAAACTGGGTACAAAAAACTAAGCCCCATATTAAAAGTTAAACAGGACTGCTACTTTTTGTTCCCACTATCAAATTGACAGTTTATTTAAGAATACCTTGCCGCATATTTATTAACTCCTTGTATAAAACTGAATCTAATTATATTCCTTAACCCTTTATTTGTCAAGCTGACAAACTAAAGCAGAAAAAGCGGCGGATTTCACCCTGCCACTAATCATCTGTTTATGCAAAAATAATTTCTTTCTCCACAATCTCCCTCGCACAAGCCCCTATATTATTAAGCCGCCTAACCCATTCTAAAGCGTTTTCTTCCTTTAGGCGTTCTGTTATGCCCTGCGCCTGTTTCATGCCTTCTATGAGCCGCTCAAAGCGTTCCTGCGCCTGCCTGTCGATGTCGGCAAGGTAGGTGTTGAGCCTGCCACTTGTAAGAAGATTGGTGTATGTAACTTTGCGGTACTGCTTCAGATAGTCTAAATGCTGCTGTCCCCATATGCCTATTGGCTGTTCTTCTTCGGCGGGTACAGTTAAGCATGGGATTAAATAATCGCCTTGCCTTTCGTATCTGCCGCCCATTTCCTCAAATAATGATGTTGCCATTGTCTGTTACCTCCACATTCTTTTTTATTTTGAATGTCCGCAAAATCCGTCCTACATCAGACGGCTTCCACGGACAGTCAAGGTGATGGAGGGCAATGAGCCTGTCCTGTACGTTGGTACCAGCACCGAGTTTTGGAGTGGAACCCATAAGGATTCTCACCTGTCCGGCCCGCACCTTTGCAAACAGCTCCGCTTTCTTTGCCTCCGTGTTGTATTCATGGATAAAAGCAATCTCTTCTTTCGGGATTCCTCTGGCAGCCAGTTTGTTTCGGACATCATCATATACATTGAATGTCCCGTCTCCTTTTGGTGTAGATAAATCACAGAAGATCAGCTGGGTTGTCCGGTCTGCTTTTCCTTCCTCCCATACCTGAAAAGCATTTTCCACACAGGTATTGACCTTGCTTTTTTCTGCATCCGGAAGAAGCTCATTCAATAATCTCTGGTCAAGGGCACATTTTCTTCCGTCATTGGTAATCTTGAGCATGTTATCCTCTGTCGGATTCACAAGACCGCCTCTTACACTTTCGGCACGTTCTGAAAAAGCACTGACCATTTCCTGCTGTTCTTCACTTGGCTTCAAGACCTCATTGATAAACTCTGCTTCCGGTACAGGAAGATTCAGCATATCCGAAGTCTGAATATCCGCAGCTTCCTTAAAAATGGATATCAGCTCCGGAAGATTGAAAAAACGGGCAAATCGTGTTTTCGCACGATAGCCCGTTCCTTCCGGTGATAATTCGATTGCGGTTACTGTCTCCCCGAACGTTGCCGCCCAGGAATCAAAGTGTCCCATACCCATACGCATGAGTGTGTCATACTGGAGATAACGCATGATAGTGTAAAGCTCCGTCATACTGTTCGATACGGGAGTACCTGTAGCAAAGGTGATCCCTCTGCCGCCGGTCAGTTCATCCATGTACCGACATTTCATAAACATATCCGAACTTTTCTGTGCATCCGTCTGTGAGATACCCGCCACATTCCGCATTTTTGTATACAAAAAAAGGTTCTTAAAACTATGACTTTCATCCACAAACAGCCGGTCTACGCCCAACTGCTCAAAAGTTACTACATCATCCTTTCTGGTCTGGTCATTGAGTTTCTTCATCCTCGCCTGCAGACTCTTCTTTGTTTTTTCCAACTGCTTGATGGTATAATTCTGTCCTGCCTGATGTGCCGCTTCTTCAATGGAAAACGTAATATCTGCGATCTGATCTTCCAGCATGGCAATCTGCCGTTCCCTTGAAAGGGGGATTTTCTCAAACTGTGTATGTCCAATGATCACGGCATCATAATCTCCTGTCGCAATACGGGAACAGAAACGTTTTCGGTTTGCCGGCTCAAAGTCCTTCTTTGTTGCCACCAGGATATTTGCTCCCGGATAGAGACGTAGGAAATCACTGCCCCACTGCTCGGTCAGATGGTTTGGCACAACATAAAGATTCTTCTGTGAGAGTCCCAGCCGTTTTGATTCCATACCGGCTGCGATCATCTGGAACGTCTTCCCTGCTCCTACGCAATGAGCCAGAAGGGTGTTATTTCCATACAGCACATGAGCCACTGCGTTTTTCTGGTGCGGCATCAGGGTGATCTCCGGATTCATGCCGACAAACTGAATATGGCTTCCATCATATTCCCGTGGACGGATGCTGTTAAATCGTTCATTATAAATCTTACAGAGATCTTCCCGTCGGTGCAGGTCTTTAAATATCCACTCTTTAAATTCCTCTTTGATCAGCTCCTGCTTCTGCTGTGCCAGCATTGTTTCCTTCCGGTTTAATTCCCGGTGTTCCCCCTCGGCATCCTGTACCGTGTCATAAATCTTGGTATCTCTAAGGTTTAAGGCATCTTCCAAAAGACGGTAGGCATTGGCTCTCTGTGTTCCATAAGTGGAAGTGACAAGGGCATTTCCGTAGCTGTCCACATTCTTTCCCATAACATTCCATTGTCCGGTCACTTCGGCATACTGGACTTTAACCTTGCTCCCTATATAATATCTTGGTGTATGGAATGTCTCTGCCATGAACTGTGTGATATAGTTCTCTGAAATCCAGGTTGCTCCAAGTCTTGCCTCAATCTCTGACGCATCCAGGTCTTTTGGCTGTACCTGCTCTAAATACTGCACGTTGACCATATATTCTGGATGATTCCCAGCAAATTGTTTGGCGATCTGCAGTTTTTCCCTCACATTTCCAGAAAGATATTCGTCCGATGGCTCCCATTTTTCACTAATCGGGTTCTTAAAGATTACCCCTGCCAGTTCTTCGGTAAGCTCCTCTTCTGTTTTCCCGGAAAGCTGTGCCATATAGGAAAGGTCAACGCCTGCCCTCTCACCAATAGAAACCGCAAGTGCTTCACTGGCAGTATCTACAGAAGTTACCGTTTCTGCCCTGCGGATTGTCCTTTTGGTAAAAATATCCGCTTTCCGTTTCAGTTCTCCCTTATCATCCAGAAATTCCAGAGAAGTCAAAAGACAATAACTACTGTCCTGACTAAATGCCCTCTTATTGGCATTGCTGCTGATAAGACCATATTTTGCTGTAAAGGTATCGTATTCTTCATTGAGTTTTTCCTGCAGCTTTGTGATCTGCTCATCGCTTCCCTCTTCCATCTGACACCGGATCAGTTCATTCGTAACATCACGGATCTTCACCATCCCTTTGACACGTTCCGCTGTCATTGCCGGAAGCTCCATGCGGTTCATCACAGAATTTTCCCGGTAATAGACTTCCTCATTCACTACGGTAAAACTGAAATTCTTTACATCCGGGTCTGCCGGGATAGAGACAACATCCTCTTCTAACTCTGTATCCGAAAGTTCCAGTTCCGTAATCGTGCCATGGATATTCCTAATAGCTTCTTTTAACTGTTCTTCTAAGGTAATGCCTTCTTTTGGTTTTACGGTCACTTCCTGCTTTCCGTACTGGGTACTTTCTGTAGTAAACTCACCAAGCACCATTTCCGGATGCTCTGCAAAATAAGCATTGACCGAATAGCCTTCCGGTATTTCCTTTAAATTTAACCATTCCGGTTCCTCAATGGATGCCCTGTCCCTTTTCTGGAAAAACAAAATATCAGAAACAACACTGGTATTGGCATTTCTCTGGAACGCATTATTCGGTAATCGGATGGCTCCAAGCAGTTCTGCCCGGTTTGCGATATACTGTCTCACTGCCGGATTCTGCTTATCCATCGTTCCACTGGAAGTTACCACAGCCACTACGCCACCGGGACGCACCAGATCAAGGGATTTTGCAATAAAATAATCATGGATCATAAAATGATGCCGGTCATATCTGCGGTCACTGACCTGATACGCCCCAAATGGAACATTGCCTATCACACAGTCGAAAAAGCTGTCCGGATAACTGGTTTCCTCAAATCCCTGTACGGCAATCTTATTTTTCTGGTAAAGCTGTTTTGCAATCCTGCCTGAAACCGGGTCAAGTTCCACACCGTACATATTGGTTTTGCCCATACTCTCCGGGATCAGTCCCATAAAGTTACCGACACCACAGGACGGTTCCAGAATATTTCCCTGTTTCAGTCCCATATTTTCCAGTGCTTCATACATACTTCGGATTACTATCGGGGACGTATAAAAAGCATTTAAGGTCGATGCCCTTGCTGCATTGTATTCTTCCAGTGATAAGGTATTCTTTAACTCCAGATACTCATCTGCCCAGCTGCTGTTATTTTCCTCAAATGCCTGTGGGATGCCACCCCATCCAACATATCGGGATAAGATTTCCTGTTCTTCGGGTGTTGCCAGACGTTCTTCTTTCTCCAAAGTCTGTAACAAATGGATGGCTTCCATATTTGCCTTATACTTTGCCTTCGGACCGCCTGCACCAAGGTCATTATCCTGGATACGGAAGTTGTGTGGTTCTAACACAGCTTTTTCCTGTTCCTGACTTTCCGGAATATCTTCTTCGGCAGTAACCTCTTCCTCTTCTATTTCCTCCACATCTGACATATCTACTACGGTCGGTTCTGCCACTGCCTTCGTATCCAAGAAATCAAACATGGTCATCTGGTGTCCGGATGGTTCCGCAAAAGACGGTTCTGCTTCCGGTGTCGGGAAAATCGTATAGGTTCCTTCTGCATACTGGTGAAGTTCTGAAAGAAGTTCTGTTTTCTGCTGGTAATTTGTCCCATACGCTTCAAAATCCAATGGAAGAGCTGCAAATGCTGCATCCATCTTCTGTAACAGTTCTTCTGTCTGCTCTGGATTCTCTAATACTGCCACCATTTCTTTTCCTGGTTTTTCCCAGAAGAAATCATCCGTAAATGGTCTGTCTATCTCTTCCGGAAGACGGTCATAAAAGCGGAGTACCTTATTCGCCATCTGCTCCCGTTCATATTCCGGCATACGAGCATAATCTTCCGCCTGCAGGAACTGGTCATTCTTTATCAGATAATCTACTCTGTTTGCAACTTTATTCCAGGATAATAAAATTGACGTATATGGATTCCCATAAGCACCTCTTGCAAGAAACAATCCTTTTCCATCATAGTTTGCGTGTGAATCATCGGCACCAGACAGTGCATGACTGCTTCCACCGATCCCATACTGTTCCTTGATAAAACCTGTCCTCGATCTTTCATCTTCATGCAGCAGATAAAAGGAATACGTCCTAAGCCTGCCCTGCGAATACGCTCCACCTCCTGCAAGATAAGCATCAATCTCATCCTGTGTAATGAACATCGGATGTTCTTTCCAGGCAAAGCCATCCCTAGCCTGATAAGGAATCACCTCATCCGCAAACTTCTGAAACTGCTTTGAGATATTTATAGGATTATAATGATGGAAACGCATAATAAAATGATTTTCTTCATAGGCTTCTGCCAATGCATCCAGTCTTTCATTCAGTTCCGAAAGCCACTGGGGATCCTCCAGCTTTTCTTCCAGATAATCCGTGATCTCCGGATAGATACTGCGAAGATGTGGTAAATCCTCCTCATCGAAAACAATCTCCGCTACTCCTTCTGCCATATCCCCTTTCATATAGGCAAGAGCCTGGGCGTGTTCTTTTACTGCATTACTTCTTGCCGCATCCAATACAGACTGCGGTGCATATTCACCCTGGTCTAAAAGCTGATGGATACGTCCGCTGACATCTTCCCATGATAAAAATGCCTTATCTAAAATCTGGTCTGTGACCGTATGCCCCACTGCGATCTGCATCCCGATTTCATCAAACCAGACCGAATATTCATTTCCATCAATCTGAAAACCTTTTCCCCCTTTGCGGTATTCACGCTTCACAAACTCCGTATATTCCTCCGGTGTCTGTTCACTCATGAAATTATAGATGATCCGGAGCTGGCTTGCTTTCCGGTTTCCTCCTGTCCGTAAGATCTCATCGACAACTTCCTCTGGAATCGGGATTTCTCCGGCATAAAGGGCAGCTGCTCTTTCCTCGATCTGCCGCCTTTGTTCATCTGCGGTGGGATATTCGGGCAAAGATAAAGCAGAGGCGATCTCTTCCTCTGCTTTACTCAATCCATCTTCTCTTGTATCTTCGACTAACTGTATACCAATTCCGTCAAGATGCTCTCTTCCGCTGTTGCCATCAGTACGTTCATGTGTGCTGTCCATGCCATCGGATCTGCTTCCTTGTCCGGTGCCGGATTCTTCTCCAGCAGTTTCTCCATCTGGCTGTCCATTCTCTCCTGTGCTGCTTTCTCGATCTGTTCCAGATGGCTGTTCAGCTTCCCGGTCAGGAACAGGCTCTGATAAAGGCTGTTCTTGTGTTCTTTCAGAAATGTCCTCCGCAGCATCCCGTATTTCCCGATCGTTACTTCTTCCTCTTCGACGGTCAGATTCGGAAACAGGTAATCTCCCTTGCGATGATATGTCAGTTCCATAATCGGTTCCTCCTTCATTTTCAATATTTTCTTCTTTTTTCGTTTCTGCATCCTGGTTTTTAATTTCGCGCATTAACGTGGTAAAGTTATTATAATTCCTTTCATTGGAATTTTCAACCTCTTTTCTCGCTTCTTCCAGAGAAATTTTATGTACGGTCTTTCCAATATCAATCAGAATACTCTCACTGAGCTGGCTTGCCGCATTTCCAAGGAAGGTGAGAACTGACAGATGGTTATAATCTGTAATATGCATGAAGTCCTCTTCTTCCAGAAGTTCCATCGGGTCAAGCCCGCATCGCCTGGAAAGCAGATAGTAAACACTGTCTGTTGCCAGCTGACGGAAATCACTGCGAATCGTCACCTCATCCAGATCTTCCAGATAAGTACCTTCTACAGCATATTCCAATCCATCCAGGTATTCCTCCAGATTGTCATTGACCATTTCCCTTGCGACCGCCATCAATGCGTCCTGCAAAGTTGCCGCATCCTTTTCTTCCAGAGCATAGACCTCTGCCAGATGGGTGAGGATCTCTTCTCTCTGGTGTTCCTGCATCTGCCACAGATACGGGCTTCTGCCCCCGGCTACCATATGGGTATCCGAAATATCAAACACATAACGAAGTTTGGTATTCTGCCAGGTTTCATCAAACAGGGCAATTCCTCTTGCACCACGATTTACCCAGCGTAACATCTTTTCATTCCATAGTTCCAGTGATGCACAGGCTGTTGCGTCTGGACGCTGTGCATGGATCAGAAGCTGGTCTGAAAAAGAATAACGATATAACCTTGATGCTGTGTCCATATAATCCATCCAATCCCCTGGCGAACTACTCACCAATACGGCATGTTCCTGCACCAAGTTTCGGATGTCCTGTAGTTTAGACATTTAACTTCCCTCCTGTCAATAAAAAAACAGCCCACTCTTTTTAGAATTGGCTGCATAAAATGTACTTTACTTTTCGGAGAGAAAATGCTATATTCTAATTGAAAAGAGTAACCGCCCACAAGGTGGATGCTCCTGGATTAGGTTTTAATTTATTTTGCTCTCAAAGAGAGCTGCCTATCCTGTTGGCAGACAGGGTAGGCTATTTTTTTCGCTTGTTGTCCCTATTATCCAAATAGGCAAGCAAAGCAATCAGAAACGTACCGCCTAAGAACAATAAGCTCAAGACTTCGTATGTATCCATTCGCTCCACCTCCCTTCTTCTGTATCCCTTAACGGAATCTGAAAATCCAGGAGGTTTTTACCAACCCTGTACACGGTTGCTCCAGTAATATTCTAACAGGTAACTCTCCGCAAAGCAATTCCTTTTTACTTCATACGGTTTTATATTCTGTTTTTCTCTTATCCTCTGGCCAATGCAGTTTCCATTCCAGATATTCCTCTTCTGTAATTCTTCCATCGCCCAGTTTCTGCTTTTTCCCCATCCATTCCTGCAGATAAGACATTGTTTTTTTATCCCTCATTGTGATTCCAACTATTTCACTTTCTGAATCATTTAGCAGGAACAGATGAAAAAGCCCTCTATTTTCTTCATCCATCCAGAATAAAGTTTCCATTAATTCGTCCATTGTCGCAATTCCAGGACTTAAAAAATTTCGGACATCAACTTCCAATATTTCTGCTATCCGGATAAGCGTTTCCTGCTTCGGTGTACGCTGTCCGCTTTCATATTGGGCGATTCTCACATCTGCACTATTTTCTCCATACCCTAACCTGCGCCCCAGTTCTTTTTGAGTTATATTGCGAAACATACGGATTTTTCTTATTCTTGCTCCTAATTTCAATTTCTTCTCCTTTTCAAAATGGGGCTGTGCAGTAACCACAGCCCCAGAACACTATTTATATTATCATTTGCGTTTTCTCTTAACTGTCACTACAGTTCCCAGACATCCTGCTGATACTGCAAGCGCCAGCACAAAAATAGCAATATTTGTATTATCTCCTGTTTTTGGTGAATTGGATACAGAAGTCGCATCAGAACCATGGGAAACAGGAGTGCTGACTCCCTGGTTTTCTGATGTTTCCGGAGTGTCTTTTTCCGGAGCTTTCTTATTTGTCAGATCCAGAGTATATTCAATCACAGGAGTACGGTCATTGACATATTCAAACTGAATCTTATGCTCGGTTTCATCAAGCTGATAGCCATCCAGTGTTTTTGTTTCTTTCAGGATATATGTGATTGCTTTTTTATACTGCCCATTCTTAAAAGTCGCAATCGGATAATTCTTTGATTCTGCATGGCCGGCACTGTCTGTTACCAGAGTTTCCAGAACTTTACCTTTACTGTCACAAAGGGCAAATTCTACACCTTTCATTGGCTTCTTGGTGTCTTTATCTGTTTTATTTAAGATTACCTTGCCCATTGCCTGTTCATCTTCCATTTTGGCTCCCTGAACATCTCCGGTGTCCTTAACCTCAAATGTCACTTTATTTGCCACAATATAGCCTTTCGGTGCTGTTTCCTCCAATAATGTATAAGTACCGATTGGAAGTTTCTCTACATAATGGGGCTGATCACCAGATGTCCAGCTTTCCATAACTTCCTGGTTTTCATTAAGAATATACAGTTTAGCACCTTTGACCTCGCTGCTTCCATCTGTCATATCAACTTTACTGATCAGAATTTTTGTTGTATCGTCCTGCATTTCTACTTTCTGTATATCTGCAGTATTTTCTACTACAAACGTAATGGATTCTGCAGTTGCATAGCCATCAGCAGGAATTGTCTCTGTTAATGTATATTTCTTTCCAACTTCCAGTTCCTTAATGATGTGTGGTGTGCTTCCGGATGTCCACTCATCCACAACGTTTCCCTCTGAATCGGATACTTTCAGTTTTGCACCTGGTAATTCTTCCCCGGTTGTAATATCTGATTTTGTGATTTCAAAAGTAGTTGGCTCATCTTCATAAGTGAACTCAAAGGATACTTCTGCAACCTCTTCTCCCGCATAAGCAAAATCAAATTCCTTGATTTCTTCTGTTGTCACAAATCCAGCAGGAGCCTGCACTTCTTTTACATAGTAGCTGCCATTGATTGGAAGATCTGCCGTAAATACAATCCTTCCATCCTGATCCGTAGCTTTCTGCTCGATCATGGTATCTGCTTTCAGGATTACTTCGCCTTCTGCATTTAAAATATCATTCTTTGTATAAAGTGCAAATACTCCGCCTTCCAGAACACGGTCTGTATTTTTTTCTTTCTTAACTACAGTTACTTTTGCTTTCTGGCGGTTATTCTGCCAGTCCTCATCATAAGTCACAACCGGAGTATTCTGATCACGATAAGTCAGATCAACCTCTCTGATTTCTCCATCCAGAACATATCCATCCGCCGTCTCTTTTTCCTTTACATAATATTTGCCTAAAGGAAGATCTTCTGATCTTGCATATCCAAGAGCATCTGTCGTAATTGTTGCTACCAGTTCGTCCTTTTTATAATAATCACTGCTTTCCCCATCTGCAGCCTTGATATCCTCCGCTGCATAAATTTCAAAAGTAACATCTTTCAAAGAACCTGTAACATAGCCAAATGCTGCGTCCATGCCGCCTGCCAGCATATCTTTCCAGGTAACTTCTTTGACAAATTCACCTTTTTTATTGATGATGATTCGTCCAACCGGAACAGCATCCTTCATTTCTACTTTTTGAACATCTGCAGTATCAGAAACTGTAAATTTCACTTCCTCCGCCTGCAGATAACCATATGGTGCAAACTCTTCCCGAAGTGTGTAGGTTTTTCCCACATGGAGTCTTTTTATTACATGAGCTTTTCCTTTTACAGAAGTCCATTTTTCTACTTCTTTTCCGTCTGAATCCAAAACCGTCAGTGTTGCTCCGTCAAGTTCCACACCTGTTGTAATATCTGATTTCGTAAATTCAGTTGTTGTCGGCTCATTCTTAAAAACGGTTTCCAGTTTTACTGTTTTTACTTCCTGTCCCTGATATTTCGCAGTCACCTCAATCTGCTCATCTGAAGATACAAAACCATCTGGTGCTGCCAGTTCTTTTATATAATAAGTTCCAAATGGCAGATCCTGCTCAAAAACAGTTTTTCCATCTTCACCTGTTACCGCTTTTGTAAGCAGTTCGTCTGCTTTTACCAGTACCTTATCCCCTGCTTTTATATCCTCTTTTGCGTAAAGACCAAACTCTGCTCCAGAAAGCCCTTTCTCATTTTCAGCATCTTTTTTCACAACTGACACTTCTACTTTCTGGCGGTCATTTATAAACTCTGCACTCTGTGAGATCACTGGTGTATCCTGGTCTGCATAGACGAAAGAAATCTTCTGTTCTTCTTCATTTAATACAAATCCCTCCGGTGCAGTCTTTTCTACAACTTTGTATTCTCCTAGAGGCAGATTATCAAGCTCTGCTTTTCCGGATTCATCCGTTGTCAGTTCTGCAACTTTTTCACCCTTTGCATATTTCAGGATTCTTTTTCCTGTGTCATCTTTCTGGAAATCAGCTGTATAAATATCCTCTGCAGCATACACTTCATATACTGCACCGGAAAGATTCTGAACTTCATACTTAAAATCATTCTTATAGGTCGAAAGAACCTCTCCTTTTTTCTGTACAGTGAGTTTTCCTTTCACCGGATGATTCTCATATACAACTTCAATGATTGCATCACCTGATATCGGATCAGTCTGATACAGGGTATTGGTGTCCACCTGTATTTCGACATAATTTTTGTTAATGGTATAACCGTCCGGTGCTGTTACCTCTTCGATTCTATAATGACCGATTTTTAAATTCTGCGGCAGGATCAGATATCCATCTGTATCTGTGAAATAAGAGATATGTGTAACGGTTGTCGGATATGTAGTTACCTGCTCTACATATTTTTCATGATCCATATCATAAATTTTAAACTCTGTTCCCGGAATTAGAACAGATTTTTTAGTCTCATCATCCTGTTTGATAATTTTCAGTTTTGCAGAAAATTCTTTATCCAAAAGAACTCTCCATGTCTGCGGCTCTGTTGGTTTATTCTCTGTAATCCGGATAATAAAATCATCTACAGGTTTGTAATTATGGGGTGTTGTAGTTTCTCTCACCAGATATGTTCCATATGGAATTGCAATGGATTTTACATAGCCTTTTTCATTTGTAAAAATTTCCGTTGCTCCATTTTCACCGATCACAACCGGCTCTGCAGAGGAAAAATCATAATTTTCATCCTCTTTTACCACCAAAGAAGATACCAGATATGCACTAAATCCAGCTCCGGATAGTAATGCAGCATCTGTGTCTCCATTATTGGCAGCTTTAATAAGTTCAAACGGCTGTTTCTTCACCGTTTCCAGTGAGGTACACTCTTTTTCTACAACCGCTGTCAGATCACCTTCATCACTGCATACAAGATCATATTCATGCTCGTCTGCCAGATATCCTACGGATGGGGTAATTTCCTTGATGTAATACTCTCCAAGATAAAGATTCTCTATCCTTGCTTTTCCTTCTTTATCGGTAGTTAGCGTACAAATCTGGCTTCCGGCTTTATAAATAACGCCTGTCTTTCCATCCGGATGGGTAATGTCGTTTCTTGCATAAAGTCCATACACCGCATTTTCCAGGGAAGCATCTCCCTGTGCCTTATTTTCTTTTGTCTCGGCATCTTTTTTATTCAAAGAGATTGCAGCACTGACCCTGTCATTCACAAAAGTATGACTGAAAGAAATTTTTGCCTGTTCATCATTGGTATAACTGAACTGGAAAGAATAAGTATCTTTCTCATTTCTGACATAACCAGCCGGAGCCTGGACTTCTTTTACATAATAAGAAAATCCCACTGGAAGATCTGCTTTAAATGCTGCTTTTCCATCAGTACCAGTAATTGCAGTCTCAATCAGAGCATCTTTTTTTACTGCTACTTTTCCATCCACAGTTTTCATATCCTGCGCTGCAAACAGAGCAAAATGCCCTCCGGATAGTGTATTTTCAGTATCTTTGTCTTTCTTTATCACCTGCACCACTGCTTTCTGACGGTCATTTGTAAAGGTAGTCTCTGAGAAAGCCGCTTCTGCAGTTTGCCCTGCATAAGAAATGGTTACTTTTTTTGTTTCTTTTGCATTATAAAAATTTTCCGGGGCCTGTGCTTCTGTTACATTATAGCTTCCAAGCGGAAGATTCTTTACCGTTACAGAACCGTTCTCACCTGTGATCAGATTTTTCGCTACTTCTGCGCCTTTTTTGTAAACTGTTTTTCCACCTGCTGTTACAATATCCTCGGCAGCATATACGTTATAAACGGCTCCTTTCTGACGGCGTTTCTCATACTGGAATAAAGTTCCATTTTCATCAGATACAGCTCCTACGAAAACCTCACCCTCTTTATAAACGGTCAGATTTCCTTTCTGCTCTTTGTCCGTTACAGTCTGTTTGGTCGTACTGCCAACTACTAATTTCACTCCATAAGAGGAAGCCTGGACAACATAACCTTCTGGTGCTGTAATTTCCTTTAAGTAAACTGTATCCTGTGTCTTAGTAAGAGTTACACGTGAAGAACCATTGCTGTCTGTTGGCGGCATTTTAGCAATCAGCTTTGTGCAGGCGTTATCACTATATACCCCATACACGGCTCCAGCTAGATTTTTTCCAGTATCTCCATCTTTCTTTGTAATTTCAATAACTGCTTCTTCCGGCCAGTCAACTGTAATCTGCAGGTCAGAGGAATCTGTATAGTAGCCAAAACCAATGTCCTGTGAACTCTCCAATTTTAAGAGCATTGCATGGAAATCCAAAGGGAAATTAGATGTAATCGCATACTTTCCTTTCAGGCTACCCATATTGGCTGTTGTAGCTACAAGATGGAATTTCTCTCCACCCTTTACAGTGACATTTCCAGATGCCGTTTTTCCTGTGGTTTCATTAACAAGGCTTACTCCGTTCTCCAGATGAATGGTAATGGTAAATGCTTCATTTGCCTTCCAGGTAAAACTTTCTGTTTCCTTTCCCGTTGCATTAACGGAAAGTCCTGGAAGAAGTTTCATTGCTGTCGGATCAGGCATTTTAGCAAGAGCTGCTTTAATCTCTTTCAGCATATTTTTAGCGGTTGTAGAAAGCGCACCTCCAAATCCGGATTCGCCATCATATAAATAGTCAACCAGGTAATGCTGCATGGCTCTTGTCTCAGAACTGCATCCATATTTTTCCATAATGGATTTTACATTATATCCATTGAATGTATGTCCCCATCCTGGACCGCCATATCCATAGAATAAGGCTTTTCTCAAATATTTATCATCTCCGCCTTCATCCAGTTCAACCATATTTTTATATGTTGTCCCACTTGGAGGTGACTGCATGGAGTGCTGCATACAATACGCATTTACTGTATAAGTCTTTCCGTCTGCTTTGTAACGAACATATTTGTAGCTGTCATTTCCACCCTGTCCCATAACTGTATCAAACGGATGAAGCTGGCCATCTGAATAATAGTAATATTTATTTGCTTCAATATTTGTTGCATCATCCCATGGAGTATCGGTTGCAAGTAACATGATACCGTTTTCTGCCTGATCCATGGAAACACTTAGGTCAATGTCATCTGCTGGCATTTCAAAACTGAATTTATCCGATTCTTCGTGATAAGTCACCTCTGAATACAATAAATCTTCTGTATTCTCTGTCTGGTTTGCCTGTACTTTTGTTGTTCCTACTGCAATTAAGCTGCCTTGCGGCATATCTCCGGAAAATACAACGGTTTCTCCTGGCTGATACTGTCCATCTTCATGGTTCAGCTCAATATGAAATTCCTCTCCACGAACAATATTTACCTGATAATTTCCATCTGCATCTTCTGTTTTCTCTGTTCCATCTGTAAAAGAGTCGTCTGTCGCCTCTGGCATTTCTTCCGGATCTGTATCTGTAATTTCTTCAAATGTGCTGTCTGTATCCGGATTATCATCTATGGCAGGTTCTTCTGTTGAAACTTCCTCAGACGGGTTTTCCGGGATTGGTGTATCTATTGGCTCTTCCTCAACCGGAATTTCTGTCGGAGTTACTTCTTCATAGATTTCATCCTCTGACGGAATTTCTACATTTACCTCATCCTGCACAGGTTCTTCACTCTCTGCAGTGCCTATGGCTGGTTCCTCGCCTTCTGCTTCATTCTCATCTTCCTGGTTGCTTACAGATTCCTGATTCTCAGATTCAGCAACCTGCACCACCGCTTCCTTTACAATCAGCTTACGATTGATCTGATAAATTGGGTGGCCACTTACTGGCTCTACATAATAAACAGCTTTGTATGTATCTTCGTAATCTGTTGTAAAGTCCTGCTTTTCCTCATTTTTTGCCTCATGGAAAGTGATCTTCACCTTTTTTTCATCTGGTATTTCCAGTCCGGTAAAATCTTTCTCCACTTCAAAAATACTGCCTGTTTCCAGTTCCAGATCTTTTGCTTTTACCACCTCATCTGCATCAAGTTCATTTTTTACCTTTTCGTATAACGGTGGCTCTTCTGGCACTACATCTGCCGCATAGGACAGTATTGGAGATAGAATTGTAGATAACACTGTAAGCATTGCCAAGAATCCCGACAAAAATCTTCTCATATTTTTTTTATTCTTCATTCTTTTTTCCTTTCTTCCGTTCCGGGAAAATCAACTGAAACTTTGGATTTCCGGTTTCTGAAACCTCCATCTTTATAGTTGCTTCATACTTCCTTTTTGTTTTCTCTGATACCAGATCTTTGAAATGCACCTGCTTCTCACTCAGCAGCTTCCTGACAGTTGCTTCATCAAGTATTTTTCCCTGACTCTCAAAAAATCGGTTATTTTTCCATAAAGTAAAACTGCAATCACTTCCTGAACAATAATAATTTCTCTTTCCCACATAAACCTTATTGCCACATCTTGGGCATTTTCCAATTTCTTTCCGACCATCTGAAAATAGTTTCTGGTATTCTTCCACTGGCTGTCCATTATCACTTACCAATTTGGTAACCATTTTTTCAATTTCGAAGAGAAATTCTTCTACATTTTTCTGGCCTCTGGAAATCAGTGTCAGATCATTTTCCCATTCTGCTGTAAGTTTTGGTGATTTGATCATTTCCGGAAGAATCCTGATCAGATTTCTTCCATCTGCTGTAGGTAATATCTGCTTCTTTTTACGCTCAATAAAGCCTTTCTCAATCAGTTTTTCAATAATCGCTGCCCTGGTAGCCGGAGTTCCAAGCCCTTTTCTCTCTGCGTCTTCTATCGTATCCGAACTTCCAGCGTGTTCCATGGCACTAAGGAGCGTATCCTCCGTATAATGTTTCGGCGGTGCTGCAAAATGTTCACTAAATTTTACAACAACACATTCAAATACCTGTCCTATTTTTATATCTGGAAAATCACTTTCCTCCTCTTCTGGCTTTTCTGCATTTTTCCCATATGATTTAAAGAACCGTTCTTCCACTTCTTTCCATCCATATTGGAGAACATTCTTTCCAGATGCAGTAAACAGTTCTCCATGACAGGAAATTTCAGTCTTAATACTCTCATATATGTATTCCTGTTCCGATGCACATAATAACTTTGATGCAATCAGCATAAGAATTTCTTTTTCTCCACCCGGAAGTGCTTTTAAATCCGTGTTTGCAATTTCTACCGTTGGTATAATTGCATGATGATCTGATACCTTTTTGCTGTTTAAAAGTCTTTTTATCTCTGGTTCCGAACCCTTCATTGATATTTCTGGAAATACTCTATTTACCGCATCAATAACCAAAAACGCATTTTCTTCCATATCATCTGTAAGATATTGGCTATCCGTCCTTGGATACGTCACCAGTTTCTTCTCATAAAGGCTTTGGGTATAGTCCAAGGTTTGCTGTGCCGTAAATCCAAGAAGACGATTTGCTTCCCTCTGTAATGTGGTCAGATCATATAATTTCGGCGGCTGTACCTTTTTCTTCTCTTTCTTTACTGAAAGAATCTGTGCAGTTTCATCCTTCATATCCTCCATCATCTGAACGGCAGCACTTTTCTCTTTTATCCGGTTACTTACAGCATCCAATCCATCCATCAGAAGATGAACCAGATAATACTTCTCTTTCTGGAAGTTCTCGATGCTCTTTTCCCGTTCCACCAGCATTGCAAGTGTAGGTGTCTGCACCCGACCTACAATCAACCGATGGTGATACAGCACCGTAAACAGTCTGGTGGCATTAATTCCCACCAGCCAGTCTGCTTCACTTCTCGCCACCGCAGAATAATAAAGATTATCATATTCATGTCCATCTTTCATCTGCTGAAATCCTTCCAGAATTGCTTTTTCCTCCATGGAAGAAATCCACAGTCTTTTAAAGGGAAGTTTACATTCTGCCTGGTTATATACCAGACGGAAAATCAACTCCCCTTCTCTTCCTGCATCTGTTGCACATATAATTTCTGTGACATCTGCTCTGTGAAGCAGTTCCTTTAAAACCCGAAACTGCCCTTTGGTACTTTCTTTAATCTGATATTTCCAATTCTCCGGGATCATGGGAAGTGTTTCATATTTCCATGCTTTCCAGTCATACCGGTACTGATCTGCACTGGCCAGTTCAATCAAATGCCCAATACACCAGGAAACCAGATACTCTTTTCCTTCCAGATAGCCATCTTTTACGTTTGTGGCATGAAGCACCTTCGCAATGTTTCTGGCTACGCTGGGTTTTTCCGCAATTACAAGCTGCAATTTTCTATCTCCTTTCTGCACCTGTCGCTGTAATTAAGTGAAACAAAGTTATTCCTCTGATTCTTCGTCTTCTACTTCACCTTCCATTTCATATTCTTCTAATTCTTCATCATCCTCACGAATTGTATCTTCTTCCTCCTCATCGTCGTCCTCGTCCTCTTCATAATCAAAAGAAGTATTTCTTCCTTTCATAAATTTCCAATAATAGTAAGCACCACAAACTCCTGCCAGAACCAGCAGCATTAATAAAATCGTGCCGGAATTATTGCTTTTCTTCTCAGGTTCTTCCTTTTCTTCCGGTATGATCGTAACTTCTGGTTCCGGTGTCTCTGTGATCTTCTCTGTTTCAAGTGGCAGTGCGGATTCTGCAATAGCCTGGTTCTGTGGAAGTGTGACCATGTTGGTATCCGTAAAGTTCAAAAGATCATTTTCGCCTACCTCTGTAAGAAGATAAACATTTTCATCCGTTTTATCCTTATCTACAATCAGATAAAAAACCTTATCACTTTTTGTCTTGATCGTATAAAATTCCTTTCCCCCTTTGTCCTGAACTGTTCCTGTTGTCATGCCGGAAGCAGAACTTTCTCCCTGCACCCGTCCGGTATCTGCTTCTGTATCCGTTTCATTTCCTGTGTTTTCTGGTTCTGTTGGTGCAGTAGCAGTCTCGTTCGTTGTCTGATGTTCCGTTACGGTTGCCGTAGCACTGGTGGGCTTACTTGCAGTTCCATCGGCTGGCAAAGAAGCTGCATTCTGCTCCGTTCCGGAAACCTCTGTATTCTCTTTTACTGCATCTGGATTTTCATAATAAGGGTTTCCTACTTTATAGATCTCTGACATATTTCCTGCTTTGTCTTTTGCCTGCAGGGTAAAGTATTCATAGGAAGTATCCGCTTTTTGCAAACGGACATTTAATGTATTATTCGTCAGTTCTGTGAATTCATTTCCATTGACATACAAAGCAGCAATTCCCGATTCCGCATCAACTCCCTGCACGATCAGTATCCCATTCTTCGCAGCCGCAATAATAGTTGGTTTGGTTTTATCAAAACACTCTATGTAACGATTCTGCTCATAAGTATTTCCATTCTGATCAGTAACTCTCACATAAACACTACAATTAGAAGAGATGGATACTTCCATATTTCCGGTTATGTCTGACCATCCTCCATTTTCTGAAAGTCTTGCTTCTACTTTTGCAATAGAAAAAGTTCCTGTATTCTTTGTATCTTCCACTTGAATTTTTACGGTTGCCGTATCTGTCTGCCAGCCTTCGGGTTCTGTAAAGGTAATCCCTACTTCCGGTGTTTCCGTCACATCATTTCCTGCATCTTCCTGTGCCTGTTCCACCGGATCTGCAAGAATTTCAGCTTCTGATCCATCTGAAAAATCAACATCTTCCGGGCTGCTTTCTTCTGATGATTCCACTTCTACATTATCTGCCCATACAATCAGACTTCCGGGCGAACTATAAAAGAAAGCTCCTGCCGGAAGTCCTGCTAACGTAGCTGCGGTTAAAAATACAGCTGCTCTTTTATGAAATTTCTTCATTTTCTGTCTGCTCCTTTTCTCTGGTTTCCAATATCTTTTTTTGTTCCTCCTTGCTGATATCAATCATCAACTGAAGTTCCTCTGCGGAAACTCCATTGCTTCGGATAATTTTCAGATACTCCATATCCTCTGCCTGTTTCTTCTGTTCTTCCAAATCCCTTGCTTTTTTCTGTAGCTTTTCAATCTTAACGTAGGTTCTTGCAAGTTCTTCTTTTATTCGTTCAATGTTCAAATACGCCCCTCCTTATGGCCTGCCAAAAGCATAAAAATGAGACTGCCAGTATGCAGAATTAATGGACGTATACTGAATTGGATTTCCACAATGGATCATCTGTCCATCTCCGGCATAAATTCCTACGTGGGTAACCGGCTCTCCCGCATCATACGTCCCAGTGAAAAAGATAATATCTCCTGGCCTTGCTTCTTCTGGTGATACAAGCATACAAATGTCATAAATTCCCTGTGCAGTAAGTCTTCCCATATTGCAGACCCCCGAATTGGTAAACACATAGCTTACAAAACCAGAACAGTCAAAAGAAGTCTCCGGGCTGGAACCGCCCCATACATACGGCATACCAAGATATTTGTCTGCTTCCGCAAATAATCTCCGCACAGTCTCATCATCATAACTGCCGCCTCCACCATACAGCCCGCTATCTCCGGTACTGATATAAAAAACAGGATTATAATATTCCCCATCTTTGACCAGTTCCAAATATAACTGGCTTCCGGTTGCACTTCCTGTACTTCCCGTTGTACCAATTACAGTATCTGTTGTTACTTCCTGACCATTTGCTACCGAAATGCTCTGCAGATAAGCGTATTTAATCTGCACACCTTTTTTATCCTGCGTAACTACATAATTTCCAAAAGTTCCGCTATATCCTACATCTACAACAAAACCATTCATCGCTGACTTCACTTCTGTTCCCTGTCGTACATTAACCGTCACACCTCTGTGAAGTTGTGTCTGCCCGGTTCCATTGTTTACAGAATACCCATAATAGGTACTGATATAGGCATACCAGTTTAACTCAACCGGAGTTTTATATGTCTGCAAATTTCCTCTGTTGGAATAGACCTCTTCATAAATTTCCTGCTCATCCTCTTCCATTCTGGACAGAATAACACTTCTAAGCGGTTTTGCCTGAACAGAAACATTCAGTACATCTGCAGTTACTGTACGGGTAACTTCCACAGAGTTCTGATTGCCCTCTGCCAGAAAACATTCCCAGGTCTGATGACCATGTGCCTCAGCTACTGCGTGATTATCATAATAAACATCAAACTGGACACCATATTGGGCAAAGTTTCCAGTATCTTCTACGGTGTACTCAATCCCATTCATCACTACTTTCGTCCCTATTGGAAGAAATGGGTTTGCAGCATCAACCGCAAGCGTATGATTAGCCTGTGGCATTGCCCCTGAAGCAGTTGGTCCTCCACTCCACACGCCACAGCAGATAGGACAGTTACAGTATCCACTGGTCACAACATTTCCCAATGACTGCCCTACCTGTATTGTAGATGTTTCCTGCCGGGTTTCACTTTTTTCCTCTACGGTGATTCCGTACTGTAAAGAAAAAATTGTTTCCAGTTCTCCTTTTATCTCATCAAACTTAAAATCCCCATACCTGGCAGTCAGATAACTGATCAATGTATGGGGATCATGGCCGATTTCACCAATGTTATATCTGTATTCATCTTTTCCTGGATACCGGGCTTCCATCTGGTTTATTTTCTGTTGAAGACTGGCTTCCAACTGCGTATAATACAACTCTGCTTTTTCAATTTCGTCCGGATCCGCAATGTAACTGGAAGCGATTACCGTAGAAATTCCATTAGAAAACATAGCCGAACAGGAAGCAAATCCTGTCATTACGGAAAGAAGCAAAATCAATAACAACCCCATTGAGATCAGAGTAGTTACATTTCTTACAAATACTTCCTGTGCCTTTCTTGCAATTTTAGTAGCAAGATTTACTGACCGGATTGAGGTGTCTTTTGTTTCTTTTGCAATCTTCCCAGCCCGGTATGCCATCTGATACTCTCGCTTAATCCTCTGCTTCTGTATTAATTTTCTAATCAGCTTTTTCTGCATCTCTGGATGTTCTTCCAGATATTTCTGATATTGATACCTGGATGCACTCTTCCAGGCTCTTTGCTCTAAACGGTTTTCTTTATGTATCTGACTGCGGTTCTTCCGGATATTTCTACTGCTATGTTCCTGTAATATCCACTCACCTGAACGCACCAGCTTATGTGCTGCATCTACAGCACTGTTTTCCTCTTCGTCTTCGCCTGCTTTCTGATATACTGCATTTTTTAATGCTTTCTTTGGAACAGAAGACAAGGTTTTCTTTTTACCATCCGTTTTCCCTGTTTTTTTGTCGAAATATAAATGGTACTTTACCTTTGCTTTCTGTTCCTCATTTGTTTTCTTGGTATAAACAGAATCTTTCGGAATTTTGTTCTGCCTCTCAGCTTCCTGTTTTCTTGCAGCCTTATCCACTTCCTGATAAGTTTTTATTGTTTTTCGGCTATATTTCTGCGTTCTTTTTTTTCGATTTGTAGAAACATCATTCTTCTCTGCCTGAAAATGTCCTCCATCTGTTTCAGACGAAGTTTTCTTTTCTTTCTTCAGACTTCCATCTGTCTCCATTTTTCCAAACTGCAGTCTCTGCTGTTTCTTTTTCTGTCGCTGATACTGGCTCCTGTGTTTTTCTTTGCGCTCACGTATTTCTACCGCTGAATCCACAGATACACCTGCAGGCTTGTCCCGGTATCTGTACCGTCCCTGTGTTTTTCGTTTTCCCGGAGGACTGTTTGCAGCCTCTTCTTTTTTCGCAGGATTTCCCTCCTGAACTTTTTCAGAAAATTGTTTCTTTTCAGCTTTTTTATGAGAGTTTTTCTTCTTTTCAGAAGTAATAAATGCCTGTTCTACATCCTTCTGTTTATAAGACAACTCCTGATTGCTGTTTGTAACTTTTCTAGTCTCCTTTGTTGCAAGATTTTCCTCAACCAGACCATTTCTGGTCATACGGCTGACTTTCTTCTCTTTCGCCGTATATTTTTGTTTTCCCAATGTACCTCACCTCTGCTTTTTTGTCCGTTAAGTCTGAATCTCATCCGGTTTAGTACTCATCAAAGCATAGGTTCTGGTATCCTGCGGATATCTGTCTGCAAAAGGTATGATTACATTTCCGTAAAAAAGCAGCCCTTCTCCTGCATTACTGTTATTTACAAAAGAAATCTGATGCTTGGAAATATTCAATTTCTCCGCAAGGATCTTCTGATCCCCGCTGTGCTGATTTAACATCAGGATAAAATCACTGTTTCCCACAATACTTTCTACTGCCAGAGAGCCAAGAAAATCTGTTACATTCTGACTGATTCCTGTAATGATTCCACCCCACTTACGAAATCTCTTCCACATTTCAATAGAATAATTAGCAGTCTGTGTCTGGTTCAGCAAAAGGTGAAATTCATCCACATAATAACGGGTTGATTTCCTGCGGCTGCGGTTCTGTGATACTCTTGTCCAAACCATATGCTGGACAATCAACATCCCTGCTTTTCGTAGTGTGGTTCCAAGTTCCCGGATATCAAAGCATACCACTCTGTTCTGCGTATCGACATTACTTCGATGGTTAAATACATTCTGCGATCCTGTTACATACAACTGCAGACTGTTGGCAATGTTCTGTGCTGCTGGTTTATCTGGTGCATAAAAGTTCAGACGTTCATAGAAATCCTGCAAAGTCGGCATATTTTCCGGTTTTGGATCATTGTAAAGATATTTTTTATAAATGTCTTTTACACACAGGTCAATCATGGAAACCTCATCACCATTTAATTCTGCATTTTGAGGTTTCTTCATAATGACCTCGCAGAAAGATGTGATAAACTCTGCTTTATCAGCAATAATGGTATCAATATCCTCCACATCGCCATTAATCCTGTATTTCTCCGGATGATAAATAACATCCAGGTTCACTTCCATAGGATTGATGTAATCATTACTTTTTGCACTAATTTTAATAACTTCACCATTTAAGGCATTTACCAGCGGAAAATATTCTCCCTCCGGGTCACAGATAATAATGTCATCGTCTGTAATCAAGAAAACATTGAGAATTTCTCTTTTCGTTGCAAAACTCTTACCGGAACCAGGAGTACCCAAAATCAGGCCGTTAGGTGTTTTCAATCGTTTCCGATCCACCATAATGAGATTGTTTGACAGTGCATTTAAGCCATAGTAAAGAGCTTCACCGCCTTGGAAAAGTTCCTGTGTGGTAAACGGAACAAAGATTGCTGTAGAAGTCGTAGTCATAATTCTCTGTATTCCAGTCTGGTTCATTCCCAGTGGCAGTGATGCCACAAGTCCCTGTTCCTGCTGATATTGAAGTCTCCGTATATTGCAATTATATTTCTGGGCGATTCCTGCAGTCTGATACACAATATTGTCCAGTTTTCTCTTATTGTCCGCTGTATTCATCAGCAAAAAAGTAAGTTCAAAAAGTTTCTCATTCCTGGACTGGATTTCATTGAGCAATCCCTCCACATCCTCTCCGTATGTAGAAATATCCGTTGGAATAATATCCATATCATATCCGCTTCTGACCGCTTTCTTCTGTTCTTCAATTTTCATTTTCTGAATATTTGACAGCGTACTTTTCAGGCTTTTAATAGCTGCCTTGGGATCAATTGGACGCAGGTGCATATTGATGATAAGATTCTCTTCCAGATCCAGCAGATCTGCCAGCAGTTTATCCGTAAGTTCTGGTGATGTAATCTGTAAATATGACACGCATCCAAAAGTCTGTCCCATCCTAAAATAGCTGTCATTGCGAAAATCAAATCCGGTAGGTGCAATAAAGTCTTTTGTCTGCAGACCTGTTTTTGCAACCATCCCATAATGGAAATGGAAAGATTCTTTTGTGTCCATATTCATCACATCATGCAGAATTTTCAGACGTTCTACCCCATTTAAAGGCTCTGCCATGGCTCCCATCACCTTAAAATTATTTAATACACTGGCTTCAATTCTCTCCAGCCTGGATTTTGCATTTCGCAGATTATCCGCCTTAATGGAAAATGTAATATATTTTGTTTTTACAAGCCCATTATTTCCTTTGGAAAGCTGCATTTTCAACATATCCGAATATTCTTTCCGAATATCATTGAAACAGTCATCCTGCTCTGGAATATCAATATTTTTTGCATACTCATCAAAATTCACCTGTTGATTAAGAAATGTAATTTGTACCTCAACAGAGCTGTCAAATGAATTCAGGAACTCACAATAGTTCTCAAAAATAGCCGCTTTATCATCATTCTGCGCTAACTGGTAATTTATATCGTAAAACTGCACCATTTTTGAATAATAGTTATCATTCGTCCTGCAGATACCATCCTTATATATTTCCTTATATGGAATCGTATCCTGCGCTGTAAAAGGTTTCCTCTTCTTCTGATTCTCCGCTTTTATCATCCGAAGTTCTTTCAGACGCTTTTTTTCTTCTTTCGTAAGTCCGGTTTTCTGTTTCTTATTTTTTTCGGTCTGCTTTTTTAAGGAAATGGAACGGATTTCTCGCTTCCCTGGCTTCTTTTGCCTTTTTCTCAAGCCATGCACCCTCTTTCTCTAATTTATCGTACTCTATAATCCGGTCATATAAGTTTTGGGAACGATAGACCCTGATTCCAGGTCTTAAAAATTTCTGCCGGATAATGTGAAGCAATATTTTCTCTGCTGGAAATCCATCCTTTTCATACATTGCAAAAAAGAAAAATGGCAGCATCACTATGATCATAAGCGTTGCTGCCACATCTGTTCCCAGTCCTGCTTTTGTCAGCAAATAGACCGGAACACCACAAATTCCTGCCAGAGAAAAACATATAATTTGTCTTTTAGTTAAATTCAGTGCTAATTTTGTCTTTATTTTTGAAAAATCTTTCGGCACTGGAACATATGCCATATTCTTGTTTCCTCCTAATGTGCATTAAAGATTGATTTTGCCAGGGAACTGGTCTTAAACAGGCTGAAACATAAAATAACTGTATATGCTGCAACTGACCAGATAGCTGTATGAAGATTATCCGCAACTGTAATAGCATTTACCAGAACTGCATAAATCGCAACACATACCATCATAAAAAATCCCTGGAATCCCAACGCTAATAATGCCTTCACGTAATTATTTCCAATACTTCCCCATTCCCTGTTCGTAAATGTTGAAAACGGAATAGGTGCCACAGAGACATAAAGATATATTTCTATCATTCGTCCATATAAAATGACGGTAATCAGGACTGATATGATTTTTAGACATAAACTGACCAGCATCGTTTCCAGACCAAGCCCCAGTAATTCTCCGATTCCCATATCTTCAATCTGCGTTTCAAGAAGCGTTTTCAATGCTTCTGTAACATCAATAGATGCGGAACCGGTTATCATACCGCCAGCATTGGATACCACATGATTCGCTACATCAAAAATTGCCATCGCAATATCAAAAGTATGAGTAACAAGATATACCGCTACCCACATCTTGAAAATGTATTTGAAAAACATAAACGTATCCGTATCGTGCATATTGTTTTTTTCCATAATCATGGAAATCAGCTCATAACACAGTACAAATGTAATAATCATCCCCGCAATGGGGACAATGACATTATCCGACAGATTTTTTATCATGGAAAAAATGCCACTGTTCCAATTTTGGGGTGTTTTCCCAACCTCTGTAGCAATCGTTTCTACTTTGGTATTTACATCGGTGAACATGGTATCCAGGTTTGATGTGATCCAGCCTGTTAGCAGATCCTTTATGAACTCTGTTATTTTTTCGGTTATTCCACCCATTTATTTATCCAAACAAAGTTGCAAGCTGTGGAATCAGGTTTATTCCAATCAGTACGATGCCACCGCCCGCCATCAACTGTTTTATGTCTTTTATGAGAAAATATTTGCTCGAAATGAGCCTTGAAAAGATTAAAATAGATTAAATTTTGATAGATTTTTCTTATTTATGGGAGCCGGAACCTCTTTCGATGGTTCCAAGCTCCGGTATTGGTTTTAAGTTGAAATGAATTTCCATTGTGACCGTTTCAGGAGTACGGCAGTAATTTTCTGTTCCGTCTTTCTCCTGCGGTTCTGAGATAACGATTTTACTGATCAGCCGGTTCAGAAGATTGGCATCCAGTTCTTTGATGTCCGCATACTCGCTAATATCGTCAATCCACTGCTGGGACTGTGCATCCAGTTTTTCTTCCGTATTCAGCACACTCTCATTCTGGAAAAGTTCCTTTTTGATATCTGTCTGCTCCTTCTGTGTCTTCTCCAGCATCTTATCAAAAACAGATTCTGTAATCTTGTCATTGATAAGGTCATCATACAGTTTTGCAATCAGCCGGTCTAACGTTTCCAGGCGGTCTTTCTGCTTTGATACCAGCTTCTCCAGACTTTCCCTGTGTCCCTGTGTATCTTCCTCGCATAACTCCTTTACCCGGTTTTCCAGTTCTGTTCCGTCTCCGGTAACTGCTTTTGCACATTCCTGGATTCTGGTAAGGACTGCATCATACAGGTCATCAGCGTCCACCCGGTGCTGGGTACAATGTGCTTTCCCCTTATGGATATAAGTGGAACAGGTATAAACTTCATGCTGGTCTTTGGTGTGCGTCTTCTTCAACGTCAACGCACCGCCACACTCTGCACAGCGGAGTAATCCGGCAAACATGCTGTATTCTCCCTGTTCTGTCTGGCGTTTCCTGCCTTTCATCTTTGCCTGTACCAGATCAAATACATCCTGCGGAATGATTGCTTCGTGGGTATCCCTGACTGTGATCCAGTCCTCCGGAGCTTTATCTCCCTGATTGCCAATCTTGAAACGGTAGTACCTTTTCTGGGAAGCCATGTCACCACAGTAAACGGGATTCATCAGCAGGGATTTCAGATAGGATTCATCCCATACATATTTCCCATTTTCCGGGTCTTTCTTTTCCCATTTTGTGTAATAGGTGCGGAGTCCCCGTTTCCGGTGCCACCATGACGGGCAGGGAATCTGCTGGCGTTCCAGTTCTCTGGATATAAAGTTAATCCCATGACCGTCCACCGCCCACTGGAAAATTTTCCGGACAATCGGTGCTGTCTCGTCGTCAATCAGGAGATGTCCCTTTTCCTCCGGGTCTTTCTGATATCCCAGTGGTGGAACAACACCTGTAAACTTTCCCTTGGTTGCCTGCAGGTGATAGGACGCATGGACTTTCTTGGAAATATCTCTGGAATACATCTCGTTCAGCACGTTCTTAAATGGGGCAATCTCATTGTCTCCGGCAAAGGTATCCACATTATCATATAATGCGATATACCTTACTCCATGCTTTGGGAAAAACTCCTCCATCAGAAATCCTGTCTGTACATGGTTTCGTCCCAGTCGGCTCTGGTCTTTGGTAATTACAAGATTCACCAGTCCTTTTTCACAGGCTTTGAGAAGTCTCTGCAAATCAGGTCGGTCTGTGTTCAATCCTGTATAACCATCGTCCTGAAACACATCCACCACCTGCCAGCCCTGTGACTGACAGTAATTCACCAGTATGTCTCTCTGGTTGGAGATGCTGGCACTCTCTCCGGTCAATTCGTCATCTTTGGAAAGTCGGCAGTATACACCAACTCTCCAGGTTGCATTTCTTTCTATATTGTTACTCATATATCTGTTGTTCATCTGATACCTCCGTTACTTTGCACATCCTACGCAGATTTCAGATTACTGAACTCATAATCATTATACTGCTTATCTTTCATTATTGCAAGTTTATCTTTTGTTTTCGTGTCACGTATTTTCTGTGCGATCACCTCTGCAAACACTTCTTTTGCGTCCTGATCACCGTCAAAATATACTCTGATGTTGATAATTTTCTTCTTCACTGCCATTGTAAAACCTCCATTTTTTGCAAAAAAAGAGCAGCTAATCCATTTTTACAGATTAACTGCCCAGACTGTTGGTTACATATATTAAAATTTTTGTATTAACATTTCAGAAATTGGGGATATAATAAAGACAGGGATAAATCCCTGTCAGATGAACTGCATATTTTAATTTTCCCATTGAAAACAAGAGGAATGTGTGGTACATTTGTTATAGGAAAAGCACCCACTCCAAAGTGGATGCCGCCTGAGTTGACTAAATGGTCTTACGACCACCGCCTATCCTGTTGGCAGACAGGATAGGCATTTTTATTTCCTCTTGTTCTTCCGATCAAGAAAGGCAATAATCGCAATTAACAGGCTACCAAAAGCGATCAGTAAACTGAGTACGCCTAAGAATATTGAGATAATCTCATAAGCTGTCATATCACGCACCTCCTTTTCTTTCATCTCAGAACCCCGAAAGGCTCCGGTCTGTAAATATCAGGAGGCAGCCACACCCTGTCACAGGTGCTTCCCCGTAACATTGCTGTTACCGGATAATCATACCATTATATTCGCCATATTACAATTCATTTTTGTTCCAGATTCACAGCAATCCTTATTCTGTATGGATACCTGCTATTTCCGTTTGATTGCCTTGCACCGGCAGACGGCAGACGGCAGATAGGGTATCTATAAAGCCTGCCGTTCACTCCAAAATTCTGCCGTCACCCATTCTCCCTTGTTTTTTTAATCGAATGGTATTTTCCTGCTTTTCATTCATCCGATAATCCAGTTCTTCTTTCATCCGGCTTCTGGCTTCTCGCATGGTTCTCTGGGAGATTCCCTGTGCTTTTGCCTTTTCATCCAGTTCCCGGATTGTGACTGCATTTCCGTCTGCAAGCAGTTCATAGATCAGTTTCGTTCCCCGTTGCAGTTTTGTTTCTGTCGGCTTTCCTTCCTTTCCGTCCAGAAGATCATCTGCGGAAATCTCATAAGCTCCCACCCAGCGGAATCCTTCTTCATCTCCAAGTTTAAATGCCATCGTCTCACCTGGAGGTGCAAGAGAACTTTTCTCATGGATCAGTACTCTTGTTGTCGGGTCTTTCTTTACTTTCCCGATAAAAAGCAGGCTTCTCACCGCCGCCATGATATCAATAGAACCAAGTCCCCGGTAAGTACTCTGTGTCCCTGAAGATTTATTCAGATGTCCGATCAGCACAATCGCACAACCGGTCTTTTCAGCGATCATTCCCAGTTTCCGGAATACCGGACGGACTTCATTTGCCCGGTTCATATCCACATCGGCACCGATAAAAGCCTGTACCGGATCAATGATTAAAAGTCTGACCTGATTCTGACGGATTGCTTTTTCAATACGGTCATCGGATAACGTCAATGCTTCCTCTGTATCATCAATGACCATCACCCGACTCAGGTCTGCTCCTGCTTCCACCAGCCTCGGCTTAATCGTATCTCCCATACCGTCTTCTGCAGTCTGATAGATCACATTAAAAGGTTCAATCTCTTCCATGTTCGGGAAAGTCTTACGGTTCGTGCAGGCTGCGGTCAGCATCATGGCAAAATAAGTTTTTCCCTCTCCTGGATTGCCCTGAATAATCGTCAGTTTTCCAAATGGCAGATAGGGAAACCACAGCCATTCTACACTGGTCTGTTCAATGTCTTCATAACACAACATCGGCACCAGTTCTTCCTTCTCCGGTACTTTCATTGTAACTGTTTCAATGATTGATTTCTTCCTGTCTGCATTTTTATCACAGAGGATTTCATTCCAGTCCTTTCGGGACGGTTTCAGACGGATGACACTGTATCCGTCCGGGATTTCTATTGCCAATTTCTCACTGGCTTCATTCCCTGCATGGTCATTATCCAGGCACAGGAAAACCGAAGTAATCTGAGGGCGTTCAGAAAGAAAAGCCATCAGTGCCGCACTGGAAATGCCACCCAGACTCAGGTAGCTCCGCTTTTTCCAGTCTTTGGGAAATAATTGGATAAAAGAAAGCAGATCAATGGCTGCTTCAAACACAAACAACTGATTATCCGTCCCTCTGTGACAGAATCCGTAAGATTTATCAGATTCAGCCACATCTCCCCGGTATTTTGTTTCACCAGTTCCCCTGCAATGGGCATATCTTGGAATACCGTCTGCATCTCTGCCAACAAACACCACATTATGGTGCTTCTTTTCTTCATAAATATCCCCACTGCCGATCCATTCCTCCACCATATTCTTTTCAATCCCTCTGTTTTCTGTCAGATATCTGATGATTCTATCATTATTTTCCTCTTTCTCTGGTAATCGGAAGTCAGGGGACGGGGCGGGGCAGGTACTGTTCCTGCCTTCGCCTTCCTCCCCGGTTAGCATCTTGACAGCTTCCGGAAATGTGGCATTGTAAAATTCCATCACAAAATCCACCGGATAGCCACCCCTCCCCTGACTGTGCCTGTACCACCGGTTTCCGGATACCGTTACACTGTCATGCTTTTTCCAACGGTATTCCTTTCCGCTTTTCCCTAGTTGTTCTCCCTGTGCGCTCAGAAAAGAAACAAGATCTGTCTGATTTGCTCTTATAATTTGTTCTTCTGTATACTGCATTTTGCTCATCCTTTCCCGTCTGTCCTGCTGACAGACTGTTATAAACTCATGTCATAGTTTCGCTTTTTCTTCACTGCCTGTTGTTTTGCATCACGCTCTGCACACTCTTTCTTTTTTTCATCCAGTTTTCTCAGAAGAGAGGTCTTCTTTTCTGGATTCTGCTCCGACTGGTTCAACGGCTGTTGCTCTGCTTTCCCGTTTTCTTCAAGAATCTCTTTCGCCTGAACTGTGTAAAATGTCGGGAACTTCACCTGCTTCTCCCTTTTTTCTTCTGAACGCCCGGAAGTATCTGCTTCTGCCATTTCCCGGTCACGTCTGGCAATATCCGCACAGCTCTGTACCTTTTTCACAAAAGTTAGTTCCTCCTGGTACGGCTGATTATCTGCTTTCAGCTCTTCGATCCCCGCCTGAAGTTCTTCTTTCTCCCGTTTCCATCTGGCAGTTGGCACTTTTCCATTTTTATCCAGATGTTGTTTCAGTTCCCGTTCACATTTGCGGTAATAATTGATTTCTTTTTTATGCTGCTGATAATATCTCTCCCGTCTTTTCTGAAAATAGAAATGGTTATACTCATCAATCAATGGCTGATTTGTTTTTATTACCTCTGCCATCTTTTCCAGATTCTCAAGTTCCTTTAACTGTTTCCGCTTTTCAGAAATTTCTTTTTTACTGACAGAAACAACACCGTTCAGTTCCTCAATCCGTTCCTGCAAGTCATCCATCGTTTCTATCTGATGTGTCTGAAGATAACTGATGGATTTTGCAAACTCCTGTAAATTGGAGAGATTCTTACCTCTCTGTTTCATCTCCGCATAAAAATTGGGAAGTGGTGGTCTGCCCTGTGTCTTTTTATCATAATAATCCTGCAGGCTTTCCAGCAGTGTCGGGTTCTGCCTGCGATCCAGCTCTGCTTTCATTTCCTCATAAGCTGTCTTCATCCACTGAATGGATTCTTTCAGAGAAATAAACATCTGGTTAAACTGCCGGATTGCCCGGTTCAATTCTCCGATCACCGTTTTGATTCCCTTTTTCTCCATTGCCCGGACTTCATATCCCTCATGGATGGTCGGGATCAGGTCAATCCCCTGTTCTTTGTAGGAACGGTGGTCGATTCTGGATGCCATGTGGCACTCCCTGAATTTCCCATTTACTTTCTCTGTCCATGCCCGCCGCCATTCTTTTAAAAGCTCCGGATCATTCCATCCGGTAGTAGAAACAGCATTGAACATATCTTTTCCTTTGGCATCCTTCACCCGGTTTCCATCCTCATCAAGAATATATTCCCTTCTCTGCTTATTGCCCCAGATTCCTTCCTCTGTAAAAGGACGGATTGGGACAAGCACATGGAAATGGGGATTATCCGGTTCTTCTTCATTTTCCGCTTTTCCCTCATGGACTGCCAGATCCACGATCATGCCACGTGCCACAAACTGCTCCTGGCAGAACTCTTTTGCCAGTCTGATATTTTCCTCAAGTGTCAATTCATTCTGCAGTGCAATGTCAAACGAATAGGCAAGCTGTGCCTTGTTGTTCCGTTCCACATGCTCCACCTCGTTCCAGAGTGTTTCCCTGTCAGTCAGACGCTCTGGCACATACTCCGGTGTCAGGATTTCTGTAAATATCACACCTGACTTGCTCGTATAATCGTGTATCTTGTTGTAATAACTGTCAAAAATCCTCTGCCCGGAAATATAGGCTGCGGAAGCGACCACCATCTGCCCTTTCCCTCTGGATACATTCCTTACTGAAAAATGATACAGTGCCATTAACTGTCATCTCCCTTCTCTGTCTTTTTTACTGCTTCTGCAATCTGCTGTTGATCTTTGTGTAAGGCGGCTATATGAGCCTGCCGCACAATACTCTTGTTGTAACTGCTGTTCTGCAGTTGATTCATCATGTCCTGGACGTCTTCCTGTTCCAGATCTCTGGACAGCGGAAATACTTTCTCAAACTCTGCCCCTTTGACAATCAGCCGGTGGGAACGTTCCCTGCGTTCTACCAGCTTCTTCCGCTGCTCCAGAATGTTTTTGTGGTGAATTGCTGCCTCCAGTTCCTGTCTGCTCTTTTCCATGTTGGCCTTCAGTTCCTCCAATGACATGGATTCATACTTTGGATTTTTTGCTCTGCTCATTTTCTTGTACTCCTTCTTTTTTCTGTAAACAAAAAGAACCGGCTTATTCATGAATGCCGATTCCTGGGTATAAAAAACTGAGGTCGTTGTCCTGTGATTAGGAAATGCTGACCTCAGCGTTTTTGAAATATTTAATTGTTGCTCCTTGGAATGAAAGTCTTTGTCACCATTGTCGTATAAATTTAAACTCACATCCCATATCAGGATTTCTTTAATTCTTCCATATACAGTTCAGCTATATATGCCGGACCAGTGCACCACAGCTTTGTCTTCTCATCATACAGTGCTTTTCCTGTCTTTGAACACAAAAAATCTGTCAATACCTCGTTTCTGTCCTTGCCTGTCTCTTCTGCGATTTCATCTGTCACCATAGTGATCAGAAGGTCGATTGTATAATTCATTTTTTCCTTTGGAATTGTTACTTCAGCCATATCTTCTCACCTTTCACAAATTTCAGACACTCAATAGCTGCCTCAGTTTTAAAGCAGTATTGATCTTTCAATTTATTCGGCAGCAACTGTCTGATACAGAAATCGTCTGCTACTTTATCACCTGCAGTCCCAAAAGCACCCGCAAGATAAGCGGTAAGAGTAGCGTTTGTTGCATCATCCGCAATCTTTCCTGCAATGATATCATATTTTGCCATTTCACGTTCAACCTCAATAAACATTTTTTTCTTTCGGTGAGCGGCGATACAATGTAACCAGTCCACATCTGCATTTTCAAAAATATGCGTTTCAAGATTTTCTGAAAGTTTGAATTCAAAAGTTGAAATATATCCAAACTTCTGCCCCTCTTCAATTGTTCCGGTTGCGATGGCTTTGGCTATTGAGGTTCTCAGAAAACTTTCTGCCTGTTCCTTTGATGTGGTTAAATAAAATCCCTGTCCAAAATCTTTTCTCTTTGCACATTTGGCAAGATCTGGCTCTTTTACTTCACAATAACTTCCATGATAGAGAACAAATCCATCTTTTAACTCAAGCACTAATCTCTATCCCCTTTCTTTGCAAAAATTCAGTAATATCTTCAAGCACAGCTTCATCGCCTTCACAATGAAAAATCCCATAGCATTTTTCTATATATCCAAGAACATCGGCTTCTTTAAACAAGTGGATAATCTGTTCAACAGGTAAATGCCACTCTTCTGAAGCAAGCCGGATTAGTCTTGTTTGCATAAAAGTAATCTCTGTTTTCTCACTCATTATGAATCCTCCTCATTTTCTTAGTCAGTAAAACCGGAATTGTTGATTACCAAGGCATATTTCCAAATCGACTAATAAAAGTTACTGTTAGTCCGGTTTTATCAATCATTGCAAGTTTTACGATTGCGCCTGTACTGTTTGCTTTCCTCCGTCGACATTCAAATCTGTTGCCGTGGCACCTGGATCAGCGCAGTTCACCTCTTATGTCTTGGAGTCCTTTTGCATACTTCCAAAAGAACCCAGTCCGCTTGAAACATTTACGATAATAGTTTTATTTTTTCTCTCATTGTCATACAATGCACCTACTTCCCCAGAATTTATTTTACCACGTATTCTTCTGTTCGTCTGTCACCTGCATCGTATCTGCATTTACCAGATAAAAATCTACCAATTCGGTCTCGTAATTGCCATCCGGATATACTTTTTCTAACACCAGTTCTTCGCAGGAATTACCATCTGCATCTGTCTTGGAACCATTATCGTACAGACAGTATCTCACATTTACCGTATTACCGTTCTTTGTTTCCTGCGTTTCGCTGACGACAGCATAGACTTCTCCCTTTGCATTCGCCGTGTAACTGAACGCCATATTTTGAAGTGTATTCTGCTCCTGAAGGTAATTATAAACTGCCAGCATTGCATTTTGAATTGTCAGACCATCATGCTGCCCTTCTGTCTCGTAATCTTCTATGGTATTTCCACTCTGAATATCCTCTGAATCTGTTGAATTCTCTGTATCCAAATCCGGTAATTCTGTAGTATCCTCTTCTTGATTATCTTCTTCATCTATTGTATCCGAAGACCACCACAGACCATCCATACTCTGCATAACAAATGGATTATTGGTTCTGTATCTCCGTTCACCACCATAATCTTCCTGCACAGTTATATACGTATATTTGCTGTCACAACCAGTCACCGTTTCTGTTCCATCCATTCCGAACACTACACTCAGACCACTCATTCCAATAATCAAAAGTGCAAATATCGCAGCAGCTCCATAGACAATTATCAATGCCACTTTGTTTTTACCGAATTGTATGGATAATGCCTGGCAATTGTGTCTGTATAAACTCACGATCCCCCAGATCAAAAGAACCGCCAGACTGATTGTAATAACAGTAATCGATATTTCTGCGAAACGATATCTCACTTCATATCCCATATCACGTTTTATACCATACCACAATCCATAGAAGAAGGTACTATACGCAAGAACCAAAGTAATGATACTGATCCGTATCGGATGCTCTTTTTTATCCGGCACTGCCTTCTTCAGTGCCTCTGCCATCTGCGCTGCCGCTCTCTGCTCTATCCACATAGCAAGCTCTGCTTTTGACGGATATGTGCATTTAGTATCCGGAATCCCTGCGTAACACATCTGGCTCTCTTGAATCCCTGTCGCATCTCCTGCTGCCATTGCTGTAACCACTTTCAGGTAATAATACAACTTCAACTGTGCTGGATTGAATTTATCTATACGAATATCTGCCAGCTCCTGTGCAGCCCGTTCATAATTGTTAAGGAGTACACTCATCCGTGCCATAACCAAAAGCATCTGATTCGCTACAGCAGGGTAACGGTGATATTGCTTCTCATATAAATACCGTGCATACTCATGTCGTTCTTCCGGTGTTAACCGATAGGACTTCTTTCTATTCTGTGCCAGCATCGCAATTCGCAGACCATAAGCCAATTCCAAAATTGCAATCAGCTGGCAGATAAATGCACCAAATCCCCAGATATCCGTTGTATACCGCACATAGGTCACCAACACAATGCCTAGCATTGCCGGAATCACGATCAACCATTTTGTCCAACCTGATCTTCTCATAAAAATCTCCTGAATTGTTTTTCTGAATATAGTATATTACCGCACACACCAATCGACCATATACATATTGTGACGATGCTGTTACTTACCATAACAGTTGCTGTTTCTAAGGTCATCTATTTATAGCCTGAGAAATAACTGGTTTCCCATCTCTGTCCAACAATGGAGTCAGTCCACCTGAATACCCACATGCATGATATAAATAATTCACACCAGTTTCCTTATCCACCCATATCTCAGTAGTAGTTAATGCTCCCTGAGAATATATTTTTTCAAATCTCTCTTCTTTCGCCATTTTCAATTTCCTCCCATAATCAATTTTTCGGTTTTATAAAAAATGTTTCTCTGTTACTTTCTCGATTGTATCATGACATACAGTTCCATCTTCGGCAATCGTCGATTTTCTGATAAATCTCGAATGATGCTTTAATACTCCATAAGCATACCAGTCATGGTTGCAAAATACTTTGCAGAACTATGCATAGCCATGTTCCTTACAGGTATCGAAATACAGACACCTGCTGATTTCATAAGTAAATCCACTATCATCATCCTGCAAAATTTCTGTCTCCCAACATACCTTTTTTTCGCCCTCCAGATCATCTACCAGAGACTGTCTCACAATCTTATAGCCATTCGGCAATAAATCGACATGCTTTTTTCTCTTTTTCCGTTACCATATTTTCTCCCAACTTGCACACTAAGTCATAATTTTCCAAACACTAAAACTTGAATTTCTATTTCTGCTGCCATGCCATTACATAGTCTTTTTCTCCAGTAGCTTCATCCAAACCGCTATACTGAATCTCAAATCCTTCTCTTTGATAAAAGGATATTGCCCGTGTATTTTTTTGATATACATTTAAGATTAATTTGTTTCTTTTTCCCTTTACATAGTTTAGCAAAATTTTACCTATACCTTGAGATTGCATTTCGGCAGAAACAAAAATACCTTCAATGTATTCGTTACTTAACCCTATAAAACCCTGTATTTCCTGTTTATCCTCGTAAACATAGACAGTTGCCTGTAATAGAAGTTCTTTTACTAACTCAAAATTACTTTTCCAATATTGAGCAGAGATAAAATAATGTGTCTTTATATTTGTATCTAACCATATTTCTGCAACTTTATTTATATCCACTTTCCGTAATTCTCTAATCATAACGGTGATGCTCCTCAAACTCCGATTTTCTCAATTTTTCAAACTGGAATTTACGAACTACAATATCTTTTCGAGAAAAAGATGGTTTTTGTGTGCAATTACATCTCCAACTTTTTTAGAAGCACTAGCAATTATTTCAAATCCATTTTTTTGATACAAAGATAGCGCAGGAATATTTTGACTTCCTGTATCCAAACGTAGTGCCCTGCAACTATTTTTTTGTGCTAATTCTGTAGCGAATTTTATTAGTGATGATGCAATTCCTTTACCAGACATACTCGGACGTACCATTAAAAGGTGAATTACCATTACCTCATCTTCAGATAATTTTTCTTTCCAAGGAATAGTTGCATATTCTATTGGTTGAACTTTATCAATAATGATACTTCCAACAATTGTTCCGTTTTCTTCATATACAAACAAAGCACCAGCATAAATAGCCCGTTCTGCATCATCTTTCGTTGGATAAACCCCTTTCTTAAATACAGTAAAGGCTGTATGATTCAGTTCATACTGGAAATGCTCATTGTAAGTATCTTCAATCGAATTAACATCTTTTAGTATTGCTTTTCTAATCATAAAATCTCTCCACAAATTTTGATTTCACACTTTCTTTCCCCTTATATGTCTATATCTGAAATATTCAGTCACAAACTTTATCAGGGATAGGCATCTGTGCCGCAAGGGGATCTTCCCCTTGTACGAAATCTCTGATTTCGCTGTATTTCCCGGTTTGAGATTTCTTGAAATCGGGAACAGCACCGCAGGTCGCACGATACAGGCAGATGGAATTGCCTGTATAGAAGTGCGCTCTTAGCGTTGCTAAGAGATTTATGCCGTATCCGGCGTGTTATCTTTTTTCAATTTCTTTTTTCGACTTCTGAAGCATTCTTCCAGTTTTAATAATTTGACATGTCTGCTCTTGTTACTCATCATCTGTAAATTCCAGCATCTCATCAACGGTGCAGTCCAGCTTCTTGCAGATCTTCTCAATCGTCTCCATTGATACATACTGGTTTTTTCCCATCCTGGCAAGAATATTTCCACTGATCCCGGTGAGGTACTGCATCTCTATCCGCTTCATATTTTTATCTATGAGCATTTTCCATAATCTGTTATAACTTACGCCCATAAGCAACCTCCATATTTTTCATCTGAACATATTTTGATTATATCACGATTTCGTTAGGTTGAATACCTGTAATTTTTGATGTCTTCTGTAAAATGGAAAAGAGGATGCCCCGACAAAGGGCAACCTCTCCAACCATTTACTTCGGTTTAGTCGAATGGAACCTCACCTTCCGGTGCTTCCATAAATCCGTCCTTATCTGTTTTCGGTGTTTCCGATGAATCAGCTCCAACACCATTATCCTTGTTCTGGGCAAATTCATGTTCTTCCACGATCACATCTGTAGTATAAATTGTTTTCCCGTCCTTGTCCTTATAATTGCCAGTGCTGATACGACCGCCAATCACAATCCTCATTCCCTTGTGAAGATATTTCTGTGCAAACTCTGCACTCTTTCCGAATGTGACACAGGAAATAAAATCCGCTTCCTGTTCACCGTCACGTTTATATCTTCTGTTTACCGCCAGTGTATATCTTGCTACTGCCATATCATTATCTTTTCCGGCATATTTGATCTCCGGATTCTTTGTCAGTCTTCCCATTAAAACCACTTTATTCATAATCGTTACTGTCCTTTCCGCAGCTACGCTGCCATTGCATATTCTTCATCATCTGTTTCATCGTCCGGCATAAACATTGCACATGCTTCCGGTGGATTGGTATCATCCGGTGAAAATATTTTCCGGATCATTTCATACATGATCGGATACCGATATGCGATTTCTTCTCTTGCAAGGAATCTGCATACCCTGTAAAGATTCTTTTTCATTTCTTCATCTGTTGTAAGCATGGCAACCAGATGGATTCTCTCCCTTGTATAAATCAGATTCGGGCATCCAAACCAGTTAATCAACTGCATTTCTTTCATTTTCAGTTCTGTCATAAACTGCTCCTTTCCGGGCATTTTGCCCTGTAAACATTGTCATCAGTTTCATTCGTCCGGCGGTCTGGCGTGCGTTTCCCTGTCACCTGCAGCCGTCTCAGACTGCCTCTGCCTGCATCAGCAGGTCACTGACCATAAGGCTTCGGTCAGCCGCCCATCATCGGGAGTGTCATTATAATTTCGCTCGCTCTCAGAAAAAGAAAGGTCATGGCATAACTCCTGTTAGGCTTCCAGGGTGCACTTATCGGTTGTCAAGGTTCATCGAAGGAACATTCCAAAACGTCCTCTGATTACTAGAGTCAAATGACTTCGCAAGATGCAAAAGATTCGTGATATTTTTTTGCATTTTTATCATTTTTTCTTTTACTTTTGTTAGTCCCTTCACATACTCTGTACTGAGACAGGCAAAAGCGGACATCTTTGGGGTAAAATTTTTAAAATAATTGTTCCTCTACCTATAAAGCCTGGGAAGCGGTATTTACCAACCCCCTTTTGCAAGTTTTTTTCGCATAAATGAAATATTCCCTCACTAATAGCAAGTTTCAGAGGGCATTTGGACGGTACTTTTGCAGAAAAAATTATTTTTCCACTAATCACACGTGGGAATTTGAAGAATGTCAGATAATTTTGAAAAAATCCAAAAAAGAAGCACCGACCGTTATAGTCAGTGCTTGTAAGATATTATATTCGTTTTTCTCAGGAAAGATCATCCCAGTTTTTATATGTTCCATTGTACAGACCTGTAAGTTGTTTTATTGTAAGATTTTCCAGTGGATTTTCTTCATTTATCACAATAGCTATAGCATCTTTTCCAATGACTTTTGTTTCCAGAAGCTCTGCTTCATAATCCTTTAATTCTCTGGATGACATTGCGAAATCACACTCTCCACTTATCACCGCCGTAATCCCTCTTGAAGAATCTGTTGCTTTTACTTCTATTTCAGCATTTGGATTTTGTTTCTGATAGTCATCTGCCAGTGCTTTTACCATTGGTTCCATTGAAGTGGATCCTTCAATCAGAATCTTTCCTTCTGACTTGTCAGAAAGGAATGTTGTTGTACTGTCAGCCTGAATACAATATTGTTTCACAATATCCTGTCCTTTACTCTTTACATAAGTCAGGAAATCCTGTTCCACATCTGTCAGTTCTCCATTATAAGCCAGATAATAATCCCTGCAAAGAGGATAACTGTTATTGTCTATTGTTTTCTCAGAAGGAAGAACTCCGTTGATTTGAAGTATTTTTCCATTCGTATCTGTTGCGGAACTATATGCGACATAACCAACTGCGTTTTTATCTTCTTCCACCTTTTTCAGAACTTTCTCTGTAGAATCAACAACTATTCCTGTATCACTCTCAGGCAGTTTCAAAAGATTCTCAAATTCTGCTCTGGTTCCTGACCCTTCTTCTCGTGATACAGCTGTGACAGCTCCCATAGCAGACAGATCCGGCAATGGCTCTTCCTCGGTTCCACATGCTGTTATTCCCGTTGCCAGCATTATCATTATCAGCAGAAGTGCAGATTTTCGGATGTTTTTTTTCTTTACCATTTTATACTGCACCTCTTTCCATCATTGATTTTCCCGTCTCTTCATCAAGGTTTATAAAAGCCACATTATCACAGGCTTCTTCTGCAATGCTGACACAATTATCTGCCATACGGTCAAAATTATACATGATCCCAGAAAAATATCTTGTCATAGACGCATCACAAACCTCATTTTTTACACGGTTTAAATGTGCCTTACTGTATTTTTTCTCTGCTTTATGCATTTTTTTCTTATTTTTAAAAACTGTTTCAGCCACTACAGCATCACCCTTACGGATTGCCTCCATTGCTTTCTTTAAAAGCTGCTGGATAATATCAATGCAGTCTTCCATTTCTGAGGAGGCTTCACTGGTCAGTCTTTTTCCATTGTTATTTACTTTTTCACATATCTGGTCAATATCTTCACATCTGTCTGCAATCCTCTGAATACTATTGTTTACATACAGTAACCCTGCCGTCTGCTCAGACTGTTGTTCTGTAAGGTTTCCGCTTGCGAATAATCTGGTAATATATTCTGTCACACTGTCCTGTAACTGATGTACAATCTCCAGATTTTCTATAAACGAACCATGAGTTTTTGAGTCTCCATCTGCTACAATCGCCGTTTTTAAATCACTTAACAGAGATTCTGCCAGTTCTCCAAGTCGGTTCAGTTCCTTAGATACCAGAACCATAGCAGCCGCCGGCTGTTCAATCACTTTCATATCCAGATATTTGGGTTCAAAAGCTGCTTTCTCTGTTTTGTCATTTCCACGGATGATTGTTGTAACAATTTTTACCATCAGCGGAATCAGTGGCAGCCAGACCAGTGTACAGACGATATTAAACGTTGTATGTGCATTTGCAATCTGTCTTGAAATCACATCAATCTCATTTCCCTTTGGTGAAATAAACTGGACAAATTTTGCAAACCACGGAACCAGGAAAATAAAAACGCAGCTTCCACTGATATTAAAAATACTATGCGCAATTGCTGTACGTTTTGCATTTTTAGATTGTCCAATTGATGCAAGAAGTGCTGTGATCGTTGTACCTATATTATCTCCAAGAAGAATCGGAATCGCACCGGTAAGCCCTATTACACTGCTTACTCCGTCCGGTCCTGCCTGTGATGCAAAATTCTGCAGAACTGCAATCGTAGCTGAACTACTCTGCACAACCAATGTCATGACCGCTCCCAGTACAACACCAAGAACCGGAATGGATGAAACTTTTCCCATCAGATCAACAAAGACCGGACTTCCCGCCAAAGGTTTCATGACTTCACCCATGATTTCAATTCCTTCAAATAAAAGTCCGAATGAAAAAATTACCATACCGATATTTTTAACCTTTTCTTTTTTGCTAACAAAGTTCAGAATAAATCCAACAAAGATAATTGGATAAATATAATTGCTGATTTTAAATGCCATCAGCTGTGCCGTCATAGTGGTTCCTATGTTGGCACCAAAGATAACAGAAATTGCCTGCGGAAGACTCATAAGTCCCGCACTGACAAAACCGATAACCATAACTGTCGTCGCTGAACTGCTCTGCAATACAGCTGTTACAAGTGCTCCGGCAAGTGCTCCCATAATTGGATTTCTTGTAAGAAATCCAAGGATTTTTTTCATTCGTTCTCCTGCGGCTTTCTGAAGTGCATCACTCATGCTGTTCATTCCATAAAGGAACAAGGCAAGGCCACCGATCAGACCAAAAACCACTTTCACATTCTCGTTCATTTCTCTTTCCTCTCCTGTTATTATATAAGATCTACATTTTCCTATACAATTATAGAAGACAGAAATCAAATCTATGTGAGTGCTTGTGTAAAATAGGTGTAAAAATCAATGGAAATCTTTATAATGTTATAATTGACTTATTCATTTTTCACCTGCTGACATATAGTTTTCATTACGATTTATTATTCAGTCTACGTAATACCAACATCGCCTCATTCCTTACATTTTTGAACGTTCTGTCCGGTCTTCCAAGAAAATATCCTTGTCCGTAATGAACACCTAATCTACACAGACACTCCAACTCTGCTTCTGTTTCTATCCCTTCTGCAATCAGAATTGCTCCTGTCTCATTACAGTAATGCAACAGAAATTCCATCATAATTTCCTTTTTCTTATGTTTTTGAATATCTCTGACCAGTTCTATATCAACTTTTAAGTAGTTTGGCGATGTATTTACTACACGGTTCAGACCAGAATATCCAGCTCCAACATCATCCAAAGCTATTTCATATCCCTGATCTGCATAATGCTTCATAATCTGTTGCAGAATCTGATAGTTTTCTATATCCGACCGTTCCGTTATTTCAAATACAATGTCACAGGACGGTACTCCGGCTTTCGCAGCCTTACGGTTTGTAAATCCCTGTATGAACGATTTATCCTGAATGATATTACCATCTACATTAAGAAATAATTTTGCATGTTCTGGTTTATTCGCCGCTGCCTTCAATGCTTTATTTCTGCACAATTTTTCCAATTTCCAAACACAGCCTACCTGTTCAGCAATCACAAACAAATCTGAAATCATAAGAGTCGTATCATGCCTGTCGATACGACTAAGAGCTTCATATCCTGCCACATCTCCAGTCTGTAAATTTACAATCGGCTGAAATACCGGATATATAGCCTTTCTTTCTAATATTTTATAAAATTCATCTGCATTTTTTACTTTCATTATTTCTTCTCTGCCTCTGTGAATACATTTTCTGTAACCCTATCAACCCACTATATGATATCATCACTTTTTCATCCTTCAATCAGATTTAAGTAAAATCATAGTAAATTTTCACCATTGTTCAGCCAGACCAATTCTTATATAACACAAAGCAAATACGTACTACCACCTGTTTTTTATTATGAAAACTATATTAAATGAGGCTCTTACTGTCTATACAATAAAAGCCTCGTTATATATAGTCTATGTTCTGATTATTCAGATCTTACTGTCTTTTTCACACACCAGTCTTTCATAATCCAGAAATCCCCGGATATACATTTCTTTTGCCACAATTCCCTCCATTGCATTTTTCGCTGAAATAATCCTGTCCAGTGTCTGCCACATCTCCTGTCCGCCATCTCTGAGGACCGGTTCCAGTATTTCTATGTAATGATGAATTTCTGCTTCCAGAGTGAACATCTCCGGGTCAGATTCAAGAAATCTTTCCAGCTCCCGCTGGTATTCTTCATAATAACTTTCAATCAGTTCTCTTCTCATATCTAGAATCCCCCTTATACATAAATCAGTTCCTGCTTGATGATCTCAGCAGCCCGGTTGCGGATATTGTTACAGTGGCATAGCCATTCCATAGGATTCTGTCTCTTCAGTTCCTCGGAAACTCCCTCCGCACTTCGCATCTGAGTTTCGATCAATTCAAAGCGTTCCTGTGCCTGTTCATTCAGATCTGCCAAATAACTGTCCAGCCTGGCGGTCAGAAGAAGATATGTATAAGTTCCAGATTTATGTTCTTTCAGATATTCCTTCCGAAGCATTCCCCATAAGCCAATCGGTCTGGTTTCCTCCGGGTAGTAAAGATTCGGTAAATAATAGTCTCCCACTTTTGTGTATTCGATTTTCATGGTGTCTCCTTTCGCTTTGCATGAAATTGTCATGTTATCTGCGTAGGATGTGCATTTTCTCTTTAAAATCTTTTCACATAGAAGACATTAAGTGTTTTATTCCTTGTGACTTTGCACCCGGATTGTCCGTTCCATATCCTTCCAGCAGATTGATCACTCCCCAGGCTGCAAGTCCGGCTCCGATCGCACAAACCAATGTTTTTAAGGTCGTAATTGCCGTTGTAAAAAATGCCATAAGTGTACCTTTGGAAAACTTACATTTTCCAGTCCTTTCTTAGATTTTTTCCAGAAAGGGAAGAAAACACTATATAAACCCTGCCTTTTGTGCTACACTAAGCATAGGATTTTCTACTTGGAAAATTCCTCACACGTACAGTCGGTATATTCATTTTCGTCGATGGATACCGACTGTTCCTTTTTCCAAATTATTCATGATTTCCTCCCATGATCCACTTCCCGACAATTTGTCGAGAAGTTACATCTGATACAGTTCCACTTCATCCTCTGGTTTCAGTATCAGATTAGTACTCAGATATTTTTCAATATCAAAGGTATTCTTTTTGTCATAATCGGACAGATATTTGTAATTTTTATGTTTGCAAATATCGTATTTATTTGAGAAAAATGGTCTGACACCTCTCACCTGCAGAATACATTTTCCTCCGTCCATGACTGCTATTTCATCCTGGCTCATCAACTCCTTTCCTGTTTTCTGGTAGTTCATTCCATAAGACCGCTGACTGCCTCTCGTATCCGATGTGTTATAAAGATCTATGGTTTCTTTTCCCAGGATCTCCGCTATTTCCTTTAATGTCGTTTTTTCCTTTCCACCCAGGAATAAGGTCGTATCACAGTTTCCTTCGATGGTATCGGCATTATCCTTATAAATTGCCTTAAGCTGAGACTTTGACTGCAAAATAATAGAAGCTGAGATTTCCCGGCTTCTAATCGTAGCAATCAGTTTTTCAAATTTTGGAATTTGTCCGATGTTCGCAAACTCGTCCAGGAGACACCTCACATGAATTGGAAGTCTACCTCCATATACATCATCAGCTCTGTCTGAATATTCTCGTGCGATGAAATCGCACTTCCGGAAATTTGGGAATCAGATGTCCGGAAGTGGAAATCACCTGTGTAATTATGCGAGTTTACTCGCGTAGTGCTTTATCCAAGCCATATACCTCACGCATTGATCTATCATGTTCAGCATCAATGCTCGTGATATTTATTCGATAGCTGTCGTGGGCAATACGATCAATGATCGCATCTGCCAGAGGACTGTCACCACCGCCGAGCTGCTCATACCATTCCTCAAATGCATACTGGGAGCAGAAAATCGTTGAAGATTTCTTACGTCTCCTATGAAGCAGTTCGAAGATATCCCTTTGTTCTGCATTCGTCGGTTTCAAGAGAAGCCACTCATCCAGAATCAGGACAACTGGATTTGCATACTTCGCCATGACTTTTTTGTAGTTACCATCTGTCCGTGCTGTCTCCAGATCAATAAGCAGATCAGGAAGACGGACATACTTGGTATTGAAATACTGCTTACAAGCCTCCATACCAAAGGCGCAGGCCATGTAAGTTTTACCACAGCCTGTAGCGCCGGTGATAAAAAGATTCCGGTGTTCAGATATATATTCGCAAGTTGCAAGTCGGTTAATAAGACCCTTGTTAAGCTTGCGTCCGGAAGTGTAATTGATATCCATGATACTTGCTTCCGGTTGGTCGAATCCAGCATTACGGATCAATCGTTTCTGACGATTATTCTTACGATTACTGTATTCGATGTCCACCAGCATACCAAAACGGTCCTCGAATGGTACGTCTTTAAATTTCGTATCATCCAGCTGGTTGCGGAACGCATCTGCCATAGTAGTAAGGCGCATTTCAATTAATTTATCTATTGTACTCTGATTCGTCATATATGTTTACCTCCGATAGTAATCGGCACCTCTTGTGATGCCGTGTGCTTTATGTGTAGTCTTGGATTCAGTAGTTTCTGATTCCGGTTTTACAGAACCTGTTACAAGGATGTTTTTAATACTCTTATAACTGGGTGAAGCTGTATAAGATAGTGCCTTTTTACAGGCTGCTTCAAACAATGCATCTGAGTATTTCTCTGCAAGCTTCAGAAGCCCCATACAACTTCGGTAGGTCTGTTGTTCCACACGTTTGGAGGTCAGTATCGCATTGACCACAGTGTACGTATTTATGCCAATCCGTTCAGCCCATTTGCGGAACCTGTCGCCGTTCCATTCCAGATATTTCTGGTGGTCTTCCGGCATATGTTCCGTGACAGTGCTGTACTTCCCAGGACGCCCCTTCAGACGGCGGTGGGAAGCAATGCGGTTATGATTGTAAAAAATTTCAATAGTGGTATCTGTTATCTTGACATCAACTTTCTTTTTGATGTATTCATAGGGAACTGAGTATAGCATTCCGTCCACAGATATGTGATAATTGAACTGGACGGTGGCTGTTTTCCAGTCGCTCAGTTCAAAACGGGTAGCAGGTAATGGTGCCAGCAATGGTTTTTCTTCCTCAAGAAATAAGCTTCGCCGACTACCCTCTTTCTTCTGAAAGAGCCTTTGGTTGAACAGTTCTAGCTTATCTTTTATTGCACGGTTTAATTCTGCAAGGGAAAAGAACTGTTCATCCCGAAGTGCTGCTGTTATCCAGGTAGAGATATTTCCTACCGTTCCTTCAGCATTCGGCTTATCCTTGGGAGCTCTGACACGAGCCGGAATAATAGCGGTGCAATAATGTTCAGCTAGTTCCTGATAAGTTTCATTGATCTGCTGGTCTTTCCATCCCCCATTGTGAATAACTGCGGTTTTGCAGTTATCCGGTACGAGGATTCTGGCAACACCGCCAAAGTACTCATACATATGGACATGAGCATTGATCCATGATCTCTGCTTCATATCCAGAAATGCTTCCACATATGCATACTGACTGTAAGTCATTACACCTACAAAGATGTAAGATTTTAAGATTTCACCAGTGTCAGGATCAATAATTGTTGCCGGATCACCAGCCCAGTCAACCTCAACCTGTTCGCCGGGTTTACGGTTGATATGCATGGTAGCACGATGTTTCTGCTCATCCTGTTGGATGTGATAGCAGAATTGTGAATACATGAGTGGTTCTTCACCGTTGGCACGGCAATCCTCTATGTACTCAGTCCATAAGAGCTTTTTGGTGACTCCATTACGGAGCAGTTCCTTACGGATGTAAGCGTAGTCGGGCATCTTCTTACTGGCAGATACCTTGCTCTCTTTCGAGAACATGAGCTTTTGAAGCTCTGTGTCGGTCATTGATTCATCAAGAGGCCAAGAGATATTTAGTTCTCTGGCACGTTTTTGAACTTTGACGACAGTTTTTTGTGAAACACCACAGCTTGCCATGATGTTACGTTGTGAGAATCCCAATCCGGTAAGCCGGATGATTTCTCGATATTTGGTCATAATCGTGACCTCCTCATAATGAATTTACACTAAAAGTGCATAACATCATTATAAGGGTTTAGGAAAAATGTGATTCCATTTTTGCCGGAATCGTGATTCCCTAAAAAACGGAACATTGATTTCCATACGCCGGACAGGTGATGGATTTCACCCCGGATTATTCATGTCACAGAGCAGATTAAAAAGCTGTGTGTACATAATAGAAACAATAAAATTAAAGGTATCATCGGTATCTGAAATAATAACAAACAATGCTGTTTTCCTGTCACCGACCAAATCCAGTTCCAGTTCGTCATAACTCATAAGCTCCCGCAGTTCCGCAATATCAAAGGGTGCGAGTCTTGCACCACAACTGATCAGAATAGATTTTGCTGTCTTACCTGAAACAAAATGTCAATAGTTTTTTCATCAAAAAAGGCACTTTTTCGTGTCAAATCAGGGGTAAAACAGCTAAAATACTGATGAAAACGTTCTTTGTTGTTACAACCATTAAGTTACTCAGCCATTTTTTCCTCTGTTTCCATGAAGTCCGAACGGTTAACTTCATTCACCAGCATCCGGTTGATTTTCTCCTGCATCGTCTCTCTTGCGTTCTCACTGTAATGGAATCGGACAACATAAGTTGTCTGCCCAATCCTTTTTGTAAATGTATTGTTTTCCGTTTTCGGATTCAGAACCTGTCCCATAAGCTTCTCCTTTCTGTGATTTACCGGCGGGCAGGGTGGCAGACTGATCTTCCAAATTGCCTGCCAGTATTCTATTCATTTGCCCGACAGAGAGAGGACAGTTATTATCCCAGCCGGGACGGTATCCCGATCTGGAATTCTGTCTCTCCGTCAATGTCAACAAGGCACTTGAAACTTTTAATAAAATAATCTCTTTATCCAAGTCATCCCTACTCTAAATAATATTTTCTTTTTTAAATATCTTTGTTGACAGTTAAGAAATATGCTGAAAAAGCTGATATTTAAAGGCTTTTCCCAGTCAACAAAAATGTCAACAACCAGTACACAAACAGTCAAAAAAATGGAAATTCAGCTGTTTTGACCATCCCCTCCCTGTCAGGCTAATCAAAAGGTATCTTCATCTGCTCACCTTCCGTAAGTTTTATAAAGCCATCTTTGTCCGGTTGGTTGACAGTCTCTGTTTCATCCTTTCCCTCTCTGATCCAGCACCGCTGTGTACCAAATCCTTCTTTTGAGAAACGATGATAACCGCCTCTTTTCCAGCCAATGATCTGTGTGTCCATGATCTGGCATATCTCATTGGTCTCATATTTCTTTGGTTCGCCATCATAATGGTTAAACGCCTCTTTCCAGATCTGTCTGGAGCAGACATAAGTCCCGGCATATCCATCCAGCCATCCCTGAACCTGCCCTGCCATCGTATCTTCCTGCATGAACTGTTTCCGGTATTCAATGATCTGCTCCTCCATTTCTTTTGGAAGTTTCAGAAGGCTGCTTTTGTTCTTGCAGGAATTGAAGATGACCATTGCTTCCGCCCAAAGCTGGTCGAAGTATGCCCTCGATTCTTCTTCATTATCAAGAAGATGTTTTTCCGCCTTTGAGGAATCGACCTCGATTACAAGGAAACGTCTTGCTCCTGTACGGTCAAAGGGAAGAAACTGCTTTGTATTGGTTGTCCCGGCAAACAGACATTGTCTCGGTCTGTCCTCTTCAAATTTCCCATAGGAATTCCGAAATGTGTCTTTCTGCCGGCTCAAAAAGGACTTGATCTCTTCATTGCTCTTTGCACTGATCGCAGCAATCATCTCTGACATTTCCATGATCCAGTGACCCCGGAGCTTTTCATAAATCTTTTTATCTCCCAAATCCCTCAAGTCATCTGAAAACCACTCATCCTTAATAGCCAGAAAGCGGAAAAATGTAGATTTTCCTGCCCCCTGTGTTCCTACAAGGCAGAGCATCTCATCCGCCTTACACCCCGGCTTAAAAATACGGAGCAGTGCTTCCATGATAAAATGCTTCAGGCATTCATAGACCAAATCCGAATCATCTGCCCCCATATACCGCTTCAATACATAACGGATACGTTCTGTGCCATCCCACTCTAAGCGGTTCAGATATTCGCAGATCGGATGATACTGTTTGCTGTTTGCTTCCGCCCTCAGGGCTTTATCCATGTTTTTCTCATTTCCCAGACTATAAAACTGTTCAAAATACAGATAAAAGAAATCTCTGGCAGCATCTGTCATAGAGGTGATACCATCATTCCACCAGAGTTTCCTGACGATATCGATCCTCTGGTTCAAAAGATTAAATCTCAGGCTCCCTTTCAGTAGCGGATCTTCCCGAAGCACGATCATATAATTCTGCATCGTCCCTTTGACGGTTCCCTGATTTGTCACCGCCAGATGGGAGCGGATCTCCCTTATGGCATCCACATCCGCCATCTGCTCCATGATCTGCAAAGCGTCCTGCTCCTTTACATTCTCGCTCAATCTTTTCCACCTCCTTTCCTTTTTCCTTGACAAGCATTTTCTTATCCTCTTCATCACCGAACAGAAGAATATCCAGATAATATTCAACGATACTCAACTCCCTCAGTGCGGTGCCAAAATGCCCATCCCACTCTTCCTCTGGTGTTTTTGGTGCATAACATTCTTTCCATTCCAGAAGCAGGGTGCGGTAATCCAGATATGCTTTTGTAAGTCTGGCACATTCTGTTTTCCAGTCTGTTTCTGATACCTTCCCTCTTTCTTTCACCAGAGACTTTTTCCCACTTTTGGGAGAATCCCTTGCCCTGTTCCCATAGGAGATTCCAAAATCATCTGCCAGCTTCAAAGCAGCCTCTCTGGATTTTAGTCCGAAGAGCTGGGCGGTAAAATCGATCACATCCCCGGTACACCCACATCCAAAACAGTAATATCTGCGGTCAACTTTCATGCTCGGTGTACCGTCATTATGAAAGATGCACCGGATCAATCCGCTCCTGTTGGGCTTAAATCCATAAAGTTCCGCAGCCTGCCTGACCGTCACATTCTGCTTTACTTCTTCAAACACATTCATTTTTTATCCACTTCCTTTCCAACCCGTTCAGATATGACCGGGTTCAAAATAAAAAAAGAGCATCCTGACTTTTATCCAAAACTGAATAAATCAAAATGCTCTTTACAGGGAATCCCTGTCATGATATTTCGTTTTTGTTTTTCTTCTGGCAGCGTTTTCTTCTGCGACCCGCTTTTTATTGGCAGCCAGTTTTTCAAGAACACTCGTCCTTGCCTTCTTCTTGATCTGTTCCGTATTCGCTTTACTGACCTCTGGCTCCTGAAGAGTTTTCTGTACTTTTTCAATAACTGCATTTGCTGCATTCCGTAATTTCTCTTTCGCCAGCTTAATCACATTTTTGGTAATTGTTTTTGCCTTATCAGAATTATTTGGATTCTGGACAATGTTATTGCAAAGCTGATCCAGAAGCCTGATATCCTCTTCCTGTGTCTGTGCCCTTACTTTTTCCGTAACGACTTCCACCGCCTTGTCATAAGCGATCTCTGACACTTCATCGATCAGGGTTTCATTATCCATGATTTTTTCTTCCTGTTCCTTTATCATCTGTTCCTGCCGGGCAATCTTTTCTTTCTGTGCCTGTATGATAAACTCCTGCTTTTCCAGATACTTCTTTCCGCCATATTCCGGCGCTTCCTCAATCTCCAGCCCATACTGCCTGCAAACATCAAACAGAAGATTCCTGCAGATCAGATCAAAAGTCATCTTCCGGTTATTGTTTCTTCCTCTGGGCTTATCTGGATCGGGAAGAGGAATTCCAAGTGCTTCCAATGCCTTTTCCTGTTGCGGACACAGTTCCCCATATTTATTTTCGCAGTCAAACACGTGACGTTCATGGATATGGGGAGTGGTCTCATCCATGTGGAGTGCAAAATCCAAAATATGCACATGGTCTCCAAACATCCCCTCGAACCTTTTCATAAAAAAATCCGCAATATGAAAAAGCTGTTCTCCCGATATATGCTCCCCTTCCTTTCCGATCTGGAATATCGTTTCTTCCGGACAGGTCATTTTATTTTTCAGCAGATCTTCCGTTGTCCGGTTTCTTTCCGGGTGGCGGTTTTTCTCATTTCTGGCATTCTGCCCTTTTATAAAATCGCTGTAATGGTCTTCATAATACATCTTTTCAATATCATGAAAACTTGCTTCCGGCTCGACCGGTCCCCAATTTCTAAGTGTCTCATCCGAAGGGTTCTGGACATATCCCCGGTAACAGTCCCAATAGATATTCTGCTTTTCCCTCTCCGCATCAATATGCTCGCTGTTGGCAATATCGAATTTTCTGTCATTGTGCTTTGGATTATAAACACCATGTTTCCCCGATCTGCCATTATGCCTTGTAGCTCTCATTTTTCTGATTCCCCCTTTCATCTATTCTGCATTTTTTTCATTTTTCTTTTTCCCATTCTGCCCTCCTCTGTGGTCTTTCCATTATCTGCCTCTTGCATTCCACAAGCTTTTTTCATGTGGCGGTCATTCCCGAAAACGATTTTGGGTAACACAATTCGCCAGATAATACCCAGTACGACTTGACGCAGGCATCAAATCACTGGGCAAGGCGTTTCACCCTTGACCCGATAATGGGCTTTGCCCCTTAACCCCAGCATGGAGCTGCCTCCCCTTTGCATTCCCTGCACAAAGGGCTCCGCCCTCTGTACACCCGCCGGACAAAATGAAATTTCCGCCACTGTCCCATCTGTCAGAATTTTCGTTTCGCCCGGTTTTTCAAAAATCCTCAAATCGGATTTACTCAAAAATAAGAGCCGACACTTTGTCACTTTTTTGAAAAAAGTCCAAATTGCATCGGCTCTCATATTTGACCTCACCGGTCATATTCAGTTTTTTCTTTGCATCCTCTCTGAGCATTAATGAGCAAAACAAAAGGCACCAACTTTTTTCGGTTGATGCCCTTTGGATTACTCACTATTCTCTTTTCACAAAACTGAAATTTTACTTTTCCTTATATTCATCTGGTATTGCTATTTGAAATGTTTCACACAACAGCATCACATCATGCACATCATTTTTATCGTGTTCATATCCCAAATGAAGCATTACCTGACTCAATGGTTCAATACAAGAAACAGTTATATCTCCAACTTTTCCAATACCGGAAAAAGTTTTTGATGGAAATATATCTCCCTCATAAACAATTCCGTCATCTGTAAATTCAAAACAATGTAAATCAATGATTCTTTGTTTATCATCTTTCCAGACAGTATGACCATCCGTTGTATAATCAGTATTTACTTCCTCAAATCCATGCTGCTTAATCACATAAATATAATCATGATAATGTTTCAGTTCAACAAACAAATCAATATCATTGTGTATTCTTGATTCTCTTTTAAGAAGTGCATCAACACCCCATCCGCCATCTAAATATACTTTAATTTCGTTTTGCAAAGCATATTTTATAATTTCACATGCATCTTCTGTACGTACCATAATCTATCCTCCAAATTCAAATCTTTGTATGCTTTCCAACTCACTAAAAGCCTGAAATTTGTCAGTCTTTCATCCTTTTTGTTATCAATCACCAATTAGCTGTAATCCATTAGGATTTAGCTGATATATTTTATCGCACACCTCTTCAATATACTTTCTATCGTGAGAAATGCTAATGACAGCCCCCGGAAATTCTCGGAGCATTTTTCTTATTACCGGACCGGACAATGGTGAAAAATTTCTTGTCGGTTCATCCAGAATAAGAACATTTGCACCACTTAAGCTCATCCTCAAGAGAAGCACTTTCGCCTTTTGTCCGCCTGATAACTCCCGAATCGGATGCTCCATTTCATCTGGTGTGTATTTAAGTGAACCAAGGTATGTTCTAATTCTTGTACGCTCTTCTTTATCTCCTGTTTTATCAAGGTAATCAACCGGTGTAACATCCAAATCCAGCAGGTCTTCATAAGTTTGAGGCATATATTCTGCTTTAATGTCATTCCGATTTAGGAGTTCTTCCGCTATCTTTTTTAGAAGAGTCGTTTTTCCTGCCCCGTTGGCTCCTATCATACAGATTTTTTCTGAACCTTTTATTTTTAAATGAATTCCTTCTGCTAAAATTCTTTTGCCATCCGGAGTCACAAGCTTTGAAAGTTCATATTCTATGACCGTTTTTCCTGCGGGAATGTGTGAGTTTTCATCCCCTAATTTGACAAAGATTGCTTCTTCCTGTTCCGGCATCTGAGTCATATTTTCATCTTCTTTTTCAAATCTTCGTTCCATTGCCTTAACCGTATGCATTTTGTCCTTTAAGTTTTTGGCAACAGACGGTGCTTGTCTGGTACAACTTCTTAATGCACCTTGTACACTCTGCATAACTCTTTGATATTTTTCATCGCGAATCTTTTTCTCCCTACGGTCACTCAGTGCCCGCTGTTTTTGGATTTCAAATTTATGAAGCCGTTCTTCCACATAGCGTCTATAGGGAAGCTTTGCCACGGTATATCTCGCCTTTGTTTTTCGTATAATCTGCTCGATATGTATCACCATGTTGGCAGTACGCTCTATCAGCGTTTCATCGTGTGAAATAAAAAGCACAATGTGCTTCCAGTCATTTATGATTTTTTCCAGTAATGTAAGCGTCGCAATGTCGATGTCATTGGAAGGTTCGTCCAACAACAGCACAGAAACATCGCGAATGAAAAGCCTCATAAGTTGTGTCTTGACTTTTTCGCCTCCTGAAAGACTACCCATTGTCTGGTTACTGTAGAAAAAATCATTTTTCATTCCAAATTTTCCCGCAATAACAGACAATTCTTTAGGCGTTTTCTCCCAGAATATTTCCTCTTCAGAAAAATATTCGTATATTGTTTTTTCCTTATCTTCATCGAGCATCTCCTGCGGAAGATAACCAAGACGTTCGTGTCCCATTATCCTTTCCCCATCTGCTTCTATATAGTTTTCTACAAGCGACGGATTGTATATCCACTTCATTAATGTCGATTTCCCATTTCCCTCTTCTCCAATAATAACTGCCTTATCTCCATCATTTAGCACAAGGTTGAAATCATTAAGAATTATTCTCAGGTCTTTTTTATGTGTTAAATTTAATTTTTTTATCTGCAACATTAAAGTTTCTCCTTTTCGAAGTCTGAGCCAATTATTATTTTGAACACACAAAAACGAGTCTTTTTTGCATACGCAAAAATAGACTCGCTAAATAGACCCTTATTTCTTTTCCAAAAGGAAAACAAAGGAAATGCCTCTTGCGATAATCCAACTTAAGCGTACACAAAACAAACCTATTCTCTACAGGCTCAATAACTATATGTGTCTTACTTAAATCAAATTATCTATTAATCATTTCCTCACCTTACACAAAATGTGCCTTTCTTTCTTCTAATGGCAATACTATCATACTGTATTTTTTGTGTCAATACATTTCACCTTATGGAAGTGCAAATTCAAAGTTTCTGTTCCCTATAAAATAATCTATCGGGATTCACCAAATCGCCAGACAACGATTTTTAGAACAGTATATCACAAAAAAATTCCTTATTCCATATGTTTTCCGAGTTATGGTAAGACATGTAAATTTTAAATAACATTTTCCAATCCATTTAAGATATTCCCTTGATGATACTTTTTACTGTCTTATACAACCGAATCCCATCCTTCAGTCCCAACCGATAAAAGAACTGCTCAGCATACGCACCGCTGTCAAAAATAGCATCGCAGTATGCCTGGACTGCCTGTTGTTTATCCTTTGGAAGCAATGCCACCGCTTCCTCATACTTTTGTTCCACATCATCCTTGTCATCCGGTTCTTTCCCGGCTTTCATCTGGCTGAATGCACTCTGCATCCGTTCCTGAATGATAAAATCCACAAATCCCTTTAATGCTTCCTCTTTCATCCTCATACATCCCTTTCTATCTCACATACCAGACGTTCATAATCCAGAAATCCCCGGATATACATTTCCCGGCTGATATAGGCTTCTACTGCATGTCTTGCCGATATGATCCGGTCAATAATCGTCCAGAACTCATGACCGTATTTCTCTATGTATGGCTTCAATTCATCCATCGTTTTCTCGCATTCCCCTTCCAGTTCAATCAGTTGAGGATCAATCCGTAAATATGCCTCAAGCCTGATCTCATTCCAGTCGAAGTAGCTCTCCACTAATTCTCTTTTCATAATCGTGTCCCTTTCTGCCCTCTTCCTATGTAAAAGAGCGAATCCATTCTGCTAAAAAGACGATTCCCGCAATCACAATTTCAACCGTACATGGCAGGAGATAAAACAGAAAGCCAGCCAATACGATTTTCAGGCATTCCCCGGAACTTTCCAGACCAAAGCCATAGCTTAGCAGGGCGGTCAGAAGAAAAATTCCTGCAATTACCCGGAAGATAACTGCTGATATTCCTGCAAGGAACTCCACAAACAGTCTTATTACTACCAGAACAGCCATCACAGGCAACAATATTATTCTTAAAATAAATCGGATGGCTTTCATCCTGTTTCTCCTTCCTATCCGGCATTTTTATCCAGATAATTCTGATACTTTTCAAGTACGGAATCCGTCACACCGTTTTTGTAGATTTTCCGAATATCTGTGATCTCTTCATCCTTTAAAAGTTTCAGCCATTCCAGAAGGTCTTTCCGGCTGTTGGCGAAATTACAGCAACGACCATCTGCGTATTCAATTCGGTATCTCATAAGCATCCCCCTATACATAGACCAGTTGTGTCAGGATTACTTCATCCACTCTGTTGCGGATGTTATTTACCCTGCGAAGCCATTCCATCTGGTCTTTTCCCTTTAATTCCTCTGTGACACCCTCTGCTTCCATCATCTGATCCATCATGCTGTCCCTGCGTTCCACGCAGATTTCATTCAGGTCAGCCAGATACGTCCAAAGCTTTCCTGTCAGCATAAGCTGGGAATACAAAGCCTGCCGGTAGTCTTTCAGAAAATTCCTGCGTAGGCTTCCATAGAAACCAATATCTCTGGTTTCTTCCGCCACACGAATCAACGGGATATAATAATCTCCCACAAGGATATAATCCAGTCCGTTCTTTTCATCATGTATCATCGGTTTCAATTCTTTCATGTATTTACCACCCCTTTCTTTGGTTCTGCAGCCGGAAGCATCGACACTGGAACAAACACACCTTTCGTAATATCTTCCTGCCGGATTGCTTCCTTCTTCGCCTCGATCTCGGCTTTTCTTTTTTCTTTTACTTTGTCTTCGTATTCTTTCTGTTTTCCATTTGCCTTCCGCCTCAGATAATTCTGGTGCAGCCTGTCCTTCCTGGCTTCCCGCTTTCGTAATTCTTCTTCCTCTTCCGGTGTCAGCTGGACTTCTCCAAAATGCGGTGGAAGATACCTTCCCACAAAATTAAAATAAATCTCAATCTCCTGTGTGGTCTGCTGGCTTCCTTTCCTGTCCCTCTCATGCACCAGAATCTTTTCCACGAACTCATTCAGCATATATGTGGTCAGTTCATCAAAATTCTGATATTTGTCCACCAGTGCAATAAATCTTTCCGCAGACCGTCTGCCATTTTCATATCCGGCTACCTCTGCTTCCAATTCTGAAATTTCCGCTGTCAGTTCTTTCTGTTCTTTGGAATACTGCCCATCAAGGACTGCGTAACGTTCGTCCGGCAGCTTACCGAGGATATTATCCTCATATATTCGGCAGATCAGTTTTTCCAGTTCCTGCAGACGCTTTTTCGCTTCTGCTATCCTGTTTTTCAGCCTCACGATTTCACTGGACTGCTGGGAATTCTGTGTTGTCTTCACTGTCTCAATGAACTCTTCCCGGTTCAGATGGGAATATTCTGCGATAGCTTTCAGCAGGTCTTTTATCAGCTCCATCACAATATCCGCATTAATCCTGTGCTGTGTCGGGCAGAGTGTTCCAACCGGAACCTTGCTATATGCAGAACAGGTATATTGTGGGATTCTTTTCCCATTATTTACCCGGTGCACATACATTTTTGCCCCGCAATCGGCACAATACATCAGCCCTGTCAGTGGATGTGCTTCTCCCCATCCGTCCGGGTATCTGCGGACATTCTTCCGGATTCTCTGGACATTATCAAAGGTTTCCTGATCAATGATCGCTTCCTGCGTGTCCTCAAATACTGTCCAGTTATCTTCTGACACATAATGGCTCTTTTTGTCCTTAAAATGCTTTCTGGTCTTGAAATTAACAGTGTGACCAAGATATTCCCTCTTTCTCAGGATCCCTGCCACCGTCGACGAACCCCACGCATAGGGGTCTTTGATCTCGTCCACTCTTCCCTGCCATAATCCTGCCCCATGCCTTGCCATGTGTACTGCCGGGATCTCCACCTGATCTTCTTTCAGCTTCTTTGCGATCTGGTAAGGACCATATCCGTCCATTGTCATCTGAAAAATCCTGCGAACAACCTGTGCAGCCTCTTCATCCACGATCCAGTGTTCCTTATTTTCCGGGTCTTTCAGATATCCGTATGGTGTGGTGCTTGCAACGTGCTTCCCGGAATTGCCTTTTGCCTTAAAGGTAGACCGGATCTTTTTGCTCGTGTCTTTCGCATACCACTCATTCATAATGTTTCGGAAAGGAAGAAAATCATCATCCCCATTCAGACTGTCATGACCATCATTGATAGCGATCAGCCTAACCTGCTTCTGGCGCAGCATTTCCTGAATCTGACCGACCATCAGATAATCACGTCCCAACCGGCTCATATCCTTTATGATCACCGTCCCGATCTGCCCGGCTTTGATGGCATCCATCATGCTGACAAATCCCGGGCGGTCAAATCTTGTGCCGGATATGCCATCATCCGTAAAATGGATATATGGGGTAAGTCCATGGGATTCGGCATATTCTGAAAGCATCTGCTTCTGGTTCGATATACTGTTGCTCTCGCCCATAAGGTCATCATCATGGCTGAGACGTTCATACAATGCGGTAAGTTTCTCCTGCATCCGTTTTCCTCCTTCCTTTCATTTTTCATTGCCTGTTTTCATTCCATATCCGTTCCTGTACCGGGTTCCGATGTTTCCGGGACGTATTTGCCAGAAACGACACGCTGAATGCACATTCAAATCTGGTATCACTATGGGCAGGCTGCTCCGTTGTCAAGGTTCGTGTAAGGATCTTCAAAAAAGTTCCTCTCACTTAACCCATCTTTCGGACGCTGTTTTACAAGGTAGTAACGTAACTTTTTTAAATTTCTCTGGATTTTGTGTCGGTTTGAAAAACTCCTTACACTATATCCAGACTGGCGAGGCAAAATGTTGCCATCCTTTGAGAATGTTTTTAAAAAAGTACAATTTTGTATTTTGGCAAAAAATAAGCCTCAAGAGACTTTTTAATCATTTTGGAGCTCCAATTTCTTAAAAAATGATGATTAAGAAGTCTCTTCAAGCTTATAACACCGGCAGCCAGCTTGTATTTTTTGTACTGCCTTACCGCAAAATGGTTCGGGTCTTTCTGCTCCAGTTCATCAAACATCAGATCTACTGGATTCTTGAAATTCTCATCATCTTCCCTGGCTTCTGACGCATTAATCATTGCAAGCAACGTATTGAAATTCTTTTCCTCTTCCCTACCTTCATACCAGATATAACCGATCAGGGCACAATAATAAAGTTTTTCCGCCTTTACCCAAAAATCCTCACCCGATTGCTGCCCTTCACCTTTGGTGTTAGCAATAATGGTTGTTACCAGTTTTAGAATATCTTTTTCACTGCGGATATATACAAATGGATTATAGTGCATGGATTTTTTGAAGTTAATTGTATTCAAAACTTTGATTTTATACGGTTCGTATATAACTTTTCCCTCTTTGTCCCGCACGATTTTTCCATTCTCATCCGTCATTGGACTGCCTTTTGCCAGCATACTGCCAACTTCCAGAAGCACAGTTCCCTTCGGATCAGTAATCACATAAGAGCTATGCATCTGCATAATGTTAGGCTTTACAAAAAATCTGGTTTTTCCAGAACCGGAACCGCCAATTACCAGAATGTTTTTATTCCTGGCGTATTTCGGATTCTTTGGTCTGCTTGACATAGTAAGACTCTCTGTTTCTGTGAGAATAATATTATTTTCAAATTCAGGATCAGCATATGGTCGTATATCTTTTTCTGTTCCCCATCTGGCAGAACCATACTCCACACCCAGCCGATATTTCCTGGCATTTTTCGTGCGGTAAATAATAATAAGCTTTACAGCCACGCCGCCTGCGATTCCACACAACAAATCTATATGATTCAAACTTGGCCAGAGATTCTGAAATGCCAGTTCAAAATAAGTAATGGTATTCATAAATTTATCCCAGGAAGTTGCTCCGGTGTTTACCCGATACAACCAGGCAATCTTATTGAAAAAATAGGCAAACATCAGATAGGGGAAATTAGCTAAAAACAGCTTTTTCTGATCTGCCCTCTTCAATTCACTTGCCTTATCCGTGATCAGATTTTTCACATCCGCAAGCATTTTTCCTGGGATACTCTCTGAAGAAAAAACAGCTTTTCCAGATATTTTTCTCTTTTTCGGAGAACCTCTGATATGCTGAATTTTTCCTCTTTTTTTCTTATGCTGCTGTTTTTTCTCCGTCATAAACTCTGCCCTCTGTCTTTCTGCTGTTCTCTTGCTCGTTCTCTGTTCTTTCCTTTAGACACAGCATCCTTAAAGTGCATGAGTTTTTTCATAATAGATGGTTTATCCTTTTTGTTCATCTGGACACCTAAATATTTCTTAAATGCCAGATTCATCATTTCTGTATCCTGCCCTTTAAAAAACACATAGTAGGTCGGTGGCTTGGTTGAACTGTCTTTTTTCAAGGCAAAATCTAAGCGGTATTTCTTCGCCACACGCTCAAAAGACTTGATATTTCCATCTGTGATTTCAATATTGGATAAACCAGAACCCTGGCTTTTCAGTTCTTTGTATGACTGTTTTCCAACCTTGTAAGGATTCTTTCCCTTTTGCTTCTGTCCTGACAGATACTTCCGCAGCATATTTTTTAACACGTCGGCAGTCACTCTTGCAGTTTTAACCGACAATGCGATTGTTTTCTGTGTAACTTCTTCCTGCAATTTGCACGCCTCCTTTCGATTCCGATCAGCAAATTACGGTGGCACTAACAGATGGGGGAGATATATTTTCATCGGAATTTGGCTCCTTTCCACTTCCCGACAAATTGTCGAGAAGTTATTTACAAAAAAATCAGCATATCCTGTAAAACACTAGAATTTGCCGATTTTAACAATTATTTTATTCAATTTTCAACCGTTATTGCATACTCTTTTGATAATAAATTGGGAACTATATTTCGTTCACTAAAATTATAAACTTTCTTTATTGCCTCAAGTTGTTCATCAATTGTCGTAGGAACACCAGACAACATACTGGATGTTTTTCCCATAAGTCTCTTTAATTTTTCTAATATGTCCTTTTCCACTTTTGGCGATATAAAATAGTCCTCACAATAAGAAAACAAAATATAATTAATTATTGCCAATTCTTCCTCTGTATTCTTACGTCTTTGTAATTGTTTGAAAAACTTACTATATCGTCTATTATATTTGTCAACAAACAACATAATAATACTATTTTTTTCAAACGGAAAAATGCAAAGCGAAATATTTCTTATGACATATTTAGGATCTTTATTATAGATATTATTTATAATATTCCCTTCTAAATCTGCAATCATTGCAATAAAGTCTTGGAAAGCAACAGGAACACGATACTCTAATTTTTTATAAAAGCCAATATAATATTCTCCCGTAAAAGGTTTTAATGCACATTTTTTTGCATGTCTAAAAGAATCTTCGTACTCTTTTAGGTCTAGATCACTGATATTTTGTTTTTGAAAAACATAGTCTGTACTTGCCCCCATTCTTTCATACATTAGATCATACAATTCTTTCTCCATTAATCGTTTGCTTATGAATTTTAAATTATTTTTCATATCAATTTGAGCAAGCATTTTTATTGTAGGCATATCCTCATAATTCAAAGGTTCTTCATAATCTTGGAATATTTTTCCATCACATTCTCTACAAATTAAATGAAAAGTCCCCGCTTCATTGACACCCTTATCAGCTTTTAATATCGGTAAATCTATTATAGTATTAGCATAATATACCTTTCCTTTATCTGCTATATTTTTCAAACAAAATGCAGGAACAGTATGAGAATTGCAAAATCCATCACATGGTTTTCCACAATAATAACACGTTTTTTTCTTCGCCTGGTTTCTGCTGTCTTTTAATATTTTTTTTACTTTTTTTTGAGCTTCTATAATCTCTTCTTTTCTCTCTTTTTTATCAATTTGGGGAAACTCAGTTAAATCAAAATGTGTAAATAAATTTTCCATAAATGCTCCTCAATCACAAATCATCTTCTTCTGTCCAAATTGCATCTTTAATTTGTTTGACTAATTCGCAAACATCACCATAAAATTCTCTTACATTTTCAATATTATATTTTTTACCTGAATCATGGGATAATTCATTTGCTGTATTAATCAAACTTTGAGGTATATTGATATTAGGAATATCTTTTATCTTTTTTCTTAATTCTCCAAGTTCTATATGTCCATATTTTTGCTCTATATCTATTTCTATTCCTCTAATAACACAGAAATGTTTCAACGTATATTCTAAAATATTTCTTATAGTATTCCCTTTTGAAAATATTTCATCTCTATCCTCAATATCTTCCTTTAATGCTACACCAACCTTTTTCAGTCTTTTATCAATTTCTTCCAACGTATATGTTAATAAAATTTGTTTAGATTCAAATGTACTTTTTACGCCTTCTTTAGGTTGAATAAGACACACATAATATGGTAAATTATTCGCTATACATTCTACTTTGATTAAATTTTCTTTATCCCCCTCCCAAAATACATAACGTGCATATAATTCCTCTGTACAATTATCAACACGTATAATTTCATTTTTACCAATTACCTTCGATCTCATTTCTTTTTCACTTGTCACATTTGCTTGCATAAGAACATATAAATGATTCTTTCTCTTCACAAAACGAAGCTTATTTATATCTAATGCAATATATTCGTACGTACAATAGCCACTTGTTTGCCATATAAGCATTTCAAATTCTTCTATTTCATGACGTAAATTTTTTTCCCTAAAAGAATTATTGTCTAACCAAAACAATTTGAAAATTCCCGTCTTTTCATCATATTCCACTTTTTTCACTTCATCAAAATTTATATGTGAATAATGATCCAATACTATCCAATGTTTACTTTTAACAATTATGTCATTCAAAATATTATAAATTGTCAAAGGAACACTTACTTCTTCTGGACATCCATATTTTTCCCAAATGTCCATAAATAATTTCTCACTCATTTCATACTCATACATTTCACTGACCCAACTTTCTCAATATTATTTTTAATAATACCATAGTTCAAAAATTTTGTCCGCAAATCAGCATAGTAAATTCTTATTCTTTGTTATTTTATTATATATATCGTGCTGAACTGCACATATAACTTTTCTTCTTCCCAATCCATCTGATCCATCAACAAGCACTGGAATAATACATCTACGTCCTGTAATTTATAAATTCGATTGCACGTTTCTGACAAACCTTTTAATTCCGGAATCTCTTGCATCGCATTTCGTCTGTGCATAAGACATTGCAAGTATAATGCTTCAAGATGTTTCTGGCTGAAAATAAGTGCTGTCGTATCCTGTTCATTGACTGTACATTTACGTTTTTCTAACTCTTCTTGGGAAATGTCCAGAAAACACCGGATATTTTCGACATATACATCACCATCAAATGTTGGATGCTTTTTCTTAATCCATCGTTTTGCCGCTACCTCCATATTCTTTCTGTCTCGATCAGATCTGGCACTACGGAAATTCAGCCTTTTGCCCATTTCTGCATAGATATTACTTTTCACCTGCCGCTCTGCCAAAGCTGCGTATTCTTCATTGCGAAAAAAATAATCTAAAAGTTGGTTCATCTTAGCCTGACTATCTACCAAATGATAACATTCCTCGGAAAACCCCAAACCTGCAAATGCAACTGGCGCACTTCCTTTTTTGATTTCTTTTTCAATTACTCTTAAAATGTCTCTCTGTGATTCCATTTCTCGGTTTCCTCTCTCTTCTTCATTTTTCTGATTCTTTTCACAAATCATCAATAAATTTTCATCTGCTCTTTTCGCTGTCAGTGTCAGTGAATAACAAACAAAGATCAGCAACAGTGATACCAATGCACTTCCAACACCAATCATAAAAACTTTTCCCCCACCAATACATGAAGCAATCCGTCCCATTTAAAAAACGGACTGATTTTTTTCAGCATAGCAATCAAGTCCGCTTCATTTTCTATTTCAATATCCAAAAATTCTATTACACTAATTTCAAGTCCATCCGCAATTTTCTTTAATTGTTCTACTTTCGGCTTTCGTATGCCTATTTCATACTTCCGAATTGTATTCACATTAATTCCTGTTCGTTCTGCAAGCAGCTCCTGCGATAGCCCTCTCTGTTTCCGAAAATAACGAATCTTTTCATTTATCTCCATGTCTTTCATCTGTTGAACTTCTCGACAATTTGTCGGGAAGTTGTTCCCTTTCCCAGTTTTCTTTTCCTTCATATCCATACATAGATATTTCCTCATCCAACAGCCTTGCAACCATAAAGCAACAAGACAGTAAAAACAAAAGCACTATTCCTGCCATAATAATAATTATCAAATCAATCACATCTCATTCTCCTATGTAAGCGGTACAGAAAAAGCAGCCTTGACAGACTGCTTTTTCAATCACCATATTCTATTTTTGTTCTCATGTAAAAAGGCTTCCGAAATTGTGCGAATCCCAAACGCTAATCCATCTATGTAAGCGTCTCTCTGTTCTGTTTGTTTAAGATTTAAAATATATTCCTTGTAATCCTCAAACATTGCCTGCAGATCCGGACTCATTAGACTTATCATTTCCTTTTCTAATGTTTCACACAGTTCCTTTGTCTCTTCATAACTTTTACTTTGTGTTTCACATTGATTCATTGGATAAATGCTATAATACAATTTTTCCAGTTGCTTTTCGCTCATTTTTGATCACCATTTCTTTCAGTCTTTTTATGATCCATATAATTCCAGAAATGCCGTTTTTTAGCAAAATTCCTGCTACAGCTAATAATCGCCAGGCAAGAACCCCTATTCCAATCAAACTTCCTACCATCAGTTTAAGTACCAACAAACCAAGCATTTCCCCTGTCCCCACATTTCTTGGAACAACCAGCAAAAACATTTTCTGGATTCCGAAAGGTATTCCCACAAAAAGCAATAATTTTCTCCAGTCTAATATTTCACCATTCATGCACATAGGGTGAACAATTAAGCAGATAATCATAGCTATTGCACCAGGAATTATCAATTTTGTTATAATTTCTTTTCCTCTCATATGTCACCTCCGTACATATCATGATTTACTTTTGCCTGGTAATAATTGCCTATTGTCGTTATTGAATTCATAAGACAGGTAAGCAAGTACGCTTTTATGTTCTTTACTTCCCTGGTATTCTCATGCAGACAGTCAAGTACATACTCTATGTGGCTTTCTTCCAGCAACAATAATCTGCTTTTTACGAACTGATATGGGTATTTCACTCCACTGATCGTAATATTCTCCCGTTCTATGCTGATTGTTTCCACAATTAGTGCCACAATTTCATCCAACTGTTGCTGTTCCCCCAGTCTGCATCGTTGTACAAGACAGTCATATTCAATATTTCTTTTTACAAGTGCAGTATTCATCTGGAATAACTCCATCTCTTCCATCAAATCCATTGACTGCTGTTCGGAAGAATCTGAAAGATTGATAAGATCAGTATTACTTCTGTCAGTATTACTAATATCAGTATAATTATAATTAGTATTATTAGGGTCGGTTTTTCCGACTTCTGTAGTTCTGATTTTTCGACCACGATAAGTCGTATTTTCCGACCTCTTGAAGTCGGTTTTTCCGACCCCTTGAAGTCGATTTTTCCGACCACGATAAGTCGATTTTTCCGACTCCGATAAGTCGACTTCTTCGACCTCTCGATTTTGTTGAATACTCTCTTCGGATTCATCATTGTTTTTAACATCTTTTGATGTCCTTAAAATAAAGTTCTTTACATAAATAATATCCGGTTTACCAAATCCTTGTTTGACTCTTTCAATTAATCCGATTCCCTTTTTGGTATCCAGTTCTGCAAGCGTTTTCATTGCTTTATCTCTTCCACAATTCATATACTGAATAACCTGTTCAACAGTAAAAATAATATAAACCTTCCCCTCTTCATCAAACCACTGATGTCTGATAGATAAAGCCATTCTGTCCAGCATCAGCCCATAAAGAACCTTTGCATCGCTGGACAGATTACGGAAATATTCATCTGTGAATAATACTTTGGGAATACGGTAAAAAGCAAACTGTTCCGATTCATAATCGTGAAAATAACCAAACTCTATTTTTGTGCTTTCGGATTTTGCCATTTTGCTTTTCCTCCTTCCCTCGTTATTGGCTTTTCTTCCAGTTATCAAGCAGTTCATAGATAACCTGTTCAATCTGCTCTCTGTTATATTCCTTTGGAAAATACTTTCGTATTTTCTTTTCAGTTAAAGTAACTTTTCCTGTCTCTGTTTTCTTTTCATTCAGAATAAGCTGTACCGCTAATTCTGTCAGATTACCTTCATCGCTGTATTGCTTCAGTTTTGTTGCCATTGAACCTGTAACAGAGCTTGCTCCAGACACTATGCAGTCTTTCACCCAAATCTGCTCCATTTCTGATAAATAGGTTAATGAAACACCTACTGTAAAATTAATCTTTCCTTCATCCAACAATTTCAGCAATTCCGGAATAAGACAGGTCAAGCGTATGTAACGCTGAACGGTTCTTCCACTGTCACCTGCAGCCTGTCCAACCAGATCTGCACTGTCAACAGAAACTGCGTTTTCCTCTTTTATGCCTTGATGTTTTACTGCATCCATCTTCATCTTATAAGCATATGCCTTTTCGCTTGGAAGCAAATTTTCTCTCTGTATATTAGAATCCACCATAACGATTACGGCTTCATCATCGGTATAGTTCCGTATGAGTACTGGCATTTTACTTTTTCCAGCCAGTTCGCAACCACGTTTTCTCCTGTGACCAGCAATCAGTTCATATCCTCCCTCTGCGCGAGGACGTACCAATGCAGGATTTAAGATGCCATAATTCTTGATACTTTCTACTGTTTCAGCCATTTTTTCATCATCATTTACATGAAATGGATGATTTCTAAAAGGATGTAACTCATTTAATGGCACTTCAACAATCTGATTAAGAGTATTCTGTTCGGCTTCATTGATTCCAAGCAATTCATCATAAGAAGTAAGCTGAATTTCTTTCTTAGGTTTACGCATGATTCAGCACCTCCTGGACAAGTGCCTGATAACTGTACGCACCTTTTCCTTTTGCATAATAAGAAAAAATACTGACACCTTCTGATGCAGTTTCGGCAAGAGCCTCTGTTCTTGGAATCGTCTGATCAAAAATTCTAATCTCTGCTCCATAAGCATCTCGTACTGCCTGCTTATTTCTCTTTGAATTATTATAATGACTGCTGTCCATTGTAAACAGAATCCCTTCAATCTGTAAATCAGGATTAAATCTCTGATGAATGCCTTTCACAACTTTCAGTAATTCCATGAGGCCATCTGCCGCATAGTATTGAGGCTGCACCGGAATCAAAACGCTATCAGCCGCACTTAACGCATTAATTGTCATCATTCCCAACGAGGGCATACAATCAATCAGGATATAGTCATAATCATTTTCCAAAAGTTCCAGATATTCTTTTAAGACTTTTTCTCTGTCCTCTACCGTAAATAATGACATGTCCATTCCCGAAAGAAGTTTATTAGATGGAATTACATCTATTCCTTCCTCATGGTGTAAAATTGCTTCCCTGGGATCAAATTCTAATCCCATAATGATATTTTCCATCATTGTTTTCAATGTTACCCTTAAGTTCTTTGGAAAACCAAGTCCCATTGTCAAATGTCCCTGTGGATCAGCATCTATCAGCATTACACGTTTTCCAACCTTAGACAGTCCTACTCCAAGATTAATAGTAGTTGTAGTCTTTGCTACTCCACCTTTTTGATTTGCGATTGCGATTATTTTGCACATGATATAATTCTCCTGTTTTTCTACTATTTTTTATTTACATTACTTTTTTCAATTTCAGCATAAGCTCTATAATATTTGCTCGTCCCTTTATTGGAATAAAGTTCCGATAATTCCATAACTTCAATTTTAGGATGACGCTGCAGGATTTTCTGAAACCATGCAATATCATTTTTTGTTTCCATCAGTCTCACTTTCAGCATTAATCTATTCCTCCAAGCATGGCATGTAACTTTTGATTGTACACTACATATTCCGGATAACGGATCTGTATTGCCTGCCAAAAATATGGTGCATATGCACAGCAGAAGATATCCTCTACTGTATACTGTCTGCACTCGTTTACCTGTTCCTCTGCATCTTCATAATCCCAAACGCTTGGCGTGCTGTTACAGTACAGATTAAATGCCATCCTTACCACTTTTAAGCTACCGCTTGTCTGCCATCCTTCATGTAAACATTTCGTTTTAACAGACCCCGTTTTAAAATTATAAATTCTGTCAGCATTTTTTCTGGTATCTCCATTAATACCCAGACAATAACACAATGCCTTATGGTACACATCCTGATACCGTACTTCTTGTAATTTTTCATAGTAGAATTTTTCATGTGCATCACTGATAAAAATAATGTTTTCTGCTCCTAACGCTGTACTTTTCATTTTGAACCTCCTTGAAATAAAAAAGGACCTTACCAATTGTTCTACCAATTAATAAGGTCATACTATATGTTACTTTTCTAAATTCGTGCTAGGGATTCCTCTCTTTAGTAAAAACTTAGTAAAACATCCCTACTGGTTCAAAAATATACTGTAAAATCAAGGTTTTTCAGAATTTTGCTAAGGTAGTGCCGTGGCACACGAATAAAACTTTTATCATGTTCTTATAACTCCTCTTCCTTCTCTACTGTTACAGCTGATCGTACTTGACCGCACTCCCTTTTGCCTTTTCTACCGGATACTTTGCTTCATTCTGCGACATCTTCATATTTATAATCTCATCCACATCCAGTTCCAGCTTATCTAACAGATTCTGACTATAAACCAAAACATCCGCCAACTCCTCCTTGACATGCTGCAGATCATATTCTTCATCAGACCACTGGAAGCACTCCAATAACTCTGCCGCCTCAATTACGATAGATTTTGCAAGGTTTGCTGGCGAATGAAACTGCTCCCAGTCTCTGTCCTCTGTAAATTTTCTGATTCTATCTATTGTTTCCTGCTTCATAATTAAACTTACTCCTTTATTTTGCTGCTTCTAATAACGCTTTCTGAAGTTCTGGATCACAGGCATAAATATACATTCCATTAACTCCTCGTGTCATTAAGACTCTCACTTCATGCTGAATTAGTATTTCACCAAATTTCTGTTTTGTTCCATCAGATAATGTTCTATTTCGAATTGCCTTCTCATTACAACTTTCCAAAGGATCAAATATTACCTTTCCATTACGATATTTCACAGATGGTCCAAGAATAACTCCGGCATAATTAAGATCAAATCCTTGAATTGTAAATGTTGAACCAACTTCATTTATCGTTTGCGGTTGTTCAGCCCACGCTAATCCTTTAATAGCTCTTTTTTCTTTTCTTGTAAGTTCAGACTCCAACTCCCTATTCCAAGGCTTATGCCATTTTCCAATCAGTACTTCCCAATACCTCATAAGCCTGTCCTCTGGTCTATGATTTGAGCTATATTCCCAATCATAAGTTGCAATCACCCTTGACAACATCGAATCACTTTCTTTTGCTTTTTTCTGAATCTCCACATCAAGCAATTCAGGCTTATCAAATACCTTGATGTCATATCCTCCAAATGTATCTGGAATTTTCTTTAAGCATCTCTCTTTTGTAAAGGAATCTATCCAATCCATTGTTGCAAAATCTACCTGCATACGAAGTTGCTTATATAATGCGATATGATTATTTTCCGCTTTTGCTTGGTTTCTGTACTTCTCAAGAATCTGAGATTCCCAAAACTGCTCTGTTGTGAGAATCTGATTTTCATCAAACATTACTACCGTCACACGAGCTCTATCTATAATGTCTCTCAACTGATTTTCACCTCGATATGACTGTTTGCCTTGTGTAAGAAGCAAATGCGCTTCATCAACAAATGCCACATCGATAGGATCATTTTCTGAATGATTATTGATAAAAGTCGTGGGTTTACTAACAACCTTCCCGTATTTTTCTGTCAGCCCAAGCTTCTCTGCTATTTGCTCATATACTATAATCTGTTCATCATGATTAACCAACAACTGGCATTTTAATTCTTTATTACTCTCCTCTGCCTGACAATATAATTCATAAAATGTACTACTAGTTAAAACAGTCTTTCCCGTTCCAGCTTCACCATCAATAAAAATCAGTTGCTTCGTTTCTTCTTTTTCAAGTGCCTCAGAAACTTTTTGGATAATAAGTTCCCTTGCCTCTTCCTGTTCTTTAGTTAGTTTATGAAGTGGTGACGCTTTATATATTGCTGAATCTTTTATTGCGCTTTCTGTCGGAAATAAATCTTTATTTTCTTTTCTGAGTCCTCTCCAAATTTTGCTGAATATTTCATCAAATTCTTCCATAGGGTAATAACTCGTTTGCGGATTATCTCTTAAATTATATACATGTTTCACACGCTCTACACTCATCATATAATGCATTAAGCGATTCTCTATGTCGAGCGTTAACGATTTATTGAAATGTTCATGACCTATAATAAAAAGACTTGCATTTTTTTTCAACAATTTGCTCTGCCATCCTGGCTGATTTAAAGCAGCATCATAATGCTGTCGTGTTCTCTTAAAAATATTATTTGTCTCCCCAACATATACCTCAAATGCTCCAGAATCCTGCCAATTATGAATATAAACTGTAGGAAAATCCATTATAATAGCCTGCGTTTTCTCATCCTCTGCAGGCAATGATACTGTCTCAAAAAAGTCCAATGCCTCTCGACTATCTCTAATTTGTTTAATAATTGGTTTTGCCACACTACACATTCTCGTTAGCCTCTCTTGGGTTATATATCTTTAAGTATATTCCATATTTCTTCATATTACAAATAAAATATTTCATCATATCCTTATACAGATGTATTCCATCTTTGATGTCCGCTGATACAGCCTTGACTATACTGTAGCGTTTACCATCACTCTGTATTATGAATATTCTTCATCAAAATAAAAATGGCGAAGTGCTTGTCTTAACACTCCGCCGAATGCCTAACCAATTTGAGCAAAAATGCTTGGTTGGGACTGTTTTATTATTTTATGCCAACCTACTGCATTTATACACTTAAATATCCTTTCCGATCCGCCGGAAGATTCATTGCTTTGAGACTGACTACAGCACTATTATTTTGAATCAGCGTATCATTTTCCGGTGTCGTATGTATTGTGCAATTATAAGTTCTGGAATTATGAGCACAAATATTGCGCAATACTGAAACGCCCTGTATCCGAAAAGCAAGTCTGTATATAATTTTTTACCAATACGAAAAAATACCTCTCACAACCTGCGCCCAATCAGTGATCCACTCTGCTTATGATCAGCTGCTCCACTATTTTTTTCAGGATATTGATTCCCTTTCCACTGGAATGTGAACCGTAGATGCTGCTTTCCCAGTTAAATGGAACTGCATTTTCGCCATCAAGCTCAACCTCGACTGGTACCATATTTCCACTGTCATCTTTTGTAAAAAATACTTTTTGAAGGATAGATACAAATGCATCTTTATCCGGCAGTCGGTTTACTCCGGAAATGTCCACAGCGTTCAAAGTAAGCTGATTGCAGATTGAAAAAATGATATCAAAGCCCATAGTTTTTGTCAGTACATAGTTCTTGTTATCCCATGCTTCCGGGAAAACTTCTTTATAAGCTGTAAGATAATCATTCAAAAATGTATAAATGTTGTTGTCCGTGCCCTTACATTTCCAGGAAGATGGATTCTTCATGGCAACCTTCCACCAGTCTGTGATCAGCTTTACCATTTTTGCATTGTTCAGGAATGTAGCCGGAGCTCCCTTTGGTAATCTTCCGTCACATACCTTGATCCGATCTTTCAGTACACTGTCATTTTCACTGTTCATCTTTTCCATGACACGTGCTGCCAGATCTTCTTCTTCATCCAGATCCAGGCTCATCTGACGGATCGCCATCACGTGGATAGCCGAAGGTTTCTGCTGTTTATTGTTGATACCTCCAAAAATTCCAGCCATGTCTTTTCGGCTTCTCCCAATATAAATACTGGTTGGAAATTCATACTGATATTTCTGATAAACCTCATCATTATCTTGGATTTCTCTCTCTTCCATTACTTCTTTTATCTTCTTTGCCGCATTATATGCACCTTCATTTCTATGATGTCCGTCAATCATATATCCGATAGTCGCAGCTTCCGGATCTATCAGAAAACCTTCTTCATTTGTCTCAGCTTCCGGACTGTTTAAATATTCATAAATCTGGTCCAGATGGATCACCAGACATTTAATTTCATTCATTCCTGCTACATCCTGAAGCTCATAAAAGTTGCACTGTTCTTTCAGCATGATCGTAACGGAATTCGGTGTATCGTACCGACTGCTTTTAAGATGTCCCTGTTCAATATCATCTACATTTTTCTGTTTTAATGCTCTCTGGATTCCGTCCAGATGTTCATAATTTCGAGGAAGCCTTTCTATGCATGTATTCAGAAAAGCAACGTTTGTTTTTGTTGTATACAAGCAGGAATTTGGTCCCTGATCTACATTTATTATGTAAATTTTCAGATTATTTCTCTTCTCTTCCGGAGCTTCTGGATCTCTCATCATCATTTCCAGCATGTATAAAAGTTCTGTTTTCTTTCTTGCCTGCGTAAACTCTGTTTTCTCCATTATATTATTCCTCCTTGAGGTTTTGATCATTGAGATGCGCACCTCATTTATTCATAGTTTTATGATATTGCTATTTTTGTATTTTGTCAATTATATTTTTATAAAGTTTGGGTTTTCTGAGGTTTGCACCTCATCCTAAAAAAATGGAGTATGCTTGATCACATACTCCACCAGTCACATTCCAACTTTTTATTTTTTATCCCACATCAAACCCAAATTCCACCCATCCATTTCCCCACTCTCCACGGATCAGGTAGATCATATCTTTCTGTACATCTTTTACTATATAATTTCCATCTTTTTCTTCTACTTCCGCTTCTGCTCCTGCGCCTGGATCGCTTTCTCCTGAAAGTTCTGCCGGAAATGCGGTTGCTATTACTTTTTCTGGTTTTGTGTCGAAATACAGTTCCATATCTGTAGTCCCGTCCACATTCATAACCGGGAGATCTGGCCACTGAGTGACTGCTGCACTGTCTGCCGTTTTATTCTGTTCAACCCCATCTTTATCTGCATAGCTCCAGCTGTATCCTCCGCGCGTGGCTGCTGCGCTGACTTCACCATAAGATGCACGGTATCCTATGTTCAGATACGGCAGTTCCCCGGGATCTTTTTCCGGCCAGAATTCATCGAGAATGTCCTGATACTGGTCGGCATCGGATGCTTTTCCTTCTTTGACAACTTTGATCTTTGTTACACCTGGATACTGGCCAGGATAGGATTCCAACATGATCTCGTCGCCGTAGATTGCTACGATATCGCCCCGGTTCAGGTCTTCCTCGGAGATTTTTTTTCCGTTTTTATCCTGGATATTATCGGGCATTGTCACGGTAAAAACATTTCCTGTTCCCTCTCCTACCATCAGGTGACCGTCTTCTCCCGCCGGGATATACATGGCTTCTATAGGCTTCGCTGATGAAGATTCCTGACATCCCACAAGCATACTTCCCGCCGCGATCACAATCGCTGTTAAACAACATTTCCATTTTTTCATAATTACGCACTCCTCTTTGCAGCTGATCTTTATCGCTGTTATTTACCATCCTTTAAATACTGAAATCTGATATGCTCCAATGTTTTCCGGATCTTCCAGCGCTTTCTTTCTCCATGAATTCGGGGAAAGTCCGGTGATCTTTTTAAAATTCCGCATAAAGGTAGATAAAACCGTGTATCCGACCTGCTCGGATACACTCTCCACTGAACAGTTTCCTTTCATCAGAAGTTCACAGGCTTTATTGATCCGCACCAGATTCAGATATTCAAGGGGTGTTGCATTGGTATGTTCCAGAAAGATCCTCCTCATATGCGTTTCACTTAACTCACAGCATTTGGCAAGATCCTTCGCCATAATATTTTCCATATAGTGCAGTTCCATATAATTTATCAGTTTCCGAATATAATCCATTGTATCCGAGAGCGGGGTTTCTTCCATTTTTTCCTGTCCCAGCCGGTCAAAAAACAGCAAAAGGTTCAGTGCAAGAGCCGGAATCGCATACTTGTAATTTGGCCTTTTACACTGTTCTTCCTCTATGATCATCTGCATCAGTTCTGCCGCTCTTTTATTGTTTTTTTGATCCAGCGCAAAAACTTTCTGCTCCAGGTTCTTTTTTAATTTTACGTACTTTTCCGGCACATCTGCAAAACATTTTTTCAAAATAGTATCGGAATCAACAAACAGATATTCCCACTTCTGCTTCTCATCTGCCTTTTTCTGCTCCGGACATGTCCTGTGCGGAATGTTATGAGGAATGAATGTAATGGTGCCGGCATCATAAGTAAGTTCTCGATCCGCGAGCTGCACCGTTCCCTTTCCATAATGGCAATAACCGATCTCCAGATAATTATGAAAATGCATATTGTCTGTCCCGTAAATAGTTTCCCACTTTTCCCCGGTAAGCACCAGAACAGGAATATCCCGAGAAATTTCATAATAACGATATTCTGCTTTCTGCATTTATTGTCTCCATATTCTGTAAAAATTCTCTTATGTGTTCCTTTTATTTTATTAGAATCTCTGCGGAATAGCAACGATATTTTATACAGATACTCTTCTTCTCTTGAAACCCTTATATTTTCATGCTAATATATCCAATTAGACAAAAAATATAAAAATAATAAATGGAGGAAGTATGAATCAAAAAAGTACATCTGCTCCCATAGCAGAAAACAAAATGGGCACCATGCCCGTAGGGAAACTTGTACTGAACATGTCTCTGCCAATGATGATCTCTATGTTGGTACAGGCATTGTACAATATTGTGGACAGTGTTTTCGTTGCCATGCTGTCTGAAAATGCTCTGACTGCGGTTTCCATGGCCTTTCCGCTGCAGACACTTCTGATCGCGGTAGGTGCCGGTACCGGTGTCGGTATGAACGCACTGCTTTCCAAATCCCTTGGAGAAAAAAATTTCGAAAAAGCCAACCGCACAGCCAGCAACGCTGCTTTCCTGTACGGCTTAAGTTACCTGGTTTTCCTGGTTCTTGGAGCTACGGTTGTAAAACCATTTTACGCCAGTCAGGTACATAACGCAGATCCTGAGATCCTTAAATTTGGAATCGAATATCTCAGCACAGTTATGATGTTCTCCTTTGGTCTGCTTGGACAGTTTTTCTTTGAGCGTCTGCTCACATCCACGGGAAAAACAATCTTCAGCATGACTTCCCAGCTGTGCGGAGCAGTCACCAACATCATCCTTGACCCTATCCTGATCTTTGGTCTTCTCGGTGTTCCGAAAATGGGAGTTACCGGAGCTGCCGTGGCTACCGTGATCGGACAGTGTGTAGCCTGCATCGTTGCCGGAACCTGCAATCATAAATTTAATCATGAAGTACGGCTCAGTTTTAAGGGCTTCCGTCCTGATCTTAAGATCATCAGCCATATTTACGCAGTAGGTATTCCCTCGATCATCATGCAGTCCATCAGTTCCATCATGACCTACTGCATGAATCTGATCCTGGTACAGTTCACAGTTACCGCAACTGCGGTATTTGGCGTTTATTTCAAATTACAGAGTTTTTTCTTCATGCCTGTATTTGGGCTTAACAACGGTATTACACCGATCATTGCCTACAATTATGGGGCACGCCATAGAAAGCGTATGCTTAAAACTGTCAAAGTCAGCATGTTCATTGCATCCTGTTTTACATTTATCGGTTTCCTTGCCTTCGAATTCATTCCGAAAACACTGTTGGAACTGTTCAGCGCTTCCAGTGATATGCTTGCCATCGGTATTCCCGCACTTCGGATCATTGGTATCCATTACCTGATCGCATGGTTCTGTATCATTGCAGGAACTGTATTCCAGGCACTTGGAAAAGCTATATACAGTATGATCGTATCCATCATGCGTCAGCTTTTTGTCCTGGTACCTGCCGCTTATATCCTTGCTTCCATCGGCGGACTTCACGCAGTGTGGTGGGCATTCCCCATTGCGGAAATTATCTCTCTGATCGTATCTGTAGCTTTTCTGGTTGTCATAAACAGAACGATCATTCAGAAAATCACGGAAGCATAAGAACTTCAAAGCAGATATTAACCTTCCGATTTATGTAAAAAAGACAGAAGATTTCCTGTTTTCCCTGCCGGATATCTTCTGTCTTCTTTTTATTCTGTTATTTATAGATCCGGTATCCGTTCCTTCCGGAACGTTTTACCTGATAAAGAGCAAGATCTGCCTTCTGATACAGTTCCATAAAAGTATCCCCGTCCTGCGGTGCAAAAGCAATGCCCGCGCTTAAAGTAAACGTATGACCTTCCATTCCATCCATATGGATTTCACGAATTTTTTCCTGAAGACTTTTTACCCTGTTTTCCATATTTTGACGGGAGCCAATGTTATAAAGTAAAATCACAAATTCATCGCCCCCGATGCGTCCGATCACATCCTGCTCCCGGAACTGTTTTTTCAGAAAATTTCCCAGCATCTCCAGAACTTTATCTCCCATCAGCATGCCCATAAACATCATTAACCTCTTTAAAATGATCCATATCCAGGATCAAAAAGCCATGAAAACTGTCGGGATCTTTTTTCCGTAGTATTTCATCAATCATATTCTGTGTATTCTCTTTATTATAAACACCTGTCAAAGCATCGGTCTGTGCAGACCGGATCAACACTGCCTTTTCTTTATTATTGCGCACTATGATATACAAAACCAGCATTGCTACCAAAATGCAGAAAGCTCCCATAAATATCAGTTCATATCTGGAAATAAAATCATATACCTGCTGGGCATTTTTTACAGGAACTGTGTAGCAGATCATCCAGTCATTGTATCCAATCGGCATATATGCCAGATAACAGTCTTCTTCTTTTCTTTCGCCCAGGCTGAGCTTTACCAGTCCATTGTCACCCTTTTTGAAATCCACCTGCATATCCTGGAGCGTATGTTTTCCTCTGAGATCTTTCTCTCCATAATACTCAAAAAGATTGGTTCCATACGTAATCTCCGTACTGGAAGCAGATCCACTGTCAAATGCAATGATCTCTCCATCACTGGTGACCAGAAAACTGTTTCCGGCTCCGTCAAAAAGATCATCAAACAACATATGGCTCAGTGCGGTAACATTACAGGAACCGCCAAGAACTCCAATCACCTTATCATTTTTGTATACAGGCACTCCAAGCACAACTCTCACTTCGTAGTCAACACTGCTTTCCAGCGGATCACTGAGAGTCTGTTTTCCGCTTATTGCCTCTTTGAAATATCTTCTGTGCGAAACATTCTTGGTAGCTCCATTATCATAATACGCATCCCCATTTTTGTCGATGAGCGCTACCCGTTCCAGATCTGTTTTCTCATAGATGGACACCAGACGTTCTTTATTTTCTTCGGAAAAAAGTTCTTCTGACTTTCCTACTGCAGAGGCAATTTCATTCAGATACTGATAATTGATATCCAGAATCGTCCACAGATGCTCTCTCTGTCTTTCCACATTGGTCTTTAAAGTTTTCTGAGAATTCACCTGCACAGATCTCTGCACGCACCCAAAGAAAATCAAAATTCCTGCCACAACCGCCAGGACAAAAACACTGGTTGCAGTAACATAATTCTTCAGTTCAAAGTGACTCTTTTTCATACGTTTTCTCCTGTTTTTGCCTTTTTATATTGCATGCTTTTATTTTACCATGAATTTTTATTTTTCTCATCTATTATTTAAAGGTCAGACCAATAGCCTTCAAAGTTACTCTGTCTATTCTATAGTATTTTCGGCTTTTTCCTTGGCCTGGTGCAAGGGATTTTCCTATGCATACCCAACTGACCGTGCCGCATGCAGGAGCTCACTGATCTGCTCTTTGGAAATTATAACAAAAAAACTGCATCTTCCAATCCTGAGATTAAAAAATGCAGATTTTTTTCAGCAGTATCTGATTACTGTTTTGCCCCTTTTCTGGCCTCACGCCTGGATTCCATATTGGAGACTACAATAGTACAAGCTGCATCGCCTGTAATGTTGACGGTAGTACGTCCCATGTCAAAGATACGGTCAACACCTGCAACAAGTGCAATACCATCCACCGGAAGTCCCACAGATGTAAGAACCATTGCCAGCATGATCATACCCGCTCCGGGCACGCCGGCAGTTCCGATGGAAGCCAGTGTTGCGGTAAGAACAATAGTCAGCATCTGCGGAAATGTAAGGGAAATACCATAGCAGGATGCAATAAAGATTGCACAGACACCCTGGTAGATCGCAGTTCCATCCATATTGATCGTTGCGCCCAGTGGAAGTACAAAAGATGCAACTTCTCTTTTTGCTCCAAGCTTTTCTGTACATTCCAGGTTGATCGGAAGGGTTCCCACAGAAGAAGCACTGGAAAACGCAAACATAATGGCAGGAAGCATTCCCTTGAGAAATTTTGCAGGGCTTAATCCGCCCATGGTCTTAACAATAAGAGAATACACAACAAGCATATGGACAATATAACAGATATATGCGGCCAGAAGTACCATTGCAAGAGATCCGATGATCGTCGGACCGTTTGCCGCAATGACCGGGCACAGCAGGCAGAACACACCGATGGGTGACAGCTTCAGGATCATTTCCATGCATTTCATAAAAATCTCATTAAGATCATTAAACGCATTTACTACCCGGATATTTTTTTCTCCTACCAGGATAATGGCAAAACCAAGAAGAATGGCCATCACAATGATCTGCAGCATATTTGCTTCTACCATGGGAGATACAAAGTTTGACGGGAAAATATTTACAATTGTATCCATAAAAGAAGTAGCCTCTGCTGCTTCATATGTTAGATCCGTAGTCGCTACCACCGGAAAAAGCCCTTTAAAAAGATTTCCGCCAGTAAGTCCTATGGTAACCGCAAAAGCAGTGGTACAAAGATAAAAGATAACGGTTTTCAGACCGATCGCACCAACCTTTTTGATATCACTCATGGAGATGATTCCACACATAATGGAAAAAAGCACGATTGGAACAACAATAAATTTAACGAGATTCAAAAATATGGTACCGAATGGTTTAATATAAGATTCGGCAAAATCCGCATGGCTCTGCATAAGCAGACCAGCAATGATGGCCAGTACAAGCGCAATAAAGATCTGCATGGCCAGAGACAGTTTTTTCTTTTCTTTCATTTGATCTTCCCCCTGTTTTTTATACAAAAAAAGACACTGCTCCCGTCGCAGTGTCTTCATTGACGACTCATTATAACATGATCCGACTGTAAAAACAACGATATTTTATTTATTTCTCTTTTCACTTACAATCAGCGGAACAATTTCCCCTTTTTTCACATCCACCAGGCCCCGGTCTGTCAGTTTCAGTGCCGGACTTACCGGTAAGCCCAGAGTGCCCACAGACATGATCGGATTATTATGCACATAGCCCAGATCCACAAGGCTTTTTCTTACCGCTTTCAGTGCAAGGCCGTTTTCCTCGATGGATTTCTCAGAAAGAAGCCCACATACCGGAAGTGCAAGCTCAGAAAGGATCTCTCCGTCTTTCACTGTCAGAAATCCCCCCTGCAGTTCCTGTATCCTCTTTACTGCGAGCAGCATATCTTCCGGGCAGTTTCCTGCCACAAAGAGGTTGTGATGATCATGAAAATATGTTGTTGCCACAGTTCCTTCTCTCAGGCAGGAACCTGTAAGAAATCCATACCCGATGTTCCCGTTTTTTCCGTGACGTTCCAGCACCATGGCCAGCAGGCAGCCACTGTTTTCCCAGCAGATTTTCCCGTCCTTTACCGGCATTTCCACTATTTTCTCGGTAGTCTGGGTGCGGTCCGGATGGATCTCTATGGCGCGGACCGTTACGTGCCCTTCCTGAAAAGGAACTTTCACCTGAAAATCCTTTGGAAAAACTTCCGGGATCTGTACACTCCGGTAAAAATCTGCCGGAAATTCATATCTGAAAACAGGAGGCGGCAATTGCTGCTCATCCTTCGCATAAATCTGAATACCGTTTTTAAATACAGCCTCCGGTTTCAGAAGGGAAGGATTTTCAAGAAGCATAAAATCTGCAAGTTTTCCCGGTGCGATCGCTCCTCTGTCATAAAAATGCATACGCTGACAGGGTGTATAGGTGGCACAGTAGATTGCCTGTTCTACAGGAAATCCCATCTCCATCGCTTTCTGCACCACTGCATTCAGCGGTCCCTGCTCATACAAAACGTCTGCCATCGTATCATCCGTTACAAAAGAGCAATATTCGTAAAGCTGGTTCTGACAGATATATTCCAGGATTTCGGGCTTCAGCATTTTATCCTGGATTTCAAAAAACATTCCGTTTTCAATCCGCTGCTTCACTTCCTCCAGAGTGTGTTCCGTATGATCACCGTTAATACCCAGATACAGGAATTTTGCAAGATCCAGATCCAGAAGTGACGGACAGTGCCCTTCGATCACATATCCCGGATGTTCTTTTCTCAGATATTCCAGAAACCTGCTGATCTCCAGATCGTTTTCCCGGATGATCTGCCGGTAATTCATGATTTCTCCCACACATACTACATCTTTTTCTTCCAGCAGATGCTTCATGGCGCTGCAGTCAATGACTCCGCCTGTTGTTTCCAGCTTTTCGCTGGTTGAGGGAACGCTGCTTGGAATCCCGTAAAAAATATCGATTGGTGCGTCCTTTGCTGCGGAGATCATTTCCAGAATTCCCCGAATGCCTTTGACATTGGCCATTTCGTGAGGCTCAGAAACCACCGTTGTCACACCATTTTCTCCTGCACATTTGCCAAAAAAGCCAGGTGTGGTCATAGAACTTTCAATATGCATATGAATATCTGTCAGTCCGGGGATCATATAGGATCCTTTTGCATCGATCACATTGTCAGCTTGAAAATCCGTATCCTGTTTTCTGTCTATGTAATAAAATTTTCCTTCTTTCACCGCAACATTTGCAGATATAAATTTCTTAAGATAGGAATTAAATACTTTTGCGTTTTTGATCAGCAGATGAACCTGCTCCATATCCCTTCACCATCCCTAGATAATTGAATAAAAATACAGCAGACAGACTGCCACCAGTACATACATGACCGGTTCGATCTTTTTGATCTTTCCTGCTGCGATCTTCATGACGAGATAAGCCGGAAGTGCCACACAGATACCATTTGCGATATTATTTGCAAAGATCGTAAAGGTTACACATAAAAATGCCGGAATATACTCTGTGATATCTGAATAATCAATATTTCTCATCGCACCAAGCATATTGATACCGATATAGATCAGCACCGGTCCGGTTGCCGCAGACGGGATCACCAGAGCCAGCGGTGCCAGAAACAGGGAAAGCCCGAAGAAAATACTTGTAAAAATAACGGTAAGTCCTGTTTTTCCGCCTGCCTCTACGCCTGCAGATGACTCCAGATAGGTTGTAAGGCTTGGCATTCCAAACAGTGCTCCAAAGCTTGTTGCAACTGCATCTACCTTGAAACATTTATCAATACCCGGAAGGTTTCCATCCTTATCCAGATATCCGGCCTTTGCGCCGACACCCAGAACTGTTCCGAATGTAGAAAAGAAATCCGGTACAAACAAAGCGATCAGAAATGGAATATAGGCAAAATCCAGAGCACCCAGAAAATCAACTTTCAGGAACTGATGGCCAATACCTGCCGGAAGTGCAAAAATGGATTCCGAAGCATGGGTAACGCCAAAAGGAATTCCTGCCAGAGTAGTCAGAAGGATCGTAAGAATCATTCCTCCCGGAATATTTCGTACCTTGATCACCAGAAGGATCAGAAAACCGATCACTGCTACGATCACCGATGGAGAGGCAAGATCTCCAAAAGAAAGACAGTTTTTTGCATCGTTTGCCACGATCAGTCCACAGTTTTTTGCTCCAAGAAGTGCGATAAACAGTCCGATTCCGGCACTGACCGATTGTTTCAGGCTTACCGGGATCACACGTACCACTGCTTCTCTCAGACCAAAGAAAGAGATAATGATAAAAAGAACACCGCTCCAGAAGATCACCCCTGCTGCGATGGGCATGCTTACCCCTTCATTGGTGATCATAGATGCAATGATCCCAACGCTTCCAAGTCCCGGTGCCAGAGCAAATGGACGATTGGTAAACAATGCCATTGCACAGCTGGTCACAATGATCAGAAGGATCATAACCGTCAGCGTCGTATGTTTGTCATAGCCGGCACCTGCCAGAATGTTAGGAATCGTGGCAAGTACGTATGCCATAGTTACAAAAGTTGTCAGACCTGCCAGAAGTTCTGTTTTTATATCTGTATTGAACTCAGACAGTCTGAACTGTTTTTCCAGCCAGTTTTTCATTTGTTTTTCCCCCTTGATATGATGATAGAAAGTATTGTAAAATACCCATATCAGGAAGTCAAATTCATATTATACATAAAAATTATGCCAAAATGGAATAGTCGGAGGAGTCTATGAATTACCATGAACTGCAGTATATTCTCTGCATCGCAAAACATCAGAACCTTACAAAAGCTGCTCAGGAGCTTTATATTTCTCAGCCAACCTTAACCAAACATCTCCAGAAACTGGAGCGGGAAATGGGAACCAAACTGTTCAGCCGAAGTGGAAACAGCTATACGCCTACCTTCGCAGGCCGCAAATACATGGAATATGCCCGAAAGATCCTGCAGATACGGCAGGACTGGGAAAAAGAACTGAAAGATCTTACAGAAAATAATGAAGGGGAACTGAACGTAGCTTTCCCTCTGATGAGGAGTACCTGTATGGTTCCTCAGATCATGACCTCTTTTTTTCAAAAATATCCCAAAGTAAAGGTTAATATCCTGGAAGAAGCCTATTCCATCCAGGAAAAACTTCTTCTTAACGATCAGCTTGATTTCGGCATTTTTAACGAGGTTCATGAACACCCCAAGCTGGAATATGAGCTTCTGAAAAAGGAAGAGATCCTTCTGATCATGCCGCCGGATCATCCCCTTGCATCTGCCGGCAAGGCATCCACTCACAGCACATACCCGAAACTTGATCTCTCCCTTCTGGCAGAAGAGCCTTTTATCCTGCATTTTCCGGAACAGACCACCGGACAGCTTTCACTGGAAGCTTTGAAAGCTGTCCATATCAAACCCTACGTACCCATCCAGAGCCGCAACACAGAAACCTGTGTCAAGCTCTGCATGCAGGGACTTGGTATGTGCTTCACTCCAGAAACCTATGTCCGAAATATGGACCTCCCTGTAAAACCAGCCTGCTTTTCCGTTGGTGAAGATGGCGTTTTCAGCACACTGACTATTGCATACCGAAGAGGTACCTATCTTCCTCAGTATGCCAGGGATTTTATCTGTACTGCAAGGGAGGTGTTGTAGGATTAAGTAAGTATTTCTCTGTAAAAAGGCTCCCACCGCCTGCTATGCTCTGCGAAGTATTGATGTCAGCTCCATATTTCCTGACCAGCTATCTTGATTTTTATTTTTCAACATGGATATTTTTATCTGGTTTCAGTGAAAATATTTTTATAACCGCCATTCTATAGTATTTTCCGGTTTTTTCCTTGATCTGGCGCAGGTTTTTTCCTCTGCATAGCCCACGGCCAGTGCCGCATAAAGTTCTCCATTCAGCCATTCGCTCAGCTCTTTCTGTGCAAAAAATGTATCACAGATCCACAGGCTTCCAAGACCAAGTTCTGTAGCGGTAAGTGTCATATTTTCAATGGCTGCACCTATGGACTGTGCATTGCAGATTTCCGATACACGTTCATCCATAGTCAGTATCTTATCAAAGGATGCCGCAATTTCATTTACAACAAAAATAACCACCAGAGCCTGTCTCATGATCTGAAGAGTATGCTCCGCACCGGTTATATATGGGCTGCTGTCTGGAAACCGGCATGTCTTTGTATTTTCGGATACTTCTTCTGTTCTTGATCGCTTCCTGCATTTTTGCCTCCTGATTTTTTTCCCTGTAGTTTTAACCAAATCAAGTAAGTCCCCTGCTTCAATTGCGAAAAGCAATAAGCAGTGGGTGGGGACTTGCTTGTATCAGGATGAGCGCAAGCTCCTCCTGATAAACTGCGGAGCAGTTATTTGGTTATGAGCAAGTAGCGAAGCGGATTGCGAATATCCGCTTGACTTTTCCATCTTCACATAATCGAAGAGAACGAATGAAAGAAAGGAAGTTTTGTCGCATCGCAAAACTCCCCTCACTCTACATCCACACCATGTTTCTGGCAAGATTCATCATGGTCTGCATTCCTTCTTCATCCTGCGGTGCTTCCTCTCCATACAAACCATGCACCATGTTCCAGTATGTAGAACCAGCAACCGGCATCTGTGCAATTCCGAAATATTTATTCAAACCATCCAGCGCTGCAGTTGTTCCGCCTCTTCTTAGGATATATGGTCCAAAACATGCAAAAACTTTTTTCCTTAATTTGATATAAAACTGAATATCTGAATAGAAATATTCCATTTTATTTGTTAATAACTAAGACTTCCCATACCTAAAATGGGATTCGCACCTTGAAAATTCAATATTTCAGCTAACAAAATAGCAATTTATGCCGCTACAGCCTTGGGATGGAGTGCATTTCGCAGATATTCCGGCAGTCTTGCTTCAAAATCAGTGGTAAAAGCAGTCAGTTGTTCATCACTGAGCTTTAAATTTTCTTGAAGGCTCGCCATTAAGGCATCCATTAGGATGCCAAGTGATCTGTTGAAAGTAATGTCTGCCATTTCATCAACAAGGAAGAAGAACAGTTCCCCAAGAGTTCGCTGATCTTCATTTTGTCTCTGTTCCATTGCAAGTAACATATATCTGGTAAACACAATGGCCACATGGGCTGTCAGTGCATCATAAGATAAACTATGGCATTCTCCAATCAGGTTCAGCATGGATTTACAGGTCTTGAAGAAAACCTCGATCTGCCAGCGTTTCCCATAAATACGGATGATCTCTTCTTCGGAAAGAGTAGTATCTGTACAGATAAAGGCAAGCCAATCCCTGCGATTTGCTTTGTTCCTTACGCAAACAATTTTTGCAGGAATTGGATTTTCTTTTCCTACCATAACATCAACAGAAAGCAGATACTTTGATCTGCCGCGGCGTTTTTTATTCCGGGAATAGATCTCTTTGATATTCAGCTGTTCACCACAGTACAAATATTTAATCCGGCTGCTTTTCTTGATCATGGCAATCACATCCATACCTCTTGAGTGAATGTCTGTGACCTGTGCCGGGTTGGAAAACCAGGAATCAAACAGGATATAATCCGCTTTCAGTCCTGCACTGATGGCAGTATCCAACAGTGTCATCATTACTTCCGGTGCTTTTGTCTGAGCAAGTTTGCGTCTTTTGCCTGCAAGGGTTCTGTTATCAAAGGTCTTTACCGGGCCAATGATATTTGTATCTTTTGCGGATGCCAACAGACAGCTGTTAACAGGAATCAATGTATTTCCATCACTCCAGCTTAAAGTAAGCACTCGGAAGCCTTTTTTGAAATGCATATCCGTGTGGTCAAAAACTCTTGATCCCCGTTCTGTTTTCTTACAGCTTGTGCGATTAAAAAGACTGTCATCAATGATGAATACATTTTTTCTTTCTTGGTTTGTCAGATCACGAATGTCATTATTCACGATATCTGCTGCAAGAAGAGAAGTAAAACGGAGCCAGTTTGTTTTTGTAGAATTAAGGAAGCGATAGAAAGTGTTTTTAGAAAACTGTTCCTTAAAAGAGCCGGTTCGTTGCTGCATATACATACTTCTTCCGATAAAAATGTTACTGAGCTTGTAACGAAGCAGGGAAACAGGTGAAACACCTTTTTCTTTCATTCCGTTGCATTTAGCAAGAAGTTTGCCGACATGATATTTGGAAAAAAATCTTTGAACACAGTCGATTAAGTCGTTCTCATCGAAATGGTTTTGTGGTATACTGGACATGGCATAAATCTCCTTTGTAAAGATGGTTTCTAGTCAACTCCATTATACCAAAGTGAACAGATTTATGCCTTTTTTATTGGCTGAAATATTGAATTTTCAAGGTTCAACACACCGCATCGGTGTGGGAAGTTTTAGTCATATATTTTTATGTATTTTCTTATTCTGTGGTTCCGACCAATATACCAAAATCATATATCTTCATAACCTTTCATTTGTAATATCGTCCATATAATTGATAACATGTTCCATATCACGCGCCGCATCCACCTGCAGTTTTTCACAGATTAAGAAAATAAATGAAAGAAAGGAAGTTTTGTCGCATCACAAACCCCCCACTCTTTTATCTTTGGTTATCTTCTCGTCTGATAAAATTCGTACATGCTTCTGTCTCTGTCGCAGGATAAGGCACCCCTTCTTTCTTTCCAAGGGCAAAACATCTCATCATCCATACCATATTTCTGGCAAGATTCCGCATGGTCTGCATTCCTTCTTCATCCTGCGGTGCTTCCTCTCCATACAGACCATGCACCATGTTCCAGTATGTAGAACCAGCAACCGGCATCTGTGCAATTCCGAAATATTTATTCAGACCATCCAGCGCTGCAGTTGTTCCGCCTCTTCTTGCAACAGCTACCGCTGCTCCCGGTTTAAATTTAAAGACATCATAAACTTCATCACCCCCTGCACTGTAAAACGCCCGGTCCAGGAAATCATAAATCCTTCCACTGGGATGTGCAAAATACACCGGCGTTGCAAAAACAAAACCATCAGCAGATTTCGCCTTTTCTACAAAATCATTCACACCGTCATCTTTAAACACGCACTTTCCTGTTTTCTGACAGACATTACACTGCAGACAATCCGCAATCGGCTTTCCGCCCACCTGAATCACTTCCGTTTCTACGTTCTCTGCGTGAAATACTTTTTCCATTTCTTTGATTGCTGCCATTGTGGTTCCGTTGGGGTGGCTGCTTCCGTTTAGTAGTATTACTTTCATGTGAATACCCTCCTCTTTATTTTACAAAAAATTTTACAATTTCCCTTTTAATTCAATTGAAACATGTCCATGGCCTCCTCCTGGGATATATGGTCCAAAACATGCAAAAACTTTTTTCCCGGGTTTGATATAAAACTGAATATTTTCTAAACTTCTTTTTATAATTTATATGCTATCTCATCTTAACATTAAATCTACTGTCCCATTCCAATCTTCCCAATCAACTCCACATCCGCCGGCAACCAGTCTACTTTATCCAACTCGTTCTTCTTTAGCCATTTCGCATCTTCAGCTTCTTTCAGTACCAGATTGCCTTTTATCACCTCACACCAGAAGCAGTCCATGGACAGATGAAAGGTTGGATAGTCATATTCTATTGTATCAATCAGTTCTCCAACAGAAATTTCTGTATCCAGTTCTTCCATGATTTCTCGTTTCAGGGCTTCCTGGGGTGTTTCTCCTTCTTCTATCTTTCCACCCGGAAATTCCCAGCCGTCTTTGAATTCTCCGTATCCCCGCTGAGTTGCAAAAATAATATCTTCACCATTTTTATTTACTGCTTTGATAACTGCCGCTACTACTTTTATTGTTTTCATACTATTTATTTTCTCCTGTTATAATTTTGCTTTCTAAATATCTGAGCAAATCTTCTCTAACCGCATAATGCATTTTCATTGTCACTTTTGTAATGTCCCTTAAATTTCCGTTATTGTCTTTTTTCTTATCACCGATGATATTTATAATGTCGAATGTCCCCATATAATAAAAACTGGTTTCTGCATCACTTTTCTTAATAAAAAGATGCCGTCTCTTTGCTTCTACAACATCTTTCATATAACCACTTTCCGGCCCTTTGCCAATCTGAGAATCCCATTTAAAAATCATATTATCAACAAACATGTCTGCATAATCCGGCTTTCCATCTGCATATAATTTATCTTCATTTTCTGCTCCAACTTTGTGATATGTTACAAAAATGAAAACATCTTCACCAATTCGTTTCATACCGTACATCGTTGATGATAAGTCTTTTTCACAATTCATCAAAAAACTTACATCTCGCCGAGAATATTTTTCATATAAAACAAATTTACTATCCTTTGCATAGCTGTATTTGTTTTTATATCTCTTTAGCCCTACCAAGACAATATCTTTCATCTGTTTACGAAATTCTGCATGACTTAACCGTTGCGTATAACTATACATTCTTTCCAGCATATCGTCTGTATTGGCTTTCACAATTTCAATATTTGCAAATTTCTCATATTCTTCTTTATTGCTTACAAAATGTCCTTCAAGAACATAAATCGCATTATCCCAAGCATTTTCATTTTCAATCAAATATTCCTGTTTCATTTTTTCCAAAAATGTTTCTTTGGTGATACTCTCTTTTTCAAATAAATCTTTTAATATTTCCAATTCATAAGGTCTTACACCACTTAATACAGTTTTACAAAGATATTCTAATGTTACCTTCTCCTGTTCAGAAATTACCCCTTTGTAAATTTGAGGTTCTACGATACAAAGAAAATCCTGGTATGTTTTGTATTCTCGTATAAGTACCAGTGGATCAATTTCACCATTTTCATAAAAGTCCAGTAAATATGGAATTCTGCCCAAACGATTTTTCAGCATCATATAATTCTCGCGAATAATAGCTCTTATTCCTCGGATTTTATCAATAGAATGAAATATTCTTTCTTTAGAAATTTCATCAAAATGAATCGTTGAAGATCCTGGTATGATATTATTTCCACTAATCATATATTTTCGGATCGTGTCAGAATTGTAACTTCTGTCTCCATATAATGCAATCGGGATCATAAAGTTATTCCGATAATTTCCGATAAAATCCAAAATCACCACAACAACACATTAGCTTCATCGATTCGGCTGCAAAAAATCAAACCTTTTACACGTTCTCCGCTATGGCCAAAATATTCCGCCTGCTTCATAACATGTTCTACACGTTCATCCGATGTCAGATATCTGAAACTTTCCATTTTTTCTGTTGCTGATTTTCCCGCGTCTGAGATAACCTTCAGATCTGTAATCCCAAAATAATGAAATGTACATAACAGATCCTCTTCCATTGCATCCTGTAAACGAATCTCATAGGCAATCTGATGATTAAAGATTTCATAGATATTTCTGCCTTCCAGATTATCGTCCCGTTTATCCGGTGTTGCAGTCATACCTAGCCATAGCTTTGGAGTAAAATATTCCATTACTTTTTTGTAGCTGTTTGCAGAACTGTGATGTGCTTCATCGATCACGATCGCATCAAACGCATTCCTGTCATATTTCTCCAAAACATCTTCTTTGCTCAGTGTCTGGATCGTTGCAAAAATATAATCCGCATTATAATCCTGATGTTTCCCGGTAACCATTCCCATAGAAACACTTTTGTCAAATACTTTCTTATAAGATTCCAACGCCTGCTTTGCGATCTGTCCTCTGTGAACAAGAAACAGCACTCGTTTATATCCAAGTTCTCTCATGGCAAAAGCGGATGCATATGTTTTTCCCGTTCCTGTAGCGGAGATCAACAATGCCCTCTTTTCACCAGCTTCCACGATTTTCTGAAGATTTGTAATAAAACCAATCTGCATGGAATTGGGCTGTAGACGATATTTTTCTATGGATGTGATTTCTTCACTTCGGGCAAGTTTTCGCTGTTTTTTTATGAGTTCGTATCTCTTTTTATAGTTTTCGTAAAACTCATCAAAATCCAGTGCATACTTACTATTCCAAAGTTCATAAAATTCATCTACTACACTTTTTGACATTTCACCCTGGCTGGTGGATACAATTCGTGTATTCCATTCCCGGTTTGTAGTAAGTGCTGTTTTTGTTATATTGGAGCTTCCTATGATGATCCTGTAGATTTCTGCTTTCCGAAAAATATATCCCTTTGTATGAAATCCTTCTCCGGATTTGTCTACATCATACATTTTCAGCGTTATATTAGAAAGCGCATTCAGCGTTTTCAGAGCTTCCGGTTCACTGAAACTTAAGTAATTGGTTGTAAGAATTTCACCTTTTATCCCTTTCTCTTCCAGCTCCTGCAAAATCTGCAATAAGGGTGTAATTCCGCCCATTGTAATAAATGCAACACTGATCTGAAACTGATCGCAATGTCATCAATTCATCCTCTATTGATGACAGCACCTTTTTCCCCTGTTTATAATCGTTTGAGATAAACTGTGGTTTATATGCCAGATTTGATGTACTTGTTTTATCTATGTATGCGGTTTCAAATCCATTACGTAATTCCTGAAGTTTTTCCTGCATTCCCATTCGTACTATTTCCAATCCTGTTTTTAATGAATGTTTATTGCCAATATCGATTTTTATAATTATACCATTGTTCTGTCCCTATTTGTTTTGCAATTGTTGATCTTACAAATATTTTCTCCCATACACCACAAAAATCCCTTCCCGCACCGCACATCCACATCCTGGAAATGATTCCCCTTATTCCATTCCAGCACACACTCTATCTTCTCGCTGTTTTTATAACAGCTATCCATTTCCCGGATGTTCTGCCCGACCTGGCGCATTGCTGCATTCCGGGTTCTCTCTTCACGGTCTCCCAGGCTGAGATATACCCTTTTCGTTTGTATCTGTTTTGTTTTCATATATTCCAGCCATCCTGGAAACCAGACCGACGGAGACATTCCGGCTGCTGCCGCAAATTTGACAGCGCAGCTTTCCTGGTAAGCGCTCCACAGGGCAAACAGTCCCGCAAGGGAATATCCTCCCAGGATCACCGGAATATCTTTTATATTTTCTTCTAATCCATATCGTCTTCCAATCTCCGGTATCAGCATTTTTTCTATAAATGCCAATGTCTCTCCGGCACCTTTCCCAAAGTCCTCTTTTCTAAATACCGCCGGAGCACACCAGGGTGACAGATCCTGATTCCAGTCTTTTACCAGAAACGAAACCAGCAGAAAACTTTTTTCCGTGTGCTCTGTCATAAACCGGATCTGCTGATCCAGCATCTGTGAGTGTGGTTCGTTAACCGGCTGGAGCAGAAGATATTGCGGATTTTTCTTTCCATATGCAATGCATGTAATTTCGTTGATCTCAAAAATATTTTTTTCCATAATCATTTTCTCACGATACATAATATCCAATCTTATCTCTGGCCATCCGGTACTGTTCCAGGGACATGACAACCTTTCCTTTTCGGGTATCAATAAGGCCGTCTTCTTTCAGTTTTGTGATGGTTCGGTTGATGGTTTTTACAGTCATGCCCAGTTCTTCCCGGATTCCTTCTCTCGTTTTCCGAAGGATAACTTCTCCCTTCTTCTCGATATTGTGGGTGGAAGCAAATTTCAGCATATAGTCCAGAAACAGGAATGTAGGAGGATAAAATAATCTGGCACCCCGGTTATAGGAGGAGCGATAGAGTTTGTATGCAATCTTGTGGGCTACCAGCCGCAGAAGATGGATATCCTGGGCGATCCACATCTCAAAATCCTCCCTAGAGATCATAAACACCACACATTCGGTCAGTGTTTCAATGGATACGGATGTGAGCGGTTTTTCCGCAAGAATGGTAACTTCGCCGATAAAATCAATTGCTTCATTTTTTTCGATCATAAATACATTTCCATTCTCAAATTCATTGATCACCCGGTGGTCTCCACTGCATACGATCCCGAAATAATCCAGGGGATAATCTTTCTGATGGATGATGGTCCCAGGCGGAAATTTCCGGATGGTGTAACGGGTTTTCAATTCTTCCGGCATGTTTTTAAAGTAGGTTTCTGCCTCCGGATAGGTTTCGATCAGTTCTTCCAGTGTCATTTCGCGTCTCCTGATACAGGCAGATTACATGGGATCATCTGCCGTTTTTCATAAAACAGATATTTTTTTCCTTCTGCCTGTTTTCTAAATCCCCTGACATAAGAATGGTCATATTATATCATGGTATTCTCATAATTTTACAAATTTTTCTAAAAAAGTACCTTTTGTCCTTTTTTTTGCCTTTCCAAAAGCGTACAATCCTCACCGTGAAGAGTTCAGATGAGCATCGTTATTTACATATTGATCTGCTTTGTCCAAAGCTCTGCACCGGATTTCCACAGATGGTATCCGAAACACTTTACTGGCAGTTTTTTGCATCCAACCAGTTGCTTATCACAGATGGGAGCCCCGAAAAACTGTCTCTAAACACAGGGAGGAAAGAAATGAAGCAACAGGACTTTATGTATTCAGGCCTTGGCGAGCGCCTGAAAAAAGAATGGAAAATCTATCTCGCCGCACTGATCTTTATCATAATTGCTGATTCCATAGGACAGATCAAGATTCCCCTGGGACCAGGAACTTTGATCTTGTTTCCTATTTTTTATTCTATTTTTCTTGGTATCCTTTCAGGGCCTCAGATTCTGAAGATATTCAAAAAGCCTGAGGTAAAGGCTGCATCCAAACTTGTTATTGTATGTATCTGTCCTTTTATCGCCAAGCTTGGCATTAACGCAGGTGCAAGCATTGAGACTGTGATCTCCGCAGGTCCGGCACTTCTCCTTCAGGAGTTCGGAAACCTGGGAACCATCTTTTTATCACTGCCGATTGCACTGCTCCTTGGCCTGAAACGTGAGGCTGTAGGCGCCTGCCATTCTATCAACCGTGAAACAAACCTTGCTCTGATGCAGGATGTTTTCGGCCCGGATTCTGCTGAAGCCCGGGGAAGCCTTTCCATTTATATCATCGGTGGAATGGTTGGAACTATCTTCTTTGGATTCATGGCAACTGTGATTGCCTCCACCGGTATCTTCCATCCATATTCTCTTGGTATGGCTTCCGGTGTTGGTGCCGGTATCATGATGGCAACAGCTACTGCTACCTTATCGGAAATGTTCCCTGCAATGGCCGATCAGATCAGTGCACTTGCAAGTGCCAGTGAAACCATTTCCGGTATTGACGGAATTTACATGGCTCTGTTTGTAGGTATTCCACTGTGCAACTGGCTTTATGCAAAACTGGAACCCAAGCTTGGCCCCATCCATGACAAACTAACTGGAAAAGGAAGAAAAGGAGAGAAATAACAATGAGATATATTGAGTGGGCTGTAATGTTTCTTGTGGCAGGCATCGGAATCGCCCTTGCCAACTTTGTAGGATTTCAGGTAAACTTTATGGATTCTGTCCCAGGCATCCTGATCCTTCTTGCGATCTCTTTTGTATCCGTAGTGATCAGTAAGCTGGTACCTTTTAAATTGCCGGTGATCGCTTACTGTTCTCTTATCGGACTTCTTGTGGCAAGCCCGTTATGTCCGGCACGTGAGTTTGTGATCGAAGCTGCCGGAAAGATCAATTTCACCGCACCGCTGACTATGGTTGGCGCTTATGCCGGAATCTCCATCAGCGACCAGCTGAAAGAATTTGCAAAACAGGGATGGAAAATGCTTCTCATCGCGGCTCTGGTCATGATCGGAACTTTTACCTGTTCTGCCATCATCGCCCAGATTGTTCTTTCCATGACGCATGTGATCTAACAGATCTGACCAGATCAGATATGTCCCCTGTGACATCACAAAAACACGAAACAGCGTGATGAACTTTCTTGTAACTGTCTTCAAGCCGGCTGGTGTATTTTCACTGACCGGCTGTTTTTTCCTGTCACCCAAAACAAAGATTTCAAAAATCAGCTTTAATCTGAGAGGTAAACATGAACGAAAAAACAACTTGTGATATCTTAATCCGCAACACTTCCATCCTGGATGAAAACTTCCAGATCCGGTGCAATATTTTCATCGCCATTCAGAACGGAATCATTCTTTCCATCACTGAAAAAGAACCTTCCGGTCTTACAGTCACAAAAATCATCGACGGGAAAGATCTCCTGTGGATGCCAGGTCTTGTGGATGGCCATATGCATACCGGACAGCAGCTTCTCAAAGGTGCGGTTCTGGATGAACTGCCTATGATCTGGACCAGGATCATGCTGCCTTTTGAGAGCACTCTGACTCCGGAAAAAATGCGCCTCAGTGCCAGCCTTGCAGCCCTTGAGATGATCAAAAACGGAACGACCGGTTTTGTGGACGCCGGAAGCTATTTTATGGAAGAAGCCGCCAGAATTTATCTGACTTCCGGTCTTCGTGGCGCACTTTCCCATTCTTCCATGGATCAGGGAAATTTTCCGGATTCCATCCGCCAGACCACAGAGGAAGTTCTTGCATCGGAAGACCGGCTTTTTGATGAATTTCATGGAAAGGGTAATCTGAAGGTATTCTATTCTTTACGGGCACTGATGAACTGTTCCCCTGCACTTATCAAAGCCACTGCCGGGCGAGCCACAGAGCGGAATACTTTTTTCCAGGCTCATATGAACGAATACGCAGGGGAAGTGAATTATACTCTGGAAAAATACCGAATGCGCCCTGTGGAATATCTGGATTCCCTTGGAGTCCTGAATGAAAATTTTCTTTCTGCACACAGCATCATGTTGTCCGCCCACGAGCGTTCTCTTCTTGCAGAAAATCAGGTAAAAGTTGTTCATTGTCCTTTCAGCAACTGCGGAAAAGGTGTACCGGATACTCCTTCTCTTCTGGAGCAGGGAGTCTGCACCGGCCTCGGCACTGACGGAGCCGCCCACGGAGGCCTAAGTCTCTGGAATGAAATGAAGATCTTCCGCTCTGTTATGAATGCTTTCTGGGGAGCAAAAAATGCTGATCCCGCTGTAATGCCTGCAAAAACCATCCTGAAAATGGCCTCCGAAAACGGTACACACCTTCTCGGCGAAGAAAAATCCGGTGTATTAAAAGAAGGGTTCAAAGCAGATCTGATCTCCATCAACTGGCGCCAGCCTCATCTTCTTGCCACAAACAATCCGGTAAATACACTTCTGGAATGTGTCTGCGGAAATGATGTGTCTGACAGCATTGTAAACGGAAAGCTTCTGATGCGAAACCGCCAGGTCCTGACCCTGGATGAAGAAAAGATCCTTTGGCAGGCAGAAAAATATTTTACTTCCGGGGAGGTGTCTGAATGAGTTCTTTAACCATCCTGACTCTCGCGATCATCGCAGCCGCAAATATGGCAGTCGGCGGATGCATCGGAATCTGTGGAATTGCCGGTTTTCTGCTTCCCATGCTGTATACCAGCGGACTGGGCTTTGATGTGACCTATGCGCTGGCACTCAGTTTTCTTGCGTTTCTGGTGTCCGGCATCATTGGTTCTTTCAATTATTACAAAGCCGGAAATCTGGAGGTACGGATGTCCCTGAAACTTGGTATCGGCAGCCTCATCGGAGCCATTGCCGGTGTGTTCCTCCAGTCCATGATCGAGAAATCCACAGCAAAAACCATCCTTTATCTGGTGGTACTGTTTTCCGGTGCTTCCATTCTGGTCCGGATGTGGAATGAAAAACGGAAAGCGGATTCTGTCTCTGCAAAGAAAGTTATTTCCGATGGAAAAAAATCAGCATCTTCTAATCCTTCCCATCCAAAATCTATTGCAGACCATATGGGATTCCTGATTTTCCTCGGAATCACAACCGGAGCGATCTGTTCTCTCTCCGGTGCAGGCGGCCCGGTACTTGTGATGCCTCTTCTGGTAGCATGCGGAGTGTCCGCAAGGATTGCCGTCGGTGTGGCACTTTTTGATTCTGTGTTTATTGCCATTCCTGCATGTATCGGCTATCTTTCCAGAATTACCTGGACAGAAATCCTGGGACTTCTGGTGCTGATCGTTCTGACTCACGGAATTGGCGTATGGCTTGGAAGCCGGTTTGCAGGAAAAGTTCCGGTTCAGGGGCTGAAAATATTTGTAGCCGTTTTCTCTGTCTGCATCGCAATTTATATGCTGGCATAAAATACTGTAAATTATCTTTTTTTGTTGCATCATTCTAAAAATTCCTGTATAATCAACATAATCATTACAACAAAAGAGCGTAACGTACAAGGGCGTACAGCACATATTTTCATATGTCTGCACGCCCTTGTGTTATTTCTGCAGTCTTCCGATGATCACTTTCTCCATCACAGCATAAGGTATCTTTTTCATACCTGCCGACCTTAGAGCTTCGGAGATCTTTTTTTGAATATTGCAGAATCCGCTTTGAGAAAGGGAGGAGATTTCTATGATGAATGCAATCGGAAATGTGATAAACCAGATTGACAGCCTGGTGTGGGGCTGGTGGATGATCATTTTGCTTCTGGGCACCCATATTTTTATGACCATCCGTACCGGTGTGATCCAGCGAAAGATCGGTACTGCCATCCGCCTGTCTGTTACCAAGGATCCCGACGCAGAAGGTGAAGTCAGCCAGTTTGGTGCTCTGACCACAGCACTTGCTTCTACCATTGGAACCGGAAATATCATCGGTGTGGGAACCGCCATTGCTCTTGGCGGTCCCGGCGCAGTTCTCTGGTGCTGGCTTACCGGTGTTTTCGGAATCGCCACCAAATACAGCGAATCTCTCATTGCCGTAAAATACCGTGTCAAAACCAAAGACGGCCGTATGCAGGGTGGTGCCATGTATGCTCTGGAGCGTGGACTGAATATGCGCTGGCTTGGTCTGATCTTTGCATTCTTCGGCGGTTTTGCTTCCTTTGGAATCGGATGTGCCACACAGGTCAATGCCATTGCAACGGTATGCAATGAAAACCTCCATATCCCACCTGCAGTGATCGGTATCGCAGTAGCGGTTCTTACTGCTCTTGTTATTTTCGGTGGGATTAAATCCATTGCAACGGTATGTGAACGTCTTGTTCCGTTTATGGCATTTTTCTATGTGATCGGCTGCATCATCATCCTTGGGATCAATTTTGACTTTATTATCCCCGCTGTAGAAACCATCTGCAAGCTTGCATTTACACCAGGGGCTGCTGCCGGTGGTCTTGTAGGACGTGGTATCATGATGGCCATGCAGTATGGAATCGCAAGAGGACTTTTTTCCAATGAATCCGGTATGGGTTCTGCTCCTATCGCTGCCGCTGCTGCTCAGACAAGAAATCCGGTACGTCAGGCTCTTGTTTCCAGCACCGGTACCTTCTGGGATACCGTTGTAGTGTGTCTGATGACCGGTCTTGTTCTCGTTACCAGTATTATGAAAAACCCATCTATCGATATGGGAAATATCACAGATGGCAGTGTCCTTACCACCCTTGCTTTTCAGCAGATCCCAGGTTTGGGTCCCGTGATCCTGGTGGTAGGTATCATTTCCTTCGCATACTCTACCGTCCTTGGATGGGCATATTACGGGGAACGGTGTGTCGAGTATTTTTCCGGCAAAAAAGGCCTTATTCCATATCGTGTTCTGTACATTGCGGTAGCCGCCATTGCTCCTGTTATTTCTCTGAATCTGGTATGGACCGTAGCCGATATCCTGAATGCCCTGATGGCCATTCCGAACCTGATCGCAGTATTACTTCTTTCCAATGTGATCATAAAAGAGACCCAAAAATATATCAATGATCTGGATGCACGGGATGACACACCTGTAGAAGTGATCGATAAGTAAAAACACACAAATATGATTATTTTATATAACAAAATTACAGCTCCGACTGCTTCTGATATTACAAAGCAGTCGGAGCTGTTCATTTATGATCGGAACGCAATCGCAAAGCAATTACTTTCATAATAATACATCCTGCTCTTTCATCTCTTCAGACACTGCAAGATATTCTTTGCTGTTTTCCACAATCCCAAGTTTTTCTTCCCAGGTAAGATTACGTTTGATTCTGGCCGGACTTCCCATTACCAGAGAACCATCCGGGATTACTGTATTCTTGGTCACAAGGCTTCCGGCTCCTATGATGCAGTCGTTTCCAATCTTTGCACCATCCAGGATCACTGCCCCCATTCCGATCAGTGTCCGGTCTCCGATGATACAGCCGTGGATTACTGCATTATGTCCTACAGTAACATTATTTCCGATATGGACCGGCATGTTATGGCTGACATGAATCGTACAGTTCTCCTGGATATTCGTCTCCTCTCCAATCACTACAGGAGCATCATCTCCACGGATCACTGCATAATACAGCACACAGCTGTCACGACCGATCGTCACATCACCCAGGATCACCGACTGTTTTGCGATCCTGGCACCTTCTGCAATTTTTACATTTTTATAATTCATATTAATCTCCAAACATTATCAAGGGGATATTCGCGATCCGCAGGATATTTCCCTGATTCAGCTAAACTTTTTTCAAACCACAGACTGTCTTCAGCCCATGTTATATCTGGTACGGATCACGATATCTGTATATTGGAATTCTTTCTCCGGCTTCTTACTGTCAAATAGTAGCTGAAAAAGAATGGTCACCGGGGAATGCCCCTGTACAGCGGCATCCTGGCCGATAAGGAAATTAATGGTACCCTCTTTCAGCCATTTCAGATTTTCTTCCAGAAAATCGTTGGCGATCACATGCATGGTTTTGTCTTTTCCAAGCTTCTGTAGCGTCTGGCAGACACCCTTTACACCATGACCCGTAATATAGATACCGGTCAGTTCCGGATAAAGTTCCAGAAGTTCTTCCACGATCTTGGATGCCACCCACTCATCATCATAGGAATATCTTGTATCCACAACCTCAATTCCCGGGAAACTTTCCTTGATCTCTGTTGAAAATCCCTTCTGCCTGCTGATCAGGCCAGGATTGGCAACCTGTCCGGAAATGATGGCAACCTGTCCGCTTCCTCCTGTCATTTCCCCCATCAAGCCTGCTGCTGTACGACCGGCCTGAAACGTATCCTGTCCCACAAAACATAATCGCTTCGTATCTTCCAGATCTGCATTAAAGGTAACTACCGGAATTCCATACTCTTCCTGATACTGATCGATCCTCGCTCTTAATAACTGATCTTCCGATGGTGTCAGCGCAATCCCGTTAAAACCTTCTTCCCGGAGTTCTTCCATTGCAGCCATTACTTTTTCCGGCTCCACACCCTCGATCTCATAGATCTTTACCGTTCCGCCAAAACTCTCCACTTCTTCTTTTGCTTCCAGGACACCCTTTAAAACCTGCTGCATAAAAGGGGTCTTCATATACTGAAGGATCACACCGATACGGATCTTCCGCTTTGCCATAGCAAGGGCACGACCTGCACGGCTGGGTTGATACCCCATCTCCTGAGCGATCTTTTTGATCTTTTCCTCTACTTCCGGGCGGATACGGCCTCTGTTGTTCAGTGCCCTGTCCACGGTGCCTCTTGAAACCCCGGCCGCTTCCGCGATCTGCTGTAACGTTACTGCCATATTTTACCCTCCAAAACATCTCCTGTGCTTACTGTGTTCACGTGCACATATTTTTACTTTATTATACACATTTACGTGTTCTCAGGCAATCCCTGATTTGATTATTTTTATAATTTCCAGGCAAGTCCCCACCCACTGCTTATCTCTTTTCGCACCCCCACAAGAGACTTACTTGATTTTGTAAAAAAATGCTTCCGAAAATTTTTCCGGAAGCATTCTTATTTATCATTCTAAAACAAATCTCTGCGTCAGTCCAGAAGCTCCTGTACCATCTCCGGGGTAAAGGTCACGGCTTTCACATGATCCACCTCGATCTGATACAGCGCATTGGCCGCGATATGCTCTGCCGCCTGCTCCAGATCACGGATTCCTGTAGTGTCCTCAAATTTCTTGATCACTGCATCCAGCGCCTCATCGGTTACAATACATTCTTCCGGCTTCAGGCTCATACGTTTCAGAACTTTTGGAAGTGCAAATCTGGAGAAGATGATCTTCTTTTCCTCCGGTGTGTAATCCGGAATGTCGATCACTGCAAAACGGGACATCAGAGGAGCACTGATCTGTGCCTTGTCATTGGCTGTGGCAATCGGATAGACACCAACGGTCGGAACCATACATTCCATGTAGTTATCTGTGAAACCAAGATTATCCAGAAGTGTCAGAAGCACATCTGCCGGATTTCCGTTGCCTTTCCCTGATGCAGCCTTGTCAAGCTCGTTGATAATAAATACCAGATTGGATTCTCCTGCCATGGAAAAAGCCTCCATGATGATTCCTGGCTTGGCATTTGCGTAGACACGGGAACTTCCGGTCAGCTGTTCCGGATCGTTAATGGAACTCATATCCAGAGTTGTCCACGGCATTTTCAGGATCCTTGCAACTGCATAGGCGATCTGAGATTTACCGGTACCCGCCGGTCCTACCAGAAGCAGTCCGTAAGCAGGAAGTGTATGGGTACGGTTGATCTGGATGATCGTCTCAATAATCCTCTGTTTTACACGTTCCATTCCATAAAGTTCCTCATCCAGGATACGACGTGCTTCCTTGGGATCAATAGACTCAAAGTAATTATGTTTCCACTGAATGTTCATCATGATGGAAAGTGCTCTCTGAGCATGACGTCTTTCCTCCTGGGAAACCTCATGGGAGCGGGCAACTGCCAGGTTTCTTCTCGCCCAGAGACGGATATTATCCGGCATGGTCTTTCCGGCACAGGTCATAAAGTCGGTGATACTCTGAATGCTGGTGAGCTTCATGTCATCACCGTCTTCTTCCTCCTCATCGTCCTCATTTACTTCTGCCGGCGCACTGCTTGCAAAGAGACGCTCGATCATGAACTGAAGAAATCCATCCTCTGCAGAAAGCTTGGTACCGCCGCCAAAAGCGATCTCACGGATCTTGTAAACGGCATATCCCTCTTCTGTATTCTGTCCGGAAAGACGGATGTTGATATGATTTTCTCCGAGCCATTTAATCAGGCTTGTAAAACGAGAATCGATCTTCAGGATATCTGCCGGAAAAACACCGTCCTCTTCCTTGAACTCAAATGCAGTCTGCTTTGCAGGATTGGAAAAATATCCGCAGGAATGATGTTTCCACTCTCTTTTGCTGTTATCCAGGATCAGCACCGGTTTCTCCGGTGTGGCTTTTGTCTCATTGGAACGAAACGTTGTATATGTGCACTGGCTCTTTGTCTCATTTTTGTCTGCCGGTGCCGCACTGAAATCAAAAACTGGCATGTGCTTTACTCCTCTTTCTCTGAAAATATCTTTCGCAAGGCGGATTTTTCTGTTCCACTTCGCCGTATGTTCATGAACACGATTGTTTCACGGTTTGCATTCAGTGTATCACGGATTGGAAATCTCAACAACTGGTGATCTGATTTTTTATGCATTTTTTTGCATAAAACCATGATGTTTCCTCTGCGGACTTGTCTTCGTCATTTTCCCATAAGCTGTTTAAACAATTTTGCAGTTTGCCGATTGACACTGTCTGTAAACTGTGTTATCGTGCAATTATGTTGGCTTTATATTTTTTACAAAAGCTGACACAATTACGGTACCTGTGGATTTCCTGTTTGTAAAACGTGCACTCCCATTACTGTAGTTGTATTTTTTTGGAGGAGGAAATGAGAAATCAACTTTCGCAGCGGGATGACTTTTATCCACAGATCGTTAAGCTTGTCATCCCTATCATCATTCAGAACCTGCTCAGTGCAGCGGTCAATTCTGCTGACGTTATCATGCTGAACTTTGTAGGTCAGTCATCCATCTCCGCAGTTTCCCTGGCAGCAAATTATTCCAATGTCCTGTTCATGGTATACTACGGTCTTGGTACAGGTGCTACCCTGCTTTGTGCCCAGTATTACGGAAAAGGGGATTACAAAGCCATTCAGATCATTGAGGGAATTGCACTTCGTTTTTCCATGATCATCTCTATTCTTGTGGCTCTGGTTGCGTTTACCATGCCGCAGATGATGATGAAACTGTTCACCAATGACCCGGAACTTCTGGCCATAGGTTCTTCTTATATCCGCATTATGGGTATCACCTATATCTGCTGGGGTATGACGGAGGTTTATCTGGCTGTCCTTCGAAGTATCGGGCGGGTGACTGTCAGCATGGCCATGAATATGCTGGCTTTCGGGCTGAATATCCTTTTGAACGCAACATTTATCTTCGGCCTTTTCGGAGCTCCAAAACTTGGAGCCACTGGTGTTGCCATTGCTACCGCGCTTTCCAGAACCGTGGAGCTGATCGCATGTTTTATCGTTTCCGCCTTCAGTAAAAATGTACGGCTGGATCTTCGGTATATGTTTATTAAAAATAAGCTGCTGTTCAGCGATTTTGTACGGCTTTCCCTGCCGGCTCTTGGCAATGATATTTCCTGGAGTGTTGGTTTTTCCATGTATTCGGTGATCCTCGGGCATCTTGGCACAGATGCAGTTGCTGCCAATTCTCTGGTTGTGGTTGTCCGTAATATTGGTACAGTTTTCTGTTTTGGTATTGCAAGCGCAGGTGGTATCCTTCTTGGAAATGTGATGGGCCAGGGAGATCTGGAGCGTTCCAAGCATTATGCTTCCAAAACTTTGAAACTTACAGTGATCGCCGGTGCTTTTGGCGGCCTGATCGTTCTTGCTATTACGCCTTTTATCATGAAGTTTGCTTCCCTGACTCCTACGGCTATGCATTATCTGAAGTATATGCTTCTGATCAACTGTTATTACATTATGGGAACTGCAGTAAATACAACCCTGATCGCCGGTGTATTCCGTGCAGGCGGTGATACGAAGTTTGGCCTGATCTGTGATACCATTGATATGTGGGTATATGCAGTACCACTTGGATTCTTCGCCGCATTTGTACTGAAGCTACCGGTTATGTGGGTGTATTTTCTGCTCTGTACGGATGAATTTGTGAAGTGGCCTTGGGTTATTAAGAGGTATCTTAGTGGAAAATGGGCTAAGAATATTACCCGTGAGGATATATTTGAGAATAATAAATAGAATATTGGGTGGATGTGGAGTATTGACTTTTACTGACAAACGGACGCAGGAGAGCGCAGATCAAGCTGCGCTCTCCTGCTGTGTTTTCATTGGGTGAAATTTCCAGTCAATTCAACAGGACAGAACGTTCACGTTCGTCTCCGTCCCTTCCGGTTTGAAATGCCAGCCCCCGACGAAGCCGCAGAGCCGGACAGATACTGTCTCCCGGGCGTCCGTTCAGCACCAACACCTTCCGCCCGACTCCCTCCCCGGTACACCAGACCGAACCCGCAAACTACACCTGCAATCTTCTTATCACACACTCTGTCAAACGTCCAACACTCTCCTGCACCTCCCGGATCTCCTCCGCCGAAATCCCATTTTTATGAAATCCCCCGGTACAAATAACTCTCCTGTTCAATTCTCCGGAAACTTTCTCCGCCATCCATCTGCAGATCACCTCATCCTTATGCCCCGGAAAATTCAAAACCGAAGAAGTCGCACTCACCGAACCATCCCCTGACAGAGACACCCTCGGTTCCGTCTGCACCACACACCCCAGATGCGGTCGCTCCCCGCCCTGCAGGCAAAGAAGCACATCCTCACCGATCAATGCAGCACTGACCTCCAACTGACATCCCGCAGCCACCATACATTCCGTCACAATCCATTCCATCTACGATACTCCTTCGCTTCAATCCCAAACGGCTCCAGAAGCTTTGCCGCAATATGATATACCATATCATCAATACTTTCCGGCTTATGATAAAACGTCATCATCGGCGGAATGATCCGCACCCCCGGGAGCATGGAAAGCTCATAAAGATTCCGGAGATGGATCCCGCTTAACGGCGTTTCCCTGGCAGCCAGCACCAGCGTTCTCTGCTCCTTGATCGTCACATCTGCCGCACGCAGGATCAGATTATCCGCATAGCCGCTGTGGATACCCGCAATCGTCTTCATGCTGCAGGGTACGATCAGCATTCCCTCTGTTTTAAAAGAACCACTGGCCGGTTTTGCCCCAATTTCCTCCGGTGCACATACATGATCAGCCAGTCGTTTCACATCATTCACTTCCAGTTCCGTCTCCTGCCGAAGAGTCAGTTCTGCACTGGAACTCATGATCAGATAAGACTCAAAATCCGGATCCTCCCGGATAATCTCCAGACATTTTACAAGGAGCGGCAGGCCACTTGCACCTGTCGCACCGACTACAATTCTCTTTTTCATTTTTTCAGCCATTTCTCCGGATCCAGTTCCATAAAACGCGCTCTGTGGAAATGATCTTTCAGATCATAAGGTACCGTACAGTCAAAAATCGTTTTGCATGCAATTCCATGATCCCGGATACTTGGAGAAAATGCCGGATCATTGGACGGATCCAGCGGATGGCATCGAACACCCGGAATGGTGATCACATCCACATCCCCCTGGAACCTTGTGTTCATTGCCCAGAGAACATCATTCATGTCAAAGCAGTCCACATCTTCATCTACGAGGAATACATTTTTCAGCTCACTGAACGCGGAAAAGGCAAGAAGTGCAGCCTGACGCTGTCTGCCCTCATCACTTGGCGAACGTTTCTTAAACTGAAGAACAGCCATATATTTTCCACCGCCGGCACTGCTGCAGTATACATTCTGAAGTCTTCCCGGCATCGCCTTCTCCACCATTCCATAGATACTGGCCTCTGTAGGAATTCCTGCCATGGAAACATGTTCTTCACTTGGTCCGATACAGGTCTGCATGATCGGTTTCTCCCGATGCGTTACCGCAGTTACCTTGATCAGCCAGCACTGGTCACTTGCAGGACCAGTATATCCCGGAAACTCCGGCATCGCATAGCCGGTATTGCTGTTCTGATCTTCCTTTACACGTACTCCAGGGATCACTTCTCCCTCGATCACATATTCCGCATTTGCAATAGCACGCTCATTTACCGTCACACATTTACAAAGCTCCACCGGTTCTCCACGCAAAGCCCCTGCCACAGAAAGCTCATCATATCCCAGCGGTGTTGTAGGCGGCTCAAAGCAGGAACCGATCTCAATGGCGGGATCAACTCCGATACTGATAGAGATCGGAAGCTTCTGTCCCAGTTCCTCAGCACGCTCCGCCATTGCTCCGATATGTCTGGCCCCAGGTGTAAAGAAAATCGAAAGCTCATCTTTTCCCTGAATACAGAGACGGTGAATCGTCACATCATGTACACCAGTATCCGGATGTGTGGCATAACACATACCAAGTGTAATGTACGGTCCAGCATCATCCGGTGTATTGGTCGGTGCCGGAACCAGCTTGTACAGATCAAAATCCGGATCTGTTGCTTTATGGATCACCTGCTGACACGGTGCATCCCCTTCAAAATCTATCGGTGGAACAGGATTCTCCACACTTTTACAAAGCATCTTTCCAAGATTTTCCGGCTGGGTATCAAGTAAAGCAGCAACTCTTTTCCTGCTTGCGAGAAGACCGATGGCTACTTTTGCATCCGGATGTCCTTTCACATGATTAAAGATCATGGCCGGTCCCTCTTTTGTAGGACGCTTTACTGTTCCACCAGCTCCTACATAACGGTATACACCTGCAAGCTCTGCCATCGGATCTACTTCCACATCTGTCTCGATCAGCTGATCCGGCATCCGTTCCAGAAGTGCCAGGGCACTTCTTAAATCTCTTACTTTCTCTGCCATAAAAACCTCCTGCATTCTCTTTATTTCCTGATGTTATTTTATCTCTTTTTCACGTGGTCAATCAATTCTTTCTATGGTATAATTGTTTCCAATATGGAATGATTCGGTTAAAAATCAATATCCTATGAAAGGCAGGTGTTATCATGACTCTCGAACAGATCGACTATTTTATCTGCACGGTCCAGTCCCGGACTTTTTTTGATGCAGCGGAAACCATGCATATCTCCCAGTCCTCTCTTTCCAAACAGATCATGAAACTGGAAAAAGAACTGGACCTCACCTTATGGGATCGTAGTAAACGGACTGCTGTGCTTACTCCTGCAGGGGAATTTTTTTATAAAGAAGCACTTAAGATTTCCAGACAGTATCATCGTTCCATGGAATCAGTGTCCCATTTTAAGGACTGTGAATCCCAGACCCTTCATATCGGAACCCTTCCTTTTCTCTCCCAGTACCATCTCACTTCTGTGATCCACAGTTTCTGTGCCGCACATCCGGAGCTTTCTTTCTCTCTGAAGGAGGTGGAAGATCAGGATCTTCTCTCCGGCCTCGAAAAAAATCTTTTCGATCTGATTTTTGTACGGAAGCACATGCTGGATCTGAAACTTTATACTTTTCACGTTCTCACAGAAGACCGGTTGGTTGCCGTACTTCCCAAAAATCATCCTTCTGCGTCCAAAAAAACGGCCTCTCTTACTGAACTGAAAAGGGAAATTTTTATCCTGATGCCCCCACACACTTCCATTTACCGTTTCTGCATGCAAAGTTTTCATGATGCAGGGATCCATCCTCAGATCCTGCGTACTGCCCGTGCAGAATCCATCGTCAGCGCAGTGGAAATTGGTGAAGGAATCAGTCTTCTTACAGAAAGCAGCTTTCAGCTTTTCCGTCAGCCTTCTCTTGCTGCAGTCCCGATTAACGGACTGGAAAAATTATCCGTTGGAGTTGCCCATAAAAAAAATATGGCTCTCACATCTTCCGCAGAATGTTTTCTGCAGTATGTGAAAAGCCATATATAAAATATTTTTTCTATAATCCAAGCATCATTCCCACACCATGTACAACAAATGCAACGATCCATGCAGTGGCACACTGCATCAGTGCAATACCTGCTGCGGCCCTTACGGTTCCCATCTCTCTCCGCACAGTTGCAATAGCTGCAACACAAGGTGTATAGAGCAAAGTAAAGATCAAAAATACATAAGCAGTAAACGGAGTAAACAAAGTCTGAAGCAATGCCGTCTTTCCGCCCAGAAGAACTGTCAGCGTTGACACAACACTCTCTTTTGCCATAAAGCCGGTAATCAATGCTGTGGATACTCTCCAGTCACCAAAGCCCAGTGGGGCAAAAAGTGGTGCCACAATACTTCCGATCTTTGCCAGAAGGCTCTGATCTGCACTGGAAACCAGATGCAGGCCTGCATCAAAGTTCTGCAGGAACCATACGATCAGCGTTGCCGCAAAAATAATGGTAAATGCTTTCTGAATGAAACCCTTTGCTTTCTCCCAGATCAGCTGTCCCACGCTTTTTGCAGAGGGAAGACGATAGTTTGGGAGCTCCATGACAAATGGTACCGGCTCACCTTTATATTTGGTTTTCTTCAGGATCAGCGCATACAGAATACCACAAAGGATACCTGCAAAATAAAGACTGATCATCACAACGCCTCTCCACTGTTTCGGGAAAAAAGCACTGGTAAGAAGTCCGTAAATTGGAAGCTTGGCACTGCAGCTCATAAAAGGAGTCAGCAAAATCGTCATCTTCCGGTCACGTTCACTGGACAGTGTTCTTGTTGCCATAATAGCAGGTACGGAACATCCAAATCCGATCAGCATCGGCACAAAACTTCTTCCGGAAAGTCCGATCTTTCGAAGAAGTTTGTCCATAACAAAAGCCACCCTGGCCATATATCCGGTATCTTCCAGAATTGACAGGAAGAAAAACAAAGTAACAATGGTGGGAAGAAATCCAATTACACTTCCGATACCACTTAAAATTCCATCTACAACCAGGGACTGCAGTACTGAGCTGACACCTGCTGCTGCCAGTCCCTTGCCGATAAGAGCAATTACCCAGTCCACAGCCATGGTCATTCCATCCGAAAGCCAGGCTCCCAGATAATTAAACGTCATCACAAATACAAAAGCCATAATTCCCACGAAACAGGGAATCGCTGTATATTTTCCGGTGAGGATACGATCTATGGCTACACTTCGTTTATGTTCCCGGCTTTCTGCCGGTTTTACCACAGTTTTTTCACAGAGCTTTTCAATAAAATCAAAGCGCATGTTCGCAAGCGCTGCCTCACGGTCCAGGCCCCCATCTTTTTCCATGACATGTACCAGCTCACCAAGGACCTTTTTTTCCCCTTCAGGCAAAGCCAGACGTTCTTCGATGAGCGGATCTTTCTCCACGATCTTTGTGGCTGCAAAACGCACAGGGAGTCCTGCTTTTTTTGCATAGGGTTCGATCAGATGAACGGTTGCATGGATACATCTGTGAAGAGCACCTACCGGATCCTTCGGTGACTGATTGTCCGTACAGAAATCAATTCTTCCCGGTGCTTCTCTATATCTTGCAACATGAATCGCATGATCGATCAGCTCATCGATTCCCTCATTCTTTACTGCTGAGATTGGAACAACCGGTATACCCAGGATCTCCTCCAACTCATTGATCCGGACAGAGCCTCCATTTGCCCTTACCTCATCCATCATATTTAACGCCAGCACCATTGGAATTCCGAGTTCCATCAGCTGCATGGTAAGATAAAGATTTCTTTCAATATTGGAAGCATCTACTATATTAATGATTCCTGTAGGTTTCTCATTCAGCAGAAAATCCCTTGTTACGATCTCCTCGCTGGAATACGGAGAAAGTGAATAAATTCCGGGAAGATCCGTCACTGTCGCCTCCGGATGTCTCCGGATACTGCCTTCTTTCTTGTCAACAGTTACACCTGGAAAGTTTCCAACATGCTGATTGGAACCAGTCAGCTGATTAAAAAGTGTTGTCTTTCCACAGTTCTGATTACCTGCCAGGGCAAACGTGATCGGTTCTCCCTTGGGGATCGTGTCCCCAATCCGGTTCTTACGGTAATCGCGGGCCTTTCCAAGCTCTCCAACGCCAGGATGGGCAATTGGCTGATGCCGTTCGCTCTCTTTCTTCGTTTCTGTCATCGATTCGATCCCAACGATCTCAATCTTTGCAGCTTCTGCCAGCCGCAATGTCAGCTCATATCCACGCAGCACAAGCTGTACCGGATCTCCCATAGGAGCGGTTTTACGAAGGGACACCTCTGTCCCTGGTGTAAGCCCCATGTCCAGAAGATGATGTCTCAGCTCCCCCTCGCCACGAACACTGATAATTCTGCCACATTCTCCAGTCTTTAATTTGTCCAGTGTCATATCGTCACCTCATCATAAGTACAATTTATATGGTAATACAGCTGTCTGTATTATCCACTGGTATAAATGTAACACACTTCAAGTTGTTTGACAATAACTGATTAATCTGATAAGTTTTATATAAATAACATTAATTTATGAGTTATTTATCATTAACATTTTTATTTTTTCTCATTTTAATTTAATTTAAATTTAACAGACAAGAAACTGTATCTTTTCAGCAAACATCTTCTAACATATTCTCCTCACTAAAAAAGCACAAACGACATATTACCTGTCGTCTGTGCTCTCTTATTACTTTGAATTTGTTTCAAAAAATTCTTACTCACCAATCAGCCAGTTATACATCTCTTCATACTGACGTGCGGAATTATTCCAGGAGAAATCTGCTGCCATTGCACGATCTACCAGTTTATTCCATTCACGCTTCTTATCATAATATACACTCTCTGCATAACGGATCGTAGCAAGCATTTCATGTGCATTGTAATTCACGAAGGAAAATCCTGTTCCTGTTCCCTCGAATTCATTGTATGGAATAACCGTATCCTTCAGACCGCCGGTTTCTCTGACGATCGGAAGAGTTCCATAACGAAGGCTCATCAGCTGACTTAAGCCACATGGCTCAAACAGTGACGGCATCAGGAATGCGTCAGATGCTGCATAAATTCTGTGAGACATTGCCTCATCATAGTAAATCTGTGCAGATACCTTGCCGTGATATTTCCAGTCAAAGTGACGGAACATATTCTCATAGCGTTCTTCACCGGTACCGAGGACAACGATCTGAACCGCATCCTGGCAAAGCTCATCCATGATGTAAGCGATCAGATCGAATCCTTTCTGATCTGTCAGGCGGGATACGATACCGATCATCATGGCCTTTGGATCCTGCTCAAGTCCGAGATCTTTCTGAAGCTGGATCTTATTCTTGATCTTTTCCTTGCGGAAATTCTTCGCATTGTAGTTTCTGGTGATGTTTGGATCTGTCTCCGGATTGAATTCATTGTAATCAATACCATTTACAATACCTCGCAGGCTGTTGGCCCTTGCATTGAGAAGACCATCCAGCTTTTCACCGTAGAATGGTGTTTTGATCTCCTCTGCGTAAGTATTACTTACTGTGGTGATCGCATCTGCAAATACTATACCGCCCTTCAGGAAGTTGGCATCCTTATACGCCTCCAGTTTATCCGGTGCAAAATAGTAATCAGAAAGCCCTGTAATATCCTTAACAGTCTTAACATCCCATACACCCTGGAATTTCAGGTTATGTATTGTCATAACAGTCTTGATTCCACGGAAGAATTCATTCTGCTGGAAAGAATCATGAAGGTAAACCGGAACAAGTCCTGTCTGCCAGTCATGACAGTGAATGATATCCGGTCTGAATCCGATCACCGGAAGAACTGATAACACAGCTTTGGAAAAGAAAGCAAATTTCTCAAGATCCCACGGTGCGCTGTCATATGGTTTCGGACCGCTGAAATAATATTCATTGTCAATGAAGTAGAACTGGATCCCATCATACTGCATCTGCATGATTCCCACATAGCAGTTCTTGAATCCAAGATCCATATAAAAATGGGTCACATACTCCATTTTATCTTTCCATTCCTGTTTCATGCAGGCATATTTCGGTAAGATCACGCGGATATCAAAATATTTTTTGTCAAAGCACTTAGGCAGTGAGCCGGCAACATCAGCAAGTCCTCCTGTTTTGATAAAAGGTACTGCTTCTGATGTAGCAAACAGAATTTTTTTCATCTGTATTCCCCTCCCTGGGTACACCCGTTTTTATTTATGATTATACTCCAAAATTCCTCTAATTTAAAGACCGATTTTTATATTCCAGTCTGATTTTATCGGCAATCAGTGCTATGAATTCTGAATTCGTGGGTTTCCCTTTTCCGGTGCTTACGGTATATCCAAACAATTCATCGATGGTATCCATCTTTCCGCGGCTCCATGCCACCTCGATCGCATGGCGTATCGCCCGCTCCACCCTGCTTGGCGTTGTCTGATGGCGTTTCGCAATGGTTGGATATAAAACTTTGGTGATGGAATTGAGCATTTCCATGTCATTGACAGACAGGATGATCGCATCCCTTAAATATTGATATCCCTTGATATGTGCCGGAACTCCGATCTCATGAATGATATTCGTCACATCGGTTTCCAGATTCCTCTCCGGCTGAGGTTTTTTGGTTTCTGTGATACCTGGCCTTGGAATCTCCCGCACTCTTCTTTCCCCGATTTTCCGGATATGTTTGATCCGGTTTAAAAGTGTGGTGTTGTCAAAAGGCTTCAACACATAGTAGTCTGCTCCAAGACTGAATGCATCCTCTGTAATCCTTTCCTGTCCAACTGCGGATAATACGATAAACACTGGAACTTTTTTGACATTTGCGTCATGGGAAAATTTCTCCATAACGGAAAGGCCGTCCATCTTCGGCATAATGATGTCGAGAATCACAACATCCGGCTCCTTATCTTTGATTATGTTACAGATTTCTTCTCCGTTGTGTGCTTTTCCGACCAGTTCAAGGTCTTTATCTTCTTCGATCATCTGACCGAGCATGTCTGTCATTTTCGCGTTATCATCAGCAATTGCAACATTTAATTTGTCCATGAGGACCCTCCTAACTTCTCTCTCCTTGGGTTTCCAGACATACCCCCTGTCACCACGGCAGTAACCGACACTGTTAGCTGCCTGCGCTTTCCCCTTGCTGGCGACAAAATTATTATAGTGGAAATCCTATGGTAAAATCAAGATAAAAGTAGTTATTTTACCTCACTTTCGTACGATATTTTTCGACATTTTTTCTCTTTTATATCACAAAATTCACTAAAATACTGACGTTTCCTTCTGTATCCGGCATTTTTTTCCATATAAAAAAGAGGCACTTTTCCTGGATTTTTCCGTGTTTTTCTGTGCCTCTTTCCAAAGTTTCCGATTATGCATTACCTGTCATATTTTCTATAAAAATCCCATACCCTCCGGTAGAATCCTGCACAAATACATGAGTCACGGCACCAAAGAGTTTTCCATTCTGGAGCACCGGGCTTCCGGACATTCCCTGAACGATCCCGCCGGTTTTTTCCAGGAGTTCTTTGTCTGTGATCCGGATCACGAAGCTTTTATTGGAGTCCTCATGGTTCATATCGATCCTGGTGATCTCTGCGGCATATTCTTTTACTTCGCCATCTGTACAGCAGAGAATGGACGCAGGTCCGGTTTTCAGATCCTGTTTGTAGCCTATGGGGATTTTTTTCAGATCCAGATTTTTCATCCGCCAGGCATCCATGATCCCAAAAATGCCATTTTTACTGTTTTCCGAAATTTCTCCCAGGATATTATCGGCGTCGTATCGGATCAGCCCGGAAAGTTCTCCCGGATTTCCTTTTTCTCCTTTCCGGATTCCCAGAATCTGGGCATCATAAAGATTTCCGTCTGCAATACTTAAAAGTTCACCTGTGTCCACATCGCTGATCCCATGACCAAGTGCGCCGAATCTTCCATCTTCATCCACATAGGTTAACGTTCCGATTCCCTGTGTATCATCCCGCACCCAGATTCCCAGTTTGTATTTGCCTTCTTTATCTTTTACCGGAGTCAGAGACAGAGGAATCGTCTCTTTTCCCCTGCGGACTTTCAACATCACAGAATCTCCGTCAAGAGCAGCCAGATCCTCCATAAGATCCTGCTTGCACTGGATCCTGTTCTGATCAAAAGCCACAATATAATCTCCCGGCTTTACAATGTCCCGGGCAGGTTCTTCCGTCTCACCACTTTCTGAGAAGATCTCACCTGTGTCAATGATCAGGACACCTTTGGTCTGCATATAGATGCCCACTGCGTCTCCGCTTACGTATACTTCTTTTGCAGTTGTATGTTTTACTTTCACATCCTTAAAAGGAATCACTCCAAAAACTCTGCAGTGCAAAGTATAGCTGTCTTTCCCCGAGACTGTAATGGCATCATCAAAACTGACAAAAGGGCGCTCAAGAAGGCCTGCCACCTCCCGGCTGTTCTCATGATCTACCAGGATCTGATCCGGAATCTTCCGATCCAGAAGCCGATAGCCCAGCCATCCCATCAGCATCAGATCCAGAGCAAGAAATGCCAGGATCAGATAGCGGTACTTCCTTTTTCTGTTCATCATACGTCACATCCTTTGTATTTTTTTAACAAGGGGCTATTCGCAATCCACATTCGGTTAAAAAAGAGGACTGACCTTTCGGCCGTCCTCTCTTAGTATGTAACGTATGATTTATTTCAGTCTTGTATTTTTTTGTTGCTGTGCCAATTCCTTCATTTCTCTCGCATTTCCAAGAACAGCCGGCGTGATCTCTGCGCCGCCCAGGAGTCTTGCAAGCTCTCGGACGGATTCCTCTCCTTCAAGAGGATGGATCTGAGTGATGGTCTCTGTTCCCTCCACATGTTTCTCAATCTCAAAATGGGTATCTGCCATTGCCGCGATCTGCGGAAGATGGGTGATACAAAGCACCTGTCTGTGCTGTCCGATCACTGCCATTTTTTCGGATACTTTCTGCGCGGTACGGCCGCTGATTCCTGTATCGATCTCATCGAAGATCAGCGTATCGATCTGGTCCTTATCTGCAAGGATCGCTTTGATGGCAAGCATGATCCTGGAAAGCTCACCACCGGATACGATCTGCCCCAGCGGTTTTCTGCTTTCACCTGGGTTTGTGGAAATCTCATATTCTACCGCATCATAACCATTATCTGTATAATTTTTCCTGCGGTCAAAACGGATAGAAAAATCCACATCCGCAAAATTCAGCTCCTTCAATCCATCGATGATTTTTTCATCCAGCTGTTTACTGTATTCTTTCCGGATTTCTGAAAGTTCATGCGAAGCTTCTTCAAGAATCTTTTCTGACTGTACAAGTTTTTCTTTCAGAAACTGGAAATTTTCTTCAAATTTTTGAAGTTTTTCCAGTTTTTCCTGCTGTTCTTTCTGATAAGACAAAATTTCCGGGATCGTCTGTCCGTATTTTGCCTTCAGGCTGTTGATCAGATCCAGACGTTTTTCTGTTTCAAAAAAAGTTTCTTCGTCAAAAGTAAGACTGTCCATATAAGAGGACAGATCCCGGCAGAAGTCGCTGAGAAGAGAATCGATTTCTCCGAGAGCTTCCTGCAAAGGCGCAAGTTCCTTATCGTAATCCACAATTCTTGAAAACTCTTTCAGAGCGTTTCCGGTCATGTCCGCAGCGCCCTGTTCATATCCGGTCATCCCATGGACTATCTGTGCGGTTTCCATGATCCTTCTGGCATTGCTCAATTTCCGGTATCGGTCTTCCAGCGTTTCGTCCTCGCCCGGAATAAGAGCTGCTTCTTCAATCTCATTGATCTCAAATTCCAGAAAGGCCTTTTCCCTGTTACGCTGTTCCTCATCCATATCCAGCGCTTTCAGCTGATCCATGCAGGCCCGATACTCCCGGTAAGCTTCCCGGACTTTCTCCCTGGCTGGAAGGATCCGTTCTTTTCCGTATACGTCCAGAATCGACAGCTGGCGATCCCCGTAAAGAAGGGACTGATGTTCATGCTGCCCGTGAATGTCCAGAAGGCAGGCTGCTGCTGCTTTCATCTGGCTGACTGTGCTTGTCTCTCCGTTGATTTTGTTGATACTTCTGCCATCCATGATCTTACGGGACATCAGCACCTGTCCGTCCTCCGGATAGATATCAAGCGCCGCAAGGGACTCTCTGGCTTTCGTGTTTTCAACCTGAAATAACAGCTCTACCAGGGCATGGGAAGCATTTTCGCGGATCATGCTTCTGGAAGTTTTTCCGCCCAGGATGAGCTGTATAGATCCTAACAGAATGGATTTTCCGGCTCCGGTTTCACCGGTTAAAATGTTTAATCCCGGTCCGAATTCCACCTCTGTTTCCTCTATCAGTGCAAGATTTTTTACATGCAGATGTACTAACATTGGTTTCCTTTCTGGTATAAAGTGTCTACATATTCTGTCATTTTATTTTCCACGGGATAAGATCCCGCCAAGCTTCTGTACTACTCCAGGCGCCTGCTCGGAAGTTTTTACCACACACATGATGGCATCATCTCCGGCAATGCACCCCAGAATCTCCGGCCATTTCATGGCATCAAGAGCTGCTGCTGCAGCCATGGCCATTCCGGGAATCGTTTTTACCACTACGATATTCTGTCCGATATTCATGGAGATCACTGCATCTTTCAGGACTCTGGAATATTTATCACTTAACATATCCGGTGTATGTTCTTCCAGGATCGCATATCTGGATTTTCCGTTGCTGCCTGCAACTTTTGTCATCTTCAGAGCCCGGATATCTCTGGATACGGTAGCCTGTGTAACCTTGAAACCGGCCTCATTCAGTCTTGCCGCAAGTTCTTCCTGTGTATCGATCTCGTACTGACGGATCAGTTCGATAATTTTTTCATGTCTTGCTACTTTCAAAATTGAACCTCCTGCATCAGCTGTTACTCATTTTCTGTCTCAGAACCTCCACAAAGCTCAGATGATTCAGCTTGAGGATCTTTGTCCTGACTGTGGCTTTCCGGATGACGATCCGGTCACCGGTGACCATGGATATCTGGGTATCCCCGTCAAAAGATGCCACCGCTTTCTCAATGGTATTATGTCTTCCCTCGCCGATCTCCACTGTAACCGCCTCTTCCCCGGAAAGAATGATACTTCGGGTATTCATAGTGTGGGGTGCAATGGGTGTCATGATCATCATACTGGCACTTGGAGAAACTACCGGGCCTCCTGCTGACAGGCTGTATCCGGTAGAACCGGTTGGCGTGGAGATGATGATTCCATCCGCATTGTAGGAATTCATATATGAATCATTGACATAATTCTTGAAACGGATCACACGGAGATGTCCCTCTCTTCCGATCACAATATCGTTTAACGCGATATCTTTTCCGATCAGTTCTTCTCCCCGATAGATCTTTCCCTCCAGCATCATCCGCTCTTCCAGCTCATAATCGTCAGTCAGAAGTCTGTCCAACGCCGGATATACGGAATTTTTGTCCACCTCTGCAAGAAATCCCAGAGTTCCCAGATTGATTCCGAGAAGAGGGATATCCAGATGTACCACGTCCCTTGCAGCCTGCAGAAGTGTTCCGTCTCCGCCCAGTACGATAATACACTGTGTATCCCCGGGGATTCCGTCCGGATCTGTATAATGATACGGTCCTTCCATTTTTTCGGTGATCTTCTGCACGTGGCACCTGGCACCATGTTCTTCCAGATAGTCGATGATCATATTGGAAAATGTCAGTTCCGGATCCTTGGCACTGTTTGGAATTATATAAAATCTGTCCATATTGCTTCAGTCCTTTCCAAACATCAGTCCAGCTGACCGTGGGCTTCCTTTACCACATCCTCTACGGATACCTCAAGACTCATAGGCACTTCGGTTCCTTCCGGATGTTTTTTGAGGTGAAGAAGATATTCAATATTTCCCTCCGGTCCTTTGATCGGGGAAAAGGAAAGATGACAGGGCTCCATGGAAATGCTCATGGCATAATCCCGTACCTTCTCAATGACTTCCTCATGGACTTTCGGATCACGGACAACGCCTTTTTTTCCGACTTTTTCTCTGCCTGCCTCAAACTGCGGTTTGATGAGACATACGATCTCTCCGTCTTCTGTGAGAAGATTTCTTACAGGAAGAAGAACTTTTGTCAGGGAGATGAAAGAAACATCGATGGAAGAAAATGCTGCCGGCCCTTCCAGATCTTCCGGTACCACATAACGGATGTTTGTCTTTTCCATGCATACAACTCTCGGATCATTCCGAAGTTTCCAGTCCAGCTGTCCGTATCCCACATCAATGGAATAGACTTTGACCGCTCCGTTCTGAAGCATACAATCTGTGAAACCGCCGGTGGATGCGCCTACATCCATACATACTTTATCATTCAGCGTTACGCCAAAATTTTTCATGGCTTTCTCCAGTTTCAGTCCGCCTCTGCTGACATAGGGAAGGGTTTTTCCTCTTACCTCCAGCTTGGCAGTTTCCGCAAACATAGAACCTGCCTTGTCCTCTTTCTGACCATTGACATATACTTCCCCGGCCATGATATAAGCTTTTGCTTTTTCCCTTGACGGTGCAAGTCCCTGTTCCACCATCATGATATCCAGTCTTTTTTTCATGTTATCCTCCAACAGCCCGGCTCTTTATGTGCCGGGCTGTAAAATGCCCTGCAAGTCCTTTTCCCTGCAAAGGCTGTCTCTTTTATTTTCTGTTATTCCCAATATCTTCCCAGCTCTGTTCTACAGCATCCAGGACTGCCTGTACATTCAAACCAGTTTTCATCCGCTGACTGTCCACAGTTCCGTGTTCAATAAAGTGATCCGGTATTGCCAGAGGAAGCACTCTAACTTCCGGATGACAGGCCTCCATATAAGCAGATACATGTTCTCCGAATCCACCGCTTTTTACATTCTCCTCCACAGTGACCAAAAGACTGTGGTTCTGTGAAAGCCGGTCAAGAAGGCTGGTATCCAGCGGCTTTACAAAACGTACATTGACAAATGTAGATCTTGCGATTCCGTGATCTCTTATCTCCCTACAGACTTTCTGACAGACAGAAACCATACTTCCGACACCGAGAACAGCGATCTCACTGCCCGGAGTGATCACTTCGCTTCTGCCCCTCTTAAGTGGTTCATCATGCTCTTCCATATCTGTACATGCCGTTCCCTTCGGATAACGGATCGCACAGGGACCATCCAGCTCTTCTACTGCAAATTTCAGCATCTCTTCTAGTTCTTTCCCATTCTTGGGAGCCATAACAGTCATATTGGGAATCATAGACAGATAGGAAAGGTCAAAGCATCCATGATGTGTTTCTCCGTCCGCCCCCACAAAGCCTGCCCTGTCAATAGCAAAGATCACATGAAGGTTCTGCATGCATACATCGTGGAGGATCTGATCGATTCCTCTCTGCAAAAACGAAGAATAGACCGCAAAAACCGGGATCATTCCTCCAAGAGCCAGCCCTGCCGCAAAGGTTACCGCATGCTCTTCCGCAATCCCCACGTCAAAAAAACGCTCCGGGAATTTCTTCCGGAACCGGTTCAGTCCGGTCCCATCGGGCATGGCAGCCGTAATGGCAACTACTTTCCGGTTCTTCTCTGCCACAGAACATATTGCGCTGGAAAAACAGTCCGTATATGTCGGCGCCGTTTTTTCCGCAAGGGGTCTTCCACTTTTGACCTCAAAAGGACCGGTTCCATGAAAACGCTCCGGGTGAGAAGATGCCGGGCCATAGCCTCTGCCCTTTTCCGTAAGGACATGGACAACCACCGGTCCCTCCACTCTTTTTGCCTCATTAAAAAGCTTCATCATCTGACGCATATTATGGCCGTCTACTGGCCCCAGATAAGTCAGACCCATATTTTCAAAAAGCATTCCGGGAATGATCAGCTGCTTAATACTGCTCTTGGTTTTGCGGACCGTATCCACCACGGCAGTTCCAACATGTGGAATTTTTTTGAGCGTTTTTGTCACGCCGATTTTCATTCCCGTGTAAGTCTCCGCTGTACGCAGGGCACTTAAATAGGTGGACATTCCTCCTACATTCTTGGAAATGGACATGTTGTTATCATTGATGATGATAATAAAATTCGTCTTCAGCTCAGCTGCATTGTTTAATGCTTCATATGCCATTCCGCCGGTAAGCGCACCATCTCCGATGACAGAAACCACATGGTGTTTCTCTCCCCGCAGATCTCTGGCACGGACATAACCAAGTCCTGCGGAAATGGAATTGGAACTGTGTCCGGTATCAAAAGAATCACAGTCACTTTCATTTCTCTTCGGGAAGCCACTTAAGCCTCCCTCTTTACGAAGATCCTTAAAGCCATCTTTCCTGCCTGTAAGAATCTTATGCGTATAAGCCTGATGTCCCACATCCCAGATCAGTTTATCCTGTGGAAAATCAAGCACATTATGCAGAGCAAGGGTCAGCTCCACCACACCCAGATTGGATGCCAGATGGCCGCCTGTCTCACTTACACTCTGGATCAAAAAGCTCCTGATTTCCTCGGCAAGGCGCGGAAAATCCTCCAATGAAACTTTATGAATATCATTTGGCTTTTTAATTTTTTCCAGAATCATTCGTATCCTTCCTTTATTCCTTCTATTTCCTGCGGCTGATAAGACTTTCCACAAGAAGATCCAGAAATTCGTTCTTCCTGTCAAGACTGTTTAAAAGCTCTACCGCATGTTCAGAAAGTTCTTTAACCTTGCCGGCTGCTGCCGGGGCTCCCATGAGGCTTACATAGGTAACCTTATTGTTCTTCTCATCACTGTGGATCGGTTTTCCCAGTTCCTCCTGGGTACTGGTCACATCAAGGATATCATCCTGGATCTGAAAAGCCAGCCCGATGTTCTCTGCAGCCTGCTCCACAACTTCAAGTTCTTCCTCCGATGCCCCTGCCAGCACGGCGCCGGTCATCATAGAAGCCTCGATCAGTGCGGAGGTCTTGTTCTTGTAAATATAATCCAGCATCTCACGTTCCAGAGGTTTGCCGTCATTCTCCACATCCACACTCTGTCCTCCAAGCATACCGTTAATGCCTGTCTTATCTGCCATGATCCGCATGGCAGCTATCACACGTTCTTTATCTTCAGTCAGGTCGAAAGCGGAAATCATCACCTCATAGGCTCTGTTTAAAAGTGCCACGCCGCTTAAAACGCCCATGGCCTCTCCATATACCTTATGTGTAGTCAGCCTTCCCCTCCGGTAATCATCATTATCCAATGCCGGAAGATCATCGTGGATCAGCGAATGTGTATGGATCATCTCCATCGCCGCCATAAAGGTTTCACAGAGCACGCCCTCTCCTCCAAACAGACGATAGGTTTCCCGGATCAGGATCGGACGAAGTCTCTTTCCGCCTGCCGTCATACTGTAATTCATGGCCTCTGCCATGGTTTTCGCAAAACCGGATTCTTCCGGAAGATATTTCCGGATCACGCGTTCCGCTTCTTCTGTTCTTTTTTTCAGTTCTTCATTAAAATTCACGAAATGTCCCATCCTCATTCATCTGAAGCATCTTTTTTTCTACAGTGTCCAGTCTTCCGTTCAGATCCTTAAGAAGCTCCATTCCCTGTCTGTAGAGACGGAAAGACTCTTCCAGAGGGGTATCTTTATCCTCAAGCTTCCGGGCAAGCTGATCAAGCTCCCCAAAAGTTTCTTCTATGGATCTCTCTTCTTTCTTTTCTTCTGTCTCTGCCATTATCGCTCTTCCTTCCTGATGCGATCCGCAACTGCTTCTATAACTCCGTCGGTTACTGCAATGGAAATCCTGTCACCCTTTTTTATCTGGCTGATCTCTGTCACTGCATGTCCTCCTTCGTCGGACACGAAGGCATATCCTCCATTTAACTTTCTTAATGGGGAAAGCCCTTCAAAACGCTGGATCCATATTGCCAGTTCATGTCTTTTCTCTGTAAGCTTCTGTTCCATGAAAGAACGCAGACGTTCCTCCATATCTGATGCATACTGGCGTTTTTCCCGCAGCATGGACTCCGGACTCAGATACTGAAATCTGGTCTCATAGGACTTAAGTCTTGCAGAAAAAAGAGCTGTCTTACTGTTCATGGCACGCTGCAGACGATCTCCGTACATACGGAAATTCTCCAGGACACTGCGAAAATCATCTACTGCCAGCTCTGCTGCAGCTGATGGTGTAGGTGCCCGTAAGTCTGCCACAAAATCCGCAATGGTAAAATCCGTCTCATGTCCCACTGCCGAAATCACAGGTGTTCTGCACTCAAAAATAGCACGGGCCACGCTCTCCTCGTTAAAAGCCCAGAGATCTTCAATAGAGCCACCTCCACGGCCAACGATGATCACGTCCACCCCTGCTTCATCCAGCATCCGGATTCCCTTCACAATACTCTGTGCCGCTCCTTCTCCCTGCACAAGTGCCGGGTAGAGGATCACCTGCAGATACGGATTCCTTCTGCCTGCAATATTGCGGATATCCTGTACTGCCGCACCGGTAGGTGCTGTCACCACGCCAAGAGTATGGATAAAATGAGGAATAGGCTGCTTATATTCCTGGGCAAACATTCCCATATCCTCAAGCTCCTGTTTCAGTGCCAGATACCGCTCATAGAGAGCACCAGCGCCCTCCAGTGTGATTTCTTTCGCATAGAGCTGATAACGCCCGTCTCTCTCATATACGTCTACAGCACCACCTACAACTACCTTATCTCCGTCCTTCATGCGAAAAGCAAGGCCACGACGATGCCCCGCAAACATCACACAGCTTAATGTACCTGTTTCATCCTTCAGGGAAAAATAGATATGCCCGCTGGTATGATATTTACAATTGGATACTTCTCCCTTTACATAGACTTTGCGGAGAAAGTAATCCTGAGTAAACATATTCTTGACATAATGGTTTACCTGGCCGACAGAATAGACGTTTCTCATGCGTTCTCTTCTGGGGTTTCTGCTGCTTTCTCTTCTGTGTCAGCAGTCTCCTCCTCGTTTTTCTTCTCTTCCTTTTCGGATGCGATCTTTCCAAGGACTCCGTTTACAAAAGAACCGGAAGCATCTCCGCCAAATCTCTTGGCAAGTTCTACCGCTTCATTGATCGCTACTCCTGTCGGTACATCCTCATCATATTCCATCTCATATACTGCCAGACGAAGTGCCGCGAGATCCACACGGCTCATACGTTTGGTCTTCCAGCCACGGCTCGCACTGTTCAGCTGTGCATCGATCTCTTCCAGATGCTCCTTCACATGTGCATACTTCTTCTTCATATATTCCTGGTCCTGCTCTGAAAGTTCTCCAAGACCCTCAAAATAAAGAGAGAGCTGTTCTGTCATCTCTTCTTCTGAATTAAACTCTGTCATAAACATAAGTTTAAATACATGTTCTCTCTGTTCTCTTCTTCTCATAATTTCCTCCTAAGACGGAAAAAAGGAAAGGTTTACTTTCCTTTTTCGTTCTCCATATCCACGCTGGCAATATGAATATTTACATCTGCAACCTCAAGTCCTGTCATATTCTCGATAGCGGATTTCACTTTCTCCTGAACCTTCTTGCTTGTCTCAAGAATGTTTCTGCCATACTCGATATTCAGTGACAGATCCACGGTAACGACGCCTTCCAGAATGGTTACTCTCACACCCTTGGACAGGTTCTTCTTTCCAAGTTTACTTACCAGCTCATTGGTGATATTTCCTGCCATGGAAGCAACTCCATCCACGTCTGTTGCCGCAAGTCCTGCAACGATCGCAACAACCTCATCTGCAATGTGGACTTCACCGATTCCGCCCAGATCCTGTATCTTATATGTTGTTCTTTTTTCTGCCATGGGAAACCCTCCTACGGATATAATATTTTTGTTCGTAATTTTATACTATTATACCAAAAAATGTTATGAAATAAAAGGGCTTATTTACTGAATTCTGTCAGTACCAGATCCGGGTTTCTGTCCTCAACCATACCAACGCTCCATGCATTGACAAAGAGAAGCAGCGGATTTCCCTTAAGATCTGTGACTTTCTTCATATCTGAAGTTCCCACGATCTTGTCTACTTTCACAGCTTCCTTGTTGGCGATCCAGCGGATATGCTCATATGGAAGTGTTTCAAGGCGGATATCTACATTATACTCATTCTCCAGACGATATTTCAGGACATCAAACTGAAGGACACCTACAACGCCCACGATGATCTCTTCCATACCGGTATTAAACTCCTGGAATATCTGGATCGCACCTTCCTGAGCGATCTGGTTGATACCTTTTACAAACTGTTTTCTCTTCATGGTATCGATCTGACGTACACGTGCAAAATGCTCCGGTGCGAAAGTCGGGATTCCTTCAAAAGCAAATTTCTTTCCAGGCGTACAGATCGTATCTCCAATGGAAAAGATACCCGGATCAAAGACACCGATGATATCTCCTGCATAAGCCTCGTCCACAACATGGCGGGATTCCGCCATCATCTGCTGCGGCTGAAGAAGGCGCATTTTCTTGTCACCCTGAACATGATAAACTTCCTTGGTCGCGTCAAACTTGCCGGAACAGATCCTCATAAATGCGATACGGTCTCTGTGAGCCTTGTTCATATTTGCCTGGATCTTAAATACAAAGGCTGAAAAATCATCGCTCATCGGATCTATCGGTCCGCAGTCAGCAGTTCTCGGAAGCGGAGAGGTGGTCATCTTCAGGAAATGCTCCAGGAATGTCTCCACACCGAAGTTAGTAAGAGCGGAACCGAAAAATACCGGTGTCAGCTGTCCTTTGCTGACTTCTTCCTGGGAAAACTCCGCACTTGCGCCATCCAGAAGCTCAATTTCTTCCATCAGCTGCTCTTTCTGCTCCGGATCCATGATCTCATCTGCATGCGGATCATCAATATCGATCTCTTCGATCACACCTTCCTTGGTACCTTTTTGTGTATCGGAGAAGGTAAGGATCTTCTTTGTATTACGGTCAAAAACTCCTCGGAATTTCTTACCGGAACCAATCGGCCAGTTGATCGGACAAGTAGCAATACCAAGCTCTTTTTCGATCTCATCCAGAAGATCAAACGTATCATTTGCATCTCGGTCCATCTTATTGATAAAAGTAAAGATCGGGATGTGTCTCATAACACAGACTTTAAAAAGTTTACGTGTCTGTGCCTCAACACCTTTGGAACCATCGATGACCATGACTGCGGAATCCGCTGCCATCAGTGTACGGTAAGTATCCTCGGAGAAATCCTGATGTCCCGGTGTATCCAGAATGTTGATACAATATCCGTCATAATGGAACTGAAGTACGGAAGAGGTGACGGAAATACCTCGCTCCTTCTCGATCTCCATCCAGTCTGATACTGCATGGCGGGCCGTAGCCTTACCTTTTACGCTTCCGGCCAGATTGATGGCCCCTCCATACAGCAGAAATTTTTCTGTCAATGTTGTTTTACCGGCATCCGGATGGGAGATGATGGCAAAAGTTCTTCTTTTTTCTATTTCTTTCGTATACTTCGACACGTGAGCCTCCTGTATATTCTCTGATATCTCTATTTTACTATAACCTTACCTATTCTAGTATAGACAAGGCTTTGCTGTCAAGGCAATTCAGTCGTAAATTCCCTCTGTATCAATGGTAGGATCATTCTGAGCACCTGCTGCTGTCTCTTTGTCCTCTGATCCTGAATCTGCAGGATCACTTTCTGCTGATGCAGCGGTATCCTGCGCTTCATTGCCCTCACTCCCCGCTGTATCTTTTGTGTCTGTGGCATTTTCCGCACCTGCTGCGTCCGCTGCTGTATCCGGGGCATCTGATGTATTATCATCTGCCGCTTCTTTACTCTGGCTCAGAGGCGTGATCACAATACTCTCTGCTGCCACACCGGTTTTCCGTTTTACAATATCCTCGATCTGTGCACGTTTTACATCTTCAAGATCCGCATCCGGCACTACCACATCCGCAGTTTCTCCCGTCAGATTTACGATCACATTCTCAAAGCCCTTCGCTTCCAGAAGAAGTTCTGCTGCCGACTCTTTTTCTGTAAGATCTGTCATGGAAACCATGGTATTGATGGCATTCTGTTTTTCTTCATCGCTGATATCCTTATTGCTGATGATCGCCTGCAGGTCCGCCTTGTTCTGAGAGCGCACCTGTTCTCTGCTGATTTTCGCCTGCGCCGCAAAATCCGACGCACCGGTAAGTACGGCTTCGCCCGGAGATGCGGTATCCATCACCTCCGACTGGGTTGTGCCATCTGCCCCGTTCTCATCCAGAAGGGCTGTTTCATCGGTCAGGTCATAATTCACATCGTCCAGGATACTGCTGCTGTCGGTGCTTGCCTCCTTATCTTTAAATCCCAGATCCACATCTGCGAAATTCAGATACCCGGCCACCGCGATCAAAATGGCCAGCGAGGTGATGATTACCTGGTTTTTCTTCATGATCTTTTTCACTTCTACTCTCCTCATTTCATTTTCATTACTCTAATTTTATGGGCGTCAATCTGAAATAATGCCATAATTGCCTGCTGAATATTCTGAACTGTCACTGCGCTGCCCGCCCCCTGGGCAGCCACTAGCACGCCGGTCACTTCATTTTTGCTGCTTATGGAAAAACCATCCGTATTTCCTTCATCTCCGGTCATAATGATCACTTCCACCTCTCCGACTCCTTCCACGTTGGAAAGCAGTTCCTCCAGGCGGCTCTCCAGTCTTGTTTTTTCAGACACCTGGGTATTCGCATTCTTACTACTTTTCTGGGTTACCGGAAGCCCTGCCACCAGCAGAAGTATCCCCAGAAGAAGTACGATTCCCCACTCCTTCCACCCCATCGCCAGGATCCAGGATCTGATACTGATCTTTTCCGAGTCCGCAGATCCTTTCACACCCATCTTGTACCGCCTCCTTCTGCTTTTCCGTGATCTTCTCAGAAAACCTTATGATCACCCGGAGATTTTTCTCCATATCCACTTCAATTTCCCCACAAAAAATCTTCTGTTCATTTAAGATCTCCTCCACCTGTTTTTTCAGCTCACTTTCGTAAGCTTCCTTCAGAAAGGTTTCCCGGATCCCCTGCGCTTCCGCTTCCATCCGCTCCTGTTCTTCCTGGCTGTAATTTTTCCGGAATCCCTCCAGAAGTTCCTGACTTTTTCCTACAACAGCAAAAACAGGCGTGCAGATAAGAAGTATCAGGAGAAGGCCCATAAACAGACGGACATACTGTTCATACCGTTTATCCGGCAGAATATGCAGGATCGCCGTAGTAAGCACATGAAAAAAAGCCAGATCTTTCATCCACTGATAGATTTCCTGCCGCATGATCAGATTCCCCCTGCCATCAATATCAGAAATGTCAACATACATAAAACTTCTGCTGTAAACAGGATCCGCATCAGAAGAGCGCACCCTTCTCCCATGGTACTGAATACTTCCACAAGCCGTTTATCAGACACCGGCTGTGCCACTGCTGCCAGAAACCTGTATACAAGAGCCAGCAGTCCGTAGCGGATCACGGGGCCGGCTCCGACCACCAGAAATACAAGAAGAAACACCACACCCAGACTGTTTCTTACAAGAACTGCTGTCGTAAGCACCAGTTCTGTCACTGCATTGACCGCATTACCTACCCCCGGAAGCGTACCGGCAGTTTTTCCGATGGCACTTCTTTTCAGAGAATCCATCACTGGAGTCACCAGTCCCCGCACTACCTGCAGTCCTGCAACAACCCCCAGCAGCGTCCGAAGGCCCCAGGAAATCAAAGTTTCGATCAGTTCTGCCATCTTTCCCAGCATCTCTTCCCTGGAAAGATGATTCACAAACTTAAGAAGTATATACAAGCTGACTCCAGGAAGCAAAACACTTTCCAGTATCCACTGAAACAGCCACACCAGAAGAAGTACTCCCTGATAGAAAACAGCAGCCGTAGATGCTCCGGATGCAGCAGCCACTGCCATAAAGTACACCGGCGACAGCTCTTTCATAAATTCCGTGATCCACCGCAGTATGGAAAGCAGTGATGCACTTAAGCCGGAAAAGCTGTTCATCAGCAAAGTAAAAACAAGAAGATACACAACATAAAAACTGATCTCACCGATCTGTCCGTTATCAAAAGCACCTGCAAATCCGGAAAAAACTGCCGCGAATAAGAGAAGAAGCAGCAGTTTTACGATCAGGCTTTTTTCTTTTTCAAGGCTGGAAAAAAGGAGACTATGCAGAAATTCCCGCACACTCTCCTCCGAAAGCACTTCTTCACCGGACAATAACCTGTGGAAAGCTTCTGTAACAGAAAAGCTGTTCTCACCAAGCATTTCATCCACCATGGACTGCAGATCTGTAAGTTCCAGCTGATCTGTGAGCTGTTTTTCCTGGGAATTGTCTATGGATGCAGAACCTTCTGAGTCTGCCTGTCGGACCGCATCCGCTTCTGTTGTTTCTCCTGATACCGGCTGTGCAAAAACACAAACACCATTTACACCAGTATCCATCCGCTCCGGCCACTGTATCAATCCCGTGCATATCATTACCAGGACCACGATCCTGGCTTTCCACCAGACCTTTGCTCTTCTTTTTTCTTCTGATCCCCTCTTCTGATCTGTTTCTTTTTTTTTCATACAAGAAATCCCTGTATCGTATCCAGAAGTGCCAGCAGTACCGGCATACTCAGAACCATCACAGACAATCTGCAAAACAGATCGATCTGTGCCCCTGTGGAAGCATACCCGGCATCTTTACATATACCAGATGAAAATTGTCCGATATAGGTAATTCCGATCATTTTTAACAAGGTAGTGATGTAACTTCCGTCAACCGGAAGACATTCTTTCAGTTTTTCAAGAGACTGAAAAAGATATCCGATCTTTCCTGCCGCCAGGCCCAGGATCATCAGACCGATTCCCACAGTAATCAGACTTGTATATTCAGGAGCCCGTGATTTCAGAAGGATCCCCAGAAGAACACCCACTGTTCCCAAAATGGAAATTCTTAAAATATCCACGTTTTTTACCTCCTTTAAAGAACAAAAAGCTGCTGGATATTTTCAAAGAGTTCATAGATATACGGTACGATCCAGAACAGCACGATCAGAAGTCCTGAAAGACTTACGAGAAATGCCTGTTCTTCCCTTCCGCTGTGCTTCAGGATCTGAGAAAGAACAGAGACCAGAATCCCTACTGCCCCAATCTTAAATATGATACTGACCTCCAAAAACTCCCTCCTTTTTCTTCAATAAGCCCGTCCCATCTTCACTGTTCAGACAAAACCTCTATATCAAAAGCACCGCCAGAAGCAGTCCTCCCAGAATTCCCAGACTCCGGTACAATCTCTTTTTTACGGAGGCCTCTTCTTTTAACCGGGAAATCTCCTCTTCCAGGTTTTCCTCATATAGAGAAAGCTGTTTCATCTGCATTTCCAGATCCAGATAACCAAGATGCTCTCCCAAAGAAAAAAAAGCGTCCTTTTCCCCGGAGGTAAGGCAGCTTTTTTTCAGGGATGTTTCTGCACATTCCCTGCATATCTGTGAGAGCGTTTCTCCTGTTCCAGACTTCATCCTGTCTGCAGCACTTATGAGAAATTCCCTGTATTTTCCATCCATTCTTCCGGCAACTCCGTAAAAAGCATCCGGCAGAGACATATTTCCGCAACGGATCTCTCCTTTCAGGAAGATTCCCATCCGCAGCAGCATCTCAAGCGTATATATTCTCTCCGAAAGCTTCATACTTCCGGAAAATCCCATTCCGGTCCCTGCCGCCACGAGCAGAATGCATCCTACAATTCTGTACATAGGCATTTTCCGTTTCCATCATAAATTCCCTCTACAATTCCCGCACGGTCATGTTTTCCAAGAAAAATATATCTTTGAAAAACCCGCGCTTCCCACAACTTCTGAAAAAACGGCTGAGACAACGTTTCTTCCACAGAATCACCGTGAGCAGTGGCGATCAGACGACAGCCACAGTGGATCACCGCTTCCACTGCCTTGAAATCTTCTTCCTTTCCAAGCTCATCCACAGCAACCACAACCGGTGACATGGACCGGATCAGCATCTGCATGCCCTCTGCTTTCGGACAGCCGTCCAGGATGTCTGTCCGCATTCCAAGATCATTCTGCGGAATTCCCTGATAACATCCTGCAAGTTCACTTCGCTCATTTACCACCCCTACTGTCACACCGGAAATATCTCCCCAACCATTACTCATCTGGCGGATGATATCCCGAAGAAGCGTAGTCTTCCCACATCTGGGCGGGGAAACGATCAATGTGTGCATAATCTGCTCTCGTGTCTGGATATAAGGCATCACGCCTCCGGCACATCCCTGGATCTCATGAGCCAGCCGCACATTGATGCAGGAAATGTATTTCATTCCCCGGACCCGGTTTCCGTCCAGGATCACTTTTCCGGTAACTCCTACACGATGTCCGCCCTGTACACTCAAAAATCCCTGACGTATTTCGTCTTCATAAGCGTACAGAGAATAACCACTGACATATTCCAGTGTCTCCTTCAGATCCTCCCGTGTCACCAGATAAGGCTCTGTGTCTTTCTGCCGCAGAAAACATTCTCCCCCGTCATAGGTAAGAAACAGAGGTCTTCCCACCCGGAGACGTATCTCATATAATTTATCATAATCAAGGTCTGCATCCACCAACAGCTGGCGGACATTGCTGGCAAACAGGTTCTGAATCTGGTTTGCGTCCATTTTTTCACCTCTTACACTTAAATATATTGCGGACATGCAGGATTTAGTACCCTTTGTCTCCTTTGGAAAAAATCTGTTTTTCCTTTATTCCGACAGAAAAAAGAGGCTTTCTTCCTCATCGTAAGCCTCCATCTTCGGAAGGCTCAGCTTCAGTACCCGGTCCACAATATTTACGGAGGATGCACGGTATGCATAGGCACAGGATTCAAACATCACATAGAGATTGTCTCCCTCCACCACGATCTGTTCCAGGCGCTCCGGAAAGCGGTAGGTCCTGGCCGAATTTTCATTTACATACAAACGCTTGTCGGACTGTTCATAAAATACCAGTCTGGATGGCAGGATTCCAAAGGAATGAGAGATCAGCAGTTTGTCATTGTAAAAAGCGATTCCCTGGACCTGCTCCGATATGGTGGAATAATCCAGCGGAACTGCCATTTCAAAATCCATGCCCAGCTCCTCATCCATGGTATTGATCAGATTTCCATCTGCGTCAACTCCGTATCGTGCAATTACACTTTCGTTATATTTTTCAAAGCAGCCTACATACAGACACCCTTCGTAAAAAGTCATAAATGAATCCCTTACAATTCCATAAAGACTGACTGTCTGCAAAGTATCCACCGGCAGGTGACTGTCATCATAATCATAGGCTTCTATTGTATCCATTTTTATGCTTACTGCCTGTGCAATTCCGTTAATATTGGAAGAATACCACAGAATCTTATGTTCCGGATCGTAGGCAAGGCCTCCCACATGAGGCTGTCCAGGCAGCACTACTTCTTTTATAAAGTTATGTTTCTCTTTATCGATCACATAGATGACCGAATTATGTTTCTGTGTGCTGCAGTAAGCACTGATCAGCACATAATCTTCGGTAACTGCCAGTCCCTGAGGAGTCATGGACGTGCACATGGCCGGTGTGGCACCTTTTTCCGTAAGCAGCGTCCTTGTATTTTTCAGTCCGGGAATGACATAAGTTCCATATTCTTTCTCTTTTTCTCTTCCGTCAAAGGCAAAATAGGAAAATGCCTCTTTCTGGGAAAGCATCTGTTTCTGGCCCCGCAGCGTATACACTGCAGCACCTCTGTTTGTCACCACAGCTTTTGTTGGCAGTTCTGTTTTTGCTCTGTATACAAATGCATATAAAAAATAACATATACACAGCACAAAAACAACTGCCAGGATCTTCAGAATAAAAATCCGGAAGCTGCGTTTCATCTCTTTGTTCATTTCATTTTCTCTATTCTGGTACAGTTTATCTCAGTATGATATCTTCGTATTCAAAGCGCAATTCCAGATCATCTTTTGACCAGACTGCACCGCTGTATCCCGGTTCCATTTCCAGCATCATGTAATTTCCTTTGTCCATGGGAATCGTCCTTAAATCTCTGGACAATCCTTCTCCCGTCCATTTGATATAAGCTTCCCGCAATACCCACTGTGCAAAAAAAGCCTTCTCCATATCATCTGCTTCCAGGATCTCCCTCACCATATCTGCAGGTACCAGTCTCTCAAGGATCCTCTCATAATTAACCTTCTTATGGATCTGTATATCAATACCTACTTCTTCACCTGCAAATAAACACATCACATATTTTCCGGAATGTGAAATATTATAATGGATCTTTGGAAGAAGGGTAAAAAACGGTTTCCCATGTTCCCCCTTAGCCCTGGGTTCAAAGGCAAGTTTCCGGCCATATTCTCTTTCCAGCCCAATCTCCAGAAGCTTTTCCCCGATCATATGCTCCATGTTTTTGCCAGAATATTCGTCTCTTATCTTTGTGTAGTAAATGATCCCGTTCATAATCCTGCCTCCTCAAGGAACCGTGACGGCTCCCGTTCCTTCTCGTACTGCATTCTCACATAGCACAGACAAAGTTTCTTCTTTGCCCGCGTCATTCCAACGTAGAAAAGTCTCCGTTCTTCCTCAAGGTGCGCTTCCAGAACCGCTTTCCGGTAAGGCATACTGCCCTCATTGACATTCATAATATATACCCGGTCATACTCCAGGCCTTTTACAGCGTGAAGGGTAGATATCACACAGCCTTCCCTTTTCACGTCCTGTTTTTTCGCCTGTTCTTCCAGTTTTCTGGTATATTCATCCATATAGGCCAGCCAGTCTTCCAGCGTTTTCATTCCTCTGGCACTTTCGTGTATCCGGTTTAAGGTCTCCCAGAGCTCTTCTGGCTTTATTTTACGATACCTTGCGTATTCCTGCAAGTATTCTTCATATCCCATGCCGTTTCGGATAAAATTAATGGCTGCATAAGGGGCCATGGTTTTCAAGATCCGAAGATGTGTTTCCAGTGTTGTGATCCTGTCACACATCCAGTCCTTATCTTTATAAAATTCGGCAAGAGCCTTAAAATCTATGTTTTTTTCGGCAAGAGCCTCTCTGGCTATGTAGCGGTTAGGGCGGTTCATAATTTCCAGAAATGTACTTCTGCTCCGGTCCCCCTGTGCCATTTTCAGATAGGCGATCATATTTTTACAGATCCAGTGGCGGAACAGATTGGGCAGTTTCTCTTTCATGGTAAAAGGAACCCCATATTCCATCAATGCGGCAACCAGGCCTTCTGCCTCCTGATTGGTCCGGAAAAGAAAGGCGGTATCTTCAATATATTCCCCTTTTTCCATCCGGTCTTTCAGTATTCCCGCAGCTGTCATATACTCATCTCTTGGATTTTTAAATTCCTTTACCTCTACAGGTTCTCCTAGGTTATTGGGTGTAGAAAGTTTTTTTACATAACGGTTTTCGTTATGATCAATTACTTTCATAGCTGTGTTCAAAATATTTCCGCTGCACCGGTAATTAATATTCAGCAATACTGTTTCCGCATTTTTGAAATCTTCCGGAAAATTCAGCATAATCTCCGGACGTGCTCCACGGAAATGATAAATAGACTGGTCATCGTCTCCCACCACAAACAGATTATTTTCCGGAGCTGCCAGCATTTTTACAATATCATACTGAAGATGGTTGATATCCTGAAACTCATCCACCAGAATATACCGGAATTTTTTCTGCCATGCTGCCAGAATATCTTTTCTTTTACGCAAAAGCTCATAGCAGCTCAAAAGCATATCGTCAAAATCAAGCTTTCTTCTTTCATTCAGGACTTTCCGATACCCCTGAAAAATCTGCCGGAACACTTCATCCGGACAGCAGGAAGAATAGTAATGTTCCAGTGAAATTCTTCCCCCTTTGACAACACTGATCTCTTTTGCCACATCTTCCACAAAGTCCCCTTCCTGGGACTGTTCTGCGGCACAATTTACTGCCAGTTCCCTTAAGATCGCATACTTTTCCTCTTCAGAAAGAATGTTGCTTCCGTTGAGACCATATGCCTGTTTCAGGATTCCATAAAATACACCATGAAAAGTTCCAAATGTAACGCCTGTCCTCGAAACTCCGGTAAATTTCAGAAACCGTTCTTTCATTTCTACGGCTGCCGCCCTTGAAAAGGTCACAACAAGAACAGAGGAAGCCGGTATCTTCCCTTCATGGATCATATGTGCTGTTCTTTCTACTATGACGGAAGTTTTCCCCGAACCGGGGCCTGCCAGAACCATCATCGGTCCTGACAGGTGGGCGATCGCCCGTTTTTGAGATGGATTTCGTTTCATAACTGGATTATTGACTATGCACTTATTCGTGCTCAAGTTTTTCGATTGCTGCATGTACACGTTTCAGTGTCTCTTCCTTACCGATGATCTCCATGATCTCTGTTGCGCCGGCCGGCGTCATCTGCTTGCCGGATACTGCTGTACGCAGCGGCCACATTACATAACCGTTCTTATAGCCGTGCTCCTTTACAAAAGCACTTAAAGATGCATACAGCGGATCATTGTTATAATCCTCCTGTGCTTCCAGTACAGGAAGTACCTCCTTGAGAACTGCAAGGGAAGTCTCCTCTGTTGTTTTCATTTTTTTGTGGCGGTACATTGCACTGTCATATTCCGGAACTTCCTCAAAGAAGTCCACAAGCTCCGGGATATCCGGGAATACTTCAATTCTGGTCTGAACCATACCTGCGATCTTTTTAAGATCAAAGTCTTTCTTCAGAACTTCTTTCAGATACGGAAGTGCTCTCTCATAGAACGCATCCGGATCCATTTTTTTGATGTACTCACCATTCATCCATTTCAGCTTGGCAATATCAAAAACTGCCGGTGATTTGTTGATATGGTGGTAATCAAACGCTTCCACAAGTTCCGGAAGAGAGAAAATCTCACGGTTGTCTGCCGGGCTCCATCCAAGAAGCGCAACATAATTGATCACTGCCTCTGTAACAAAGCCCTGATCGATCAGATCCTCATAGGAAGAATGGCCGCATCTCTTGGAAAGTTTCTGATGTGTCTCATCTGTGATCAGCGGACAATGTACATAAACCGGGATCTCCCATCCGAATGCCTCGTAAATACGGTTGTACTTCGGAGAAGAGGAAAGATACTCATTACCTCTTACAACATGCGTAATCCCCATAAGATGGTCATCAATTACGTTTGCAAAATTGTATGTCGGATATCCATCAGATTTGATCAGGATCAGATCCTCCATCTCTTCATTGTTGACTGTGATATCACCGTAAATAACATCGTGGAAGGTTGTAGTTCCCTCTGTCGGCATATTGAAACGGATAACATGAGGTTCTCCCGCATCCAGACGACGCTGAACCTCTTCTTTGGAAAGGTGGAGACATCTCTTATCATAGATGGAGATCTCCTTGCCTGCAACTGTACGTTTCATACTCTCCAGTTCTTCCTTGCCGCAGAAGCAGTAGTATGCATCTCCCTGCTCAATAAGCTGTTTTGCATATTTCAGGTACATGCCTGTTGCCTGACGCTCACTCTGTACATACGGACCGAATCCGCCGTCTTTATCCGGTCCCTCATCATGGATAAGTCCGGTTTTCTCAAGGGTACGGTAAATAATATCTACGGCTCCCTCCACATAACGTTCCTGGTCTGTATCTTCAATACGAAGGATAAAATCTCCGCCTTCATGTTTTGTGATCAAATAAGCATAAAGAGCTGTTCTTAAGTTACCCACATGCATTCTTCCTGTAGGACTCGGTGCAAATCTTGTTCTGATCTTTGTCATTTCTTTTCTCCTCGTTTTGTTGTTTCTCATTATAGGTGATATTATATACCTAAAGCCTTCAAAATGTCCATAGGTTTTCCGACGGAATCCCCCGTCTTCCCTATACACAGAAAAATCCCCTGAGACACCATTGTCCCAGAGGATCTCTTAATTCCTGCTTATGCTTCCACACCTTTGTTTTTAAGATACTCGATTACATCTCCAACTGTATTCAGATCTGTAAGCTCCTCTGCCGGAATCTCAACATTGTACTCATCCTCAAGGGCCATAACCAGCTCAAAAAGATCCAGAGAATCTGCTCCGAGATCATCCTTGAAAGATGTCTCCGGTGTAATTATAGATGCCTCACAATTTAACTGCTCTGCAAGCATTTCTTTCATTTTTTCTAACATGTCTTAATTTCTCCTTTAATCGTTACAGATCGAATCTGTTTCCTCTTTTTGAGCCAAGTATATAGTCTGCAAAAACAGTTGTCAAGAGGATTTTCCCAAAAAATGGCTCCAGAGCAAAAATATTTTGATTTTAAAACTATTTTACTCTTGAAATTTTATCTGACGGGCCACACTGAGGGCAATTGCCATCTCTGACATCAGGAATACAATAGAGGTTCCTCCATAGCTGATAAAGGGCAATGTAACACCTGTATTCGGCATCAGATTCAGTACAACGGCAATGTTCAGGATTACCTGCAGCGCAATATGTATAAAAATTCCCGTGACGATCAGAGAGCCGAACAGATCCGGAGCATTCTGTGCAATAAAGAACAATCTGTACAGAAGATACCCGAACAGGATCAGTACAAAAATGCCTCCGAAAACTCCGAGTTCTTCACAGATAATGGAAAAAATCATATCGTTCTGAGCCTCAGGAACACTTCCCAGTTTCTGGATACTGTTTCCAAGTCCCCGTCCGAAAAAGCCCCCGGAACCGATGGCATACAGCGCCTGTAACGTCTGGTATCCACCTTCATCAGAATATTTCTCAGGCTGCAGCCACACCAGCACTCGCATAACTCGGAAACTGTTACTGTCCTTGGTTGTTGCAACCAGAAACAGCACACCGATTACGATCAGGACTATACCGACGATACCTATAATGATAAACGGACGGGTATCCGGATGTGCCACAAAAACCATTCCTACAGTAATGCCCAGAATGATCATGGCAGTACTTAAGTTATCGGTAAGCACATAAGCAGCCAGCGCAAGTCCTGCTCCCGGAAGTCCCAGGATCATACAGCTTTTCAGAGTTTTTACCTTTCGTCCCATCTTTCCGATCATATAGGCCATCATGATGATGACCGCAATCTTGGCTATTTCGGCAGGCTGAAAGTTGATCGGTCCGATATACAGCCATCTGGTTGCACCATGGGAAGAATGCCCCAGCGGAGTGCGGACCAGGCCCATAAGGATCAGTGAAGCCACATAAAGTGCGGTTGTAAAAGGAAGAAGGACATGATAATCCAGTATTTTTGAAATAAATAATGCTCCGATCAGACAGGCCGCACTGATCAGTGCCTGTTTCTTAAAATAAAACATATCATTGCCATAATTTACTTCCGCCATATAAGAACTGGTGCTGTACAGCATAACCAGTCCGAAACATACCAGAAGTACGATGACAGCGACAAGATTATAATCATAGTAATCTGATTTTGTATTCTGCTTTTTTAAATTGAGCAGAGGTTTTTTCATTTTATCACCATCGCTTTCTGTATCCGCGAAGAAATTTCTGATATCTAAAAAAGAAAGTAAAAAAAATTCCCGGAAAGCCGCATAAATGCTGTCTTTCCGGGACGTTCCATAAATGGACCTGAGGGGAATCGAACCCCTGTCCGAAAGCCTATCCCTTAAGGCATCTCCCATCACAGTCGCTGATTTAACATTCCCTCGGCAGCACGCCCACCGACAGGCTTACTGCTTCAGTAGCTTCATGATACATCTACCGGGGCAAAGCTTACCCGGCAAGGTTTCTCACATAGTCGACGCCAGATTCCCGATGTGTGAGTGCAACGGGGCTGACGAGCAGCTTAGGCTGCTAACGCTAACTTTTCGTCTGCGTTTATATTTAGTTCCCGGTTGGTACGCAGTCCAGGAGTCTGCGGATGGCTTCCCTAACTTCAAAGCCCCCGTCGAAACCAGTACAAGCCCTCAAAAGAATTCCGTGGCCGGATCATTTCCGGACATCTCTGGTGGACAGACGAACTTCTTGGTCAGTTATTTTTGACTGGGTTTAATTATACCAGAATGATTTTTTGTGTCAAGGTAATTTCTAAAAACGGACATAAAAAAACCCGCATAAGCGGGTTTTTTCATCATAAGCAGATATTCATAATCCGCATTCGCTACTTGTTCATAGCCAATCAACTGCTACGCAGTTTATTCGTTATACACGGGAGAGATACTCTCCTGTTCTTGTGTCAATTTTCAGCTTGTCGCCCTGGTTTACAAACAGAGGAACCTGAACCTGTGCACCTGTTTCAACAGTTGCCGGTTTGGTAGCACCCTGTGCTGTATTTCCTGCAAATCCTGGCTCTGTCTCAATAACCTCAAGCTCTACGAAAAGAGGAGGCTCGATTGCGAATACCTCGCCGTTATGAGAGCAAACCTTAACCATTTCGTTATCTTTAACGAATTTCAGAGAATCGCCAACCTGATCTTTTGTAAGACCAACCTGATCATATGTCTCTGTATTCATAAAGTAGTATAAATCACCATCCTGATACAGATACTGCATATCTACACGCTCGATACGTGCAGCCGGGAATTTCTCTGTAGGACGGAAAGATTTCTCCACTACAGATCCTGTGATAATGTTTTTGTATTTTGTTCTTACAAAGGCTGCGCCTTTTCCTGGTTTTACATGCTGGAATTCAACGATCTGACATACGTTTCCATCAATTTCAAGTGTGATACCATTTTTGAAATCACCTGCTGAAATCATAAATATTTCCTCCTTAATATATGCGGTTCTTTTTCGCTATGGATTATTCTATAATACCTTTTGTCATTTTTCAACTGTTTTTTTATTTAAGCCTTTAATTTTTCTTCAATTTCTGCAATCAGTTCGTCAAAAGGCTTCACTCCTGTGACAACTTTAATGTCTGCAAACTTCTCATAAACAGGATCTCTCTGCTTGAGAAGTTTCTTGATCTTGTCCTCTTTGTTCTCAGCTCCCTCCAGTGTTGGATTGTTGCTTCCTTCCAGACGTTTGATCAGTGTTGCCGCAGATCCCTTCAGATAGATGATCGTCCCCATATTCTGAAGATATTTCTGGTTCTGCTCCTGCAGAGGCAGTCCAGCGCTGACAGAGATTACCTTACGCTCACCATCTGTAGACAGCTCTTTAACTGCCATTGTCTCCAGTGCACGATAAAACGGCTCTCCAAAGCGTTCAAATACCTCCTTTACCGACATGTTCATTTTCTTCACGATCAGTCTGTCCACGTCAATAAACGGAAGTCCCAGGTCCTTCGCCAGCCTCTTTCCAACTCGTGTCTTTCCTGAACCCATAAAGCCGATAATTACAATATGGTTCATGAATTCTTCCCCTCCTCTTTTTGGTAAAAATATAGTACTATTTTTTCCAGATAGCGTTTCAGCACAATCTGAATTTCCTCTTTTGGATGAATCGGTTTTACAAGAATCGTACGGATCCCCGCCCGCTTCGCTCCGTAAATATCCGTAAACAGCTGATCCCCCACAAAAATTGTCCGGTCAGGTTCTGTCTGGATCACCTGACAGGCTTTTTTGTAATTCTTCACAGCCGGTTTATGGGCATTTTCTATAAAATTTCCCTCTACGGCCTTGGCAAAAGGCTCTACGCGGGGTTTCTGGTTGTTGGATACAAAACAGTATCGAAACCCGATCCCCCTCAGCTTTTCAAACAGTTTCCTTGCCCGTTCATCTGCCGGTGCGCCGTGCGGGACAATGGTATTATCAATATCAAAAAGAAGCCCTCTGTATCCTTCTCTGTAAAGCTTCTCATAGTCAATTACATACGCAGAATCCAGATATTCATCCGGAAAAAAACTTCTGAACATCTATTCCACCTCAGTTTTCTTTTTCCAGGTAATCATAAAGTTCACCCAGACGGTCTTTCATTACTTCATACCCATGCTTGTAAAATCCGCTTAATGCTTCCGCATTCTGTTCCGTACGGGAAACGGTCTCGATTTCCGGTCGGATCACAAAAATATGACCTTCTTTTTCCCATTTTTCAATCAGTTCCAGGGTCTTATTATACACCTGATAACGGTTGAGCAATGTATTTAAAAGATTCGGATACTTCTTAAAAGCAGCCACATATACGGCTTTGCTTTTACCTGGTTTTTTCTTACGGTATTCCTGATTTCTGGTAAGAATGACCACATTTTTCCGGTGGCCTTTTTTCATGGCATGGATAAGAGGTATGGAATCTGCCGCCCCTCCATCCAGATACAGCTGCCCGTCTATCGTTACCATCGGGCTCATTCCCGGAATGCTGCTGGACGCTCTGCAGATATCCATAAGTCTCTGTCTGTCCTGCTTTTCGGACAGATACTCTGCTTCTCCTGTAAGACAGTTCGTCACAACCATCTCACATTCAATATCCGATTTAAAGTACTCGTCAAAATCAAATGGGAAAATCTCATTGGGATACCTGTCAAAGATCATATCCATGTCAAACAGACTTTTCTTATCCAGAATATTTTTCAGACTGATATAACGGTATTCCTTATTTTCCACGATCATACATCTTCTGGTACGCCCTACCTGCCCGGATACATAATCAATGGCATTGCAGGCGCCCGCTGATACTCCCACTACATATGGGAATTCCACTTTCTGTTCCATCAGGTAATCCAGTACTCCTGCAGTAAAAACACCTCTGTTTCCACCGCCTTCCAGTACCAGTGCTGTCTCATTATATTCTGTCATTTTCCATTGCCTTTCCTATCGCTCACCAAGAGGAATATACTCTGCTTCCGGAAGAACATTCTTATATGCAGGACGGATAATTTTATCCACATTGATAAGCTCTTCCATACGATGTGCACTCCAGCCTACAATACGTGCAATGGCAAACATCGGTGTGTAGAGTTCCAGGGGCAGATCCAGCATACTGTAAACAAATCCACTGTAAAAGTCCACATTGGCACTGACACCTTTATAGATCTTACGCTCCTCTGCAATAACCTTTGGCGCAAGGCGCTCTACCGTAGCATACAGCTGATAATCCTTCATTCTGCCTTTTTCTCTTGCAAGCTGCTCCACATACCCCTTAAATACTTCTGCACGTGGATCGGAAACAGAATAGATCGCATGTCCCATACCATAGATCAGCCCACGTTTATCAAAGGCCTCCTTGTGAAGAAGTTTCTTAAGGTAAACACTGACTTCCTCTTCATCACTGTAATCATGCACATGCTTACGCATATCATTGAACATTTTTACAACTTTGATGTTGGCGCCACCGTGTTTCGGGCCTTTCAGAGAACCCAGGGCTGCCGCAATTGCGGAATACGTATCGGTTCCGGAAGAAGAAACCACATGTGTAGTAAAGGTAGAGTTGTTACCGCCGCCATGCTCCATATGAAGGATCAGAGCAATATCCAGAATCTCCGCCTCCAGTGCCGTATATTTCTTATCCGGTCTTAAAAGGCGCAGGATATTTTCTGCTGTGGAAAGTTCCTTCTTCGGCTGATGGATATAAAGGCTCTTACCTTTCTCATAATGATTATAGGCCTGATATGCATAAACAGATAACAACGGGAAAACACTGATCAGATTGATACACTGACGGAGCACATTCTCCAGTTCAATATTATCCGGATCTTTGTCGTAGGAATAAAGTGTCAGCACACTTCTTGACAGAGCATTCATAATATCTCTGGATGGCGCCTTCATAATGATATCCCTTACAAAATTCCGCGGCAGCTGGCGCTGATTCGCAAGAATCCCGGAAAATTCATTCAGTTCTTCCTGATTCGGAAGTTTTCCGAAAAGAAGCAGATAGGTTACTTCCTCAAAACCAAAACGCCGGTCATTGATGAAGCCTTTTGTCAGATCCTTGATATCATATCCCCGGTAAGAAAGCTTACCTGCACAGGGAACCTCTTTCCCATCCACGATCTTGGTTGCCTGGACATTGGAAATCTGGGTAAGTCCCGCAAGGACACCCTTTCCATTCAGGTCACGCAAACCTCGCTTGACATCGTACTTGCCATATAAAGACAGATCCAGTTTATCATTCTCACGACAGATCTGCGTAAGTTTCTCAATCTCAGGTGTCACTTTCATGTTGAATTTGCTCATCCGTTATTTCCCCTTTCGATTTCTGTTTTATTGCTGTCCGATAACGGTCCCTCCTCATTCCCCTCTCAAGCAATTCTGGTCTTATTTCATATATCCCGACCCTGATGACCGGGATATTTCAGATATGATTATAGCATTTTTTTCCGTTTTGGTCTATGCCGAAAATATTTGTATTGGTGATCAGACCTGCTTATATGTAGCAAAGAACTCTTTCATCTTCTTCATTGCCTTATCCAGCTGACGGATATCCGGCAGATAAACAATACGGAAATGATCCGGCTGGTTCCAGTTAAAGCCTTTACCCGGAACGATGAGAACCTGCTTGTCATGAAGGAAATCCAGGGCAAACTGCTCATCATTATAGATATTGAATTTCTCGGTATCGATCTTCGGGAATATGTAAAATGCCGCACGCGGCTTTACAGCGGAAATTCCCGGAATATCATTCAGAGCCTTATAGATAAAATCTCTCTGCTCGTAAACACGTCCGCCTGGCTGGATATACTCATTGACACTCTGATATCCGCCCAGTGCAGTCTGTACAATCGACTGTGCCGGAACATTGGAGCAAAGGCGCATGGAAGAAAGCATGTTGATTCCCTCTATATAACCTTTAGCCTTGTTCTTGGCTCCGCTTAAGATCATCCATCCGATACGGAAACCTGCGATCATATGAGACTTTGACAGTCCTGAAAATGTCACGCAGAATACATCCGGCGCAAGAGAAGCGATGGAAGTATGTTTGTATCCATCCATAACAAGGCGGTCATAGATCTCATCGGAAAAGATGATCAGCTCATGCTCTCTTGCAATGTCCGCGATCTGCTCCAGGATCTCCTTCGGATATACGGCACCTGTCGGGTTATTTGGATTGATGATAACGATCGCTTTAGTCCTTGGTGTGATCTTACTCTTGATATCCTCGATATCCGGATACCAGTCAGACTGCTCATCACAGATATAGTGGACTACATTTCCTCCTGCCAGTGTGGCAGTTGCCGTCCACAGGGGATAATCCGGAGCCGGGATCAAGATCTCATCCCCGTTATCCAGAAGTGCCTGCATACAGAGATTGATCAGCTCACTGACACCATTTCCTGTATAAATATCATTAATGGTAACTCCCGGGATCCCGCGAAGCTGGGCATACTGCATGATCGCCTTTCTTGCGGAAAAAATACCCTTGGAATCGGAATATCCCTGTGAAGTACGTACATTACTAAGCATATCCAGGATCACTTCCTGCGGTGCGGAAAATCCAAACGGATACGGGTTACCGATATTCAGCTTCAGGATCTCCATCCCATCTTCTTCCATTCTGGCAGCCTCATCCACAACCGGTCCACGCACGTCATACAATACATTATCAAGCTTTGATGATTTCCCGAATGTTCTCATAAAAACCACTCCTCTTCTCATTTTCACTATTATTTAACCATTTTATTTTCATAGTCAAAAAATATCTATTTCTATATCTTCTCACATTTGTGCTTTCAACGCAAGAAATAAAAATTTTAAAAATTTTAATTTAGCACTTCCCTTTTTTAGCAGGTTAATGTATAATAGCACTCGAATTTAGTTTTCAAACACAATTTAATACGTGATGAGGAGGAAACAACAATGTCTTACACAGAAGAAGTTTATGAAAGAGTTGTAGCACAGAATCCTGGCGAGCCAGAATTCCATCAGGCAGTTAAGGAAGTTCTCGATTCCCTTAAAGTCGTAATTGACAAAAATGAGGAAGAGTATCGTAAACTTTCCATCCTTGAGCGTCTTGTAGAGCCAGAGAGGATCATCTCCTTCAAAGTACCGTGGATCGATGATAACGGAACTGTACAGGTCAACAAAGGTTACCGTGTTCAGTTCAACAGTGCGATCGGGCCATACAAGGGCGGCTTAAGATTCCATCCTTCTGTAAATCAGGGTATCCTGAAATTCCTTGGTTTTGAGCAGACCTTTAAAAACTCTCTTACAGGCCTTCCGATCGGCGGTGGAAAAGGTGGCTCCAACTTCGATCCTAAGGGTAAATCTGACAGAGAGGTTATGGCATTCTGCCAGAGCTTTATGACAGAGCTTTGCAAATATATCGGCGCAGATACAGAATGTTCCGGCTGGTGACATCGGTGTCGGCGGACGTGAGATCGGTTATCTCTTCGGACAGTACAAGAGAATCCGTGGCCTTTATGAGGGTGTCCTTACAGGAAAGGGTCTTTCCTTCGGAGGTTCCCTGATCCGTACAGAAGCTACCGGTTACGGTGTTGTATACATGCTCAACGAGATCGCCAAAGCTCACAATGATTCCGTAGAAGGAAAAACAATCGTTGTAACAGGTTCCGGTAATGTAGCTATTTACGCTGTTGAGAAAGCTACTCAGCTTGGTGCCAAAGTTGTTGCAATGAACGACTCCAACGGATATATCTACGATCCGAACGGAATCAACCTTGACGTTGTAAAAGACATCAAAGAAGTTAAACGTGGACGTATCAAAGAGTACGCTGACCGTGTTGAGGGTGCTACTTACACAGAGGGACTTGGCATCTGGAACATCAAATGTGATATCTATCTTCCATGTGCTACTCAGAACGAGCTTGGTCTTGACGGAGCTAAAACACTGGTTGCAAACGGCTGCAAATATGTCGTTGAGGGTGCTAACATGCCTACTACTCTTGATGCAACAACATACCTTCAGGAGAACGGTGTTCTCTTCATGCCTGGTAAAGCCGCAAACGCTGGCGGTGTTGCCACATCCGCACTGGAGATGAGCCAGAACTCCATGAGACTTTCCTGGACAAGAGAAGAGGTTGATGAGAAACTTCACAACATCATGATCGACATCTTCCACAAAGCTGATGACGCTGCTAAACGTTACGGTATGGAAGACAACTATGTTGTAGGTGCAAACATCGCCGGCTTCGAAAAAGTTGTTGACGCTATGAAAGCTCAGGGTATTGTTTAATTTAAGTTTCCTGAATCATTAACATAAATTATAACAGGGACCGCAGAGGAATTTTCCCCATGAGGTCCCTGTTTTTTTATATGTTATTATGAGTTTTTCAGTTGATCAGTTTCTTCAGCTCGTCCATAAAGGTACTGACATCTTTAAATTCCCTATATACAGACGCAAAACGTACATATGCCACAGCATCCAGATCCTTCAGATGCTCCATGACGATCTCTCCGATCTTGGTGCTGCTGATCTCACGATCTTCTGACCGGAAAATATCCCCTTCTATGGAATCGATCATCTCTTCCACTCTCTCAATGGGAATGGGGCGTTTATAGCAGGCACGAAGAACACCATCCTGGATCTTGGAACGTTTATAGCTCTCCCGGTTCTGATCCTTCTTGATCACAGTCAGTGGAATCGTTTCCACCTTCTCATAAGTTGTAAAACGCTTTCCGCAGGCATCACAGAGACGGCGGCGGCGGATAGAATTGGTATCCTCTACAGGTCTGGAATCTACAACTCTTGTATTATCCTGGTTACAGAACGGACATCTCACGGAACTCTCCCCCTTTCCGGATCAAAAAATCATTACTAAATTTGTTTTTATTATAGAATAAATGCATATAATGTGTCAATAATCGGACTTGCATAAATTTTACAGATTTTCCATAAAATCATATCAGGTGATGAATTTATGCGTATCTGCGAACTGAAACAGAAAGAAGTGATCAATATCCACACCTGCCGTAGCCTTGGCTGTCCTCTTGATGTGGAATTCTGCTGTGAAACCGCCCGGCTGAAAGCCCTGATCATGCCGGAACCCGGGAAATTCTGCTGGTGTTTTTCAAGAGAAAGTGAATGCATCATCCCCTGGGACTGCATCCGCCAGATTGGTGAAGATATCATCCTTGTTGATTTCCGTGATGAAAAACGGCTGGGAGGAGACTGAACCGACTACATTTGTCAAGGCCCTTTATTTTTTATATTTTCCCCGGAAAAGTATATTTCAACCGCCCTCTGAGAATCATCTTAATGTACTGACAAGACAAGGAGGATTCTAAGATGGCACTGAATAAAGTTGAAATCTGCGGAGTAAATACCTCAACGCTTCCTGTTCTCAACCAGGAAGAAAAGGATGAGCTCTTCAAAAGAATCAAAGCTGGCGATGAAGAAGCCAGAGAATTGTACATCAAAGGCAATCTGCGGCTTGTTTTAAGCGTGATCCGCCGTTTTCAGAACAGCAGTGAAAATCCAGATGACCTTTTTCAGATCGGCTGTATCGGCCTGATCAAAGCAATCGATAATTTTGATACCACCCTTCAGGTAAAGTTTTCTACCTATGCAGTTCCTATGATCGTCGGTGAGATCCGAAGATATCTCCGGGATAACAACAGCATACGGGTCAGCCGCTCTCTGCGGGATATCGCCTACAAAACCATCTACACCAGGGAAAACTATATGCGGCAGCATCTCAAAGAGCCTACCATCGCGGAGATCGCTGATGAGATCGGCATTGACAAGGAAATGATCGTCTATGCCATGGATGCGATCCAGAGCCCGGTGAGCCTTTTTGAGCCGGTGTATTCCGAAGGAGGAGATACTCTCTATGTCATGGATCAGATCAGCGACAAAAAGAACCGGGAGGAAAACTGGGTGGAAGATATTTCTCTCCGGGACGCCATGAACCGGCTGGGAGAACGGGAACGACACATTATTGATCTCCGCTTCTACGAAGGAAAAACCCAGATGGAAGTTGCCGATGAGATCGGGATCTCCCAGGCCCAGGTCAGCCGCCTGGAAAAACATGCCCTTCGCAGTATGCGGAATTATCTCAGGAATTAACCCAAACGCTATACCAGACAGATAAAACCATCTGCATTGACTATGTAACCCATAACAAAATCATTGCGGCAGAATATACACCGGCACTCTTTTATAAAACTTTTTATAAAATAATGTCCGTTACCCTGCCGCATTTTTTTATGTTGATTCCATGTCTATACCCGCATAAAACGGGCATTCACAGGCAACTTCTGTTTTCTGTTATTTCAGCGCTTTCTCAATTTCTTCGATCACGATCCGAAGTGCTTTCAGCCTTGCATATTTTTTGTCTACCGATTCCAGGATATGCCATGGCGCATAAACAGTACTGGTCTTTTGCAGCATTTCATCCACTGCGGTTTCATACTGATCCCATTTTTCACGGTTTCTCCAGTCCTCATCTGTGATCTTCCACTGTTTTTCCGGATTGTTCTGGCGGTCATTAAATCTTGCAAGCTGGGTATCTTTATCAATGTGGACCCAGAATTTCACGATCACAGCACCCCAGTCGGAAAGTTCCTTCTCGAATTCATTGATCTCATTGTATGCACGTCTCCAGTCGTTCTCACTGCAAAAACCTTCCAGTCTTTCCACCATCACTCTTCCATACCAGGTCCGGTCAAATATGGCAATGTGTCCATCTTTAGGCAACCTTGTCCAGAAACGCCACAGATAATGACGGGCTTTTTCATGAGGTTCCGGGCTGGCGATGGGATGTACCTCAAAACCACGGGGATCAAGAGCTTCCGTGATCCTCTTGATATTTCCGCCTTTTCCGGCAGCATCCCAGCCTTCATAGGTGATGATCACCGGCACTCTTTTGCGGTAGAGCCGATTATGCAGGCTTCCGAGCTTCGCCTGGAGTTCTTTAAGCTCTGCCTTGTACTCTTCGTCTCCCACTTCTTTTCCATCCAGAGGGATCTCGCTTAATTTCGGCATCTCCACCAGAGGAAAAACATTCTGGAGAATCGGCACAGCATGTTTGCTATTCTCCATGGCAACCTCGATGTTGCTGATCATGGTTTCCAGTACCTGTAATTCCGCCCATTTCCGGTCACTGGCATCTACGATATACCACGGAGCAGAAGAAGTGTTGGTATCCTGCATATACTGGTCAAAAACTTTTCTGCATTTCTTGTAGTGATCATTCTGCCAGAGATCGTATTCATTCACTCTCCATCGGGTATCTTTGCTTTCCAGAAGGATGCCCATACGTTTCTCCTGATCTTTCCGGTCGATCTGCATAAAGAATTTCAGAAGTACGTATCCGTTATCCGTCAGCTGCCGTTCAAATCTGCGGATGCTGTCAACCCGTTTTACATAATCATCCCCTTTCAGTTTTTTGTCCATGCGCTCCCGGCAGGTCTGATCCATCCATCCGGAATCCAGGAATGTAAATTTACCGGCTTCCGGGATCTCCTTAAAATACCGGTAAAGAAATGGTTTCCGAAGGTCCTCTTCTGTAGGCGCTGACATAGTTGCGACTTTAAAAAAACGGGGATCGATATTCTTGATCACTTTACTTATGGTACTGCCTTTTCCGGAAGCTCCCCAGCCTTCAAACAACACGATCACCGGAATCTTATGCTCCTTTAGAGCCATCTGCAGCTCATATAATCTGGTTCTTGCAGCACTTAAACGCACTTTGATATCCTCTTTTTCCGGAATCTGTTCCGGGTTCCAGTTTTTTAACATCTGCATCGTCCTTCCTCGAATTTTTTGAATATTCTTATTATACCACAGGAGTCCCTGTTTTACGACGAATTTTACATAGATTTAACGCATCATTCCGAAAAAATATCCATATTGCACAATTGTAACTCTTGTTAAACAGCTAAAAATATTTTTTAACCTATTGACATTTTGATCTTCTCTTCATACAATATAGGCGCTGTTCGTTATTTTTTTAACTCGTAGTCAAACGGATATTCGCAACCCCGCAGGGGACTTCCTTGATTCGGTTAAAACAGCACAAAAAAGCTGCCCCAAGCAGCAAATCTCAAGGAGCCGATCATGAAACTTACAGAAGAACTTCTGAAAGAAATGGAAAAGAAAAAAGAACTCTACGGTGACGGCATCATCATGCCGGATGGGGATTACCGCCTAATCCAGGACGGACATTTGAAGACCCTTATGGCCCTTTTACCATATACGGAAAATGAAATCTGGAAAATGATCCCGGATGATGATTCCGCTCTTTTCTGGCTGGTAGAAAAAACAGGCTGCGTGCTGACAGATGTCAATTCCACCATCGGAATGAAAATGACCCCTGCACAGCAGAAAACTTACGAAGCGCTTTCCAGCCGTGGGATCGTCTCTAATGAATATTATGATCTTACCAGGCAGCGGGAAAAAGCCCGCGCCCAGCATTCTGCAAAGCAGAACATATAGATTACGTAAATGTTCTCAATACGCATTTACCCCATAATTCCATATACTCAAAAAGCAAAAGCTGCCTTCCAGAACCATAAGCCTCAAACAGGCCCATAACTCCGGTGGCAGCTTTTATTATTTATATCTTTCAGTCGTCATATCCTTCCAGGAAGGAATGTTTCACGCCGTCTTTTTTATAGGCAATGACTGTATGAAGATTCACGTTTTCCACACTTCGGAAAATATTACTTTCAATATGGGGATTTACCTTCTTAAGCTCCGCAATGAGATTTTTGATCTCCATTCGCTTGGAAACACTGGTGCCGTCTGTACGGCAGGTAGTACAGGTATCAGTGAACTTGCAGGCACACTGGATAAAATGCAGGTCATTGTAGTCTCTCCAGTGCTTGATATCTGCCTCACGGATCAGATACATGGGGCGGATCAGCTGCATCCCCTCGAAGTTTGTGCTGTGGAGTTTCGGCATCATAGTCTGTACCTGTGCTCCATAAAGCATTCCCATCAGGATCGTCTCGATCACATCATCATAGTGATGGCCAAGAGCGATCTTGTTGCATCCAAGTTCCTTTGCCTTACTGTAAAGATATCCTCTTCGCATACGGGCGCAGAGATAACACGGAGATTTTTCCACATTGTAAACTGCATCAAAGATCTCAGTCTCAAACACTGTGATAGGAATTCCGAGAAGTTTGGCGTTGTGTTCGATCACCGCACGGTTGGCCTCATTATATCCCGGGTCCATCACAAGAAATACCAGTTCAAAAGGAAACTTGTTATGACGTTTCAGTTCCTGGAACAGTTTTGCCATCAACATGGAATCCTTACCGCCGGAAATACAGACCGCGATCTTATCTCCCGGTTTCACCAGTTCATAGTCATTGATCCCTCTGGCGAATCTGGAAAACAGCTGCTTGTGGAATTTCTTGCGGATGCTCAGCTCGATATCTTTCCGGCGCTGTTCCATTGCCTCATTTTCCGTTTCTTCACTGTCCCCTTTCTTGGACTCTTTCTGCATCTGCTGAAAAAGCCATCCTGTATATCCGCCTTTCAGACTCCGTGCGGGAATTCCCTTTTCCCGGAGCATCCCTGCCCCTTCCTGGCTGAAAAGTCCTCTGGTACAGTAAAGAACCGGGATTTTATCCCCTTTCAGTTCTTCTGCCCGTTCTTCCAGTTCCTGTTCCGGAACAGAAATCGCTCCCGGGATCATTCCATATTCCACAGTTACTTTATCACGGGTATCTACCAGAAGATATTTTTCCCGTTCCTTCTCTATTTCATCAAAAGAAATCTCCAGTGTTTCTTCACTCATGCTGTTTTTATTCCTTTCCTTACAGCTCCTCCCTGATCGTGCCGTCACAGGCAATGGTCACTACCTGCCATGGGATCATCTTTCCGCTTCGCTCCATGGCACGGATCACTGCATTCTCGATGCCTCCGCAGCAGGGAACTTCCATGCGGACGATACGGATACTCCGGATGGAATTATTTCCTATGATCTCTGCAAGCTTATCTGCATAATCTCCCTCATCCAGTTTGGGGCATCCGATCAGCGTCACATGATCTTTCATGAATTTCTCATGAAAACCTGCATAAGCGTAGGCAGTACAGTCTGCCGCGATCAGAAGCTGTGCATTTTCAAAATATGGTGCATTGACAGGAACCAGTTTGATCTGTACGGGCCACTGGGCAAGACGGCTTGTCTGTTCCCCTGCATTTTGGGGAACTTCTTTCTGCTCTGCCTGCACCGGCGGTTCCTGCTTTTTATTAAGGCTTCTTGCCATACTTCCGGGGCACACGTGTGGCTTCCCTGCTGGCATCGAGGCCTCTGTTTTCTTAAGCTTCATTCTTTTTTCCACTGCCTCCGCGTCATAATCTGCGGCTTCCCGCTCTATAATGCGGATCGCATCGGCAGGGCAGGCCGGAAGACAGTCTCCCAGTCCGTCACAGTAATCATCCCGGATCAGTTTCGCCTTGCCACTAGCCATGACAATAGCTCCTTCGTGGCAGGCAGCTGTGCAGGCACCACAGCCGTTGCATTTCTCTTCGTCAATGTGTACGATCTTTCTTATCATGATATCATCTCTCCCTGATTTTTATATTTCTGCAAATGTTTTTGTTTTCACTGACATCATACAAAAATCCCGGAGATTCTTCGGTAACATATGTTACCTTACAGATATAACTCCATTCTTTCCTGATCTTTCACAAGGATCTGACGCCTGTCAAGTTCCAGGATTCCTTCTTCCTGCATCTTTCCCAGTTCTCTGGAAAGAGACGGCCTGGTAATGTTTAAATAATCCGCCATCTCTTCTCTGGAAAGATTCATGTGGATCTGTCCTTCACTGTCCTGGCATTCCACAAGGAAACGAACGATCCGCTCCCGGAGACTGCCGCTTCCAAGGATCCGAAGCTTCCGGTTCATATTGTAAGCCTTCCCGGCAAAAACCTCAAGAAGATTTTCCCGAAGTTTCCGGCTTAAACTATTTTCTTCCCTGTCTGTAAAGATCCGGCTGCTCATGATCAGAACGGAAACCTGCGTCAGCGCTTCCACATACATATCATAGGAAGCTTTCTCCATAAAGGCATAAACCTCCCCGAACAGAGCCCCTGGATTTTCCAGCTGCGCCAGAAGGATCCTTTTTCCGGAAAATGTCTCTTTTGCGATGATCACACTTCCGTTAAGAAGCATGTAAACCGAATCCGGCCGGTCTGTTTCCTGAAAGATCCGCTCCCCTCTGGAATAAGTCCGTACCGTTCCTTCCTGCTCCATGAGGTTTAGGAGTTCTTTTTCTTCCAGGTTTCTGCAGAGCCGGCTTTGTCTTAAAATGGCCACCCATTCTTCTCTTCTTTTTTCTTCCACTTTTTCACCTCATCTCTGTACAGGTTTTTATCACATTTCTGCAATCTCTGTCAACTCCCGTGAACTTCATAGGTTACCAGCCTGTACTTTTTTCTGAAAATCAGTTATAATATTTTTTGTTTGTAAAAAATTCTACCAAGGAGGATACCGGAAATGAAAACACAGAATCAGACTATGCTTTCTGAGAATACACTGACATCCCGACCCACAGATATTATCGCGGGATTTCCTGTACGTCCCGGTTTTTTTGAATTAAATGGCGCTACTCCCCTTTCCAACGGAGTCAACTTTACCACACATACCCGTCACGGTACATCCTGCGAGCTTCTTCTTTTCCACTCCGGAGAAGAGGAGCCTTTCGCAGTTCTTCCTTTTCCCAATGCCTGTCGTATCGGTGATGTCTATTCCATGATCGTCATGGGACTGGACATCGAAGACCTGGAATACGGCTACCGCATCGACGGTCCTTATGAACCGGAAAAAGGCCATATCTTCGATAAGACAAAAGTTCTTCTTGATCCTTATGCCAAAGCCGTTGCCGGTCAGCGCGAATGGGGACAGCAGAAGATTGGAAGCTATCACGCCCGTGTGGTACGCGATTCTTTCGACTGGGAAGACATGCCTCAGTCCACCCGTAAGATCAGTGACCTGATCATCTACGAACTTCATGTCCGCGGATTTACACAGGACGCTTCTTCCGGTGTCACACACCCGGGAACTTTTGCCGGTCTTCGTGAAAAGATTCCTTACCTCAAAGAACTGGGAATCAATGCGGTGGAGCTGATGCCTATCTTCGAGTTCGACGAGAACATGAATGTCCGTACCGTAAACGGCAAGCGTCTTCTGGAATACTGGGGATACAATTCCGTTAACTTCTTTTCCCCAAACACCAGCTATGCTTCCAAGGCAGAACATAACTGTGAGGGAACCGAACTGAAAGAACTGATCCGTGAGCTCCACGAAAATGGAATCGAAGTAATTCTTGATGTCGTATTCAACCACACTGCCGAAGGAAATGAACTTGGAAAAACTTTCTGCTTTAAAGGATTTGACAATAAAGTTTATTATATGCTGACTCCGGAAGGAAATTACTACAATTTCAGCGGATGTGGAAACACTCTGAACTGTAATCATCCGATCGTGCGTCAGATGATCCTGGAGTGTTTACGTTACTGGACCATCAACTACCGCGTGGATGGTTTCCGTTTCGACCTTGCAAGTATCCTGGGACGTCATGAGGACGGTTCCCCTCTTAACAACCCGCCACTTCTGGAACTTCTTGCTTACGATCCGGTTCTTCGAAATGTCAAGCTGATCGCAGAGGCCTGGGATGCCGGCGGACTGTATCAGGTTGGTTCTTTCCCTGCCAGCCGCAGATGGGCTGAGTGGAACGGCCGTTACCGTGACTGCCTCCGTTCTTTCCTGAAGGGAGATTTCTGGAACGCCTGGGACGCTGCATGGAGCATTTCCGGTTCCGGTGACCTGTATGGCGGTTTTTATTCCGATCACAATGACAACTATGCAGGATACAATTCCTGCGTCAATTTCCTCACCTGTCACGACGGATTCACCATGTACGATCTCTATTCCTACAACGAGAAACACAACGAGGCAAACGGCTGGAACAACACAGATGGTTCCAACGACAACCGCAGCTGGAACTGTGGAGAAGAGGGTGATTCCACCAATCCGGAAGTCCTTTCCCTCCGCTTCCGCATGATCCGAAACGCCTGCGCGGTACTGATGTCCAGCCGCGGAACCCCGATGTTCCTTGCAGGTGACGAATTCGGAAACACCAAACACGGAAACAACAACACCTACTGCCAGGATAACGAAACTTCCTGGATCAACTGGAATCTTCTGGAGAAAAATCACGATCTTTTCGAATTTTTCAAATATATGATCCAGTTCCGAAAAGACCACCCTGTCATCTCCCGCAAGCTTCCAAACGCAGTATGCGGTATGGAAAGCATACACACCCATAACATTGATGCAAGGGATGTGACCATCCCAAGAGATGCCCACACCTTCGCCGTAAGCTTTGCAGGTTATGATAAGAGCAAAGGCGCCGATGACCTGATCTACATCGTTATCAACGCATACTGGGAAGATGTAACGGTTACGCTTCCGGAACTTGCACGCCCTGGTGCATGGTATCTCTGTGTCAACACATTTGGGGACGGAGATGGCCGTTATTTCTATGAAGAAAGCCAGGAGCCACGTATTGAGCACGATTTCTGCATGCGGCCCAGATCCGTTGCCATCTTTACCGGTCGTAATTATTAAAATTCATATCAGGGACAAAATCTTTTTTGTCCTTGTCCGAAAGAAATGGAGTATTTTGAATGGAATTAAAAAACAGAACTTTGTCCAATTTCGCAGAACTTGTGGAAACCGGTGAATGCAAAAAATTCCGCGGCCGTCTGAAAACGGGCATTGACCTTGGTACTGCCAACACCGTTCTTGCTGTCGTTGACCGGAACAACCGTCCCATCGCCGGAATTTCCGCACCGTCCCATGCCATTCAGGATGGGGTGATCGTTAATTATTACGAATCCGTCCAGCTTGTAACAAAGCTTAAAAATGAACTGGAAGAAAAGCTTGGCACAGAACTTACCTACGGTGCAGCTGCCATCCCTCCTGGTGTTTCGGAAGGCAGTGTCAAAAGCATCGGTTATGTCCTGGAAGGTGCAGGTTTTGAGGTTACCAATATCGTAGACGAGCCTACCGCTGCCGCTGCTGTCCTCAAAATTACAGACGGCGCCGTTGTAGATGTGGGCGGCGGTACAACCGGCATCAGTATCCTGAAAGATGGCAAAGTCATTTACACAGACGATGAGGCTACCGGAGGCAGCCATATGACCATGACTGTGGCCGGACACTATAAAATCCCTTATGAGGAAGCGGAAATTTTAAAGACCACTCCGGAAAAAGAAGATGAAATTTTTCCTGTAATCAAGGCAACCGTTGAAAAAATGGCTGTTATTACCGAAAAATTTCTCCATGGTTATCAGGTTCCGGCTGTTTACGTTGTAGGCGGATCTTCCATGTTTAAAGAATTTACAACCGTTTTTGAGAAGAAACTGAAACTTCCTGTGTACAGACCTGTACATCCTCTTCTCGTTACACCCCTTGGCATCGCATATCACTGTGAACTGCCCAAAATATGATTGATTTCTAAAATGATCATCTCTCTGCTTTGTATGTAAAAACTGACCAGAAGGCTGTATAACAGGCCCCTGGTCAGTTTTTACATTCATTTATATACATATCGGTTAATGTTCTGTCAGTTATCTTTCATAATCTTATCAATCGTATTGATCAAAGCTTCCGCACTGACAGGTTTTGCCAGATATCCATTCATACCGGCTTCGTAAGATTTTTCTCTGTCTTCCTCAAACGCATTTGCCGTCATTGCAACAATCGGTACAGACGCTGTTTCTCTGTTTTTTAATGAACGAATCTGTTTTGCAGCTTCATAGCCATTCATAACAGGCATCTGGATGTCCATCAGGATCAGATCATACTGTCCCGGAACCGCCTGTTCCATTTTTTTGACTGCTTCCACACCATCATTGGCTGTCTCGACCATAAAGCCTGCATCTTCCAAAATGGTCTGTGCGATCTCCTGATTCAGTTCGTTGTCCTCTACCAGAAGAATTCTTTTTCCATTGTAAATCCATTCCCTTTTTTCCGGTTCTTTTGTTTTCGGAACAGGATTTGTAAGCAATTCGCGTAGCTGCGACATAAACAGTGGCTTTTCGCAGAAGGCAGTTACACCTGCTTCTTTTGCTTCCTCTTCTATATCTGACCAGTCATATGCAGTCAGTATGATGATCGGGCTGCTGTCCCCGATAACCCGTCGGATACGTCTTACCGTTTCAATTCCGTTCATATCCGGCATCAGCCAGTCAATGATATATGCGTAAAATTCATCACCCATTTCCATGGAATGCTTTGCCCGGATCACCGCTTCCTTCCCGGAAACCGTCCATTCTGACCGCATACCTATTTCTGTCAGCATGCCGGAAATGCTGAGACAGGTATCTGTATCATCGTCTGCGACCAGAACTTTAAGACCCTGAAGCTGTTCGATCTTTTCGTAGCTTTTTGCTTCGCCACATAATTTAAAGGTCAGATTTACCGTAAATTCACTACCCTGTCCCTCTTCACTTTTTACTGTGATGGTACCTCCCATCATATCTACAATATTCTTGGTGATCGCCATTCCAAGGCCGGTTCCCTGGATCCCGCTTACCGTTGAGGTTTCTTCTCTGGTAAAAGATTCAAATATATGTTCCTGAAACTCCGGCTTCATGCCGATTCCGGTATCCCGGATAATAAACTGATAGTTTCCATATCCTGTCGGTGCAGATTTCAGCTGCCGGATCCTTAAACTGATCGTTCCACCGGTCCTGTTAAATTTGATACCATTACTCAGAATGTTCAGCAGGATCTGCGTCAGCCTCAATTTGTCCGCAATGATATCTTCATTTTTTACATCTACGGTATCGATCAGAAAATCCAGCTGCTTGGAAGTAATATTGGGCTGCACGATAGTACGTATGTCGTGGAGCAGCTCCGGAAGATGCAGCGGATTCTCATTGATCTTTACCTTTCCGCTCTCAATCCTGCTCATATCCAGGATATCATTGATCAGCGAAAGCAGATGTTCACTGGAGGTTGATATTTTGGAAAGGTATTCTTTTACCTTCTCCTTATTGTCCACATGAGAAGCAGCAAGGGATGTAAAACCAATGATAGCATTCATAGGTGTTCGGATATCATGGGACATATTATTCAAAAATGTAGTTTTTGCAGAGTTTGCACTTTCCGCATGCATCAGGGCAGTTTCCAGTTCATGATGGCTCTCTTTCAGCTTCTGGTTCAGTTCATAAGACTGTCTGGCTGCCTTTTTGGCTTTTGTCTCTGCGCTCCTGGCTTTCTGCAGGATACCAAGGATCACCAGCAATACTGCCAGAAATATACAGATAAACACAGTTGCCACCGCCAACAGATTCTCCTTTATGAAATCCAGCAGAGTAACTTTCCGGGAAGCATTATCGTAGGCAGACAGTGCACCTGTAAGTTTGGATGTAGGCATAGACTTCAAAGTCTTATTCAGGATCGACAGAAGAACGGAATTTCTCCGGCTGACTGCAAAGGATATATTGTCCGGCTGTGTCAGAAAAACACTGTAAAGCTTTTTGTCATTGACATACTCTGTCGCCCGGCCTGAACTGGAAAGAAAACAGTCTGCCTTTTTATCCTGTACGGCTTTTCTTGCATCCTCAAAGGAATCATACTCCATAATTTTCCATGTCGGATAATTATAGGAAATAAACCATTTTAAATTCAGATCACTTTTCGGTATAGCAACGCTGTTTTCTTCATTTTCATCAAAGGATCTTTTACCGGTCACTGCTGCCAGACTGGAAACAAGGACCGTATTGGACAGGGCCATGTCATTTTGTTCTGCAGCATAAGGGTTCTGGCTGGTATGAAAGATCATGTCGATCCTGCCGTCTTTTAATGCCTGGATCAGTTCTTCCTGGGAGTCAAAGCCTTCTATATTAAACTTCAGGCTGCTGTTTTCCAGACAGTCCACTGCATATTTAATATAATCGTTGATCACACCCGTCATTTCACCACTTTCTTTGTCAAAAGTACTGAAACTCTGGTCGTTATTCAGAAATCCCACACCTATCTCACCGTGCTGTTCCAGCCATTCCTTTTCTTCACTGGAAAGGACGGCAACAGACTGTGCAGAAAGATATCTCTGGTAAAGTTCATCGCCGTAAAATGGTTTATCATACTCCATGGAACGCATGGCTGCATCCAGTTCTTCTTTCAGATCCGGACGGTCTTTGCTGATGCCATAATAAATATCAGAGCCACCGATCGTCACAACCGCTGACATTCCGGCTTCAACCCAGGCAGGAGTCTCTGTAGATATCACTCCGTCAATCTCCCGATTCCCGGCCATTTTTTTCGCCCGTTCAAAGCTGTCCACATCCAAATGCTGTGTCTTTATATTCTGCTTTTCTTCCCATTCGCGAAACTGAGTTCCCTGTACGCTCTCTTCCATTACCGCGATCCTTTTGCCATTCAGGGTAGAAAGATCTGACGGAGAAATATCCGTATTTGTAAGATCTGCATACAGATAATATTTTTCTTTTCCCATGGGGAGATCTGAGAACAGCATCGTCTCAGCACGTTCATCGGTATAGGAAAGTGCAGCCATCAGGTCGATCTCGCCATTTTGGAGCTTTTCCACAAGCTCTCCCCAGTCGCCTTTTATATATTCGTAATTCCAGCCTGTATAGGCGGCAACTGCCTGTTCGTATTCATAACCATATCCGCTTCGTTCACCATTTTCACCGGTAATATGATAGGAATCCGGATACCAACCTACCCTGACTGTTTTCGATTCTGTATCTGTCTTCGTTTCCGAAGCAGCCACAGGAACCGGAAGTACTGTAAAGATCATCAGCAGACATAATGCCAGCCCCACATGTCTGCATAAATTTCTCCTGCTCTTATTCATACTTTTCCCTTGATAATATTGTATTTTTTATCAGACTCTCCCGCCATTTCGTTTCCCCGGACGGGTTCTGCGGTTTTCCAGGAGACAGACGACTTCCACCGAATCGGTGACCGGGAACATATCAACCGGCTGCATCTTCTTCACCAGATAATCTCTCTTTGTAAGATATGCAAGGTCTCTGGCCAAAGTCTCCGGATTACAGGATACATAAACGATCTTCTCCGGGGAAAGGCTCAAAAGAGAATGCAGGAATTTACGGTCACTTCCTGCACGCGGAGGATCCATAAGAACTACATCCACTTTTTCCCCTTCTGCAGCCATTCCTTCCATAAACCAGCCGGCATCCCCCGGAACAAAACGGACATTACGAATCTTGTTCTCTCTGGCATTCATTCTGGCATCACGGATGGCATCACGGTTCAGCTCCACACCAATGACGTCTCTGGCATTTCTGGAAGCAATGATCCCAATGGTACCTGTTCCGCAGTAAGCATCGATCACACGCTCTTTCCCTGTCATTGCCGCAAACTCCATGGCTTTTCCGTAAAGCACTTCTGTCTGCACCGGATTTACCTGATAAAAGGAAGACGGTGAAATACGGAAGGTCAGTCCCATAAGACGGTCTTTGATAAATCCCGGTCCGTAAAGTACAATATTCCGGTCTCCGAGAACCATGCTGGTCTGTCTGTCATTGACATTGAGTACTACAGTTGTGATCTCCGGATGTTCCTTGCGGAGAGCTTTTACAAAATTATTCTTGGACGGAAAGATCGGTGAAACCGTAACCAGAACTACCATGATCTCCCCTGTAGAAAATCCTCTGCGCACAAGCACATGTCTGAGAAGTCCGTAACCTGTGTCCTCATCATAAGTCTTGATCTTAAAAGATTTCAGCATACCACGGATGGTACGGATGATCTCCTGGCTCTTTTTATCTTCGATCATACAGTCGTCTACAGAAACGATCCTGTGGCTCTTTTCCTCATAAATGCCGGAGATCACATTTCCTTTCCGGTCACGGCCAAACGCCGCATGCACTTTATTTCTGTAATAATAAGGATCTTCCATTCCGATGATCGGCTCAACTTTACCGAATTTTTTCAGAAGGCCTTCTGTAATTTTCTGTTTCTTGCGAAGCTGATCCTGATAGGGCACTCCCTGGTAACGGCATCCTCCGCATTTCTTCGCAACTGAACAGACTGTTTCTTTCTGCTCCATTTATATCTCTCCTCTTTCACGGGCACAAAAAAGATGTTCCCAGTTATTTTCACTGAGAACATCTTAGCAGACCTTATGTTTTTTTACAAGAAAATCCTTGATTTATGCCTGATATGGCTCGTTAAATACAAGAATATGTCTCTTCACATTCTCATAAGTCCCCTGAACCATAGCCTCATTGAGATCAAAGAAATTATGTTTGTCTGTGGATGCCATATATTTCTCCACATGAGCAGTCAGGCTGTTAAAGCTTGCTGTGGCAATATTCACCTTGCGGATACCAAGAGAGATCGCTCTCTGGAAATCTTTGTCCGTGATACCACTGCCGCCATGAAGAACCAGCGGAATGTCCACTTTCTCATGGATCTTCTCCAGTACATCAAAAGCAAGAGTCGGTGCTACCGGATAGTTACCGTGTGCATTGCCGATGGCAACTGCAAGAGCATCGATACCTGTCTCTCTTGCATAAACAACTGCATCATCCGGGTCTGTGCAGCGGATACCATGGTCACAGCTTCCATCCTCACTTCCGCCTACAAGACCAAGCTCAGCCTCAACGGTGGCGCCATATTTACGGGCTTTCTCCACAACCGTCTTTACCTTGGCGATATTTTCCTCAAAAGGAAGAGTGGACGCATCCAGCATAACGGATGTAAAACCAAGCTCCAGAGCCTTGTCAACCGTCTCAAAAGTAAGGCCGTGATCCAGATGGACAGCCACATCCACCTTGGCTTCTTTTGCAGCCTGCACCATCATCGGTCCCATCAGATGAAGCGGGGAATTCTTGAGACGAACCTCCGCGATCTGAAGGATGATGGGTGTATTTAATTCTTCTGCGGCGCGGATCGCACCTTTCACCATCTCCATATTACCAACGCTGAAAGCACCACAGCCAATATTCTTCTCCTCGGCACGCTTCAGCAGATCTTTCATTTTCACAAGTGCCATGACTGATCCTCCTGTCCTGTTAATCGTACACTGTTTACAGAAAAAGCGGTGTCCACGCACTTCTGGCCGATACCGCTTTTTCCGTCTGATTTATATTATTTATTATTTAGAGTCCTGTCTTCTCGGCAATGAATTTTCTTGCACGGATCGCATACTCAAGCGGATTAGCCTTAGCCGGATCCTGCTCAGCCTCTACAACCATGTATCCTTCATAGCCAGCCTCTTCCAGAACTTTGAAGATCGGATCATAGTTGATGCATCCATCTCCAGGAATTGTGAAGGCACCAGCTCTTACACCTGCAAGGAAGCTCATGTTCTCTTTCTTAACCTGCTCAACAACTTCCGGACGGATGTCTTTCAGATGAACATGTTTGATTCTGTGAACATACTTCTTAACAACTTCAAGCGGATCCTCTCCACAGTATGTAAAGTGACCGGTATCAAAAAGAAGGCTTACATACTCAGGATCTGTATTCTCCATCATGCGGTCAACCTCAGCAAGGCTCTGTACAACAGTACCCATATGATGATGGAAAGTAAGGGCAATGCCATACTCCTCTTTGGCGATCTTACCAAGTTTGTTCATACCTGTGCAGAAAGTATCCCACTCCTGGTCATTCATCTCATATTTATGGCCGAAGATCGGAGTATCCAGCTGACCCTGAACACTGTAGCTCTGCTCAGAAGCGCCAATAACCTTAGCCCCCATAGCTTTCAGGAAAGCAAGCTGTGCACGGAACTCTTTCTCAACTTCCTCAAATGGTTTGGTGATAAGGAAGCTTGAAAACCACTGGTTACAGATCTCAACACCGCGGAGTTCAAGAGCTTTCTTGAGAACTTCCGGATCTTTCGGATATTTGTTACCAACCTCGGAACCTGTGAAACCGGCAAGGGCCATCTCACTGACACACTGCTCAAAAGTATTCTCTTTGCCAAGGTCCGGCATATCATCGTTAGTCCATGCAATTGGTGCAATACCAAGTTTTACTTTATTCTTATCAAACATTGGTCAATTCTCCTTTATTATTTGAATTATTCCATAATCTCAGAAATCTTAACCGGTCTGTGCTCCTCGCTGGATTTCTTAGCTGCAAGACCCATTAATACCGGTTTCAGACCATCATAAACATTAAGAGGTGTCTCTTTGTCATTAACGATGGCATCGATAAATGCTGCAACCTCTTTACCGTAAGCATCCATGTATCTCTCAAGGAAGAAGAACATCGGTTTCTCACCGGTAACACCTTCAGCATTGCTGATCACTGTGGAAGACTGGCTGTCATTGGAAATAGCTGCCATACCCTCAGAGCCGAATACCTCTGCTCTCTGATCATATCCATAGGAAGCTCTTCTGCAGTTATCGATAACAGCGATGGCTCCGTTCTCCATCTGAAGAGTGATAACAGCTGTATCAACATCTCCTGCCTCACCGATAGCCGGATCAACCAGGTTCGCACTCTGAACATAAACCTCAGTAGCATCACAGCCTGCAAGGAAACGAGCCATATCAAAATCATGAATGGTCATATCCAGGAACATACCACCGGAAACCTTAACATAATCAATGCTAGGCGGCTCAGGATCGCGGGAAGTAATCTTGATGATCTCCGGTTTACCAACCTTACCAGCTGCAACAGCCTGCTGAAGAGACTCAAAGTTGTGGTCAAATCTTCTGTTAAAACCAACCTGATATTTCAGATTCGTGCCCTCAAGAGCATTGATAACCTCTTTGATCTTGGCAATATCATGATCGATCGGTTTCTCACAGAAAACATGCTTGCCAGCCTTGATAGCCTCAACAGAAATCGGAGAATGAGTATCTGTAGAAGAACAGATCAGAACTGCGGCAATCTCAGGATCGTTGATGATCTCCTTATAATCCTTAGTCGTATGCTCAACACCCATGCTCTTAGCCCATGCAGCAGTCTCATCATTTAAGAACGGATCAGCAACAGTCTTGATCACTGCATCCGGCACCCTTGTTGTGATACTGGTGATATGAACTCTACCAATTCTACCTGCTCCGATAATACCAACTTTAATCATAGTTTTGATCTCCTTTTGATTTATTTTCCCAATGTTATCCTCTTGCGTGTCCGAACACGCTCTTTATGCTTAATATAATATCATCGTAACCCACAAATCGCAACCCCTAATATTGTACAATATTACCATCTTTTTTCTATTAAAAATGACGAGAACTATTTTTAGCTGCAATATGCAATATTTTTAGGTCAACTTCACCACAACAATTCCAACACATCCCCACACTACTCCATATCAAAGCCACACTACCACTGCTATCCAGCCAAGCGCCACCCTCCCATCAGACAAACTCAGCTTCTACACCTCCAAGCGTCCAGCACAGCGCCGACGCACACCACCCTCCCGTCACGCAAGCGTAAACTCAGCCCCTCCAACTCCAAGCGTCCAGCGCAACGCCAACGCACACCACCTTCCCGCCATGCAAGCGCAAACTCAGCCTCTCCAACTCCAAGCGTCCAGCGCAGCGCCGACCCACACCACCTTCCCGCCACGCAAGCGCAAACTCAGCCTCTCCAACTCCAGGCATCCAGCGCAGCGCCGATGCCCGCCACCTTCCCGCCACGCAAGCGCAAACTCAGCCCCTCCAACTCCAGGCATCCAGCGCAGCGCCGATGCCCGCCACCCTCCCGTCAGACAAACGCAAACTCAGCCCCTCCAACTCCAGGCATCCAGCGCAGCGCCGATGCCCGCCACCCTCCCGTCAGACAAACGCAAACTCAGCCCTTGCAGTCGTCCAGCGAAGCGCTGACGACCCACAACCTATCCGTCAAACGACCTTATTTCTCGCTGGATGCACCAGCCGTGGAAGGGGATGCTGTCTGGCTCTGCTTCTGCAGGAGGGGAGCTGATTCTTGGGCGGCGGAAATCTGCGTTGTTTTACAAAAGTCCGCTGTCTGAGCGGCAGCAGGCCGCGAGTTCGGACTTTTGTAAAACGGTTTTAGCAGAATTCCGGCGCCCTAGAAGCCAGCCCCCGACGAAGCCGCAGACCAGACAGCATCCCCTTCCACGGCGTCCGGTCCGTCCATCCGCACAAAAAAGGAGACACCCCCATTTCAGTGTCTCCCCTCCGGAATCGTATACTCATTTCTTATATATATCTCCGTAAACAACTTCTCCCTATCCGGTTCCTCCCCATTAAACAGCAGTCTAAACAAAATCATCACCGGCTCATACCCCTGAATCCTAGCATCCTGCCCGATCAGAAAATGAATAAACCCTTTCCTCATCAATTCATAATTCCGCCCCATAAAATCATTGGCAACCATCTTCACCAGCCCCATCTTACCAGCCTCGGCAATGGCCCGGCATACCCCCTCCTCACCATGAGAAGTAAGATAAATCCCCGCAAGATCCGGAACCTCTTTAAAAATCTTCTCCGCAACCTCTCTGGCCCGCACATTCTCCTCAAAACAATACTCCGGCCCAATGATCTCAATCCCCGGATACTTTTTCCTCATCTCAGACCGAAACCCCGACACACGACTGCTAAGAGAAGTATTGGTCCTGTAACCAGAGATAATGGCAACTTTCCCCTTTCCCCCGGTAAGTTCTCCCATAAGCCCCGCAGCCGCCCGTCCACACTGCACACCATTCTGCCCCACAAAACAAAGCCGCTTCGTATCCTCCACATCGGAAGTAAAAGTCACCACTGGAATATGATACTCTTCCACAAACCGGTCGATCTCTTTTTTCACCTCTTCGGCTTCAAGAGGAACCATCGCAATACCGCTGACTTCTTCTTGCCGCATTTTTTCCATGGCAAAAAGAACATCCTCTGCACTTTGATGCTCAATGGTATGGATCAGCACCGTGCCGCCCAGATTATCGACTTCCGCCCTGGCCTCCTCAACACCCTTCATGACTTCCTTCATAAAAGGAGTCTCCGCACCCTGAAGGATCACGCCAATCTTGATATTATTTCTACTCATGGACAGGGCACGGCCCAGCTGATTCGGTTTATACCCCATCTCCTCCGCGATCTGCCGGACCCGTTCTGCCACTTCCGGCCTGATACGCCCTCTGTTATTCAATGCTCTGTCAACGGTTCCTCTGGAAACACCAGCAGCCTCTGCAATCTGTCTTATGGTAACACCCATGTTCTTGCTCCTCTTCTCTGCTATACCCTATGATATGCCGGAACCCTTCCGGTACTCCGCAGGGCTCATCCCTGTGATCTTCTTAAATGTCTTGGAAAAATAGTGGTAATCTCCGAAACCGGAGCGCAGGGCCACATCCTTCACCCTGCAGTTCGTCCCGGAAAGAAGCTTCTTCGCACAGTCAATCCGAAGCTCCTGCACATAATTGGAAAAACCAATCTTCATCTCCTGTTTGAAAAGATAACTGAGATAGGCAGGATTCACCTCCGCCGCATCTGCCGCATCCTGGAGGCTGATCTGCTCTTCATAATGTTCCCGGATAAACTCCAGCGCCTTTTTCACAGCAGCAGAAATCCCCTCCGGAACCACATCCTCTCCTCCTGCAAAAAGTTCCGAAATACAGGAATTTCCCTTTTCCCGGAATTCTTCAAAATCTTCGATTTCTTCATACCAGATTGGATCTTTTTCAAGACCTGCTGTCTGGTTCAGTTTCTTAAGCCACTGTACAAGAAGCCTTCCGTCTGTATAACGGTTCTGGCATTCTGTAAGAACCTGCTCCCAGAGTTCTTCCGCCTTTTTTCTGTCTTTTTCTGCTTTCAGGGCAGAAATCTGTCCCTCCAGTCTGTCGGCACTTTCCGGCAGAACACTGTCCTCTTTCTTCCGGCCTTCAAAATAAAGGATCTCTTTTTTCTCATAAAAATGCAGTTTCATCATTTCTCTGGCCTGCTGGTAAGCCTGACGGATTCCTTCCTCTCCCATGCAGACACTGCTGACACTGATGCCGAAATCGCAAAAATCCTCCTGGCAGTGCCGGTAGCAAATAGCCGCAACCTCTGTCAGCCTCTGCTGCATGGCTGAAGTCCTGCAGTCCCTGGAAAGATCCAGAAAACAACAGAAAATCCCTGCACCAAGATAAATCACTTCTGTAAATTCGCTTTCTGTTCCAAGGAGCTCTTCCGTCCGTTCCAAAAGCCTGTGGCGAAAATGATGGGAATACTGTTCCACTTCCAGCGGAGTCCACTGCCGTTCCCGCTCCGCCCATCTCTCCATAAACATGCAGATCACAGCACTGTTAAAATATTTCCCGGCGATCCCGGCTTCCACACGTTTCTCCTCACGTGCCTGGTTTTTCAGCATCCCGGAGATCAGGCCGTTGAAAAAATAATATTTCAGGGCATGGCTTCCCAGATGGATCAGTTTTCTTGCCTGCGCCTGTTCCTGGCTTTTTTTCCTGCGGTTTTCGATCAGCCGGGCTGATTTTTCCAGGGTATCATAGAGACTGTCCTCATCCAGACTGTTTTTCAGCACGTATTCATCCGCGCCAAGGCGCATGGCCTCTTTTACATATTCAAAATCATCATGACAGCTGAGCACGATAATATAGATATCCCTGTTTTCCTCACGGATCTTTCGGATCAGCTCAATGCCATCCATCACAGGCATGGTGAGATCCGTCACAAGAACATCGATCTTTTCTTTCTGAAGAAACCCGTAGGCTTCCTCTCCGTCCTCAGCATCATCCACGATCTCGTATCCAGCTTTTTCCCAGGAATCCAGTGTTTTCAGATAACTCCTTACCAGAAAATCATCATCTGCCACCAGTGTTCTGTACATCAGCTTTTCCTCCCTTCTTCCGGTATATCATAAATTGCTGGCAGAAAGACAGTAACGATTGTACCATTACTGCTGCTGTCATATTTCATTCCACCTTTTTCTCCATAATAAAGCTCCAGTCGTTCTTTTACATTGGGAACTCCCACTGCGGAAAGTCCCTTTGTCTTTTTTTCACGACTTCCCAAAAGATCCCGGATCTGTGCTTCTGTCATTCCTCTTCCGTTATCTTTTACTATAAGGATCAGTTCTCCTTCCTTTACTTTTCCGCTGATCCAGATCTTTCCTGTCTGCCGCTTGATGTCAATCCCGTGAAGAAGGGCGTTCTCCACAAGGGGCTGAAGGATCAGCCTTGGAATATAGCACCGGTATGCTTCCTCGGAAATCTCATACTCCACCTGAAAACTCCCCTGATAACGGAAATCCTGCAGATGGATATAGTTTTTCAGAATATGGATCTCATCAGCAACAGAAAGAAAGCTTCCCTTCTTATTAATGCTGGCCTGGAGAAGCTCCACAAAATCTCCGATAAGGCCTGCCAGCTCTTTCTCTCCTTTTAAGAATGCGGCAAATTTGATGGAATTCAGTGTATTATACATAAAATGCGGTGTGATCTGATACTGCAGTGCTTCCAGTTCCGCATCTTTTTTCTGCTGTTCCTCCTCGATCACCTGGGCGATCAGGTCTTCAATATAATCCAGCATATGATTGAATTCTTTTCCCAGAGTTCCAATTTCATCGGCAGTGGTCACTTCTGTGCGAAGACTTAAGTCTCCCTCGCCTACCTTCTCAATGGTACCGGTCATGGACCGGAGCGGTCCGCATACCACTCTGGAAAGCCACAGTGCCAGAAGCACAGCCACCACAAAAACAGCCCCGAAGATTCCGATCAGGAAAAGCCTCATCTGGGAAAGCCCGCTTAAGACTTCTTTTTTGGGTACTTCCAGATATAACCCACAGTCCGAAAAACTCCCTCTGCTGAAAAAAGAGATCACACCGTTTTTTTCCGTATATCCTTCCATTTTAGGAACATCATGGTCTGCAATCTCAGGAAATGTTTTCCCAAGATCACTGTAATCTTCTGAAGTCACGATCTCATTATTTCCATCCACAAGCAGAATCCTGGTGATCTTCTCATCATTGACAGCTTCCAGATATTCATAATAAATGGCACGTTCCTTGATGTCCGCCGCAACATATCCCAATGTCTCTCCGTTGTCATCTTCCACCTTCTGGATCACCGAAAGAAAACTGCTGCCTTCATGGACCAGGGATTCCACAAGGACCGGAAAAGAATCCTTCCCCTGTACTTCTTCCAGCTCTTCGATCCGCTCTCCTTTAATCCCTTGTTTGTTTACCGGAAACTCTTCCGATGTCACCGCCATTTTTTTATCCGGAAAAACAAAATAAAGCGAGTTGATATCTTTATATTCCCGGCTGTGTTCCCGAAGAAGCCCTGCCATATTTTCCAGACTGTTTTCATTTCCGGTACGAAGGTAATCCGCTGCATTGTTCCGGATCTCTTCATCCCAGGCAGTTCTCGTATTCACATAATAAATCTCTTTCAGGGATTCGTCCAGATCTTTTACTGTCTGCTGCATCCGTCCGTACAGGATCCCGGAATAGTTTTCTTCGATCATCCCTGCCGCCCGGAGATAAAATACCACGGTAAGGGAACCAGCAGTAAACATGGTAACTGCCAGGATCGCCAGCAGGATTTTTGCCCGGATGCTTTTTAACACAAGAACTCCTCCCTTCTGCAAAGCGGATATCTCTCTTCCGCTTCGGCTGTACGCTCATGAACGCAGGAAACAGCAGGAGTGTTTTACCCCTGCCTGTTTTCTGTTTGTGGTTGAATATATGTTTTACAAGTCGATCATAACTGTCCGTGTGCCTCGCGCTCGGTAAGCTCCTGCATGATCGCCGGATACATTTTGTCAAGCTTATATCCGAAAAGCGTTACAATGATCACTGCTGCAATGAGGATCGGTCCGAATTTATAAAGAGAAACGATCATCTCCAGTGCTGTTTCCGGCTGTGCAGTTATTCCTGCAGATGAGCTTACATATCCGGAGCTGCTTAACAGTCCTGTGATCATTGCTGATGCAAGACCTGCACCAACTTTTGTTCCGATGGAACCGCCTGCAAAGATCAGGCTTTCCTGACGGATGTGGTTTTTCCACTGTCCAAACTCAACTACATCACCAACCATACTGAATACAACTGCATTTAACGGTGCAAGTCCGATCGCACGTGTAACACAGCTCATTACCATGAAGCCGAAGCTGTATGGGTTCAAGAAAAACAGAAGCTGTCCGCCAAGTGCAACAAATCCGCCGATAAATGCGATGTTTCTTTTTCCGAATTTCTTGATCAACGGTGAGCAGACGAAGATTCCCACTACCAGCACCAGTGTTTCTGTAAGGAACAGTGCACTGTACATCCATGTATCATTGTTGAAGATATATTTGCAGTAGTACGGAAGAATAGTTCCTGTGATCGTAAAGGATACACTCTGTACTGTCCACAGAATCATTACTGCCCAGAAATACTGATTTGTGAAAAGTGCCTTCAGCATTGTCGGAACCGGAAGCTTCTCATCTTTCTTTCTTGCTTCGATTTGAACCTTCTCCTCACATTTGAAGAAGCAGAGAAGCAGAAGTGCAAGTGCAAGCACTGCCCATACGCTCATAACCTTGATCCATGCAGCCTGATCATTTCCAAGAAGCTTTACAAGCGGCAGTGTACAGGTTGCAGCAACGATCTTTCCGATAGGAGAGAGTCCCATTCTCAAAACACTGAGTTTATCTCTCTCAGATGATTCACGGATCATCATTGATGAAAGACTTCCATATGGAAGATTGATCGCTGTATAGCATATGGTCGTACAGAAGTTATAAGTTACAAAGAGATACAGAAACTGAAGCATCCCTGTTGTATGCGGCACTGTGAAAAGCAGCACTGCTGACAGCGCAAACGGAATGCTCATCCACAGAAGCCAGGGTCTTGATTTTCCCCATTTGGAATTGGTCCTCTCTACAATAACACCCATGACCAGATCGGAAAATCCGTCAAAGCATCTGGAAAGTAACATTACCAGTCCTACTGTTGCTGCGCTGATCCCTACATAATCTGTGTAAAACAGCGTCAGCAGTGTTCCGATCATTCCGAACACGATATTACATCCTACATCTCCTCCAGCATAACACAGCCCTGTTGATACCGAAAGTTTTTTCTTCTTCTCCATCTTATTATCCCGCCCTTTCATTTCTTTTCGTTTTTGCTTTCGACTTCCTTTTGATGATTCTATTTTATCGAAAATACGGGATTATCAAAGTGTGAGAAATTTTAGTTTTTTCGGTATTATTTTTGCCTGACTGTTAAATCTGTGCCAAAGTTTTTCTGGTTCAGATTTCTCTGCATTCTGTTTTTGTCCTATTTTTATGTTTTGTGTTTTATTTTTGGATAAATTCTCTCTGATTCATGTCTGTGTACTTTATGAAGAAGAATATTTATCTTCTTTTATGTATGCATCAATATTTTCCGTGGTAAGCACCTGGGAATCCAGGATCTCATCCTCTCCGGTTCTCTTTCCTTCCAGATCGTTCACAATATACCGGATGGTTTCGTAACCAATCTGATAACCGGACTGGGCACCCAGGGCCACGATACGTCCATCCTGAACTGCTTTCAGAGCATCTTCCTGAGCATCTACGGAAACAATGGAGATTTCCCTCCCTTCCGTTGCCTCCGCAAGTCCCAGGGCCGTCACAGCACTGGTGGTCATGATCCCGTCAAGATCCGGATACTTCTTGAGGATCTCATCCACATCTTTCTGAGAAACCTGCATATTGCTGTAACCGTTTCGCACCATTTCAATGGTGATCCCGGGTTCTTTTTCCATATATTTTTCAAATCCGTTAACACGCATCCGATGCCCTGCCTGATTAAAATCACCGGCGATCACACCAATCTTTCCCTTATAATCCAGGGCCCTGGCAAGCTGCTCGCCAAGCTCATAACCCAGTTTTTCATTGTCAATTCCGATATAAGGTACATCTGCATCTTCTATGGGGGTATCGCAAGCGTACACGGAAATACCTTTTTCCTTCGCCTGCTGCACATACTCTTCGCATTCATAAGAATCAATTGGGGAAACCGCCAGCGCCTGGATATCTGTTTTCAGAAGATCCCTGATCATATTTTTCTGGACTTTTTCCTCTGTCTCAGAATCCGGAGACAGGATCACCACATCCGCATGATATTTTTCCGCCGCATCTTCCATTCCGTCACAGACGGACAGCCAGTATTCACTGCTTTTGGATTTTGTGACAACACCGATGGTTACCTTTTCCTCTTCTGTTTTCTTTGCTGAGGGCCCGCATCCGGAAAGGCTGCAAAAACTTAAAACTGCCGCCAGAATACAGATATATTTTTTTCTCACGAAGGATATGCCTCCCTTTCTTTTGCAGCTGCCGCTGTTTTTACTACGGAAAAAAAGACTCCGGAGCCTTTTTCTCCGGTCCGGAGTCTTTTCTTATCTGGCATTTCGGATTTACATGTGCATTTTACCAGAGTTTTCTGTAGATTTCTTTCACTTCTTCTTCGGTTACGTCACGCATGGTATTCTGCGGGCTTCCGCTGTCCATAGCGTCATGTGCCATTTTATCAATTACATTGAAGAATTCTTCTTTGTTGATTCCGAACTGCTCCAGAGTCGGAGTATCCAGTTCATTTACAAGTGCCTCTACTGCTTTCAGGAATTTCTCAGCTGCTTCCTGATCGGAATCGGAGGCATCTGCAACACCGATATCGCGGCCAAGGGCACCAAATCTGTCATATGCTCCAGGAAGCGCAAAGGTAAGGCACTCTTTCAGAAGCATGGCATTGGAAAGTCCGTGTGCTACATGGAACAGTGCTCCGATCGGACGGCTCATTCCGTGGATAATGGTAACAGATGCATTGTTGAATGCGATTCCTGCCTCAAGAGCAGCTACAGACATCTGTACACGGGCTTCTTCGTTCTTTCCGTCTTTGTATGCAACTGGAAGATATTTAAAGATCCTCTTTACTGCAGATACTGCAAAAGTATCAGAAAGTGTCTGTGCTTTTCTGGATGTATAAGCTTCCACACAGTGACAAAGTGCATCAAGGCCTGTTGCTGCTGTGATCTTTGGAGGTGCAGTCATAGTAAACTGCGGGTCGATAATGGCAAAATCCGGCATGAGAACTTTGCCTTTAAGAAGCATCTTGATGTCTTTTTTAGTATCTGTGATGATAGTGAACTGTGTTGCCTCAGATCCCGTTCCTGCTGTAGTAGGGATTGCTGCCATTGGCGGCATCTTTACATCGATCACTTTTCCCATGTAATCGGAAATGCTTCCGCCATTTACTACCAGTGATCCGATAGCTTTCATGGAGTCAATGGGGCTTCCGCCTCCCAAAGCTACCAGGAAGTCACAGTTCTCATCTTTATAGATCTGTAAGCCTTTTTCAATCATGGTATCTGTCGGCTCACCACAGATGTCAGAATAAATGCTGTATGCAATGCCCTGATTTGTCAGCGCCTTCTCAACTTTTGCACAGTTTCCCAGGTCGATCATTACTTTATCGGTTACGATCAGAGCTTTTTTACCAAGGAGTTTCAGTGCGTTTTCCGCCATATCCAGTGCTCCGGAACCGGAAATAATTTCTCCAGGTACAATAAATTCTCTTGCCATTGTCAAAATCTCCCTTCAGTCAGTACAATTTCTTTCATAATAGCAGCAGATTCGCTGCTGTCCGTTTTTTGGGACAGCAACGGTTTCTCCTCGTTCTGCTGCCGGTTATTTACGTGTCAGTATTCGTTTTACCAGATTCCTAGAATTCAGCATCATGAAGCCAGGTATATCTCTCATCCTCGCAACGGTCTGTCTGCAGCCACGGATTTCCATCGATGTGACGGATCATCCAGCATGTGTACATCTGATATCCAGGTGCAACTGCCTGCGGATGAAGCTCTCCTCCGGGAATTGCGGAAAAGCTCTCATCTGTGCTCTTGAATACCTGATCTCCTACAAAGCTTGCTCCGAATCCTTCCGGATGATCGAATTTGAAGAAGTATGTCTCCGGCTGTAGATGTCTGTGTGGCAGATATCCGGACCAGTTTCCTCTGTCGTTGAGAACCTCACCAAGTACCATGTTGGACTCCGGTGAAATGTCATGATCGAAGATGGTGTTTACCCTTCTCTTTGCAACATTTCCGAATTTGCCCACACAGGAATATCCCCACGGAGCATCTTCCGGTTTATAAAGTTTTGCACCGAAATCTTTTTCATTCTTTGTGCACTGAACAAGGATCTGTGACTCTGCATTTGCCACAACTGTGATCTCTGTTCCTGTGCATCCGTGAACGCACCATGGTCCTTCTGTGAACACATCTTTTCTTGTTGCTGTCGCCTCGTTTCCGTTCCATTTATAAGTAATGTTTCCGGAGAGAAGGAGAACTGCTGTCTCCTCACCCTCTCTTAAAAATGTTCTTGTCTCTCCTGCTTTCATACGGTAAACACGGATGTCCATCATCATGGCCTTGTACTCATTATCGTATGTTGTAAGAATCTTTTCGCCTTTTTCGTCATATTCCGGATAACCAAATACTTTACTCATTTTCTTACCTCCCAGATTAGTACAGTCTTGCCTCTTCACGGCCTTTCATAACTCCCTCGCAGGCCTTTCTTACGCTTTCTTTCTCAGATGTTGTTGCAATTCCTACATCCCACCAGGACTCATATCCGTCTGTCATGGTCTTCGGGATAACTTTCAGATCAAAGAGGCATGCAACATCCTGTTTCTTGGCATCTTCCAGAGCGTCAACAAGCTCCTGGATGGTGCGGCAGGTATAAGTCTTCAGGCCATAGCCTTCGCCGACTTTTGCATAATCTACAGGGATCAGGTCTCCGGTCGGTTTCTTACCGTCAGTGTAACGGAACTCTGTTGCAAGGCTTCCGATTCCGTGGTTCATCTCAAGGTTATTGATGCAGCCAAATCCACAGTTATCAAATACCATGATGTTAACTTTCTGTCTCTCCTGCATGATGGTCATGATCTCACTGTGGAGCATCTGGAAGCTGGAGTCACCAACTACGCAGTATACTTCGTTGTCCGGCTCTGCGAATTTTACGCCAAGGGTAGCGGCAACTTCGTATCCCATGCAGGAATATCCGTACTCTGCATGATATCCGCCACGTTTGTCTGTTCTCCACATACGCTGCATACAGCTTGGAAGAGAGCCGCCTGCTGTGATGATGGTTGCATCTTTGTCGATGGTTCTGTTGATTGCTACAAGTGCTGCTGTCTGTGTGATCTTTCCGTTTGTAAGTTTTACATACTCCGGAATGGTACGTGGATCTCTTGCCTTGATCAACGGCTCAAAGTCATCTCCTGTGTACTCGATGCTTCCCAGACGCTCCATCTCTTTATCCCATGCAGCTTTTGCTTTCTCGATCTCATCTGTGTATGTGGATTTATATTCTCTTGCACGAAGTTTCTCTGCAAGTGCTTCTACGGTAACTTTTGCATCGCCCACTGCTTTTACCGCATCCATCTTGTATGCGTGGAATCTGCAGTTGTTGATGCTTACGAACTGAACATCCTCGTTCTGGAACAGATGCTTGGAACTTGTTGTAAAGTCAGACATTCTGGAACCGATGGAGATTACCACGTCGGCGTCTTTACCGATGATGTTGGAAGCATAGGTTCCTGTTACACCGATACCGCCAAGGCAGTATGGATTGCTGGACTGGCAGGCGCTCTTTCCGGCCTGTGTCTCACCAAAGGGGATCTTGAACTCCTCACAGAATTTCTCAACGGTTTCTCCTGCTTCTGAATAACGGACACCACCACCAACAATAACCAGTGGTTTCTTGGCTCCTGCGATGATTTCTGCCACATCCTCAAGCTCTTCGTCTACTGCAACCGGTCTTGTGATTCTGTGTACTCTTTTCTTGAAGAAGTACTCCGGGAAGTCAAAGGACTCGCCCTCAACATCCTGGCAGAGTGCGATACAGCATGCACCTGTCTCAGCCGGATCTGTAAGAACTCTCATTGCGTTGATAAGAGCTGTCATAACCATCTCCGGTCTTGTGATCCTATCCCAGTATTTGCAGACTGGTTTGAATGCATCGTTTGTACTGATGGCAAGACTGCTGCTCTGCTCCAGCTGCTGAAGAACCGGGTCAGGCTGACGGGATGCAAAAGTATCTGCCGGGAATACAAGAAGCGGAATGTTGTTTACTGTAGCTGTCGCACATGCGGTTACCATGTTTGCGGCTCCAGGTCCGATGGAAGAAGCGCATGCGATAATTTTCTTACGGTTGCTCTGTTTTGCAAAAGCGGTTGCAACGTGGCACATGCCCTGCTCGTTTCTTCCCTGAAGAACCTTTAACTGGCCCGGGTTGGTATCCAGTGCCTCACCAAGTCCTACGGCAATACCGTGTCCGAAGATCGTGAAAAAGCCTTCTACAAATTTTGTCTCCACTCCGTCCATGGAAACGTACTGATTATCCAGGAATTTTACAATTGCTTGTGCAGTTGTCATTCTTACTGTCTTTGCCATTTTTTCCACTCCTTTTCTTTATACTCTTGCGATCATTTCGCCGAATTTTTCTTTTTCTTCTTTAATGAATGCGTGAACTTCATCTGGTCCCGGAAGGGAGTCGGAGCAGTTGTTGCTCTTAACCATCATGGATGCCTCTGCGGAACCAAACTCCAGACAGTCGATGATCTCCCATCCCTGATACAGTCCATACAGGAATCCGGAGCCGTATCCGTCACCGCCGCCGAAGCCTTTTCTTGCCTCAACCGGGAATGGCTTGATGCTGAATTTCTGTCCGTCGATGGTGTATGCTGTGGAACCTTTCATACCATGTTTGATCACAACGATCTTTGCATTCTTTGACTGCCAGTAAGCTGCACTCTCCTCATCGGTCATGCCTTCTTTGATCAGCTTCTCTGTAAGGTCGAACTCTTCTCTGGAGCCCATAATGATGTCGGCTTCCTTGGCTACGATGGAATAGTAGATGGAAATCTCATCTGCGTTCTTCCAGTTGTATTCTCTGTAATCGATATCAAAGATGATCTTTGTATTTACTTTCTTTGCAAGCATAACTGCTTTGATGGCTGCTTCCCTGGACGGACTCTCTGCAAGAGCTGTTCCTGAAATGAGGATCGCTTTTGCGTTTTTGATGTAGTCCTCATGGATATCATCTACATGAAGCTGCAGGTCTGCGATGCGGTTACGATACATGAGGATGCTGCTTTCCTTCGGAGAAAGCATCTCGGTAAAGGTAAGTCCCAGTTTCTCTCCGTTTGTGCACTTTGTGATCTGTGAGGTATCGATTCCTCTCTCATTGAAATAATCCACTACATACTCACCGAACTGATCGTCAGAAACCTTTCCGATGAATCCTGCTTTCAGGCCATGTTTGGTAACACCTACAGCGATGTTTGCAGGAGATCCTCCTACAAATTTCTCAAACATATGTACTTTCTTCAGGGGTTTGAACTCTTCTTTCACCTGATCGTTGTAAGCAGGGTTGAAATCAATGGCAACTCTTCCAAGGAGTACCAGGTCCATTGGTCTGGATTCATCAAATTCGATATACTTCATGATCTTACCTCCGTTTGTTTGATGGTTTATTTTTTACTTCTTTTTTGTGTGCTTTTTTGTTTTGCGTGCTTTTATTCCTTTTTAGCGTGCTTTCTTGTGTGTTCCTTATGGTGTTAATATAGCACTCTTTTTCAAATTGAGCAAGTACTTCTTTCCATTTTCTTTGTTTTCTGTTATTCTGTACAATTTCTGTGGTTTTATTTTGTTGAAAGTGGCTATTGTTGTTACGTGCTTTTACGTGCTTTAGATTTTAGCACGCATACAGCACGCTTTCAAAGTACACATTCCCCATAGCACACAACAGGGCAGGTCCTTTCCATGCAAAAAAAGCCTGCAGGTTTCTGCAGACTTTTCTTATTTTTCCGTGTGATCTTTCGCCAGATGGCCCGATCACAGATTATATTTGGTTTTGATCTTGATATCTGTAAAAAGGAATTCCCGTTCCGGTTCCTGTCCCTTGGTCAGGATATCTGCCAGGATCCTGGGCGGTTCATAGCCCTGGACATATCCGTTTTGATCGATGAGGAAATCCACGGAATCATTTTTCAGTGCTTTTTCATTCTTCGGTGTCTGATCATAGATCACAACATACGGACGGCGGTCCAACCTGAGCTTATCAAACGCTTTTCCCACTCCAGCCTGGCCGCCGGATACCACCAGGATCCCGCTGATCCCGGACGTGCTCATCATGGCATTCTCGATAATATGCTCCACTTCCGACGCCTCGTCAAAACTTCCGTGAACCCCGGCGATCTCCAGATGCGGAAACGCTTTCTTGGCTTCTTCCACAAACCCATCCACACGCTGATTGTCAACATGGTTGCTGAAATATCCGGTAATGATCAGGATCTTTCCGCTTCCTCTTGTCATCATTCCTAAGAGACCCGCTGCGGTACGTCCGCTCTTACGGTTATCCATTCCCACAAAGCAGGCTCTTCTTGTTCCTACAATATCCGAGTTAAAGGTTACCACAGGAATATTCTTCTCTTCAATGAGAGCATTCAGTTTCTCCCGGACAGCCTCACTGTCCACCGGCATCACCGCAAGGCCACGGATTCCTTCCTGTTCCAGTTCTTCAATGGCCTGAAGCTGTTCGTCCTCATCAACGGAAAGGCCTTCTTTCAGGATCAGCTGGATTCCTTTTTCTTTCAGTTCCTGGGAAGCTTTCTCAATACCACGGTTTACTTCCTGCATAAAAGAGGATCTGGCAAGCTGTGTCACCACTCCGATCTTCAGTCTTTCGTCTTTAGCTGTTCTGGAACGTTTCCGTTCTTTCTGTACATATCCCATCTCGTCCGCCAGACGACAGATCTTCTCTGCCACCTCCGGATTGATCCGTCCTCTGTGGTTTAATGCCCGATCTACGGTTCCTCTGGAAACCCCTGCCCGTTCTGCAATCTGCTGTATCGTTACCGCCATAAATCCTTCTCCTGCTTCTGCCTTACTGTATCACTGCCGTTCTCTGTCCGACAATGATCATTCTATATACATTTATATATTTTTTTCGAAAATGTGTCAATATGTAAGCCGTATTATCCATGAACAGATATTTTAACCTCATCCCCGGACAGCCATATGATATGCTTCCTTATAGGACATCCCCGTTTTTTTACAGAGCTTTTTTACACTTTCGTATTCCGGGTAAAAATATTCCTTTCCATCAAAAGTGCAGACTTTTACTTCTACCTCCCCCAGAGGGGTTGTAACCGTTCTTTTTTCCCGTTTCAGAATGGTTCTCTCCATCTCCTGACGGCGGATCCCGATGGTCGTCGTTTCTCTGAAAATAATCTGCTCCATTGCCGGAATCTGCTCTTTTTTGCAGAGAACGGTAAGCAGCCATGCCGGGCGGTTTTTTTTCATAAATACCGGCATGTAATTGGCTTCTCTGGCTCCTGCCCCATACAGGCATTCCATAACATAACCCAGGGTTTCTCCTGTACAGTCATCAATGTTAGATTCCAGCTTCACGATGGTGTCTGTTTCCGTGGAGACATCCGTTCCTGAATCATCCCCGGATTTCCGGATCAGCATGGCACGGAGGATTCCCGGACATTCGTACTGGCGCTTGCCGGCTCCGATGCCGATCTTTTCCACGGTAAAATCTTCCGGCAGTTTTTCTGATGTAAGGAATGCTGCCACAATGGCTGCTCCGGTAGGCGTTACCAGCTCGCCCTGTACCGGCGTAATATGCAGTTTCAGATGATGGGCACTTACAATGTTGCTGACTGCAGGCACCGGAACCGGAAGGATTCCATGCTGGCAGCGAATGGTTCCGCTTCCCTCACAGAGTCTTGGAACGATCACTTCCTCCACATCCAGATCATCCATGCAGATTGCAACTGAAAGAATATCCACAATGGAATCCACTGCCCCCACTTCATGGAAATGCACCTGATCTTCCGGTACATTATGGGCTTTCGCCTCTGCATGGGCCAGGATGGTGAAGATTTTTTTCGCATAGGATCTCGCACGGTCTGTCATATCTGCATGGTCGATGATCTCCATGATTTCATTAAGGCCGCGGTGTTCGTGGTGGTGATGACCGTGGTTGGAATGCATCGTTTCTGTATGTGTATGACTGTTTACATGAGCTTCCTGCACACGATGTTCATGAAAATGGGTATGCTCATACACATCCAGGGTGTCATGACCATGTTCATGATGATGTCCTTCATGGCCGTGAGAATTCCCATGATGTCCGTGCAGATATTCCATATCATGATCGTGATTCTCATGTTCCTGATCAAGAAGCACATCAAAATCACAGGCGTCGATCCCGGATTTTACCACTCGGCTGATCTTTATATCGAAGCCTTTTACCGGAAGGCTTTTAAGCGCTCGCTCCAGCTTTTCTCTGTCTGCACCCAGATCAAGAAGTGCCGCAACGGTCATATCTCCACTGATCCCGGAGGTACACTCCAGATATAATTTGTTTTTCATCTATTTTCCCTCCGCAAGCCGATTGATCTGGGTTGCCAGATATCCGGCTCCAAATCCGTTGTCAATGTTTACTACCGCAATTCCGTTGGCACAGGAATTGATCATGGTCAGAAGTGCTGACAGCCCATGGAAGCTGGCTCCATATCCTACAGAAGTAGGTACTGCGATCACCGGGCGTTTCACAAGTCCCCCCATCACGCTTGCCAGCGCTCCCTCCATTCCGGCTACCGCAACCACACAGTTGGCCTCCTGGATGGTATCCAATCTGGAAAAAAGCCTGTGCATACCACTGACCCCCACATCATAGATCCGTTCCACGTGGGTACCGAAATACTCTGCTGTCTGGGCTGCTTCCTCCGCAACGGAAATATCTGCAGTTCCGGCTGTACACACTGCAATTTTTCCAATATGTTCTTTTTCTTTTTCAATCTTCAAAATTCCGGAAACCGGATCATAAACCACCTGAGGAAGGATGCTCTTTACCAGTTCATACTGATGCCTGGACGCCCTTGTTCCAAACACTTCTCCGTCTTCCTCATAAAGTTTCTGGTAAATATTCAAAAGATGTTCATCTGCTTTTCTTGCACAGTAAACCACTTCCGCAAAACCGGTCCGTTCTTTTCGGGTAGTATCCAGCTTCGCATAATCCATTTCCTCATATCCTTCTTTTTTCAGAAGGTTCTCTGCATGCTCCACAGAGAGCCGGCCATTCTTTACTTCTTCAAGAATCTGCTGTAATGTCATTTTTTACTTCCCTGTTCTTCCATAGTATAATAACACAATAGCCAGACATTTGCATTATTTCCGCAAATTGTCTGGCTATCGCCATTTTTCGGGCATCTGCCTGAAGTTTTCCTGTTTCTGTTAATCGATCATTTTCTCATACTGCTCGGAAATCTCATCAATGTCACCATATGCGATCAGTTTTCCTTTTTCAAGGATCATCGCTTTGTTGCAGAGGCGCTGTACCTGCTGCAGAGAATGTGAGACAAACAAAACGGTGACGCCTTTGTCGAACATACTGAGAACTTTTTTCTCACTCTTTTTCCGGAATTTGGCATCTCCTACGGAAAGTACCTCATCCAGGATCAGGATATCCGGTGATACCAGTGTTGCGATGGAAAATCCAAGTCTTGCTTTCATACCGGAAGAATAGTTCTTGATCGGTACATCAATGAATTCCTTCAACTCTGAAAATTCAACAATCTCATCAAATTTCTCTTCAATGAAACTCTTGGAATATCCAAGCATTGCTCCGTAAAGATAAATATTCTCACGTCCGGTATACTGTGGATCAAAGCCGGCTCCAAGTTCAAGAAGAGGAACCAGTCTTCCGTTTTTGATAACTTTACCTTCCGTAGGTTTGAATACACCTGCGATCACTTTAAGCAGAGTACTTTTTCCAGCTCCGTTCAGTCCCAGGATACCAACACGGTCTCCCTTCTGCACCTCAAAATTCACATTCTGAAGAGCCCAGAATTCATTATATTTAATTTCTTTTTTTATGAATTTAATCAGATAGTCTTTCAGGTTATCGACCTTTTCTTTACTGAGATTAAATTTCATACTTACATTGTCTACTACAACTGCCGGTTTTCCCATTTTTCTCTCCTGTAAATCCGCAATTATATATAAAGTATAAAGTCATCCTGCTTCTTTTTGAAACAGATCATTCCAACTACGATTGCAACCAGACTGAATATAAGCGCATAAGCAAAATAGTGCATATTCATCATCTCGCCAAACATGGCTGAACGGAAAATACTGATAATACAATACAGCGGATTAAATTTCAGTATCCATGCAAATCCACTCTTTAAAAGTCTGGAAGGATAGTAAAAGATCGCACAGGTATACATAATGATCATCAGTGCTACTGACCAAAGATATTCCATATCCCTGAAAAATACTCCGATCGTCGCAAGAATCATTCCACATCCATAAGAAAGCAGAAGAACCAGGATCAGTGCGATTGGGATCTGCAGCATATAAATTGTAGGCTGGATTCCCTGTACGACTGCAACGATAGCCAGCACGATCAGTGAGATCAGAAAAATTACATAATTATAAAGTACGCTTGACAGCGGATAAATATACTTCGGCACATAAACTTTCTTGATCATCGCCGCATTCGCCCGGACTGATTTCAGTGCGCGTGTCGTCGAACTTGAATAGTAGCTGTACAGCAGACGGCCTGTCAGGATATATACAGGGAATGTCTTGTCTTTGTTTCCAAACAGAGTACCGAATACGATCGTCAGTACCATCATGGTAAGAAGAGGTTCCAACAGGGACCATATAATACCAAGATAAGAACGTCTGTACTTCAGTTTGATTCCTTTTTTTACAAGTTCTCTCAGAAGAAACCTGTAATGCATAAAAGTATTTACGTATTCTTTCATAGCATCTCCAATATTCAATTTTTTTCTTTGTTCACATGGCTGTTAAACATAATATACCATTTTTACAATTCTGGCAACCTTATTTTTTTCCAAAAAAATGCGTCTGAACACATCTTTTTAAAAAAAGCTCAAAAACCGGGGCCGATACAGAAGAAATTCTGTTCCGGCCCCGGTGTACTCCTGGCTGATTTTATATGAAAGGTCTGTTATCTCTTAATATTGAATGCCTTAAATCCCGGGTATACCGCTGCATCCCCAAGCTCTTCTTCAATTCGGAGAAGCTGATTGTATTTTGCAACACGCTCACTTCTGGACGGCGCTCCGGTCTTGATCTGGCAGGTATTTAATGCTACCGCAAGATCTGCAATAGTTGTATCTTCTGTCTCACCGGAACGATGAGATGAGATTGCAGTATAGCCTGCTTTATGTGCCATTTTGATTGCTTCCAGAGTCTCGGATACAGAGCCGATCTGATTCAGTTTGATCAGGATGGAATTTCCGCATCCAAGGCTGATACCTTTTTCAAGGCGCTCGGTATTTGTAACAAACAGGTCATCACCTACGAGCTGTACTTTTCCACCCAGCTCTTTTGTCATGATCTGCCATCCTTCCCAGTCTTCCTCGTCAAGGCCGTCCTCGATGGAGTAGATCGGGTATTTCTCGATCAGGTTCTTCCAGTGCTCAACAAGCTCTGAAGATGTAAATTTCTTTCCACATTTCGGAAGGACATACTCACCCTTCTGGCTTCCTTTCCACTCACTGGATGCAGCATCCATAGCAAGTACAAAATCTTTTCCAGGCTCATAGCCCGCTTTCTTTACTGCCTCGAGAATGTACTCGATGGCTTCTTCATCGCTTCCAAGATCCGGTGCGAAACCACCTTCATCACCAACACTCGTTGCAAGGCCTTTTTCTTTCAGAAGTGCCGCAAGTGCATGAAATACCTCTGTGCACCAGCGAAGTCCCTCTTTGAAGCTCGGCGCTCCTGCAGGCATGATCATAAATTCCTGAACATCTACGGTATTTGCGGCATGTGCCCCACCATTTAAAATATTCATCATCGGAACCGGAAGTCTGTTTCCATTCACACCGCCAAGGAATCTGTAAAGCGGAATGTCAAGGGAAATCGCCGCTGCACGTGCGCATGCAATAGACACCGCAAGAATGGCATTTGCACCAAGTTTGGATTTATCTTTTGTTCCATCTGCCCTGATCATGGCAGCATCCACTGCATAAATGTCAGATGCATCCATTCCTGTCAGTGCATCGTTAATTACAGTATTGATATTTTCAACGGCTTTGGAAACACCCTTTCCTCCGAAACGGGCCTTATCCTGATCTCTCAGCTCAAGTGCTTCGAACTCTCCTGTGGATGCACCACTTGGTGCTGCTCCTCTTCCTATCGTTCCATCTGCCAGATAAACCTCTGCCTCTACGGCCGGATTTCCTCTTGAATCAATGATCTCTCTTCCAATGACTTTCTCGATCTCTAAATATTCCATTTGATATTTATCCTCCTGTCTGGCCTTTCGCCCTGTCCGTAAACTTTGCCCGGGCCGCGTTTTGTCAGGGGATACGGCCCGTCACAATTATTTACGCAATAGTTAGAACCTGCTAACCATTTATAAGTTTACTATACCTAACTTTTGTGGTCAAGAGGGGTTACTGTCATTTTTTTCTCAATTACTTATTTAATCGAATCAAGAAAGTCCCCTGCTGAGTTACGAATGTCCGCCCGACTATTTCGTCAATATTTTCAGAATATTTAACAGAAATGCGAGAATTTTACGTATTGACAAGGCTTTGCAGATTATGATAATATAATCGCCGAAATAAAAACTGAATATGGTTTATGGCAAAATCCTGTCATATATTGGAAACGCACATTCTCCTGAATGATTAACGAACAACACATGCTTTACGGTTTTACATTATCACTTAATCATTTTAAAGGAGGATTTTTTATGCCAAAAAACAAATTTCAGGAAGTCATCTTTACTATCATCATGGTATTTTTCATGGTTTACGCCATGATCTGTTACAACATTGTACTGAATACCGGAGCAATGACAAACAGCGTGTTCCTCTCCGCTTTTCGCGAGCTGACTTTTATGGGACCGATCGCCTTTGTCCTTGATTTCTTCCTTGTATCCAAACTTGCCTTTGCCTGCGCGAACCGCATGGTAAATTTTCGTAACTGTCATCCATTCAGTATGATTCTTGCAATTTCTGTTGCCTCTGTTGCCTTTATGTGTCCGCTGATGAGCTTTTTTGCAACTCTTTTCTTTAAACATGCAGGAAATCAGTTTATCGCAGTCTGGCTTCAGACAACTTTTATGAACTTTCCTGTTGCATTTTTCTGGCAGCTGATCTATGCAGGCCCGATCGTACGTTTTATTTTCAGACATATCTTTCCTGAGAAAGAGGATTCAAAAGAAACCGCACCAAATATGTAAAGGTCAGGCGGATACTCTCAATCCGCATTCACTGCGCAGCTCCAACTCGAATAAATGCTTCGCAGTTTATCCAGTAAAAAAGCACATTGCCATGGTTAAACCACACCCCAAAGTCAGACGTTTGGGTGACGCTTTACTCCATGCAATGTGCTTTTTTATACTATACTTTTATATACTATATTTTTTACGTGGCTCTTTTTGATCTGATCTTCTGATCTCTCAGGCTGTTTTCTTTAATTCCGGCATCTTAAAGATCTTCACGATCAGCGGGATCACCATAATGATCCACACAATAGGTTCTGCCACGATCACACCGGTATATCCCAAAAGCGGTACCAGCGTCACCGCGATCACTACTTTTCCGATCATCTCCAGTGCACTGGAAACAAGAGGGATCACCGTTTCTCCCAATCCCTGCATGGCATTTCGAAGGACACTGATCACAGCCGTTACGAAATAAAAAACCGTATCAAATTTAAGATAATTCGTTGCATTGAGGATCACAGTCTCGTTCCGGCTTCCTGTAACCAGATATATCAGCTGTTTTCCAATAGTAAAACTGAAGATCACTGTCATCACAGACCAGATACAGGTATACAGAACTGCCAGGCCGATTCCATGGCGCACGCGGTCCATCCGCCCTGCCCCGGCATTCTGCCCGCAGAAGATCGCCATCGTCTGCCCAAACACACCAAACATGATCATAAACATCTCCGTGATCTTGCGGGCCGCTGTATGGGCCACGATGATATCTCTTCCCAGACGGTTGATGGAAGTCTGCAGCGCCAGAGTACCAAGATTTACAAGAGAACTTACAAATCCCATGGACAAGCCGGAACTCAGCATATTTTTCATCATATTTCTGTCCAATCCTGTAAAATCCTCTTTTTTCAGCCGGAGGATCTCATATCTGCGGATCATATAAAACCAGCATACAAGAAACGCCAAAGTCTGTGAGAGTACTGTGGCAATGGCTGCTCCCTGTACGCCTGCTTTTATCACCAGGATAAAGAACAGATCTCCTGCGATATTTAAAGTCACAGACACCGCCAAGATCACAAGCGGTGTCACCGTATCTCCCAACGCACGCAGCGATGCCGCACAGGTATCATAAAGAAATGTTGTCAGCATGCCTGCGATAATAATAAAAATATATGCTCTGGCAGTTCCCACCAGACGATCCGGCACATTTAAAAATCCCAGGATCGGATGAAGAAACAAAAGTCCCAGAACGGTCAGGGCCAGAGAGATCACACTGCCCATCAAAAGAGACAATGCAAACGATTTTCTCACTTCCTCTCGATTTCCGGCGCCAAATTTCTGTGCAGTTACTATGGCAAACCCATTTGCAAGGCCCATCAGAAATCCGATGATCAGGCCGCTCAAAGGACTGGTAGCCCCTACAGCTGCCAGCGCATCTTCTTTCAGAAAACTTCCCACAATCCTGGTATCTGCCAGGCTGTACGTCAGCTGCAGAAGATTTCCCAGAAATACAGGAAGTGCAAAGGACAGGATCAGCGTGGAAGGTTTCCCCTTTGTCAGATCTTTCATGTCAGGCCTCCCTCAGTCAATGATATCATTCTGAAAACGAGAAAGATGCTCATAGGGAAGGATCATTCTTCCGCGAAACAGTCCACAGCCGTCATTGATCAGGCTGTTGTTTACCGCACCAAACATATTGACATCCAGTTTTGCCAGATCCAGTCCGAGAAGCCGCATTCCACGTTCGTAAGCTTCATCAAAATAGATGCATTCTCCCTCCGGAATGGTATCTCTTCTTCTGCGCTCACTTTCCTGTTTTTTCTCATAACTTAAATGGTTCGCGGATCCAATCTCTGCCACATCATCCATGTCCTTTGTACGCAGCTGTACTTCCATATAACTTCTGGAGCTGTTATCATAAAAAGTAATATGCAGAGACTGATAATCTTCCTCGCTGTTGTTGCAGATATAATCCCGGTAATAAGGTTTTGCTTCCTCGCTTAACAGTGGAGAGGTACTTTCCTGCACGCCTCTGGCCGGCTCTGCGGTAAATCCTCTTTCTTCCAGAAATCCCGGAAGTACATTGGCGATCTCATAAAGATACCGAAGTTCTTCTTCTCTGACATTCTCGCCGTTTTTAAGATGGCATCTCGGCATGGCGATAACGATCCTGTAGGCAATAAAATCCCGGAAGCAGCTTAAGCGCTCTTTGATCTGGGATACGGAAGGATATTTCCCATGCTCTTTATAGTAATCATAGATAAATTCTACTACATATCCATTAAATTTCTCTTCCGCACGGATCAGAGATTTGATCCTTCCCTTGAAGGTAAATGCCAGAAACGGGTATTCCCCTGCCATATATTTATAAAATTCCCGGATCTTCTGGGACTGGGCAGTAAGGAAATCGTTATGTTCCAGAAGTTCCTGGATCTGGATCAGGAAATTACAGTGTACCAGATCGATCTCGTTGCGTTTTTCTTTTGCTTCTGTCCGCAGATCCCGGATATATTTTTTCAGTATCCGAAGAAGGGTATCTCCGGAATACAGGTAATCATTCAATGTTATCATTTGTGTTTCTCTTTTCTTAAAATTTCCTTCTTTCCAGGATTACATATTTACCACTACTTTTTCAACCAGTTTCTGGAAAGACTCCGCTATACGGTCTGCTGTCTCCTGCACTTCTTCATGGTTCAGCGCTTCTTTTGAAATCCCTGCTGCCATATTTGTGATACAGGAAATTCCGCAGACTTCCATTCCCATATGACGGGCTGCCATAGCTTCACATGCGGTACTCATTCCGACAGCATCACCGCCCCAGCGCTGAGCAAGTCTTATCTCTGCCGGGGTCTCATAGTTAGGTCCTGTAAACTGCACATAAACCCCTTCCTTCAGTTCAATTCCACATTCTGCAGCGCATTTTCGAATCACATCCTGAAGGGATCGGCTGTATACTTCGCTCATATCCGGAAATCTGGTTCCAAGTTCATCAATATTAGGGCCGATCAGAGGACTTGGAACTGCCGTTGTAATGTGATCCGTGATCATCATAAGATCGCCGGGATGGAAGGATGGATTGGCGCCTCCGGCCGCATTGGTGAGAAGAAGTTTTTTTGCCCCAAGAAGCCCCATCAGACGTGTCGGAAGAACTACGTCAGACATTGGATATCCTTCATAATAATGAACCCGGCCCTGCATGATCACAACCGGTGTTTTCTCTACATAACCAAATACAAAACGTCCTTTGTGCCCTTTTACTGTCGATACCGGAAATCCTTCGATATCTGTATATTTAATGATCTGTTCGATCTGGATCCTCTCTGCAAAGTCGCCAAGTCCAGATCCCAGAACCAATGCGATTTCCGGTTTAAAATCTGTTTTCTCTCTTACACTTTCCAGACATGTCATTAATTTCTGATACATAGTTTCCGCTTCCCTTCTTATCTTAATACCGTCAGAACCATATTGCAAAAATCCCCTGCTTTTTTCTGTACTTTTTGTTCTTAACTCTGTTATATATCATATTTATATGATAATTCCGTCACAGTGATCAATCTCATGCTGAATGATCTGTGCTGTCCAGCCAGAATATTTCTGGCGTTGTTTATGGAATGAAATATCCTGAAATTCCACTTCTATGTTTTCATATCGGGTAGTCTTTCGCACACCGTCAAGAGAAAGACATCCCTCCTCTGTCTCGTATGCTCTGGACTTTTTCACTATCACCGGATTCAGCATTGCCACATTGATAAATCCCATATTTACAGCAATGATTCTTTTATTTACTCCAATCATATTGGCAGCCATCCCCACGCATCCTGCTTCGTTGGCTTTCAGTGTATCCAGAAGGTCCTGTACTATCTGTTTATCTTCCTTTGTGGCAGGCTGCGCTTTCTGTCTCAGAAAAAAAATATCTCTCATTATCGGTCTGACCATGATTTTACTCCTGTTTTCTGTTTTATTTTAATTTTCTGTTGAAAAAATCGATGATCCAGTTCCATGTTTCATCCTGGAAAAACTGAAGATCCGCATGATCTGCTCCGTCCAGCGTCAGCAAAGTTACATCACAGCCCTGCGCTTCCAGGAGATTATATAATGTTTTTGACTGCACATAGGGCACTGTCCGATCACAGTTTCCATGGATGATCAAAAATGGCGGCGCATCCTTCGTTACTTTGGATACAGGACTGCAGTTATACGCCTTTTCTCTGTTTCGTTTGGAATTAAAGCCCAGAAGGAGGGACTCTGCGGAAGAAGCACATTGTTCTGCGGATTCGCACGGAAACGCAGAAAGATCTGTGGGCGGATACCAGGGGCAGGCTGCCTGTACTTCGCTGGATTCTTCCAGATATTCTCCTACATCCAGGGCCGGATCATGATCCAGCGCAGCCATACATGTAAGATATCCTCCGGCGGATTCTCCCATAACTCCCATCTGCTCTTTGTTGATACGGAACCGGTCTGCATGCGCTTTCAGATAACGGATCGCTGCCTTTACATCCTGCAAAGGCATTGGATATGGCCCCTGATTGGAAGTGCGGTACTCCACACTTGCCACTACAAATCCGCCTGATGCCAGCCTGCTGAGATAAAGATTATGCGCCGACTTATCCATCATCAGCCAGGCCCCTCCGCAGATCCAGAGAATACATGGATAAGTTCTGCCATCCTGTGCCTCCGGATAGATAATATCCAGTTTCAGGTCTCTTCTGCAATGTCCAAACCAGGAGTCCACCTGTGCATAAGTCACATCATTTACCGTAATATACTGCGGTTTTTCTATTTCCAGTTTCAGTGTGTGCTTTTCTGCTTTTGCCATAGTATTTCCCCCTTTTTTGATCGTTATATTCTGTCTTTGAAATATCTTTTATTTTATCACAGTACCGGGAATTGTGCCTTTATTTTTTCATTCGATATTCCATTTCATTCCATTTTTCGTCACCCAGTACAGAAGCTGAGATTCCAATATATTCAAATCCCATTCTCCGGTACATCTCTACTTTTTCATCTACGCAGGTAAGAACCGCACGTTCTCTCCCTCTTTTCTGCTCACGGTCAAGATAACGCATCATCAGTTCTCTTGCAAGGCCCTGTCCACGGTATTTCGGGAGGACCTCAAGCCCCAGAAGCATATTATTTTTCCCATCAGGATCACAAAGATCTGCATTGGTAAAAAATTTATCCTGGAAAGCCTCCTCACTGGTCGTAAATCCTGTGAGATATCCTGCCAGCTTTCCGTTTTTCCGGTCAACTGCCACAAGGAACAGCTCCGGAATTTTTTCTACACGGTCTATAACATCCGCTCTGCTTATTGCCTCTGCCGGTGGAAAACAGATCTGCTCAATTTCCGCTGCCTGTTCTGCTTCCTCCCTGTGTATAGAACGGAATTCATATTTCTCTGAAAGTCTCATAATTCTTCTCCTTTGATTTTTCTCATCCATATATAGAATAACATTTTTCCGGAGAAAAACCCATCTTTTATTGTAAGCCTTATCGCAGGATCTCATCAATAGTTGAAACAGTACTGAAAGATCCTTTATTCCTGGAAATAATTTCTTTCACTTTCTGCAGTTCAAAGTAATTCACATAACAGATCAGTGTTTTATTTTCCCCCGCGATCACACCGGAAGAATTGATAATAGTACAGGTCTTATTCAGTTCTTCTTTAATATCGCAAATAATTGAATCTGGATCTTTTGTGATGATGGTCACCTGTTTCAATGCCTCAAAATGATCTGTGAAATGATCGATGATGGAAGTTGACACGATGTACACCAGAAGACTTAAAAGTGCGGAATCTCTGTCAAGAAGTACAAACACCGCCCCATATACACAGGCATTGAACGCAATTAATATGTAGGAAATACTGTAGTCTTTTCCCGAATGATTGTAGATTTTTTTTACAATGATATTGGCAAAAATCTCAGAGCCGTCAATGCAGCCACCATTTCGAAGGATCAGGGAAAGTCCCACACCAAGAATCGCCCCTCCGAAAGCCACCGCAATAAAATGTTCTGTATTTAGTTCAAAAGGGATTTTTTCAAAGTAGGAAAGACCTATTGTGTAGATCACAAAACCTACGAACGTTTTTGCAAAGAAATATTTACCGATAAGAATGATCCCGGCGATCAGAAATGGCAGAAAGACAAGCAACACACACAACGACAGATTATACCCAGTGAGTTTGCTTATGATAATGGCAATTCCGGCAGTTCCGTAATCGATGGCATCATTGGGAAGCAGGATACAGGCAACGGAAAAGCTGGCCAGTATGGCTCCGATAATGATCATCAGATACGAAAACAATGTTTTGATTTTTTTGTTCATAAAGACCTCCTTTTTGCAAGCAAAATTGTTTGTCAATAGTAACAAAAAAGCTGTTATAATAGATTTTTCTATTGTAACAGCTTTGTTTTCCCTCTTTTGGAATGGGTTTATTATATGATGTTTTCTTTTTCCTGTCAATGCTGCATTAACTCTGATATGCACCCTTCCAGTTTGCAAAAATATCTGCGGAATCCTTCAGAAAATCATAAGATATCTGGATCTTACCATCTGCAAGTATCCAGTCACTTTCCAGAATCGGCCAGGGATTGCAGCCTCCTGCAGTTTCTCCTACCTGATCCATGGTAAAAGAATTTCCACAGTTCTGGCAGACCAGTTTATCGTCTTCCTGTTTGTAATAACCATTTCCGGAATCATAACAGATCTGACAGGTATTAAAAGCGGTACGGATAGTTCCATCCGAAGTCTTTACTGCGATCACTTCCATTTCCGTGCCATCTACATTTGCAGGATAAAAGACTGCATTTTCTGTCAGTTCATCAACCGGTATGGTCAGATTCCCACCGGAACTGACGCTGATTTCCTGATTTCCATCTGCTGCGGAAGTCTCTTCTGTAGTTTCTGTTTCTGTTACATTTCCACATCCTGCAAGCGCCGTCATTGCTATAAGAAACGCCATACCTGTTATCATAATTTTTTTCATCTTTAACATTACTCCTCTGTTTTTATTTTCCTGTTACATAAATAGTCCCTGTGATCATGCCCATCCAGCAGCTATACGTATAGACGCCTTCTTTTTCCGGTATAAATTCGATGACATTTTCTCCGTTCTCGAAAGTATGATCCATTCCAAAATCCTGAAGGATCATCCTATAATTACATCCATTGATGCTGCCCTCCGGTACATTGATCTCCCACTTCACAGGTTCCCCTGCCTTCACAGTAATATCCGGATACCATCCAGAACACAGCGTACTGGAAACATACTGCACTCCATCTTTTTCCACTGCCACATCTGTCTGATCATCATTCTGCACATTATCCGCTTCTGCTGCTACCTTTTCGCCGGACCTGCTTTCCAAACCTGACAGCACACTTCCCTGAGACATCATGGCAAGTCCCATAACAACCACCAGGATCGCTCCTGTTTTCAGGATCTGTCTGGTAAATTTCTTTCCCAGTGCAGAAAAAATTGAGCCAAATCCAAGCATCAGAGGAACCGTTCCCAGACTGAAGCAGAACATGGAAAAAGCTCCTGCTACCCAGCTTCCGGAAGCCAGTGCAACAATCTCCATAGACTGCAACGGTCCACAGGGCATGAACCCGTTACACAGTCCAACTAGAAAAGGTGTCCTTTTTTTCCATAAAGATTTCCCTCCAGGAAATGGAATGTGGATTCTCAGTTTCCGAAGCCCCGGAAAAATCCCCAGCATATTCACACCCATAACGACCATGATAATTCCGGCCAGGAGTTTCAGAGACCCCTGAAACACTGTGGAAGCCTGTAAACTGTCCCCAATTCCAGCCAGACCTCCTACGGCCCCGAGAAATCCTCCGATCACGGTATAGGAAACAACCCGTCCCATATTATAGGAAAATGTATTCCGAAACATTGACCTTGATATTTCCTCTGCGTTCGCTTCTTGCTTCTGCAAGGTCTGAGAAAGATTGATCCCGCCGCACATGGCAATGCAGTGTACAGAAGTGATCAGGCCAATGACAAACAGCATTCCATATCCCATTCCTGTCTCGGCAAGAGAATCCGGCGCAAGATGGTTAAGGATTCCAAAACGCTGCAGGATCACAAATAAAAGGGCGATCGCAAAAATTTCCGCTGCTGCCTGACGAAGCTGTTTCCTGCGAAACTGTTCCGCGGGAATTACCTGATATCCCAGATCCTCGATCATTTTTACAATTTCTTTCATCCTGATTTTCTTCGGATCATAATCAAACTCTGCCCGTGAATATTCATAGCTGACTGTAATTCCCGTGATCTCCGGTCTTAATTTCAGTACATTCCAGATCCTCGACTGACAGTTAATACAGGTCATACCATCAATATAAATAACCGTATGCTTCACTGTTTTGCATCCTTTCTCATAAAGTTTGTAAAGCGATAAAATAAAAAACTGTTACAATAGATCTTATTTCTACTGTAACAGTTTTTATATCCTACTTTTACGATAGGTTTAATTATATTATTGTATTTTTCTTCTGTCAATGGCAAAGGCCGATTTCACAGAATCTTCACCTTTTAACCAGTCAGACTTTACAGCCACTTTCTCATCACATCCCGAAGCCTTGTCATATCCAGTGGTTTGGAAATGTGTTCATTCATTCCGGCACTTCTGGCAAGCTGAACATCTTCCGCAAAGGCGTTGGCAGTCATGGCAACGATCGGAACAGACCTGGCTGCCGGTATATTGGATGTGCGGATTGCTGCTGTCGCTTCATACCCGTTCATTACCGGCATTCGGATGTCCATAAAGATCAGATCAAAATCACCTTCAGATCCGGAAGAAATCATATCCACTGCTGTCTTTCCGTTTTCTGCTGTCACGACCTCTGCTCCGGTCATCCCTATGATTTCTTTTGCGATCTCAGAGTAGTCATACGCTGACAAAATAATAATGGTTACATCATTTCCAACTATTTTCCGGATCTGCCGGGTCGTCTCCAATCCGTCCATTCCCGGCATTTTCCAGTCAATGATAATGGCAAAATAATCGTTTTCTTTTTCATAACGCGCCGCAACAAGGTTAACTGCTTCTTCTCCGGATGTTACCCACTCCCCGTCGATTCCTATTTCTTCCAGAAGTGCCACCGTATTCTCGCAGCAATTCTGATCATCATCTACCACAAGTACCGGCAGATCGATCAGCTCATCCCAGGTACTGCTCTCCTCAAACAGTCCGGATAATGTTTCTTCCACCTTCAGAGAATTAAAGCTGTTTTCCTGAAGATCCACATAGTATTCACAGAGATTTGCCGTTGTGTATGCACGGTAAAAAGCATCTACTCTCTGCGTATACTGTCTCGCTCTCTTCTCCGCATCAATATTTATAAAAATCCCGGCCATACGAAAAGCAGTTCCGTCCGCACGACGGCTCACCTCTCCCTTATCCTTAAACCACTGATAAGTTCCATCCGCCATACGCATGCTGGTATTCCACATCATATTTTTTCTCATTGGTCTTATCCTGAAAAGCTTCCTGAAAAGTCCTGGAAACCTCCTCAAGGTCCCGGGGATGAATTCCCCTTTCCCATGTTTCCAGATTGTTGGGAAAATCCAGAGTATCATGATATCCAAGCATCTTTCGAAATTCATGACTGAAGAAAACTGATTCAGGATTTCCGGACTGAGCACATTCTACAGACCAGAACCCGGAACTGAGCACCTGATTTACCAGTTCCAGATTTTCCTGCATCTCGTCAATGTGCGTGGATAATATCCATAATGCGTTTCCTTCACTGTCAATGGTATCTTTCTTATATACACGCACATTAACCGGTGCACCTTCTTTATTCAGCATCTGTGCTTCGCCTACTCCATGGATCTTTTTAAAACGTTCGATCTTTGCAAACGTACAGTTCTGCCCACAGAATACATTTTTCAGCGATCCGGAAAATTTTTCCATAAATTCTTCATAGGTATATCCAAGATTGTGAAGAAAAAATTCACTGATATAAGCAATCGTAAGATCACGGTCATAATATCCGGCCAGAACACCTACCGCCTGGTTATTTTCGATGGTTTTCCGTATGGCCGCATACGTCTCCTCACAAAGATGGGACTCTCCCACTATATATAAATTTTCTTCTTCAAATAGTGCCTTGTTTATCAACTGTTCACTCCATATTTCACCATTTGCAGCTTTTGGAAAATCCCTGTAACGCGCAGGAAACCGCAATGCATTTTATCTGTTCTTCCAACAAAAAAACAGGGTCAGGCTATAGACATGCAACTATACCGTTCCCTGTTTCTATTCTCTGCAGCTGGCTGCCATTTTAAAGGCCCTTTAGCTTTGCGTCACAGCTTTTCAACTGCTTTGCCCATATATTCTCTTTCAAATCTGTACTATTATACACTCAATTATAAATGCCTGTCAACAGCTCTCTTACAGAGTTTTGCAAAACATCTGTCAGATCTGATACCAGCGGATCTCATTGGCAGAGAGATGAATTTCAAAGCTCTTTCCGTCCCCTGTATAAACAGTTGTATCCTGTGGTTCATAGGTGTTATTTACCACACAATACTTTCCGTTTTTCACATAGGCATGAACTTCCACATTATAATTAGACGAGAACCAGCGGTGAAGTTCATCCTCTGCTGCCGCAGACCAGAGCACGGATCTGTACAGAATACGACTGTTTTTAAAGCTGTAAGGCAGCCCGCTGATATAAACGCCACGACCCTTTCCGAAGGTTTTTACCGCCATCTGGACTTCCTGGTCTTTCTGGATCAGGATCTTCGTATCCGGCAGTGCAAAGATATTCTTTTTGCCCTCGCCGAAATCTACGGTTCCGTCTGTATCTTCCAGAATAAAATGATCTCTGTGTTCTTCCCAGTTGTATTTGTCTGTATTGAGATTAAATCCTCTTTCTTCCTCTACTCCCAGGATATCATCCAGCTGAAAGAATTTTCCCTGCCACTGGTGGGCTGCCGGCTCACCAACGCCGATAAAACCGCCGCCATTGTAGACAAATTTCCGCACTGCTGTAAGGATTTCCGGATTTGCCCAGTTCTCGCCGCCGGACTGTGCAGTGTCCGCATCACCTACATTGATGATCACGTCAAAATCATTAAGAAGATCTTTATTTTCACGAATATCATCGAAACTGATAAAGGAAACATCAAACGGCGCACCGCTTAATGCCTCGATGATTCCAAAATAAGAATAATTCTGTTTGTAATAGATAGCATGATGTACCATATGGTTGCCCCAGGAGCGCATTTTTCCCCAGCAGTTTAAAACTGCCACACGTTTTACGCAGTATGGCGTGGTTCCCTGGATATTGTCATAGAGCACACGAAATTCCTGGCATACTTCTTTGATATACTGTACGAAATCCGGAAATTCCAGAGCCAGCTTCAGATAGCCGCCATAGCCGATTCTCTGGATCGGGCTTCGAAGGATAGCTCTTCTTGCAGTTACCCAGTTTACTTTTGCCTCTTTTACCGGATCTCCGCCTTCATGGAAGGTATCCGGGAAAAAGTATGGAAGAAATCTTCCTTCTGTATATTTTACATGTTTGATATCGCTGAACAGACGTAAGGTTGCTCCGTTTCCAACACTTCCCACTACTGCATCCAGTCCGATGGAAGCAAACTCATCCATAAAAGGCTCCATGCCGATCCAGTGATCGCCCATGAACATCATGGCTTCTTTTCCATACTCATGGACAATATCTACCATTTCCTTTGCAAGCTTTGCCACTTCTCTTCTCTGAAAAGCCTGGAAATCTTTAAATTCCTTTGACGGGATACGGTAGGTATTATTCATATACCCCTGGTCAATGATAAACTCCGGACGGAATTTATAGCCTACTTCCCGCTCAAACTGTTCCAGAATATAAGGGCTCACTGAGGCAGAATATCCAAACCAGTCCACATATTTTTCTCTTGCCATCTCGTCAAAGATCAGCGTAAACTGATGAAAAAATGTGGTAAATCGTACCACGTTCACATAATCATGCGAATCCAGAAATCTGCGGAGACGTTCCAGGGAATGTGCCCGTGTTGCAGGCTGGCGCACATCAAAGGTGATCTGAGGCTCTACATCCTTCCAGTCATTGACAACAGCATTGTACATATGTACCGGGTCCCACATGATATATGCAAGAAAACTTACCGTATACTCATGAAACTCTTTTGCCGGACGGATCACCACATTTCCGGATTTTTCATCATAGGACCATTCTTCTGTACCGACAGCCTCTCCTGTGGTACGGTCCATAACTTCCCACCATCTTTTAATATCATCTCTGGTATTGACAGCAAGCATATCCGGATACAGATGGTCCATCAGGTGTATCTCCAGAGTATCGGAAACTGCCGTGTGAAAAGATGTCATGATATACATCTGCTGGATCTCTTCCGGATGTGCCTTCGCCCAGGCATTATCCTTTCTGGTAGTATAATAGGTAGCATATATCTTGGCCCCTGTATTTTTCAGCTCTGCCGGAAATTCTGTTCCGTCACAGTCACGGATGGCATCTGCACCCCACTCATCCAGCATTTTCAGTGTCTCCGGAATCACATCCAGATCTGTCGGGATGGTCACTCTTCCTTTTGTCTCGCTCATTATCTTTACCTCCATTGTAAAAATCCCCTGTTTTTTATTTCTGATATTTTTTTACGATTGCCTGCATCTGCTCCCATTTCTGCTCCATATCTGCCACCAGCTTAAACTGTGTACGACAGCGGTCCAGATTATGGTCTTCACGGTCGATTTTAAAATAATGATCTCCTTCCAGATAGTCAGTAAGAAAACGGATGCCACATTCATAGGTCATCACCTTGGCGCCCATAGGAAGCATCTCGATCTCCCTGGCGTTTAACTTGTCTCCACAACTTTCCAGAAAACCTTTCACGTAAATCTCGTAGAGCTCCATGTCACAGGAGACTTTACTTAAATCTTTCTCATCTTCCAGCGCAGTGCTGGCTCCGAACCGGATCGCATCACCAAAATCATTCATGGCCAGTCCTGGCATTACAGTATCCAGATCGACCACACAGATTCCCTTTCCCGTTTCCAGATCGATCATGATATTATTCAGTTTTGTATCGTTATGGGTTACCCGAAGTGGAACTTCCCCATTTTCCAGAAGTTTTCCAAATATTCCAGCCAGATCTTCATGCTGCAGTGCAAACGCAATTTCTTCTTTTACCGATGCGGCACGGTGACAGCAGTCCTTTTCCACGGCATCTTTCAGCGCCTGAAAACGCTTTTTTGTATCATGGAAATCCTTTATGGTTTCATGCAGAGTCTCTGCCGGATAATCAGCCAGCATTTCCTGAAATTTTCCAAATGCAACAGCACTTTCGTAAAAATCCTCCGGTTTTTCCACCAGATCATAGCTTACCGCATCTGTAATAAAAATATAGGCTCTCCAGCACTCTCCGTTCTCATCTGTCAGATATGCTTTTCCCTCTTTTGTGGGAATCAGATTCAGAACTTCCCGTTCCAGATCTCCACCCTTCTCAATGACCTTCTTTTTCAGATGTCCGGTGACTCCTGCGATATTTTCCATAAGCTCTTCCGGTTTCTGAAAGATCTCCCTGTTGATCTTCTGGAGGATCACCTTGATGGAGCCCATTTCTCCGATCCGGTATCTCAGCATGTAGGTTCCATTGATATGCCCGCTTCCGCAGGGGGCGCAGGAAATCAGTTCCCCGGTAAATGCAAACTGATCCGCGATTTTTTTTATCTCTTCTTTTTGTATCTTTGTCATCTTACCTTCTCTTTCCCAGACAGCAGTAAAAAGCATACCGTCCGAAAGCAGATATGCTTTATACTTTTTTGCTGTGATTATTTTTTCCCCTTTAAGATTCTTGTAGTAAGCGGGGCCATAATTTCACTGTCCGATCCATAAAGGACTTCGTAACCTTCCGGAACAGAAACTGTTTCCGTTTTCTCCCCGAAATTCTGGATAAACAGATATTCCGTATCTTCATTTTCCCTGGTTGTCACAGAAACTCCTTCCGGTATAAACGTAAGCGGCATCTCCACACCGGCTTCTTCTGCTGCTCGTCCCAGGAAGTCCTCATAAAAGGCTGCTTCCATATCGGCTGCCACATAGTAAACATGGCCTTTTCCATATTTTTTGTGAGTCAGCACCGGATAGCCCTGATAAAAATCTTTTCCGTAACGCATCAGCACTTCCGCATCGGAAACTTTTGCTAGCTCACAGAGATTTTTGCAGGTATAGCTTTCTGTAAGTTTGAGGTGATTTCCGGTTTCCGGAATACCGGTATTTTCTTCCCAGTCATAAAGCGCATCGATTTCTTCTGCACGGATGCCTGCTGTTTCCATGAGACCGTGAGGCGTTCCCCCAAGATAACATTTATCCGTCTCATCTACAAGTCCGGACCAGTAGGAAATTACCAGTGTACCTCCATTTTCAGCAAAGGTACGAAGCTTTTCGGCGTATCCGTGATAGAACATATAGGCCATCGGTACTGTTACCAGCTTATAATCAGACAGGTCATGTTCCATACTGATAATATCGGTATTATAACCTTTTCTTCGAAGTGCACGATATTGTTTCTGTACGTTTTCCTGGTAATGCATATCTTCATTTCGAGGTCCCTGGGCATCTTTCAGCGCCCAGTCATTTTCACGGTCATAAAGAACAGCCACCGGAGACTTCGTTACACTTCCCACAGTTTCCTGGATCTGTTCCAGAACTTTTCCTACCTCTGTCACTTCACGAAAAACTCTGGTATCATCACCGCCATAGTGATCGATCACCGCACCGTGGAATTTCTCGGAGGCACCCTGACTCTGGCGGAGCTGGAAATACAGGACACTGTCGGAACCATGGGCGACTGCCTGCAGGGAAGCAGCCAGATGCATTCCCGGTTTTTTCAGCTTATTGATCGGCTTCCAGTTGGTTGCAGAAGGACAGGATTCCATCAGAAGGAACGGTGCTTTTTTGATACTCCTCATAAGGTCGTGCTGCAAGGCTCCATCCACTGCTGTGGTATAGTTGTCTTTTTTATGCCAGCTTGGGTAATTATCCCAGGAAGCGATATCCATAACATCCTTAAACTTTTTATAGTCAAGTCCGTCGTAGTCGTACATCAGATTGGCGGTTGCCGGAAGATCTGACCCGCCTGCGCGGATCGCAGAAATCTCATGTTTCATGAAATCTACAGTTCTGTCTGTAACAAAACGTTTCCAGTCCAGAGTCAGTGCATGAAGCGCATTTTCTCCTTTTGGTGACGGACTTTCGATCTGGTCAAAGCTGTTGTAGGTATGGCTCCAGAAGGTTGTGCACCATCTGGAATTCAGATTCTCAATGGTTCCATATTTCTCTTTCAGCCATTCCCGGAATTTTTCCTGGCACAGAGGACAGTGACATTCCCCGCCGTATTCATTGGAAATATGCCACAGGATCACTGCCGGATGTTTTCCGAAGCGTTCGGAAAGCTTCTTATTGATATTAAAAATCTTTTCACGGTATACAGGAGAAGTATAACAGTGGTTATGTCTTCCACCGAAAAATCTTCTTGTCCGATCCGGGTCCATACGGAGAACTTCCTCGTATTTATCTGCCATCCATTTCGGTCTGGCTCCGGATGGTGTGGAAAGGATCGTATAAATGCCTTCTTTATACAGATTGTTAATTACCGCTTCCAGCCAGTCAAAGTTATATTTCCCTTCTTCCGGCTCCAGTACAGCCCAGGAAAACATCCCCATGGAAACCGTGTTGATATGTGCTTTCTTAAAATATTCGATATCTTTTTTCAGAATGTCCGGTCTGTCCAGCCACTGCTCCGGGTTGTAATCGCCACCGTGCAGGAAATGGTCATATCTGATCTGCTTTGCCATTTTTTCTTTCTCCTTATATTTTTTATTATGACACTTTATAAAAAGGATGCTGTGTGATCCACTTGAAGCATATTATACAATACACCTACAGCTTTCGACAGCATCCTTTTAAATTTGAATCTTATTTAACAGCTCCGGTAATACCTTCTGCGAACTGTTTCTGTAATACGAAGAATACGATCATAGTTGGAATAGAACAGAATAATACGCCGCACATCAGCATACCGTAATCTGTCACATATCCGGTGATCAAATTGGCGATCAGCATCGGCATAGTCAACGCCTTGTTGTCTGTCATGATTACCTTCGGCCACAGATAAGCATTCCATGCATTCATGAATGTGATAACTGCTGCTGCCGCATAGGTAGATTTCATTGTCGGGATAAACATCTGGAAGAAGATCCTTACCTCGCTTAACCCATCAATACGTGCTGCCTCAATAATGTCGATCGGGAATGCTCTTGCATTCTGACGGAACATCATGATCATGAATGGTGTAGAAAGGATCGGAAGGATAAAACCTACCGCTGTATTTAAGAGTCCTGCTTTGGAGAACATCTTAAATAAAGGAACCATTGTTGCAACCTGTGGAACCATCATGGCAAGAAGCAGGATGGAAAACAGTCTGTCTTTCCATCTGTCATGATATACTTCAAATCCATAACCTGCGATGGAGCAGATCAGAAGGCAGAGTACAGTAGTAAGGACCGCATAAAACAGAGAGTTTCCAAGTGCTCTCCACAGCGGCTGCTGTGCAGTCAGGTTCTTAAAGTTTTCCATAAAATATGTACCTGGAAGAATCCGGCCTCTGGATACATCAGTAGTTGTATTAGTTGCTGCGGAGATCATCCAGTACAGTGGAAATACAGAGATAAATGATACGATGATCAGAAAAATATAGGTAGGGATCAATCTTCTCTGGATCGCGGATTTGTTCTTTTTCTCAGTCACGTGTATCACCTACTTTCAAGTTGATAAATGCCAGGATCGCTACCATGATAAATATGATAAATGACATTGCTGCCGCATATCCGAAGTTTGGCACATTGATAAAGCATGTATTATAAACATAATGGGACATTGTGATGGTAGTGTTCGCCGGGCCACCTTTTGTCAGGTTGACAGACTCGTCGAACAACTGCAGTGTACCATTGATTGACATGATAAATGTCATGATAATTGTCGGTTTCAGAAGTGGTACGGTAATTTTCCAGAAAGTCTTCCATCCGTTGGCACCATCGATCTTTGCTGCCTCGTATACGGAATATTCGATATTCTGAAGACCTGCCAGATAGAATACCATGTTATATCCTGTCCATCTCCAGATCAGCGCGATGATGATTACAATCTTTGCACTTGTGGAGTTACCCAAGAAATTATAACCGGTTGTTAAAATTCCAAGCTTGATCAGGATACTGTTGATCAGACCGTCTGTTGCAAACATGGAACGGAAGATCAGAGAATAAGATACCAGAGATGTCGCACATGGAAGGAATACACATGTACGGAAAAATCCTTTGAATTTCAGATCTTTGTTATTCAGAAGCTGTGCAAGCAGGATCGCAAGGATCAGCATGATCGGTACCTGAATAATAAGATATAAAAATGTGTTGACGATGGACTGCTGAAATACTTTATCCATCATGATACGTTTGTAGTTACTGAAGATCGGGTCCGCAAACCTCATGTTTGCTCCGGCACCTGTCTGTAAAGAAATGATAAATGCACGGATCATCGGATAAAAACTCATGACAGCGATCATGATGGTTGCAGGTGCCAGAAAGATCCAGCCTGCCGCTCTCTGTTTCGCTACCAGAGACATGCCACTTTTTTTGGAATTCACAGGAACTCCTCCTTTCAAACCTCTTAAGCCTTTACATAAGACAGGGGACTGCATGCAGTCCCCTGCTTCGTATTTACTTATTCATTTCAGAATGCAGCTTTCAGATCTTACTCTGTCATCTTGAATGCCAGTGTATCCTGTGCTTCCTGAAGTGCAGACTCTTTGTCTGCGCCGTTTACGATATTAACAACTGCTGTGTTGATGCACTCTCTTGCCTCATAGTGATACGGAGTCTTTGTGAATTCCGGAATGTGTGAAGAGTACTCTACAATTGTTGAGAAGATTGGCTGGTTGTTGAAGAACTCGCTTGGCTCGTTGTAAACGTCAGACTCACCAGCTGGCAGGTAGCAGGAGATTGCTCCTGTTTCCGGAAGGATCGCATCATAGAAATCTGTACTGGAACCAAATGTGCTTGCAAGGAAGTCCTCAGCAAGCTCTACGTTCTTGCAGTTGGATGTGATATACCAGGAAGAACCACCGTTGTTCGCATAGTTTGTAGCTGTGTCAACACCGTCAACTTTCGGCATTGTTGTGATCTGCCACAGACCCTTCTGATCCTCTGTTCCCATCAGTGTAGCTGTGATCCAGTTACCGTTAACGATACCTGCTGCCTCACCGCTTGTGATTGTGGAGATGTACTCATCCCAGTTGTTTACTAATTTAACAACATCGTTCTTTACAAGGTCTACATAAAGATCTACACATTTCTCAGCTACATCATTTCCTACAATGTAAGCTTCTCCATCCTCATTTACGAAGTTTGCTCCACAGGACTGGATCATCATCATCAGAGTATCGCCGCCTGTTGCCTCACTTGTAAGGAGGTATTTACCGGTTTTCTCATGAACATCTTTACCGATCTCCTCGAATTTACTCCATGTGATATCTGTAAGGTCATCGATGGTGTATCCTGCCTCTTCCAGGATATCGGTACGGTAGCAGGCGATTGTTGCACCATTATCAAATGGAACACCGTAATGTGTATCATCTACCATGGAGTAGGACTGTTTCAGTTTTCCAAAATCATCCCAGTTGATGTCCATGTCTTTCAGATCTGTGAAAGCGTCCGGATAGCTCTTCAGATATTTCTGGTAACTGTTGTCCTGCATCAGAACGATGTCCGGAAGTGTGCTGTAATCTCCGGCGTTTGCAGCTGTTGTAAGTTTCGTCTGGCAGTCATCGGAAGATGTCTCAACTACATCTACTTTAAATCCTTCATGATCCTTTGCATACTGCTCACCTGCAATGTTCATAGCCTTGATGTTAAAGTTCTGGTCCCATGCCCATACGGTCAGTGTATTGTCATCGTCACCTTTTGCATATACTGCTGTAGTTGTTGCAGCGAAAGACATTGCCATAATGCCTGTCATTAATACTGCGAGTAATTTTTTCTTCATTTACTTTTCCTCCTTTATTAAGCATTTCCCGTTTGCTTATGAATGGATTATAGCATCCGTATTCCGGCCATAGTTTGCAGAACCGTTCATATAATGTGCAATTTCAACCATTTTATTGATTTTGCACTATTTCATGATTCAGGCACCTGCTTTTTTATGCATTTTGAGTGTTTTTCATTTTTCTCATTGGTCATCATGGCAAAGAAAAACCTTCTTTTTCGACATTCTGCGAATATTTTTCGCCAAAAAAGAAGGTTTTTGTTTCTATTTCATAAAAATATATGCTATTTTTTATACATATTTCACAAACATTTTAACATATTATGCAAAATAAACCTTTTCCGGAAACTGCGTTTTCATCGTATGCAGCATTTCTTCTGTCAGATCCAGAAGAAGTTTTATTTTCCGTCCATCTTCCCGGATGATCATGGTATAGTATGGTACATCCTCTTCATAAGAAGTATAATCATATTTTTTCAGCTTCTCTGTACCGGAATTCTTTTTGTATTTTGCCACTTTTTCGTGGTAATGAGGTGCGGTCACCTCCATCTCCTCGAGATTCAGCACATGAGCTGTTTTCCGGTATTTTTTACCATAGATCACATCAATGGTCAGCTGCCCGTTCTCCAGTATATATTCATAATCTCTCTGACTGAAAATATCATACACAAAATAAAGCAGCGCCAGCAGAAACCCCGGAAGCATAAACGCCTGGGAGATGGTGATTCCCATCAGTACAAAAAGTACCGCAAAGATCACCATCACTTTTCTGAGGGCGCCTGACATATGTTTCTTTTTTCGGGAGACCTGCTCCACAATTCTGTAGTCGTACATTTTTTCCTCTTTCCATCTGTCTGATCCGGCATATAGTACGATATTTATTCTGTTATGCCAGATTCTCAGATCTGTTTTTGTTATTTTACCAGCCTTCCTCTGAATGGATATCAAACTTAAGGAGCTGCTGTTCGTAATTCTCAGGACGTTTTCTCCACTCCAGAGGTGTCATCCCCGTAACCTTACGAAAATTCCGGTTAAAAGTGGAATTCGTCGTAAAGCCACACTTATGTGCCACATCCGCAATGGGCTGATCCGTCTTTTTCAGATAGTCACAGGCCGCCTGAATCCGGATGGTATTGATATATTCCAGCGGGCTCATCTTCATGTAAGTCGTAAAGATCCGGCGCAGATGTGTCTCGCTGATGTGACAGTATTCTGCCAGCTCATCAATCCGAAGATCTTCCATGTAATGATCAGAAATATAATCCTGGAATCTAGAAATCATATCCATGATTTTTCCTCTGCCCTCACTGTAACGTTCTTCCCCAGAATCCCGGTTGATCCTTGCGATTTCCACAAGAAGTGATGCCAAAATCCCCTTGGCTTCTTCCAGATAAAATTCTTCCCCGTCCCGCATGATATCCAGGATCTTCCGAATCTTGTCTGCCATAGAACGGTTCTCCTTTTCATTCAGAAAAAGTGCTCTGGAATTGATACGATGAACAATCTTTTCTTTTTTTACCGAATTATCAATGAATTTATCCAGAAAGCCTTCCACATCAATAAAAAGATATTCCCAGCGGCTGATGGTGCCAAGATCACTGTTTGTGGTGTGGGGATAGTTGGGCGGGATCACCGTAAATTCCCGGTCATGAAACCGTACCTTGTCTTCTCCAAGAACCAGAAATCCCTGGCCTTCATAACAGAAACCAATCTCCAGATAATTATGAAAATGAAGATAATCTACATCATTTCCGTAATTTTGTATCCATTTCTGGCCCAGCAATGCAAGGATCGGGCTACCTTCCGGCATTTTGTAATACCGTAGCTCCATTTTGGGTTTTCGTTTTTTTGCCACAGATATTCCTCCGTATATTTTTCCTGTGTCTGCATGTCAGGCAGATAAAAACATCCGCACTCGCATAAAGTCTTTGTTATCTTACAGCTATCTGCCAAAAAAAGCAACCGGCAGAAAGCTCTGATCTGTTGATATCTGTGCATTCTGCAAATTGCTTTTTTATTTATTTTCTTTGTTTTATTTATTGTTCTGTTCCGGTCATTCACCGATCACCCGATAGGTTTTCCATTTGCCCTGGCGGAAACGGATCCAGAAGATCACTCTCACACCAATGGTCGTAACCAAAGAGATTCCCATGGTAAGCATGGCATCACCTGCTGCCCGGAGGCCTTTTCCCAGAGGATCCGCAAATGGAAATACCACTGCATTGGCTATATTATGGATCAATACCAGATAGAGGATCATCTGTCCTGTCTGCCTGGAAACCGCAAAAATTTTTATGAGCAGTGGTGTTATCAGAAAGATCAGGGTATTCCATCAGGAGTGGAAGTATCATATCTTTTAACTGTTTATCAGAAAACATTTCGGCGCCTCTTATTTCTTCTCATCCAGAAGGATCACACCTTCTGCCGGATTTTTGTCGATTGCGCCTACGATGGGATGGGGAACGTACATCTCTTCCAGATATGCAATGTCTTCCGGAGAAAGTTTTACATTCAGTGCATTTGTCGCATCATCCAGATATCCTGTCCTGGTAGCTCCAACGATTGGTGCTGTTACTCCTTTTGCCCACTGCCATGCAATGGCAATCTGGGACATTTTACAGTTATGTTTCTCAGAAAGTTCTTGAACCCGTTTTACGATCTTAATATCCTGCTGTTCCATACGGTCGTATTTTCCCACCGCAACCCGGTCTGTTTTTCCTCTGAGGGAATCAGACTTCCACTGCGGCCTTGCCAGATGTCCGGCTGCAAGAGGACTGTATGGCATCCGTGAAACATTCATCTGGTTACAGATCGGGATCAGTTCTCTTTCATCTTCCCTGTAAAGAAGATTGTAATGATCTTCCATTACGGAAAATGGTGTCCAGTTATTGTCCCTGGCTGCAAGCTGCATATTGTAGAACTGATATCCGTACATAGCGGAAGCACCCAAAGCGCGTACTTTTCCGGCTTTTACCAGATCATGGAGTGCTTCCATGGTTTCCTCTATGGGTGTTTCATAATCAAATCTGTGGATGATATACAGATCCAGATAATCCGTTCCCAGACGTTTCAGGCTTCCGTCGATTTCCCGCATGATGGCTTCTCTGGAAAGACGGCCCGGGTTAAAATAAACCTTGGACGCGATCACAACTTTATCTCTGGCAATGTTATCTTTCAGCGCACGGCCAAGATATTCCTCGCTGGTTCCTGCTGAATATCCGTTAGCTGTATCCTGTGCTTTATAACGCCCCCAAAAATTTTATCGAGAAGCCATTTCGCTTTCAAGAATTTTTATTTTCTGTTTCTATTGTAAATGATTCCTTATGCTATGTAAAATACCCAGTTTATAAGTTTTATTATGCCTTTCAGGCATTGTTGTCATTCGTTCCATATCATAACCCACTCTGCACACAATTTACATCAAATCCGTAAATCTCACAACATATCTCAATGATCATAAACAGAGGAAAGCATCATATCCACTCCGATCAGAAGAATGATCACAACCGCCCACGCACCAATAGCAGATACCATTTTCAGATATGCTTTTTCACTCAGAAACAACAGCACCAGCAAAGTTCCTGTATAAGTGGCTGCAACTTTCAATGTATTTGTCAGAACAATCTTCAGAAAAACAAATCCAATTGCTCCGGCAAGTCCTATTCCCAGTACAAAATACAGGACACCAACAGCCCCACTTACTGTGATCAGGGTAACGAGAACCGAAATAATCCCCTGAACCGCTTTGGGCAGGGAAACCAGCTGCCGGCAGAGAACATTCAGGATAATGGATGCAGCAAACGTGGAAAGCAACGCAGCTACCATTCCACTGATCATCTGCAGGAGAACATTATAGATTCCGCCCTTTTCTTTCACACCCATAAGCACCTGTACAAAATTATTGACCGCCTCAAAGCACACTGCGGTCAGCAGCAATATTACAACATCCTGAAAAAAATCCAGCATGGTAAGTGCTTTTATACCGATCAGATATTCGGACATATTTTTTCCAAGATTAAATGATTCTGAAAAAAGATCCACACATAACGGCGCCAGCACGTTTCCAAACGGGATATATCCGATCATGGCATACCACGCATCCAGAATCACCCCATCATCTGCCATACTGCCCAGACCAACGGTAACCGCAGTTACGATTATAAAGGCCAGCAATGCAGCAGATATCACTTTTATTACTCGATACATTTCATATCTCCTCCTTCCGTATGTGATAAGTATATCAAATCACTCCGGTTTTTGGTATAAAAAATCGGAAAAGGAAGGTAAAAAACATGTCGAGAATTGACCTTTTTTCCACATTGGTATACAATAAAAAGCAGCTTCATACAAACTATATTTTAAGGAGGATATCGCGTATGTCTCAGGGAACAAAATTTTGCAAACATTGCGGTCAGATCATTGATTCCGACTGTGTTGTCTGCCCAAAATGCGGAAAGCAGGTAGAAAATTTAAATTCTTATGGTGGTAATGGCAATGGTCCTATTATCATTAATAACAATAATAACAACAACAATAATAACTTTATGGGTGGTTACAATAGTGTGGTCAGCCCAAAAAGCTGGCTGGTAACTTTGCTTTTATGTCTCTTTGTCGGTGTATTTGGAATACATCGTTTTTATGCCGGAAAGATTGGAACTGGAATCATTATGATCCTGCTTTGCTGGACCGGGATCAGTGCGATCTGGGCTCTTGTTGATCTTATCATGATCATCCTGAGTAAATTTAAAGATGGCCAGGGACTTTTAATCCAGAGATAAGTTTTCTGTAAGCAGGCAGCACAGCCGGGTGATCTCCGGCTGTGCTGTCTTTTTTAACTGCATCAGGCTTGTTTCCGTCGACATCCCGTGCAACCATGAAACAGTCGCTGCTCGATCCTTCCGCATAAAGTTCAGGATGCAAAAAATAAAAAAACGCCGGCGCCATATTTCAGTTATTGTTTATTTTTTCGGAGTTACCCGGAAAGTTCGGATCTCATAAGGACGTACCGTTACCTTAAGTTCTCCTGTCATTTCTTCGCCATCCGGATTTTCCATCAGATCCGTCTCCTGCCAGGAGTCTACCGGAAAACCAAAATTCAGCGTTACCGGGCCACGCATGCCTGCGTACTCGTGGAAACGGATGATCAGATCTTCGGAATCTTCTGCCTTCTTTATACAGTCAATGGCTACATGATCTGTATCTGCCTTGCAAAATGCAGACTGTACCTCTGCATCCACTGCCCCTTCCACAGTCCAGAGCGGATTGTTCAGTCTCCAGGCTTCTTTCTGCACACCGGATTCCTGCCAGCTACCACTGTGTGGATAAAGTGCATAGGTAAAATCATGGATTCCCTGATCTGCCGCATAATCCGGATGGATTCCACATTTGATCAGCGACATGCCAAGAACATATCCTTTGGCACTGTAGCCATATTTGCAGTCGTTCATCAGGCTGACTCCGTATCCGGTTTCGGAATAATCCGCCCACTGGTGAGCAACGGTTTCAAATTTTGCCATATCCCAGCTGGTATTCTCATAGGTCGGACGTTTTACATTTCCGTACTGGATATCAAAAGTTGCCTCGCTGGTACGGATATCCAATGGGAAAAGAACTCTCAAAAGCTGCTGATGCTCATGCCAGTCTGCATGGGTGACAAAGTCGATCCTGCGGTTGTCATTATAAAAACGGATTTCCTGTGAGATCGTGGAATCCTGATAATTCCAATCCATTTTTACTTTTGTCATCAAAGAAGATTTTTCCACAGAAACCGTTTTCAGATCATCTACCTCGTATCCTTTTTCCTGGTAATAGATATCAATATCCCAGGCATCATACTTCATCGGACGATCTTCATAAACTACCAGGTGGTTTCCTAATTCACCTGCCTTCAGGATCTCGCGGTCATTTTCCTTATCAAAAATAGAAGTCATACGGCCCTTTTTATCCCAGACAATATGATAAAATGGCGTATCCATTTCCCCAGTCCATTCTTCTGTGCAAAAACATTCCGCCTTGGTTCCAATTTTATAAGTCAGGGTTGTAAATCCGGCAGGCTCTATACCAGAAACTTTTACAAACCAGCCATCTTCCGTATATACAGCAGGCAGCTCTTTTCCATCTGCGGAAAACCAGCTTCCCTTTCTGCCCTCGTAAGCTTTTACTTTTGCTGTTACAATACCTTCGCCTGCAAAACTGCTGTTATTTACTACAGTTACAATGGAATCTGATTCTCTTACCAGAACCTTCAGAGCATTTTCCTCGATGGTATCCAGAATTTCATTGGCTTTTGCATACTCTGCCGTGGAATCCTCATATACTTCATGAATGGAAGATCCGGGAATGATATCATGAAACTGGTTTCTCAGTGCGATCTTCCATGCTTCATGAAGCTCTTTTTCCGGATAGGAAGAAAAATCTCCGGTCCTTATGGCTGCTTCACTGGCCAGCCATTCTGCCTCCCGCAGTTTCAGTTCGGTTTTACGATTATTTTTCTTATTCCGTGCCTGAGAAGTGTAGGTTCCTCTGTGATATTCCAGATACAGCTCGCCATCCCAGGTTGGTACATGACGGTCTGTAGACGCAATGGTCTTCTGAAGATTTTCGAAATAATCATAGGCCGTTCCAGGAATTACTTCCGGAAGTCCTGGCATAGCCTTCAGATGGCGTCCCATCTCCAGCATGTCTCGGTTCACTCCGCCGCCTCCGTCTCCGTTTCCGTAAGCCAGGAGAAGATCCTGATTGATCTCTTTATCATGGTAAAGATCCCAGGTACCTTTTACAGATGCCGGATTGATAACACCATTATATGTATAGCCGCCGTCATCAGAAAATGCCGGAACACTCATAAAATGAGTCAGAACTTCAGAACCATCCACTCCAATCCAGCGGAAAGTATCGTGAGGCATATGATTATACTGGTTCCAGCTAATCTTGATCGTCATAAAGCTTTCAATACCGGAACGCTTCAGGATCTGAGGCAGGGCCCAGCTGTAACCAAATACATCCGGAAGCCAGAGAACATTGGATGTTACGCCAAACTCTTCTTTGAAAAAGCGCTGACCATTAAGGATCTGGCGTACCAGAGCCTCCCCGGAAGAAATATTACAATCCGCCTCTACCCACATAGCTCCGTTTGGTTCCCAGTTACCGGTTTTTACGGCTTTTTGTATCCGTTTATAAATATCCGGATAATCCGTCTTAATATAATCATAAAGCTGTGGCTGGGACTGGACAAAGGTAAACTCCGGATACTGCTCCATCAAAGTGCACATCGTTGAAAAAGTGCGGGCTGCTTTTTCCCTGGTGTGTTTCAGCTGCCAGAGCCAGGCTACATCAATGTGTGAATGTCCCACAGTATGGACTGTCACCGGGCTGGTCCACGAGATTCTGGAAACCTCCTTCTTCCAGACTTCCAGAGTTTTTTTCAGAGATCCATAAAAGGCATCAGAACCAGGCCTTCTCCAATCTATAGCCAGATGTGCACGATCCATAGCTGTCAGAAGATCTCTTCTTATGGAATCGTTCTCATCCAGCATACGCACAGTCTCAACAACCGCTCTGCTGCTGTAATAAAAATCATCCGCAACCTCATCCAGAACGGCAAGCTCTGCCTGTTTGAACTGATGAGTCTGTTGTGTTGGTACTCCGCCGCCTTCCAGTCCTGCCCAGAGGCGGATAGCCAGCTCCACTTTCGTACCGGCAAGCTCTGAAGGAAAGATCACTTCTTCATGGTAAGAACCGGTTTCGCAGTATGGCGAACCATTGACGTAGATCAGACCTTCGAATCCGGAATTCAGGCCCTCGCCGGTTTTTCCCATATTAAAAAGCCCGGCGATCTTTTTCCCCACCCATTCCGCCGGGATCTCTACGGACTGTCGGATCCACAGATAAGTGCCTCTTCCGATCCAGAAATCACCTTTTTTCAGAGTTCCCGTATAGACCACGCTTTCCGGCCGTTTCCCCACCGGCTCCTCCTCCGGCGTGCTCGCGTCAAATGACGGGATCTCCATCCGTTCTCTGTAACGGAGATCTTTTAACTGTTTTGTGTTTCTTTCCAGTTTTTCCAGTGTAAAAAACATTTGCTACATTCCCCCTTGTCTGCAACCTGTTTATTTCTTGTTTTTTCTTATCTCCTCATATACCCCATATCCGAGAAACAAAAGTCCGACGATCAGTGCAACAGCAGAAGCGATTGACAGGAAAGGCCCCACATACCCCAGTCCGGCAGCAAATAATGTGGCATCCCAGGTATTCACACCGCTCATAAATATCGCAGCTGAGATGTATTTTGCAGAGATCAGGATTGCCGATATCAGACAGAAAACTGCGCCGATGCCTTTATTATTCATTTTTTGTTCCTCCTTTTCTTGTGGTTGATAGGTAGAGCATATCATATATGTAGGGTGTATTGCTACTCTATTCAAATTTTTACCTATTTTTTCATACGTGCGAAATAAACAGACCAATCATCCCAACGCCACATCTAATATCATCATAAAGGAAAAACCTGTTGCAAAAAATATGGTTCCAATATTCGAATGCTCCCCTGTTGACATTTCCGGGATCAGCTCCTCAACCACTACATAGATCATAGCACCGGCAGCAAGACTGAGTAAATACGGCAAAACCGGAATAATAAGATCCGCTGCCAGAATTGTGAGTATTGCTCCAAAAGGTTCTACAATTCCTGACAGCACACCACTTATAAATGCCTTTCCTTTTCCCATGCCTTCAGAGCGAAGGGGCATGGAAATGATCGCACCCTCCGGAAAATTCTGAATTGCAATTCCTATAGAAAGTGCCATCATTCCCTTAAATGTGATATGAGTATTTCCTATGAGATATCCCGCGCAAACCACGCCAACCGCCATTCCTTCCGGAATATTATGTAACGTTACTGCCAGGACCATCATTGTCGTTTTCTGAAACTTACTCTTCGGACCTTCGGCGCTGTCACTGTACTGGTGAATATGTGGAATCACATGATCCAGCAAAAGCAAAAACAACACTCCTGCCCAAAAGCCTGCCACTGCCGGTACAAAAGAAAATTTTCCCAGTTTCCCCGACTGTTCAATTGACGGAAGCAAAAGGCTCCAAACAGAAGCAGCCACCATAACTCCTGACGCAAAGCCAGTCAGTGCCCTCTGCACGTGTTCATTTAAATTTTTTTTCATAAAAATCACACAGGCCGCTCCCACAGAAGTACCCAAAAACGGGATCAGAATTCCATAGAATACATTTATGTTCATTTTAGCGTTCCTCCTTTTTGTCATGTGTTAGTTGTAGCTAACTTATTGTTTTAAAAGAAGCCATGTGAATTTCTAATATTCTTATCCACATGGCCTTATTTGTTTAAGTATAGCACTTTCATTTTATTTCCACAAGACACTTCTTAATTTTCTCACGACAAACGCATGAATGGTTAGCAACTGCAAATTTTATTTTTTCTACTTTTTAAGCTTCTAAAAGCTCCTCTAAATACTTAATTGGACGCAAACTTACTACGAACCTTTTCTTTCTCATTGACAACTTATGTCTTGATAGTTCTGCTGGTTTCAAAATACTCAGGCTCCATTTTCTTATAATGTTCAAATTTTGTGCCGCCATTTTATCGATTGTCGTATTTACATCCTCCCGAAACGTTACATCCAAATGCCAATGCATACTTTCTATACTCCAATGACCTCGCACCGCTCGGCTGACTTCGTTGATATCCGTTTTTAAACTGCTTATAAAATATCGATATTCATACGTTATCTTTCCTGCTTTTTCTATTCGTTTCTTCTCCATTACAATGCTTCTCAGGCCTTTCCAATTCTTCTTTTGGCTCAGCCACCGGATATCTTCCGTCTGATAATACTCTCGGATCTCAATTTGCCCATGGGCTTTCTCACGGGTCTTCTTATATGCCCCCTTTTCGCGCATTTCTTTTTGAAACTCCTCATTCGAAAAGTATTCTTTTACATCTTCGTACATTGTGTATTGATTTTTCTTCAATGCCAGAACATAATCCGCTCGTTTCTGCCTGATTTTTCCTGCGATCGCTGTCTGCGTTCCCATTGCATCAATCGTAATGATCTGACCCTTTATCTGGATTTTTTCCAACAGCTCTGGAATCGCTGTTATTTCATTGCTTTTTTCTTTGACTGCTTTCTGTCCCAGACAAAATCCATCTTCCTTACTCCATGCAGAAACAATGTGACTTGCTTTTTCTTCTCCACGTTTATTCGAACACATCGTTTTTCCATCTATGCAGATGATCTTCTTCAACAGTTCTCCATCATCTTTATCCAGCCGCTCCTGCCATTTTCCATAGAGCTGCTGCAGAATTTCGGGCGATATCATCCCCATGACACGCCGGATCGTATCATGAGAGGGGATTCCGTTTTTTAGTTCAATATACTTTCGAAGATAATCCTGATAGCTTTCTGCAAACAATGCCATCTCAACCCAGTCATCCGCATTCGCAAGAGTTGCAAACAACACAATGACAAGAATATCCTTCAACGTATGACGAACCTTTGTCTGCTGACGAGTATCTTCAATGTATTCCATCCACTCTAATAATTCCTGCATAAATAACACCCCTTTTTCTTTTATTTTACTAGAAAAGGGGTGTGTTCACAATTTATTTACTCATGCGTTTGTCGTGTAATTTTCTGAACTCATGCTTGTGTGTCAAGCGGATATTCGCAATCCGCTTCGCTACTTGCTCATAACCAAATATATTATTATCTCTCCGCTCCATATTTATCTTTTCTCGAAATCAACGCTATCGTCTCAACGGTACTCTCTTTGTCCCAACAAAGTTCCTGTGTCTCCCTGTCTCCGAAATACACCGGAAAACGGAACTTTATGTGCTTTAGGAATCTGCCATCTGGCTGCTCCTGCTCATAAATGTCCACCTGTTCTACAAAGCTGTTAAGAAATTCTTTCTTCTCCAGATCAGTGAACTTATCATATAGTTTATCAAAATATAAAAGAAATTGATAGACGTTTTCTTCTGATATTTTCTGTTGCTGAATATTCAGCAGGCGATTCTTTACTTCCTCTATACTGTTTTCCACGCCTTCAATTTCATCATACAGACGATATAATCGTGTCTCCATATCCTGATATTTCTTTTCATAAAATTTATCCATGATATCCAGACTGTCCATCTGCTGTCCAAGTCTCGCTTTTGCTCCAGTCAACTGCCTGTGCTGCTTTTCCAATCCTTCAATCTCTTTTTCTATTTCTTCTGTATCTATTCTTGAGCCGATTTTATTCAGTATTGCTTTCTCAAACTTCGGGTTCTGCACCAGCTTCCGAATAACTTCTTCCACTGCGTTGTTAATCTTATCCTCACTCCATTGTTTACGATATCCTCATTTATGACCATCTACCAGGCGACGATGTTTGCAGGCATAATAGAAATAATCCTTATATAAGGTTCCGTCTTTCTTTTTCTTTCGGTTCACGTTTCCATACATACCGCTTCCACATAACGGACATCTCAATATTCCGGATAAAATATGCTCATGATCGAGGTTATGTGTCTTTTCATATTTCACACCTGTTTTTTCCCGTTTTTGATGAGCCAGCTCTCAGTCTGTTTCCGAAATAATCCCTTCATGGATACCATCGTGCAGCATATAATTTTCCTGCTTTACAATGCGATATTCATTTCTTGTACCAGAAACTTTCTCGTTTTTCCTTCGTCCATAAGCCAGCTTTCCACAGTATACCGGATTATCCAGAACGCCTTTTATAAATGATGCGGCAAATGCGTCCAGTGTATTATTCTGTCGTTTTTTCTTTTTATATCCATGCTGGTTCAGCCATGCAGCAATCGCAGAGATTCCCATATTGGTATGAATAAATTTATCATAGATCAGACGAATAATTTCCGCTTCATCCTCTGCAATCTGCAATTCTCCATTTACCAATTCATAGCCATATGGAGCAAATCCGCCGTTCCATTTTCCTTCCCTGGCTTTCTGCTTACGTCCCTCCATTGTCTGAACAAGGATATTCTCTCGTTCAATCTCTGCCACCGCAGACAGAACAGAAATCATCAGCTTTCCACTATCTTTTGAGCTGTCAATTCCATCTTCAACACAGATCAGATTCACTCCAAAATCCTGCATCCGCTGCAAAGAATTTAAAGCATCTGCCGCATTACGACCAAATCTGGAAAGCTTGAACACCAGTACAAACTGCACCTCATCTGTGCCATTCTCAATATTATCCAACATTCTCTGAAATTCCGGTCTGCCCTCTACGCTCTTTCCAGATTTACCTTCATCGGAATACTCATTTACGATTTCCATGTTCTGAAATTCCGCATATCTCTTGAGTTTTTCTTTCTGAGCATCCAGACTGTAGCCATCTACCTGCATGGTTGTAGACACTCTGGTATATATATCGCATTTAACCTTTTTATTCTTCATAATTTTCCTCGTAATATAACTCCGTTTCATAGTCCCAACTATTTTCAATACATATTTTCCATATTGACGCATTTCTCTGTCAATCGTATAATTAAAATAGATTCAGAGCATATCTGTTATCAAAATATTGCCCGCCCACCGTTGGCGACTTATAAGTGATCGGTTCGAAAATATTGTTCGCTTACCGGAAGCGTCTAATAAATGTCCGGTTTGAAAATTATTTAGAAATAATTTCTGTTTTTGATATTGTGTTTTTATTACACATTGCATATACTATAAATACACAAAAAAGCCAAAAAAGAGGAGGTGTTAGTATGGCTACTTCAAGTATTACTCATAATTTTGTCGTATCCAATCCAAATAGCGTAAAGCGTTTTGTCGCAACAATTGACGAAGCCGACCGTGACCGCACACCAAAGCAGACACTTCCCGGACGTCAGTTAACAAACCCACAGGAAATCTTAGCTTTAATGTCAAAAAGGAAGAAAAAAGCGACAGTCTGATTTACATTTTGTATTTCAGAAAACTGCCGCTTCTTTTTCTTCCTTATTCTGTTTTTCTTCCTCCAACTCCCGGAGGACTTCTTCGCCGTACTTATCAATCATACATCATAAATAAGTTTTTTACCAAAACAGGCGTGAGCCCGCTTCTCATATTGAAAAAATATCACACTCATGCCTGTTTTTACTTTTTCATAACATTATTACCGATAATAAAATCCATCAAACGAATCACGATATCTATATTTTTTCTCAAAATCACCAAAATTGTCTATTAAATCTCATAAAAATGGCGAAATCCAGCCGCTGCAGACATCTCTGAAGCCCACAAACGACAATGATGTCTTCTTTTTGAATATGTAAAATCAATTGATTCAATACTTCTTTATACGTTTTTTCTTATAATTGGATAACTCCTCTTTTCTGTCTTAGTGCAGTTATTATTTTATAAATAACATTCTTGTGGCATGTCATTAGAGTTTCTACACTTCAAGTAGATACAATATTATAAATCATATGTGAACTACTCGGCAACTGAGTTACCAGAGCATCTGAATTAAGGCGGGATACCGCCTTTTCAGGGTGCGTCCATGACACCACTACTGTTTGCTCTTTAGAGCTATACAGCTACTTTTATTATTTCTGGCGTTTTTAGTCCGGTTACGGACAGTTCCTTTTTCTCTCCGGATACGGAGAGATATTTTCTCAGGATGTTATATGCACCTACAGCATCTGCGTTATACTTCCGGTTTCTGTCCCTGTACAGTCCCCTTTGTTTTCGGTTGCATGGCTGTGCATATCTTTTTTCCACCTCTGGTGACAGCGGACTGCACTGGCTGGTATAGCTTTCTTCCTGTCTTACAAAACGGATCCCGTACATCTTAAGCTTATATTCCATCATGCTATAGAGCCTGTTATACGGCAGATTGTGGAACTTCTGGTTTGTTCTGTGTCCCAGGTCTTTTCCTTTCCGGATATTCCGGATATCCCCTGCCACAACACAGGTAATTCCCTGTTCACGGCAGTATTTTGCAAAGTATCTTGTGATCTTGTGTAGATAATCCGTTACCGAGTTCTGCTTTTTCTGATATAATCTGCGAATATGTTTTGATGTGACTGGATGTTTTATTCCCTTCACAGACTGCTGTCCATACCATTGTGCCTGCACCCTTGCAATCTCTTTATGAAAATATCTTTCCAATGCAAGATATCTTCTGCCCAGGATAAATGTATTCCCATTCCCGGAATCATAGCATGTCATAAGATTATGAAGTCCCAGATCAACTGACAGATAGTGTCCATTCTGCGAAAGTTCTTCCCTCTCTGAAATCTCATAAACAACAATAACTTTACATTCACCTTTTTCCGGTGGGTAGATCCGCAACTGTTTGATCTGATCCATGCCCTTGAAAATCTTATTTTCAAGATAAAGAAAGTTCTCATGGATCTGATACGTTTCTTCCATATATCTTTTTAATGCTTTTGGAAGGGACAGACGGACTTTTTCTGTGTCCCATTCATGTACAATTCCCATCTGCATATAGGTAATGGGGATACTTTCCTGTTTAAACCGCGGTGGTCTGGGATTCTCAATCCCTCCGGATCTTTTCAAGGCGTAAAAAGATTTCCATGCTTTATCCAGCAGCTTGCAGACTTCCTGGGCTGTCTGAGATGGAAGCTGTTTATACCACAGATCCTCTCTATGGGATTTTTTCTGATAATACCAGTCCGGGTATTTCTCCATTCCCATTTCTTTGTAATGCTGACGTTCGTAATTACAGACATTCCAGAGCTTGGATGCCGCATAACACATATGTCCGATGACGTTTGCATATTCCTGACTGACCTTTATGGATGTTTTCTTTGACAGCAGCATTTCCCACCTCTATGATCTCAATAAGCTTTACTCTGATGCTCAATATATCTGCGGATATTTTCTTCCGACACAGACCCGACCGTTTCCACATAATAGGAATGGTTCCACAGCTCTCCTTTCCAAAGCTGTTCTCTTATTTCCGGAAAACGTTCGAATAATTTCCTGCCGGTGATCCCTTTCAGATATTTCACGATCGCAGTTATGGATAATTTGGGAGGAGCAGACACAAAACAGTGCACATGGTCTCCTTCCCCGCATTCAAACAAATGGACGGTAAAACCTTTATCCGCTGCGATCTCCTGCACCAGCTCCTGAAGATATGCTTCAATCTCCGCATTCAATATCTTCCGCCGGTATTTCACTGACCATACCATATGGTAATTAATATTGCACACACAAGTGCGGTAATGTATAAGATTCTCCTTCATACATATAGTATAGCATAGTATTAAGAATATCACAATAAAATGCCGAACATATTTTCTTTTTTAATAAAGCTGGATACAGCATTTTTTAGTAAAAAAATAAATATATTTTACTTATAATGTGCAGATATGCACAGTTTACGCTTTCATCTCGGCAATTGAATTACCGAGGATTCCCGCTTATCTTCCTAAATATTCTGATTCTCTTTTATTGTATAACCACATTGATCACAAACACTGTCTCCAACCGTTTTCCCGTCCCGAACAAACACTTCTATATCAGCACCGCATTTTGGGCACTTAATTTCTACGATTGAAATCATATTTCGTGCATCCTGACATCCTGAAAAAAAACTCATTCTTTCACCTGCTTCCATACTTTTTTCATATAATCTATAACAATATCCCCTACATATGCAATATCTTCTGCCGAAAAAGCCAGCGGAAAATTGTCGGAGAAAATATTCTTTCAAGTAATATTCAAAGGATTTTCATGTCAGATTAGTCTTTCCTACACCACCTTTTCCTGTTACGGCTATTTTCATTTCTTATTACTTTCTCTCATTTATTGTTTCAAAATTTTCCTTGCAAGCGTATGAATTTCTGGAATTTCCATCATTAGTTCATTTCCAAGCAGTCCCTTTCTTGCAATTTCTGTATCTTCTGAAATAACTGCCAGTACCTTACTCTGATCGTCAATGGACTCCAACATTGTTGGTAAAATCTGTCCGTTCACTTTATTTAACACAAAAAATACAGTTTTTCCAATGCTTTCCCCAAGCTGTTGGATTTTTTTCGTCAGCTTCAATGATTCAAAAGAAGGATCTACGATCATTAAGATCAAATCTACACTGTTATCTACGCCACGTCCAAAATGCTCTACACCAGCTTCCATATCCAGCAATACAACTTCATTTTCTTCTACCGTCAGATGTTTGATAAATTGCTTTAAAATACTATTCATCGTGCAGGCACAGCCTTCATTTGCCTGATGTATTTTCCCGCTTGAAATAAGCATCACACCATTGTTTCGTGCAATATATTCTTCAGGTATCTCATTCAATGTAAATGGTTCCGAATAGAACTTTTTTGCAAATGCAGATAACTTCACAGTATCAAGAATCTCACCTACCATCATTGTTTTAAAAGCTTTCTCCTTACCGCCAAAATACTCTATAAAGTCTCTTGGAAGTTTTACTCCCAGTTGGCGATGCAGCCCATAATTTGATTCATCAGAATCAGCTACAAGGACAGTCTTTCCCATTCGTTCAAATTCTTTGGCAAGCAGTGCTGATACTGTACTTTTTCCACAGCCACCTTTTCCACATACTGTAATCTTCATGCCTTCAATCCTCCAACTCACAGTCCTAACTTCTTTACAATTTCTCCCAGTGCACTTCTTACAGGAGAATCTTTCGGAAGCTGTATAATTGGCTTTCCATCGCAGTCATACTGATAAACCTGATTATCATGAGGCACCACACCCAGCAGCTCCAGTCCCTGGTTCCTGATTTCTTCCAGAGTTCCGGCATCCAGTTTTCCATCTGGAACACGATTCACGATCAATCCTGTTTTCTGTGGTTTAAAATTCAGTTCCTTCATCAGCTTTGCAATACGTCCGGCTGCCTGAACACCTCTTCTGGAACAGTCACTCACAAGAATCGCAACTTCCATCATTGGCAGAATTCCCCTGCTGATATGTTCCATACCTGCTTCGTTATCGACTACAATGTACGGATACTGGCTCTGTAATTTTTGTACCTGGGTCTGTACCAAACCGTTTACAAAACAGTAACACCCCTGTCCCTGTGTCCTTCCCATCACCATCAGATCATAATCATCTTCTTCCGCAATCGCATCCGAAAGACGCATTTCCAGATATGCCTGTTTCGTCATACCGGATGGGATCTGATATCGTGAGTCTACGCCTGCCCGCTCAATTTCTTCTCTCAGCTCTCCAAGTGTGATCTCCGGCTCCACACCAAGCACTTCATTTAAATTGGCATTCGCATCTGCATCCACAGCCAGAACCGGACATTTCCCACTTTCACACAAATACTGGATCAATAATCCACAAAGTGTCGTTTTTCCTACGCCGCCTTTTCCTGATACTGCAATTCCATGTCCCATGTTTTTTCCTCCTGAAATTCTGAACAATCTGTTGACTTTTTCTTTAAACCTCATTATAGTTGTCACTATATAAATTACAATAATCAATCTATGAAATCTGTTCTGTTCCTCAACACATCCCAAAAACTGTTGAGAAATGATACATTGTAAAGCATACATTCAATGGAGGACATTATGTCGGAAAAAACAAGAAAGCAGGACCGCCGCACCAGATATACCAGGCAAACTATAAAAGAAACCTTTTTAGAATTATTAAAGCAGAAAAATTTCACAAAAATCACGGTCACTGAAATCTGTAAAATTTCTGAAATAAACAGAGGTACTTTTTATCTGCACTATTACGATATCCATGACGTGTTGGAAGATATTTTAAATGATATAGCACAGGATTTGAAAACAACGGTAGAACATTTATTTTGCCCAAACCAGAAAAGCTGTTCCTATCCCTTCTGCCAAAAGATTCAAATGGAAACAAAATATAGATCTCTGTTTCTGGATGACACAATCGCTCCCATTCTTCTGGAAAAAATAGCAGCAAATACAAAAGAAGGCTATGTGACCTGGCTTATGTCACACAGCCTCCTGACCTTTGAGCAGGCAGAATCGGTTTTTTATTTTCAAATGAATGGCTGCCTTTCCATCAACAGACTAATGCTCCGCAATCACTGTAATGACTGGAAACAGATTCAGACAACAATTGACAAATTTATCAAAGCCGGACTGGAAAGTTTTCTGATTCATGATCAGAGGGAAGAAAATGCTTCCGATAATTTTTGTAGCAAAATTTCTCCAACTGTTACCGCATCTTCTACGCTCAGATAATGATCAGCATGATCCTGAAGAAATATTTTGCCAGATACAGGAAATTCTTCATCTGCAAACCATATCTTTAAAGTTACCGGATATCTTGGCAGAACTGGAAAAACAGCACACAGATCCGCCTTTGTCTCTGTGAATTCTGCACCCAGACTTGTACATGCTTTCTGAATTTTCTCAGGCTCTTTGTCCTGCAAAAGCTTTTCCAGTTTCTGCTCTGCAGTCCGGTCAAATTTGGTTCCCCGAATCAATCCATCTTTCAGGTTACCAAAAGTAATGAGCTTATGTGAGCCTTCTGTGCCATCAGCCATATCCAGATAATGCAGCAATGTCAGATAATGCCATTCATCCATATTTGAGTTAATATAAAACTCAGGAAGTTGAATTTCAATCACTTCGTGAAAACTTGGTACCTCAAGCATATTTCGGCTGCTGTGAAAAACAGCCCCACTTTTTGCAGCAAGATCCTCCCCAGAACGATTTTGCAGCCGTTTTACTGCTGCCTGCAACATTTCCTGAAATGCACGATTTTCTGTTTGATTTTTATATTCCATAAATTCTCCTTTGTGAATATTTTATCGCATCATATAATAATCAATGTTTATGCAAGAATTTGGTGATTTCATTCCTGTGTTGACTTTTCCTTCAAATTTCATTATAGTTGTAATTATATTATTTACAATCGTCAAAATAAAAAATATGTACAAGTTCTCAACACATTAAAAAGAACTGTTGAGAACTTGAGATGTTTTTGGCAAACCAGAAATATCTTGTCTCAAAAATGTGAAAACAAAATCATTATATCATACTACAAGGAGTTTCTTATCATGAAATACTCAACGAAATTAAGCGATACTGTTCATGTGATGGTTCTGATTGCTATCAACCAGGAAAAATCCCTCTCCAGTGCCTCAATTGCAGAAAGTGTCCATACAAATCCCGGCTTTGTACGCCAGCTTATGTTAAAACTAAAAAAAGCCGGACTTATGACCAGTGTAGCCGGACATGCCCGTCCTTCTCTTTCAAAACCAGCAGACCAGATCACATTACTGGATATTTATAAAGCAGTTGAAGGCGAGAAACCTCTGCTTCATTTAGATACTCATACCAACCCTGATTGCGGCATTGGCATTAATATTCAGTTGTCTTTGCAGGGATTCTATGATGAAATCCAAAAAACTGCTGAAGGAAAAATGAATACGATTACTTTACAGGATATCATAAATACCTATTATCAACGAACATCCATGCAAAATAATTTGCAAAACATTATATGACAGGAGAAATAGGCAGGAAACATTTTGTGATAATTTTGGAAAACTCACTCCAAGAGTTCTCCTGCATCACTTGCTGCATACTCCCTGATGCTCTGTACATGGCGTCCTGAAATACTTTTCTTTTTGGTGCATTAACTTAATTGACTCCTTTCAGATTTGACTAATAGATTTTCAGATAAAAAGAAAAAGCCGCTGACACGTTATCTTCTAACGCATCAACAGCTTCTATCCTGCTTTAATTCAGTGTATTATTCGGTTTTGTAAAGGTTTATTTGCTTTCAGCATGAAGTTGGCATCGAATATGCTGATGCAGGAAGATAAATCTATTTCGGAAATTGCCGCCGCTGTGGGATATAAAAGCCAAAGTAAATTTACATCGGCTTTCCGAGATATATTTCAGATATTACCTACTGCATATCAGAAACTGTATCGTAATCAATAATTTTAATGCAAAACTGCACCCACAATATCCCTGAGTGCAGTTTTGTATCAATCAATATTCTAATGTTTCTCCATTAAGTGGAATATCAAGAACAAGTATCCTATACAAATGCACTTTCCTCTTTTGCTTTCCGCAAATCTTTTAACACTGTTCCTATATCTCCCAAAATAGCAATCCCCTTATCTTCAATGAATTCCGGCAAAAACTGATATTCTGAATTTACGGAGATATAATATGCATCTTTCAAGCTGTTTGTCAGTTCCCAAAACGGTTCCTGTATAAACATCGGTGTCATGCGCCCTACTCCAAGTTCTATCAAGAGAATTTTTCTATCTTTGTTCTTTTGAATGTATTTTGAGATTTTCTCATATTCTTCTTCGTATTTTTTCCCTTGCAGAAAATTCCCATATCCCCTTACCCACGGAAACATTTCCGCACCACAATGAGGGCAGCGAGGAATCAGTTCATCCGGCACCATTGTCCCCTCTCCCATAGCCGCAATCATATCTGCCACAGGTTGTACGGCATCCCATGTTTCATCCTGACAGCACCGGGAACACTGGAAGAAACAATGATCTCCCTGAATCTCACTGACCTTTTCTTCCGGATAAATCTTTACAAACTGTGTATCCTGATTAGTCGTTAAGATATGAAAATCCTTTCCCTGCAAGATTCTATCCAAATCCAGATATGGCTCTCTGATAGGAGCATTTTGTGTAGTATTTAAAAAGGTTGCCACATATCCCCAGTGTTCATTTCTTGTAGAAAACCGATGCATCATTCCGCTAAAAGCACCTTTGAATCCATACTTATCTGCAAATTTTCCAAAATGCTCACGAAAAGAAGGGGTATCACTATAATAAAAGTCACCACCTCCAGCCGCTGATAAACCGGATGCTCCGCCTACTATGATACACTCTGCCTCCTGCACTCTGCGAACAAATTCCTGAATCTGTTCCTCATAAGGAAGTGGTTTTTGTTTGCTCAACACTACAGCAGTACCGCCGGATGCATAGGTACTATAGTGTCTGGAATAGTTCATTTGTGTTTTCATTACCAAATTTTCATAACAGCTCATTATTTTCATTCTCCTATCTCACAACTGTAATATCTTTAACCACTTTACTTAGTCTATCCTTCCCTTTCTGATTCCATTGGCAACACCTCGTCAAAAGCCCGTATTGCATTGCGAATGCAATCATCACATTCACAGAGTACAACACCTGTATCCTTTCCCTTTAGGTCTTTACATATGGTTGCACCTGAATATTCCTGAAATTTGTTCAATATCTCCCGTGCCGTTATCGCACTTTTCTTCCCTGGCTTTACAATTCCCGCCATCATGGTTGCTCCGATCAATGCACCACAAGTTGCTTCCATACCTCCCATACCTACCGCAAATCCGGATGCAGCATTCGTCAGTATTTCCTTATCAGAATCTGATAAATCAATCATTGCCTTGATAACCGACTGACAGCAATTAAATCCATTATGTTTGTAATATACTGCTTTTTCTTCTCTTGTCATTTTCCTTAGATTTCCTTTCTGATTTCCTTTAACGCTACCGTAAGATTACCATCCACACCGATGGATTTTTCTTTGATTTCCTCTGGAATATAAATTTCGCCCTTGTTAAATGTGATATATCTTGCCTGTGGTTCTACTGCTGCTAGCTGCATCAAAGGAGCTTTAATCATCTGATTTCTCCAACCAATGCCAAATTCCAGAATTACCAGCTTCTTTCCATGTAAATTCTGAATAAATTCTTGATAGCGGGCAGCCTTTTCCTTCCAATTTTTCGTTTCTGTAAACGAGGACATCTCACCCCAATTTACTTCCATATCTCCACCACATTTTGGACATTTCGGCAGTAACTCTTTGGGTACTCTTCCGTTTACTTCCTCTTCTGTCATGGCGAGAACTGCTTTTTGATTAGGATAGACCTCGTCATGACATCTGTTCTTGCACCGCATCTGGGTTAATTTCCCTTCCATTTCAAAAACACGGTCTGCCTCAAAACCTGCCGGCACAAAATGATCCTCCGCATTGGAAGTTACTACGAAATATTCTTTATCCTTTACTAGTGCATAGATGTTTTTCATAATCTCACTCGGCTCATCCTGCATAGCTTTTGCCTTAACAAGTCTGCTTACAAACGCCCACTTTTCTTCTACCTTCATTGACACTGAAAATCCGTGTAAAACACAACGCAGTCCGTATTTTTCTCTGAAATCTCCCATATTTTCCTGAAACCATGCGTCATCTGCAAAAATATTATATCCCTCTGCGATAGACAAACCATTACTGGCTCCAACCAAAATACCATCTGCTTCTTTTATGATTTGACTTATCTCTTGATAGATATTCATCTTCATCACATTTCCTTTCCCACTATGTTTTCTTTTAAATCCCGCAAGGTTTCTGCCAAATCTCCTACTATATAAATGCCTTTGTCTTTTATATGCTCTGGAACTGAGGATTTCTTCTGATTCAGACAGGCATAAAACACCTTTTCATTTTTGTATGTCATTTCCCAAAAAGGAAGTTTAATAATACTGGGTGTCATATCACCAACCCCCAGCTCCAGCAGTACAACATTCTTATCTGTTCCATTCATGAGATATTTTTTTAGGAAATTCTCATATCGCCTTACACCTTCACTCCAGTCTTTCCCCTCCAAAAATGTATCATCCCTTACCCAGGGAACCATGATTCTCCCGCACTCATTACATCTTGGCAGAAGCTCAGAAGTAACACGCAGCTCCCGGATATTTTCGTTCATCCTGCGAATCATTTCTACATTGGAATAAATTTGGTCATGGCAAGGCTGACTGCATTGAACATAGCCGCTGTTACCTTGATAATCGCAAATCCTTTCTTTCTGAAAAATCCGTTCAAACTGCATATCTATATTGGTTGTTAAAACAAAGACTTCTTTTTCCGCCACAATATCACGCAGGTCATAGTATGGCTGTCCTGTAGGTGCATCCCACATACTTTGTATGTAACGTGCATAATATGCCCACTGTTGTTCCGGCGATGAATAACAGTAGTAAAAACCGTCAAAGGGAGATTTCAGTCCATACCACTCCTTGAAATCTTGTAAACATTCCTCCATATAGGGTAGCCAATGATAATGGTTATATCCCGCCGCACTGGAAAGACCAGAACCACCGCCTATTAAAACGGCATCTGCCTGACGGATTTTTTCTGCCAGAAAACTGACTTGTTCCTCCTTTTGCATACACCACCTTATCTCCTTTTTTATATCAGATTCCACACTTTTTATTTTGCTTGACTTTTATTTTTTTACTTGTTAAAATTAAATTTACATCAAGCATTAAAATCATGTTATCATGTAAGTTTAAAAATTGCAAGAAGAAAATTCGAGGTGACAAATGAAATATTCCACAAAGCTTAGTGACACCATTCATATTCTTATATTTATTGCTCTTGGAGATGACGAACAACTCTCCAGCACAAAAATTGCAGAAAGTATCAAGACAAACCCGGCTTATGTCAGACAACTTATGGCAACCCTGAAAAATGCAGGCATTGTTGTCAACACACAAGGTCATGCGAATGCCGCTCTTGCAAAATCGGCAGATAAAATCAATATGTATGACATCTACCGAGCTGTAGAGGGCGATAAGCCGCTGCTTCACCTGGACACAGATACCAATCCGGATTGTGGAATCGGTATCAACATTCAATTCGCTATTGGGGACTTCTATCATGAAATTCAAAATATGGTAGATGAAAAAATGAAATCCATTACATTGCAGGATATTATTGATCGGTATTATTTTAAAATCAGGAAAGTTAAAAGTCTCTAACTAATCAAGAATAGCAAGCACTGCCTGTGTCATGACACAGGCGAAATTCCCCACACTTTCCTATCGTCTGTGTGGTTAAATTTCCATAGGGAAGTATCCCTAACCCTCTTTCGATTTTTCTCCGGTTTTCCGTTGGAATACCTTGACCCTTCCTACCGTCTTTGCTACAATTTGCCTTGGGTAGTTACACCCAAAATTGAATTAAACACGAAATATACTGTTGTAAAAACCGAACATTTTACAGCAGTTTTTTTGTACCCATTTTAGGAAGGACGTGACTCAATGGCAAACAGAAACCGCACCAATCCGGTGTAATTTTATCTCAGCGATGATGAGCAGTACATTCTCACTACCAAATTCAAAGCATCCGGCATGAAAAGCATGTCAGCCTTTTTACGCAAGGCATGTACTTGAGCATGCAGGAATAAACTTAAAAGGATTGAATGTTGATAATCTTAAAACCAGTGGCTTACAGGACAAAGCACTCTACGACTACACGTTTGCCAGGGATAACGGCATCAATCCGGAAATAAAACTGGCACACAATTATGTAAGTAACTGGGAAGAGATGAAAGCAAACGCTTCTGGACTTCTTATTTGGGGTGATGTCGGTACTGGAAAATCTTTTTTTGCAGGCTGCATTGCCAATGCCCTTCTGAAAAAAGGCATTCCTGTACGGATGACCAACTTTTCCCGGATTCTGAATACTCTTACCGGAATGCATTTTGAAGACAGAAACCAGTTCATCAACAGCTTAAACCGCTACAGTCTTCTGATTATTGATGATCTCGGAATTGAGCGGAACTCTGACTTTGCACTGGAACAGGTATTCAATGTGATTGACAGTCGTTACCGCAGTAAAAAGCCCCTGATCATAACGACCAATCTCACTTTATCAGAGCTGAATAACGCCGCTGATATCGCACACAAACGAATTTATGACCGCATTCTGGAGAGATGTATTCCTGTCCGTATCAATAACCGGAATATCCGTCAGGACAACGCTTCCGCCAATTTGAAAGAGGCGAAGAAAATCCTGCTAAGCAATCCTGATTTGAACCAGAATTGAAACAACGGAGTATAACTCAATAGTTATTTCTCACTGGCAGTGGTGCTACTTTCTTTTCATATTCATCACCAGAAATATGCCACTGTCAGTTATCCGAAACTATAGTACTAGACCAGAAAGCATGGTCTCATTTATCAGGAAGTATTGCTCCCACCGATGGCTCCACCAGAATGGAAAGACCGTGAACAACTCTGGAATGCTGTGGAAGCTACAGAAAAAACAAAAGACAGCCGACTGGCAAGGGAATTTGTTGTCGCACTTCCCATTGAATTAGATAAGGACAGTAATATTTCTCTTCTTCAAAATTTTATTCAAAAGAATTTTGTGGATATGGGCATGTGTGCTGACTTTGCTATTCACGATACAGATGGACACAATCCTCATGCACACATTCTGCTTACCGTCCGTCCACTGAATGAAAACGGAACATGGCAGTATAAAACAGAAAAAGAATATCTCTGTATAAAAAATGGGGAAAAAAACGGATTTACAGCTACTGAATCCAAATGCTGTTCTAGCAAGGGATTTTTCCCTTGAACCCATCATTTATGATATATAGTGGCGCTTTTCGCCCCCAAATAGTGAAAGTGGGGGCACTTTCTGCCCCCACTCAGGAAATGTTGCTAAAATACTGTTTAGATTTATCATACATACAAAATGGAAGTTATCTATTTCTCCTCTTCGTTAAGACCTAGTTCATTACATATTACTTGCTATCCCTGATACCTTATTCTTTCTACCAGCGTTTCCTTTTTCAGATTACTGCTTAAAACGCAGGAAAGTACAATCTGCAACAGACCGACCAAAAAAATCATAATAAAAATTGGTACGATTGGAACATGATAGATATTCATTCCAAATATTCCATTATGTTTTGCATAGGAAAAAAGTGCATAGCCGAGCGGCAGACCAATGATCAAAGCTACGCATATGGTACCAACCGTAAACATCATTCCCTGTAACTGCAGACATAAATTTAATTGTTTATTTGTCATACCCACAGCCTGTAATACACCATATTCCTGCTTTTTTGTCGTAATATTCATGATTATGGTGTTTGCCATATTCATAAAACCGATGAGTCCTACAACCGCCATAAACAGATAACAGCCAAGCTTCATCATGCGAGCTGTGAATTCTGCAGATTGTAACTGTGCATGATAGGTATCCATTTTTATATGCGAAGTATTAGAAATCAAAGTATTCAGACTTTGTTCCACAGATGCAACATCTTTTTTATCACAGTCCACCCACAGATAGCCATAGGCTGTTCCCCTCGGATTCATGGAACGGTATACACCTTCCGGAATGACAAGATAAGTGTCCGCGCTTACAAAGGATCCTGCAATCTTTCCCTGATAGGTATAGGTTTCACTTCCATTCTCAAAGTCAAATGCAATGGATTCACCCGGAGCATATCCATCTTGTTCCATCCACATCAACCAACCAAAGAAAATATCACCATTCTTTACCGCCTGATCATAGTCCATAGAGCCAATATCCCCGTCTTGGCGCAAAAAATCAAAATCATTTTTACTCACAATATCAGCCGGAAATCTTGTTCCGTTCAGATTTACAGAGACAATCTCTCTCGCCATGACATCTGTCACTCCTGGAATGCTTTTGATTTCTTCAATCATTGAATCATTCAATGGATTATCCGTCAGAATCGTATCCAGATTATTCTCCGGATATCTTTCATCGTACTCAGCAGAATAGTCAAGCTGCAGTTCAAATTGTCCATGATTAACGGAAAGACGTGCTTCATGCTCCGTATCAATATTTCCTACATAATTAGAGATAATCACAAACAATGCGCAGGAAAGCCCCAGTGTGAGGATGGTACCAATGGTTCTTTTTGGATTACCCGTTATATTTGCCATTGCCATAGAAAACACGGTGACATTTTTTCTGCCATTTCGTTTTCCTTTTTTGTGTGTTTCTGCATTTTCTAAATACCGTGTTGCTTCGATAGGTGAAATCCGTGAAACAATTTTCATTGGTTTACGCAGCGCCAAAGCAACGGTAAAAAATGACACGAAAATACATAGAAGCATAACAGGCAGGGAAAACAGTGGCATCTGCTGATTTTGGACTCCCATAGAGCCAGTTCCGGTTGATACAAGGTTTCCCTGTTCTACCAGCCAGTTAAAACCGCATTTTGCAATCAGAAAACCAAGAAGCAATCCAACTGGTATTGAAGAAATTGTCAAAAACATACCCTCTCTGAAGATCAGTTGTTTCATCTGCTTTTTTGTCGCTCCCAGAGCCTTGATTTTTCCATACTCCTGTATCTTGTTGGCAATACCGACCTGAAAAATATTATAAATGACCACAACAGAGAAAAGTACAATTGCAAGAATCAAACCCCCGCATACCGCAATCGTTTCATAACTCGGCTGCAAGACCCATTGCAAATAGAGATCATTGACTATAACGTTTTTTTCTTCGATCCCACAAGCTGCTGCAATCTGCTTTATAACCGACTCAATATTATTCATAGATACATTTGCAGAATCATTTAAAGTAAAATAAATATTATACTGTCTGTCATTCTCTGCGACGTGCTCATCATAAAACTCCTGTGATCCGAAAGCAACATAAGATGCCTCGATGGTATACTCATCCCGATCATATAGGATTCCGCTGACAACAAATTCTTCCGGCTTATATTCTGACTGCATCCCTGCGCGGTAATCCAGTGTAACCGTATCTCCGATCTTTACATCACCATACCCCATTGCACGAAAAAATGCTCTTCCTGCGGCAATTTCCTGCATTTTTTCCGGATACTTTCCTTCCTTCAACTCATATTCTTTATTATAAGGAAGCATTTTTCTTGCAGTCTCATCCATGCAGACAAACCCGCCTTTTTCATTGCCTTTTATGATACCTTCGGTGCACATAGTGCCTGTAGCATCTATTTCCGCACGGCGGTTTACTTCTTTTAACTGCGATCCGTCTGCGGAAACAAACAGACCATAATTGCTTCCATATGATCCTGCCGCCTGACTTTTCTGTAAATGAATTACCCCATTTCCCACGGTACTGATGATAACAAGCAGCATCGTGGTCAGACAGATTGCCATCATGATCAGTATACTTCTTGTCCTGTTCCTTTTGTCATTGCTATATGCAATCCTGCTTATTGTCTTCATCTGAAATCCACCACCTGTCCGTCCTCAATCACCAGAATACGGTCAGCGACCTGTGCAATTTCGTCATCATGGGTAATCATTACAATTGTCTGTCCATATTTTTTTGCTGTCATCTTAAGCAGAGCGATTACCTCATCACTGGTCTTAGAATCAAGATTTCCTGTCGGCTCATCTGCAAATATAATTTCCGGACGATTCACCAGTGCTCTTGCAATTGCTACTCTCTGCTGCTGTCCTCCGGATAACTGATTTGGCAGATTATAAATCCGGTTTTCAATCCCCAGAGTTGCAATAATATCATTTACATACGCTTCATCCACTTTTCTTCCATCCAGCCCCAGTGGCAGTACAATATTTTCCCAGACATTAACAGATGAAACCAGATTAAATGCCTGAAAAAACAAATCCGATTTTTCTTCTGCGGAAAACAGCAAGGGCATCTTCCTTCATCCTGTATAAATCTTTCCCTGCTAAAGTAACACTGCCTTTTGTCGGGGTATCAAGCCCTCCAAGCATATGAAGTAATGTACTTTTACCGGAACCTGACTTTCCAACAATTGCGACAAATTCTCCCTGCCCAATCTGAATGTCCACCTGATTGACCGCTTTGACCTGATTCTCACCTGCGCCATAAAACTTACAAAGCTGCTTGGTTTCTAATATCACACTCATGTGTTGCCTCCTTTTTAATTCTGTAAAGCGTACCTTTTCAGCACGCTTTCTTTGCCTGTTTATATATTTGGTCATTTTTCAACCTACATCCAAATTGTATCAGGACAATCTTTCATTTCACTTTCAAAAAACGAGCAGAAATCTTACAGAATTGTAAGATTTCTGCTCACTTAAAATTTAACCAACATATGGTAATTGAATCACAAACGTGCTTCCTTTTTTCTTTTTGCCGGAGGTTACCGTAATCGTACCTGCGTGTTTTTCGATAATTTCTCTCGATAGAAAAAGTCCGATTCCTGTACCACTCTTTTCCATGACCTCCTTGGAACTTCCTCTGTAAAATCGTTGAAAAATTTTGTGATACTCATTCTGCGGAATACCAATTCCCTGATCCTCAATTTCCATTCTTACAAGATCGTTTCTTTTTTGTAACCGGATAAATATTTTTGAACCATCCGGACTGTACTTGACCGCATTATCCAGAACGTTGATCACAGCTTCACCAAGCCACCTTTTATCCTGCATAATCGTGCATGTTTCCAGCTCTTTTTCATAGTCAAAAACGAATTCAATTTCTTTCTCATCCGCTTTAGGATAAGTGCGGTTCACAGCAGATATGACAGTATCCATAAGCGGAAGTTTTTTCTTATTAATCTGAATCAGTCCAGTTTCCATCTTGGATATTTCAAGAAGCGACTGCAATAATGTCTCCAGTCCATCCAGAGCACTCCGACAACGGATACGAAACTCCTCCTGTTCTGTGGCACTTAAGTCATTCTGCATCAGCACACTAAAACATGTATCCAAAGCTGCAACCGGTGTCTTTAACTGGTGAGAAATATCAGAAACCATTTCTTTCGTGTTCTCCTTTTCTGCCCTTGCTTCTTCCTTTATCAACTGAATATGATGTCCGATTGCTTCAAGCTGGTCATTCAATTTTTCCAGTTCTGCATGATTTTCCGTTTTCAGTAAATCATCAAATTTATTTTCACGGAATCTGATCAGAATTTCTTCCAACTGGTCTAAAATTTTCTGATGACACGCATCTTCTTTTTTCTTCCAATAAAGTAAAAAAGTCAAAAGAAGCACGCATATCACAGTGCTTACAGCACCGGTCACCATAACCTGATGCCGGAATTGCGAATAAAATGCATTCCCTTTATTCCCCCAGTATCCATATTGCTCCAATAATCGCCTTCCCTGTTCGTTAGTTTCAATATCCTTATCCTTAAGCAATTCCGAAACAGCATCCAGCCCGGAAAATTCTTCCTTTGCAGCAATCTCTGTCATAAGATTCATTTTATATTTATAATCTTCATAAAACACATACGTGGTAAAGCAATTTAATATTGCAAACAATAATATGACAGGTAATACCAAGGAGAGCACTACTGTAATCTTCTTGCGATATCTCTTTGTCACTGCCTTACCTCCTGATTCCATATATACCCAAGACCTCTGATATTCTTTATATAGACCGGTGCAGCCGGATTGTCTTCGATTTTCTCACGGAGTCTTCTGATATTGACAGCGATTGTATTTTCATCCACAAAATCCCCTTCCAGATCAAACACATTTTCCAATATTTGTGTTTTTGAAAGAATCTGTTTCGGATTCTGAAGAAAAAAAGTCAGCATTTTCAACTCCGTTTTTGTCAGACTGATTTCACGACTCTTTATCAGGACTTTCATTTCTCCTGCGATAAATACGATATCTCCTGAAATCATCTTTCCGGCTTCCGGTTTCTCCTGTCTGCGGCGGAAATATGCTTCTATTTTCAAAAGAAGTACCGAAAGACTAAACGGCTTTGTAATATAATCATCTGCCCCTGCTTCATATCCCATAACCTGATCCATCTCCTGATCTAGTGCTGTAAGACAAATAATGTATGTATTATAATTGCATCTCATCCACCTTACAAATTCCAGTCCATTCCCATCCGGAAGATTCACATCACAAATGGTAACATCCACATTATTATCACTTGCAATTCTTTTCGCTTTTTTCACTGATTCTGCTGAAAAAACCTCATATCCGGATTTTTTCAGTGAAAATGTAATTCCACGATTTAGATTTTCATCATCTTCAACCACGAGTATACCTGGCATAGCATATGCACCTCTCTTTATTAACTATTCATCGTGACATGCTCCCACCACTTAAATCCCTGATTTTGAAGTGGGGGCTTCTTGCTCAATGGCTCTACTGAGCCAAGTATCTACAAGCTATCCTCGCGTGCCCCACGATTCTTTTGCCCGGACACGGGCATATTTTCTTGTTTTTCTATTGTCCGGATACGGACAGTTTATGCTGTCAACATCCTTCTTGCCTCTTCACGGATGTTGATTGCTGCATTACGATCTCTGTCCATCTTATTTCCACACTCACAGTGATAGACTCTTTCGGATAATTTCAGCTCTTTCTTTATCCTACCACATTTACAGCATTTTTTACTGGAAGGAAAAAAACGGTCTACTTTTACCATTTTCTTTCCTTTCCATGCCAGTTTATAGTCTAACATTTCCCTGAACATTCCATATCCATTATCCTGTACGCTTTTTCCGAAATGCAGGCACTGTCCCATCGCTTTCATATCGATATCTTCCACTGCAACTGCATCAAAACTATCTGCAATCTTTCGACTAAGTTTGTGCAGATAATCTCTTCGCTGATTCCGTATCTTTTCATGACATCTGGCAACTTTCTTTTTCTGCAGTTCGTAATTATGACTTCCCCGTACGCATCTTGACAACTTTCGTTGCTCCCTCGCCAGCCTCTTTTCATTTTTTCTGAAAAACCCTGCTTCTTCCATCTCAATCTTTTCTGAAAATACTGCCATCCCCTGCATTGCATAATCTATTCCAAGTATCGTTGCAGTACTGTAATCTGGTTCAGCTGCTTGGTTTTCACAGCTGTATCCTTCATACAACAGGCTTGCAAAGTATTTTCCGGATGGTTCCATACTGACTGTCACTGATTTCAGACGAAAATCTTCTGCTGGCTCTCTGTGTTTTTTCATGGCAACCCATTTTAATTTCGGAAGTCTGATCCGCTTACTTTCCACCAGGATATTTCCATTGACCACATTCGTTGTATAGCTGTTTCTGGAATGATGCTTTGATTTGAACCTTGGAAATCCAATCTTGGGTTCTCGAAAAAAATTCTTATATGCCTTTTCCAGATGAAGCTGGACATTTGCCAGTGCCAGCGAATCTACTTCTTTCAAAAATGGATATTCCTTTTTATACATGGCCGGTGTATTTTTTAACATTTTCTTCGTCTTTTCATACTCCTGGATCTTATCATTAAGCATTTGATTGTACAGGAAACGACAACAGCCAAATGTTTTGCCCAGAAGTATCTTCTGTTCTTCTGTCGGATAAATTTGGAAACGATATGCTATGTTCAATACTTTTTCTCTCCCTGGCTTTCAATATATTGACGGATTACTTCTACCGGAGCGCCTCCAGCTGTCAGTAAGCAAAAACTCTGACTCCAAAAGGCTTCTTTCCAAAGTTTTTCTCTGATCTCTGGATACTCCTTTTTCAACAGTCTGCTACTTGCACTTTTATAAGCATTGATAAATTTACTAAATTCTGTTCTCGGCTGCGCACGGAACATTACATGCACATGATCAATGTCATGATTCCATTCTTCCAGAACTATCCCATACCTTGGAGCAATATGTTCCCATATCTCTTTTGCTCTTTCTGAAATCGGATTATCAATCACTTTTCTTCGATATTTCACCACCATGATCAGATGATAATACATCAGATATACTGAATGCGCATTATGATCTATTTTTTTCATGCAAATCAGCCATTTCTCCAATAATTATCTTTTCGACTGATTCTATTATACCATAGATCGTTTTATCGAACAAGTGTTCTTTTTGTTTTTGCGCAATTCATCCCCCACCTGTAGAGGAAGGAGAATTCTTGCTATATTATGTTAAACATATAATCGCCTCTATTCTGGGTTTAGCCCGTCTGTTTTCTTAAATCATATAAAATTGTTGCAACATCCTCTGGCAATTCAAGAAAATCCCCCTTACTCCATTCCCGATACATATTATAAATAGCACCGGCAAACGCACTGATTCTCAGATTTTCTTCTCTTGTTCCTTTTTCTACATCAATCCATTTCTGGATAAGATACTCTGTAATTTTTGCTAAAAATAAATCCCCCATTCCGGCTGTAATCAGAGCGTCTATAAATTCACGATGCAAATAGAAGAATCTGAAGCAGCGCAGCATATATTTTTTCTCATAGAATACCGTTTTGCTTTCTGTATCGGATTCTTTTGCTCTATATTCTTCCACCACCTCAACTAAATGTTCCGTCAGGATATCCTCTATCGCATTATAATTTCTATAAAACGACATTCTGGAAACATTCGCCTCTGAAGTGATATCTGAAACAGAAATGGAAGAAAATGCTTTATCTCCCATCAGCCGCAGCAGTGCTTTGTACATATCCTGTTTTACCTGAATATTGGTCTGACTTATTCTTTTCTTCATCGCTATAACTCCATTCCTGATGAAATATTTCTCTTGTAGATATTGAAATGTTTCTCTTTTAATGTTACAATCTGTAACATCATTATAAGGTATTTTATTCTTTTTTACAATCCAATATTTTACTATTAGTATTTTGTAACTGTTCAGAGCCAAGCAAAATTTCAAAAAACAGGTATAAAATGCTTGCATTTTTAAAACTGTTTTTGAAATTTTATTTGGCGGATACGCCACACCGACGAAATGCGTAGCATTTTGGAGGCTGGCTCTGAACAGTTACAGTATTTTTAATAATCAGGAGAAAAGCACTATGAAAACAGCCATCATGACTGACACAAACAGTGGTATTACTAAAATATCGCCGAAAAACTTGGAATATATGTTATACATATGCCTATAATTATTGATGAAACAACTTTTTATGAAAATGACACTATCACAGAAGCCGAATTTTTCCATGCGCTTTCCAGCAGCAAACACATTACCACTTCTCAACCCTCCCCTGGTGATGTAATGGATTTATGGAGTCAAATCTTAGACGAAGGATATGATGAGCTTGTATACATTCCAATGTCAAGTGGTCTATCCAATTCTTGTGCTGCTGCTACAGGATATTCACTGGATTATGAGGGAAAAATTGAAGTTGTTGATAATCATCGAATTTCCGTTACCATGTACGAATCAGTGCTCCATGCAAGAGAAATGTCCCTGAATGGAGCTTCTGCAAAGGAAATAAAAGCAGCCTTAGAATCTGATGCCTATAATTCAAGCATCTATATTACTGTAAATACATTAGAATACCTGAAAAAGGGAGGACGTATCACCCCTGCGGCAGCTCTGATTGGAACAGTACTATCCATAAAACCGATTTTAACAATCCAGGGCGAAAAGCTGGATTCTTATGCCAAAGCACGTGGTTCTATGAAAAGAGCTGAAGAAAAAATGATTCTTGCAATTCAGTCTGATCTTGAAAAAAGATTTGTCCATCAAGATATGTCGAAATTGCATATTGGAGCCGCCGGTGCCGGACTTACAACTACACAGCAGAAAGAATGGCTGACTCTGCTCCACAATAAATTTCCGGAAGCTGACGTTTTTTACAGTCCGCTTTCTGCCAGTATCAGTGTTCATACTGGTCCCGGTGCAGTAGGTATTGGTATCAGTTTCAGATAAAAAACAAATCAAATACATAAAAAATCAAAATACAAGATTTTATCAACACTTCCTATGGTTTCTGCACCGGAAGTCATGTCGGACCTAATACAATCACACTTTTTTTCCTCGGTAAAGATAAGGTAGAAATCGGCATTAGCCGATTTCCCCTTTTCACCTTATTTCATTTTACAGATAATCAAATTTCTTTTGAAGATATACTCGTAGCAGCATGATTCCTACATTGATAAATCCAAATAACAATATCAAATTCACAGGCAAATATCCTCTGATTATATCTCCAAGTACTGCTATCCCAGAAAGACTTCCAACTAAAAACATTTGCGAAATTTCATCCCACATTCTTTTGTATCGTTTTATTACTTCCACGATTATCACTATCATAATTGCCAATATAAAAAGTACAGCTACGATTGCCAGAATTCTGTTAATCCATGCCTCTTTTCCTGTATATGCTATTTTCTGATTGAATCCGTTATCATAAGTCGGATATACCAGCCAGTCACAAAATCGCACATACCATATATATGGAATTTTGAAGAAATTGAGCAGTTGCCGGACCACATGAAGGCATACTTTACCCGTCTCCTCAATCATTTATCAGATGAATATGCCTGTCTTGCCGAGGCATCTTACGATGCTGGTATTGAACGAGGCTATTCCAGAGAAGAAGCCTATGAAAAATAGAATACAGAAAAGACAGAAAGCTAGTGAAAACCAAACTGGAATTCACTAGCTTATTTTAATGCCAATAATCATAAGGTGAACGATACCCTCGCTGCTGTGCTACCACCGGCTTTGGCTCGGCCTTTGATATGCTCTCCTCTGCAGCTTCTTTTGTGGCAAACAACCTATTCTTGTTTACCTGGATCCCACCGCCATTTTCAAATCTTATAATAATCAAATTTCCAGCCGGGCGCACCACCGTACACTCCCGGACTATCCTATTACTTTCTACAATATAGGCTTTATCGCCTGCTTTATATCCTGCTGCCATAAATGCCTCCTACAAAAGAAAAGGCCAGCTCAAAGGGAAATCAAAGCTGGTCATCCTTACAACCTATTTTGCTGTTACCTTCTCTCGTAAAGCGATACCATCAACAACTCCATTCACGTAATCCTGAGACGCTAATGCACTATGTACTTCCGTAGTTGCGTCCATGTATGCTCCAAGTTGCTGCTTCTGCATATCACTTAACCCTGCTTGCAAATATGATAACAGCCTATCTTCCTGCTGCTTAAGTCGGGTATATTCTTGAGACTGAATATACACACGAAGTGACTCATCAAAATTATCTTTGATGCATTCTTCCAATTCCATGTCAATCACACCTCCAATACCGGGATAAATATTGATCGGCCTGTTTAACAAAATATAAAAAACCCTAGGTAGCGAACCTAATGTTATTAGGTCAAACATATGTTCTTTTGTCAATTTTAGAATTAAAACGAATCGATTATTGTCTGGATAATATCATTAGCTTTGGCATTAGTATATTTTGCATACAATGCATCAAAAACATGCTCTAGCGTCTGCTTCTGGTCGACTGTAAACTTACTATTAAGATTCAAAACATTATATTTTGTTTTCTTTTTTCCCATATCCATAAGCAGTGATAACTTACTGAGCAGATCTGTATTGGCAACCGAATCAGAATCATCCATATCATAACTATCTAATTCTGTCCCAAGAGAAATGTCCACTCCATCTACATCCGTAACACTTTCATCAGACAAAAATTTCTTATCGCTCTGAGTTAAACTTCTTTCGTAAGATCGGTGACGTATCTGCCTTGACATTTCATTAGCCCATTCCGTGAACTGACTAAGCAGTTCTTTATAGGCACTATTTTTTTCATAGTCATCTCGTCTTGTATTCGGAATGATATCTTCATTAAAGACAAGCAACTCTCCAACCATCCAGCTATTAAATCGTTCCTCTTTATAACATTTCCTTAATGTATTCTCGTCACCAATAAGAATATTTCCTTGCCTGATCCTAATTCCCTTTATATCTTTATCCAAAACGGTTCCTAAAAAGTTTGTCTCCGCATACCAAAGCATAGCCGTAACTTTTTCGCCAGAATAAAAGGGCACGAAGTTAATATCTGATATAGAATCATTTATTTTTCTTATCCTATCAGCAAGTATTTTATTCTTGTACGGTTTGCAAATATCTATTACCGTACGGTCTGTTCTCAACTCCACATTATATTCCGCAAGTTCAACCTCCATCTGGACCAACTTTTGTTTTATCATTGAGCCCCATACAAAGTCTCTAGAAAACGGAACCGGAAGATTCTGTTGTAAATACGGGACCACCTCGGAATCATTCAGCAAATCACTTTCTGGGACTACTCCGTAAAGCTCAACTGAAAAGTAATGCTTATTAATACGCTCGGGTATTTCTTCAATTGTGAGAACACTTGATAAAACTTGATCAATCGAATCACGACTGTCCACTTGTGGAGAGAGTAAGTACTTTAATTTTTCAGCATCATATATAATACAGGATGCCTTTTCTTCTCCATGGATAGATGTCAAAAATTTCAACTTCTGACAATATCCTAATCCTGATAATCTTCCAATTCCCCTAAAGCCTCGACTATTAGAATGTCTTTTCTTGGAATTTCCTATATCTATAAGATTTGAGTAAATATCATTTGCTCCAACGCCAGTTCCATTATCTGAAATCTTTATTATCCTTTCAGATTCTGAAACCGTAATTGAGATCTTTTCTTCTCCTTTCTTTAGAATCCCCTGCTCAAGAGCCTCGTCAATTGAATCGGCTGCGTTTTGTACATACTCCCTATATAAGTCTAACGGAGATACATACAATCCGCTTGTAAGGGACTCTAGTGTGAACTTTCCAATTAATAACTGATGCTCCACTATTCTGTCTCCTATAATTCAAATATACTTATCTGATGATACAGTTCTTTAATCTGTTCTTCTATTACAGAAATTATTTGTGTATCACCAGGCTGAGCGCCATTTGTCTTTATTAATACATCTTTCAATTCATCCAAATGTAATAATAGAATTTTTCTTATTGGCGCCTCTTTTAATTCGTATGCGCTGTTCATAATAATCTGCTCCTCTTGTTTTGAAAGCAAATTACTCACGTGAAAATATGGAATGAACTGTAATAATGAGAAATCAAAATCAACTAAGCGTTTGGATTTGTTTGCCTTTATTAGCATCGTTAATTTATCATTATCATGCCCGCTGAACAGATCGATTTTTTTCAACAAATCTGTACATACTTTTTCCCCAAAATTTTCAAGTATACCGGCGATTACTTTGTATCCCGGTTTCGAACTCAGTATCGTTTCAACGATACGAGAATACATAAACGGGAGTTCTTCTAAAATAAATGTGCTAATTATTCTTTTTGTATCCTCCGTGCAATCCGAGAATACTCGAATTGTTGCACTTGGCGTAAGATAAAAAAAATACAATTTTTTCAGTTCTTCATTTTCAATTTTGTCTAACGTTTCCACGCTAAATCTATTACACCCAATATATTCCAGAACTGTATCCTTCTCGAACATCGAATAATACTTCATCCAGGTGTCGATAAGATGTCTATTTTCAGACCACTGTGTATACCGAATCTCTCTTTCAAATTTCGGCTCATCTTTTCTTTCTACAAAATGACCACGTTTATTTAACAATCTTTCAGGCATTGCAAGATACATCACGAAGTCTTCGGCTGTCTTACCAAAATCTGCCTCAAAGAAGGATCTTCCCTGGATACCTTTTCCCTGTGTTGGTATCAACATGCACTGTAGAGCTCGAAGATATTTTGCATTCCAATTAGCACCAATAAATCCTCTTTGATCATTATCTAGCGGAATATATCTCATAGGGAACGAAAAAATAGCAATTTTTCTTCCCAGCTCCTCGGTTAAATTTTCGCCAAGCTCCATAGTCAGGTGCATGCGATAGAATAAGTCCTCTGGTGTATCCGCATGATAAGAGTGCCCTTTACCAGTGAAATCCTCTCCATTGTATAAAAGGTAATTGGACATATGATCAATCCCTGCCCTTGCACACAATGTAATCGCGCGCACATATACATCTTCATCTTCAATATGATCAAAGGCGATACGTGCTGGTTTTATTGCTAATTCTCCTAACCTTTGTGCTTTATGCTCATTAAGTAAAAATGCATCTAACCCCTGGTTGAAATCAACATGTCTTACAACAGTTTTTCCTGTTTTCGGATTTACAAATGTTGCACCTTTTTCAAATCCTAATGCTTTTATCTCATCAATTATTTGATCAAATTTGGGAGATCTCAAAACATTATTATCCATCAACAAAAGGTCTCGTTTTGGTCCAAACTCTTTATCAATTCTCTTAATACTATCTGAAATAGATACATATGGCTCATATGTAGGTTCCAATGTTTTAACCGCACAAAAAGTACAGTTCATACCACAGCCCCTAGTCATATATGTAAAGTATGCATCCTCCGCAGGATATTTATACTCATCCTTTATATCGTCCAATATCCCGTAATCCAAAGGAAGTGTGTCGATACACTCCTCCCCTTTTAATCCAAGGGTACCTTCGTGATTAAGAAGTCCGGTATTATTTATTACAGTAGGAAATTCCTTTGCAATCCACTCCGGCCGCAGTGTTGCCAGGATACCTCCCGTAAAAACCTTTCCGCCTGGTTTTACTACAGACAGCGCATATTGTAATGCTTTTTTTGTATTTTCCCACTCGAAGGTAAAAAGAGTAGTTACATATACTCTATCCCATTTTTTATTTTCTAGTCCCTCCGGTAATCTTCCCTTTGCGAATCTTACATAATCGTGCATGATATAACGATGAAAATACGCAATTTTCATTAGCCCGATTGGTGGGTATTTATTTTTGTATGCCGGTTCAATTAACAATATATCTTCCACGATTAAACTCCTACGCATAGTGAAACCGTCCTGGAGCGCTATCACCAGAACGGTTTCATTATAACCATTTTCTTTTGATTTGTCGATCCCTGACTTCTCTACTATTTTTTCTTATCAATTTCTTTCATTAACTGAGTTACTGCTGTATTAATTTTTCTCAATGAAAATAATATGTCTTTACTATTGCCAACAGCCTCTTTTTTTAACTCATCGCAAAAATCTTTTTCTGAAATTAATCTCTGAAATTTTTTTACTTTTTCATAGTTGTCACCGCTTCTTCCGGTGGCCTCAAAACGTGCATGGGCCTCTTCTAAGTCGATATCACCTTTAATATAATCCTGCATTATATGCGTTGAACTTTTACCCTCATCAGAAGCAATTTTTCCCAGTATATCTCTTACGTCCTGAGCTCTGACAATTTCCCCTGTCTTTACCTGCTTTGCGAAAAACGAATCCATCTCTGGATAAGTGTTTCGATATTGTTTAATGCCTTTGTTCTGTACATACTGCTCATACATATTCCAATGAGATTGATGAGTATCATTATGCTCTACCATCAAGCCATATATCTCACAGTATTTTTTTACAGTTATCGCTGAAATACCCACTTGTTTTCCCAAGGCGGAATCCGAACATCCCAATTCCTTCTTTTGTCTATAAATATAGGCGGCTTGTTCAAATTTACTCCAATCCTTTTTAGGATTTAAATGGAATGTACCGAGAAGTGTAAATATATCTGAGTCAGAAATATCCTCTGGTAATATCTGCACCAAGACTCTAGACCATTTAAGCGGGTCATTTTTTGCTAAGATTCTGTATGCTGCCAGGCGGCTATTTCCCTCCAACACAACATATCTATCTTTTCGTTTGACCACTATCAGCGGCTCAATAAGGCCACCATTTTGCATGATTTGTGACTTCAAACTCTTAACATGGTCCAGTGAACACATTATCTCTTCAATTTCTGTCTGAGTCGGATTATCGTGTCCATTTTCATGCAATACCGAATATACTCTAGGATTATCAAGGTAAAACAATAAATCTTGTTGTAATAATTCTGTTTCGGTAACTTCAAACTTTTTCTGTCCAATAACTCTTATTCCCATACTGCCACCTTATTCATTTACTTCTTCAAATCCCAAAATGCTTTTTACAATATCTCCAAAACTATAATCAGCCACGCCTTGATAATCTCCTAAGCTGATATCTCCCTGTGATAATTCCGCTGCATTTTGCTTAGCTTTCAATAATAAGTCAACCCATTCATCTATACTGTCCTTAATAATAATATTATGAACATAGCATGTTTTTTTCTGTGAAATGCGGTGTATTCTATCCTGTGCCTGCAAATAATCATCTAGGCTGAAACCTCTATCATAGAAAATAACATGATTAGCCATTGTTAGTGTCAGACCTTCTTTTGCAGATGCTGGAGTTGCAAAGAGAATACGAATATCATCATCATGAAATTTTTGGACAGAACGATTTCTAGCATCCATATTCATTTTCCCATGTATTTTTACAGCACCTAAATCCTGATACTTTTTAGTGAAGTAATCTATATTCTCAATAAAATTACTCCATACAATACATTTTTCACCATTTGCCAATATTTTTTGAATAAGTTCATCCAACAAAGGCTCCTTTGCAGATGCTTCGCATTCCTCGTCTACCAATTTGGGATTTGATGTAACCTGTATTAAGCGAAGTAGACGCTTGACAATTGCAGAGGAATCATCAATATATCTTTCACCATCTCTTACCACTTCAGCATATAATTCAGTTCTTATCCGCTCGTACAACTCCTCTTGCATACGATTGAATTCTGTAACTTCCTGTATATATACTTTATCCGGCAGTGTAATGATTCCACTATTTTTTGTTTCGCGAACTGTAAAAGAACTTATCCTATTAAAAATCTGGGAAATATTATCTTCAAACTCTTCCTGTAAATCAGTATTTCTACTAAGTTTATTGCTAAGGTCTGTTTCCTTTTTAAACTCGTTAAAATCAGCCCCCAGACTTTCTCCAAAGTCCAAAAAATATATCTGTGCCCAGATATCATATGGTCTATTGGCTACAGGTGTACCTGTCATTATAATTCTTCGCTGAAACAACGGAGCCAACTCAAAATAGGTCTTTGTTAATTTTGAATTAGGATTCTTCAATTTTGCAGACTCATCAATAATTATCCCGACATTTCTAACTTTCAAATACAATTCGAATTGTTGTTTTTCTGTTTCTAGAGTCTCAAAATTTGTCAACACCACTCTGTATGGTCCACAAAAAATTCGGTAGTTATTATTTTTATCTGTATTTAACACTGCAGGTTTTATCGAAGTATGGTCTTTAAACTCGTTAACCCAGTTTGCAACCAGCTGTTTTTTGGTAACAATTAAAGCAGTATCCATCGAACACTCTGACAGCCAATATAAAAGCACATCAATGGCAATTTTAGTTTTACCCAATCCTTGCTCATGAAAAATCGCAGCATATTCTAAATCTTTCACCGCATCTACAGCTTCTTGCTGATACGGAAAAGCCTTAAATTTGGCTATATATTTAGGCTCTCGTTTTAACTTGTTACTTTTCATAACTATACAATCATTCCAATCGCTTTTACTTCATAATCCCCAGGTATTTCTTTCTTGATTTTTCCAAGAATATTATTTGCCCTGGCCCGGTCTTCAAGAGGAACTGCCAAAACAAATGTTGCATGTCCCTGGTTTAATGAACATTTTTTCAAGTATGAGTAATATTGATTTATACTATGTTCTCTCAAAATGTCATCACTTGTTTTTGCCTCTCCTATAAACATAACACCGTTGTATTCAAAAAATACGTCTGGTCTGTATCCTTCCATTGTCAATTGAGGAAGCGGTCGTCCATCATTAATATCGGTTTCGATAAAATAACTCAACTCCTCCCCAACGCTATCTTTAATAAATCTTAAGGCGTATTCAACTAAAACCTTATGCTTATTTGATTCTCCCATATCAGTTACCATCAATTTCATCTAAGACTATGCTCTGCACTGTCTCAACTACTTTTCGTAGTGCGTTTAATTTTTCCTCATACTCAGCATCTGTTTTTAGCTTAAGGACCTCCACATGTGTAATGTCAAACATTCTCTTTGAAAGTTCATTGGCCAACATCTCGTAGGTAACATTTTTCAGAGAATCCGGTGTGATATCCTCAGCTTCTAAAATTTTCTTAGCCGCAGCCGTGTCATGCTTTAAAAAAGCCTGCCTTGCTCTTTTACTATTCAGAATCTGTGGTAATCGTCTCACGTCTTCTAATCGAGAGAATTTTTCATCTACCATCCATTGTGCAAAATCAGTTTTGTCATATCCATGTAGCTGAAGACTTTCCACAACATTCTTTTTTTGTAATTCAACAAAGCCGGAAAATTTCTTTTGATCGAACTGTGTGTCATCCTCACATAGTGGAGCATATATATCTCTCATATCTTTATATGCTTGAATCATGTAGCGAATTTCTGATGCTTTTGAGGATCCACCACAATACGCCAAAAGTTCTTTCATAGGCATTTTCTCTTCGTCCGAAAGAAAGGTTAAATATTTCGCCTTGGCATAAGCATCCCAATCTCTTGGTCCAACCAAATGTGCCTGTAACCGAATTGAGTGCATTTCATTATTTTCGAGATTCTCATAGATGATAGCCCTGATTTTATTCCAATTTCCTGGCACATTGTCCCTAATAAAATCTCTATATATTTGCAGACGAGTGTTACCCTCGATAACTACGTATCTGCCATCCGGAAAGTGATTTACAATAATTGGATTAATGATTCCACCATGCTCCTTGATAGACTCCTTTAAACTTGCACAACTGTCAGTTCCAGTTCCTAGCAGCATAGCAAGTAATTCTCCTGATCTGCTTTCTTCCGGATAGTTTTGTAAATAATTTTGTATACGCGGATTTGTAAAATCCAAATCTAATAAAGCTGTATCAATCTCAGTATATGAACTCATTTAGCGCCCTCCTCTATCTCATCACTATTTTTTCTTGTACGCCTGGGATCTTCAGGCTTTATCGCATTATCAGGTATTAGCCATGTATTTCCCTTCATAATCGCTCCTTCGATCCGCCCATTTGTACAGTATGTTGTTACTCTTCGTCTGGAGAGCCCCCACTTTTTTGCCATTTCGGTTGTTGTTAAAAGTTCCATATACTTCCTCCATATTACAATGACAACATATTTATTATAATCCTTTAGAGGAACACTTTCAATGGAATATCTTGTACAAATGGTAAAATCCGCGGACACGCTTTATGCCGATAAAGTTTCGGCGCACAAGCAGTTGTCCGCGGATTTTACTTACACCCCTTGTGGGGAAATTCTATATTCTCATAATTTTTCGCTAAAAACACAGGTTCATATCCTGCGATAATCGCCGGAAACCCACTTAAACTGGGGCTTTTCTCGAGAGTAAACAGACCGTCTCGACATGCGTACTCTGCGGAAACATATCCGTAGTAGAAACCCGCATCAACTCATAATCCTCCGCACAAAGCACCTTCAGATCCCTGGCTAACGTAGCACTATCACAGCTCACATAAACAACCCTCTCCGGTTTCATCTTAAGGATCGTATTCAGAAGTACCTCATCACAGCCCTTCCGTGGCGGGTCTACCACGATAACGTCTGCATAAACGCCATTCTTCTCATACTCTCTCGGCAGCACTTCCTCTGCTTTTCCGACAAAAAACTCTACATTCTCAATGCCATTGAGCTTCGCATTCTCTCTTGCATTGTCAATGGCCTGTGGTACGATCTCCACGCCGCGGACGAATTTTGCTTTCTGAGCCAGGAACAGGGAGATGGTTCCGATTCCACAGTACAGGTCCCAGACTGTTTCATTTCCGGTGAGACCTGCGTACTCCAGGGCCTTTCCGTACAGTTTTTCGGTCTGGATGGGATTGACCTGGAAAAAGGACAGCGGCGAGATCTGATAGGAGATATTTCCGATACTGTCCGTTATATAGGACTGTCCCCAGAGGAGACGAAGCTGATCTCCCAGGATCACATTGTTCCGTTTTTTATTGACATTGATGGTGATGCTGGTCATTTCCGGAATTTCACACAAAGAGTCCACCAGAGCTTTTTCTGCCGGGATCTTATCTCCGTTTAAGATCAGACAGACCATCATCTCATCTGTATGGAAACCATAGCGGATCATAATGTGGCGTACAAGGCCTTTGCCTGTCGTCTCATCGTAAGGCTGGACATGATATTTTTCCATGTGGCCGATCACACGGTCCAAAACATCCTTATTCTGTTTCACTCCCAGAATACAGTCCCGGTTGTCAATAATAGAGTGGGTCCTTCCTGCATAAAAACCGGTGATGATCTTTCCGTCTTTATTTTTTCCTACCGGGAACTGTGCCTTGTTGCGGTAATGGTAGGGCTCTTCCATTCCCATGATCGGTTCCATCGGAAAATCCTCAAAACCGCCGATCCGCTCCAGATGTCCACGGACTTTTTTCTCCTTGAATTTCAGCTGCTGCTCGTAGGATAATGCCTGAAGCTGGCATCCTCCGCACTGGCGGGCAATGGAGCAGGCAGGTTTCACACGGTACGGGGACGGTGTGATCACCTCCATCAGACGGCCATAGCCGTAGTTCTTTTTTGCCTTGATGATCTTGGCGCTGATCCTGTCTCCGATCACGGCGTCTTTCACAAAAACGGTGAAGCCATCGGCTTTCCCGATACCTTCACCGTCAACTCCGCAATCCTCTATATCCAAAGTTAGTATATCGTTTTTACGGAATTCCATCTATTAAATATCTCCTGTTCTTCTTAAATTGGACTCAAAAAGACGGTTGTAACCGAGCCATTCTTTTTTGCCCTTGTCTGCGTGGAAAATCTCTGTCAATGTCTCCATTCTTGCATCGGTATTGTCTGCCAGATTCAGAGCTACTGCCTCTGCAAGTGCCGGTTTCTTGGGAGAACCGTACTCCAGCTCACCGTGATGGGCAAGAATGCAGTGGATCACCTGGTTCTCAAGCTTCTCCGGAAAATCCGGGATCTCTTTTGCAAGATCATGTACCATCTGTGCCCCGATCACAATGTGTCCCAGAAGCTGTCCCTCATCTGTATAATCATTCATAGGAAAAGCAGAAAGCTCCTTGGTCTTGCCCACATCATGAAGAAGAGCGGTTGTGATCAGAAGATCACGGTTCAAAAGCGGATACGCATTTGCCATGTAATCACAGAGACGTGTCACTCCAAGGGTGTGCTCCATCAGTCCGCCGATAAATCCATGATGTACGGTCTTGGCTGCGGAATGTCCTTCAAACACTTTCATAAATTCCTGATCTTCTACAAAAAGCTTCTTCAGAAGCTGGGAAAGATAGGGATTCTTCACACTGTTGATAAGCTCTCGTAGCTGGCTCTGCATATCATCCACACTGTTCTCACTGGTAGGAAGATAATCTGCCGGATCATACTCCCCTTCTCCTGCCTTGCGTGCTCTCTTGATATTCAGCTGCATGGCACCTGCAAAACTTGTCACATCTCCCCTGATCTCAATGTAATCCAGTGTATCAAAATCATCGATTCCCAGAGAATTTGGGTCCCAGATCTTACCATCGATCACACCTGTTTTATCCTGAAGGATCAGATTTTCATAGGGCTTTCCGTTCTTTGTTGTAGCTGCCTGTTTCTGTTTGCAGAGATAGATCCCGTTTACTCTGTCTCCCTCATGTAATTCATTTAAAAAACGCATAAAATTCTTGCCTTTCTGTTCTTTTTTACTTTTAAAGCGGACATACTCACTTCCCCGTCCACTTCACACTTTGCATTCACCGCCAGCCTTTTTCTACGGTCTCTGGCTGCATCCCGGTCCGGGCTTTCCCTGCATTTTCGCACAGTCTCCCCTTACATCCGGGCTTTATTCAGTATCATAACACATTTTACTTTCCTTTGCTATGGAAATCATGTAAAATAGGAAACGAAGTGTTTTTTTGCATATCCTGTGTTACGCAGAAAAACACGAGATCAACAGAAGTAACAAAAAGGAGTAACTACAGCAACAATGAACAAAAAAGCATACAAAGCACTTGAATACTATAAAATCATAGATCTGCTGACAGACAATGCTTCCTCCCCCATGGGAAAAGATCTCTGCCGGAAGCTTACCCCTTCCACAGATATCGAGGAAATCCGGTCCATGCAGCTGCAGACCCACGATGCCCTTGCACGCCTGTTCAAAAAAGGCGGCATTTCCTTTGGAAGTGTCAAGGATATCCGGGGCACACTGAAACGTCTTACTGTAGGCAGCGCCCTGAACGCGCCGGAGCTGCTTTCCGTCTGCAGTCTTCTGGAAAATACCGGCCGTGTCAAAGCCTATTCCAGAAGTGACCGTGACGATGGAATGACCGATTCACTTGACGGAATGTTTGCGGCACTGGAACCTCTCACACCTCTGAGCACAGAGATCCGCCGCTGTATCCTTTCCGAGGATGAGATCAGTGACGATGCCAGCAGCACCCTTCGTCAGATCCGCCGCAGCATCAAGGCCACCAACGACCGGATCCACACCCAGCTTTCTTCTCTGGTTGCAGGAAGCGCCCGGAATTATCTTCAGGATTCCGTCATCACCATGCGTGACGGCCGCTACTGTATCCCGGTAAAAGCCGAGTACAAAGGCCAGGTAGCCGGCATGATCCACGATCAGTCCGCCACAGGCTCCACTCTTTTCATTGAGCCTATGGCTGTTGTCAAACTGAACAACGACATCCGCGAGCTGGAGCTGAAAGAACAGAAAGAGATCGAAGTGATCCTTGCCTCCTTAAGCCAGCAGGTAGCTGCAGAACTGGAAGCCATCCATGCAGATCTTTCCATCATGGTACAGCTGGACTTTATTTTTGCCCGCGCCGCTCTTGCCATGGACATGAATGCCAGCGAACCGATCTTCAATACTGAAGGACGGATTCGCCTGCGCCAGGCCCGTCACCCGCTGATCGACAAGAAAAAAGCCGTTCCTATTGATATCCGCCTTGGAGATGATTTTGACCTCCTGGTTGTCACAGGACCAAACACCGGTGGTAAAACTGTCTCCCTGAAAACCGTGGGACTTCTTACCCTTATGGGCCAGGCAGGCCTTCATATCCCGGCACTGGACCGTTCTGAACTTGCACTTTTCCGCGAAGTCTATGCAGATATCGGAGACGAGCAGAGCATTGAGCAGTCCTTAAGTACCTTCTCCTCTCATATGACAAACGTGGTTTCCTTCCTGAAATCCGCAGATCAGGATTCCCTGGTTCTCTTCGATGAGCTTGGTGCAGGTACTGACCCTACCGAGGGTGCTGCTCTTGCCATTGCGATCCTGTCCCATCTTCACGAACAGGGCATCCGCACCATGGCAACCACTCATTACAGTGAGCTGAAAATCTATGCCCTCTCTACCCCGGGTGTGGAAAATGCCTGCTGTGAATTTGATGTGGAAACTTTACGCCCCACCTACCGTCTTCTGATCGGTGTTCCCGGAAAAAGTAACGCATTTGCCATTTCCTCCAAACTGGGACTTCCGGATTTCATCATCGACAAGGCAAAAGAGCAGATCAGTGAACAGGATGAATCTTTTGAAGATGTTCTGACATCCCTGGAGCAGAGCCGAGTCACCATCGAAAACGAACGTGCAGAAATTGCCCGTTACAAAGAGCAGGTAGAAGAACTGAAAAAATCCCTCCAGGAAAAAGAAGAAAAACTGGACGAACGAAAAGAACGCATCTTAAGAGAAGCCAATGAACAGGCACATGCGATTCTCCGTGATACCAAGGAATACGCAGACCAGACCATGAAACTTTTCCATAAATTCCAGAAGGATCACGTAGATACCGCTTCTGTGGAAAAAGAGCGCCAGAATCTGAAGAAACGTATGTCAAAGGCTGAAAAAGGCATGTCTTCCAAACAGCAGAAGCAAAAACCAAAGAAGCAGCTGAAACCATCCGATCTTTCTCTTGGCGATACTGTAAAAGTTCTCAGCCTGAATCTGAAAGGAACCGTTTCCAGCCATCCGGATTCCAAGGGATATCTCTTTGTGCAGATGGGAATCATCCGTTCCAAAGTACATATCTCCGATCTGGAGCTTGTGGACGAGCCGGTGATCACCACCCCGTCCATGCAACGTACCGGTGCCGGAAAGATCCGCATGTCAAAAGCGGCCAGCATTTCCACAGAGATCAATCTTCTGGGAAAAACCGTGGACGAAGCAGTTGCAGAGCTGGACAAATATCTGGATGACGCCTACATCGCACACATGAAATCCGTCCGCATTGTTCACGGAAAAGGTACCGGCGCCCTCAGAAAAGGTGTCCACAATTACCTGAAACGCCAGAAACATGTAGCTTCCTTCCGTCTCGGAGAATTCGGAGAAGGCGATGCCGGCGTAACCATCGTAGAATTTAAGAAATAAAAAAGGAGCGGAAACCATGGCTACAAAACAGAAAATCCTCATTGTTGACGATGACAACAACATTGCTGAGCTGGTAGCTCTCTATCTCACAAAAGAATGCTTTGAGACCAAGATCGTAAATGACGGCGAGGAAGCCCTGAAGCAGTTCCATATTTTTCACCCGGATCTGATCCTTCTGGATCTGATGCTCCCGGGTATTGACGGATACCAGGTATGTCGTGAGATCCGTCATACTTCCGATGTACCGATCATCATGCTTTCCGCCAAAGGAGAAACCTTTGACAAAGTCCTGGGACTGGAACTTGGAGCAGACGATTACATCATCAAACCTTTCGACTCCAAAGAACTGGTTGCCCGTGTCCGTGCAGTGCTTCGCAGATTCCATGTAAAATCACCGTCTGCCGCACCAAAGGAAAAATGTGTTTCCTACCCGGATCTGGTGATCAATCTGACCAACTATTCCGTGACTTATATGGGACATCAGATCGATATGCCGCCAAAGGAACTGGAGCTTCTCTATTTCCTGGCAGCTTCTCCCAATCAGGTTTTCACAAGGGAGCAGCTTCTGGATCATATCTGGGGCTATGAATACATCGGAGATACCAGGACTGTAGACGTTCACATCAAACGTCTCCGTGAGAAGATCAAGGATAATCCAAACTGGGCGCTTTCCACCGTCTGGGGGATCGGTTACAAATTTGAGGTAAAAGATTCATGAAACAGCATCTTTATACCAAACTGCTGATCCTGTATTTTGTGCTGGGCGGAATCTGCTTTCTGCTCCTTTCCTCCGGAGGCTCCTATCTGGTAGAAAAAAGGCTTGAACGCTCCACCGGAGAGTCCCTTTACCGCGCAGCCAGCCAGATGGTTTCCGGAAATGAACTCCGTCAGTCTGTAAAAGACCCGGAAAATGCCTCCCTCTCCCTGGCTCTTTCCTCTGCTGCCGCATTTCAAAATGCAGATTTCTGGGTCATGGACACGGACGGAACCGTTCTGATAAACACAGATGAACAGTCTTCCGGCTCCGGTGAGATCACTGTCAAAAATTTCCGGCCTGCAGATTACGAAAATATCTGTTATTCTTCCGGTACGTTTTATGGGACATTCAAAACCACGCAGTTAAGCACCGTCGTTCCCATAAAAGATACAGACCAGGTGATTGGTTATCTGGCAATCCACTACCCTATGAAAAACCTCTACGAAAGCCGCAGCAATATCGTAGAGGTTATGATCCTGATCTTTATTGTGATCTATGCACTGTTTTTCAGTTTTCTTCTGATCTACTTTTACCGGGTCCATAAACCTCTGAAAAAAATTTTAAAAGGCGCTCTGGAATTTGCCAACGGAAATCTTTCCTATACGATTCCAGTGGATTCTGAAGATGAGATGGGATATCTTTCCCACTCCCTGAATTACATGGCAGACAAGCTGAACAAAAACGGAGAATATCAGCGACAGTTTATCTCCAACGTATCCCATGATTTCCGCTCACCTCTGACCTCCATCAAAGGATATGTGGAAGCCATGCTGGATGGTACCATCCCACCGGAAATGCAGGAACGCTATCTGAAAGTCATTGCCTTTGAATCCACACGTCTGGAGAAATTGACCCGAAGCCTCCTCACCTTAAACGAACTGGATGTCAAAAAACGGATGATGCACATGCGGCGTTTTGATATCAACGAAACCATCCGTACTACAGCGGCCTCCTTCGAGGGGACCTGTTCGGAGCGGAATATCCGGCTGGAACTCCTTCTGGCAGGCAAAGAGCTGTTCGTCCGCGCGGATATGGAGCAGATCCAGCAGGTACTGTACAATTTATTGGACAATGCAGTAAAATTCAGCAGCGACAATTCTTCCATTACACTGGAAACAACCGTCAACCATGGCAAAGTTTTTGTCTCTGTCAAAGACCGGGGAACCGGAATTCCAAAAGAAAGTCTTTCCAAAATCTGGGACCGTTTCTACAAGATTGATGCCTCCCGTGGAAAAGACCGTAAGGGAACCGGCCTTGGACTTGCTATTGTGAAAGAGATCATCAACGCCCACAAGCAGAATATTAATGTAATCAGCACTGTTGGTGTGGGAACGGAATTTATTTTTACCCTGGAAAAAGCAAAATAAAACATAAAAAACCTCTGATCCAGAAGGATGTAAAAGAAATATTCCTTAATATTTCCTGCAATCTTTCCGAATCAGAGGTTCTTTTATTTACTCTATAAATCTTCTTCAGCTTGCTATTCGGTATGTAAATCAGACATTTACTTTCAATTTTTCAATCCGTTCACAATCTTATTTCCAGTCGTAATTTCTCAGATGCCCTTCCAGATTCATATGTGCAAAATTATGCTGGCGCAACGCCTCATAAAGCACAATAGCAACAGAATTGCTCAGATTCAGGGAACGGATATCCCCGATCATAGGTATCCTCACGCAGGTTTCCTGATTTTTCACCAGAATATCCTCCGGAATTCCCGCACTTTCCTTGCCAAACATAATAAAACAGTCATCCTCATACTTTACATCTGTATAAGTCTGAGGCGCCTTGGTGGTTGCGTAATAGATCTTCGCTCCCGGATTCTTCTTGAGAAAATCCTCATAGTCCAGATATCTGGTCACATCCAGATGTTCCCAGTAATCCATGCCTGCACGCTTGATTGCCTTCTCATTGAGACGGAAACCAAGCGGCTCGATCAGATGTAATCTGGTTCCTGTTGCCACACAGGTTCTGCCGATATTACCTGTATTTGCCGGAATTTCCGGCTCATGGAGTACAATGTTTAAAACTCCCATTATTTTCCTCTTTTCTATAAAACTGTCAAGCGGATATTCGCAATCCGCTTCGCTGTATATAATCCTAAATGCTGCAAACATTCAACGATTTATATTCAATCTTTTCCATTCGTCTTCCGCCGGCCGCTCCAGATATCTGGCATTTCCGCCGCTGTAGAGAAGCCTGTCATTTCTGGAATTGGTCTGCCCGATCACTGCTGCCATGATCCCTTCTCTTCGTAACTCCTGCACAAACGCATCGCCACCCTGGATTCCCAGAAGAATGCTTCCACCGGAAAGGAGTTTATAGGGATTCACATCAAAGATCTCACAGATCTCTATGGTTTCCTGTCGGATGGGTACGCTTCGAAGGTCTGCGCTAAGTCCCACTCCGGATGCTTCCGCCATTTTCCAGAGCGCAGACAGAAAGCCGCCTTCCCCCATCAGATACCTGGCACTGGCTCCGGACGCTTCCGCCATCTTCCAGACCTTATTGTTCTCTTTTTTCATTCCTGTTCCGTAAACTTCCGGAAGTTTTCCGGCATCTTCAAGGAACCGTTCCGAAAAAACTTCCCGCAGTCTGTCATGGTAGTTCTCTGCAATCCATGCCGTACCTTCTGCTGCCACAGGGCCTGCCACGATCAGTTCATCTCCGGGTTTCAGCTGTCCGTCAATTTCCGCCTGAAGTGCCTCCAGTGCTTTTTTCCCAAGTTTCATAACTGCCGCCTTAGTAAATGATCAGCGAAAGCACAGTCGGAACTACCATTGCCAGAACCAGAATAACTGCGATGATCGCTGTGATCACTTTTCTTTTTTTCGGATCAAACATTCCCATAATTTTTATTCACCTCATCTGTAATATCCGTTAATCGCGCATTGTTGGTCAAAGGATCCCTGTCTGTATAATCGAAAAGAATCGTCTTTCCATCCCGGAACACCTCGATATGGGCGGTCTTCGGGATTTTTTCCACTTTCCGGTAATCCCAGATCAGCCGCTCGTATGGCTTCTGATCGGATGCAAAAGATGGTCTGCTCTTTAAATTCTCCCGAAGATAAAGATCCAGAAGCATCACATCGGAAAGGACTTCCAGCGGGATCTCTTTCTGTTCTCCGGCAAATTCCATCAGGATCTCATAGCGTCTCATCCTGGAATGAGAAATCTCCGAGTATCCTTTTTTCTCATAAAATCTGCCAAGTGCCTCATACATCCGGAAAGGATCTTCAAAATACTGTTCCAGAAATACAAGGGTGTGTTTGAACTGACCACTATTATAATACACTTCCACCATACTTTCCACCATTTTCAGCCCCAAAATCTCCCCGTAGGTCAGCCAGGCTGTGGAAAGCACTTCATAAGGTTCCCGGTCTTTGTAAAGGATCTGATATTCTCCGGTCATCTCCATCATATGCGAACCCTTCAGCACTTTCAGAAAACCAAGCTGAAACTGCTCCGGCCGCAGTGCATAGACATCGCAGAAAGACTTGTGGAAGCTTTCATATCCCTCATAGGGAAGTCCTGCGATCAGATCCAGATGCTGGTGGATATTTCCAAAGCTGTGGATCTGCTCTACGATTCCTTTCAGTTTTTCAAAATCCATGGTTCTCCGAATAGCTTTGATGGTCTGCGGATTGGTAGACTGTACCCCGATCTCCAGCTGGATCAGGCCCGGGCGCATGGTTTTCATCAGAGCCAGTTCCTCCTCACGGAGAAGGTCCGCGGAAATTTCAAAATGGAAGTTCGTGATCCCGTTGTCATGCTCTGTAATATACCGCCAGATTGCCATGGCGTGGTCATGTTTACAGTTGAAGGTACGGTCCACAAATTTGACCTGTGGAACTTTATTATCAATAAAAAACTGCAGTTCTTTTTTTACAAGTTCAATATCCCGGAACCGGAGCTTCTTATCTATGGAAGAAAGACAGTAGCTGCAGGAAAATGGACACCCTCTGCTGCTTTCATAATAGATGATACGGTTTTTAAACTCTGTAAGGTTGCTGTATGCAAACGGAACTTTACTTAAATCCATCAGTTCCCGCCAGCCTGTGTGTACAATATCCGGGACTTTGGTTTCGTCATGAAATGCCACACCTCGGATTTCTTTCAGGTTTTCCGGTTTTCTTTCTATATAATAGCCTGCCAGTTCATGGAAAGTTTCTTCTCCCTCTCCTACCATCACACCAAAAAACGCGGGATTCTTTTTCAGAAATTCCACCGCATCGTAAGATACTTCCGGACCGCCTGCCCAGAAATCCACATGTGGAAGGATTTTCTTAAGATCCGGTACCAGTTCTTTTACAAAGGAAATATTCCAGATATAACAGGAAAAACAGATCACATCCGGCTGTTCCAGATAAATGTCCTTTAAAATATCATCCTGGATCTGATTGATCGTATACTCTTTGATCACTACATTGGGGCTGTACTCTCCAGAACAGGATTTCAGGTTGTATACTGCAAGATTGGAATGGATATATTTTGCGTTGCACGCTGCAAGTAAAATTTTCAAAATTTGTATTCTCCTAACTTCCGCCGGATGATCTCCCTCTTTACCCGGCATTTTTCATTATTTCTCCGTTTGATTCTTTCGCCTTATGATTATAGCGTTCCCATCCCCGGATGTAAATAGAAAAACCGGATTCCTCTTTTGCAACAAAGATTCCGTTTCTGTTGTATTTCCATTCAAACAGCGTTAAAATGGATACTACATCTTTTATAAAGGAGTACCTTTTTATGGACCGAAACAGCTGCCTGAACTATTTTCAGGCTTTTCCCTTCTGGGAACATATGACCGAAGAAGACCAGGATTTTCTTCTTGATAATATCCGTGAACTTCATTACCCGGCAGGTGCTGCCATACAGTCAGAAGAACGCCAGTGTCTGGGAACTCTTTTTCTTCTGAAGGGCGTTCTCCGCGTGTACCTTCTGTCCTCTCAGGGAAAAGAAGCCACACTGTACCGTTTAAGGGACAGTGATATCTGCACCCTTTCCGCTTCCTGTATGCTTTCTGCCATCACATTTGATGTGCAGATCGATGCGGAAACAGACTGTGATCTTCTTCTGCTTCCGGCAGTTCCTTTTTCCCGGCTGATGAAAAACAATATCTATCTGGAAAATTTCATCTATAAACGGACAACCGAACATTTCTCGGATGTGATCGCCGGAATCGAACGGACATTTTTTATGACGTTACCTCAGAGGATCGCAGCCTTCCTGCTGGACGAAGCTGCAGATACCGGTTCTGATGAACTCACTCTCACCCAGGAGGCAATCGCCCGCTCCATCGGAAGTGCCAGGGAGGCAGTCAGCCGCAGCCTCAAAAAAATGAATAAAGACGGCTCTATCCAGATCTCACGGGGATCGATCCGCATTCTGGATAAAAGCCGTCTTTATGAAATGATGAATACTTTCTGATCTTACTGAAGTGCTGCTTCAAGCTCTGCTTTTGATGTCAGTCCCACAAAACGTGCAGTCTCTTTTCCACCTTTAAACACAAGCAGTGTAGGAATACTCATGATCTTATACTGCTGTGCAAGAGACGGCTCTTTATCTACGTCTACTTTCCCTACTTCGTATCCTGCTTCTGCCAGTTCTTCCACAACAGGAGCCTGACGTCTGCACGGTCCGCACCAGGTTGCCCAGAAATCTACCAGTACCGGTTTCTCTGCATTTAATACCTCTGTTTCAAAATTGTCTGTTGTAAAAACTTTTGCCATGATAAAATTCCTCCTTAAATTTATATGTTATAAAATCCGATCCTGTTTCTGATCGTTATCAGTTTCTGCCTTTCTTCTGAATTTATACTGTATGCACTCTATGCCTGCTCTTTCAAAAGTTTCCGCACATACTGACAGGCGGAAAGGCCTGCCTGCGCTCCATCATGTACCGCTTTTGCCACCTGAAGAAGGCCTCCGGTACAATCCCCTGCCGCATACAGTCCTGGAACCGTTGTTTCCATCTCCTCATTCACCCGGATATTTCCTTTTTCATTCAGTTCCGCACCAATCTGGCGGGCCATTTCTGAACTTCCGGCTGTGCCCAAGGCCACAAAAACACCTTCTGCGGGTGCAAATGACGTTTGCGGTTCGCCTGCTTCCTGTAAAGATACATCTCCTTTCAGGCGAAGTCCCTGAACACGCTCATCTCCCTCAATTGCCTGAATTTTCATGGTATTCACGTCAATCGCATTCTCCTTTGAAAATTCCGGTTTCTTTCCATCTGTAAAAATCGTCACATGAGAAGCTGTATGAGAAAGTTCCTCAGCTTCATGAAGGGCAAAATCGCTGTTTCCAAGAACCGCCACATCTTTTCCGCGGTAGAAAAAAGCATCGCATACTGCACAGTAGCTGACTCCTTTTCCTTCAAATTCCTTCACTCCCGGGATCTTCGCAGAAGCTCTTTTGCTTCCCGTTGCCAGGATCACACTGCGGGCTTCAAAATCGCCTTCCGTTGTTTTCACCTCAAAGGTATCAAAGCCTCCCATTCCCACGACCTGGGCATCCAGGATCCTGACACCAAGTGCCCTGACCTGTTCAAGTCCTCTTTCAAAAAGTTCTTTTCCGGAAAGAGGTCTCTCAAGTCCGTAATAATTCTCGATCTTCTCTGCTTTTTCCAGTGAACCGATTCCTGTATTGATGATCAGCGGGTCCATATTTCCTCTCGCTGCATAAAGAGCTGCGGAAATTCCTGCCGGGCCTGCTCCTACGATAATGATATTTTCCATTTCAGACACCTGCTTTCTTCTGCTTCTTTGAAATCTGTTTTATAATATACGCTCTGCATCGGTCTGTTTCTGTGATTAAGTCACTTTTGCTTTCTCACAGAACCTATTATACCACACCCTTCTGGAATTACACCCTTTTTATCATCTTTATCTTCCCTGTTTTTCCTGTTGCAAACGTTTTCCGAAATCTTGCACCCTGACTTCTTCTATGCTATTATTATAACAGTTTTGCTGATGCAGACCATTCAATTTTATTGTTTGTTTTTGAATATTTCAGATAGATCAGTTATGAAATAAGGGAGAGTTATTTATTATGAGAAGTTTTGAATATTTTACCCCCACACGGGTGGTTTTTGGAAAAGATACACATCTTAAAGTTGCCACACTTCTGAAAGAACAGCATTGTAAAAAAGTTCTGATCCACTACGGCGGACACAGTGCCGTTAAATCCGGTCTTATTGATGAAATCAGATCCGTACTTAACGAGGCAGGAATTGCCTATGTAACTCTTGGAGGCGTCGTTCCAAATCCACGGCTTTCCAAGGTCCGGGAGGGAATTGAGCTCTGCCGCAGAGAAAATGTGGATTTTCTTCTTGCTGTAGGAGGCGGAAGTGTTATTGATTCCTGTAAAGCCATCGGTTACGGCCTTGCAAATCCGGAAACCGATGTATGGAACTTTTTCCTCCGCACCGAAACTCCAAAAGCCTGTCTTCCAGTTGGTGTGATCCTTACCATCGCAGCTTCCGGAAGTGAAATGAGCAATTCCTGCGTCATCACAAATGAAGACGGCTGGCTGAAACGCAGTACTGCCCGAAATGACCTGTGCAGGCCACGTTTTGCCATTCTGAATCCACGGCTTACATACACCTTACCTCAGTACCAGACAGAAAGCGGCTGTGTGGATATCCTGATGCATACCATGGAACGGTATTTCGTAAATATCGAAACTATGGAAATTACAGACAGCATCAGCGAATCCCTTATGCAGACGGTAATCTACAATTCCCGTATCTTGCTGAAAGAGCCGGATAATTATACCGCCAGAGCAGAAATCATGTGGGCAGGAAGTCTCTCTCACAACGGTCTTACCGGCTGTGGAACCGGTGGCGGTGACTGGGCATGTCATCAGCTGGAACATGAACTTGGAGGGACCTACGATGTAGCTCACGGTGCCGGTCTGGCCGCATTGTGGGGAAGCTGGGCACGTTATGTCTATGACGCAAATCCGGAGCGTTTTGCCCAGTTTGCCACCAACGTATTCGAAATCCCATGCAGTATCGATTTCAACAAAACCGCCCTTGCCGGTATCGAGGCTATGGAAGATTATTTCCGTTCCATTCAAATGCCTACCAGCCTTCATGAGCTTGGTCTTGACCTTACAGAAAAAGATATCCACGATCTGGCATTTAAGTGCAGTTATGAAGATACCCGCACCATCGGCGTTTTCAAACAGTTAAATATGAAAGATATGGAAAAAATTTATCTGGCTGCACGATAAATGCGCCAAATATAATATTGCAGATGCTTTTTTGAAAATCGGATTTTTCAGAAAAACATCTGCTTTTTTTCATTTTTCCCTTGCATTCTCTACATAAATGTGTTAAAGTAATAAAGTACTCGAAAGAGACATGCCCAGATAGCTCAGTTGGTAGAGCAGAGGACTGAAAATCCTCGTGTCGCTGGTTCGATTCCGGCTCTGGGCATTATTTTTTTGCTCTGTTCACAGTTCCTGTTTCCTGTTGAACAGAGTTTTTCTTTTTATAAATAAAAAATACTGCATTCGACGTTTTCTGATAAAGCGGATATTTATATTCCGATTTATACGTAAAGTCTGATGCAGTATTTTTTGTTATACGTATTACATCACATATTGTAGTTGTAGATGATTTCCTGCATTTTTACTGAAGGAGATAAACTTCTGTATAAAATACGCCTTTCTCTTCTGCCTCTGAATGTGTGGCAACATAAACATCAATACAGTTGGTACGGATCGCGCCTCCGCAATCCTCCGCAACGTAAACCTGTCCATTGATCACTACCTTGGAACCATAAGGAATCTGGCTGGGATCTACTGCTATGGTATGATTGGTTGTTGCTGTTACGCCTGTAGATGTGATTCCGTTTGACCACGGACCACAGCAGATACTGCATGGACAGTAATGGGTAATACGGAAAGTTCCCAGAGATTTCAATGTTGCATCTGAGGAAACAGATACCGGTGTTCCAATCTGCACTCCATTGGCAGATGTTCCGGAACCACCTGTAGATGTCACGCCATCTACGGCATTTGCAAAAATACCCTCTCCGGAGCTCTTGGTAAGGGAGCCGGCTTTTGTTTTCTTTTCCTGTTCTGCTTTGGCCACCTCAGTCTCCTGGTATCCTTCCAGACAACTGGTAGGAATATATCCCGTCTGCTGTGCGCCACTGTCATCTGTGTAAACGATACGGCTCCAGATGTCATCTACTGTACCAGTCCTCTTCAGTTCATCATCCTGAAGAACTTCTCCTACTACTTCTCCGTCTTTTTTTCCCGGATAATCAAGAATATCGCTGTCTTTGGCTGCCGTGACTGTATCCGTAAATTTATTCACGGTTTCCGTATCACTGAGCACGCTATCCTGAACATAACCGATAATCTTGTCCTCTCCGTCTTTCTGAAATGTGACTTTACTCCATCCGTTGTCACATACGGCAACTCTCTCTAGTTTCGTTCCCAGAAGAACAGATCGAAGTTCTGTTCCGCTTTCTCCTGGATTGGACCGAATTGCAGTGTTCTTCGCAGTGACATAAAGAGTATCTGTCTTCGCCAGTGCATTTACTGTATTTCCTTCCCCATCATCAATCTGAAACTGTTGGGGTGATTTTTTCTCCTGTGTATATGTATTCAGTGTCGCTTCATATCCAAGTACCTCTGCAGATGCTGATACAGGGAACATCATGGAAGCACACAAAATAACTGCAAGAAGCCTTTTACGCATGAAATCTTGCCTCCTTTTTTCCGGCATTCTGCGGTTTGTCCCGACTATCATAGCATATCAGATCGTATTTTGCAATTTTGCAAGTCAGTCTTCAGAAAATTTTAACAAAAAGATCACATTTCTTAACTGGTCAAATCCCCATCTGACGGGTAAAATAAGCTTATGAATACAAAACGAAAGAATCATAAACTTACAAAAAAACAACGTCAGCGTCTCCGCATACGCCAGGTCCGCAGACAGAAAATCTTCCTGGGTTGCATCTTCCTGCTGATTCTCGGATGTATTTTTCTGCGCTTACCCAGATTTTCCGGAAAGCAGACAACTACGCACCAGATCAATGCATCCTGTGAAGCCTACCGGGATGAAGTTTCCACAGAAGCCGCCCAATATGGCATGTCTGACTATGTAGATCTGATCCTGGCAGTTATGATGCAGGAAAGCTCCGGTCAGGGAACCGATCCCATGCAGTCATCAGAAGGCGCTTATAACACGCAGTATCCTCAGCAGCCCAACGGAATCACAGATCCTTCCTACTCTATCTCCTGTGGAATTCAGGAGCTGAAATATGCCCTGGATAAATCCGGATGCACCGGACCTGCTGATCTGCCCCATATCCGCCTTGCCCTGCAGGCCTATAACTTTGGCACAGATTCCTATTTCTCTTATCTCGAAAAAAACGGAGAAACTTCCTGGACAACTGAAAGCGCCCAGGCATTCGCCCAGATGGCAAGTGGTGGCAGACAACGTGATGAAGATGATCCTCTTCACGATCCGGCAGGGCCATGGGATTACGGTGACCAGTATTATCCTGATCACGTACTTCGCTATTATCATACAAGCAGCGGATCTGAAACATCCTGATCTTGAAATGTCTTCTTTTTTTTAATTTTTCAAAAAAATCAAAAAAAAGATTTGACATACCATAAAAACTATGCTAATATATGTCTTGTCGATGAGGGAAACATCTCGTAAGATAAGACACATGCGATAGTGGCGTAGTTGGTAACGCGCGACCTTGCCAAGGTCGAGACCGCGGGTTCGAGCCCCGTCTATCGCTCTTCGGAACTCTGAATCATTCAGAGTTCTTTTTTTATGCCATAAAAAATACGATAGCTGAACCATGCAAAAAGATCCCGAATCGGAACTTCCTGAAAGGAATCCTGATCCGGGATCTTTTATATAAGGCAGACATTCTTATTCTGTCTTATTACATACTCATATATTTTAGTGATGGAAAAGTCTGATTCCTGTAAATGCCATTACCATTCCATACTTATTGCAAGTATCGATAACTGCATCATCGCGGACAGATCCGCCTGGCTCTGCAATATATTTCACGCCACTCTTATGTGCACGCTCAATATTATCACTGAACGGGAAGAATGCATCTGAACCAAGAGTCACATTCTGTAAGGCCATCCAGCCATGCACGCTTCTCTTCTCTTGTAAACACTTCCGGTTTCTCGGTAAATGTTTTCTCCCATGCACCATCTGCAAGAACATCCATATACTCCTCACCAATGTAAACATTGATGGCATTGTCTCTCTCTGCACGTGTGATGGTATCTTTAAACGGAAGATTCAGCACCTTCGGGCACTGACGGAGATACCAGTTATCTGCCTTCTGACCTGCAAGACGTGTGCAGTGAACTCGTGACTGCTGACCTGCACCAACGCCGATCGCCTGTCCATCTTTTACAAAGCATACGGAATTGGACTGTGTGTATTTCAGAACGATCAGAGAAACTTTCAGATCTCTTTTGGCTTCCTCTGTAAGCTCTTTATTTTCTGTTACAATATTGGAGATCAGTTCATCATTGATTGCAAGCTCCTGGCGTCCCTGCTCAAAAGTAACACCAAATACCTGCTTGTGCTCCAGTGGCTCCGGAACATAATTTTCATCGATCTGGATTACATTGTAGTTGCCTTTTTTCTTCTGTTTCAGGATTTCCAGTGCTTCCTCTGTATATCCCGGTGCGATCACACCATCCGAAACCTCTCTTTTGATCAACATTGCGGTATCCTTGTCGCAGACATCAGAAAGAGAAATGAAATCACCGAAAGATGACATACGGTCTGCACCTCTTGCTCTTGCATACGCACATGCAAGCGGGGAAAAATCCTTCCAGTCCATATCATCTACCCAGTAGATCTTGGCCAGTGTCTCATTCAGCGGAAGTCCGATGGAAGCACCTGCCGGAGATACATGTTTAAAAGAAGTTGCTGCCGGAAGTCCGGTTGCTTTCTTAAGGTCACGTACCAACTGCCAGCCGTTAAACGCATCCAGGAAGTTAATATAGCCCGGTCTTCCGGAAAGTACCTGGATCGGAAGGTCACTTCCGTCTGCCATATAAATCTTGGATGGTTTCTGATTCGGGTTGCATCCGTATTTTAACTGTAATTCTTTCATGGAAAAATCCTCCGTTCTCTGCGATATTGATTATTTATTCTTGTTTACAATTCTGGATTCATATTTACCTGTTTCAATGTCAATGAAACGGACAAACAGGGAAACTTTATTGTCCTGATTCAGGCTCTCCCAGAGAAGGTTTGTAAAATCATCAATATCATCCGGAATCTCTACCGGCTTCGGCTCTCCCTCAAAACTTGGAAGCGGGTTTCCGTCACATTTATAAGTATGAATGAAGCGACCCTGTCCTGCTGCCGCATTCTCATAAGCGAATGTATAACGGAGGCAGGAATCTGGATTTCCATTGTTACTCTTTAAGATAGACATTGCATAGCTGAATTTTCCGTTCTCCACATGAAGAACACCGGAAATACGAGGTGTATAATTCGGTGCATCCGGCTCAAATTCTCTGCTTCGGAGAGACTGCTCAAAAGTAAGCTGTCTGTCCATGCCCTCATAGATGGTATCTGTCTGATCACCGTTTGTTACGATCGTCTTGTTTCCAAGGACACGTACCGGTGCATAAATAATCAGGCTCGGGTCTGTAAGTTTGGACGGGTCAAATGCCTGTGTGCGGATTCCCTCACCATCCTCAACAAAAATACGGTTTCTGCTGTTCTCACTTCTTCCCATGATAAAATATGCGGTAACAGCGTGCTTTCCGTCAGCGGAACGTCCGATCACAATTCCTCTTCCTGGGTAGGAATTCTCTTTCAGTTCTTTTTCAAGTGAAAATGTAGTCATTTTTCACAGTCCTCCTTGTCTAATGTAAGGCCCGGGGATCATTCCAGGTATTAACAGGTAACAAAAAACCGCCTGGACACCCCTTTATCAGGCTGCCCAGGCGGTCGGCTTCTCATTTCACTGCACTCCCTGTAGGTAATCCTACTTTCCGCCAGTCATGCAGCTTCTGTTGTTATACTACAATACTTCTTCTGAATTTTCAAGTCCCTATTTTCTGAAATATTCTTTACTCGTCTACGCTGTAGTTTGGAGCCTCTTTTGTGATATGGATGTCATGTGGATGTGACTCCTTGAGAGATGCAGCGGAGATCTTAATGAATCTGCCTGTTGTTTTCAGCTTCTCAATGTTCTCTGCTCCGCAGTAACCCATACCGGATCTTAAACCGCCAATTAACTGGAATACGGTATCCTCAACGTGTCCTTTGTATGCAACACGTCCTTCAACACCTTCCGGAACAAGCTTCTTGGCGTTCTCCTGGAAGTAACGATCCTTGCTGCCGTTCTCCATAGCTGCAATAGATCCCATTCCACGGTATACTTTATATTTTCTTCCCTGATAGAGCTCGAATGTTCCCGGGCTCTCATCGCATCCAGCAAACATGCTGCCCATCATGCAGACATTGGCGCCTGCCGCGATAGCCTTGGTGATGTCTCCGGAATACTTGATTCCACCATCTGCGATGATCGGGATTCCGTAGCTGTTGGCTACTTCATAGCAATCCATAACAGCAGTAACCTGCGGTACACCGATACCTGCAACAACACGTGTGGTACAGATAGATCCAGGTCCGATACCAACTTTAACTGCATCTACACCAGCTTCGATCAGTGCCTTGGTAGCTGCTCCTGTTGCAACGTTACCTGCGATAACCTGAAGTTCCGGATATGCAGCCTTGATCTCGCGGACTGCTTTTAAGATATTCTCAGAATGACCATGTGCGGAATCAATTACGATTACATCCACATTCGCTTTCACAAGTGCATCTACACGTGCAAGTACATTGGCTGTGATACCAACTGCCGCACCACAGAGAAGACGTCCCTGTGCATCCTTGGCTGCAAGCGGATATTTGATCTGTTTCTCGATATCCTTGATGGTAATGAGTCCTTTTAAATTAAAGTCGTCATCTACAATGGGTAATTTCTCCTTACGGGATTTCGCAAGGATCTTCTTGGCATCCTCAAGTGTGATTCCTTCCTTGGCTGTGATCAGTCCTTCAGAAGTCATGCACTCCTTGATCTTTCTGCTGAAATCTGTCTCAAATTTAAGATCACGGTTTGTGATAATACCTACAAGCTTTCTGCCTTCTGTGATCGGAACACCGGAAATACGGTATTTCGCCATCAGATCATTGGCATCTTTCAGTGTATGCTCCGGTGAAAGATAAAATGGATCTGTAATAACACCGTTCTCAGAACGTTTAACCTTATCAACCTCTTCTGCCTGTGCTTCGATGGACATATTCTTGTGGATGATACCGATACCACCCTGTCTGGCCATGGCAATTGCCATTCTGTGCTCTGTAACTGTGTCCATTCCCGCACTCATCATGGGGATATTCAGCTTTACTTTCTTGGTTAAATACGTTGAAACATCTACCTGATTCGGAATCACTTTAGAATAAGCCGGAACCAGAAGGACGTCATCAAACGTAATGCCTTCACCAATAATAGTACCCATTGCATTTCCTCCCTTGTGTAAGATATTTTAAATTTGTGAACTAGTGTAACAAAAAACAAGATTCATGTCAATCCAAAAAAACTTTACTTGGTGCAGAATTTTTCATGGTGTTTGCAAGTGCGTCATCCAGTTCCAGAATCACTTTGCAGGTTTCTCCACTGTCTCTTATGATCATTGCATAGCGTTTATGATCCTCAATTCCTGATGAAAAATCATACTCTTTCATCTTCTGATTGCCATTATAATAGTCCATTCTGTGGGACTTTAATGGTGCCACAAGGTCTGCCTCCGCAAGCTGGAGCGATTTCACTCTTTTCCTTTTTGATTTTGACATGATCATATCAATGTCCAGTTCTCCGTTAACAAACAGATACTCGTACTCCAGATCTGTCTTCGGTATTACAAAATAACATGCAATACCAAGTGCAATAGCCGGTACCAGCAAAAGTACATTCAGCACAAGGCCTCCCAGAACCATGATCACCGTCAGCGCTATCAGACCGTATTTCACAACCAGATCTTTCGCTGTCTGCTTCTTTTTTACCAGAAGCTCTGAATATAAGTCACTCATTTGTTTCTTCCTTTCGTAATTTACTGACTTTTTGATTATAACACAAAAAGAGAGCCGCGTCTATGACGCAGGCCCTCTCATTTTGTGAATTAATTATTTCACCTGCTCAGCTGATAATTACATCATTCCCATTCCCGGGTTTGCAGCCGGAGCCGGAGTATCTTCTTTGATTGTGGAAACTACAGCCTCTGTTGTAAGGAGTGTAGATGCAACACTTGTAGCATTCTGAAGAGCACTTCTTGTAACCTTAGCCGGATCAAGGATTCCGTTCTCAACCATGTTTACGTATTTCTCATTGAGAGCATCGAAGCCTGTACCGATCTCAGACTCTCTTACTTTGTTGATAATAACAGCGCCTTCCAGTCCTGCGTTTGCAGCGATGTGGAACAGCGGAGCCTCAAGAGCTTTCAGGATCACATAAGCACCTGTCTTCTCATCTCCTTCAAGAGTTGTTGCAAGTTTTGCAACCTCTTTGGAAGCATGGATGTAAGCAGATCCGCCACCTGCGATGATACCTTCCTCAACAGCTGCTCTTGTTGCTGCAAGAGCATCCTCAAGACGAAGTTTTGCTTCTTTCATCTCTGTCTCAGTAGCAGCACCTACACGGATAACAGCTACGCCGCCAGCCAGTTTTGCAAGTCTCTCCTGAAGTTTCTCTTTATCGAACTCGGATTTTGTCTCCTCGATCTGAGCACGGATCTGTGCAACACGTTTTGCAATGGCATCTTTGTCACCGAGACCATCAACGATAACTGTGTTCTCTTTTGCAACTTTAACAGATTTTGCACGTCCAAGCTGCTCCATCTTAGCTTCTTTCAGGTCAAGACCAAGCTCATCGGAGATCACCTGTCCGCCTGTCAGGATCGCGATATCCTGAAGCATCTCTTTTCTTCTGTCACCATAGCCAGGAGCTTTTACAGCTACTACCTGGAAGGTTCCTCTCAGTTTGTTGACGATCAGAGTTGTAAGGGCCTCACCCTCAACATCCTCAGCGATGATGAGAAGTTTCGCACCGGCCTGAACAACCTGCTCAAGAAGTGGAAGGATCTCCTGGATATTGCTGATCTTCTTGTCTGTGATCAGGATGTACGGATCATCAAGAGTTGCCTCCATTTTCTCCATATCTGTGGACATGTATGCGGAAATATATCCACGGTCAAACTGCATACCTTCTACAAGGTCAAGCTCTGTATGCATGGTCTTGGACTCCTCAACAGTGATAACACCGTCTTTGGAAACTTTCTCCATAGCATCAGCAACAAGCTGTCCAACCTGCTCATCACTTGCAGAGATTGCTGCTACGTTAGCGATCTGCTCTTTGCCGTTGATTGCCTGGCTCATGTTCTTGATTGCTTCTACTGCAACATCTGTTGCTTTTTTCATACCTTTTCTGAGGATGATCGGGTTGGCACCTGCTGCCAGGTTCTTCATTCCCTCATGAACCATTGCCTGAGCAAGTACAGTCGCTGTTGTAGTACCATCACCTGCTACATCGTTTGTCTTGGATGCAACTTCCTTGATGATCTGAGCACCCATGTTCTCGAATCCGTCCTCAAGCTCGATCTCTTTTGCGATGGAAACACCATCGTTTGTGATAAGCGGAGCACCGAAAGATTTGTCAAGTACTACGTTTCTTCCTTTCGGTCCAAGTGTTACTCTTACTGTATCTGCAAGTTTATTTACACCAGCTTCAAGTGCTGCTCTTGCTTCTGCGCCATATTTAATTTCTTTTGCCATGATAAAATGACCTCCTATTTATATTGATATACGATAAGATGTTTATATTATTTAATAACTGCCAGGATATCTTCCTGTTTTACAATGATGTAATCCGTACCATCCATCTTAACTTCTGTTCCTGCATATTTGGAGTAAATAACAGTGTTTCCGACTTCTACTTCCATCTTTACTTCTTTGCCATTTACAACTCCGCCAGGACCAACTGCGATAACTTCTGCCTGCTGTGGTTTCTCCTGTGCCTGTCCCGGAAGTACGATTCCGGATGCTGTTGTCTCTTCTGCCTCAACCTGTTTTAATACTACTCTGTCGCCTAAAGGTACTAACTTCATGATCTATGTTCCTCCTTATCAGTTCCATTTTCGTTTGCTAGCACTCACTTTCTACGAGTGCTAATCACTATGGCTATATTAGTGAATTTCACGTTTTTTCGCAACTCTTTTAAGATATACTATTTCTAGTTTATTCTCTTTATATCTCTTTTATACTCTTGTTTTCTCTTATTTTCTTAATTTCATTATTTATTTTGATTTTTTCTAAAAAGATACACTTTCCTTTTATGCGATCCTGCAAAAGAATTTCAGTAAAAAAGAGACTGCCCACAATAACGGGTAGTCTCTTTCGTCACGTTCTTTATCTTATATTATCAGTCGGCAGATAATGCAGATCGCATTATGCCTTTTTGTTTCTCTGTGCCTTGATCTCCTCAAGCTCGTCGAAGATTACTTCATTAAGAACCTTAATGTAAGTTCCCTTCATACCGGAAGAACGGGACTCGATCACACCTGCACTCTCAAATTTACGCAGTGCATTTACGATCACAGATCTGGTGATACCTACGCGGTCAGCAATCTTGCTGGCAACAAGGATGCCTTCGTCTCCATCCAGTTCATCAAAGATATGGATGATCGCCTCAAGCTCTGAGAAGGACAGGGTACTGAACGCAGATTTCACGATCTGCTGCTTTCTGTCTTCCTCCGCATTCTCATCATGAACCGCACGCATCATTTCCAGACCTACAACAGTTGTACCGTACTCACTGACAATAATATCTTCAATATCATACGGATGATCGTTACGATACATAAATAATGTTCCCAGTCTCTCACCTGCAATATCGATAGGGTTTACGATTCCCTGATAATTCCCTGGTACATGCTCAAAGCCAAGTGTCTGGAGATTGACATTCTCCTTGGTAGAAAGAACGCCAAGAAATCTCTCGTTCAATAACGGATCAATATGTCCGCCGATCTTATCATCGATCAGCTCTGTGATCTCATCTACGCCCGGACAGATACTGACTCCCAGAACCTTACCTTTCTTACTGAGTACCAGGATGTTGGAACTTAAGGTTTCCATGAGCACCTGGCAAATGTCGTTAAACACTACCTTGCTTGAGCTGCTGTTATGCAGAAGCTTATTGATTTTTCTAGTTTTATCTAGCAACTGAACGCTCATTTTTTCCTCCTTTCACTTTCGTACCTTGAAAGAAATCGTTTTTCTAGTCTAATATTACACGTTATTCTGGAAATTTACAAGACATTTTTATATTTTTTTTATTTTTAACGGGATTTTCTGAAAATTGGTAGAAAAGCATTTATTCCATCAATCTTCATCTTTTGGTTTCTGTTCCACATATCCGCAGGTTTCCTGGCTGCAAACCAGCTTATTTCCCTTTTCGAGCATATAATTGCCACATTTCGGACATTTCTTTGCGGATGGTTTCTGCCAGGACATAAAATCACATTCCGGATTATTCTCACATCCGTAATATTTTCTGCCCTTTTTCGTTTTTTTCATGACAATTTCACCGCCACATTTCGGACATGCAACACCAATCTTTTCATAATATGGTTTCGTATTACGGCAGTCCGGGAATCCCGGGCAATGCAAGAAATCTTCCGTGTGGACCATACTTAATTACCATGTTACGGCCACAGTTGTCGCAGACTACATCTGTAACCTCATCCTGGATATCAACTTTCTCCAGTTCTTTCTCCGCCTCATCCACATCATGTTTCAGATCCGGATAGAAATTACGTACAACAGTCTTCCACTGCACAGTGCCTGCCTCCACGCAGTCCAGAAGTCCCTCCATGGTAGCTGTAAAGTTTACATCCACAATACTCGGGAATGCCTGTTTCATAATATTATTAACAACTTCACCAAGCTCTGTAACGTAAAGATTTTTCTGTTCCTTTGATACGTAGCGTCGGCTGATGATCGTTGTGATCGTCGGCGCATAGGTACTCGGGCGTCCAATTCCCAGTTCTTCCATGGTTTTTACAAGTGATGCCTCTGTATAATGTGCCGGTGGCTGTGTAAAATGCTGTTCCGGTTTCAGTTCTTTCAGTTTCAGCTCCATGCCTTTTTCCAGGCTCTGACTTAAAATATTGCCTTTTTTGTCATCGCCCTCTTCTGTATACACAGACATAAAACCATCAAACGCAACCTTGGATGCCGCAACCGTAAATACATACTCGCCGGCTCCGATCTTGACAGATGTAGTCTCATAACGTGCCGGTGCCATTCTGCTGGCCGCAAAGCGTCTCCAGATCAGCTGATACAGACGAAACTGATCTCTGGTGAGAGATTCTTTCACAAGAACCGGTGTCCTTGTAATGTCTGTAGGGCGGATTGCCTCATGGGCATCCTGGATCTTCTGTCCGTTTTTGACTGTCTTTTCTGTCTGAGAAACATAATTCTGTCCGTACTGTTCAGAAATGTAGGTTCTTGCTGCTGCATCTGCTTCCTCGGAAATTCGGGTGGAATCTGTACGCAGATAAGAGATCAGACCTACTGTGCCGCTTCCCTTGACATCAACACCCTCATATAACTGCTGTGCCAGACGCATGGTTTTCTGTGTGGAAAAATTCAGAGTCTTGGCCGCTTCCTGCTGCAGTGTACTGGTTGTAAACGGGAGCGGAGCATTTTTGATCCTCTCGCCTTTTTTTACTTCTGTGATTTCATATTTACAGTTTTCCAGATTTTTCAGGATTTCATCCATTTCCTGGCGGTTTTTGATTGGAAGTTTTTTATCAGTTCCATAGAACTTGGCCGTTAACGGCTTCTTTTCACCTTTTACCTGAAATTCACCTTCCAGGCTCCAGTACTCTTCCGGAATGAATGCGTTGATCTCATCTTCTCGGTCACAGATGATACGCAGTGCTACAGACTGCACACGGCCTGCACTTAATCCTCTTTTTACTTTGGCCCAGAGAAGTGGGCTGATGGTATAACCTACCATACGGTCCAGCATACGTCTGGCCTGCTGTGCATCCACAAGATTCATATCCAGCTCTCTGGCCTGTTTGATGGACGCCTTGACTGCTGTTTTTGTTACTTCATTAAATGTAATTCTGTGCATCTTTGAAGTATCTGTTTTCAGTGCCTGCATCAGATGCCAGGAGATTGCCTCTCCTTCACGGTCAGGGTCCGTTGCGAGATAGATCTTATCTGCTTTTTTTGCTTCTTTACGGAGTTTTGCAAGAAGCTCTCCCTTTCCTCTTATCGTAATATACTTGGGTTCAAAATCATTGTCTACATCAATACCAAACTGGCTCTTTGGAAAATCCCTTACGTGGCCATTGGATGCCTCTACTGTATAATTTGCCCCCAGAAACTTTTTTACTGTTTTCATTTTAGCAGGTGACTCTACTATCACCAGATTTTTGGCCATTTTACCTCTCCTAATCTTATTCTGCCTTCTGTCCGGTGTAAAAAATCTCACTGCTGCCGGCAAAAAGGCGGTTATTCAAGTCTGATATAATTCTGTCTTCCGGTTTCCTTCACCAGTCCCATCAGCATGAGCTGTCCCAGGATACCGGCTGTTTTTCCCGGTGAAAAACCGGTTTTTCTGATAATCTGATCCAGATTTTTTGGTCGTAAATCGAGACAACTATACACCAAATCCAAATCCGTTGCAAGTCCTATCTTGGTTTTCCCCGACAAATTTGTCATTTTTTTCACAGACAGTCCCCACTCATCCAGAAGTATTTCCGGAGAGTAGGCGATTCCCGCTCCATCATAAATCAGCTTATGACATCCACGGCTCAACGCATCATTTACTGCTCCCGGAATGGCATAGACCATTTTCCCCTGTTCCAGAGCACAGGACGCAGTGATCAGTGATCCGCTCTTTTCTTTTGCTTCCACTACAAGCACCAGGTCTGCAAGTCCGCTAATGATCCGGTTCCTTGCCGGAAAATGATAAGCCCTGCCTCTGGTCCCAGGTTCATACTCACTGATGATCCCTCCGTTCTTCTGCGGAATCCTCCGATAAATCCCACGGCTGGATGAAGGATAGCAGATATCCACACCATTTCCAAGTACCGCAAATGTAGGCGTTCCTCCTTCCAGTGCACCTTTATGGCCCTCCGCATCGATTCCTGCTGCCATACCGCTGATCACCTGTACCCCGTGCTCGCTCAAAAATTTCCCGTACCGAAATGCCTGTATCCTTCCATAGGCACTGCATAATCTGGCCCCAACGATCGCTGCTGTCGGTTTATTATCTTCCGGAAATCTTCCAATATAATATAACTGTTTTGGCATACCGGAAAGTTCCCGAAGCCTTGCCGGATAAATGCTGCTGTTTTTTTCCACATAATGGATCTCTGTTTTCTGTATTTCTTCCATTATAAAGTACCTTCCTTTCTGCTGTTTTATGACCAGTATTTTTTATCATAAGCCCGATAGGCAAGAGCCTCCCCGATATGCTCCGGCAGGATCTTTTCTGCTTCTTCCATATCCGCAATAGTCCTGGCTACTTTTAAGATCTTATGATAAGCTCTTGTACTGAACTGAAACTGTTCATATGCCTGTTCCAGCAGTCTGTCCGCTTCTGCTGTCATAACACAGTATTTTTCCAGATTTCTTCCGTCAAGCTCTCCGTTAAAACAAAATTTCTCTTTTTGGTAACGTTTTCTCTGAATCTCCTGGACAGTTTTTACTCTTTCCCGTATTTTTGCGGAAGGCTCTCCTGGTGTCCGTTTCTTCATCTTCGAAAAACTCACCGACGGAACTTCTGTGCAGATATCTATGCGTTCCAGAAGTGGCTGGCTGATTTTCCCCAGATAATGCGTGATCTCTCCCGGAGTACAGCGGCATCGGTTCATATCCGGATAAAATCCGCAGGGGCAGGGATTCATTGCTGCTGCCAGCATAAAACTCGCAGGAAACGTATAGGTTCCTGCCGCTCTGGACAGATGGATTTCCTTATCTTCCAGGGGCTGACGCAGGATCTCCAGGCTCTTTCTTGAAAATTCCGGCATCTCATCCAGAAAGAGAACGCCTCTGTGTGCGAGGGTAATTTCTCCCGGTCCCGGAACCCTTCCGCCTCCTGCCAGTGCCTGTGGGGAACTGGTATGATGAGGGCTGCGAAAAGGCCTCTCCCTGATCAGAGGGTCACTTTCTGTAAGAAGTCCTGCCACACTGTACACTTTCGTGATCTCCAGGCTCTCTTCAAAAGTCAGTCTGGGCATGATCGTCGGCAGGCGTCTTGCCAGCATGGTTTTTCCGGAACCTGGAGGACCGATCAGCAAAATATTATGAAAACCGCTTACAGCGATCTCTGCTGCCCGCCTTGCTCCTTCCTGTCCGCATAGATCCGCAAAATCAATCCTGTTTTCCGTTGGATCGTCTTGTATATCCATCTCTTTCTCTTCTGTGTATAGATATGCTTCAGGCTCTTTCAGACAGCGGATCATATCTCCCAGCGTTTTTACCCCAAACACCTGCATATCCCGTACCAGTTTTCCTTCCCGGATATTTTCTTCCGGAATAATGCAAAATCGTAACCCCAGTTCTCTTGCACGGATCACACGAGGCAGGATTCCGGAAACACCATGGATTTCTCCATTCAGGCTGATCTCTCCTACAACCAGAACTCTGCTCAGTAATTCCGGTTTCAGGATCCCGGCAGCCGCAAGCACTGCCGCAGCTACCGGAAGATCAAACCCGGCCCCTTCTTTCTTCATATCTGCCGGGGCAAAATTTACTGTTACCCGCTTTGGAGGCAGGCTGAGCCGGTTGTTTTTAAATGCAGTCCGAACTCTCTCCTGTGCCTCCCTTACCTGTGCAGACGGAAAACCAACCATGGTAAAAGAAGGCAAACCATCACTGACATCTGCCTCAACCTGGATTTCCCGCACTTCCATGCCAAAAATCGCCGCTGATAATACACTTGCGAACAAATTCGTCCTTTCTGCGAGAAAAATCCGAACCCGATCTTCAGATCTCTCGTCTTTTCAATTATTAATGGGAAAATTTCAGATAGACATTTTCTGAATAAAAGAAGATAATAAATTTAGTATAGTCCATTTTGCTCTCTTTTGCAAGAGTGCAATTCGTTCTGTTTTATACTTCCTATAGAAAGAAGAGGTGAGCACAATGAAATTTCAGCGTATTCAGGATTTACGTACAGACGCAGATCTCTCTCAGAGAGAATTAAGTGAAATCCTTCACATCAGTCAGCGTTCTTATTCCCATTATGAAACGGGATCCCGTAATATTCCTATCGAAATGCTTATCCGGCTGGCAAATTATTACGACACCAGTATCGACTATCTCGTCGGCCGTACGGACCGAAAAAAAATGATCAAATAAAGAAATCCCCGGAACTTGAAACAGTTCGGGAAATTCCTTTATCAGGATTCCCTTACTGTTACAGATCCGGGGATTCTTTATTTATTCAGTATAATATGTTTCTTCTTCGCCATAAGGGATTCCATATATACCTGTGTCATCCTGGGACGAAGTATCTTCACTTTCACTGTAATATGCATTCGCATCAGAAGCATTTTCAGCATCAGTACTGTTTACTTCTGTGGATGATCCGGAAGATGTCTCTGCATCTGATGTATCAGAAGCCGCTTCCGTTCCGGCATTTTCCTGTTCTGTCGATCCGGCATCTTCTGCCGGCGCCTCCCTTGTCATGATCGATTCTGTCTTCGGATAAGTCAGTGAACCATCTGCCCTTTTATAAGTTTTAACTTTTACATAAAATTCTCCACTCTTATCAAAAACAAATTCTCCCTTTGCTTTGTTTCCATCGGAATCTTTCAGATAAAACTGTGTGGCATTTCCGGCCACTTCAGCAGTTACATCCGCTTCCACACTCAGCGAATGATTTTTTCCATTGATCCTTTTATACGTAAAAGAAACAGATTTCAGGCTGATATCATAAATATCGATCGTTGTCAGTCCATCTTCACTATACCAGGTTCCCTGATAATTCTCCGGTTCAAAAGCCGGAAGAATGGTTGGTACCGGTGTCAGCGACGGTGTCGGCGTAGCTGTGGGGACCGGCGTGGCTGTTGCTGCCGGTGTCGCTGTTATTTCCGGAATACTGTCCAATGCTGCCAGTGCTGCTTCTTTTCGCTGTTCTTTTTCAATTTTATTCTTGTGGGAGACAAACAGCATACCCCCGAATCCTGCCAGGATAAACAGAATGATCAGCAGGATCAGAGCTGTTTTCAGCCGCTTTTTTCTTCTTTTGTTTTTTCTCATCTGCATCACCTCTGTTTACTATAACATATCAGAAATCCTCTGCGTATTTCCCGTTTCTGTTTATTTCTTTTCTTTGATAATACCTTTTCTGTAAGCTTCCAGAAGCTGGATCAGCTCACTGATCCTCTCCTTCAGAGCAGCTCCTGTATCCGTATCTCCTACCAGTGTACGTTTGTTATTGTAATGAACTGCCACCCGGTTGGAAACAATATCCTGTTCCTTGGCTACTGCCTCTTCTGCGGAAGTAAAAGGCTCATGAGCAGACAGGATCAGTCCATAGGAGTTATAGACCAGTGTATAACCGGCAATTCCCGTAACTTTCTGATATGGTCTGGAAAAACCGCCGTCAATGACAAGAACTTTTCCATTGCATTTTACAGGGCTCTCTCCTTCGCTCTGGTGAACCGGCACATGGCCGTTGATGATATGGCCTTTTTCCGGATCCAGCCCAAATTCACGGAGCAGATTGTCTACAACTTCCTCGTTTTCCAGAAGATGATAGTAAGCATTTTTTGTTTCTTTATGCGTTTCCTTATCTTTAATAAAATAACGCTCAAAAGTGGTCATCTTGTCTTTCCCAAATAAAGGAGAATTTGGGGCGGCCCAGATATACCACATGATGTCCCTGCCTTTACGCTTTTCATCCTCATTTACTGAGAAAAATGCCCGGCGAACATAAGTCTCCAGCACATCGTAGAGTTCTTTTCCCCTGTAGGTTTTTCCATAGATCTGGACTTCTTTCAGACTTCCATCTTCATTGAGCGGAATGCTTCCATGGAACAGAAGATTTCCGTTATAGGTTTTGTAAAGGCCTCCTTTGTCCAGGAGAAGCCGGACATGATTCTGCAGTTTCTCACAGTTACGGAAAGCGGAATCCAGACGATCCATCACATCTTTTTCTTCTGTGGTAAGTTCATATGGTTTTTTCCAGTCAATGGTAGGAAAATATGTATCCGTCAGCGGATATTCTTTTCCGTCCGGAAGTGTGATCGTTCCCTTTTTCGGATCGATCTTATGAAGCAGGCAACGGCTTTCCATATGGAACTCTTTGTGCCGGCGGATCAGCTGGCCTTCCAGTTTAAACTGGATGATGGCGATGGCCTTATGCATCTTCCGTCCAAGCTCTTCTTCCAGAATACTGTAGTTATTGGCATCTCCCTTCATCTCAAAAACAGTGCAGGGATCATCTTTATAAGCTTCCATTGCAAAGGTTGCCAGCGGCATGAGATTGATTCCATATCCATCCTCCAGGATATCCATATTTCGGTAGCGGATACTGTTTCGGATCACCGTTGCAATGCAGGCTTTCTGGCCTGTGGCAGCTCCCATCCAGACCACATCATGATTTCCCCACTGGATATCAAGAGAGTGGTATTTCATCAGACGATCCATGATAAAATGCGGGCCCGGACCTCGATCATAAATATCTCCCAGCACATGAAGATGATCCACGACCAGACGCTGGATCAGTTCTGCCAGGGCAATGATAAAATTCTCTGCCCTGCCGATCTCAATGATGGTGTTGACAATAGCATCGTAATATGCCTCTTTGTCCAGGACTTCCGCCTTCTCCGTGATCAGCTCCTCGATCACATAGGCATAGTCTGCCGGGAGAGCTTTACGGACTTTGGAACGGGTATATTTGGACGCCGTTGTCTTGCACACTTCGATCAGGCGATAAAGCGTGATCTTGTACCAGTTCTCCATGTCTTCTTCATGCTTCTTTACGACTTCCATCTTTTCTTTCGGATAATAGATCAGTGTGGCAAGAGAACGTTTATCACTGTTACTTAAGGTATGTCCGAACACGTCATCGATCTTTTTCCGCACAGCACCGGAACCATTTCGAAGAACATGGGAAAACGCATCATACTCTCCATGGATGTCCGACATGAAATGCTCGGTACCTTTCGGAAGGTTTAATATAGACTGCAGATTGATGATCTCTGTTGAGGCCTTTGCTATGGTAGGATACAGCTCTGCAAGTCGCTGCAGGTATCTTAATTCTTCTTTTTTCATATTATCTTGATATCCTCCTGGGAGTTCTCGCTGCCATATCTTCCATTAAGAGAAATGGCAGCATTTTTATTTATTGTAAGCCCTTCCGGCATCATATATCAACCCGTAAAATCAAACAGTGACATCTGATTGGACTGTGGGATATCTCCGAACAGATCCAGGTCATCCATCAGATCGATAACGGTCTTGCTGACTTTGGTGCGGTCGCGGAAATCATCCTTGGAAAGGAATTTTCCCTTCGCGGCTGCATCTACCACAGCCTCTGCCGCCTTATCTCCAAGCCCTTCTATGGTATCCAGCGCAGGCATCAGTTTATCTCCGATGATCTGGAACCGATGGGCCTTTGCCTTATAAAGATCAATGGGCACAAAATCAAAGCCTCTGGCGTACATCTCCTGTACGATCCTCATATCCTTCAGTGTATCCTGCTCCTTCTTTGATGCCTCATCGCCTTTTTTGCGGATCTCCGCCATATAATATTCCAGGCGTTCTTTTCCCATACACATCAGTTCATAGGAAAAAGATGTGGCACGGATACTGAAAAATGCCGCATAATAAGCCAGCGGATGAAACACTTTATACCAGGCGATACGATAAGCCATCATAACGTAAGCAGCCGCATGGGCCTTCGGGAACATGTACTTGATCAGCTTGCAGGACCAGATATACCAGTCCGGAACATCATGGTCTTTCATGGTCTGGATCCATTCGTCACGGAGACCTTTTCCTTTACGGACACTCTCCATGATGGTAAATGCCAGGCCGCTTTCCACCCCTTTTCCAATAAGGTAGATCATAATATCATCTCGCGTACAGATCGCGGTGGAAATGGTCGCCGTTCCGTTCTGAATCAGTACCTGGGCATTTCCAAGCCATACGTCCGTACCATGAGAAAGTCCCGCAATACGTACCAGGTCGGAAAAATATTTCGGCTTGGTATCAATTAACATCTGCATGGCAAAATCCGTACCAAACTCCGGGATTCCAAGACATCCCAGTTTACAGCCGCCGATATCCTCCGGACTGATCCCAAGTGCCTGGGTTCCCGCAAACAGGGACATGACATCCTTCTGATCCAGCGGAACCGTTCTCGCACTGATGCCGGTAAGATCCTCCAGCATACGGATCATGGTCGGATCATCGTGTCCCAGTATATCAAGCTTTAGAAGGTTTCCATCAATGGAATGGTAATCAAAATGTGTAGTGATGATATCGCTGTTTACATCATTGGCCGGATGCTGCACAGGCGTAAATTTCTCAATTTCCTCACCCATGGGCAGTACAATGATACCTCCCGGATGCTGTCCGGTCGTACGGCGGACACCGGTACAGCCCTGTACAATACGGTTGATCTCACAGTAACGCTTGTGCTGTCCCCGCTCTTCATAATAATTTTTCACATAACCAAATGCAGTTTTTTCCGCAAGAGTACCAATGGTTCCTGCCTTAAATGTCTGGCCCTTTCCGAAGATAACCTCCGTGTACCGGTGGGCATTGGCCTGATATTCTCCGGAAAAGTTCAGGTCGATATCCGGCTCCTTGTCACCTTTAAATCCGAGGAATGTCTCAAACGGGATGTCAAACCCCTCTTTGTTCATCTTGGTACCACACTTCGGACAGATCTTATCCGGCATGTCACACCCTGCCATACCTGCGTATTTTTTTACCTCCGGGGAATCAAAATCACTGTATTTACAGTCCGGATTCGGGCAGAGATAATGCGGCGGCAGAGGATTTACCTCCGTGATACCGGACATGGTCGCTGCCAGGGAAGAACCTACGGAACCTCGGGAGCCAACCAGATAACCGTCCTCATTGGATTTCCATACCAGTTTCTGTGCAATGATATACATTACCGCATAACCATTGGAAATAATGGAGTTCAGCTCCCGGTCCAGACGATCCTCCACGATCTTCGGAAGCGGATCTCCGTACATTTCGTGGGCTTTTGTAAAACAGATATTCTTAAGATCCTGCTCTGAGTTCTCAATGACCGGCGGAAATTTGTCCGGATGGATCGGCGAGATCTTCTCGATCATATCTGCGATCTTGTTGGTATTGGTAATGACCACTTCTTCTGCTTTTTCACTTCCCAGATAGGAAAATTCCTCCAGCATTTCCTCCGTTGTACGAAGGTAAAGCGGTGCCTGGTTATCCGCGTCGGAAAATCCGTTTCCTGCCATGATGATCCGACGGTAAACCTCATCCTGCGGGTCCATAAAATGCACGTCACAGGTGGCAACTACCGGCTTTTTGAACTGTTCTCCAAGTTTTACGATCTTCCGGTTTATCTCTTTTAAGTCTTCCTCGGAATTGATCATATCGTGCTTCTCATCTGCAAGCATAAACGCATTGTTCCCAAGAGGCTGAATCTCCAGGTAGTCATAGAAGTTCACCAGTCTGGCAATCTCCTGATCCGGTGCATTACGAAGAAGTGCCTGATAAAGTTCTCCTGCCTCGCAGGCACTTCCCACCAGAAGACCATCCCTGTATTTTTCCAGTACGCTTTTTGGGACTCTGGGGCGTCTGTGATAGTACTTTAAATGGGACTGGCTTACCAGTTTGTACAGATTGATCCTTCCTGTTTCATTCCTCGCAAAAACAATGGCGTGATACGTGGGCAGTTTTCGGATCGTATCCGGCGAAACCGCTCCCTGGCTGTTCATCTCATCCACATCAAAAATATCTCTTTCTTCCAGCATCTTTACAAACCGCACAAAGATCTCCGCGGTACACGCTGCATCATCCACAGCCCTGTGATGATGATCCAGAGAAACACCTACTGCTTTGGCTACCGTATCCAGCTTAAAACGGTTCAGGGCAGGAAGAAGGAATCTGGCCATACCCACCGTATCCACATAGGTAAAATCATCCGGGATTCCCTGGCGTTTGCAGTTTTCGATGATAAAGCTCATATCAAAGTCCGCATTATGGGCCACCATCACGCAGCCCTCACAGAATTCCAAGAATTTCGGCAACACATCCTCTATGGTGGGCGCATCCAGAACCATGGAATCATTGATACTTGTCAGCTGTTCAATGCGGAACGGAATGGGCACTTCCGGATTTACAAACGTGGAAAAACGATCCGTGATCTGGCCTTTCTCCACTTTTACCGCGCCAATCTCAATGATCTTACAGGTCAGTGCTGAGAATCCCGTTGTCTCAATATCAAAAACAACAAAGTCACCATCCAGCCGCTGTCCTCTGGAATTGGTGACCATGCCTTTCAGGTCATCCACCAGATATGCTTCCATTCCATAGAGCACCTTGAAATCAGACTCCTTGGGAACGCAGCCTCCCCAGGCATCAAAGCAGTGGTTCGCCTCAGGGAAAGACTGCACCACACCATGATCGGTAATCGCGATGGCCTTATGTCCCCACTCATAGGCACGTTTTACCAGCGCCTTGGCATCAGTGACACCGTCCATATCACTCATCTTGGTGTGGCAGTGAAGCTCTACCCTTTTCTGAGGACTGGTATCCATTCTCGCACTGGTAAAATTGGCAATTTTCTTAATGCCTGTAATATTTCCGATGGTCAGCTCACTGTCAAAACGATCAATGGTTGTAACTCCTTTCAGTTTCAGGAAGGCACCTTTTTTTACACTTTCCGTCACTTCCGGAACCTGTTCGTTACGAAGGAACATCTTCACAACAATACTGTCCGTAAAATCAGTCACAGGAAAGATCAGGATCGTTTTCTCATTTCGGATCTCACGGGCCTCCACATCCATAACCTGGCATCGGATGATAACTTCTCCCATCTCTCCGGTGATACTCTCCAGCGGGATCGGTTCTCCGTCAAAATCCCTGCCGTAAACCACATCCGGATTGCTGTCTCTGCGGAATCCGAACCCGCTGCGGAAATCGCCTTTCTGGCCTTTCTGTTGTTTCCGGTCAAAGGATTTCTTCTCCGGTGCTTTTTCTCCCTTTTTCTCTCCGGAAGTTTTCTTCGTCTCTTCTTTGGCTGCTTCCTCCTGCTTCGGTTCACTCTCCTGATCTCCGCCAAGTTTGGCATGTTTCAGGACATTCTCCACTTCCTGTTTGATCTGAAGTGCGGCATTTTTCCGGTATTTACTCTCTTTCGCCTCCACAAAATCCAGGTCTACTTTCAGATCCATCCCACATCGTTCACAGAAAACTTTATGAAAGTATTCGATGAGGATTTCGCTCTTCTGCCTGGAGATCACCGTATCCGGAAGTTCCATACGCATAGCATCTTTTCCGGTAAATGTGATCTTCGCTCTTCGGAACAGATTGTACTCCAGCATATTGTAGCTGCGCAGCTCCAACTCCATACTGGAACGGTAGCTTTCCAGGAAATTCTCCGGTGTGTACTGCTCGGAAAGATGAAATTTTTCCACAACGGTAACAGTCATGGGAATTCCCGGAAAACACTGCCGTTCAATCTCATCTTCCAGGGCAAAGATATTTTTCTTGTGGATCCAGCGGCTGCTTTCGATATATACCCTCAGATGCGTTCTTCCCGGATTCATGGAAACTTTTGTCACAAATACCATGTCCAGAAGTTCTTCCAGCTCTTTTTTTACTTTCAGATGAGGAAATACGTCAAAAAAATCTTTCTCCATTATGACTCCTGTTCATTCCAGGTAAGAAGTTCCTGGCGAAGTGTATCCAGAAGTTCCGTCTCCGGTACTTTCTTTACAACCTCTCCATGTTTGATCAGAAGGCCGACACCATCGCCTCCCGCAATTCCGAGATCTGCCTCTTTTGCCTCTCCAGGACCGTTTACTACACATCCCATAACCGCAACCTTGATATCAAGAGGAATATCCTGAACCATGGTTTCTACCTGATTTGCAAGGCCGATCAGATCGATCTTGGTTCTTCCGCAGGTCGGACAGGAAACAACTTCCACCCCGCCTTTACGGAGTCCCAGTGTTTTCAGGATCCTTTTGGCTGATTTCACTTCCTCCAGCGGCGCACCGGTCAGGGAAACACGGATGGTATCACCGATTCCCTGATACAGAATGATTCCAAGGCCAATGGCTGATTTGATATTTCCGGAGTACAGGGTTCCTGCTTCTGTAATTCCCACGTGAAGCGGATACTGTGTCTGTTTTGCGATCAGCTCATGGGCTTTTGCACACATAAGGACATCGGAAGATTTGATACTGATCACCAGATTATCGTAACCCATCTCTTCAATGATGCGTACTTTATCAAGGGCGCTCTCCACAAGGCCCTCTGCTGTGACACCGTGATATTTTTCCACCAGTTCTTTTTCGAGAGAACCACTGTTCACGCCTACGCGGATAGGGATATTCCGTTCTTTTGCAGTATCTACAACTGCCTGGATCCGCTCTTTTGAACCGATATTTCCCGGGTTGATACGGATCTTGTCTGCACCGTTTTCCATAGCTGCAATGGCAAGACGGTAATCAAAATGAATGTCCGCAACCAGCGGAATATGGATCTGTTTTTTGATCCGGGACAAAGCTTTCGCAGCTTCCATGGTCGGAACTGCACAGCGGATAATATCACAGCCTGCTTTTTCCAGGGAAAGGATCTGCGCAACGGTTGCTTCCACATCTTCAGTTTTTGTATTGGTCATGGACTGGATAAGGATCGGATTTCCTCCTCCGATAACACGGTTTCCAATTTTTATTACTTTTGTATGATCTCTGTACATAAAAATCTCCTTTATGAATCCTGAAAGGCAGGTGTCTTCAAACGCCCTGCCTTTCCTCTCTGAACTATCTTTTCGCTCTTACGCTTAACGCCGGATCTCCAGCAGTTTTGTTTTCAGCTCATTTTCCATACGTCTCATATCTGCTTCTGCTGCCTGACGTTTCTCACGGCCCTCCTGCTGGATCTTCATCACATCATCCAGTGTCTGGATCAGCTCCTGATTGGTCTTTTTCAGAGTTTCAATATCTACGATGCCACGCTCGGACTCCTTTGCTGTTTCCACAGATGCCAGGTGAAGAGTCTCCGCATTTTTCTTCAGAAGTTCATTGGTAAGATCTGTAACCTGTCGCTGTGCCTGTGCGGCTTCCGTGGAATGTGCGATTCCGAGAGCCAGCACCATCTGGCTTTTCCAGAGGGGAATGGTATTTACAATGGTGGTCTGGATCTTCTCGATCATGGTGGTGTCATTGTTCTGGATCATACGGATCTGTGGTGCTGTCTGCATGGAAATGGTTCTTGTCAGCTCCAGATCATGAAGCTTCTTCTCAAAACGATCACACTTGTTTTCCAGATCATTGGCTGCCTGGGCGTCTTCTGGAAGTCCGCTTGCCGCTGCCTTCTGATGAAGCTCCATAAGCTTTCCTTCCCGGACTTCCTTAAGTTTCTTTTTGCCCGCAAGGATATACATGGAAAGTTCTTTAAAATATGCCAGGTTCTGCTCATACATCTTATCCAGTACTGCAGAATCCTTCATCAGACGCATCTGGTGCTGTTCCAGAGCTTCTGTGATCTTCGCCACATTTCCCTCGGCTTTTGTGTAACGGTTTTTCAGGGTTTCCACCTTCGCCGTCTGTTTTTTGAAGAAACCAAAAAGTCCCTTCTCCTCTGTGGCATCGAAATCTTTCAGTTCGCCTACCACACTTGAAAGAAGATCTCCCACTTCGCCAAGATCCTGGGTACGGACATTTGCCAGGGCAGTATCAGAAAAATCCGCCATCTTCTTCTGAGTACCGGCTCCATACTGCAGGATCTGATTTGTATTTTCAATATCGATCTTTGCCGCAAAATCTTCTACGATTTTCTGTTCCTGTGGAGATAACACCGGTTCCTCCACTGCAGGTTCCTGTGGCTTCTCCGGTTCTTTTGCCGCAATTTCTTCTTTTTCTTCCGTAAGATCCGGTTCCAGAGTCAGTACCGGTGCTTCCACCTCAAAGTCCTTAAATTCTTCTCCCATAATCTTCTCCTTAATTCACTGTACCTTCCGGCAGACATCTGCGATTTGGTTTCTCATCTGCTCACTGTACTTATTTCACTTCCGCGTTCTGTTTCATTTTTTCGAAATCATCTTCTGTCAGACCTTCCTGTGCCAGAACCGTATGTAACACAGAAATATCGGTAGATACATCCCATGCGGTATCCCGGAATATGGAGTCCAGAAGTTTCTCAAAAGCAATATTCAGTGTATCAATCGTTTCTTCAATTTCTTTCTTGGAAGCTGTAATATTCTCACCCTGTACAGGCTGTCCATCCATATCTTCATAAGCATCCAGAAGTTTCACAGTCATGGGAAGATAGTAATCCATCAGTTTCTTAAGATCGGGGATCACCTCCGGATGTTCTCCCGCACGCTCAAAAATCTTTTGAACGATCAGTTCCATTCTGGAAATCTTTGCGGAAATTTCCTCCCCGGGAATGGCATCATTACTCTTTCGGATCTTTATCAGAAATTCATTTCCCTTTCTCAGAACTTCCTGTGCCTCCGGGCTCATATTCTCCTCAAGCTGAACCTTCGGATCCGCTTCCTGTTTACGGAGCTCCAGCTGTTTCTGTGTTTCCAGATACTGCTGATAAGTCTCATTGCTTGTGATCAGACAGGTTTCTTCGGCATCTACATGACCTTCCAGGAACCAGCCTTTCTCGATCATCCTGCTGATATCTTTTTTTACAAATTTCTCGTTCTTTCCTGCTGCCTGGGCAAGTTTCTGGAAATTACAGTAAGTGTGGTCTCCCAGCGCACGGATATATTTCTGAAAACGGCCCAGTCTTCCAAGGCGGCTGGTTCCTGTTCCCAGAAGCGCACCACCCCCTGCAGCGCCGGCACACATCACACCAAGGACCCCCGCCGCAAGTGCACCGCTGTGTCCAAGGCCCATCCAGATCAGAAGCACCATAGCCCCAAGACCCATGCCACTTAAAAGGATTCCGCCGGAAACTGCCATCATCATACCTTTCAGGTTTTCACCGGTGGTTTTTCCATAAAGAAGCTCTGTCTGTTTCTTTGCGGCCTGCTGTTTCGCTTTTTTGCTTTTTCCGTAATAGGGGCTCTGATAAGTATAGCTCCTCTTTCGAAACTGGGGATCACTTCCCGGTTCAAATACGGAATTCATAGCATTTTTCAGTGCCTCACTGCCGGAATCAATCGCCTTATTTACTATCTGGTTGATGGTATGGCTCAGCTCATGGTAGCTGTTTGAATTTACAGCATTATCTACAATATCCTGAATCTTTTTTCCAAGGTCTTCAAATTCGTGATTGTCCATTTTTTCCTCCAGTCCATAGATAGCTTTTATTATAGCGAACTCCCGTTAAAATTACAAGCAAATGCAGAAAAGGCGCAAAAAACTATTGAAGTCAGCACGTAAAAGTTTTACAATGGTAAAAAGTAAAAATTCGTAAACGGAGGAATCGTTATGGAAAAAAAGAACATTGACTGGTCCAGCATCGGATTTGGATACATGCCAACCGACTACAGATACGTGTCTAATTTTAAAGATGGAAAATGGGATGAGGGTACTTTAAGCACAGACCCTAACATCGTACTGAATGAGTGCGCTGGTGTACTTCAGTATTCACAGAGTGTATTCGAAGGACTGAAAGCTTACACAACAGAAGACGGACATATCGTTACTTTCCGTCCTGACCTGAACGCAGAGCGTATCGCTGCTTCTGCTGCAAGACTTGAGATGCCGGTATTCCCGAAAGAGAGATTCATCGACGCTGTTGAGCAGGTTGTCAAGGCGAATGACGCATGGGTTCCGCCATATGGTTCAGGCGCAACTCTCTATCTTCGTCCGTACATGTTCGGTTCCAACGCTGTAATCGGTGTTAAACCGGCTGACGAATATCAGTTCCGCATCCTCACAACACCGGTTGGACCGTACTTCAAAGGCGGCGCTAAACCGATCACGATCCGTGTCAGTGACTTTGACCGTGCCGCACCTTGCGGAACTGGTAACATCAAAGCCGGCCTGAACTACGCAATGAGCCTTCACGCTATCGTAGATGCTCACAAACAGGGATTTGATGAGAATATGTACCTTGATCCTAAGACCCGTACAAAAGTTGAAGAGACAGGCGGTGCAAACTTCATCTTCGTTACAAAAGACGGCAAGGTTGTAACACCGAAGTCTGACAGCATCCTTCCATCCATCACACGTCGTTCCCTGATCTACGTTGCAAAAGAGTACCTTGGACTGGAAGCTGAGGAGCGTGAGATCTACTTCGACGAAGTGAAAGATTTCGCAGAGTGTGGTCTTTGCGGTACTGCTGCTGTTATCTCTCCAGTTGGAAAGATCAACGACCACGGCAAAGAAATCTGCTTCCCAAGCGGAATGGAGAAAATGGGTCCGGTTATCCAGAAGCTGTACGACACACTGACAGGTATCCAGATGGGACGCATCGAAGCTCCGAAAGGATGGATCCACGTAATCGAGTAATCCATTACCAGATTTTTGGATTTATACATAGCATTTTAAGAGCAAAAACAGGCTGCCGGATTTTTACCGGCGGCCTGTTTTCTATTCTGCCTTATGCTTTGTGCTCACATTATTTATCTTTTCTTTCGTATTTTACAAAAGTATATTCCAGATCAAAATACGTCTGTTCTTCACTCTCCGCAGTAACTTCCCAGTCCGGATCCTCATCCAGATCCGGGAAATATGCATCTGCTTCATACGCAAAATCAATCTTGGTCACATGAGCCACATCACAGTAGGGAAGCATCTGTCTGTAAATACTGTCTCCGCCGATGCAGTACACATCCTGTGCCGGATATTTTTCCACTTCTTTCAGCGCTTCTTCGATGCTGTGAACAACCACCGCACCTTTTACCTGATAATCCTTATTTCCGGTAATTACGATATTGGTTCTGTTTTTAAGAGGAAGTCCGTTAGGAAAAGACTCCAAAGTCTTTCTTCCCATAACAACCACTTTTCCTGTAGTTTCCTCGCGGAACATTTTCATATCTGCAGGAATGCTTACCAGAAGTTCATTGTTTCTTCCAATTCCCCAGTTTTTATCTGCTGCAACAATAATATTCATCCTGATTTCCTTTCTTTATATACAATTATACCGCAATCGGAATATTTTTGATCTGCGGCCATGTCTCATAATTCTCCACGATCAGATCATCGGTTGTAAATTTATAAAAATCTTTGATCTCCGGATTCAGTTTTACCGTTGGTGCAGGATACGGTTTTCTGGAGATCAGTTCCTTGATCACCGGAATATGACGATCATAAATATGACAGTCTGCAATTACATGAACAAGCTCCCCTGCTTCCATATCACAGGCTTGCGCAATCATCATCAGAAGAAGAGAATACTGGCACACATTCCAGTTATTTGCCGCCAGAATATCCTGAGATCTCTGATTCAGAACAGCATTCAGGACCAGTTTGTCTTTTCCCGGTTCTTTGGTCACATTAAATGTCATGGAATAGGCACATGGGTAAAGATTCATTTCATGAAGATCCTGATGTACATAAATATTGGTCATGATCCTTCTGCTGTAAGGATTGTTCTTAAGATCAAAAAGTACCCGGTCCACCTGATCCATCATTCCTTCTTTATACTGATGTTTCACACCCAGCTGATAGCCGTAGGCTTTTCCGATGGAGCCGTTCTCATCTGCCCAGCTGTCCCAGATATGGCTGTGAAGATCATGGATATTGTTGGATTTCTGCTGCCAGATCCACAAAATCTCATCCATGGCACTCTTTAATGCAGTTCTTCTCAAAGTCAGCGCCGGAAATTCCCTGCGGAGATCATAACGGTTCACAACACCAAATCTCTTGATGGTATAAGCCGGAGTTCCATCCTCCCACACCGGACGTACCTTCTCTCCCTCTGTGCTGGTTCCGTTTTCTATGACATCTTTGCACATGTCAATGAATATATTGTCTGCAAGACTCATTATCTGATTCCTCCCTGTGATTTTCTTCTGTTCGCTCCCGGAAATATTCTTTTTTCTTAAAAATACCCCTGAAATTTATTTTATATTCTAACACATTTTAGTCTTTACTGTCCACTTCCCCCTTTCATCTCCTCCGTCCCTTTTTCTTCTCCCTCTGTTCTTTTTCTATATTTTTCTGGACTTTTCCAGACAACAGTGCTATATTGAAGCCATGAAAATACTGATTACATTATTAAAACCATTTTCTTTTGCACCTGCGATCCTGATGATGTGCGTGATCTACTCTTTTTCCGCACAGACCGGAGAAGTTTCCGGTGCCCTGAGTTATAAAGTCAGCTATCAGATCGTAGAAACAAAAAATGAAATACTTGCCACAGGAAAAAGCCCGGATCAGCTTTCCCAGGAGGCATCCCATATCGAGTTTTATGTACGGAAGGCTGCCCATATGACCGAATACTGTCTGTTGTCCATCTCCATTTCCTTCCCGCTTTATGTTTACGGAGTCCGGGGAATCTGGCTGATGCTTCTTGCAGGATTTGTATGTGTGGGTTTTGCCGGCCTGGACGAATATCATCAGTCTTTTGTGGACGCCCGCGGGCCTTCTGTAAGGGATGTGGGAATTGACAGCTGTGGAGCGCTGATCGGAATTTTACTGGTACAGGCGTTCTGCTGGTCTACCTTACACACTCCCGGCAACAAAAAATCACGAAAAAAACGTCGAAAAACCCCAAAACGCAGATAAGTCAGGCGAGACAAATCATCCATTCCCTTTGACAACTCTGCACCGAATATATGACACACAACTTACTCAATTAAAAACGGAACATCCCTGGAAGAAATCATTTTCCCCCTCCTGATGTTCCGTTTTTTATGCTTATATGTGTCATATCCTGGCAGGAGCTATCCCGCATCCGTATTTTATTTTGCTTCTTCCTCCGGTGCATCATCAAGATTCTCTGCCAGATGTGCCCGCTGTGCAATAGACATGCGTTTTTTTCCAGCTGCCGCAATCTCCGGATCTTTGGCGGTTTCCTCTGCTGCTTTTTTCGTTGCCGCTTCTTCCATCTCGTGTTTCTGTGCACCTGCTTTTGCAAGGTTACGGACTGCCATGATCAGAAGCACTGCCCCGATCACAACAAAAATACCACCTGCTACCAGAAATCCCGTACTGGAGTCTTCTGCCCCGCTTATAACATTGGCGCAGAGACGATATCCCGTATACACAAGATAACCCCCTGCGAAGATCCACAGAAGGCTGCTTCTTGTGGAAGAATTTCCCTGATCGGAATTCTTTTCTTCCGTAGTCTCCTGCTGCAGCTCTTCCTTATTTTCTGTTTTCTGTTCTTCCATGATGTATCTTTTATCCTTTCTGATATTCTGGCATTTTTTATTTGTCAGATATCATTTCTACGTCAGACTCTGTTTTTTCTTTCTCTTCTGGCTCTTCTTTTACAAGTCTTCCGTAAAGTTTTGTCATTTTATAAATCTTCTCAATGATTTTTTCATTGAGCTGACCTTTTTTCATACGCCACTTCCAGTTATCACCAAGAGTTGACGGCTCATTGATCCTTGCCTCATTTCCAAGGCAAAGATAATCCTGTACCGGGATCACACAGCGGTCTGCTACGCTGGACATGGCTGCGCGGATCAGGCTCCATACTGCCGCGGTCTCATGTTTGCCCTCACAGCCGATATAAGCTTTGGCAAAGTTCCGGTCATGCTGACTTAAATTACGGAACCAGCCCCTTGTGGTCTCATTATCATGAGTTCCTGTGTATACAATACAGTTCCTTTCATATCTGTGTGTCAGATATGGACTGTCTTCATTCTCATCAAACGCAAACTGAAGAACCTTCATTCCCGGAAAGCCGGATTCTTCCACCATCTCAATGACACTGTCTGTAAGAAGACCAAGGTCCTCCGCGATCACGTCCAGTTTTCCCAGATTTTTTTCGAGAGTACGGAACAGATCTATTCCCGGTCCCTTTTCCCAGTGGCCGAACTCCGCAGTCTTATCCCCGTATGGAATAGAATAATATTCGTCAAATCCTCTGAAATGATCAATTCTCACCACATCATAGAGTTTCATACAGTTGGCCATCCGGCGTGTCCACCATGCATAACCGGTCTTCTTATGGTACTCCCAGTCATAAAGCGGATTTCCCCAGAGCTGCCCGGTAGCGGAAAAAGCATCCGGCGGGCATCCGGCAACCCCAACCGGAATATTATTCTCGTCAAACTGGAACAGTTCCGGCTGTGCCCATGCATCCGCACTGTCAAACGCAACGTAGATCGGTACATCTCCAATGATCTCCACGCCTTTCTCATTTGCATAAGTTTTCAGCTCTGTCCACTGTTTAAAAAACCAGTACTGCTGGAAACAGTAAAAGCCCACTTCTTTCGTAAGTTTTTCTCTTGCCTCAGCCAGCGCATCTTTTTCTCTGTTTTTAAGTTCTTTTGGCCATTCGATCCAGCTGATCCCGTTCAGGCTGTCCTTGATGGCCATATACAGGCTGTAATCTTCCAGCCAGGCAGCATTTTCATTTATAAACTTCTGATAGGACAAATCTCCTTCACAGTCATAATTTTCAAATGCTTTTCTTAAGAGACGGAATCTGGAATTATAAATCTTCTCATAATCCACATAACTCTCACTTCCACCCCAGTCGCAGTTCTCACAGTCACTTTCATCCAGGCAACCTGCTTTCACAAAAGCTTCCAGATCAATAAAATACGGATTTCCCGCAAAGGTGGAAAAAGACTGGTACGGTGAGTCTCCATATCCGGTAGGTCCAAGAGGAAGGATCTGCCAGTATTTCTGCCCTGCCCTTGCCAGCTGGTCTACAAACTCATACGCCTCTGCGGAAAAACATCCTATTCCATATTTCGATGGAAGGCTGGATACCGGAAGCAAAATTCCACTTGCTCTCATAATTTATGAATCCCCCTGTTTTCTCAGTAGTTGCGCTCTCTCACAGATGTCTGCAGGAGCACTCTGGTCTTTATTATATCACTCCGCCACAGAGCGTTCAAAGTCCTTTTTTGTGGATATATATAAATATATCATGATAAACCTTCTCCCGTTCTTTCTCATTGAGAATCTCGTGGCGCATTCCCGGATATAATTTCCCCCGGACATCCCGGTATCCCGCTCGACGCATGGCACGAACAGCCTTCGCAAACTGCCGTACATTTCCCATACAGGGGTCCTCCGCTCCGCTGATAAACAATACCGGCATCTCCGGTTTCGTACACTTCCAGTGTTTCACATCGTACGCTCTTTTCATCAGGTCAAAAAGTGCCAGATATGCATCATCTGTAAAAGTAAATCCGCAGTACTCGGAATCGGAATAATCCTTAACAACCTGTGGATCAGAACAGATCCATGAAAAACGGTTTTTCTCTTTTTTAAACCGCATCGCATAGCTTCCAAAAGACATCATCTCGATCAGGCCGGCACTGTGTTTGGGTCCGAAAACAGTTTTTTCCGCTTTTGCCAGAGCCACTCCAACCGGTCGAAGCACATTATAACTGGGCGAGCCGCAGACGATCAGCATATCCATACAGCCATCATGGTGAGCCGCATAAGCACGAACAGCCAGAGAGCCCATGCTATGGCCAAAAAGAATCAGCGGAAGCTCCGGGAAATGATCCCTGATCAGACAATTTACTGTATGAATATCCTGCAGCATGGCATCTGCCCCGCCGCCATACATATATCCAAGATCTTCTTTACTCCGCACACTTTTTCCGTGGCCGCGGTGATCGTGAATCACACTTACATATTTCCGTTCTGCCATATATTCCATAAAAGGAAGATAACGTTCCTTATATTCACTCATCCCATGAACAATCTGAATAATGCCTTTGTATTTCTCATCACGTCCCAGTTCCGGCACCACCGCCAGACAGGAAATTTCCAGTCCGTCTGCTTTTGAAGGGAATGAGTACTGAATTGTTCGCATCATATTTCACCTCATCTTTTTCTGCTGCTTTTTCCGCAGCCACAACCATTTTTTGTATCTTAGAGTATATCATAACACAGGGGGTTTCTCAAACAGTAAACCTATGTTATAATCGTTACGGTAAACCAGATGTGTTACGGTTCACTCCATATCCGGCAACTCTGTATCTGGTTTATCTTACCCGAAAACCAGAATGACTTATTATAAGGAGGAATAATGAATACAGAAGACAATAATGATTTTTATGATGATGAGCTCTCCAGATCATTGATCTCCAATGATTTCGAAGAGGATACACCACGCAGAAAGAAAAAAAGCAAAAAACCACTTATGATATGCCTGATCATTCTTCTGATCGCTGCAGTGGCCGGCGGAACTGCCTGGTATATGGTTCAGCGCCATAAACCGGTAACAGCCACAGAAGAATTTCTCACAGGTATGCAGAACATGGATTTTACCACCATGGAGAACCTTCTCCAGAGTCACGATCTCAGTGCTCTGGATGATGCGGATATCCGTGATTCCGCCTACACAGATTTCTTCACTACCGTCAACAAAAAAATGACTTACAAGATCACCAAAAACAAATTTGACATCCAGAATGGCACCGCAAAAGTAACCGTCCATATGAAATATATCGATGGAACCAACATCTACGCAGCTACCATTCAGGAGTATACCCGCAAAGTCGCAGTTGCCGCCTATGCCGGGAAAGAAATGACACAGGATGATATTCAGGAGATGCTTGCCTCTCTTCTTGCAGAAAATGCCTCCACCGCTGACGAGAAATACAGCGAAATCGATATCACTTACCCGCTGATCAAGATTGGAAATGACTGGAAGATCGTTTCTCTGGATGATACTACTGTCAAAGTTATGTGTGCAAACTTCAAAAGCGTAAAAGACGAAATTTCATCTCAACTTACAGATGACAGCACAGCAGACAGTTCCGGTACGGACGCCGAATCCACAGGTGCCGCTTCTGATTCCACACAGGCTACAGGCGCATCCATTGATATTACAACAGACAAATTCTCCGTCCGGTTCAAGCAGTTTGCAATCTCCAATGATTACGGCGGAAATCCATGTCTGATGATCTACTACGATTACACAAACTCTGGCGATTCCCAGTCCAGCGCATTTGTGGACTTCACTCTCCAGGCTTCCCAGAACGGAGAATCTCTGGAAGGAACTTATCCGGAAGCCACCGATGACGCTGTAGACAATTACATGAACACCATTGATCCCGGAAAGACTGTCACTGTATGCCAGGTATTTCTTCTGAAAGATACCACCAGTGATGTGACCCTTCAGGGAAAAGAAACTCTCAACGTAAGCGGCGGACAGACAACTTCCCAGGTTCTGAAACTGAAGTAAAGCACCCGCATTGTCAGGCAGATATTTTGATCTGAATTCAATAAAACGGAAATTTCTCTTTCATGATTTTTCATGACTGTCAGAAATTTCCGTTTTTTCTTTTTCTCATTCCCGTGTATATTTTTTTCGATTCCGTGAAAAACTATCTCCTGTATAACGAAAGGATGGTGACTTATGGCAAATAAATGTCTGCAGTATTTCGCTCTGACCATTGCCGTGGTCGGCGCCATAAACTGGGGTCTGATCGGCTTCTTTAATTTTAATCTGGTAGCGTTTCTGTTCGGAAGCATGAGCTGGCTTTCCCGGATCATCTACGGGCTTGTTGGCTTATGTGGGCTTTATCTTCTGACTTTCTACACACTGATCGATCAGGAAAAAGCAACCGAATAAGATACTACGCTACACATAACGTAAAAATCCTCTGCCACCTATAGCAGTTCCGGAAATGAATGCATCAAAAGGAAGTTGTTCAGAGTATGAATTTCTGAACCTGCTGCAGTAATTTATGAAAATGCTGTAAAATAAAGCGGAGGATTTTTTATGTTTAACCACTGCATTCTTTGTTTATACAAAAAAAGCTCTGAGATTACTCAGAGCTTCAAAGAGCGATAGACGGGGCTCGAACCCGCGGTCTCGACCTTGGCAAGGTCGCGCGTTACCAACTACGCCACTATCGCATAAGCGGGTGATGGGAATCGAACCCACGTATCCAGCTTGGAAGGCTGGTGTTCTACCATTGAACTACACCCGCAGTTATGAAATTATAAAAGTTCATCTTCCGATGAGAGCGATAGACGGGGCTCGAACCCGCGGTCTCGACCTTGGCAAGGTCGCGCGTTACCAACTACGCCACTATCGCATAAGCGGGTGATGGGAATCGAACCCACGTATCCAGCTTGGAAGGCTGGTGTTCTACCATTGAACTACACCCGCGCATCGTCGCTTCGGTGATTACCGATCGCTTGACCGCTGCAACGATGATTAGTATATAGTAAACCGTTTTATTTGTCAACAGGTTTTTTGAAATTTTTTAAGTTTTTTATTTTTTCCCTTTATTATCAATAATCCCATACATTTGTGGCGGAAACCTGACTCTTCGGTTTCTTGATCACAAGCTCCGGACTTTTGGCACTGACCTTGGTATTTGCAGGGATCGACTCTGTAATAAAAGTATTACCACCAATAATCGTATTCTCTCCCACAACGGTCTCTCCGCCAAGGACTGTAGAATTGGAATAAATAGTTACATTGTCGCGGATCGTTGGATGACGCTTCACATTGGCAAGCTGCTGTCCCATTCTTGTGGAAAGTGCTCCAAGGGTTACACCCTGATACAGCTTCACATTATTTCCGATTTCTGTTGTCTCACCTACAACCACTCCGGTTCCATGGTCAATAAAGAAATACTCCCCGATAGTCGCACCTGGGTTGATATCAATTCCTGTACGGCCGTGTGCATATTCTGACATCACACGTGGGATAAACGGAATTTCTTCTTTATAGAGAACATGTGCCAGACGGTATACATAGATTGCAAACAGTCCCGGATAGGAAAAAATAATCTCTTCCTTGCTCTTGGCTGCAGGGTCACCGTCAAAGCCGGCCTGCACATCTGTCAGAAGCAGTCTCTGGATCTCCGGAAGCTGCTCAAAAAATCCACATGTGGTTCTGTCTGCATGAGTTGCTGCCTCTTCCGGTTCCTCACCGTGATAAAGAAGTGCGATCTCAATCTGGTTTTTCAGTCTGTCATAAATATCGTTCAGTCTGTGTCCCGCATAATACTCCGGAAATACAGTGGCACTGGTATCCGTACTGAAATATCCCGGAAATATAATGGATTTCAGATCTCTTACTATATCAATGATCACCGAACGGTTCGGCAGACGTCTGCCGCTCTTCGGCATAAAAAGTTCTTCTGAAGCGTAATTCTCAGTAAGTCCCTTCGCAACCTTAAGAATCGCTGATTTCTTGTCGCTCATAATTCCCTCCATTTCTGCACATCCACTTCTGTCTGTACACTTTACCCATTATCTTATTATAGTATGGAAGATTCGTCAATAATGCAGAAAGAAAAGTTTCAAAAAAGATTGACCTTTCCCCGGATACCTTATATAATAATAAAGGTTTGCACACGGAGATGTACCCAAGTGGCTGAAGGGTCCGCACTCGAAATGCGGTAGGCCGGGCAACCGGTGCGAGGGTTCAAATCCCTCCATCTCCGCTTTTCTGTCCGGCTGTGACAGAAGAAAGTTTTATTTATATTTTATGTATAAAAAACACTTTCATCTCTTGACAATTGTATGTTTTATATGTATAATTTCAACAGTGATGAAAACACAACCGAATATAGGGGATTGGTCAAATGGTATGATAGGGGTCTCCAAAACCTTTGGTGGGAGTTCGATTCTCTCATCCCCTGCTATTATAAGTGTTGAAAGTTCTTGTATTTCAAGGGTTTTCGGCATTTTTTATTTTTGTCATTCATTGCAGGTAACCAAACAGGTAACCAAAAAAGTAATCACCCGAACTGTAATATCATCATCCAGGTGATTACTTTTCAATCCTTTAATGCTTTGCCTCTCTCTGCATTATAGCATCAGAGATTTTTTCCCATCTGATACGCCTCTTCTACATACGGACTTCTTTTCGTCATATCCGGGCTTCCGCAACCGTATCCCAGCACCATTCCCTGATCTTTAAATCCACAATAACGTACCAACGTCTTATAATGAGCTTCCAATGCCTCAAACGTCCAGTCATCCGCATTCCATGCCACAGTGAGAAGTGCGGATTTCATATGTTTTCCATGGAGACTGCTGTTGTATGCACAAAATCTGTCCACAACGATCTTAAGCTGTGCGGACATTCCATAATAGTACAGCGGTGTCGCAAACACCACCATATCCGCTCCCAGGATTGCCTCCCGGATCTGCTGATTATCATCCTTCTGAACACATGGACCTTCATAACCACATGCAACACATCCGATACATGGATGAATATTCATCTTCGCAAGGTCAAACCGTTCCACTTTATGTCCAGCCTCCAAGGCTCCCTTGGTAAAACTCTCTGCAAGGATACTGGTAGAACCTTTTTTATTGGGACTTCCCTGTAAAATTATAATCTTCATAAATTCCACGTTCCTTTGACTCTTGTTTATTTTGCTGACAGATCAAGACTTCCTATCCAGTTCCGGATTTCTTCTTCCGCTGCACCGGAAGAAAATCTTTTACCTTCCTGCCATTCTCCGGTCCCTGCCATTTCTGCAAGATTTTCTCCGCTGTCACCAAGGCTGGAAGATGCAGAAGTACAGAATGGGATCACTGTTTTTCCTGTGAAATCATTTTCTTTTACAAATTCATTTACCGGCCAGGCCGCTTCGCCCCACCAGATCGGGTACCCAAGGAAGACAACATCTGCATTCGAGAAAGATTCCGGTGTAACTTCCTCAAGCTTCACATCCTGAAGATCCGGATCCTCATGTTCTTTGCAGACACGGCTTTCCGGATCATTATAATCCAGGTCTTCTGTAGTGTATGCCTCTGCCGGCTGCAGCTCAAACAGTTCTCCGCCGGCTGCATCTGCAATTGTTTCAGCTGCTGCTTTCGTATTTCCGGTTGCTGAGTAGTATGCAACCAGAACTTTCGATGATTTTTCTGTGTTTTCGTTATCCTGCAAAGCCTCTTCTGTTACATCTGCTTCTGCTGTATCTGTACGATCTCCATCTGTCTGTTTCTGATCTGTATTCTCACTTTGTGCAGCTGTACCCGATCCACTAGCTGTGTCCTGAGTCTGTGATTCCGCAGTTGCTGCATGATCCTGGTTCTGGCTTCCGCACCCGGCGGTCATTGTCAGTGCAAACAAGACTCCAGCCATTACAATTGCTTTTTTCATAAACAATGCCCTCCTGTTTTGCAAAGCAGACATTCCCATTCTGCTCTTCCCAATTCAGTTCTTCTTATTTCCCGGAAAATCTTTTTACACATTTATTTTAGCTTTCACACAGGATTCTGTCTAATACCTATTTTCGCTTGTAAATCATGCCTGCAAAGCATAGTTTATTTTTATCAATGCCTGTTCTTTATTCCATATCCGTCTTTTCCGAAATCAGCGCCTTCATTTCTTCATACTGCTGTTTTCCCACCAGGAGCTTTTTCCCCTGTTTTTCGATCAGTCCCTGTTCAGAAAGCCTCTTTACTGCGCGGCTTATGCTTTTCAGACACATTCCTGTTTTATCTGCCAGACTTTTCTGTCCTTCTTTTACACAGAGCACTCCTTTTTTCTGATATTGCTCATAGTGATTGACAAGCAGCAGGCACAAGCGATCCGTCCCGTTCATCAAAAGAAAGATACGCTCTTCATTTTTTCCACAACAAATGCATCAATAAGCCAGTCAGGAGCAGTTCGAAAATATGTTTCAAACTGCTCCCTTCTTTCCTGGCTTACTTCTTTTAAAAAGGGACATTTCTGATATAAATACCGTTCTCCCATATTCATTTCTCTGCCAGTATATTATTTTTTATTTCAGCTTCTCCAGGATTGATTTCCCGATGGTGCCCTCCGGCATTTTTACCCCGAAGTTCTCTGCAACAGAGGCGCCGATCACAGCAAATGTATCCTGGTCCTCAATAGCTCCCGTCTCTTTCATTTTCTTTGAATATGCAAGAAACGGTACATATTCTCTGGTGTGATCCGTTCCTGTATAGGTGGGATCATTTCCGTGATCTGCAGTCAGGATCAAAAGATCATCCTCCCGCATTTCATTCATAAGATTACCAAGTCCTTTATCAAACTTCTCGATCTCATGTCCATATCCCTCCGGATTTCTTCTGTGTCCCCACAGAGCATCGAAATCCACCAGGTTTACAAAACAAAGTCCATGAAAATCTTCTTTGCAGATCTCCACGGTCTGCTGCATGCCGTGTACAGAGCTGTCCGAGTGATAAGTCTTTGTGATTCCCTCGCCACAGAAAATATCGTTGATCTTTCCAACACCGATCACATCAAAACCTGCATCCTTCAATGCATTAAGCGCTGTTCTTCCTGTGGGCTTCAGTGCATAATCATGGCGGTTGCTGGTTCTTTTAAACTCACCCTTTTTCTTTCCCACATAAGGCCTTGCAATAACTCTGCCAACTCTCCACTCGTCTTTCATGGTCAGTTCTCTGGCAATCTCACAGCAGCGATACAGATTTGCAAGATCAAACGTCTCCTCATTTCCGCAGATCTGCATTACGGAATCCGCAGACGTGTAAACGATCATGGCTCCTGTATTGATCTCTTCCTCACCAAGCTCTTCAATGATTTCCGTACCGCTGGCACTCTTGTTTCCGATCACACGCTTACCGCATCTTTTCTCCAGCTCCTGGATCAGTTCCTTTGGAAATCCTGTCTCCGTAAAAGTAATAAACGGCTTTTTTGTATTGATCCCCATCATTTCCCAGTGTCCGGTCATGGTATCCTTGCCATTGCTGGTTTCCGCGATCCGCATATAACGCCCCATCGGTTTCTCCACGCCTTCCATCCTGCCGCCTTTATGCAGGTTCAGCATTCCCAGCTTCTGAAGATTGGGAATATCCAGAGTTCCCATCTTATCCAGGATATGTCCAAATGTATCCACACCTTTGTCACCAAATTTCTCAGAATCCGGCATTGCCCCGATTCCAAGTGAATCCAGAACGATCACAAATACTCTCTTATAAGTTTCCATAAGCACATTCCTTTCTGTCAGGCCAGATTAGCCGGTCCAAATCCAAGTGGTAAAAGTTCCTTTAAAGCAAAAATATCATATTTATCTTTGCTGACTGCCAGTATGATCTGAAAGGTTTCCGGATCACAGAATTCCATCATAACCTGTCTGCACACCCCACACGGTGCCGCATATTCTGTAAGAACGCCATCCTTGCCACCCACAATGCAGATTGCCTGAAATTCCCTCACGCCCTCACTGACCGCTTTGAAAAAAGCAGTTCTCTCTGCACAGTTCGTTGGGGTATAGGCAGCATTTTCTATATTACACCCGGTATAATAGGTACCATTTTTTGCAAGAAGTGCCGCGCCTACATGAAAATGCGAATATGGCACATACGAATGATCCAGCTGTCTGATCGCCAGATCGATCATTTCTTCAATCTGTTTCTTTTCCATGATTTTCCCACCTTTCCTGAATAAAGTGAATGTTTCCATTTCACTGTGTTATGGCTTCATACTCTGCAGTCCAAAATCAGATAATATTTATCCTCTTTAATATCCTGCCCCTTCTTCTTTCTTCACGATCTTCACAATTCTGCTGGTTCCGAGACGATCTGCTCCAAGAGCAAGGAATTTCTCTGCATCGTCCATGCTTGAAATACCACCTGCAGCTTTGATCTTCACACCTTCTCCTACGTGTTTTGCAAACAGCCGGATATCATCAAAGGTTGCACCTCCTGTAGAAAATCCGGTAGAAGTTTTGATATAATCTGCCCCTGCATTTGTCACAAGCTCACACATTTTAATCTTTTCTTCTTCTGTCAGCAGGCAGGTTTCGATGATCACTTTCAGGATTCTATCCCCACATGCCTCTTTCAGAGTACGGATCTCCTGCTCAACATCCTGATATTTTCTGTCCTTGAGCCATCCGATATTGATCACCATATCAATTTCATCCGCCCCGTTTTCGATAGCGTCTTTTGTTTCAAATTCCTTCGTTTTTGTGGTCATATTTCCATTTGGGAAACCGATCACTGTACAGATTGCCACCTTACCCTGCACATATTCGCTGGCCTGTTTTACATAGCACGGCGGAATGCATACAGAAGCAGTCTGGTATTTGATCCCGTCATCGCAGATCTGTTGGATCTCTTCCCAGGTTGCACCCTGCAGAAGCAGGGTGTGATCTACATGTTTTAAAATTTCATTTACATTCATCTTTATTCTCCTTTTTTCTGTGACTGGTCCGCACGGATCAGTTCCCGGATCGCCTGTACTGCAACCTGGATCGCCTTATCAGTATCATGCACAACAGGATTATCCAGTCCCAGTTTTTCTCTTTCCTGGTTTGCAAGCACCAGGAAGCAGGAACCTGCACGTACTCTTAAATGGCTTGCTACTACAAAAAGAGCAGCAGATTCCATCTCAGAAGCAAGGCATCCGAGGCGCTTCCATGCCTCCCATTTATTCATCAGTTCATAGCTGACCGGCTTGGTCTCCGGCTCATGCTGACCGTAGAATGCATCTTTACACTGTACCACACCTGTATGAAATTCACAGCCTTCTTTTTTCGCACCTTCCACAAGTGCATTGATCACTTCCAGATTTGCCACAGCCGGGAATTCGATAGGTGCATACTCTTTACTGGTACCTTCCATACGGATCGCACCGGTTGCAACAACAATGTCTCCGCTCTTTACCTCCGGCTGCATTCCACCACTGGTTCCGATCCGGACAAAAGTATCTGCTCCGCATCGATAAAGTTCTTCCATTGCAATGGAAGCAGACGGTCCTCCGATTCCGGTGGATGTTACACTTACCTTCACTCCATCCAGTGTTCCGGTATAGGTTACATATTCCCGGTTATCTGCCACAAAAACCGGATCATCAAAATACTGTGCGATCTTTTTGCAGCGTTTCGGGTCTCCCGGTAAAATAACGTAACGTCCCACTTCTCCTTTTGCTACCTGAATATGATACTGTCTGCTTGCGTCTTCTGAATAATTTTTCATATCTGTCATCCTCTCTTTTTTTGTTTTATATATCCTCTTTTAATTTTTTACCTGGTCTCATTTTATCTTTGTCCTTTATCATAAGGAATTCCTTCCGCTTTCGGTGCCCTTGATTTCTGGGAAATAAAGGCAAGAATAACGAGAGAAATAATGTATGGCAGCATATTATACAAACTGCTTGGAAGTTTTAATGCCACAAGCGGCGCAAATCCGGTATACACGTTTGACAGCGCACGGAAAAATCCAAATAACAATGCTGCCAGTCCGATATTCACCGGTCTCCACTGTCCAAAAATCATAACCGCCAGTGCCAGGAATCCAAAACCTGCCATCCCATTCTCAAATTTCCACTCACTTACACCCGCCGTGATGTAGACCAGACCCCCAAGGCCCCCAAGTGCTCCGGAGATCAGCCCCCAAGAGCAACCAGTGCCAGAACCGATGCAAAGATTAATGTATACTGAACTAATAATACCATATTATTTCCGGCCTCCTTTCTTTACCTTTACACTTTTTTCTTCTTTTTTATCCAGGTAACGGTTAAACCAGATCTTGAAGAAAAATACAAACGCACACAGATAAATAATAAATGCTGAGATCAGATCAGAAATCTGTGTACAGTATGTTGTTGTATCCACATAAGTACCACCACTGGTAATATGCTGGATAAAGTAGGAGGCGAAAATTGTTCCGATAGGATCCAATCCACCGAGAAATGCCGCTGCGATTCCATTAAATCCCATGCCCGGCACACTTGTCTGCTGTACAATCCACTGTTCAATTCCGCTTAAGTAGAAAATTCCCGCACCGAAACCGGCAAGACCTCCGGAAATCATCATGGTAACGATAATATTTCTTTTTTCATGCATGCCACAGTATTTTACGGCCAGTTTGTTGATTCCTGTTGCTTTCAGTTCAAAGCCAAATTTTGTTTTCTGCAGCACAACCCATACAATAATCGCTGCGATCACTGCCATCGGCACCCCAATGGTCATGTATTTGTTATGAAACAGTTCATTTAATCCAGCTGTTGGAAGCATTGCACTTTTGTTGTAGCTGAATAACAGTTTTGTATATGGTGTGGAACCATCCTTTACCTGTGATAATAACATATTTACGCTGTAAAGAGAAATCCAGTTTAGCATAATACAGGAAATTACTTCGTTTACATTCAAATATGCTTTTAATGCACCGGAAATTCCTCCCACCGCAGCAGCTAAGTACTCCTGCGATCAGGCAAATATACCACGGCAGGTTAAATCTTAAGGCCATATACAGGCATCCACCTGCGCCGATCACATACTGACCTGCTGCACCAATGTTGAACAAACCTACTTTGTAGGCAAATATTACTGATAACGCACACATCAGAAGTGCTGACGCTTTTATTAAAGTTGTTCCAAAATATTTCGTCGTTGCTGCCGCATTCGGATAATAGAAAAAGTTTTTCATAATTGCTATGATCGCTTTTCCGGCACCGGAAGGCGAAATGATCAGAAGCACGACAAATCCAACAATAAGACCTATGACAATGCAGATCAGCGATGCCAGTACTGTCTGAAATGCATTATTTCTCAGAAGTTTCTGTTTTTTATCCATTCTCTTTTATCCCCTTTCTCTTTGAGCCTGCCATATATAACCCCAGCTCTTCTACAGATACTTTTTTTGGGTCAAATTCTCCTACGATCTCACCCTCATACATGACCAGAATACGGTCTGAAACATTCATAACTTCATCCAGTTCAAGGCTTACCAGCAATACACCCTTTCCCGCATCTCTCTCAGCAACGATCTGCTTATGGATATACTCGATGGCTCCCACATCCAGGCCTCTGGTGGGCTGTACGGCGATGAGGAATTTCGGATCGTTATCAATTTCCCTTGCAATGATCGCTTTCTGCTGGTTACCTCCGGACATGGAGCGCACCTTTGTGACCGTTCCCTGGCCGGAGCGGATATCATACTGTTTGATCAGACGGTTTGCATATTTTCTGATCTCTTTTCTCTTTAAGAAACCAAAACGGTTTGTAAACTGTGGTTCAAAATAACGTTCCAGAACAATGTTATCTTCCAGAGAATAATCCAGGACCAGGCCATGCTTATGTCTGTCTTCCGGGATATGGCTCATGCCGGAAGTGATTCTTCTTCGGATGGGCAATGTTTGTAATATCCTGTCCATTCATTGTGATCGTTCCTTCCTTTACCGGTTCCAGCCCGGAAAGGCCATATACCAGCTCCGACTGGCCATTTCCGTCAATTCCCGCGATACAGACGATCTCACCTCTTCTGACATCAAAGGATACATGATTCACCGCATTGTTCTTGTGTTGTTTTGATGCAACGGTCATATTCCTTACACTTAATACAACATCTCCTGTTTTCGCCGGTTTTTTATCTACAACAAAATTTACATCTCTTCCAACCATCATTGCAGAAAGCTTTTCCGGTGTTGTATCTTTGATATCTACAGTTCCGATATATTTTCCTTTTCGAAGCACGCTGCAGCGGTCTGCCACTGCCATGATCTCCGCAAGTTTATGGGTAATAAACAAAATACTTTTACCTTCTGCTGCAAGGTTCTTCATGATCACCATAAGCTCATTGATCTCCTGGGGAGTAAGTACCGCTGTAGGCTCATCAAAGATCAGGACCTCATTATCACGATACAGCATTTTCAGGATTTCCGTTCTCTGCTGCATACCAACTGTGATATTTTCGATCTTCGCATCCGGGTCAACAGAAAGACCATATTTTTCAGACAGCTCCACAACCTTTTTTCTTACTTCATCCTTTTTCAGAAAGCCGCCTTTTGTTGTGGTTTCCACACCCAGCATGATATTATCCAGAACAGAAAAACATTCTACCAGCTTAAAATGCTGGTGAACCATACCAATTCCAAGTTCATTGGCATCATTGGGGTCCTGGATATCTACTTTCTTACCATCTTTTCTGATCTCGCCTTCCTCTGGCTGATATAATCCAAACAGAACACTCATCAGCGTGGATTTTCCGGCACCGTTTTCTCCAAGCAGTGCATGGATCTCACCTTTTTTCAACTGAAGTGTGATATTGTCATTGGCTACAATCCCCGGAAAACGTTTTGTTATATTTAACATTTCAATCACATACTCGCTCATTATTTTCCTCCTTTATTTCATCATTCATGTTTTATTATTTAATGCTGCCGTAATCGGTTGCTGTGATCTCTGTTTCCGGAAATGTTGTACTGTCGCTGGACACTTCATATTCTCCGTTATACATTCGCTGTACCAGCTTCTGATAATCTTCTTTCGTAAAAGTACCATCCCACTGCGTGGTCTCTTCCGGAAGCTGTACATAATTTTCAGCCGGATCCGGAGATTCCATTCCAAGGTTTTCAATCTTTCCTACATATTTATCCCATTCATTATCCAAGATCGCATCCAGTACATTATCAATGGTAACCTGCAAACCTTTCATTGCAGAAGTCACAGTCAGGTCTTCTTTGTAATCGTCAATGGTTGCAGACTGGTCGGAGTCAACACCGATAACTTTTCCGCCGGTTTTAACTGCCGCCTCTGCCGCAGAAGTATAAATTCCTCCACCACAGGCAAATACAACCTCCACGCCTTTTGATCCATACCAAGTATCCATGTAAGCCGTGATATCTGCATCTCCATAGAACTGTCCGCCACATACATACTCAACCTGTACTTCATCTGTGATCCCAAGCTCTTTTGCAGCTGCATCTGCTCCCTGAACATATCCGTAGCCATAGCGGTTAACTGCCGGAACAGACATTCCGCCCAGAAATCCCAGATGGCGGTATCCAAGCATGACTGCCGCATAACCGGCCATGAATCCGGAAAGCTCTTCCTGATAGGTACAGCAGTATACGTTATCCTCATTGTAATAATCCGTCACATTATAGTGATCCGGATTGTAGTCATATCCTTCTCCGATACCCTTTTCGCAGATATCACCGGCACTTACATCCAGTGCCAGGAATTTCACCTCCGGGTACAGATCCGATTCATCGATCACAGTCGGTGCAAACACATAGCCGGAAAGCACAATTACATTCGCGCCATCTGCCACTGCCTGATCCACACTTGCTGTTCTGGCTTCATCCGAATCGCTCTGGGGTTTGTAATAGTTGAACTCAATGTCATTTTCCTTTCCCCATGCCTTACATGCTTCGTAAGTCATCTGATTGAAGCTCTGGTCTGTGATATCACCGGAGTCTGTTACCATTGCTACTTTCATTTTCTCTTCTGAAGCATCCGCCGCATTTTTGTTCTGTGTGCTTCCACATCCTACAAGCGATCCAGTCATCGCCGCCGCTAATAATACTGCCATTATTTTCCGTTTCATTATGGCATCTCCTTTCATGATTTTTGTTCTGTCTTCCGCATTTGTTAGGCCAAAGTATAAGTGACATTGGTCCTTTTTCATAGGACACATGTCTTTTTTTAATGGTCCTTTCTATATTTCGTTGGTTATTTATAATTTGTTATCTTTCTTTTTGGTTATTTTATACAATTTCTCTGCATCTATTTTCCTGCTGCATTATGTTTTCGGGCACAAAAAAAGGACTGCACCTCAATACAGTCCATTCCTTTCATTCTTTACATACATCCACCCAGCCCTCAGCTCCGGAAATCTGTTCCAGCTCTTCGATGGAAAGCTTCACGGCACTGTGATCATCTCCTGCTGCCGGATAAACAATGTCAAACTGCCGCAGGCTCTCATCCAGATATACATTCACGCCTTCGTTGATCCCGAACGGGCAAACGCCTCCAGGTGCATGTCCAATCTGGCTTTCTACCTCATCAAATGGTATCATTTTCGCTTTTACATGAAAGGTATCCTTATATTTCCGGTTATCGATCCTGGCAGTTCCTTCCGTCAGGATCAGCACCGGCTGGTCATCCTGAAGAAACGACATGGTCTTTGCGATCATCCCCGGTTCCACGCCCAGAGCCTGGGCCGCCTCCACAACGGTCGCCGTAGAATCTTCCAGTCGGATCACATGATCCAGCATTCCTTTGTTTTTCAGATATTCTTCTGCTTTTTCCAGTGACATTTCCTGTACCTCCAAAATATCTATTTTATGTCAAAAATCCCTTACAAGACCCGTTCATACATCTTGTATTCCGTCCAGCCGGTATCCTCATAAAACATATCTTTTGCCTGGACAAAACGAAATCCACATCCTGTATAGAGTCTCTCCGCAGCTGTATTGGTACCCAGGATATCCAGCCTTACCTTTTTTTCTTTTCCGTTTTTGCCAGTTTCAGGATTTCCTCCATGAAATACCTGCCGATGCCTTTACCCTGCCTGGAAGGAGAAACAGCCAGTGCATGGGGCACAAGAATTTCATTTTCTCCACATTCAATGCTCCAGGTCACGCCTGCATATCCTTCATTACAGGCACTGTTCAGGATCACGCTTGCACAAAGCCCACCCCCTTCTTCCAGTACAAAAAGTTCTCCTCTGTCAAGGCTTTCCTGTAAAAAAGAATCTGTGGGATAAATTCCTTTCTTCCATCCGATCTTATCATTCTGGTCACTCATCTCATCGATAAGATCCCAGTAAAACTGTTTTATCCTGTGAAAATCTTCCAGGTTTGCCTTCTTAAATAACATCGTTCATTCTTCCTTACATTATAGTCCAGTTTATTCATAAGATATAATGATCTTCTTACAATGCTCACAGCGATAAGCATCGATCCGGTCACCATAGATCATTTTCGACAGACCTTTTTCTGTGTTTAACCGTATGGACTCTCCTCTGCTTCTCCATTCCATTCCGGAAGTCAAGCGGATATTCGCAATCCGCTTCGCTACGTAGCTCTACACCAAATAACTGCTCCGCAGTTTATCAGGAGGAGCTTGCACTCCTCCTGATACAAGCAAGTCCCCACCTACTGCTTATTGCTTTTCGCAATTGAAGCAGGGGACTTACTTGATTTGGTTAAAAGAATGAATCTGGCCTTCACTCATCTCTTTTCCGCAATAAGGACATTTCATCTTAACTTCCTCTGCATCCAGATCTTTTTCAAGGCACACAAGCTGGATATCCGGAATCCCGTTAAACGTACATTTTACAATCCCTGTTTCCTCATATCCAAGCTTCTGGTACAGCTTTCTTGCCCGGGTATTCCGTGCATTGGTATCCATTCGCAGTGAACTGCATCCGCAACGTCTGGCATAATCTTCATAGAATGCCACAAATTTTTTTCCATAGCCTTTATTCTTCTTTGAAGGTTCTACAGCCAGACAATGCAGCACCATAACTTCACTGTCCTCTGCTTCTACTCTCCACCGGGCATATTTATATTCCTCAACCTGGATCTGATTGATGATTGCTGCTGCCACAACTTCATTTTTCTCTTTCATAACGAACAGATCATTCCGGCTCAAAGCATCTTCTGCTGTCCTTCTCACCGGATATACATTCCGGATCCATCCGATCACAGCTCTTCCATTTTCTTCCTCATCATGAATATGTTCATAAATTCTCTCGATATCGTCAATATCTGTTTCTTTTGCTTTTAATATTTCCATTATCCTGTCTTTATCCTTTCTTCTGATCTGATCCAGAAGAGCCAGGGCCGCTTTCCTGCCTGCTCAGACACTCTTTAAGCTCAGCCAAAATTTTTGCCTCCTCAAGAGGTTTGGTAAGATGCTGGTTCATCCCGGAAATACGGCTGTTAATGATATCCTCAGAAAATGCATTGGCGCTCATGGCAATGATCGGTATTGTTCCGGCATCTGTTCTCTTCATGGAACGGATCTTGCGTGCCGCATCCCAGCCATTCATATTTGGCATCATAATATCCATGAAAATCACATCATAATACCCCGGCTGCGCTTTTTCAAATTTTTTCACTGCTTCTTCCCCATCAGCCGCACACTCTACGCGGATTCCGTTATTTTCCAGCATAAATTTTGCAATTTCCATGTTCAGTTCATTATCTTCCGCTATCAGGGCGCGCATTCCCTCAAAAGACATTTCCTGCCTGGTTCCGTTATCTGTTTTTGAAATTTCGTTTTTTTCCGGCTGTCCGATCTTAAACGGAAGTGTCATTGTTACAGTTGTCCCACTGCCCTTTTTACTTTTTATCTCAATGGTACCTTCCATTCTTTCTACAATCTTCTTAGCAATCGCAAGGCCAAGCCCCGCACCTTCGTATTTGGTTCTGCTGGTTTCATTTTCCTGAGAAAACATCTCAAATGCATGGCTTATAAACTCTTCACTCATGCCGATTCCGTTATCCTCGCATACAAATTCATACATCACATGACTGTCATCCACAGATTTTTCCCAACACCATACATGTATCGTGCCTCCTGGTTCTGTAAATTTCACCGCATTATCCGCAACTATCGTCAGAAGTCGCTCCAAATAAGCCGGGTTTCCTACCAGATATACATGCTTTAAATTTCCTTTTTTCCAGTCCACCACATAATCAATATTTTTTTCTTCCGCCAGAATCTGCTTATCGGTATTTGCTCTGCTTAACACCTCTGTGAGATCAAAATCCAGTTCCTGTTCAATAATATCTCCGGATTCCAGTTTACTCATATCCAGTATATTGCTTACAAGAGAAACCAGATGTTTGGAGGATTCCAGAACCTGATCTCTGCATTTTTGCTGCATTTCAAGATCATTTGGATAATGGTTTGCAAGATCGATCATACCGATGATCCCGTTCATTGGTGTACGGATATCATGACTCATGTTTGACAAAAACCTGGATTTAAGAGCTGCATCTTTTTTCGCTTCCGCCACCTGATACAGAAGCGATGCTTCCCGTTTCTTTGCCGCACTGATACTTCGGATCGCACAGAGCACATGTGTCAGATTTCCATCTGTGTCCCTCTTTTTTTCAATAAAACGAAGTTTATGCCAGTTTCCATCCTTCATCCGGTATTCCATGGCAATGGTTTCTTCATTCTTCATTCGTTCCGGCAGCGTAGAAATATCTGTAAATTTAAAAAATGCCTCCTGATATTCCTCCGCAATATATTGTCTGTATACTTTTTTATTATTGACTGACAGAACACCGGAGTTTATAAAATTCAACTGTTCTTTATCTTTGTTTGAAATTTCTTCAAACCAGTCCGCCTGGATATCAATTCTTGATATATACTAATATGTTTTTGCAATGGAAGATATGATCTCGTTTCTCAGTTCCGCTTCCTCCAGTGCTTTCTCCAGTCGTTTCTGCGTCGCTTTTTCCTTATAAAGAATACTGTCTATACTGCGATATCCTAAAAATATGGTAAATGTTTTCTCATCGCTTTTTCCCTGTACCGCATAGGCTTCATAATATTTATTTTTTTCTGTTTCTGAAACGCTCTGGTAATGATAGGTAATCTTTTCCGTATTACAAAGCCTTCTCTTCATATTTCTGCAGGTATGCCAGTTCAGGAATTCTTCTCTGTCCTGTTCTAAAATAAAGGAATCCGCATATTCTTTCGCATAATCATCAAAATTGGCAAATGTTTTGTCTTTCCTGTCCGCCAGTTTTCTGGCATTTGTATTTTCAGCAAGACGGAGAATCTCAAATTTTCCGGAATTAAGTTCTATCCGATACAGGGAAACGTACTCCGGAAATAGTTTTTTTATGATAAATTCTTCATCGCTTAGCGGGTCCTGTATCTCGTCATCTGGATTTCTGTCCTTATCCCATGCCTGGATCAGTCCGGAACAGAATCCGCTCTTCCCGATAGGTGTGATTGTCACATGATATTTTTTTCCTTTTCGAATCACCATTTCACTGGACCTGTTCTCATATGCCGCCCCATAACAGGCGTATAACCACTTCTCATCAATTTTCGGGAACAGATCCAGAAAGGACCGATCGATCATCGCTTCCAGCCTGTAGTCTTTTATATCTGCAAAGGCTTGATTACAGTAACGGTAGATCCAGTCCACCGGCTGTCCTTTATCGTCCAGCACAAGTTCCAGCACGCAATATCCTACAGAACTATGGTCAAAAATATTCAGGTTAAATTGTTCTTTATATGACGGCATGGCATCACCTCCCTGATGATGTTGATTATTTTTTTATCAGATAAGAATATTTTCGAATCTGATAACGCAACAATTCCCTAATTCGATTACAGATTTCTTCAGAATATATCCCCGCAACGGAATCCAGAATGGCATTTACATCCTCAATGTTGAAATTAAAATCTATCTGGGTTCCATATAATTCTTCTGCTGCCTCAAGCTGAATGTCAAAATCCATGCTAAAAGGTTTTGATTCTATTTTTTCCAGGCAAGCCTCGTAGGATAATTCTAGTGGATAGTCCACACTGGTATCTGCAAATATGCAAAGTCCCTGGTCAAATAAAGGGCTGAGCGAATATCGCTGTGTTTTTTCATTATAGATCACAGCAATATTATTGGTATGTCTGTCCTCATTTACAAAAAAAGCATCAATCTCCAACATTGCCGTAATATACTTGCCAAAACCTTCAATCTCAGTTATACGTTCAACCTGTTCTACCATATACTGAATTCTTTCCGTAACTTCTTCAAAATCAGTCAGCCCAGAAGCTTCGAAACAAGTACCTCTGCCAGGCTCTCATATCCCATATAATCCGCCTTATACCACAGATTATCAATCTTCCATTTACGTTGATCACCTTTTGATATATGCCCTGTCTTATGCAAAGGAGAATATTTATCAATTTCAACTTTATCCATAAAAATCATCTCTCCTTTTTTACCATCATGATCCATTGGTGATCCCCTTCCATATATCCATCTGTTTTTTCAATAATCAGAAGTGGATCGTAAAAAGGAATTCTCATATCTCTCAGGATTTCTTTTGCATGATCGCGTGTCCTGGGAAAACATCTGTCCTCCAGAAAATACTCAAAATCATTCCAGCTTGGATTATCCACAACTCCAAATGCCCTTAATGGTATCTGATCCGTATAATTTTTAATATAAATTTTTTCGTGTAAAAAATCTATATCTATCATCGTGCACAGATAATCCCTGTTCATAAAATACATCCTCATTTTTACATCTGGATCTTCACTGAAATTATGCACACGTTTTATCTGACTGTAGATCGTCTGTCTGGATACATGGTATTTTTTTGCAATTTCTGTAATCTTCACACCCTGCTTCTGCAACGCAAGGATATTTGCAAGCTGTGGATCTGTAAAAGAATTCTTTCTGCCGACAGGACTCCTGTTTGCAGAATTTCCTTTTTTTCTGTAGCATGCTGCATCTTCTGCGATTTGCCTTAATTCTTTAGCATCTGTTGTACCAAAAATCTCTCTGATCTGTTCCGTTAAGTCTGGTTCTTTTACTTTCATATAACCACCTCAGTTTGACTATAACATGCAAAAGAAAAAAGTGTCAAGTTTTTATTTCTTGACACTTCTTTCTTACGCAAATATTAGCTCTGTCATGTTTTATCAACCATATTCCTTTTGACTTTTCCTGAAATTTATGATACCGTTAGTTAGTAGAATCTAACAGCAAATCAATATCAAGGAGACGTTGCTATGACCCCTGAAGAATATAAAAAACTTTCTGTCAAAGAATTTACGCAGGCAGCCAAAATCTATGACAGCGGCCATGCCGGTATTTACGAAATGTGCAAGGACGATTATCCTCCGATCCTGGCCGAACTGGAAAAAGAGCCTTTCTGCGATGTCCTGGATTGTGGCTGTGGAACCGGCCCGATGATCGAACTTCTTCATGAGAAATATCCGGACAAACACTACACCGGCCTGGATCTTACTCCTGAAATGATCCATGTGGCTCAGGCCAAGAATCTCTCCAACACGGAATTTCTTGTAGGTGACAGTGAAAATCTGCCCTTTGAGGATGATTCTTTTGATGCCGTTATCTGTGCAAACAGCTTTCATCATTATCCAAATCCCCAGGACTTTTTTAACAGTACCTACCGTGTCCTGCGTAAAGGCGGCCGCCTGATCCTGCGCGACTATACTTCCTCCAGCTTTGTTGTCTGGCTTATGAATCATCTGGAAATGCCCCTGGCAAATCTGTTCGGACACGGCGATGTAAAGATACACAAACCTGCAGAATTCATCGCCATGGCAGAAAAAGCCGGCTTCACCGTACTGACTATGGAAAAGCAGAAAGGCTTCCGCGCGCATCTTGTTGCGAGGAAATGATCTATATATTTCCCAGAAAATCCCGGATCACTTTTACATAATCATCCGCTTTCAAAATCGTAGAGAGATGTCCGCCTGAAACATACTGGATGACAGGATCATGCATCAGCTGTATAAGGTCTTTCTGCATCTTTCCGGAAAAGAAATCCTGGTCTGGAAGTATCAGAAGTATTTTTCCCTTAAGCATCCTAAAATCCGTTTCCGTAACCGGCGTCTGCTTCATCAGATCAGCCAGCAGACCAGAAATATGCACATCTTTTTCTTTGGTATAATCTTTGAAAATGGTTTCAAACATATCTTTGGCATATGCAAGTTCTTCCTTGCTCTCGTTCCGGCTATGTCCCATTCCGACTTTGATCAGTTTCGGTTTCAGTTTCTCATAATTACAATGCTTCATATAAAACAGCATCAGCGGTGCCAAAAAATACTTTTTCCTGAGACTTTTTATCGTCTCTGCATCCATACCGCCTGTTGAGATCAGAATAAACCCTCCAACTTCCTTTGGATACGCCTGCGTGTAGATCTGGGCAACCATACCGCCATCACTTGCACCTATAAAAACCGGCTCTTTGATCCCAAGCTTTTCAAAAAAACCGTGCAAACTCTATTTTTTACAGCTCTTATCTATTCTGTCTCTGACTTATTTTTTTCCATACAGAATGCCCATTCCACTTATCATCCACGGTGTTGTCACAAAACCTGGAATGAACCCCAGCTTCTTCTCCAGGTTTCCTATGTAATGTACTTCTGAGATTCCTTCTGCTTTTAATATGCGGACAAATTCATCCATATCTCCGTACAATGCTTTCTGAGAAAACATATCCTGGAAGGAAAAAACTCCACCTTTTTTTACTACTCTGAGCGCTTCTTTTACCACATCTCTCTTGTCTTTTGCAGAGCGCACTTCATGAAATACAAAGTTCCTCACTGCAGCATCAAACGTTCCGTCCGGAAAATCCAGTTTTGCAGCATCACCTTTCCAGAAAGTGATCTGATCTGCAACTCCCTCGATCCGCGCATTTCTCTCACACTGCTCTTTTGCATAACTCCATTCTACTCCCCAGTAATCCACTGCGGTGATCCTGGCCTCAGGAAACGCTTTTGCACAGCGAACTGTAAGTGCAGCAGCTCCGCATCCGATATCCAGAAGCTTCCCTTCTCCGTTCCATTTAAGATGATCCACAAGATGCTCATGGACTCCTGCCATCATATTGCCTTTTCCAAATGCGAAAATTTCATGGCAGATCAGCATGTAGACTGCATAGAGCAGTGACAGTATGCAGAGCGCCCCCAGCACTATAGCAATCACCGGCTTATGCAACACAGCCTTCGCTGCTACAGTAATTACAAGAAAGACTGCTGCCAGCCCAAACATCAGATACAGCATTTTCTCTGGTACCCAGTTTCCATAATTTGTTTTTTCTTTCATATTTTTAATCTCCAGTTCCCACATGTTCCATCATTTTTTCAGCTCCTGTCAAATCCAAGAAATCTTGTTCCCTGAAAGCTTAATTCACCAACATCTCCCTCTACCATCTGACCATATTCCTTTCCTGTGACAGCAAGTTCCATCCGGTCGCCGCTCTTCACTTCAAAAGTCACATAGTAACTGGTAGATGTAGTGGTGCTAAAACCGTCAGACTGCTGATTATGGAAAACCTTCGTTCGCTTTGCAACAATCTTCGCAGCAACCGTTAACCTGGGAGAATTGTTATTTTTATTCCATGTGCTGATATTTTTCACAAAAATATAAACCATCGTTCCCAAAACGCAGAAAAATATAATTGCAAATAAAATATTAAATACCTGGTCAAATCCATAAAACATAATTTCTTCCCTCTTTATCTGCCCAGAGATTCTTTTATTATATCGGCGTTCCTACCTCGATCATATTTCCGTCATTATCCAATATCATATCCAAGCCAAACAGATCATGATAAAACTGTTTCGATTTTTCGATATCTTTTACTACTATCAAAACGTTTTTTAATTTCATAGACACTCCTCCAACTCTTATTGATTGAAGTTTACCACACTATAATGTTCTATACAACTAACATATTTACTGTCAGTCACTTCATCTTCTGAATTCTTTCGGAGTACTCGGATGTCTGAGAAAATTTCAAAAACATGACACTGATGAATAACACCACAATTTCCACCACCGTAATTTGTTGCAATAATCGGCTGAATATATTGACCAACTCCTGTAAAAATGAATTGAACCAAATAACACAGTTGAAGATCACAGCCGTTCCAACCGTTCATTGATCGTAAGATATTCTATAAACTTCCTGGTTGCCGGAGTCAGCTTTGTTCTGTCTTTCATTACCAGTCCAATTTCTCTGAAATATGGATTCCTGAATGATCGGATCGCGATCTGGTATGGAATCCGTTTCAGGATCATATCTGGAAGCACTCCGATCCCCAGTCCCCGCTCCACCATTGACATGATGGCATAATCTTCCCATGTGGTAAAACGGATATTGGGATGTGCATGGTTCTTCTCCAGCAATTCGGATACCTCCGTTTTTCCTCCGTGCTTTATCTTCGGATCTATTTTGTCAGTTATCCCTTTCTGCTGCTTTATGATTTTGGTTCTGCGATCCTCAGAGCCTGCGGCAACAGCCGTTATCCCTTTCTTGCTCTCACTCTGTCGGGAATTGTAAATGTGTTTCTAAATATTATATTTGTGGTATTCTTTAAGCTTGGCGTTTCCGGAGTTGCCGCTGCTACAGTTCTGTCCACCATGCTTTCTGCGCTCCTTCTGATCTGCCGCCTGAAAAAGGATACTTCTTCTTTTCCATTTGCACTTCATAAATGTGATCTTTATTCCGGATCTGTAAGTGCAATTCTTAAAGTGGGAATCCCTTCGGCCATCCAGGGTGCTGTATTCTGCTTTGCCAATATCTTTGTACAGGCCTCTGTGAACAGCTTTGGCTCTTCTGCAATTGCAGGCAGTACCATTGCCATGAACTTTGAATATTTTACCTATTACGTGATTACTGCTTTCGGTCAGACAGCTACCACCTTTACCAGCCAGAATTACTCTGCCGGGCAGCTTTACCGATGCAGAAAAATCCTGCGGATATGTCTGGTCTTCTCTATTGTGAGCAGTCTGATCCTTATTGAACCACTTGTCATATTCCGGAATTTTTTTGCAGGATTTTTTTCTGCAGATCAAACAGTGATACAAAATGCCTGCCTTCGTATCCTGTGCATTCTTTTTTTCGAACCGCTGTGCAACCTGTACGAGATCCCGGCAGGCGTATTAAGAGGTACCGGACATTCCCTGTACCCGGCTGTTGCTACTATTATTGGAAACTGCTGTTTTCGCATTGTATGGATCTGTACGGTTTTCAGACATTATCATCAGTTAAATATTCTGTATTATGCGTTCCCGATTTCATGGGTGTTAACGATAATCCTTATTACAATCGGATTCATTGCAAAAAAGCCAGGTAAGACGTTTTGACTTATCTGGCTTTGAAGTATCATATTCTTCCGTGCGTAAAGAGGACATTCGCAATCCGCTTCGCGACCTGTGTTCAGGATGTTATCTCATTTCCACAATTTCCCTTCTTTATAATGTTTTCTGCAAAGCGCCACATAGCTCTCATTTGATCCCAACATGATCTGGGCACCTTCCCGCACAATCTTTCCGTTGGAATATCGGGTATTGCACTGTGCACGCTTCCCGCACCAGCAGACAGTGGGAACTTCTTCGATAACATCTGCTATTTCCATCAGTCGCCTGGAACCGGGAAACAGGTGGTTCAAAAAGTCTGTACGAAGGCCATAGCAGAGAACCGGAATCTCATAAAAATCCACAATATCTGATAATGTATCGACTTCTTCCGGGGAAAGAAACTGTGCTTCATCCACCAGAATGGCATTTACTTTTTTGCCATGATACAGATATTCTGTTTCCTTTCCATTCCATAATTTTGAAATTTCTTTCAGAAAATCATCCACATATTCAGCCGGAGCCGACAAGCCTATCCGGGACTGGATCTTATGCTCTCCATCCCGGTCGTCTGTTCTTGGTTTTAACAGTATCGCATACTGACCACGTTCTTCATAATTATAACGAACCATCAGAATATTGGCAGATTTCGAGCTTCCCATCGCCCCGTATCGGAAATATAGTTTTGCCATTTTTTGTTTCTCCTTTATTACTCATACTGCTCAGGTCTTCGAAGGGATAAATAATCCAGACTGCTTCTGACTTTTTTTACCTCCTGCAGATCAATATCACACACCAGTAACTGCTCCCTGTCATCTGCTTTTGCAAGGACTTTCCCTCTTGGATCGATCACGATGGATTCCCCGGCAAACTGCATTTTATCTTCTGTTCCGACACGATTGCACATGGCAATGAAAACCTGGTTCTGCATGGCCTGAACCCGCATTTCCCATTCAAACATTTCCATTGGCTCTGCTTTTGTATTTGCAGTCGGGACTATGATCAGGTCTGCACCTTTTTTTGCACAGGTACGGATGCTTTCCGGCATATGTCTGTCAAAACAGATTACAATGCCGATCTTTCCAAATGGTGTGGCAAAAACTTTAAAGCCGTCCTCCGCCGGTGTATAATAATCCTGCTCATAAAAATTTTCATTCTGTGCGATGTGGACCATTTTTGCAGTATCTCGGATTTTTCCTTCCGGGGAGATCCAAAGAGAAGTATCGTATCTGGCTCCTTCTGATTCCAGATAGACATTTGGTGATAAATAATATCGATGCTCCCTGGCTTTCTGGCACAATCTTACCAGTGCATCATTATCCATATCTATACAGTAATGATCCACACATATATTGTGATACTGCGGAAAAAACGGTGTCAGCTGTATTTCCGGAAAAAAGACCAGATCACAGTTTTCTGCCATATCACAGTATTTCAGGCTTTTATCAAGATTCTCGGATATTTCCTTTCCCATACTCATCTGTACAAGTGCAATTTTCATTTACCGTTCCCCTTCACATCCTTCATTTTTTCCAAAAGTTTGCTATAAACATGCTCCACAAACCACGGTTCTGTAGATCTCTCCAATGCTTCTTCCGGTGAAAACCAGGCTACACCGCTGTTTTCGTCTGCTTTTATGGAAACCGCTTCTTCCGGATCTGCCTCAAGGAGATATGTGATATTAAAGTGCAGATGGCTGGATACATATTTTCCTTTTTTCACATGGCCGTCTACAGTCAGGGATTCCATGGAAAAAATCTCCTCAGACACCGGATGAACGTTGGAAATCCCCGCTTCTTCCTTTACCTCCCGGATTGCAACAGACAGAAGATCCGTCTCCCCATCCGCATGTCCTCCAAGCCAGGACCAGGAGTTGTAAATATTGTGATATACCATAAGAACTCTGGTTCGCTCCCTGTTCACAACCCAGGCGGAAGCCGTCATATGGGCTACTGTATTTTCTCTGGAAAAAGCATTCTCATTATTTCTGATCCAGTCCAGGATCAGGATTTTATCGTTCTCCTCCTGCTCGTTATAAGGCTTATATTCTTTTATCTGATTGATCAGTTTCTGGCAGTTCATTGTTATCCTTTCCTTTCGACTTTATCAACACAATATCAATACACCACTGGTAAATCCCGCATCCTGTACCTGTTAACAGACAAATAAACCTTTTGCTTATCTGGATAGCCTCATATACAAAAGCGGATACGGATTCCCTTCCTCATCATACTCCGTTCTTTTATATGTCTGAAATCCCATATGCTCATAAAAGCCGACTGCCTGGGGATTCTGTTCGTTTACGGTGAGTTCCTGAATGTTATAAGTTTCAATACCGTACTGAAGCTGCTGCTTTCCAAGCCCTTTTCCTCTGACCTCCGGAGAAAGGAAGAGCATTTCCAGCCGATTACTGTCAATTCCCATAAATGCAACAGGCTCTCCAAATTCTTTTTCCGCAATGATCAGATATTCTACATTTTCTATTGCCATGGGAACGTATTCCCTGATCTTGATGATCTCTTCTTCCGAAAGAAAATCATGGGTTGCCCGTACAGAACTTTCCCAGACATTTAATAACTGCCGGATCAGTTGCTGAGTTCTCTCCTGAACCTGAACGATCTTTTTTTCCATCTATTTATCCTCTCGTTTATCTTATATCAAACTGATATCAGTATACCATAAAAAAGCCAGAGCAGCCTCCTCAATTTCGGAAGCTGCCCTGTCCCATTTTATACTTTTACGCTCCACATATTTCTGTATTTTCTGAAATAAAAAATACTCATAAGAATACTCAAAACCTCACCAGCTGTAATGGACATCCATACTCCATCCATGCCAAAGATCCCTGGCAGTATCAGTACCGGCGCGATCATGAAAATGACAGTTCGGCAGAAAGATAAGATCGCAGATGTTTTTCCATCGTTTAATGCAGTGAACCAGCCGGATGCAAATACGTTGTAGGCCATCATCAGGAAGCTGGTTGCCACGATCCGGAATCCATACAGTGCGATCGTCTCCACCTGGGCGTTGTTTTTTGCAAAAAAATCTACTACAGCACCGCCTGCCAGTCCCCAGTGAAAAATCGCGATAAACAGCCAGTCCAGTACAATATTCAGGACTCCACCCATAACCGAAAGTGCAGCACCGAAACCTGCTTTTCCTACTGTAATGAAACTAAGCTGAAATACCATTCCAAACACTGCGAAAGGCAGTGTGATCAAAACCGGAATCATATATTCCCTGCAATAATGCAGAAGTGCCTGATCCGATCCGAGAAAATATCACAGCGGGTTCAAAAAAGCAAAACATAAAGCTGCCAAACATCATTCCGATTGCCGACGCAAGAAAGATCATTGGCATTGTGATATTGATCGCAGATAACGCATCTGTATCCACCAGTCTTGCAATAAAAATCCCATCCAACGTAGAATACAGGCTGGAAAAAATACTGGATAAAATCGTTGGCAATGCAAATACGATCAGCCAGCGGAAACTGACTTCATGTTCTAATTTAACTTGTGTATCCAAAAAATATCTCCTCTCTTATATATCTTCCATCTTACTCAGTAAGATATCCGCAAATTTATTCTGTACTGTAATAACAGTTTCCACATCTCTGTCATCCAGCATTCCTATGACTTCTTCCTCATACTGAAACAGCGGCTGAACCAGATTTCTGGCAAAACGTTCTCCACTTTCTGTCAGTGATATGATCTTTTCTCTTTTGTTCTGTGGATTAACCTGCATCCAGATATATCCTGCATTTAACTGTTTCTTAATAAGGCTGTTAACAGAAGTCTTAGGTGCTCCCAGTTTCATACTTAACTCTTTCTGTGTGATCTCCCTGTTTTCCTTCTGAAAAATTTCATAAAACATCATCATTTCATATAAAGTTAATTTATGTTTCGTAGCCCATACATCATATACCTGATCTATTTTCTGTGCTGATTCATAGATCCGGTCAATTTTTTCCCGGTTCGTCAATGATATTTACCTCCATAAAAAATAGTACGATTTCGTACCGTTAGATATTAGTTCGAAATCGTACTATTGTCAATAGCAATTTATAAAATTTAAGAATTATTTCACTCTGCACTCCGGCTCTTTCCCAAAATCAGAATTCCCACCAGCAAAAATACAGGGAAAATAACCCCTGCCAGGATTCCTTTTTTCAGGTTGTCTGATAATATCCCGGACACAAATCCAACTAAAGTCGGACCTCCGGAGCATCCTACATCTCCGGCCAGTGCAAGAAGCGCAAACAGGGATGTACCTCCTCTTCGCAGTGCCATGGATGCCTTGCTGAAGCTTCCCGGCCACATGATTCCCACGGAAAATCCGCAGATGGAACAGCCGATCAGTGACACAAATGCAGATGGTGCAAGGGAAATGCAGAGATAGGAAATAATGCAGAGAATGCTGCTGCCGATCATAAATTTGTCCAGATCCATCCTGTCTCCGAATTTTCCATAAAAGGCTCTGGAACTTCCCATCAGGATCGCAAATGCCATAGGACCTGCAAGGTCTCCGATGGTCTTGGTTACTCCCAGTCCCTGCTCCGCAAATGTTGAAGCCCACTGGCTGACACCCTGTTCACTTGCACCGGCACACAGCATCATTAACATCAGGATCCAGAATGTCTTATTCCTGCATAATTCTCTTATTGTCATTCCTGTCTCGCCCTCTTCGATCAGAGTTGCGATAGGAACTTTTGTAAATGTAATACCATTTACAATAGGAACAATCGCCCAGATCAGTGCCATGATCTTCCAGTTTTCAATTCCAAATATACGGAAAAAGATCGTGGAAAGCAGGACCACTGCCACATGACCCCAGCAGTAAAAGGAATGCAGAAGGCTCATTGCCTTTTCTTTATTATCACTTGGGCAGCTCTCCACAATAGGGCTGATCAGCACTTCGATCAATCCGCCGCCTACTGCATAGATCACTACGGAAATAAATAATCCCGCAAATGCATTAGGCAAAAGATCCGGCAGGATCACCAGGCAGATCAGTCCTGCCGCTGAAAATACATGAGCCAGAACAATGGAAATCCGGTAGCCGATCCGGTCTACAAATTTTGCAGACAGAAGATCAATGAGCAGCTGGATCCCGAAATTGAATGTGATCAGCATTGTGATCTGGCTCAGTGGAATATGGTAGCTTTTTTCAAATGTCAGAAAAAGCAGCGGCACAAAGTTATTTACGATTGCCTGCACGATGTAACCCACAAAACAGGCATATACCGTTTTCTGATATTTGTCTTTCATCAGAAATCCTCCTCCATATTATTGTAATTCCTTTTCAATCTTTTGTATTATATCACCACATTTTAAAATTGTAATTGCACTTTTCTTTCATTTTATAGTACAATATCACTATATATAACAGAAAGGAATTTTGTAATCTCATGCAGAACATTCATACAAACAGCAATCTGCAGGAAACCACAAAACACGGCGGACCTGATTTTCCTTTGGAATTTTATATAGATGATACCCGGAAATTTTATAATAACGATATCAACTGGCACTGGCATAAGGAATTTGAGATCATCTGCGTTTCAGAGGGTACTGTTACCTGCCAGGTTGAGCAGAAAACCTATACTTTACATTCCGGAGAAGGAATTTTTATCAACAGCGGTATGCTGCATCATTTCACAGCTGAAAACTATGGCATCATGCCTAATATTGTATTTTCCCCCACTTTTCTTGCTCCAGGTGAAAGTCTTATTTACAAAAAATATATTCTGCCATTAGAAAATGCCATGCTTCCCTGCGTTATTTTCAAGCAGCAAACATGGCAAAAACATATTCTGAATCTCTGCGGTCAATTGTTTCTTAATCTGGCCTCACCGGAAAGACAGGAGCTTCTCATTCATAACCTTTTAAGTGAAATCTGGCTTATTATGACAGAGCATCTTTCCCCGGAACAGCTTACTCCCAGATCAAGTGTTCTGCCTTCACACTCTGAACGCATGATTCCAATAATGCTCGAGTATATCCAGACACACTACGCCGCCCCAATATCACTGACAGATATTGCAGCTGCCGCGAATATCAGTCCCAACACCGCTTTGCGCTATTTCCGGGAAAATATCGGAATATCCCCGGTCGAGTATCTTATTCAATATCGTATCAGCATCGCCTGCAAAATATTAAGGGAAAGCTCTGACAAAATAGCCAGCGTTTCTGTCAGAGTCGGATATGACAATGTCAGTTATTTTTGCAGGATCTTTAAAAAACTTGTAGGAAAATCTCCCTCTCAATATCGAACTGAAGCGAAATCATCCGTTAATTTTCCCGGCAAATTTTCCTGAGATACTTCCGGGTACGAGCCTTGCACCGATATTCATCGCCTTTGTTAATATCCCTCATTTAACCGGACAATATTCTTTAATTCTTTTCCGTTCAGATATCGTTCCAGATTTTCCATGCAAATGTTCCAGATCATGTCCTGAACTTCTGCGTTTCCTCCGAAACTTGGGCCTGCGATGTGTGGGGTGAGAATAACCTGGTCCATTTCCCACAGCGGAGAATCGAACGGAAGTGGTTCTGTCTCAAATACATCCAGGACTGCGCCTTTTAAGTGGCCCTCCTGTAATGCCCGGATCAGGTCTTCTGTTGGAATAAGGCTTCCTCTTCCTACATTGATTAGAACTGCATCTTTTTTCATGGAATGCAGACGGTCGTAATTCAGAAGTCCTTTTGTTTCCAAAGTTCCCGGAAGGCAGCCGATCACAATGTCCGCCTGTGGCAGTTTATCATCCAGTGCTGTCAGATCGTATACCTCATCAAAGTCTTTCAGCTGCTGCGAATGTTCTGAGACTGCTGTTCTTTTTATTCCAGTCACATGGGTTTCAAATGCTTGCATTCTGTGAGCGATGTTTTTTCCGATGTCACCGGTTCCCAGGATAAGAACATTTTTTCCATATATGGTGTCTGATGATCTATTCTGTACCCAGAGACGTTCCTGCTTGTTTTTCCAGTAAACAGGAAGTCCTCGATACAGGGCAATGATGTTCCCGATCACATATTCCGATATAATTTTTCCGAAAGCTCCGGAAGCATTGGTCAATGTAATAGTTTCCGGGAATATTTTCATTTTTGTATATTTGTCTGCGCCAGCCCAGGTCAGCTGGATCCAATGGAGATTTTCGGCTTTCCGAAGTTCCGATTCTTCCGGTTCTCCGATCACAACCTCTGCTGTTGTAATGGAGTCCCTGGTTTCATTTTCTTCAAAAACAAACTCACATTTCTTTCCGAATTTTGTTATAAACCTGTTTCGGATTTCCGGTTCACACTGTGGCTTTATCAGAATTTTTATTTTCTTCTCTGTATTTTCCATGATGTTCTTCTCCGCAGGCGATTTTCAGGATTCGTTTACCAGTTTTCCGGTCATATGCTCCGGTTCCAGCTCCAGGCAGAGAACTGCAGGACCGGAATGTTTCAGTTCATGTTCCACGTATGCTTTATCATCCGTGAATTTTTTGCATAAATTTGTGCAGATTTCCACGACCTTTTCCGGTTCTTCCACTATACGGAGGCGTCCAAACACAATCACACTTCGAATGTTTAGTGCCCATTCTCCTTCCTTTCGATATCCCTCGTCCATAACACAGAATGAAACTTTGTCACAATTTTTGATGGCATCAATCTTATGACCAGATTTTGCTCCGTGGAAATAGATTTTTCCATCTTTCTCGTTATACCAGTGGGTCATAGGCATTCCATAGGGATATCCATCCTCTCCCTGCACGGAAAGCACGCCTCTTGGTTCTTTTTTCAGGATTTCGATACATTCTTCTTTGGTTAATTCCTGTTTGGATCTTCTCATTTTTCGAAACATAAGCTAGTCCTCCTCTTGCCCTGTATTAGTCTATTTTCTGTCTGCTATGACTGTTTTTTCGTTATCTTTACTTTACTATCTTTCAAAAATAACTTTATATGTTCCCAGCACCTGTCTGCATGGAATTTTTGCTGCATTTTCTGCTGTAAATGTATCTCTGGGATAGGTCGTTTCCGGCTCTTGTGGATAGGCTGGAAGGGTTTTTCCGATGCTGACACCATGGGCATCCTTTTCAGTAAACTTCCACTGAAATGTGCAGTCACAGAATTCTTTATTCTCGGCGATCGTCTCCGGCTTTTTTAATTCCGGTGTTTCTTTCAGGAAATAACATCCCGCATTGTCTTTTTCTACCGGTGTGTTAAATTCCAGATAACCATTACTGTCGTCCTGGATCTCTGCATTGATTCTGAGAACCGGACGCAGAGAAACAAATCCCTCCGGAATGATTGCCCTGATCCTGTCCTGCTCAATGCCATAGGCCATTACGTATTGTTCTACCTGCATGAATTTTTCCCCTTGTTACTTATTCCATGTTCCATGGCTGTTTTTTGTTATATTCTATTTCCAGCTCTTCCACCAGATATCCATCACTCATACAATGCATATCTGAAATTCCCTCACTTATCAACTGATACAGCTGTGAATGATAAAAAATACCCAATGCTGTTTCAACAGAAATCCCCATTTTTTCTGCAAATAATTCTACTATCCGTACATATTTCTTTTGTAACAAAATCGGATTAGCATTCATACTTCAAAACTCCTCTCATAATGAAGATGCTCCAAAGACTCCTCTGTGCGAAAACAGATTTGCATATTCGGCTTTTCATACTTCAGTCTGCTAATTGCCTCATTTTTGTCAATCAACTGATCAAAATACAGTTCAACCGTATTGAACACTTTATCATTGGCCACTCCGCCCATAACAATATCATAATCTGAATCATTCTTTTCTCTTCTGCAATTCATAATAAAATCCAGCCATTCTTCAGAATAAGAATCAAATTTCAAAATTTTCAGATTTTCCTGTGCGTTTTCTTCAAACTCAAAGGTTGTAACAATCCCTTGTTTACCGCGCCGTTTGAATTTTCCACACCATTTCACAGCCTGGTCTCTGAGAGGTGTCACATAAAATCCTTTACCAAAATCAACATCTGACCGGGAATGTTTTAAATCTGGATTTTTCACTTCAAGCCATGAGCCATGATATACTATCATTACAAAACACCTCTCTCTTTCATAACCTCAATAATATCATCCACAATATATTCTTTCCCCTGGGTATGAAGTATCTCATATTCCGGAATGATGTAATCATTCAAAATATCACTTTTTTCTGTCAGCGCATCATATACCTTTTCTGCACTTACACCCAGTTTTGCTGCTATATTTTCAATACAAAATATCGCAAACTCCAGTTCTCTTGACTTTTCTATGTTTTGTTTCATCATTCCCAAGGCCTCCTGTATCAGATATCAACACCCAAACAACTTCGCAGTTTTCTCCATCCTCTCTGCGATCGGCACTCCAAACGGGCAGCGGGTTTCGCATTCCTGGCAGCCGATGCATTCGGAGGCTTTGTGCTCCAGAAGTTCATAGTGGGATCTTATGGTTGCGGGGACTTCCGGCTGCATCGTTGCAAGATCGTAGAATTTATTGATCATGGCAATGTCCAGATCTGCCGCGCATGGCTTGCAGTGTCCGCAGTAGGTGCACTCACCTTTGTAAGAATGGAATGGTGCATTAGCGATCACAGACGCGTAATCTTTTTCTTCCTCCGTTGCTGTTTCATATGCTACGGCATCATTGACCTGCTCTTTTGTATCGTAGCCGCACATGATGGAACAGACTGCCGGCCTTGTAAGTGCGTAATGGATGCACTGTACCGGTGTCAGGCTTACACCGAAAGGAGAACGTTTTTCATCAAAAAGTCTTCCACCTGCAAATCCCTTCATAACTGTGATTCCCACATCATTTTCCTCGCATGCTTTGTACAGGCGGGCACGGTCTGCATCGATTCCCTTCAGACTGCTGTCAAACTCTTCTGCAAACATGGTATCAATGTTCTCACTTGCAGGAAGCATGTCAAACGCAGGATTGATGCTGAAAAGGATCATCTCCACATAGCCGGATTCTGCCGCTTTCTTCGCCACTTTCGGATTATGGGAGCTCATACCGATATGACGGATCACACCTGTTCTCTTCAGTTCCATTACGTAATCCATATATTCAGACTGCTGAAGATCATCCCATTCTTCCTCAGAATCTACGTAATGGATCATTCCAAGATCAATATAATCCGTCTGGAGTCTTTTTAAAAGATCTTCGAATGCAGGACGCACATACTCCATCTCTCTGGTACGGTAATATTGCTCATCCTTCCAGGTTGATCCGATATGTCCCTGGATAAACCATTTGTCACGGTTCTCCTTAATTCCCTCCCCAATGATATTTCTGGATTTCGGGTCCGGCATCCAGCAGTCCAGGATATTGATTCCTTTTGAAGATGCATAATGGATCAGCTCAATACTTTCCTCCTCCGGATGGCGCTCCAGCCATTCTCCTCCAAAACCGATCTCACTGACCTGAAGCTCTGTTTTTCCTAATCTTCTTGTTTTCATTACTTTTTCCTCCTGATCTATTCTATAATTATACTCTTAAATATCTCTGCTGCCTTACTGAATACCGCATGCTTTTTCCATACCAGAGCCTGTCTGGTAGGAAGCTGGGGTTCCAGCGGAAGAAAACATACTTCCGGATCCAGTTCCGGTGCCAGCATCTCTCTGGTTGTCAGAAAATACCCTAACCCCTGCTGTACAAAAGAAATGGGGCTTCCATGAACCACATTATAGGTTGCCGCAATATTTAAGTCCTCCACATCCATTTCTGCCCAGTGCGCAATCTCATTCTGAAGACCAATTCTCTGATGCATGATGAGAGGCATTGTCCTGATATCTTCTTTTGTTATCACTTTTCCGCTGGAAAATGGATCGTCTTTCTTTGCAAGGATTCCCCATTGTGAAATCTCTTTCAGGGAAAAAAAATCGTATTTCATATTGTCAATGGGCTGCAGCATAACTGCAAAATCCAGTGTTCCATGGTTCAATCGCTCCGACACGTCTGTGGCATCTCCACTGTAAAAATGAAACTTCACATCCGGATATCGTTCCCGAAGCTTCGCAGCTGCCCCAAGAACCGATGGCGGCGTACCTCCACCCATATAAATATCTCCGATGACATCTTCCGTATCTGAGCTGATTTCCTGCTGGGTCTTCTCCACCAGTTCCAGGATTTCTTCTGCCCGCTTGCGCAAAAGAACCCCCTCCTCTGTCAGAGTGATCTTCCGTTTTCCACGGATCAGAAGTTTTTTCCCAAGTTTCTTCTCCAGTTCCATCAGTTGCTTTGACAGAGAAGGCTGTGCAATATGCAGGCTCTCTGCTGCCCTTGTGATATTCTCTTCCCTTGCCACTGCCAGAAAATAACGTAATTCACGAACTTCCATAAGCATCTTCCTATCATTCTTATTAGCTATATAATATCATAGTTAATAGGTATTTGCTATTATTTTTCCAAGGATATATACTGTATATGGTATGAGGCAAAAAAGCTTCTGTTTGCATTATCATTTTACTAAAATCAATGAGGTGTTCTTTATGAAATCAAAAAAACAGACCGCAAAGCTGGATATCCTGAACGGTTCTATCTGGAATAAGATTCCTCTGTACGCTCTCCCTGTAGCAGCAACCGGAATTCTGGAACAGCTGTTTAACGCATCGGATATTGCGATCGTAGGAAATTTTGCCAGCACAGACCGTACTGTTGCCATTGCTGCGGTAGGTGCCAACAGCCCTGTGATCGGCGTGATCCTGAATCTTTTCATCGGTCTCTCCCTGGGAACCAATGTTGTCATTGCCAATGCTATCGGGAGAAAAGATGAGCATGAAGTCCAGAAAGCTGTGCACACTTCCGTTCTGGCCGCTTTTCTGGCAGGTATCCTGACTACTTTGCTTGGAGAATGGCTGATCGGAAATTTCTTAAATCTGCTTAATGTTCCGGCAGATGTTTTTCCATATGCACTTTTGTATATCCGTATTTATCTTCTGGGATTGCCTGTGATCTTTCTCTTTAATTTTGAGGCTGCTATTTTCCGCAGTACCGGCGATACCAGGACACCTCTTCTGGCCCTGTTCTGCGGCGGTGTATTGAATGTGCTTTTGAATCTCTTTTTTGTAATCGTCCTTGGAATGAATGTGAACGGAGTTGCCACAGCCACAGTGATCGCCAATATTGTCAGCTCCTCCATTCTTTTTATCAAACTGACAAAAACAGAGAAATGGGTACATCTTGACTTACATAAACTATCCATTGACAGAGCCTGTCTCCTGAAGATCCTGCGGATCGGACTTCCTGCCGGAATCCAGAGTGCCGTATTTAATATCGCCAATCTGGTGATCCAGTCTGCTATCAACAGTCTTGGAACTCTTGTGATCGCAGCATCCAGTGCAGCCTTCAATATTGAGATCCTGGTATATTATGTATTTAATTCATTCAGCCAGGCCTGCACAACATTCGTGGGACAGAATTATGGCGCAAAGCAGATCCGGCGATGCAAAAAAGTTCTGCTGTTATGTGTAGCCGAAGGTCTGGTAACAACTGCCGCAGCTGCCATCCTGATCCTCTCCAGCGGAAAATTCCTGCTCTCCCTGTTTAACAGTGATCCCCAGGTTATTGACATCGGTTATACCCGTCTGGTCATTATCTTTTCCGCATACATTTTCAGTCTGCTCTATGAGATCATGTCCGGCTATCTCCGGGGTTTCGGGATTTCTTTTGTCCCGGCACTGCTTACAACCATCGGTGTCTGCGGAACCAGGATTGCATGGGTATATGCCGTATTCCCGAACCACCGCAGTTTTTCCAGCCTGATGATGGTTTATCCTGTCAGCCTGTCCACAACAGCGTTGCTTATTCTCATCGCAGTGCTTGTTTATCATCCGGCCCGCAGATACCAAAACAGGACCGACAGACATTAATCGTCTGCCGGCCCTGTTCTTTCTTAAACTTATACCATATCACTCCGCCGGATGATTCCAATCCCAATGGCATACGGGCCTGTATGCACACCGATGGTAGCTCCGATCCGGTGAATGGGAACTGTCTCTGTTGTTCCGAATTTTTCTTCCAGGCTCTGCATCAGCATTTTCTGGAAGCTCTCCGCTTCTTCATATCCATAGCAGTAACCAATGACCAGGGAACAGTTCTCTGGAGTATACCCGTTCTCTTCCATGTAATCAAGAAGCAGGTCAATGGTTCCTGCCATAGATTTTTTTCTGCCCCTTTTCAGCCCCGGTGAATAAATCTCACCGTCCTTTAAGGTAATCAGCGGTTTCACATTGAGAAGCTTACCTGCAATGCTGGCAACCTTTCCAATGCGTCCGCCGTGCTCCAGATATTCCAGATTTCCTACCGTAAAAAAGATCCTCTGGGTATCTGTCAGCTGGTTCATTCTTTCAATGCTGTCTTTCAGAGTATAACCCAGGTCACGAAGTCTGCAGGCTTCCAGCACATAAAGCCCCTGCATCAACGTACAGGCCAGAGAGTCAATGATCTTCACCTGAATGTCCGGATACTTCTCTGCAAGCATCTTTGCTGCGATCTCTGCGGACTGCATGGAGGAACTAAGCTTGGTGGAAATACAGATACAAAGGATATCTTTTCCCTCTTTTGCCTTTTCTTTAAAAACTTCATAATAATCATTTGGAGACGGTGCCGCTGTCAGCGGAAAAACATTGGACTCCGCCACCATTTTCCCGTAAAAATCCTCCAGACGGATTTCTACACCTTCTTTTTTATATTCTTTTCCGTCAAAAGAAACCAGGAAATGCACCTCGCCGATTTCTTTTTCTTTCACGATTTCTTCCGGCAGATCGCAGGAACCGTCACTTACAATAGTAAAATATTTTTCCATAAAAACCCTCTTCACACGATAATAATGTTAATTCTTTTATTATAATCATTTTGACAATTTCTGTCCATGTAAAACTATAACACTTCACGACAAACGCATGAATGGTTAGCAACTGCAAATTCTATTTTTTCTACTTTTTAAGCTTCTAAAAGCTCTTCTAAATACTTAATTGGACGCAAACTTACTACGAACCTTTTCTTTCTCATTGACAACTTATGTCTTGATAGTTCTGCTGGTTTCAAAATACTCAGGCTCCATTTTCTTATAATGTTCAAATTTTGTGCCGCCATTTTATCGATTGTCGTATTTGCATCCTCCCGAAATGTTACATCCAAATGCCAATGCATACTTTCTATACTCCAATGACCTCGCACCGCTCGGCTGACTTCGTTGATATCCGTTTTTAAACTGCTTATAAAATATCGATATTCATACGTTATCTTTCCTGCTTTTTCTATTCGTTTCTTCTCCATTACAATGCTTCTCAGGCCTTTCCAATTCTTCTTTTGGCTCAGCCACCGGATATCTTCCGTCTGATAATACTCTCGGATCTCAATTTGCCCATGGGCTTTCTCACAGGTCTTCTTATATGCCCCCTTTTCGCGCATTTCTTTTTGAAACTCCTCGTTCGAAAAGTATTCTTTTACATCTTCGTACATTGTGTATTGATTTTTCTTCAATGCCAGAACATAATCCGCTCGTTTCTGCCTGATTTTTCCTGCGATCGCTGTCTGCGTTCCCATTGCATCAATCGTAATGATCTGACCCTTTATCTGGATTTTTTCCAACAGCTCTGGAATCGCTGTTATTTCATTGCTTTTTTCTTTGACTGCTTTCTGTCCCAGACAAAATCCATCTTCCTTACTCCATGCAGAAACAATGTGACTTGCTTTTTCTTCTCCACGTTTATTCGAACACATCGTTTTTCCATCTATGCGGATGATCTTCTTCAACAGTTCTCCATCATTTTTATCCAGCCGCTCCTGCCATTTTCCATAGAGCTGCTGCAGAATTTCGGGCGATATCATCCCCATGACACGCCGGATCGTATCATGAGAGGGGATTCCGTTTTTTAGTTCAATATACTTTCGAAGATAATCCTGATAGCTTTCTGCAAACAATGCCATCTCAACCCAGTCATCCGCATTCGCAAGAGTTGCAAACAACACAATGACAAGAATATCCTTCAACGTATGACGAACCTTTGTCTGCTGACGAGTATCTTCAATGTATTCCATCCACTCTAATAATTCCTGCATAAATAACACCCCTTTTTCTTTTATTTTACTAGAAAAGGGGTGTGTTCACAATTTATTTACTCATGCGTTTGTCGTGGGTAACAGACGCAATTCATCTCCCACCTTAGAGGTGGGAGTCTTCTTGCTAGAAGAGGATAAATCCCCCTTATACACGCCTGAAGCCTTTGCCAGTGCGATGGTCCTCTTTGCACCATCATAAAAGGCAATGTCGATCATTTTTCCGTCTACTGTAAATACACCGATACCCTGTGCCTTTTTCTCATCGATCTCACGTACTACTTTTTCCGCAAAAATAATGTCTTTCTGCTTTGGTGTGTAAATATCGTGTGCGACATTGATCTGGCGGGGATTGATAATGGATTTTCCGTCAAATCCCATAAGATGGATGGTTTCCACATCCTGACGGAATCCTTCCATGTTGTCAAGGTCTGTATAAACCGTATCAAAACACTGTACTCCTGCTGCTCTTGCCGCGATCACAAGATTCTGTCTCGCACCCATCAGCTCGATTCCTGTTCCTGTAATGTGTGTCTGAAGATCTTTTGTGTAATCACCGCCGGAAAGGGCAATACCGAAAAGTCTCTCACTGGATTCGCAGATATCAAGAGCTTTCATCACACCTCTTGCAGATTCCACAGCTGCCATGATCAGGACACTTCCCTCAGGACGGCCGAACTCTTTTTCCGCATAGGCGATCTCACGCTCCACAAGTTTTACATCCTGTGCGCTTTCTGTCTTCGGGATACGGATGGAATCACATCCACCGGCAACGGAGCAGCGGATATCTTCTTTCCAGTACGGGCTGTCCAGGCCGTTGATCCTGACTACCCGTTCACATCCACGATAGTTAATTGTTTTCAGTGCATGATACAGGGAAAAACGTGCCGCGTCTTTCTGGTTCTCTGCTACTGCGTCTTCTAGGTCCAGCATGATAGAATCTGGTTTATAAATGTATGGATCTTTGATAAGTCCCGGTTTCTGAGCATTCAGAAACATCATTGTTCTTCTCAGTCTTTTTTTGTTCGGATTGTTCATCGGATATCCCCTCCCCATGGTAAATGTTCCGTCTGTAATACAGAGCGGTAAACTGCTGCTTCAATACGTGCTTTGATCGTACAATCCAATGCACCTTTGTCTACGATGGTAAGTTTTACGTCGCTGACGCCAAGATTTTTCAGAGTTTCCAGTGCTACTTTACGGATCTGGTTTCCATACTGGTTGATCACGGAGCTTTCCATGGAAAAATCTACATTTCCTTCTCCTTTTTCTACAGTTACCTGGCAGTCGCTGGATTCCAGAATTCCTGCAATGGCTGGCCTTACGATATCCATGTTTATCCTCCTTTTGATCCGGTAACATAACTGCTGCCGGAACCTTTATGTTGTGTTCTTTTGTTCATCTGAAGCTATCGTAAGGTCGTAACCTTACAGGAGAAATAATATTTTTCTTAATATTTGTTAAGGTACGGAATTTTTCCTGCTTTTCTTTTTATAAAACAGATATTCGCAATGTTGGTAAATCTGCCCATTGCGTTTTCTTCGTAAGGTTAGTATAATAACCTCATATTTTAAAAGTGAAAATTTATATACTTTTTATATTTTTCATTCACAGGGAGGATTTGATCATGAAAGAACGTTTAAACTGGGCAGTTCTTGGTACCGGTGTGATCGCCAATCAGATGGCGCAGGCACTTCAGAAAATGGGAAAACCGCTGTATGCAGTTGGAAACCGTACCTATGAGAAAGCCGTTGCCTTTGCAGAAAAATACGGTGTACAGAAGGTTTATTCAGAAATTGATGAAATGTTTACTGACGAAAATGTGGATATTATCTACATTACAAGTCCTCACAATACCCATTATGCCTTTATGAAAAAAGCACTGCTTCACGGCAAGCACCTTTTTGTGGAGAAATCCATCACCCTTAACAGCCGTGAGCTGGATGAAATGATCGCTCTGGCCAGGGAAAAAAATCTCATTCTTGCCGAGGCCATGACCATCTGGCATATGCCCATTTACAAAAAACTCTGGGAAACAGTCAAAAGCGGCTCTCTGGGAAAAGTCCAGATGATCACCATGAATTTTGGAAGTTTTAAAGAATATAACATGAACAACCGCTTTTTCAATATGAACCTGGCAGGCGGTGCCATGCTGGATATCGGTGTTTACGCACTCTCCATTGTCCGAAGTTTTATGGATGAAAAACCGGATGAGATCTTAAGCCAGTGGAAGCCTTCTCCTACCGGTTCTGATGAGCAGGCAACCATTCTTCTTAAAAATCCTTCCGGTCAGATGGCGACTGTCGCACTTTCCATGCACTCCAAACAGCCGAAACGTGCCATGATCAGCTGTGAGAAAGGTTATATCGAGATCATGGAATATCCACGTGCAGATAAAGCAGTGATCGTGGATGCAGAGACAGGAGAAAAAACTGAAATTTCCTGCGGTGACACTTCCGATGCACTGCTTTATGAGATGGAGGATATGGAACATGCAGTTCTTACACGTGATACCTCCGGCTTATATCTGAATTATACAAAAGACGTTATGGATATCATGACCTATCTTCGTAAAGAATGGAATATGAAATACCCGGATGAAAACTGGGACTGATCTTCTTCAGTTACTTCTGTTTATTTCTGCCTCTGATACCTGGTCACCACCAGGATCATGCAGACAAAAGCAATCGCAAACATAGCTTCCAGCCCGATACCTTTCCAAACGGATGCAGCTGCCTCACCTGTGAGGTGGCTGTAGCTTCCAAGAGTCTCATTTACCGTTTCATACCAGTATACAGGAAGAAACTGAGACACCTTCAGGACATTTCTGTCCATAACATTCATGGGAACAAAAACACCACACAGAAAACACATTCCAAGAGACAGGATATTGGCAATCCCGCTTAACATGTTGCTGTTTTTTACAAAAAGCCCGATCAGGTAGGAAAGAGAAAGTGCCACTGCCATCATCACCAGAGTGTTCAGTACATAGTATCCGAAGTTCTCTGAACCTGGAAATGTTTTTCCATACATAAGAATGGCACCTGCCATACCGATTCCCCATAAGCCCCCGCCCATGACAAACATGGCCAGAAGTCCTTCCAGGCTTTGTCTTCTTGCCGAGACTGCCGACGCCTGCATTCTTTTCGGGATATCGTCTTTTTTGAAAGCCATCAGCACATATCCCATGACATAGCAGAGCACAGCAAGAAACAGATATGGCATATAGCGGAAATAATAGAGCCATCCAGGGGTACTGCCATTTCCGTCTGTATCCAGCATGGTGACTTCTCCTCTTTTTTCATCCAGGATCGCTGCTGCCGCTTCCTCCTTGGAAAAACCGGCTTCCAGATATGTCCGCATGGTGTTGAGGCAGTTCTCAAGCTGCTGATCTACATAATATGCTGAGTAGGATCCAGGCACCTTTGTCACGGAAATACTTTCCCCGTTTACCATACAGCTCTCATAAAAATCCTCAGGGATCACCACGATGTACTCTATATTTCTGTAAAAAAGCTCTTCCTGAAGCTTCTCCCTATTGTCTTCCAGCATAGTCACATGATGGGTGTTTTCAAACCATTTTACCAGTCCTTCTGCCAGTGGCCCGTTATCTTTATCCACCACACCGATCTTTATTTTTTCGCTTTCATAGCTGGTATAGGTTTCCTTACCGGCTGCTGCCTGAAGTGCCATTGTCACCCCGAAAAAGATGCACAGATACAGGAGGATCAGGCCTGTATTTTTTTTCATAATTCTCATATAGCCTTTAAATACTGTCATAACGTTCCCTCCTGACCATGAAAAAGGATGCCATCACCAGCACCACACACATCACTGCCAGTGTAGCCAGACTTCTGTAATATCTGGCTGTATCATCATATACATTGATACAGTAAAATGCATCGGCGATCAGTGATGCCGGATTGATCCGGTTTACAAACGGGGCACTTTTTTCCACGATATCCTTCATATTTCCGTTCATCAGTCCCGCAAGGAAACTGCTTACCATGGAGATTCCAAGCATGATCCCGATCTTGGCACCTTCCTGCATTTTTCCAAAGCTACCGATAAACATTCCCATGGATACGCCGATGAGACTTCCGAAAAAAGATACCACCAGCATTTTTCCCATCTGTCCCTGAAAATCCAGATTGAGAATATAACGGAGATACAGGATCAGAATGATCACGTCCATATAGCCCAAGGCAAAAGATGCCAGCTGGTCTGTAAGGATCAGTTTCAGCTTATGGGTCGGTGTCACACAACGTCTGGCTGCCAGAGGTGTGATGTTGGCCTGGATCCCGATAGAAGAGCCAAAACCGATAAAGCATCCGTACAGGCAGGCCATGGCGATCAGTGCGTAAAAGAACTGCACATTTCCGTCAATGGTACGGCCCCCAATGGAAACTTCCTTTACCAAATCCTGGGAGCTTAACAGGGTTTTCATATCCATCTGGGGATTTTTTTTCATAATGTTGGTGATGGTTGCTCTGGTATTCCCACAGCTGTCAAGAACTGTCTGGAGAATACTCTCTTCCATTCCGGTCCCTGCTACTGTAAGGGAAGGATCTTTTCCCACATAATAAATTCCTTTTATTTTTTTATCCTGCAGAGCTTCCAGTGCTTCCTTTTCCGGCATTTCTTCTGCCTTTAAAAGATCCGGGCTGCTTTTTTCCACCTGATCAAGATAGGTCAGGAAAAACGTATCTGCAGTATCTTTCTTCACAACTGCCACCGGAACGGTCTGAAAATCTGCTTCATTGATATTTCCAAATGCAAAGTAGAAAAAAGTTCCAAGCACAAGTGGAAAAACCAGCGGCCAGAAGATGATATTAAAATTCCGGACCTTGGAAAGAAAACTGTATTTCAGTAAATGCAGCATTTCAGCTCACCTCCTAATCTCTCAGCTGTTTTCCGGTGATCTCCAGAAATACATCGTTCAGTGTAGGAAGCTCCGAAAAGACTCTTCCAAAAGAAATATCCTGGCTCTGCAGATAATTAAGAAGACGGATCAGGTTATGCCTGGCATCGGTACAGCGCACGACCAGCACCTGTTTTTCGTACTGCACATCAAACACATGATCCAGTGTGCGGATATCCTGGAGATTTTTTTCTTCCAGGGCAATGGCTTCCACTGTGATGGTCTCTCCTGTTTTGATCATCTGCTTCAGTTCCTCTTTTGTTCCCTGCGCGATCACTCTTCCGTGATCCATGATGGCGATCCTGGTGCAGATCTGCTCTACCTCTTCCATGTAGTGGGAAGTGTAGATAATGGTGGAGCCCTGCCGGTTCAGTGTCTGGATTCCTTCCAGGATCTTGTTTCTGCTCTGAGGATCTACGGCTACCGTTGGCTCATCCATGATGATCAGCCTTGGTTTGTGAGCGATCCCGCAGGCAATGTTCAGTCGGCGCAGAAGACCTCCGGAAAGCTTCCTGGGATGCATTTTCCGGAAATCTTCCAGGCCTGTAAATTCAATGGCTTCCTCCACCAGCTCTTTTCTTCGTTTTTTGTCTCTTATGTAAAGGCCGCAGAAATAATCGATGTTTTCCTGTACTGTCAACTCCTCGAAAACGGCTACATTCTGAAGCACGATGCCGATCTGTTCTTTAATCTTATAGCTGTCCGGTTTCATCTCTTCTCCGAAAATTTCCACCTGTCCTCTGTCGTATTTCAGCAGGGATAACAGACAGCTGATAGCCGTTGTTTTTCCAGAACCGTTTGGGCCAAGTAATCCGAAGATCTCGCCTTCCCGAATATCCAGATCCAGATGATTCAGTGCGGTAAGATCACCGTACCGTTTTACCAGATTTTCTATGTGAACCATACCCTGTGGCATATTTTTTCCTCCTTTTTCACAGTCCGTTAAACGGGACTTTTCTGTTTTATCTCAGAAATTTATATTTCTTTTATGATGCCATTATAACTTTTTCTTCTGTCTGCTCCAAGTGTGGGATGTCATTAACTGCGGATGACAAATGTCATGTCTTTTGTAAGAAAACAGATTTTTCTTTGCAGGTAAGGAGCTGGTATACTATAATGAAAATACATTGATTTCGGAAAGTCATACTGCAAAAGGATTTCATCTGGAACAGGATGCGATAATTTTAGTCAAATATACTTCTGACTCTCTGAAAACGCTGTAATTCCGGGTCCGGGAAAGGAGGGTTTATTTTTTTTATGCGTTATTTTACAGATTCCGCCATATTACTCTTATACAGTATGCCGGCATTTTTTTATGTACCTGCAGATCAGTCCCTTGTATTCTCCCTCCTTTTTACAGTGATCCTTGGCTGCGTTACTTATCTGTGCAGAACATCTGAAACAGAATCCTGGCCCTACAATTCTCTACCAGTGCTGAAAACCTCCGGAAATATCCTTCCGGTTCTTGCCGGAAGTTATGTGGTTTTTGGGTTCTGTTCCCTGTGGATTACGGATCTTCTTCTGTTTTTCCCACTGCTTCTGTATCAGACATTATCTGCCAGACTTTTTCTTCTGGCAGTGGTGGAACTTCCATTCTGGGGACTCCTTGCTTTTCAGTTCCACAAGTTTCCGGAAATTCTCTGTCTCGCCGGAATCTTTGGTTTTATCCTGGCGTTTTTTCTCTGGTCTCATACCAGGCAATATGAACTCCTTGCCCGGAATTTCCGTCAGAGCCGTGATGACAGCGAAGAACACGCACTTCTTCTTTCCGAAAAAAACAAGGCGCTTCTGGAAAAACAGGATTATGAGATCTATGCTGCAACTCTCAGGGAGCGAAACCGGATCGCACGGGAAATCCATGACAATGTAGGCCATGTGCTCTCCCGCTCCATTCTTATGACTGCTGCCTGCAAAACCATCAACAAAGATGAATCCCTTGATCCTCTTCTTGGAAATCTGGAAGAATCTCTGAACGGCGCCATGAACAGCATCCGTTCCAGTGTCCATGATCTTCACGATGATGCGGTGAATCTGGAAGATGCCATAAAGGGACTTGTAAAAGATTTCAGCTTCTGCCCGGTAACCCTCACCTATGATATGTCCAGGCAGGTTCCAAGAGAGGTGAAATACAGTCTGATCAGTATTACAAAAGAAGGGCTTTCCAATGTGATGCGGCACAGTAATGCGGATTCCGTCAATATTCTTCTCCGGGAGCATCCTGCCCTTTATCAGCTTTGTATCGAGGATAATGGTACGCTGGGGCATGAAATTCCGGATATTCACGCTGAGACGGACAGCAATAAGATGGAAAATGTTTCCGGCGGCATGGGGCTGTCCAATATCCGGGACCGTGTGAAGGCGCTGGGTGGTACAGTCCAGATTACACAGGAGAAGGGTTTTCGGATCTTTGTAACGATTCCGAAATCTGTTTCCAATTGAATCTGGAAGATATTTCTCACCTTGCCAGGAACTTTCCTGATTTGGTCAAAGTACTTTTCTGGCGTATTGGATCAGTCTGTTTTTCCTGATCTGTAATTTGATTTTTATAACTCATAAACAGGAGATTTTAATATGAAAATTATAATCGTAGACGACGACTGCCTGGTTTCAGGTGCATTAAAAACCATTCTTGAGGCAAATCCGGATATCCAGGTGACTGCCACCGGCTCTGATGGTGAAGAGGCCTGCTCCCTGTATAAAGAATATCTTCCGGATATCCTTCTGATGGATATCCGTATGAAAGGAATGGACGGACTGGAAGCTTCCAGAAAGATCCTGGGTGAATTTCCTGAGGCAAAAATTCTTCTTCTGACTACATTTTCTGATGATGAATATATTATAAAAGCTCTCCGCCTCGGCACAAAGGGCTATCTCCTGAAGCAAGATTACGCCAGCATTCTTCCGGCGCTACAGGCGGTTTATTCCGGTCAGACCGTATTCGGTACAGAGATCATGTCCAAGATCCCGGAGCTTCTGCAGTCCTCCGACGGATTTGATTATGCTTCCAGAAATATCAATGAACGGGAACTGGATATCATCCGGCTGATTGCCAACGGATACAGCAATAAGGAGATTGCCGCGGAGCTTTTTCTCAGTGAGGGAACTGTACGGAATTATCTCAGTTCCATTCTGGATAAACTGCAGCTGAGGGACCGGACACAGGTTGCTGTGTTTTATTATCAGCACAGATAAGGAGAACTATAATGAACCGCTATCTTACTATCCATATCCCGGAAACAGCTGCCCCGGCACCTGTCTCCCACTTTCTTCGCACCCAGGCCGGTCTTACAAAAAAGCAGATCAGCCAGGCGAAGTTCCGTCCCAGTGGTGTCCAAAAAAACGGACAGCAGTGCCGTGTAACAGAAACTGCTTATCCAGGAGATCAGATTACGGTATGCCTGGAAACGGATGATGTTGACTCTCTGCATCTGGAGTCGTCATCTTTTACTATCAGTTCAGACAGTCACTCTTTCCCACTTTCCACAGACTCAGGTTCATATTCTGATTCCACAGCTTCGGAATTTGCAGGTTCTGATGCCAATTCTCATATTTACCATTCACCGTCTACAACGTCACAGCTTCTTCCTGAGCTGGAGATCCTGTACGAAGACCAGGACATTCTCGCAGTAAACAAACCCGCCGGACTGGTCACCCACCCCTCCGGTTCCCACTACAGCGACAGCCTCTCCAACCAGGTTGCCGCCTATTTCCGTTCCAAAGATGAGCCTACCAAAGTCCGGTCTATCGGACGGCTAGATAAAGAAACTTCCGGCATCCTGCTTTTTGCCCGAAATCAGACTGCTGCCGCCAGATTACAAAAACAACGGGAAAATGGAATTTCAGAGAAAACCTATCTGGCCGCGGTTTCCGGTTCCATGCTGGAAGATACAGACGGAACCTTTCATGCGATCACAACTCCCCTTGCCCCAGATCCGGATAACCGTCTGAAAATGGTCATCTCTCCGGGCAGTTCTCTCCCAGGGAGCAAACCGGCGGTAACTTTATATTCCGTCCTGAAATCCACTGCCCCCGGTTCCAGGATCTCTGCATCCCTTGTAATGCTCCGCCTGAAAACCGGCCGCACTCATCAGATCCGTGTCCACATGGCATCTCTGGGGCATCCGCTTCTGGGTGATTCCCTGTACCATTTATCGGACACAACGAATCTTTTTTCCAGGGCTGCCCTCCACGCATGGAAACTTAAATTTCATCCACCTTTTCCAGCTGGTGAAACGACTTCAGGCATCCTTTCTTCCATTCCCTGCACTGAAAATGCCAAAAAAGAAATCTCCCTGGAAGCACCCCTCCCGGAAGATTTCAAAAAATTCTATGAGACGATGTTCTGAAGCCATACGCCTTTTTTTACGAGGATAAACCCAATGACACATTTCAGCATATCCGCAGCCTGGACCATTGCGTAAATCCCAAGTACAGGAAGTCCTGTAAAACGGCTTAAGGTAAATGCGATCGTCACACTGACCACCCAGATAAACACACTGTCAAACAGGAATGTGATGATAGTCTTTCCACCGGAGCGCAAAGTAAAATACGTTGCATGCAGGAATGCATTCTGGGGCATAAAAAATGCTGTGATCATAATAAGATATTTCGCCAGAGTACGGGCCTCGGCATTGGTGTTGTAAAGTTTCGGAAACAGTGGTGCCATCACAAACATCACAGCAGCCACACAGGTACAGCAGAATACGGAAAATGCAATCATCTTGTTGTCTGTATCCCTGGCTTCCTTCATCTTGCCGGCACCAAGGAGCTGTCCTACAACAATGGCTACAGAATCTCCCAGTGCGATAAATACAATGTTAAATACATTGTTGATAGTATTGGAAATATTTAATCCTGCTACCACATTCAGACCACGGACCGAATAACACTGTGTCAGCATGGCTACTCCTGCTGCCCATAAAGTTTCATTGAGAAGCAGTGGTGTTCCCTTGATCAGGATCTTCTTTGTGAGATTTGCAGGAACCTTCAATGTGGAATACAGGCCCTTAGCAAAAATATTCTTCTCCGTATGCTTATGTGTCCATGTCAGGACAATGCACGCTTCCACATATCTGGAAAGTACCGTCGCAACAGCAGCACCTCTCACTCCCAGTTCTGGGAATCCGAATTTACCATAGATCAGAAAATAATTAAATGTGAGATTGATCAGCACTGCCACAATCCCGGCTTTCATGGGAAGTACAGTCTCACCGCATTCACGTAAGGTACTTGCATAGACCTGCACCATCATAAATGCTGGAAGTCCCAGGAGCATGATCCATAAATACTGCTTTCCATAGACAAGTGTATCCCGGATTTCCTGTGCGGTTCCCTCTCCCCTGAGATACATGCTGATCAGAGAATCTCCCGCTGTAAGAAACAGTACAATAGTAAGTGCTGTCAGGATCACTGCCATCCAGAGTTTATAACGAAGTGTCTGACGGACACCCTCGTGATCCTTCTGTCCGAAATACTGGGCTGTAAAAATCCCTGCACCGGATACCCCGCCGAAAATGCAGAGATTATACACAAAGATCAGCTGATTGACGATCGCCGCACCGGACATCTGCTCTGTACCGATCCGCCCGATCATAATATTATCCAAAAGACTGACAAAATTCGTGATACCATTCTGGATCATGATCGGCACCGCAATGGACAAAACCATCAGATAAAACTTCTTATCCCCTACGAACTTCCGGAAAAAAGATATTTTTTCTTTTACCTTCTCCATAATTTTCCCCCTTGTTCTTTTCGTTTTCCTCCATCCAAAATTCTTCACAAAAAGAAGACTGCTCCTCCGAAACAGCCTTCTTTTTCGTAAGCGTTGTAGCTACTACATTACTACAAACATTTTCTTTTTTCAATAGCTTTTTTAATATCTTTTTACTCTACCATCCGGCTCTCATCTGCAATGTATTCGAAGAAGTCGAAGTCTGCACATTTTTTGTGGAGAACGCGGTCTGCACAGGTGATTCCCACCATGGTTCCTGTGAACTCTCCGTATTTGCAGTACTCATCAGAGAACCTTGTGGTATCAAAAATGCGTCCGATCTTTTCATAATTTTCTCCGTCATAGCTCCACTCAAACCAGGATTTTCTTCCCTCAATGTAGAGTCTCAGATAGATCGGTTTATCTTCTACCGGGATTCTGGTATTCAGGAACTCTGTTTTTTCTCCATTTTCCAGATGGATGATGGACAGGGCGCTCTGTCCCAGGGTTTCACTGTAATATTTCCGGAGATTGATGTAATTCATGTTGTCGTAATACAGGATCAGACCTGCACTGTGCTGGTGTACTTCCGGTGTGAATTCCATCTTTGTGGTGATCCGTGCGTATACGCTTGTAAGCTTTCTGGCCAGGATACTTACTTTGTTGAGAGAGGTTCTGGATTCCTGTCCACGAAGGCGCACATAGCCTTTTCTTGCTTTCACATCTGCAAAACGCTGGGGCATGATCCTTGGAGAGTAATAGAAGTTCCCAAGCTCATCTCCGTCAAAATCATCAAAGTCCGGAGTTTTTTCCACTGGGTATTCCGGAAGGGAAGTTTCCGGCACTTCAATTTTCGCCAGATTGCTTCCATCTGCCATGCGGAGCCAGTTATCTTCGGTCCACATCATTTTCTGAATGGCCGTCTCTCTTCCAAGTGTACAGCGAAGTTCCGGTACAAAAGGTCTGGAGCAGAGATGGACCAGATAAACTTCTCCTGTGGGAAGTTCCACATAGCTTCCATGACCGGATTTCTGAAGTACAGTGTCCGGATTATAGTACTTTGGTTTCAGATGGTCTGGATCCTGGCGCTCGTAGGATTCTCCCGGAACGCTGGTAACGATGGGATTCTTCGGGTCTTTTTCATATGGGCCCCAGACATTTTTGGAACGTCCCATCGTAACGCAGTGGTTATATCCGGTGCCTCCCTCTGCACACATGATGTAGTAATACTCGCCTCGTTTTGTGAGATGCGGTGCCTCGATGCAGCCTCTGTCTGTGCCACCTCTCCAGATCCGCTTCGGATAACCGATGATCTCTTTTTTCTCAGGAGAATATTCTACCATACAGATAGCACCTGGCTTCTCATAGCCTTCTCTTGTTTCCCACTCCAGGGATACCACGTATTTTTTGCCATTGGTGTCATGGAAAAGTGACGCATCAAAACCGGAGGAATGAAGGTAAACCGGCTCGCTCCACGGTCCACGGATATCTTTTGCACAGATCAGGAAATTGTCCACGTCAAAATATCTGGCGTTCATGGAATTCATCACTCCATAGACAACGTAGAACATATCCTCTTCCTCGCAGTAGGTCAGGCAGGGTGCCCAGATTCCTTTTGCACTTGGAAGTTTTTTGAGATCTACTTTTTCATCGTCTGTAATTACGTGTGTGTACAGCTCCCAGTTTTTCAGGTCTCTGGAATGGTAGACCGGGATTCCCGGAAACCACTCAAATGTGGAAACTGCCATATAGTAATCGTCGCCTTTTCTGCAGATACAAGGGTCCGGATTAAAACCCGGAAGTATTGGATTTACGATCATTTTAACATCCTCCTTTATCAGCCGGAAACCAGCCAAAGTCATAACATCTTCCCAGATCCCCAGCTGTCCCATCCGATCCATCCGGGAGTATTTACCGTATCAGTCAGAAGCTTGTAGCTCCAGTAATAATAACCGCTGCCTTTCTCCCAGAGTTCCAGCTGTGCCTTTGCAAGGGCTTCATAGATTTCTTTTTTCTTCTCCGGTGAAAAGCTTTCCTGCCGGCTCCCTTCCACTCCGTTGAGCACGCTCTGGCCGCCTTTTGTGTCACAGCCGCAGGCAAGGGAGTTAAACAGACACCACTCGCCGCAGATCACCGGGAAATATTTTTCCATCTCTGTGATCTGTGGTTCCAGTTCTTCTCTGATATATTTCAGATAGCCTTCAATAGTCTGGCTGCATCCTCTGGCCTCCGCAACCATGAGATACTGATGGGTATCCAGGATCACATTGGAATATTTCTCTTCCTGCATGAAATCTTTCCATTCCATCAGTTCAAATCCATCGTGGATCACAACGTACTTATCTTTTGGCATATAGGCACTGATGCGGTCATAGGCATCCAGATAAAACTGTCGCAGGAATTTCATTGTGATCGGCGCGGAGCCTTTTGCCATCTCCGGGTCTGCCGGTGCGTAACGGTTCTGGATATCCATGGTCTCCCACATGTTTTCTGTGATGGGCTCATTTAAAGGCTGGATTCCAAACAGGCCTTTTCTGTTTCCATATCTCTTTGCAAGACGTTCCAGAACGCTTAATGCAAACTCTACTTCATCAGGATTCTGTGCCCATTTGCACACACCGCTGATGCCTCCGTTGTCAAAACCGTTCTGGCTTAAGGGTACTGTAAAAAGTTTTTCAAAGTGATTTAAGCCAGCAGAAAAAAGATCTGGATCGGCTGAACCTTGTACTGAATTATATTTCTGAAAATTATAAGAGGCCCATTTCCCTGGATGAGATCGCAGGTGTCGCTTATCTCCAGACCGGATATTTCTGTCGTTTTTTTAAGAAAAAGATGGGGGTTACGTTTCTGGAATATCAGAATGAATACAGACTTTCTTTCATTTACAAAGATCTGATCAACACAAAAGACCCCGTGCATGTGATCCTGGAACGCCACGGCTTCACCAATTATAAGCTGTTCCGCCGGATGTTCCAGGAACACTTCGGGTGCACACCTACGAAGGTACGGGAGAATATGAAGAAATAAATTTTCTTAAATATCAAAACTTCCGGGAGCTGGACAACATACTCCCGGAAGTTTTATTATCTATAGTTCCTGTCCATTGGTCTCAATCACATGCTTATACCAGTAGAAACTCTTTTTCTTATAACGCTTCATAGTTCCGCTTCCGTCATCGTTGCGGTCCACGTAGATGAATCCGTAACGTTTGCGAAGCTCTGCCGTGGATGCGCTGACAAGGTCGATGCATCCCCAGGTGGTGTATCCCATCAGATCCACGCCATCCATGACAGCCTCTTCCATCTGGCGGATGTGATCTCTGAGATAAGCGATGCGGTAATCGTCTTCTACGGTCATCTCGCCATCTGCACCCTGAATCAGCTGATCAAACGCACCAAGACCATTCTCCACGATAAACAGTGGTTTCTGGTAGCGGTTCCAGAGTGTGTTCAGAATATAGCGAAGTCCCTTCGGATCGATCTGCCAGCCCCAGTCGCTGGCTTTCAGATACGGGTTTGGCACACCGCCCAGAAGATTTCCCTCTCCCCGGACATTTTTTTCCGGATCTGCTGTGGCACAGACACTGACATAATAACTGAAGGAAACAAAGTCTACGGTGTTTTTCAGGATTTCCATATCCTCATCCGTCACAGAAATGCTGATGCCGTTTTCCCGCATATAACGTTTCGCATATCCCGGATAGCAGCCGCGGACATGGACATCTGAGAACATCATGTTCTTGTGATCCTGTTCCATGGCAGCAAGAACATCCGAGGGATCAGGTGTCAGCGGATATACCGGCATACTTAAGATCATACAGCCGATCTTGAAATCCGGATTGATCTCATGACCGATCTTGGTCGCCCAGGCGCTGGCTACAAACTCATGGTGAACTGCCTGGTAAAGATCACTCTGGGAAAGTTTTTCTTTCGGCGTATTGATCCCGCCGCTCATAAATGGAGATTCCAGGATGGAGTTGATCTCATTAAATGTGAGCCAGTATTTTACCTTATCTTTATAACGGTTGAAAACTGTAGTCACATACCGTTTATAAAATCCGATGAGATCACGGTTTACCCAGCCGTCATAATGCTCTGCAAGATAAAGCGGAGTCTCATAATGAGATAAGGTTACCAGGGGCTCGATCCCGTATTTTCTGCACTCGTCAAACAGATCATCATAGAACTTAAGGCCTGCCTCATTGGGAGTTTCCTCATCCCCCTTCGGGAATATCCTGCTCCAGGCAATGGAAGTACGGAATACCTTAAATCCCATCTCTGCAAACAGCTTGATATCTTCTTTGTAATGGTGGTAAAAATCAATTCCTACCAGCTTCATATTGTCTTCTGTGGGTGCTTCCGTCCTCGGGCCTTTGATCCCGTGAGGAAGGACATCCTGGATGGAAAGTCCTTTGCCGTCCTCGTTGTATGCACCTTCACACTGATTGGCAGCTACTGCGCCGCCCCATAAAAAATTCTTGGCAAACATTTTTTCTGTCCTTTCTCATATAAATCGGATATCTCTCTGCCGGATATCAGATATCCAGCGCTGCGTGATAGCCCCAGTATACTGCATTGGTGATGGTGGAAACTCTGCTTGCATCACCGATCACCGCCACATATGGCGCGCAGTCACGAAGCTCATCCACAATGTCGGTTCTGGATCTCTGGCCCAGGGCACAGATGATGGTGCTTCCGGGAACCAGAACCTTTTTGCCCTCTTTATCCTCACACCATACACCTTCTTCGGTTACCTCAAGGCCCTTGTATCCTGTGTAAACTTCCGCGTATTTGTCGATTTCTTTCAGAAGAAGTGGTCTGTGTCTTACATTGGCATCCGGTGCGAGAACATCTCTCATCTCCACAATGCGGACTTTCTTCCCTTCCATTCCAAGGTGGATGGCACACTCACATCCTGCAAGGCCGCCGCCAAAGACAACTACCTCATCTCCTACTTTTTCTTTCTCTTTATAGTAGTTATTTACGATCACCACATTGTCGCCGTTCAGTCCCGGGATCGGAGGTACCAGCGGTCTGGAACCAGCCGCGATGATCAGTGCATCTGCGTTTTCTTTTTCCGCATACTCTTTTGTCACCGGTGTGGATGTACGGATCTCCACGCCTGCTTTTCTTGCAAGAAGCTCGTAAGTTCCTGCAAGCTCGTACATCTCATGCTTAAATGGCAGGGCCTGCTCGCTTTTCAGGATTCCGCCCAGAGTATCCTCTTTTTCACAGAGAATGACCTGATGGCCTCTTCTTGCCGCTGTATAAGCTGCGTACAGACCTCCCGGGTCGCCGCCTGCTACCAGAACTTTTTTCTTAGCAGGTGCAGGCTGTACTTCATCCCCTTCCATCTCACGTCCGATCAGCGGATTGACGGTACATCTTCTTGTGGAAGTTGCCGCTCTTTCTGCCATGCAGGTAAAACATCTTAAGCACTTAACGATCTCCTCGTCTCTGTTTTCCATGACTTTTCTTGGAAGAAAGGGATCTGCAAGAAGTGCTCTTGCCATGTAAACGATATCGGCTTTTCCCTCTGCAATGATCTGCTCCATCTGTGCAGGATCGTTCAGGCCACCGATGGTTGCAACCGGAATGGCCACATGTTTCTTGATCTCAGCCGCAAGGTAAACATTGCAACCGTGGTCTTTAAACATGGACGGATGGGTGTCACCGAACCCTCTCTGATAAGTTCCTGCGGAAACGTGAAGAAGATCAATATATGGCTCCAGAACTTTTGCAATCTCCACACCGTCTTCCAGTGTGTAGCCGCCTTCAAAAAGTTCAGAACCGCTCATACGGAACTCGATGGGGAATCCAGGTCCCACACCTTCACGCACTGCCTTCAGAACTTCTACTGCAAAACGGCAGCGGTTTTCAAGGCTTCCGCCATACTCATCGGTACGTTTGTTAAAATACGGAGAAAGGAACTGGTTGATCAGCCAGCCATGTCCGCCGTGTACCATGATCATCTCAAAGCCTGCCCTTTTTGCCAGGGACGCGGTCTCTTTATAGGAAGCTACGATCTCGTCGATCAGCTCTTTTGTGAGGGCTTTTACCTCCACGCCATCTGGACGGACAGTATCAGACGGGCCCCACTGGTTCATGGATTTCTGTCTGGATTTATCTGTCATATAAGTTCCTGCATACATTCCGGAATGAGAAAGTTCAATACTCGGTATGGCTCCGTGACGACGGATGGCGTCTGCAGTATAAGTTGCGGATGCCAGGGAATTCAGGATGGATGTGTCCAGATGATAGGCATGGGAGCCATCGGTTTTTGGATGTACCATACACTCGCTGACTGTTACGGCACCTGCACCGCCTTTTCCTCTCAGTTCATAAAAAGCTGTAGATTTCGGGCCGATACATCCGTCGTTTGTAATATCTGTTCCGCCCATCGGAGCAGAAAACATACGGTTTCGAAATGTTACACGGCCAATCTGGATCTGTTTGCATAAGTTTGGATATTTTCGGATCATAATTACCTCCCGTTATTCTGTAAGGAGGGCTCTCAAATATTCGCCCTCTCTTCGGTTTTCAAGTAATTCCATGAGTTCATTTACTTTTTCAAGACTGATCTTTTTCTCTCTTGCTTTCATGTGTACATAGACGGCACCGATCAGGTTTGCGTCATTGTAAAAACGGCAGCTTGTCACCTCCGGGACCGGAAGCGTCCAGGGATACATGCCGTTGATCTTTAAAAGCTCTTCACGGATCAGCTGGAGAAGCAAAGGCTGTTCACTGATCCCGCCGCCTACTGCGATCTTTTCCGGATCAAACATGTACTGACAGTTGTGGATATGGATGGCCAGTTTTTTTGCATGATTCCGGATTCCTGCCAGAGCTTTTTCATTTCCCTGGTTCGCAAGGGAGAACGCTTTTTCTCCGTTTAACTCTTCTACAGGAATGCCGGTTTCCTCCGATACGCTTTTAAGCAGTGCCTGGACACCGGCTGTCTCTGCAAGGCTGTTAGACATTTTGTAGTCATCCTTACTATCTGTGATCACATAGCTGAATTCCCCTGCCATGAAATTTTTTCCACTTACTACTTCGCGGTTAACGATCACAGCACCACCTACTGCAGTTCCGCAGACAACAACGATGGCATTCTGGCAGTCCTTTAAAGAGCCCTGCCAGATTTCAGCCAGCGCTGCACATTTGGCATCGTTTTCTACTGTCACCGGAATCCCTGTTTTTTTCTCCAGGATCTCCACGATATTTACATTGCTGATGCAGAAAAGGCTTCCACCAGTATACATAAAACCCCTTTTGGAATCAATGATCCCCGGCATGCTTAAGGCAATTCCCTCGATCTCATACTGCCCTTTGATCCTGTCACAGATTTCTGTCAGAGACTGGATAAATATTTCCAGAGAATCCTGTTTTGTAGGGGTTTTGTCTTTTTCCAGGATGGAACAGTTTTCTGTGATCACTGCATATTTGATAAATGTTCCTCCTATATCGATCGCCAGATAATTCATGGTGTCATCTCTTTTTTGCGGATTTTTTCTTTGCTGTAGATGATATTGCCTTCGCCGCCGTCCAGACGGTTGAAATATTCATTGGCCTTTTTTGCAACAAAGGCCTGCTGCCCCATAAAGTTAAATGGAACATCATCTGCCTGATCCTTCATGATCGTATCACAGACTTCGATCACACTGCGAATCATATCTTTGGAAGCCCAGATCACATGATGACAGAGACAGGTTGTGTCAAAACGTCCCTCCAGTCTGTTCTGGATCTGGATCAGATTTTCCCTGTACTCTTCCACAGTAAGGGAATTTTTATCAAAAAGGAAGGTAGCATTGTTGCAGGCATCTCCAAGGATCAGGATCTTTTCTTCCGGGATCAGCATGACCATGGTTCCCGGAGTGTGCCCCGGGAGGGCATAAGTTTCCACGGAAATCCCTCCCAGGTCAAATCTGTCACCATCTTTCAGATCTTTAAATGTCATCGGTGCAGGCGGCAGAAATGTCTCTTCCAGTCCTTCCGGCATCTGGCCGCCAAGTCCTGCCAGTACATATCCTTTTCTGTTTTCTATGGAATTCATTCCCAGATAAATTTCGGTATCCGCATGGTTCATGTAGATCTCACATTCAGGCTTTCCATCATTCCCGGTGAATTCCGGTGCTCCCATTGCATGATCGATGTGGCCATGGGTAAGCAGCACTGTAAGTGGTTTTTCCGTAAGTCTTTCCACAAAATCCCGAAGGTTTCCTGCTCCCACGCAGGTATCGATCAGCAGGGAGCGTTCCGATCCATTTACCAGATACATGATCTCTCCTGTGAAGCTTATTATCGCTGTGATTCTGTCGTTTACTTTTTCTGCTCTGTAAAAATCCGCCATTTTATTCTTCCTCCATATCAAGAAGCTTGGATAACTCTGTTCGGAGATTATCTACGATTTCTCTGGTAAATCCCATATAAAACAGTTTTTCCAGGCTCTGGATGCTCTCATAAAAATAATCCTGATTTCCGGTAGAAAGGAAATACATCAGCATTGGAGATACTCTCTCGATCACTTTCATTGCCTCCGGATCATGCATCATATCCTTAAACATGGTTTTGTTGTTATAACGCTGACGAAGATCTTCTGTGGGACGATATTCATAATGATAGCTTCCAGCTTCCACTTCCATAACTTCGCCCTCATAAAACGGCAGACCGATCACTGCACTGCATCCAAATGGAACCTGGATATCTACTGTTACCTTCCCGTTCTTCAGGATTTCCCAGTCTACCTTATATTCTCCATAAGCAGAATCATAGGTCATATGCATATATTTCAGCTTTCCATTCATCAAAGGAGTGATCAGCGCTTTCTTAAATCCAGGCTCCAGTGCCTTTAAGCCTGCTACATCTCTGTAAAGATATTCCACAACAGAGCCATAAGAATAATGGTTCAGGGAGTTCATCATCGTACCGCTTAAATGCCCGTCATCCAGAACGGAATTCCATCTTTCCCAGATTGTTGTTGCTCCAAGATTGATGCAGTGCATCCATCCCGGATAATCTTCCTGAAGAAGGAAATAAAAAGCGTCTTCCTCGAATCCGTTTTCGGCGAGAACCCTGCAAAGGATCGGTGCCCCTGTAAATCCGCCCTTTAATTTGTAGCAGTCTTTGTAAAATCTTGCTTTCAGTCCTGCCACAACAGCTTCTTTTTCTCTGTAGATCCCGGAATATAAAGCTACAATATATCCAGTCTGGGAATCAATTGCCAGACGTCCCGTTTCTGTAAAATATTCCCGGATGATCGCTTCTCTGATCTTCTGATAGAGACCATCATAATATTTTTTATCCTCATGATATCCTAGGATTTCTGCTGCTTTTGCAGTCTTCTGCACAGACATTGCATAGTAGTTGGAGCCAATATAATAGGCATCTGTTCCACCTTCCATGCTCTGCTCGGTTCTTCCGTCAAGTGCAAGCCAGTCACCCAGCTGATTTCCGAAATCATAAAGATATTTCTGTCCTCTTGCCTGGTCTTCCCTGGTGATCTTATCCACCCAGTCCTTCATCATCGGATAACTGGATCTCAGCATTTCTGTATTTCCTGAATGTTCATAAACCACCATTGGAAGGAATGTGGCAATGTCTCCCCATACACTGGAAAAGATCGGTCCGTTTGGATCAAGTACCGGAATCACTCCCGGAAGGATTCCATCGTATTTTACCTGCTCATTTCGAAGGTCGTGGATGAATTTCTGATAAAAAGCTGCGGTGTCCATATTAAAACTTGCTGTTCCGGCAAATACCTGAGCATCCCCGGTCCAGCCAAGTCTTTCATCCCTCTGCGGGCAATCTGTAGGAAAGTCCACAAAATTTGATTTCTGTCCCCACAGTGCATTCAGGAACAGTCTGTTCACTCCCTTATGGCCGGTTTCCATATATCCGGTCCTGTCCATCTTTGAATAAACTGCTTTTCCTGTAAATTCTTCTGCTTTTACTTCTCCCGGCCATCCTGTCACACGCACATAACGGAATCCAAAATATGTAAAGGAAGGACGTACCAGCTCTTCCCTGCCATCGGATACATATACAAACTGAGATTTTGCAGCACGGTAATTTTCGTTATAAAAATTGCCATCCTGAAGGATCTCGCCATGGTCAAATATAAGTTTGCTTCCTTTTGGGAGATGATTCCAGAAGGTCACATATCCGGCAAAATTCTGTCCGAAATCCAGGACTGTTTCCCCTGCCGGTGTATGGATCACTTCTTTTACCGGCATATCTTCCATTTCCATTACAGGAAGGCTGTATCTGGAAACCAGTTTTCCTTCTGCCTCTGTAAGAACTGCCTGTTTCGCCGGATTTTCTTTTTCTTCCCATAACAGATGGTTGATGATCTCGCCGTCATAAATTCCATCGTCTTCCACATCAGAGCCAATATAGTTCCAGGTTTCATCTGTTCCGATCACCTGGATTTCCCCATCTTCATAGATCAGACGAAGCTCCGCGATCAGCTTAAAGGTATCACCAAAATTATTGCTCTGGCTGTTCAGTCCAAATTTTCCTTTGTACCAGCCATTTCCCAGCGATACAGCCAACTGGTTTTCTGCTGTTTCCTGCATTTCTGTATGGTTATCGATATTTTTGATATTTTCCATGACATCAAATGTAAGATACTGTTCTTCATCGTGATAATTGCTGTAATAAGGAGTCAGAACTTCCTCCCCGATTTTTTTTCCATTTAATTTTGCCTCAAAAAGTCCAAGACCGCAAATATAAAGTCTGGCTGAAGCAGGTTTTTTCTTTACTTCAAAATTCTTTATAAAGAGAGGGTGAAAGGTATCTTCTTTTTTTGTTGTGATCCATTTTCCCATCCATGGATCATCCATCTTTCCGGTTTCAAAATATGCAGGCTTGGAAACAGCAGTCTCTCCCTCATCGCTGGTAACGGTTACTCTTACATAATATCTTGTATATGCACTCTGCTCAAATTCCAGTTTTTCCGCCGCACTGTTAAGATTCTTTCCCTCTTTTGTCCAGAGAAGCTCTGAAAAATCTTCTGTCAAAGCTATCTCTATTTTTACATTCTGCTGTCTTCTGGCTGATGTCTCACGAACTTTCCACGATACACATACGGTTTCAAAATCAAATCCCACAGGATTTTCCATACCGTTGATTCTTACATTTACAACTTTCATATATCTCTCCTCTTACTTTGGAATATCTGCGATCACAACTTCAGAAACGCCTCCAAATACTAGAATAGTTATCTAATTTCCGGAGGCGCAAGCAGTTTTCTCTGCTTTTCTCAGTTATTCATTTATCAGCTTTATTCAGCTGCTTCCATTTTCTTTAAATCTCTCTCGCAATGATACAGGATTACCATCAGTACAAAGATAGCGATCACCATGATAAATGGCAGCCAGTTGTACAGGAAGTTAATTGCTGTGGAAACACTTTCCGGCTGTGCGATACCCTGTGCATCCAGAGATCCGTCATAGCCTGCTCCGTTGAGAACCCAGCCAAATACAGCTGTTCCAAGTCCGAGACCGATCTTCTGTGCTGCAGAAACACCGGCATTTCCAAGACCAACGGTATCAATTCCTGTTTTCTTTGTTCCGTATGTAATGGTATCTGCAACCATTCCAAGTGCCATACCGCCGGCCATACCAACACCGCAGCCTTTCAGTACGTTGCAGATGATCATCACGATCGTACTGGAACCGCCAAGAACAGCGAATCCGAGGAATCCAAGTCCCATAACTACCATTCCTGCTTCATAAACAGCTGTTTTTCCAAACTTTTTCATAAATGCAGGTGTTACAAACATAACTGCAAACTGTGCAATGGAAATAGAGTTGGATACCCAGCTGTACTGTCCCATATCATAGAGAACATACTGACAGTAATATACATTTCCCATTGCGTACATGATAATTACGAAAAATACTACAAAACTTGCAGATTTCTGAGTATCTTCCTCTGCGCTTTCAGCAGAATGTACTCTCTCTTTTGTTGAGAAAACACTGAAAATTGTAATTACGATCATTGCGATGCAGTAGATCAGCATTGTGATCGTAAATGCTCTCTGTGTATAAATGTTTTCTGTACTGCTTGTAAAGATTCCAAGTAAGGTAACAAATGTTGAGTTTACAACTACATTTCCAAGTGTCTGAAAAATCTGCTGGATGTTTCCAAGGAATCCTCTCTCATAAGGATTTGCTGTCATCAGTGAGATCATGGAATAATACGGTACCAGCATTCCGGTAAGGCATACAGCATTTACAATGTTATACATCAGGAAAATATATACATACTGTGCCATTTCCGGAAAATTCTGTGGTACAAAAAACAACAGCATGGTGGTGATTCCAAATGGAATACACATTCGTAACAGCCAGGAACGGCCTTTTCCGAGTTTTGATTTTGTACGGTCCACCATACGTCCTACGATCACATCTGAGATTCCGTCAAAAACCTTTGATATTGCAAAAATTGTTGCAATGATACCTGCATTCAGTCCTACTGTGCTGGTAAAATAAATGGTCAGGAAAGAACCGATGATACCATTGATCATATTAAAGGCAAATCCGCCTGTTCCGTAACCGATACGTTCGCTCCATGCCAGGCTGGCATTTGGATCGTTGTGTTTACTTGCCAAACTAAACATATCTCTTTCTCCTTTTCCCTTTTCATCTAATGGGTTTTCTGCATCTTCTGTATTTTTCTGTTTTTATGAAATTACTTTTATTTATCACCTTCTGTCATTCTTGTGTTTTCCTGTTGATAGTGATATTATCAGAAATAAGCGAACAGGATAACGTCTTTAAACGACATATGATTTATCCTTTTCGGACATATACGTTTTTCCTGTTGAAGCTCGTTGACAGACTAAGCGGACTTTCATAATCCGCAGAGAATTTTCCTGATTCAGTTAATTTAGGTGATTTTATGAATGAATACAAACATTTAACAGAAATGATTCCTGAAATGGAACCTGACGAAATATTTTATAAACGGATTTTTCTGGAATATCCGGCTGCACATCTGAATCAGGCACATACCGTCGAGGAAATAGAAAAACTCTGCCCGGAGGCATCTTCCCATGCAGCCGCCGGCTTTACTTACCATCCTGGAAACGCTCTGGATGAAACTATTCTTCCTTCCGATGAGGATACGATCATTTTCCGTCATAACCGGTATGCTCCTGCTTTTTTGCATTCGCACACTTTTTTTGAGATGATCTATGTGCTTCGTGGAACCTGTGAAAACATATTTACCTCCCATACGATTTCCATGCGATCCGGTGATATCTGCATTGTGGCTCCTTCGATCATCCATGCATTAAGTGCTTTCAGCGATGACTGTGTGATCTACAATTTCCTGATAAAAAGCCAGACCTTTGAAGCTGTATTCTTAAATTCCCTTCCAAAATACGGTACTTTACATGACTTTTTCAGCCGGGCACTTTATTCCCCCGGATCTCAGTTTTATCTGTATTTTAAATCTGGAAAAGATCCGCAGCTTGTGAATTTATTTAAAAAAATCCTGAAAGAATATCAGACCCAGAAGCGCTATACCTCCTCCATGATAAATGCGTTACTGGAAATCTTTTTTATCTGTCTTCTCAGAAATCATGAAAAAAACATGATCGTCCCCAACCCGGCCGGAAAGAAGCAGGAAAAAAATATTATTTTTATACTGAAATATATCGAACTACATTATGCAACCCTTACGCTCCCGGAATTATCTGCGTTTTTTAATTACAGCGAACGACAATTAACACGGATCCTGAAAAACTATACAGGAAAAACCTTTTCCACTCTTATCCAGGATATCCGGCTTTCCAGAGCAGCCGAATTATTAAAACAGCCGACCCTTCCGGTAACTACTGTTATGGAAGAAATCGGCTACTCCAACATTACACATTTTTATAAAATATTTGAAAAAAGGTTTCATATGACACCAGCAGAATACAGAAGCAGTATCAGTCCGGACTCTTCTTTGCTGTAACCTTTTTTGAAGCTGTTTTCATATTGTAGATAAATGTTCCAAACGATGCCAGAATGATCAGCGCATATCCGGTAAAGCTGTATTTATCCGGCACTTCTCCAAACAGGAAAAATCCCAGCAGCGTTGCAAAGATAATCTGTGAATAATCAAAAATGGAAATTTTTCCCGCAGGTGCATACGTGTATGCCGCTGTGATCGTAAACTGTCCGCCTGCCGCAAATAATCCTGCCATCATAAGTATTGCAAACTGTTTCACCGTCATTGGTGTGAAATGAAATACCATCCACGGAATCACAGACAAACATGAAAAAACAGAAAAGTAAAATACAATGATCGGGCCTTTCACTCCATGGGTTCCAAGTACACGTACCATTGTATATGCAATTCCAGCGCCCAGTCCACCACAGACTCCGATCAGTGCAGACATAAATTCCGCATTATGAAATCCCGGTTTTACAACAAACAGACATCCCACAAATGCCAGGGCCACACATGCTGCCTGCGTCGGGCTGATTTTTTCTTTTAACAGAAGAAAAGAAAAAATGATCGCAAAAAAGGGAGACAGTTTATTCAGGATTGAAGCGTCCGCTACCAGCAGATGATCGATCGCATAAAAGTTACACAGGATTCCCATGGTTCCACATACACAGCGTAAGATCAGCGGCCCCCAGTATTTTTTATTAACCTTCGGCAATGTATGATCTTTACATAAAATGACCGCCGCAAACACTGCCGCAACCAGATTCCGGAAGAAGCTTTTTTCCACAGATGGAAGATTTCCGGCCAGACGGACACTTACATTCATACATGCAAAGAAAAATGCTGACAGGATGATCATTATCATACCTTTTATATAATTTTCCTGTTTCATTTTATTTATTCCTGCCTTTTTATAATTTCATTGCGCTACGGATGCAGCTCTCAATATACGCTTCTCCCAGATCTGTATTCAGGCTGAGATCAAAGTTTCCTGCTGCGCCCCACATGCGGCGAGTATAGTAACGGTAGTTGTCTGCGCGGAGTTTTTCGTTTTTCTGGACAACAGCTCTGGCTTCTTTCTCAGAGATGTTCTGTCTCTGTGCTACTCTTTTGATTCTGCTTTCAAGAGGTGCAGAGAAGAATACCTTCAGGCAGTTTGCGGAATTTCTGAGGACGTAATCTGCACAGCGGCCTACGATCACGCAGTTGCCTTTTTTTGCCAGATCACGGACAACCTGTGATTCCGCCTCGAAAATTTTGTCCTTTGGTGCTTCATCCTGCATATCTGTGTTCAGGTACATCTGATTGACCAAATCATAGAGAAGACTGTTTGTCATGATCTCCTCATTTTTCTTAATAAATTCCGGCGTGTAGCCTGTGGTTCCTGCTGTCATCTGAATGATCTCTGCATCATAGAAATCGTATCCCAGCTTTTCTGCAAGTGCCTTGCCCATATTGTGGCCACCACTTCCAAACTGTCTTCCAATGGCAATGACATTTTTTCCATAAGTTCCTGTTGTCTGCTCGTTTGCTTCGCTCTCGTTTTCTGCTGATGCTGTTTCCGGGAAGATCATATCTTTCAGGAATGCAAGTTTTTTTCCGATAAGTCGTGCGATAAATCCAACCAGAAGGGCTGCAATAACTGTACCTTCTCTTACCCCGTCCAGTCTTCCTGCAAATACAAAGGAAAGTACTGCAGCGATCACTGCCATGGATACATCAAAACAAATCTTGGTTGTTCCGAAGTTTGTTTTCCATGTGAGGACAATGGCACGGACAAAGGATTCTCCCGGAAGCATGACAACGTCCGCCAGGACCTCCATATAAACGCCTGCGCCAAGGATCATACACCCGATGAGCAGATATACGATTTTCATGATATATACTTCCGGATTGACCCAGGAAAAAAGGATCATGGTAAGATCGATAAAATATCCGAAAATGATGGATACCGGGATCTGAAGGATGTGCTCCAGTTTAAAATTCTTCCGCAGAATGATCAGCTGCAGGATGATCAGTAAGATACTGAAAAAGATGGTAAAGTTTCCAAGTGTGAATGGAAAGTTCAGGCTTAACACATAGGGAATTGATGAGATTGGTGAGGTTCCCAGATTTGCCTTGGTAATCAGACTGACTCCCAGGGAGTTTACAAACAGTCCCACCAGAAATATTAAGTATCGTTTTAGTTTCTCCATTATTTTTGTCTCCTCCTCATTGTACAGATTTTCGCCGGATAATTATGTCTATGCTGCCATTATCCGGTTATTGTAAAGCGGATATCCGCCTGTTTACTTTATCTCAGCAAGATTCCTGTATATCCTGAGAAATATCTCCATAAATACTTTCTGTTCTTCTTCTGAAACATTGTTTAATGCTGTTTCTTCAATCTTTTCAAAAGTCTCTTCTACCAGCTTCTGATTTTTCTTTCCGGATTCTGTCATAAAAATATGAAAGGTACGGCGGTTTCCGTTAAGCATTTTTCTCTCGATCAGTCCTTTTTCTTCCATTCGATTTAAAATAGAAGTTAAAGATCCTGCCTCGATCAGACATCCTGCCGCAATTTCCTTCTGACTGGCGCCATCGTGATCTTTCAGATAATCCAGAACCTTTGGCTGTCCCAGGGTAAGGCCGGTATCCTTTAACTGTTCCATCAGCTTTTTCTGGACCATCATGTGGTTTGCCATGGACAGATAGTGAAAAGAATCGTTCATATATCTTTCTCCCTTTTTAATAGTTATAATTCAAACATTTAGAATTATAACTATATTAATTACGTATGTCAATATTATTTTTAAAATATATTGGAATTCTGTACAAAAAAGAGAGCTGTTTTTATTTCAATCTGTACAAAATACAGGGAAAATCACAAGGACAAACGTATAAATAAAATGATTATCTGTCCGCATAAAAAAACAGCGAAATGGATATTCGCTTCCATTTCACTGTTTAATGTTATTTCTGTTAATATGTTTGTGTTGTTTTATGCAACCTGATTCTTGTTGTTAGTAATGGTGATCAGATGGCTCTTGATCAGTACCGGACGTACTGCGTTGTAAATGATCGCTACCAGGATCACGGATACAACTGCATTGATGAATGTTGCTGCCGCACTCATTTTTGCAAGTGCCTGTGCCAGCTCCTGTGGCTGTCCCAGGATGTACTGTTTGTAAAAATATCCTACGATAGGATCTGCTACTACGTTAAATGCAAGTCCTGCGATGGATGCGATCACGCTCCATTTAAATACATATTTCTTATCTGTGCTTTCGTTGATCTTTGCAATCTTATGTGCCACGAGACCTACGATCAGACCGATACAGAATTTCAGTACAAAAGTTTTCGGTGCTCCTGTGATGTAAACAGGGTCCATGATGTCTGCGATTCCCATTCCAATTGCTCCGGAAAGACCTCCGTATACGCCGCCAAGAAGCAGTGCTGCCAGTACACAGAATGCGTTTCCGATATGAATGGATGTTGCATCTCCGCCTGGTACCGGGATCTTGATCTGCAGGAATGTGAAAGATACGTAGCATAAAGCTGCTAATAATGCAGTTTCTGCAAGTTTGACTACTGTGTTGTTCTGTGTGTTCATAATAATTCCCCTCTCGTTTTGTTATTACTTTAGTGTGTGATTAGTTTAATGTATGAATGTAATAACACGGGTGTTATGGTACTGCTTGTTTGGGTATATTGCAAGGGGCAATTTTTATATTTTTTTAGGGGACAGTTTTTGGGGGATAAAAAAAGTGGCTTGATTGGCCACTTTCTTTTGTATTGTATATTCAAAAC
>NZ_JBWLUR010000008.1:802500-804292 GCF_056504095.1 Blautia sp. HA9023 | reverse complement strand
CATACATGTGTTTGTTGATGGTTAATCGTTTTTGTTGAATCAATTTTAACCTGCGTGCCGATTTGCCTTTTTTCACGGGCTCGCAGCTTACGCTGCATCGCCTGTTCTTTTAGGCTACTCCAGCGGGGGTCATCTCACGACTCCGTCGTTCGATGTCATTTGCTTCGCAAATGTTCAAGTCAGCTAATGCTCATACGTCCACAAGCAAGCTTGCTCCCGTATGACCCTTACCTGCCTTGCCCGCTTCCTCGGCTGGTTGGTCAAGCCCTCACCCGATTAGTAACAGTCAGCTCCATGTGTTACCACACTTCCACCTCTGCCCTATCTACCTCGTCGTCTTCAAGGGGGTTTACTTCTTAAAGAATGGGATATCTCATCTTGAGGGGGGCTTCACGCTTAGATGCCTTCAGCGTTTATCCCTTCCGGACTTGGCTACCCGGCCATGGCTTTGGCAAGCCAACCGGTCCACCAGCGGTCCGTCCATCCCGGTCCTCTCGTACTAAGGACAGCTCCTCTCAGATATCCTACGCCCACGCCGGATAGGGACCGAACTGTCTCACGACGTTCTGAACCCAGCTCGCGTACCGCTTTAATGGGCGAACAGCCCAACCCTTGGGACCTACTACAGCCCCAGGATGCGATGAGCCGACATCGAGGTGCCAAACCACTCCGTCGATGTGAACTCTTGGGAGTGATAAGCCTGTTATCCCCAGGGTAGCTTTTATCCGTTGAGCGATGGCATTCCCACTTAATACCACCGGATCACTAAGCCCTACTTTCGTACCTGCTCCACCCGTCGGTGTCGCAGTCAAGCTCCCTTCTGCCTTTGCACTCTTCGAATGGTTTCCGTCCATTCTGAGGGAACCTTTGGGCGCCTCCGATACCCTTTCGGAGGCGACCGCCCCAGTCAAACTCCCCGCCTGGCATTGTCCCACCGCCGGATTCACGGCGGCTGGTTAGAAGCCCAATATCACAAGGGTGGTATCCCAACAGCGGCTCCATAGCAACTGACGTCACTATCTCTCAGCCTCCCACCTATCCTGTACATGCAACACCGGACCCCAGTGCCAAACTGGAGTAAAGCTCCATGGGGTCTTTCCGTCCTGGCGCGGGTAGCCAGCATCTTCACTGGCACTTCAATTTCACCGGATGTATTGCCGAGACAGCGCTCAAATCATTACGCCTTTCGTGCGGGTCGGAACTTACCCGACAAGGAATTTCGCTACCTTAGGACCGTTATAGTTACGGCCGCCGTTTACTGGGGCTTAAATTCAAAGCTTCGACGTTATGTCTAACCTCTCCTCTTAACCTTCCAGCACCGGGCAGGCGTCAGCCCATATACCTCACCTTTCGGTTTCGCATAGACCTGTGTTTTTGCTAAACAGTTGCTTGAGCCTATTCTCTGCGGCCTGCTCTCGCAGGCACCCCTTCTCCCTAAGTTACGGGGCCATTTTGCCGAGTTCCTTGGCAATACTTCTTCCGCCGGCCTTAGGATTCTCTCCTCATCCACCTGTGTCGGTTTACGGTACGGGTACAATATAAACAATAGCGGCTTTTCTTGACGCATGGCTCACGGGCTTCGTTACTATATTTCACTCCACATCACGTCTTCCCATTGCATGGCGGATTTTCCTACCATACTGGTACCTCGCTTGTACCGGGCTTTCCATTCCCGGCTCCCGCTCTCCTTACGTGTCCCCACAGTTCTGTTATACTGCAGTACAGGAATATCAACCTGTTGTCCATCGGCTACGGCTCCCGCCCTCACCTTAGGTCCCGACTCACCCAGGGC
>NZ_JBWLUR010000008.1:315000-797500 GCF_056504095.1 Blautia sp. HA9023 | reverse complement strand
CCGAATCGATGCCACATCCCTCTGGCGTACCAACTTTCCATTCCCCTCACGGAACCCTTGCCCACACCGACATTCTCCCCTCCATAAATCCAAACAAAAAAGCCTAGAGCCCCAGGATTCACATTCATCCCAGAGCGCCAGGCCCATATCAGTCAAGCTGGAAATGAGACTCGAACTCACGACCCCTTCATTACGAGTGAAGTGCTCTACCGACTGAGCTATTCCAGCTTGTGTTAAACACAAATGATATTATACCTTATTTTTCAGAAAATGCAAGCAATTTTTTATTTTTTATCCGCACCCCCATACCCAATCACAAAATCATCCGTCTTACAGATCACCTTCGAATCATTATCCTTCTGGAAAACCCGAAAAGAAACCGAAAGCTCATTGATACCAGCATTTTTTCCCAGGAAATACATCTTTACAATCTCACTCTTCCCTGCCGGAATCCCCTCACACGAAATATTCGCCGTCTTACACTCCTTACCATTAACCTTAACATTTCTACATCTGACATCAATATCCTGTTCCGTATCATTCACTACACAAAACCTTGGAGTAAGCCCCATGACACTATTCTTCACAATACCCTTTTCGATAATCTTAACACCCTTGTCATCGTAAAGAACAATCCCACCACCGCCAATCTCCTGCTCATACGATCCACTGATATCAGTCTTTATGGAAATATTATCCACTACAGCAATATCATCATACGTCTTATCCTCATAAAAACGCAAGCCACATTCCACATCCGCCACACGGTCAATTCCATATCCATCACATTCCTGTTTCGAAACCACCAGTAATCCATCAGTTTCCCCACCTGGTTCTGCCTTGTCAAAAAACAAACTGTTTGCTTCTACTTTACAGCCATTAATATAACAATTTTCGGCTATCAAACCCATTTTTTTCATCCGTATTATTTTCAATATGAAGCGGTATGACAATATTCTGCTCTGCATCCAGAGAAGCTTCCGAAACCGAAACCTTTATATTATTTTCGTCATAGATCACCTGTTCCAGAACTGTAGACTTCTCTGCCCAGACCGTTACCGTAGCAAACATAGTAAAGAATACCGCCGCAAAAATCCCGGCTGCCAATTTCTTTTTCATACAACATCCCTCACTATTTTCTGCTGATCTTTACTTTCTTCCCCACCCTCTTTACGGATGAAACTTTTTTCTCAGGAGTACAGCTAAAAACAGTCACTCCATAAGCCGGGAGCTTCATTTTCAGAGAATTTTCCCTGTTATCACACTCCGCATGCACCGCATTTTTGGCCCTGGTATTCACAACACCCAGACCACCATATTTTCCATTATCACTGTTAAAAATCTCTTTATACTTTCCAGCAAAAGGCACACCGACCTGATAGCTGTCATAAGACACCGGTGAAAAATTACATACTATAAGAAGCGTCTCTTCCATTTTTTCCGTTTTTCTCAGAAAAGCAACAATATTTTCGTCATAGTTGGTAAACTGGATCCATTCAAAACCATCCGAATTACCATCCATCGCATACAGCGCCGGACAACTTCTGTACATCGCATTCAGATCATGAATATATGCTTTCATTTCTTCTATGCACTCTTTATCCGGTGCTGTCATCTTCACTCCCGGATGAAGCATCAGATAAGCGTAGGCCGCACGTACCTGAGCCAGTTTCTGTTTCGGAGATCCCGGAAGTTTTTCAAGAAATTCCTTCAGAGTTCCTACATCCCTTCGTCCCAGGGTCAGTACATAATGTTCACTGTACGCATACATCATGGAAAGCGTCAGCTGATCATAATAATCCTTTCTTTCCAGCGGTTCTACTTCTATATAGGAGAGAAGATCTTTCGTCCATCCGCCACTCCACTTATAATCAAATCCCAGATGATCATTCTCCACGCTGTCTGTAAGCTGAGGCCAAAGTCCATCCTCCTGTGCGATCAAAAGAACTCCCGGATTGCGTTTCTTAACAATAGAATTCAGATGTTTCAGAAACTCCACAGCCTGGAGATTTTCATTAGAGCCATAAAGATTTGGTCTCCACTGTCCTGCCTCTCTTCCAAAATCCAGATACAGCATGGCATCTACATCATCCAGGCGAAATCCATCTACATGGAACTCATCCAGCCAGAAAAATGCATTCGAGAGAAGAAAATCCTTAACCATAGGGCTTCCATAATTATAAAGCATCGTCCCCCACATCGGATGGACCGCCATAGCCGGATCCTGAACTTCATAAAGAGGTGTTCCATCAAATTTCTCCAGTCCTGCATCAAATCGTGGAAACTGTGCAGGTGTCCAGTCCAGGATCACACCAATTCCTTCCTGGTGAAGTTCTTCCACCAGAGCACGGAAATCTGCCGGTGTTCCAAAACGATTCGTCAGCGCAAAATAAGATGAAGTGGAATATCCCCCTGAATTCTGATCCAGATACTCCATAACCGGATGAAATTCCACATGTGTATACCCTGTTTCTTTTAAAAATGCTGCCAGTTCACCATGTTTTTTCCACTCTGTTATATCTGTTTCATAAACAGACACCGGAACTTCACGGCTTACAAACTTTTCACGTTCTTTCATCCACTCTTCATCCTGCCAGGAAAACTCTCCCAGCTCTGCCACAACCGAGATCACAGACGGAGCCTCCTGCACCCCGTTTCCGTAAGGATCTGACTTGCGCTGTACAGCCCCGCCTTTTATCTTGATTTCATATTGATAAGAAGCGCCTGCCTTTACGCCCGGAACAAAAAGTTCAAAAATACCGGACATCGGCATACGATGCATCGGAAGCCGTCTTCCATCCCATCTGTCAAAATCACCAACTATACTTACACGGATCGCATTGGGTGCCCATACCGCAAAATAAGTTCCACGCACACCTCCACAGACAACCGGATGTGCACCAAGTTTCTTATAGGCTTTATAATAAACGCCTGCACAAAATGCTCTTTCCTCTTCTTCCGTAATCTGGCAGGGATATTCATAAGCATCAAAAAAAGCCTCTTTCATGCTGCCCCGTGTAACCTGAAAACGATACTCCGGAATTCTTTTCAGAGGAAGCATTACCGCATAATAGCCAGCCTCATCTTCCAGTGTCATTGGATAAGACTTTTTTCCAACTATTACTTCCGCAGCTTCCGTCCCCGGAAAAAATCCCTGAATAAGCACTCCGTCATCTGTCACTCTCGGCTGCATCACGTCCCTCGGCGCAGCTTCCTCACCATAAACGATCGCCTCGATCCGGGGCCAGTCCATATATTCATACGCTTTATCAGCCATAATCGTCTCCTCCGTTATATCTGTTGTTTTATAGACTCAGTTTACCACTTTTTTACTGAAAAATAAAGAAAACTCTTCTTAATCTTCGCAAAAAAGCACTCAAGTAACCGGTAACAGAACAGAAAATAAATCAATTTAGTTCTTCCCAAAATACCTTCCAGAGCTTATAATATGAGGCAGAAAAACAGGCGGGTATTCTTATTCCGCTATAAAAAACAACTTACCAGGAGGAATTATCAATGGAAAACAAACTGTATGATGTAACCGCTCTCGGCGAACTTCTGATCGACTTTACTGAAAACGGCAACAGTTCCCAGGGAAATCCTACTTTTGAAGCAAACCCGGGCGGCGCTCCCTGCAATGTACTCGCCATGCTGAACCGCCTTGGCAAAAAAACAGCATTTATCGGAAAAGTTGGAAACGATATGTTCGGCAAACAGCTGAAAACAGCTGTTGAAGAATGCGGTATCGATACCAGAAACCTTGTTATGGACGATGAAATCCATACCACTCTTGCTTTTGTACATACATATCCAGATGGAGACCGTGATTTCTCCTTCTACCGCAATCCAGGCGCAGATATGATGCTCACCAAAGACGAAGTAGATGCCGAACTGATCCGCAACTCCAGAATTTTTCATTTCGGTACTCTTTCATCCACACACGAAGGCGTCCGCGAAGCAACCCGCTACGCTCTTGATGTGGCAAAAGAAGCCAACTGTATCATCACTTTCGATCCAAACCTTCGCCCACCTCTCTGGAAAGACCTTAATGACGCCCGCAAAGAGATCGAATACGGCATGGAACGCTGCGATGTGCTGAAGATCTCCGACAACGAAGTGGAATTCCTTTTTGATACTACAGACTACGATAAAGGCGCAGCTCTCATCGAAGAAAAATACCACATCCCCCTTGTCCTGATCACCCTTGGAAAAGACGGAAGCCGTGCATACTACCATGGCCGAAAAGTAGAAGCCGCACCATTCCTTCAGGAACACACCATCGAAACCACCGGCGCCGGCGACACCTTCTGCGCCAGCACCCTGAACTACGTCCTTGACCACGGCCTCGAAAGCCTCACCGATGAAAACCTGAAAGAACTCCTCACCTTCGCAAACGCAGCCGCTTCCCTCATCACCACCAAAAAAGGCGCCCTCCGCGTAATGCCAACCAAAGAAGAAGTAGAAACCTTCATCAAATCCCGCAATTAAAAAAAGGCGGCCTGCACTTGCAGGCCACTTTTTTTATGTACATCCACAACTCAAGAAAATAAAAATCAGACCTGCACTCAGGCAATACCCAACAGCACCCCAAAGAACAGGCCTATTTTTTAACGCACATCCACACCCCAGGGAACAGGGCGCAAGCGCCCGCCTTCCCGTCCACTCTCCAACGCCGTACCCGTGCCCGGAAAGGGAGGGGTGCAGGGGAGGGAAAAGCGGGCTTCGAAACTCCGAGCGCCTTTCTCTCCCCTGCGGTTTTCTACACTGTTGTCAACAGTGCCTCAAATTTTCCTTCCATTTCATACTCGCCGGCATTAGCCGTAATAAACACGCTATCTCCCTTCTGCACCTCAACGCACTCCTCTCCGGACTGTACCTTCCCGGTACCGTCTAAGACGAGTAAACTTGCAAAAGAAGTCTTATCAATCTCCCCAAAGATCTTCTTCATCCTCTGTCCATCCAGAACCACCTTATCAACCGTAAAATAATCACAGTCCACAATATGCGGCTCAAAAGACTTCTTCCGAAGGATCGGCACCCTCTTCGTCACCTGAAGTGCCTTCTCAATATGAAGATCCCTCTCCTTACCATTAGCATCCTTACGGCCATAATCATAAACCCTGTAAGTCACATTGGAATTTTCCTGGATCTCCGCGATCAGATTTCCTTTACCAATTGCATGAATGGTACCCGGCTCGATAAAAAGCACATCCCCTTTATGAACTTCAACCTTGTTCAGAACTTCCAGAAGGGTCTTATTCTTAATTCTCTCCTCAAACTCCTCCTTGGAAACTTCACGGGAAAATCCATAATACAGGCTGGCACCTTCCTCGCAGTCCACGATATACCACATCTCCGTCTTGCCATACTGACCTTCATTCTTCATGGCATACTCATCATCCGGATGTACCTGGATAGACAGATCATCCTTCGCATCAATAAATTTGATCAGCAGCGGAAACTGGCTGTAATGGCGGCTGTGAGTACCGGTAACCTTCTTTCCCTCCATGAGGATATACTCGCTGAGTGTTTCTCCGGCATATTCTCCGTTTGCCACATAGCTGGGTCCGTCCGGGTGGCAGGAAAGCTCCCAGGTCTCTGCAAGCTTGTCGCCGTCATATTCTTTTCCAAATTCTGTCATCAGTCTTGTGCCGCCCCACAGATAATCCTTGCAGCTGGGTTTTAATTTCAAAATTGCCATAATCTGTCTTCCTTTCTTTCATCTATACCGGATAAAGCGGACTGTCACGCCCGCTTTATCTTGTTCGATGTCTCTGTGACATCCCTTCATTATTATCGGATTCCCAGCTCTGTATCTTCCTCACGTACAAGGCTGTGATCCTTAATATAGTCAACAATCTCATCCAGTGTTGTAAATGCAACACCAACATAGCTGTCTGCTGCTCCATAGTAAAGAGCGATCTTTCCTGTCTCAGAATCATGGATGGTCGCACATGGGAAGCATACATTCGGCACAAAACCTCTCTCCTCATACCAGGTTTCCGGTGTAAGAAGGAAGTTCTCGCAGCGATATTTCACTCTGGAAGGCTCATCGATATCCAGGATCGCAGCACCGCCGCCGATCTTTACGGACTCCCACCACTCAGATGTTTTTCCCATTACGTGACGGTGTTTTCCCCAGAAAGTCATATCCGGGCTCTCACTTAAGAAAATATCACCAAACGGTGTATGGCCGCTGTCAGATGGTCTGGAAAGCATCACATAATTGCCGTTAATTTTTCTCGGGAAAAGAACTGCATTTCTGTTAAATGGAATGAACGGATTTTCAATTCTTGTAAAAGTCTTGAAATCTGTTGTTTTTGCAACACCGATAGATGCACCGTAAAAATCCTGGCACCAGATCACATAATAGGTATCTTCTACTTTTACGAGACGTGGATCGTATGCATATTTCGGCATAAAAGACTCGCCTTTTTCGTTGACAAAATTGATCTTTTCTTTATCAAATGTCCAGTGAAGTCCGTCCTCACTTCTTCCAAAATAAATGAACGGAATGCCGTTCACCTGCTCACCACGGAACACGCCGATAAATTTTCCTTCATAAGGAATAACCGCACTGTTGAAGATTCTGGCAACTCCCTCTACCGGATTACGTCCGATCACCGGGTTTTCCGTATATCTCCACAGTGGTGCTCCTTCATGATTTTCCGGTTTGTCCTGCCACGGCACGTTTGGAACTGCCGGGCTGATCATTTTATATTTGCTCATATTATTTTTCTCCTTCTGCTTTTAAGATCTCAAGATTTTTTGCAATCAGCTCACAGCGCTGTTTTACGCAGTCCGGAGAACGCTTGGGATCTTCCGGTGTGTTGAAAAGATAATCTTCCATTTTATCGATAGTGGTGGTTGCCACATGCATTCTGGTATCACAGGAAGCGTAGTAGATATAAATGGTTCCGTCCTCGTCAGCAATGGCTCCGTTTGTGAACACTACATTGGAGACATCTCCCACTCTTTCCTCGCCGAAGGGAACAAGGAAAACTCCGGATGCAGGCAGACATTTCTCTGCTGCGGAGACTGGAGAGTTTTTAAATTATCAAGACGCTCCCAGGTTTTGAGATCTTTGGTACGGACGATTCCCGCCTCTGCAACTGCCGCGGAAAGGTCACTGTTGTCTGGATCTTTACTCTCAGAGCAGAACACTCCGTAGATCCAGCCGTCTTCATGCTGGGTAAGACGCATATCATATACATTGGTCTCCTCCGGGCAGGTATCCGGCAGAACTACCGGGTAATCCCAGAAATGGAAACCATCGATTCCGTTGTCACTCTCTGCCACTGCAAAGAAAGATTTACGGTCGTTTCCCTCCACACGGACTACGAGATAATATTTTCCATTAAGCTTGATGGCTCCGGAATTCATCACTGCGTTGATGCCGAGACGTTCCTGGAAATTCGGATTTGTTTTTTCATCCAGATCGTATCTCCAGTGTACCGGTGCAAACTCTCTGGTAAGTACCGGATATTCGTAGCGGTCATAGATTCCGTTGTACCACTGTGTTTTCTGGTTTTTTCTGGCAACCAGTCTGTCCACTTTTTCTTTTTCGATATAATACTGTTTATGCAATGTCTTTCATCCTCCTGATCACTTCTATACACATACGTCCGTTATGATACGGGCATTTCCACGGCTCCACGATAGGTTTCTCCACCGGAGTATGGTCCTCATGGATACACCAGTACCACTCGGAACCGTTTCTCTTGTCGATCATGTAATTTTTGATATAATCCCAGACATCCTCTGCCGCCTGGAGATATTTTTTCTCTGCAGGATCTTTCTGGTATCCGTTCAGAAAACCAACTACGGATTCCGCCTGTACCCACCATACTCTGGTGGTATCATTGACACCGTTTTCACACTCGTTCATAAGAGAATGGTCGCGGTATGCTGTTTTGTATACATTTGCAAGGATTTCTTTTGTGATGGGCGCAACCTTTGCGGTGTACGCCGGATCATCCAGCACTTCAAGTCCACGGTCAATCAGCCAGGAAGTTTCAATATCATGTCCATAGGAGTAAAGATCAATAAGAGTGTTCCACTCTCTGTCAAAAAATACTTCCTGTCTTTTCTGTGCCGGGTTATATACCTTGTCTGCAAAAATATCCAGCATAAAACGCAGGCGGTCTCCGGTGAATTTATCTTTTGTTACACGGTAAAACTCTGTGTACGCCTCAAACACATGAAGCAGGGTATTCATGGTTTTCTCTGCGATCACACCGTTCTCGGAAAGCTTGTCGTTCTCTTCCAGCTGGAAATTCCGCTTGAAGGCTTCCAGATATCCGAATTCATCGGTGCATTTTTCCTCGATGATCTTCTGAAGACCTTTGGCGATCTCTAATGCTTCCTCGTTTCCGGTGGTATCATAATAGGAAGAAAGGGCATAGATGGCAAATGCCTGATTGTAGATATGCTTTGTGGTATCCAGAGGTTTTCCGTCATATGTCACAGACCAGAACACACCTCCACATTCCTGATCCAGACATTTTTCCTTCAGGAACTGATAGGCATGATCTGCATATTCCCGTTCTTTTTCAAAGCCCTCAATACGGCTGACACTGGAAAAGAACCAGAGGATCCTGCTGTTTAAGATGCAGCCTTTTTCAAATTTTTTATCCAGCTTTAAATCGTAATCCATGTAGCCGTAATATCCGCCGAATTCTTCATCCTTCAGGCCTTCACAGAAAGGAATGATCCCGTTTTTCAGATGTTCTCTGATCTCATTTAACATAATTGTCTGCTCCTTTTTAACCCTTGACCGCACCGGCAGCAACACCGCTGTAGATCTGATTCTGGAAAATGATGAACACGATCAGTGCAGGAAGAAGAGAGATGATAACACCTGCACAGATCAGGTTATACTGGCTTCCCAGAGGTCCGGTAAATGTGTAAAGTGAAGTTGCAACGGTACAAAGTCTTGTTTTGTCCTGAAGATAAAGCTGTGCACAGTAGTACTCGTTGTAGGTATTTGCACCTTTCAGGATGATGGATGTTACAATGGCCGGTTTCAGAAGAGGAAGAAGGATCTTGCTGTAAATGGTAAAGTAAGAAGCTCCGTCCAGGTCTGCTGCCTCATAAAGAGAATCATCCACAGACATGATGGCACCGACGAAAAGTACCATGTTCTGTCCGAAATATCTCCATACGGAAGACCCTACCAGTGACCAGTTGTTTACCGACTGATCTTTCAGCCAGTACGGAAGGTTATCAAGCTGGAATCCACACCACTGAAGAACGGTATCAAATACGAATCCACGGGTGTAGAAAAATTTAAAGATAAATCCGATGGCAATACCATTGATCAGATATGGGAAAAACATAAATCCCTTAAAAAGGTTGCTGCATTTTACCTTCATGCTGAGAATGGTTGCAAGATAAAGCGCAATGGCAAGCTGGATCAATGCACCAGCCATATAGTAAAGACAAAGTTTCAGAGCGCCGATGATATCGTCTCGTTTAAAAATGGCTCTGTAGTTATCAAGACCTACAAATTTTCTTGCGCCAACATATTTCATCTTGTAGAAACTGAATTTTACCATTTCCGCAAATGGAAGATATGTAAATACAAGTAACAAGATCAATGGAATAATGGTGAATGCAAGGATGATAAGCATCTGCTGGCCCTTACGGCTTCTCATCCATTCACCGAAGCTCTTCTTCGTTCCACTCTGTTCCATAGTTTCCCTCCATTTCAAAGGCGGGGAAAACGCGTCCCCGCCTGAGTGATCTGCGTTTATATCTGTGCAGATTATTTGTTTACTTCTACATCATCTGTATCCTGAGCGTCACTCCATTTCTCGTTCCACTCTTTCATGATGTCATCAAAATCCTCATCTCCGTTGGATGCATGCTCAACGATTGCCTGGATCTTCTCGTTTCCGCCTGCGCCTACCATAAGCTCGGAATCTGCATTCAGCTCGTTGAGGACATCTTCCTCACCTTCGATTGCCGGCTCGTTGGAGATAAACTCTACATTGTTATCTGTGAACTCCTGATATACCTCCGGAAGCTTGTCATCGCCAACTGCGATCGGAAGGCCACCTTCATTGTAGGAATATCCGGATTTCTCTGTCATCCATTTTACAAAGATCATTGCTGCTTTCTGATTTGTCTCATCGCTGTTTGCATTGATACCGAAGCAGTAGTCCTCATCTGCAGGTGAATACTGTTTTCCGTCTACTGTGATCGGGAATGCGAAGTATCCGATGTCATCTGCATTGTCTCCTGCACCCTGCATCTGCGGGTAAGCCCAGGAACCAAGTACCATAGTTGCGATCTGACCGTTGTTCAGCATACCCTTGCTGCTCTCCCAGTCTGTTGTTGAGTAGTCATCCTCAGTAAGTCCGTCTGCAACTGCATCGTAAAGGATCTTGTAAACGTTGTAAGCGCCTGTTCCATCTCCCGGGTCAGAGAACGGATCTTTTGTATGAACGAATTCCTGGTTTCTGTATTTTGCATCGCCGGTTGCTGTGATTCCGGTATAATCATCCCATGCTCCCATTGTCCAGACAGCTGCATAGTTTGTATAAAGCGGGATCGCATCTGTTTTATCTTTTACAGCTTTCAGATCTGTGATGAACTCATCTGGTGTTTTCGGAAGCTCTGTGATTCCTGCCTCTTTGAAAACTTTCTTATTATAGAGAACGCCACGGCCTACAACTGTGATCGGGATACCGTATACTTCGTTCTCATACAGCCATCTGTTCGGATATTTCACTTCTTTTTTTACAGAATCAACATCTCCATAGGAAAGGAAGTAAGTGGAGAGGTCGGATTTGTCAACCTCCGGGATCATCATGATGTCACCCCAGTCACCGCCCTGAAGACGAAAATGTATTATTATGAAGGGACATATCTCATGGATTACTTAAATCACTTAAATTTCAGGCAGCAATTTCTTTCCAGCGTACACACAAGAAAAATGGTAAACATTGAATATACGCCGGATTTTCTCATTCCCAATAATTATCACTACGAAAAAGAGCTGCTTTCCCCTCTCTCACCGGAAAGCTTTTTGTATCTTCTGGGTGGTGGAAGTATCCATACCGACTCTCCCCTGGCATTTCGTTTTTCTTCCATGGATTGCCATCTGCTCCTTCTTACCACCATGGGCAGCGGAAGGATCACAACTCCGGGAGGAAGTGAAGGAAGAGGCAAAAAAAATACTGCTTACCACGGATTTTTCCATCCATGAAGTAAGCAGTATGATCGGTTACGAAAATACGAACCACTTTATTAATCTGTTTAAAAAATATGTCGGCTCCACACCTGGGAAATTCAGACAAAAGGCACTGGAGGACCGATTCTCCTCACACTTTCCCGTTCAATGAATCTGCCCGGGATCACAAAGGTTCCGGTGCTGTACCTGGCATTCAGTAATTTATGCAGGATAATATGCACCACCCGCTTGGCCATCTCCTTGGTGTCTATCTCATAGGTAGTAAGTCCGATACCGGCAAACTGGTCTGCCAGATAATTATCAAAACCAACAATGGAGATATCTCCTGTCACATCGTACCCTTCCCGTACAAGCTTCTGGTACATCATGCTTGCCGCCAGGTCACTGTTACAGAAAAAGGCGGTTGGCATATCTTCCGGAAGGATAAATTCTTTCTCATTATCCATCACGCCATCACTGTCACGGTCATCGATCACCCAGTCTTCCCTCCAGGGAACGCCATGTTCCATCAGGGATTTCAAGTATCCGAAATACCGGTCATCAATACTGGTGGTCATCAGTCTTTTTCCCACAAAACCAATTTTGGAATGGCCCATGGAAAACAGATAGTTGGTCATCTCGTAACCACCCATCAGGTTGTTGGACACCACACAGTCACTGGATTTTCCTCTTCCCGTAGTATCCAGGCTGATCAGGGGAACCCCTGCATCTTCTGCCAGAAATTCCGCATATCCTCTCTCAAACTCTCCCATTATGATCAGGCCGTCTGCCTTTTTCTCAAGGAGCACCTTGGGAAGTTCTCTCCGTTTCTCCACTTCGCTGCTGATCACTTCCAGCATGGCAAAACAGGTTCTGGAGACCGCCTGCCTGGCGATCTCCTGATAAAGTTTCCAATAGAAGGACTGGTTCTCGGACACATAACGATCCGCAACAATGATGCCCAGTGTGAAGCTTTTGCCTTCATTTGTATTTTTTCGGGACTCACTTTTCTGATATCCCATCTCATCTGCCAGCTGGATGATCTTTGCCCGTAGTTCCTCGCTGACGCCCTTCTGACCGGAAAGAGCCTTGGACACGGTCACGGTACTGACATTCAGTTTCTTTCCTATATCTGCAAGTCTGACTGCTTTAGCCATTTTTTAACCTCTTTTTTACTATATATTCTGTTTTAACGCTATCATAGATGTCCCGCAAAATCAAGAGGTTTTAACAATTGTCAAGCGGATATTCGCAATCCGCTTCGCTATTTGCTCATAACCAAATAACTGCTCCGCAGTTTATTTGGTTAAATTATAAGCTTCTTTACTCTGTCATCGCCTTTTTCAAAGCCTCAAGTTTCTCCTCGGCATCTTTAAAGTTTTCGCCTTTTACACCGAAATAGTATTTGATCTTTGGCTCAGTTCCGGAAGGACGAACACAGCACCATGCATTGTTTTCCAGCTCATAATAGAGAACATTGGATGTGGGAAGTCCTGTGGATGTGGTTTCTCCTGTGATCATATCCCTGCGGCAGTCACTCTTGTAATCGCGGCATGCAAGGACTTTGAACCCACCAAGCTCTTTCGGCGGATTCTCACGGAAGGCATTCATCATGGCTGTGATCTTCTGGGAACCGTCGATTCCTTTCAGGGTTACTGTTGCAAGGTCTTCTTTGTAGTAACCATATTTCTCATACAGTTCCACCATGGCATCCCAGAGCGTTTTTCCCTGAAGTTTGTAGTATGCGGCAACTTCGCAGAGCATCATCACTGCAACCGGCGCATCTTTATCTCTTGCATAGGTTCCTGCCAGACAGCCGTAGCTCTCCTCAAGTCCGAATACGTAGTGATGGCTTCCTGTCTCATCAAACAGGCGGATCTGCTCCCCGATATACTTAAAGCCTGTCAGCACTTCGATCAGAGCTGTGTTGTATTCTTTTGCAACAGCTTTTGCCATATCTGTAGTAACAATGGTCTCAACAAGTGCAGGATTTTCCGGCATGGTGCCTGTTTTTGTACGCTCCCGCAAAATATACTCGGCGATGAGCATGCCGGACATGTTTCCGGTAAAACTTACATATTCACCGGTTTTCGTATCTTTTGCATGGACACCAAGACGGTCTGCATCCGGATCTGTGGCAAGAATAATATCTGCATCTACTTTTTTTGCCAGCTCAAGGGCAAGTGTCCAGGCATTTTTGTCCTCCGGATTCGGATATGGAACTGTTGGGAAGTTTCCGTCCGGAACTTTCTGCTCTTCCACAACATAAACCTGTGTGAAACCAAGCTCACGGAGAACTCTTCGGACAGGAATATTTCCGGTTCCGTGAAGTGGTGTGTAAACGATCTTCATATCCTTGGCAGCCTCCGGGATGATCTCCGGGTGGATGCTCTGTTTTTTCAGCTGCGCGATATATTTGTCATCAAAATCGGTTCCAATGATGCTGAACAGGTTCTCTGCTCTGGCTTCATCCTCTTCCATTGTTTTTACCATGGAAAAATCCGTTACTTTTGCCACTTCTGCAAGAATGTTTTTATCATGAGGCGGTGTGATCTGGGCACCGTCTTCCCAGTATACTTTGTATCCGTTGTATTCTCTCGGGTTATGGCTGGCTGTGATCACGATACCGGCAATACAGCCAAGTTCCCGTACTGCAAAGGAAAGCTCCGGTGTTGGACGAAGTGACTCAAAAAGATAGGTATGGATGCCGTTTGCATTCAGGCAGAGCGCTGCCTCTCTTGCAAACTCCGGTGACATGATACGGGAATCATGGGCAATGGCAACGCCTTTGTCCTGACCGTTCATGGCAATGATATAATTGGCAAGTCCCTGTGTGGCCTGACGCACAGTATAGATATTCATACGGTTGGTTCCTGCTCCGATCATTCCGCGGAGTCCGCCGGTTCCAAACTCCAGCTGACGGTAAAAACGGTCCTCGATCTCTTTTTCGTTCCCCTCAAGTTTTTTCAGTTCCTCCTGGGTCTGCGCGTCGAAGTACGGGTCTGTGCACCACTTTTTGTAGGTTTCCTGATAACTCATCTTTTTACATCCTCCCTGATTTTTATTATTTTTTACAATACTTAACTGGAAATTTCCCGCACACAGCCTTCCTATGAAGCAGTCCATGTGACTTTACTTTCCCGTCAAATATCCAATATCAAAACCTTATATCCCGTCAGTTTTTTCTGGTTACGCTTCTGCCAGCCGGTCAAAGATCTTCACCAGAAACAGCGAATTCACAAATGCCTGCACACCGCCGCCCACAAATACCCAGATCCAGAAGATCGCGGAAAAGGTCTGCGGAGAGATCAGAAACCAGAGCACAGGAAAAAGATTCACAACTGTGATCACAAGAGTCTGTCCGATGTGGCTGGCTGCCAGTCTGGCACCGTTCTCAAATGTCTTTTTTACCGTATTCTCAAACTTTGCAAGAAGCGGAAATACATAGGAAAAGACTGCTGCGCAGATAATCCCGAGAACAATACAGAAGCCGTACATAAAAGAAGCTCCCTGTGCCCTTCCTGCTGCTCCCAGGATATGAAAATCCGCGACCAGCACCACAACCACCACCAGAACGATCACAGTTACCGGTAATGACTGAAGAAAATTCTGTTTAAAAGAATGGAAAAATTCTCTTGTCACAGTGGTTTCTTCATCTTTTACAAGCTTCAGCATCACATAGTACAGAGCAATGGTAGATGCGCCGATGGTGATCACCGGGATACAGCACAAAAGCCACAGGATGCTCAGCCAGAAAATGTTGAAGATCTTTGTCATGATCTGTGTGTAAGCACTGTCGCCGCGAAAATTATCTTTAAAAGCCATTATCTTTTCCTCCCCAAAAAGAAATATTTAACCAAATAATTACTTCACCGTTATTCGATGTAGATCTGCGTAACGAATATGGATTGCAAATATCCGACCGGCCACTCATTCTTCCATCAGATACTCCAGAAACTTCAGTGCGTTCTCCGGATTTTTCGTTCCAACCGCTACTGCAAATACCGGATCTTTGATATATTCCGACATCTCCGTGAACCGATTGTCCCCGGAAAGACTGATCCCGTAAGGTTTCACCTCTCCCTGACCGGTTTCATGATCCTCAAAGGAAACCTCGTCATCCTCTTTATAACCGACTGCATACTGATAAGATTCCCCGTATTTTTTCTCCAGGTCTTCTTCTGTTACCTCATCCAGGCTTTCAAAATAGCCATAACCTGCATATTCCTCAAACAGCTCCCGATCCAGGATCACCACATCGATCTGCACGGTTTTCCGTTTTCCATCTGCTCCCAGAAGATTACTCATATCCGCTGTAACCTGTGCAAGTTTCTTCTCATCCAGAGATTCATCGATCACTGCCGCATAGAGAAGATTCTCCGTTCTCGGCCTTGCCACATGCCATATCAGGGATACTGCCACAGCAATAAGAAGGATCACTCCCACTGCCGGAAGGAGATAATAGTCTTTCAGATATTGTATTTTCTGCTGCCGGTCCATTTCCGGCCATTTTCTTACTTCGGATTTCCGCATAGGTTCTCCTCGTCACAATTCCTGACATTCTTCACATTTAAGTAAGTAGAATGTTTATTTGTTTTTTATTTAGCTAAATTTTAATATCTTTTTAGCTAAATATCAACCTGATCAGCCCATTAATTTTGCAATGTACTTAACTTTGTCTAATACGCACAAAAAAAGAGGCACTGTTTTTGTTACTTTTACAGTGCCTCTCTGAGTCGTTATACTACTGGCCTAAATGCCGTTGTTTTATTTTGCAGTAAAATGATACAGTCTGCTCTTGAAATCGCCCCAGAAATCTTTCATCAGGAATCCACCCTTCATCAGCATCTCTCCTGTGTAAGTTTCCTCTGTTCCTTCCAGTCTGTATGTTACCTTCGGATCAAAGCCTCTCAGAAATACTTTTCTGGAATGGCTGTTTGGTACGCCAAGTACCTGTACATAAGTTACCAGCACTTCTTTTTTGTCCTGTGAGGAAAGTGCCCAGCAGTCATATTTATGGTTTTCCCGGTAGGATGCGATCCGGTAATACTCTCCCTGCTGGATCAGGTGTCTGTATTTATTGTAGGTTGCCGTCTGCTCCGGAATCAGCGCTCTGTCCTCCTCCGGGATCTTTGTGATATCCAGCTCATAGCCGAAGGTTCCTGCAAGAGCCACATGGCCCCTTGTCTCAAATGGTGTCACACGTCCCACAGAGTGGTTCGGGCAGTCGCTGACATGGGCACCGATCACAGAAAGGGGATATATCAGTGCGCTTCCTTCCTGGATCATCAGACGCTCCACTGCATCCGTATTGTCGGAACACCAGATCTGCGGGCTGTAATAAAGCATTCCCGGATCAAAACGTGCGCCGCCGCCGGAGCAGTTCTCAAGAAGAAGATCCGGAAACTCCGTAACCAGTCTCTCCTGAAGCTCATAAACACCAAGCACATATCTGTGGAAAAGCTCCTGCTGTCTTTCTTTGGGAAGATAGCTGCTGCCAAGGTCAGAAAGCTGACGGTTCATATCCCATTTCACATAGGCAATGTTTGCACTTCGAAGAACAGATGCCACACATTCGTAGGCATAATCTCTTACTTCCGGTCTGGATAAATCCAGAACATACTGGTTTCTGCTCTGGGTTGCCTCACGGCCCTGGATCTGGATCGCCCAGTCCGGATGTGCACGGTAAAGGTCAGAATCCGGTGAGATCATCTCCGGCTCAAACCAGATTCCAAACTGAAGGCCGATCTTGTTTACTTCATCTACCAGATGTTTCAGGCCGCCTGTGATCTTCTCTTCGTTGACTTTCCAGTCACCAAGAGAACAGTTGTCGGAATTACGTTTTCCGAACCATCCATCATCCATGACCAGCATCTCAATGCCACATTTTTTTGCCTCTCTGGCAATGTCAAGAAGCTTGTCCGTATTAAAATCAAAATATGTAGCCTCCCAGTTGTTGATCAGGATCGGACGTTTCTCATATTTAAATTTGCTGCGGATGAGATGGTTCCGGTAAAAGTCATGATAACTTCTTGTCATCGCTCCAAGACCGTTTCCGGAGTAAACTATAACCACCTCCGGTGCCTGGAATTCCTCTCCCGGTGTAAGGAGCCAGGAAAATTCCTCCGGATTGATTCCCATAGTCATACGGAGGTTATCAAACTGGCACAGCTCTGTCTCCGCCATAAAGTTTCCGGAATACACGAAATGCATGGCGTAAACTTTACCGTTTTCCTGCTCGGTTCCGTTTGTCACAAGGGCAATAAACGGATGTTCCTGGTGGCTGGACTCTCCTCTCGCGGAAGAGATCACCTGTTTTCCGTAATGGAGCTCTCCTGTCTGGATGTGACGCTCTCTTGCCCAGGTTCCGTGAAGAGACAGCATGGAAAAATTCTCATTGTCCATATCCAGGCAGGCACTTAAGATCTTCTCGATGCGGAGATCTTCTTTTCCCTGATTCTGTACACGGACGCTTCGCGTAATTACATTTTCTTTCTCAAAGGCAGTATAGGAAAGGACCACCTCGAGATCCAGATCTGCATCTTTCAGGGTAATCTCCAGTGTTTCTGCCTCATCCTCTGTGGCAAAAGATGCCGGAAGCCCTTTCAGTCCTTTTTTGCCTTTATAGATCTCATGTCCTGTGTAATGCAGCTCACATCCCATATTTCCGGCTGCATTTCGGATATTCAGGCAGCTTTCCCGGTAATCTCCGATTCCTCCGGTTGGATACTCCATGGGAAAGAAATCAAGGAATGCTGATTTCTCTCTTTTGTTTACCGATGGTGTATACGGCGGCTCTTCCATTCGAAGAAGATAATTGTCTGCCTCCATAAAAAGTCTGTCCCCGTAATAAATATGTCCCAGAAAACCTTCCGGGCTTACCCCCATCACATAGGTGCTTTTTTCCGTATCAAGACGGAAGATCTTTTTCTCTTCATTAAACGTAACTGACATGTGCCTTCTCCTTTTTTATATTATTAAGCGGATCTTTACGATCTGACTTTATGACTTCCCCAAAACCTGTCAACGCTTCTGCGCTTTATTTTATAAAGCTAATTTTAGCTGTATTATAGTTAATTTTAGTCTTTAAGTCAACGTCTGTTTCTGCTTTTCCCTGATTCTTTTTTGCCCCACTATGTCTCTACTCTTTCACAGACACCGCCGGCATTTCCAGATACCGGTTCAGATCTTCCGTGAGAATACGGATCTTGTCTCTGGTGTCTTGCTCTTTGTAAGTCAGCCGGCTGGCGATCCTGGTAATATAATCCTCCTCTTCAATGATCTCACAGGTCTCCGGGAAATTAATATCATAGTACTGGGCAAGATAAGATACCCAGTAGTCCACCGGCACCTGTCTGTCTGCAGATAATACTGACTCCCTTCTGAGACAGGATTCCCACACTGCCGGCGAGATCAGGCCTTCTCCGGCTGTTTCCTCGGAAACTCCCAGCATGGCTTCAATGGATGCCACCAGTTTCACCCGGCAGTTATCCAGTTTATCTGCATCCCGGATCAGTTTTGCATGAAACAACGTTCTGGCATCATGGATTCCTTCCAGTTTAAAATCACTGTGCTTACGGATCGCCGCATTGATCAGATCATCAAACAGATCCTCACGGACAAAACGCCGGATCATCTTTTCCTCCCCGAAGAGAAGTTCCGCCCCGAATACTGCATGATCCATGGTTCCCGGCTCAAAACTGTGAAATCTTCGGATCTGTTCAAAACGTCCGATATCGTGAAGCAGCCCGATCAGCTCTGCAAGTTCCACATCTTCCCTGGAACACTCCATCCTCCTGGCGATCTCCCCTGCGTATTTCACCACACCGTAAGTATGCTCGATCTTCAGATAGATCTGCTCATCCTGCCGGTCGTATTCATCCAGATAATTTTCAAATTCCTGCTTTGCGTGTTCAATATCGATCATCCCGCCACGCACCTCCTGACTTTTCTTCTGTTCCTCTGATATCCCCTGCAAAGAATCCCCCGTTTATAAAAATGGTATCAAAAAAAGCGCTATCCTTCAATAACGCTTTTTAAAATATTTAAACTTTTTATTTTAATTTATTCATATTTCACGATTTCTTTCCGCAGCCGCTTCATGATGCGTTTTTCCAGGCGTGAAATATAAGACTGTGAAATTCCCAGGAGATCTGCCACCTCCTTCTGTGTTTTCTCCATTCCTTCCCGGTTTCCGATTCCAAAACGCAGACGGATGATCATCTGCTCCCGCTTCGTCAGTTTACTGATGGCTTTTCCCAGAAGCGCGATCTCCACCTCATCTTCCAGACGTCTGGAGATCACATCATCGTCCGTTCCCAGGATATCAGAAAGCAGTAACTCATTTCCATCCCAGTCCACATTCAACGGCTCGTCGATGGAAACTTCCATCTTGGTCTTGCTGTTTCTCCGGAGGTACATCAAAATCTCATTTTCAATACATCTGGATGCATAGGTAGCAAGTTTGATATTTTTTACCGGATTAAATGTATTGATAGCCTTTATAAGTCCTATGGTTCCGATAGAGATCAGATCTTCCACACTAACTCCTGTGTTGTCAAATTTTTTTGCAATATAAACCACAAGCCGGAGATTATGCTCGATCAGAACGGCCTTTGCCTCTTTTTCCTTTTCTGTCCCAAGCATTGCTATCACTTCAGCTTCACGCTCCGCCGGCAGCGGTGCCGGAAGGATGTCATTTCCCCCAATATAAAAAACATCTCCCGGTCGATTGATCATAAACCTCTGGATCACCTGAAATGGATAAGATCTTACAGCTGCTCTGTTCATAATATAAGCCCCCTTCTTAATTTAATAGTCTGGAATTCAAAAGTATCCCGTACTCTTCTCCCAAAGCTGAGGGCTCGGATGTTATGGCAAGCACTGGTTTTCCCACATGTACCACCCTTCCGGGAGTTTGGATCAGAAATTCGTCAAGAACCACTGCCAGCAGCAATCCTTTTTTTCCATCTGCGGTACGACAACTCAGAAAATGTGGCTGCAGACTGACAAGCTCCGTATTTTCCAGTCCCTCTGGCTTATCTCTGATATCCATCAGTTTTTTTACCAGTTCTTCCGATACCAGGCTTCCCAGAAGTTCCTGTTTTATAACAGATACCGGCTGTTTTTTCACGGGATCCATAAGGAAGTTTCCCGTATCAAAAAATCCATATGTCTGCTGTATCTTCCCCTGATATTTAAGCGTGACCGGATAAATATTCCTTCTGCCAAATCGGAAGGTCTCGGCTGCACACCCCAGTGTATAAAATGCACCGTAAATCCCTGCCACAAAAAGCAGAAATGTTTTCACCGTCATGGTCCTTTCCGTTTCCAGTGCCTGATAGATCCCGCCTACCACAAAAGCTGTGAAATACAAAGCCAGAATGGTTTTCGCAAGAAGGCCTCCTTTTTTCAGGCGAAAAGCAAAGGATGCCATAAAAAAAGCGCAGCCGCCATGGATCAGTACAGCAGCAGGAAAAATAATCTTAAAAGGTACACAAAGAAGCAGGCAGGATACAAAAGATCCAAAGGCAGCGGATAACACGCATCTTAAGCGTTTCCCGTCAAGATGCAGAAATTTTCCCACAAGTCTTAAAAGCATATAATCCATAAGGAAATTCGTCATAAAAACGATATCTATGTATATATTCTGATACATAAGACTCCCCCACTGCTGTTTTATCTGCCATTGATTCTCAACTTTGGTAAGTACATTTATTATAGGGCAGGCTCTGTGCATATTTTGTCAAAGTTGGATGTCGATTCTTCAAACTTATCGGGGCATTTCTGTCTGCATCGACATTTATAGATTTTTTCTATGGATCAGCGACAAAAATGTATAAATTTCCGTACAATATGTGTATTTATTGATTTTCGCACTTTATAGTGTTAAAATATTTTTTATTATATATTTCGTAAAAAAATTCTATTTTATGAGATACAGGAGGGAATCGAACAATGATCAATATTACCGGACATACCGGGCTTACCGGCCTTCTGGGAAGCCCAGTGGCACACAGCGTATCACCTTTAATGCACAATGAAGCATTTCGTTACCTCGGGCTTGATTATGTGTATCTCTGTTTTGATGTGACAGAGGAGACCCTTCCCCAGGCAGTGGAAGGACTGAAAGCCTGCGGGATCAAGGGCTTTAACCTGACCATGCCAAACAAGAATAAGATCGTGGAGCTCCTGGACGAACTTTCTCCTACCGCACAGCTGATTGGAGCGGTAAATACCGTCCGCAATGATAATGGAAAATTAAAGGGATTTAATACCGATGGTTATGGATTTACCCAGTCTGCCAGAGATGCAGGCTGTGATGTGAAGGGACGCACCATCACCGTTATGGGTGTGGGCGGTGCCGGAATGGCAATCTGCGGACAGTCCGCCCTGGAAGGTGCAAAAAAGATCCATGTTTTTGCACGTCCTACCAGCCGTTACTGGGAACGTGCCGCTGCCATGGCAGAAAAAATGTCTCATATGACAGAATGTCAGATGATCCTTCATGAGATGGATGATCACGCCGCTCTGAAAGACGCACTGGAAGAAAGCACTCTTCTGATCAACGCTACCTCTGTGGGAATGGTTCCGGATGTGACCGGCACAGTCATCCCGGACAAAACTCTGTTCCATCCGGAACTTACGGTAGCCGATGTTGTGTATGAACCAAGAGAAACAAGACTTCTTAGAGAAGCCCGGGAAGCCGGATGTCCAACCTTTAACGGAATGTACATGCTGCTTCACCAGGGCGTAAAAGCATTCCACATCTGGACCGGACTGGATATGCCGGTTGAGATTGTAAGAGAGAAATATTTTAAATAATCCATCCCTGTTAATACACGATCCGCATATTAATTCCCTGTGGGAAATCTCCGTATTTTTCTCCGAAGAGATTGATTCCACCCTGATTTATGGCATCCGGGCGCACTCCGATCCTCAGAGAAATATACGGTTTTCCTGACAGGCGCACGGTTTCCAGTATATTCTCATCGTTCACCTTAATCTCATTGATGTAACATCCATCTTTTCGCAGAGAAACTCCTGTCATAAATCCATACTGCGTCAGACCTATGGGCCATACATTTGGTGTCAGTCTTCCTCTTCTTGCTCCCAGATCTCCCGGACATGTATAAGTCCCAATCTCTGTTCCATTAACTGAAAAAGTAATATCCGACGGCCACTGGGCATTATATCCAGGTGCTTCCGAACAGAGTTCCATGGAAAAGTTCATCTCCTGGATGTTCCAGAGGGGATTTATTTTGTTGGGAAAACGATATTCTATATATCCCCGGCTGAACCAGATCAGCTGCGCCTGCTGCCTGTCCGTCGAATAAAAAGACCTTGGATCATCAAAAGTATCAATTACCCCGTTCATTCCCGCCAGGCCACAGGAAGGTTCCACCTGAAAATCTGTATAATTTCCAAGGGGCATCTGGTATACCAGCGTATTTTCCGCCGCGCTGATATCCGTATCATACGCTTCCAGATGAAACGAAATAAAATCGCACATGCAGACTCTCATGGAGCCATGAATTCCCGGCTGGCTTTCTGTAGATACCAGATGAGCATCCTCCAGACAGCTGATATGCAGCGCTGTTGAAGATAACGGGATTCCCAGTCTTCTGGAAATTTCCTGCAGCGACAGCGGATGCACCTTTATCAGATTCAAAATATCAATCCGCACCGCTGAAGACAGCGCCTTTCCGATTGCTGTGATCCATGGTTTGTGACTCTCTGTTGACAGGTTCAGTTCCAGTTCCTTTTCTGTTGTAATTCCCTGACTGATTCTTTCTTCCGCCATTCTTTTTCCTCCGTTTCAAGATTCATGTAATGAATATCTGCTTCTTTTCTTATTTATTTCATTATTTATGTAATAAATATCATTTTTTCAAAAATATATACAAATTGCATTATACATTCTTGTTACAATCGCAGATTTGCGTCATTTTGCATTAAAACCATTGATTTTTTCGAATTTTATGACTACAATTATGAGTATAAAAAAGAGAAAAAACTTTTTGAAGCTTCGTTTTTTCCTCTACTTCCAGTAATTATGTAATAAATTTATTAACCCTATTATATGGCAGCCAGCGTAACCTGACAACATTCTTTTTATATCCCGGGCAATACCCATTACGGATATTTCAATATTGATTTTACTCAAAGAAAGGATTTAACTCTATGAGAAATGAATATCCGCGCCCTGATTTCATCCGGGAGAAATGGATGCCTTTAAATGGTACCTGGAATTTTCAGGACGGAACCGACAAAACTCCCGTAAAAATCCAGGTTCCCTTCCCGCCCCAGAGCAGACTCAGCGGGTTTCAGAAAGAACTTACTTCTGACAGAATCACCTATCAGCGAAATTTTTTTATCCCGGCAGAGTGGATCGGTCAGAGAATTCTTCTTCACTTCGGAGCTGTTGACTACAAATGCAGCGTATTTATCAACGATCATTGTGTCGGCTTTCATGAAGGCGGTCAGTCCTCCTTCACCTTTGATATCACAGATTTTCTTTCCGGAGGTGAAGAAACACTCACCGTGGCAGTTACCGATTACCTGCATGATGAAACCGTTCCCAGAGGCAAACAGTTCTGGAAATCATCCGGCGAGTTTATCTGGTACACGCAGTCCAGCGGCATCTGGCAGTCCGTATGGCTGGAGCCGGTAAATGAAGCTCACCTGGAAAAACTGTGCGGTCTTTCCTCAGACTGTGACTTTGTCGCAATCCGCCCGGAAGCCGTCCTGATTTCTCCGGAAACGTTGAATGATGCCGTGCATTTCCAGGGAAAGATCACCGGTGTGATGCTGCGTGGAACTACCATTTCCTACACCATAGACTGCGATGGTATCGAATTACGGGCAGATACCCTGTTTGAAACCAACCGGCAGCGCAATATGGGCGAAATGCTTCAGCTCCAGATTTTGAAAGAAGATATTCTTCATCTTCATTAATAACTCCTGACTTTACGGAGGTATTCCCTGCAAAAAAACTCCCACCAACAGGCAGCTATAAACAGCTGTCTCTGTCAGCGGGAGTTTGGTTATGTTATTTTATATCTTCTTATTTCTTTTCTTCCTGAACTTCGATCTTACGGATAGTCTTGTTCTTGATCTCTTCTTTGATGAAGCTGATGAACTCGCCAAGATCTTTCATTCCTTCATCACCAAGGTAACGGCTTCTTACGGAAACCTTGCCCTCTTCTTCCTCTTTTGCACCAACGATAAGCATGTATGGTACTCTCTCAAGACGTGCCTCACGGATCTTGTATCCCATCTTCTCAGAACGTCCGTCTACGGAGCAGCGGATGCCTGCCTCTTTCATCTGGGCCTCTACCTTCTGCGCATAATCGTTGAACTTCTCGGAGATCGGGATCACACGAACCTGCTCCGGGCAGAGCCATGTCGGGAACATTCCTGCATACTTCTCAATGAGCCATGCAAGAGTTCTCTCATAGCATCCCATAGATGTACGGTGGATGATGTACGGACGCTGTTTGTCGCCGTTCTCATCAATATAGTACATATCAAACTGTTCTGCAAGAAGTGCATCCCACTGGATTGTGATCATGGTGTCTTCTTTTCCGTATACGTTCTTGGCATTGATATCAACCTTCGGTCCGTAGAAAGCAGCCTCTCCTACATCCTCTGTGAACGGAATGTTCAGCTCGTTCAGCATCTGGCGGATATGACCCTCTGTCTCCTCCCATACTTCCGGCTCACCGATATATTTCTCTTTGTTTGTCGGGTCCCATTTGGAAAGGTGATAGGTTACATCTTCCTCAACACCAAGTACCTGCAGGCAGTACTGTGCAAGTGCGATACAGTCTTTGAACTCTTTTACCATCTGGTCCGGTCTTACGATCAGATGTCCCTCGGAAATCGTAAACTGACGAACTCGTGTCAGGCCATGCATCTCACCGGAATCCTCGTTACGGAACAGTGTGGATGTCTCGCCCAGACGGATCGGCAGATCACGGTAGCTGTGCTGCTCTGCTTTGTATACATAGTACTGGAACGGGCATGTCATCGGACGAAGTGCGTAAACCTCTTTGTCCTTTTCCTCGTCCCCAAGTACGAACATGCCGTCTTTGTAATGATCCCAGTGTCCGGAGATCTTGTAGAGATCACTCTTTGCCATCAGAGGAGTTTTTGTTCTTACATAGCCACGTTTTGTCTCCTCATCCTCGATCCAGCGCTGAAGCTCCTGCATCATGATCACACCGTTTGGCATGATAAGCGGAAGTCCCTGTCCGATTACGTCTACTGTTGTGAAGATCTTCATCTCACGGCCAAGTTTGTTATGATCGCGTCTCTTAGCCTCTTCCATCTGCTCCAGATGCTCTTTCAGCTCATCCTTTGTTGCATATGCAGTTCCGTAGATACGTGTGAGCATTGCGTTTTTCTCGCTTCCTCTCCAGTATGCGCTGGAAGAAGAAAGAAGCTTGAATGCTTTGACTCCTTTTACGCTCATCAGGTGTGGTCCTGCACAGAGGTCTGTCCAGTCTCCCTGGGAATAGAAGGAAATCTCCTCTCCCTCCGGAAGATCCTCGATCAGCTCTACCTTATATGGCTCATTTTTCTCTTTGAAGTATGCGATGGCATCCTCACGGGATTTTGTGAAACGCTCAATCTTTGCGCCTTTTTTGATGATCTTCTTCATCTCTTTTTCGATGGCATCAAGATCCTCACGGGAAAATGGCTCGTGGTCGAAATCATAGTAGAATCCTGTATCAATGGATGGTCCGATGGCAACCTTTGCCTCCGGATACAGATTCTGTACAGCCTGTGCCATTACATGAGATGCTGTATGACGGAGAACTGCAAGGCCCTTCTCATCTCTTGCTGTAAGGATGTTAAGCTCACAGTCATCCTCAAGGACTGTACGAAGATCTACAACCTCTCCGTTTACTTCTCCTGCACATGCAGCACGTGCAAGGCCTTCGCTGATGTCATATGCGATATCGATCACTGATCTTGCTTCTGAGTATTCTTTTTTTGAGCCGTCTTTTAATGTAATAATCATGATTGTTTCTCCTTTCGTTTTCAACGAGTTTCTATGATACACAGTGCATTTTCCTGTACCGGAGATCTTTTCCCGGAAAATACTGTGGAGTAATTTTCTCCGGAATAAAAAAATCCCTTACAGTACATCACGCACTGTAAGGGACGAGTTTATTCATTCTCGCGGTTCCACCCTGCTTGCTCCATATAAACAGATACCTGTCAAATACAAAGCCTCTCAATTATGATGATAACGGAATCACCGGACCGGATTGGGGCCACTCGGAGGTAGTTTTCAACTGTTTCCCGATAAGATGTTTCCAGCACTTCACATCTCTCTCTGTAACATTTCACAGTTTACTCGTCTCGTCAACGTGTTTTTATTTCTTTTTCTGTGGTTCATTATAAGCGCAGCATTTTTATTTGTCAACGCATGTTTAAAAAAAATTTTCACAGATTTCCCATCATTTTATCCTTGATGATTGCCAGAATTTCTCTTGGAATGTAGACCAGAAGACGCCAGCTTCGATATCTGGAAGGTACCATAACAACTTCCCGGAAGCCGCATTTCCTTGCAATAGCTGCTCCTCTCCATACATGAAAATTGTTGGTCACCACGCCTATGGAACAATCTGTGGTTCCGATCTTCCTGCGGCTGAATTCCAGATTCTCCTTCGTGCTGGTGGACTCTTCTTCCAGGATCAATCTGTTCCCCTCTATCCCATGTCCGATGAGATAACGGTACATGGCCTCTGCCTCGGAAATGTTTTCTCCGTCACCTTTTCCACCGGAGAGAACTGCCCTTGTGCCAGGATTCTCCTTAAGATAAAGAAGAGCCCTTCTGGCTCGTTCCAGAAGGGCAAGTGTCATCCGTGTTCCGTCCACGTGGGCACCTAACACGATAATGTAATCCAGATTCTTCTTTACACTCATTATCTTCCGCAGCAGTATTTGTATTTCTTGCCGCTTCCGCATGGGCACGGATCGTTTCTTCCGACTTTGTGTGGTTTCACAACTGTGCCGGATTTCTTCTGCTCCATGTAGAGAGCTTTCTTCTTCTCTTCTGTGAAAATCTTGTCCCACTGAGGAAGGTTGTAAAGCCAGTCAGCCTTGGCGTCTACCATGTTCTTATAGAGAGCTTCTTTATCAAATGCAAGGTTAACCTTGGTGTTCTCATCCATAGTCTCGATCGGGTTCGGAACCTTCAGGCTGTCGTTGATTCCGTCAAGGAAACCAACCATAGTCATAACATCCTGACCGTATTTCTCAGCAAGCTCTTTAACAGTTCCGGAAACAACCTCATCCGGGTTCTCCAGAAGCTGCTCGTAAATGTTCTTCTCAATGTTAAAATAAGTTGCCCAGAAGCGCTGAAGCTTATTCTTATCTGCATTCTGATTATAAGCAACGGAACGCCACTGCTCAAGAATTGTCATATCGCTCATTGTCTGATCCTCTTTTCCAAAATTTTAGATGAATAAAGCGGCCGTTTCATTCCGCTTCGCAATTTTTGTTTATTATATCATCTTTTGGTGAAGAAAGCAAATACATCTATCTCATATCCACAAAAATCCACATAAAAAAGATACTTTCTCACCTGCAGCCGTCACTGTACTGTGCAGAATATTTTTTTGGAAAATCACGAAAAAGGACAGCAACTTTTCCCATTCACTGTCCTTTTCCTATGTGTCTTATATCATATCCTGTTTATTTTACTGAAGGTACTGATTGGACTTCCAGATCACACTTACCAGACGTGCAATGCATGCGCGCAGGTCCTCGATCTTAAGTGTTCCCTCTTTCAGTCCTTTTCTGAGATTGTCATGATCTCCGAAACATCCCGGCATTACCAGGTCATTTCCCGCTCTCATGCAGCCGGATGCTGTACAGCTGTCTCCCTGTTCTGTAGTCGTCCAGTCTGTCATGATCGCTCCTTTAAATCCCCATTCGTTTCTGGCGGACTCTGTACAGAGATCATAATTGTTTGCCGCATGAATACCGTTGATCAGATTGTAACTGGTCATGATGGACATTGGCTGTGCTTCTTTTACCGCAATTTCAAATCCTTTGAGATAAACTTCGCGAAGTGCACGCTCAGACACAACACTGTCTGATCCCATACGATTGTCTTCCTGATTGTTGCAGGCAAAATGTTTGATGGTCGTTCCACATCCATAATTGGACTGAACACCTTCTGTCATAGCTGCCGCAATGGTTCCGGATACATACGGGTCTTCGGAATAGTATTCGAAGTTTCTTCCGCAGAGAGGATTTCTGTGGATATTCATTCCCGGTGCCAACCAGAGTGTTACTCCGAAATGTTCCATCTCTATTCCGATCATGGCTCCCACTTCACGGATCAGCTCCCGGTTCCAGGTCTGCGCAAGCAGTGTTCCTACCGGGATCGCAGTACAGTACTGATAATATCTTTCTCCCGGAAGTTCTCTGGAATCGTCATAGAACAATCCACCTTCCAGACTGAACTCAAATGGCATGGAAACAATGCTTCCGTCATTTACATGATAATACTTCATCAGGCGAAGTCCTGCCGGTCCGTCTGCCAGAACGATGCTTGCAAGACCTTTGTCTACTGCACAGCGATGGGTTTCACCTGCAGAACCTGGAACGGAAATTCCTGCTGCGCCAAGATTGCCACCCTGTGCTTTGCCCGGATCTCCTGCTGCCAGATCGATCAGATCTTCTTCTGACAAGGTATTTACAAAATCCATTGCTTCTTTTTCATAGAGGTCTGCATTCTTCTTATATTCCACAGTCTCGGTAGCAATGTCTGCTCCACGAATGTTAAGAACAGTCAGTTCCTCCTCTTTCGCCTGCTGCGCTGCTGCCGCCGCACGTTTTGCTGTTTTGGATGCTTCCTGAGAAATTTCTTCCAGTTCCTGTTTCAGCGGGAAAAGATTTCTGACCTGTCTTCGGATCACTTCCTGATCCAGTTTTATGCCTCCGCAGAGTTTTGCTGATGCAAGACTGTTTCCGACCCATATGCCATAAAAACCACTCTCAAGGATCCATGCAGCTCTCTTCTCATCATAAGAAGTCAGCCCATCCATCTTTACTTCCATGGTAACTTCCTGTGCTTCTCCCGGTTTCAGCTCGTTTGTCTTTGCATAGGCTGCAAGACGGTGTGCTTCTTTTTCGAGGATGCCGCCCGGCAGGGATGCGTAAACCTGTACGACTTCTTTACCGGAAACATTTCCCGTATTTCTGACCGTTGCCGTAACACGGATCTTTTCTGCTGATACCGCTTTCAGAGCACATCCGGTGATCTCAAAGTCTGTATAGGAAAGACCGTAACCGAATCCATAGCGCACCGGAACTTCAAAAGTATCAAAATAGCGGTATCCCACATAAATTCCCTCATCATAAAGCTCTGTTTCCACATTTCCGTTATTATGTGAAAACTTCTCGGAGCTGGGATAATCCTCATATTTATAAGCCCAGGTATCTGCCAGTTTACCGGATGGGTTCACCTTACCGGACAGGATATCCGCAAAGGCATTTCCGCCTTCCATTCCAGGCTGTACGATCACCAGAAGGGCTCTGATATTGCGGAACTCATCCATAAAGGAAAGATCCACCTGTGCACCTGCATTGATCACAACAACCACATTCTTATAATAAGCACAGATATCTGCCAGCATCTGATGCTCTTCTTCACTGAGATCATAATCGCCTTTGTCAGCAGTACGGTCTGATCCTTCTCCTGCGATCCGGCTCAGAACATAGATCGCGTTTTCTGTATCTTCTCCTTCGGCTGGTTTCTGGATCGGATCTCCTGCCGGCATCTTAAAGGGAGTGGTGCTGTATACCGTAAAGAAATCCATGGTATCTGCACCTTCTCCTGTTTTTGAAAGGATACTTCTCTTCCACTCCTGACGTGCATTTTCATAGATCTGGTCGTAGCTTTCGATCCACGCTTCTGTTGTCACCTGGAATCCGGCATTTTTCATTCCCTGAAAAACAGATACGCGTTCACGCTCATTGACATCTCCGGAGCCGGTTCCTCCCTTGATGGTCCTGCCTGCACCGGCACCATAAAGTGCCACTTTACTTCCTGCTTTCAGCGGAAGGATATGATCTTCATTTTTTAGTAAAACGATTCCCTCTGCCGCTGCACGGCGGGCCACTTTACGATGTTCCAATTCCCATGGCTGCACTTTGGGATCTGTAGTGCCGGAAAATTTTCTCTCTTTCAAAATACGTGTCATGATTATTCCTCTCTGATAAAATCTGCAAATGTTTCTTTTATTTTCTGTTCGTCATCTGTACCTGCATTCAGGACTAGCGGCTTGGAAAGATCAAGGCTGAAGATTCCCATGATCGATTTTGCATCTACATAATATTTACCGCTCTGCAGATCCATGTCGCAGTCAAATTTGCTGCAAAGTTTATTGAATTTATCTGCATCCTGCATGGATACGATGTTTACTGTTAATTTTACCATAATCAGACTCTCCTTTTCCAGTTAAATTCAAGCGGATATTTTGAGCAAGCGGATAAAAGCATCCGCATTCGCTACGTAGCTCTACACCAAATAACTGCTACGCAGTTTATCAGAAGGAGCTACGCTCCTCCTGATACAAGCAAGTCCCCCTCGCAGGGGACTTACTTGATTTAGTTAAAGTACTTCCTGAGAAGATACGTCGGGGTGCAGCTCCATGCATGGCAGTAGCTGTTGACAATGCTGCTTCCATAAGGAGATTCCGCCGGATTTTCCGGATTGTAAAGTTCCCAGAATGTATCTGCACCGTGGCTTAACATTCCGCCCCAGTAATATTTCATATATTCCATTGCCTGGTCTCTTTTTCCGCACATCAGAAGTGCTTCCACAAAATGATGGTTCATGTACGGAGAAACCATTCCTTTTTCCGGTTTTAACTCCACCAGACGGTCCAGGATTTCTGCTCCCTCTGCGCTGTCTACCGCGCCTGCCAGGATCAGCCATACCTGACTTGCATAATTGATCTGTTTTTCCTCTCCGCTTATGAAAAGGCCGCTCTCTTTATCAAAAAGATATTTTTTCGCAGCTGCTGTTTTCGCCGCAGCTTCTTTTTTCATCTCTTCGGCTTTTTCAGCGTCTCCGAGGATTTCTGCGATCTTCTGTACCTTCTTTGCACAGTATATATAAACACCCTGCATTGCGCTCTGCTTGTTCAGACCATTCCGTCCAGTCGATAAAGCCCCAGAAACCATCTCCTTTTTTCATAAGTTCCTTTTCATCAAACTGCTCTTTCGCAATTTCCATCTGACGATATGCACAGGCACTTAAATCTTTTAAAGTTTCCCTGTCACCGGACGCTTCGTAGTAGTCACAGAGGGTTGCTCCAAAGAACATGGAATAATCCAGAAGGAAGGTATCATCCACGATAAATTTCGGTTCTGTGAAAAGGCAGGCGCTGACCTGGCCATTATCCTTTGTCTGTCCAGCGAACAGATACAGACATCTTTTTACCAGATCCATGTTGTGGAAGGTCTCATAGTTCGCAAGTGCCTGGAGCCTTAAGTCGCCAAGCCACAGACGACGGTCTCTCTTTGGTCCGTCCTCGAATACGGACTGCATACAGTTTTGCAGGGTACGGAGGCTGACACGGTCCAGTTTTCGGATCATTTCATCCTCACTTTCCACCGGCTTTACATCTTCCATACTGACAGCGGAAACACTGACACAGGATACATCTTCCACTACCATCTGCCATTTCAGTGATGTATCTATCACCTCGATCTCCATATAGCGGAATGCATATCTTCTTGGAAGCTTCAGCTCTGCCGGAAGGACATCGACATGGATAAACTCTTCCTGGATCCATCCACGGCTGATCCACCCATCATAATCTGCGGAGTCCTCTGTCATCTCCTTGGCAATCTCACCGAATTTCAGTCTGAAAAATGCCGGTGCATCCTGAGGGCTTCCTACGGAGTTCAGTTTCAGGGTCACATATCCCACCTGATGATCTTCTAAATCCAGACAGATCTTATCTCCTTTTGCCAGGTGATAGCTGGAAAGATTTCCGATCTCATCTTTTTTATGAACTTCCGGATAAACATCTTCTGTTTTTACGATATCTACGATAGAAACCGGACGAACTACCGTTTCCCGTAACTTTGGTGTGCATGCTTCTGCTTTTTTTACAAAATCCTCATTGGTCACACGGACCATCTCAAGGTCACTGCTTACCTCTGGCATTATGCGTTTGCTCTCCTTTCATCCAGTTCTTTGACGATCTGCGGATAGATCTTATCCAGATCATAGAACATCATTGTGATAATTGTTGCGATATTTGTGATGATCGGCACCCAGATGTACATTGCTGTGATATAAGTCTGAGCCGTTGCTGTCTGTGTTGCAAGGTTTGCGTCAAATCCACCAAACTGAAGAAGTGCCGCACCGATACTGCTGGCGATAGCCATTCCCACTTTTCCAATGAAACCATTTACTGCGGAAAGAGTTCCGGCTGTATTTACACCGGATTTCCACTCACCATAATCAACAGGGTCCGGCTGCATTGCAAAATGCATACTTCCCTTCAGTCCGTATCCTGCTGCCGCGATCACCGCACCAGCCAGAAGAACCGGAACATTTGTGCCGCCAAAGAAGATGATCAGAAGACCACCCATATGTACAAAACTTCCTCCAACCATCAGATTTCGTTTTGATGTGAGTTTTACAAGGAACGGTGCACAAAGATTTGCTACGATTGGTACCAGTGTTGTGATGGTCGCAACGATCTGTACCAGTGTCGTGTTCTGTACAACATAAGTAAAGTAATAAATAACCGCACTTGCCTGGATCACAAATCCACCAAAGAACCAGACGATATTCAGTGCAAAAAGTTTCCACGGTTTGTTGTGGAGCAGACAGGAAATGTTTGCTTTAAGGCTGACTTTTTCCTGTTTGATGGTTACACGCTCTTTTGTGTTAAAGAAGCAGAAGAAGAATACAAGGCATCCGACTACACCGAAGATCATCATAACGATACGGAATCCAAGTGCCTCGTTGCCGTTTCCGAATTTGTCTACCAGTGTCAGGGCAAAAGCGCTGACTACAGTGGAACCGATGGATGAAAAGAAAGTTCTGCAGGATGCAAGGACGGTTCTCTCATGCGGGTCTTCGCTCAGTGCCGGGAGAATGGATGCCATCGGGATATTTACAACGGTGTATGCAGTGGAAAGCAGAATGTAAGTAATGTATGCGTAGATCAGCATACCTGTCTGTCCGATATCCGGTACAGAGAATGCAAGGACTGCAGCCACACCAAATGGAACCGCACCAAACAGAATCCATGGTCTTGATTTACCCCATTTTGTGTTTGTCTTGTCAATGAGGAATCCTACGATCAGGTCGGAAATTCCGTCAATTACTTTTGTTACCAGGAACATTACACTGACTGCACCGGCATTCAGATGCATGACATTTGTGTAAAAATACAGCAGATACAGGGAGATCATCTGCCAGATCAGGTTGCAGGCAAAATCGGAAGATCCATAACCGATTCTCTGACGCCACAGGCCGATCTTTACTTTCTTTTCAACTTCGTTCATCTCTTTTACCTCCAAATTTCTTTCTGGCATTACTGTACACTTTTTCCCTTTTTCTTCCAATTGTGATTTTTTTTGTAAAACACTGACGTTTTTTTCGATGATTATGATATACTTTCCTTATCTCTTATGAAAGATCCGCACGAAAAGGGGACTGTTATGAAACTTACCAGAGAAGAATTTCAGAAATACATTTATGCCTACAATGAAGATGAGATTTTTTACAAAACACTTTACCTTCAGGAGAAAGATCATCCGGGATATCAAGTTGAACCAGGCATGCCGTGCCCTCAGGGAAACTTCTCTCAGCAATCATGCCATCTGCGAACTTGTAGGTTACGAAAGTCCGGAACATTTTATGCGTACTTTTAAGAAAACTTATGGAATGACTCCCGGTGAATACCGGAAGAAGAACAAAGAATAACGTAATAATGTAGTCAAAAATACGGAACCTCCATCCGGGCAGATAAATGTATCTGCCTTTCGTTAAAGAGAAGTTCCGCAATAAAAAATTTCAGGATAAATTTTTCATGATAAGCAATATCCTGCTGTCATAAAAAAACGGAGAATTTTATATATTATCTGTATAACCGATTCCGTTCCGGGAGATACTTATCATATCCTCCCCTTTAGACGCAGAGGGCTTCGCGATGGTGCAGGTTCTCTGCGTTTCTCTTTTTACAGCAACTCATACTGCATCATCACAAATTACTTCACACCAAGTTCCTCAAGCTCTTTTGCCGCCTGTTTCAGGTTTTCGAACTGAATGGTACGGATCCCTGCTTTTCTAGCCCCTTCACAGTTGATGGCCCGGTCGTCCATAAATACCGACTTCTCCGGTTTCAGATCATAGCGTTTCAGAAGTGTCTCATAAATATCCACTTCCGGCTTGATCTGCTGTACGTCGCAGGAAAATACCACTCCGTCCATATATTTCAGGAACGGCATATCTTTTTTGGTTCTCTCCAGCATATAAGTTCCGTAATTAGAAAGAACATAGAGATGATATCCCTGGTTTTTGAGATATTTCACCCAGGTTTCCGCATAGTCATAAAGATGCATGCATTCCGGATCCCGTCGTACCACTTCACGGATATCCTTCTCATATTCCGGTGCACTTTCTACAAATTTATCTACATACCAGGACTCCTCGTGGAGTGCTCTGTCCTGTTCTTCCCAGATTGGGTTTCGAAATGTTGCATCCGCAATTTTTTCATATTTTTCTTCCGGAAAATTGTAGCTCTTCAGATACTCTTCCCAGTCATATCCCATCAACACATTTCCCACATCAAAAATAACATTCTCGATCATACGGTTTTCATCCTCCTTTGGTTTCTCAGGTCCCCAGATCCGGTACGCCATCCAGAAAACATAAGCCACGATCGGTACCAGTACTGCTGCCGCAAAAGCGCCCCGGAACAAAGCCTGTGAGTTCTCACTGCTGCCCCATGCAAACACCATGGGAATGCAGAACACGAGAAGCAAAATAACAACGCCTGCCAGTGCCGCAATTCTTTTAAAATTTTTCATTCGGAATCCTTTCACATGATATACCAGTTGTTATAGCCAATATTATCATCAGCCTCTTAACAAAAGGGCGCCGGAGAAATTTCCCCGGCGCTGCCTGTCGTAATCCTGTCACAGTAAATGATTATCTGTAAATGATGTCGTTTCTTCCTGGTCCGTTTGAGATCATGGTGATCGGGAATCCGATGTGTTTCTCTACGAACTCTACATATTTTCTGCAGTTCTCCGGAAGATCCTCGTATTTCTTGATTCCACGGATATCGCATTTCCATCCCGGAAGCTTCTCAATAACCGGTTTTGCTTTCTCAAGCTGCACAGTTGTCGGGAATTCTGTTGTTACCTCTCCGTCGATCTCATAGCCTGTGCAAACCGGGATCTCATCCAGATATCCCAGAACATCCAGTACTGTAAAAGCAACGTCTGTAGCTCCCTGGAGACGGCATCCGTATTTGGATGCAACACAGTCGAACCATCCCATACGTCTCGGACGGCCTGTAGTAGCACCGAACTCACCACCGTCACCGCCACGTTTTCTCAGCTCATCTGCTTCCTCGCCGAAGATCTCAGAAACGAATGCACCTGCTCCAACTGCACTGGAGTAAGCTTTGCATACGGTTACGACCTTCTTGATCTCATATGGAGGCAGGCCTGCACCGATGGCACCATAAGCAGCCAGTGTGGAAGAGGATGTAACCATCGGATAGATTCCGTGATCCGGGTCTTTCAGAGTTCCGAGCTGTCCCTCAAGAAGAACCTGTTTGCCCTCTTTCAGTGCATTCCAGAGATAGAGAGATACGTCACATACGTATGGCTCAACCATTTTCTTGTATTCCATCAGCTCGTTCATGATATCTTCCGGTTTCAGAAGCGGTTTGTGATAGAGATGCTCAAGTGTTACGTTTTTGGTCTCACAGATACGTACAACTTTCTCTTTCAGTGCTTCCTCATCAAAGAGCTCACTTACCTGGAAGCCGATCTTTGCATATTTGTCAGAATAGAACGGAGCGATTCCGGATTTTGTGGAACCGAAAGCCTTGCCTCCAAGACGCTCCTCTTCATACTGATCGAACAGAATGTGGTAAGACATTACCATCTGTGCTCTGTTGGAGATCAGGATCTTCGGTGCCGGTACTCCACGGCCTACTACTTCGTTGTACTCCTTGAAGAATACCGGAATGTTCAGTGCAACACCGTTTCCGATGACACTGGTCGTATGTCCGTAAAACACACCTGACGGAAGTGTATGAAGTGCGAATTTACCATAATCATTTACGATGGTGTGGCCCGCATTGGCTCCACCCTGAAATCTTACGATGATATCAGCTTTCTCAGCAAGCATATCTGTGATCTTGCCTTTACCTTCATCTCCCCAGTTTGCTCCTACTACTGCAGTTACCATAACACAGTTCCTCCTTGTGTCTTTCTCTATTATTCGGAACGACATGTTCTCTGCCTGTAATACACAGAGACACGTCATTCCTGTCTGTGTTCATTTCTTAATGTTTATAACATCTTGGAATTATACGTTGATCTCAACCTTAACGCCAAGCAAATCCTTATGTGCGTCCAGAACCGGCTGTACCACATTGGCAATAAACGCCTCTGTCTGCTCTTTTGCACGTCCTGTATATCTGGACGGATCCATGGATTTCTGAAGATCCTCAAGAGTCAGGTTAAATGCCGGATCCGCAGCGATCAGTTCAAGAAGGTTGTTATCCTTGCCTTCTACCTTCACGTTCTTGCCTGCTTCCATGGAAAGCTCACGGATACGCTCATGAAGCTCCTGACGGTCTCCACCTGCCTTAACTGCATCCATCATGATATTCTCAGTCGCCATGAACGGAAGCTCGGACATCAGTCTCTTCTCAATAACCTTCGGATAAACAACTAGTCCGTCTACAACATTGAGGCAGAGATCCAGGATTCCGTCAATTGCAAGGAATCCTTCCGGAACGCTGAGACGCTTGTTTGCAGAGTCATCCAGAGTTCTCTCAAACCACTGTGTCGCAGATGTGATAGCCGGATTCAGGGCATCGATCATCACATATCTGGACAGGGAAGCGATTCTCTCACTTCTCATCGGGTTTCTCTTATATGCCATGGCGGAAGATCCGATCTGGGATTTCTCAAATGGCTCCTCCACTTCTTTCAGATGCTGAAGAAGACGGATGTCGTTGGACATCTTATGTGCACTTGCAGCGATTCCCGCAAGGATATTCAGCACACGGGTGTCCACTTTTCTGGAATAAGTCTGTCCGGAAACCGGATAGCAGGACTTGAATCCCATCTTCTCGGCGATCATCGGATCGATCTTGTCGATAGTCTCCTGATCTCCGTCAAAGAGTTCCAGGAAGCTTGCCTGTGTACCGGTTGTTCCCTTGGAACCAAGAAGTTTCATAGTGCTTAATACATACTCAAGGTCCTCAAGATCCATCAGGAATTCCTGTGTCCAGAGAGTTGCCCTCTTACCTACGGTTGTGGGCTGTGCCGGCTGGAAATGAGTAAATGCCAGAGTTGGCTGATCTTTATACTGTGCTGCAAACTTGGAAAGCTCCGCGATCACGTTCACAAGTTTCTTGCGGACAAGTTTCAGTGCCTCTGTCATAACGATAATGTCGGTGTTATCTCCTACATAACAGGAGGTTGCTCCCAGATGGATGATGCCTTTTGCCTTCGGGCACTGTACACCAAACGCATACACGTGAGACATTACATCATGGCGAACCTGACGCTCACGCTCCTTAGCCACATCATAGTTGATATCATCCGCATGAGCTTTCATCTCATCAATCTGCTCCTGGGTGATGTTAAGGCCAAGCTCACGTTCCGTCTCAGCAAGTGCGATCCACAGCTTTCTCCATGTGCGGAATTTCATGTCCGGGGAAAAAATGTACTGCATCTCTTTGCTTGCGTACCGCTCTGACAGCGGGCTTACATATCTGTCTGTATTCATTATTATCCTCCTGATTACATACATCCGGGCCGGAATGGCGAATGATCCGTTATCTGCCCGGATCTGGTTAATTCACGCCTCTTGAAATTATATAACATTGCCTCTTCAAAAGCAACCGTTTGTTACTCCATACCCTGATGGAATTTTCCCAGAAATTCCTTCATTCTGCCATTATCGGAAGAAAATACCTCCTGTGGGGTTCCCTCCACCGCGATCACACCCTTGTCCATAAAGATGATGCGGTCGGAAATATCTCTTGCAAAATTCATCTCATGGGTGACGATCACCATGGTGATATGCTCCTGTGCCAGATCCTTGATAACCTTCAGGATCTCCCCGGTGAGCTCCGGATCCAGTGCAGATGTCGGTTCATCAAAAAACAGGATCTTCGGATTCATGCAGAGGGCACGGGCAATGGATACTCGTTGCTGCTGTCCTCCTGAAAGCTGGAAAGGATACGCATTTTCCTTATCTGCAAGACCCATTTTTTTAAGAAGACTTCTTGCCTGGGCATAGACTTCGTCTTTTTTTCTTTTCTGCACTTTTAAGGGTGCGTCTACGATATTTTTCATTACGGAAAAATGCGGGAACAGATTAAACTGCTGGAACACCAGTCCCACATCTCCGGTTTTGATGATCTCGCCGCTGTCCGGTGTCTCAAGACCTGTGGCACAGCGCAGGATGGTGGACTTGCCGGAACCGGAAGGACCGATGATACTTAACACTTCTCCCTCTTCCACATCAAGAGAGATATCTTTAAGGACTTCCAGTCCGTCAAAGCTTTTTTTGATATGTTTCATTTCAAATAATTTCATATTATATACTCTCCATTCCGGTTAACGGTAGTAATTCATGCTCTTTTCAACCTTCTGCATCACAACTGCCACGATCAGATTGAATACATAATAAAATACGGCAGCGATCACAAAGGGCATCATGGTCGTCTGTGCACTTGCGATCTGCTTGGCAATGGTAAACATCTCCGCTACTGCCACAACAAAGGCAAGGGAAGTATCCTTGACCAGTGTAATAACTTCATTGGTAATGGATGGCAGGATCCTCTTGATCACCTGTGGAAGGATGATGCGGAAAAACGTCTGCACTTTATTGTATCCGAGGATCTTTGCAGCCTCATACTGTCCAACCGGCATGGACTCAATGCCGCCACGGTAGATTTCTGCAAAATAGGCCGCATAGTTGATGGCAAATGCGATAAATACAGCGATCAGGCTGTATCCCATGGAAATACGGATTCCAAAGATAAAATATGGACCGAAATATACAACCATCAGCTGCAGCATCAGAGGAGTTCCTCTCATGATGGATATGTAAGCGGATACAATGGCACGGATCACTTTGTTTTTGGACATTCTGCCAAAACAGATCAGAAGTCCCAGCGGCAGAGAAAACAGCAAAGTTACAAAAAAGATCTCAATGGAGACCAGCATTCCTCCTGCCAGCTGCTGAAGCATTACACTAAAACTCATTTTTTTCCTCCTGGTTCGGAGTATCTGTCCCATTTATCGGACTGATACCTGTAATTCCTGTAAACAACAGGAAATGAGCGTGCCCGGCAGCTCTTCCAACGCCGAAGCACCCTCATTTCCTTTTTATGCAAAAGCTTCAAAAACTTCTGCTATGTTTCTTATTTCTCCTGCTGTTTGATAGTTTCTGAAAAATATCTTCACAGTTTTTGCTGTAATCTGAGACTGGATCACTTAGATTCAGAATCCGCTTCTTTCTCTGTGCTATCTGCACTTTCTTCTGTGTCAGCTTCTGTGGAATCGGAATCTGAGTCCTCCTTATCCTCGCTGATGCAGAGCATACTCTTATCCAGCTCATATTTATCTGCAAGCTTGTCAACTTCACCGGACTCGTCAAGTTTCTTGACTTCATCCCATACCAGATCTTTCAGTTCATCGTTACCCTTCTTAAATCCGATGCCATACTGCTCATTCTGGATCGGCTCGTCAAGGATCACATATTTATCCTTGCCTCTCTGGGAAAGCTGATAATTGGCAACACCAATATCAACAGCAACCGCATCTGCAGCACCGGAATCAATATTCATAAACGCGGTGTTGTAATCCGGATTCTCTGTAAGAGATGCAAAGCTGTCCTTCAGATCCTTGTTATCGTCGTTATTCAGTGCGTCCAGTGCAGCGGATGCAGCCTGTACAACTACGTTCTTACCCTTAAGGTCTGCAAGCTTCTCAATTCCGGAATCCTTGGCAACTACGATCACCTGCTCATTGTTGATATAAGGATCGCTCCATGTATAATCATCCTCACGGCCGTTAATGGTAAATCCGTTCCAGATACAGTCGATGGTTCCGGAATTCAGCTCCATATCCTTGGAATCCCAGTTGATCGGCTTCTTGACAAGCTCCCAGCCAAGATTATCACATACTTCCTGAGCCAGGTCAAGATCAAATCCCACATATTCTCCATTATCATCCTTATATCCGAATGGAGGGTACTCTGCGTCAAATCCGACGATCAGTGTCTTATCCTCAACACCAGCCTGTACACTTACTCCTGTTACCATCATTCCTATTGTCATCGCTGCCGCCATTACTACTGCAACTGTTCTCTTCTTCATGATCGTTCTCCTTTTTTTCGTTATTCCTTTATCACGTGGTCACTCTACTGCGTGAAAGCGTATGGTTATAGTAACATACCAAAAAGGAGCTGTCAAGAGCAAACCTTCTGCTCTGCCAGATAATCTTTGTATTTCTTTCTTGCGGTTTTTAAATAGGCCCTGGAAATAGGGATCTCAGTCTGTCCAATTACAAAACTGTTCTTTTTGAGTGTGTTCACTTTCTCCAGATTGATGCAAAAGCTCTGATGGCATCTCATAAAATTACTGTCGGAAAGCTGTCCCGCAAAATCTCCCAGACGCGCTCTGCAGCTGAGTTTCTTTCCGTCGGTAAGGTGGAAGGTTACATTATGGAGGCTGCTGGATATGTACGCCAGACTGTTATGCTGGAGTGTATAAACCTGAGTTCTGTAATGAAAATGCAGCGCCTTTCCGCCTTCTCTTTCACAGGTGGTCAGGATAGGTAACAGCACATGCTCCAGTTCTCCGCTTTCTACAGGTTTCGTCAGATAATTAAAAGCAAATACCTCAAAAGCTTCTTTATAAAATTTCTCATTTTCCGCTACCATGATGACCGGAATATAATTTCCCCGAAGCCGTATCGCACGGACTGTCTCCAGGCTCTTTCCATTTTCACCATCCAGCCCCATAAATACCACATTACAGATCTTATGCCCTTCCGTCAGTCCGTCAAGAAGGCTCTGCCTGCTACGGTATATCAGGATCTCTGCATCCGGAAGCAGCGTTGAAAGCTGTCTGTAAAGCTTCTGAGCATCTTTTCGTATTTCATCACATACCGCAATAGTTATCACTGCCATGGTTCTGGTTCCCTCCGCCCTGTTCTTTCTTGATATGATCTATTCTATTTTCAAAAAAACTGTCTCGCAATATGTGCCACCAATTGTGCTCGGATTTTTTACAAATAATTGCAATTCCTGATCTGTTTTTGTATAATAATGCCACAAGTATGAAAAAAGGAGAATTATTATGTCTGACTTCAGCAGCAAATGCCGTGAATATCTAAAAAATACAGGAGAAACGGTATACCAGTTATCTGCATCCTCAGGCCTTGACCGTACCTCTCTGCAGCGTATGATCACAGGCAAACGTCTGCCTGGAATGGATTTTGTCCGTCAGTTCTGCGATTCGATCCGGATTAATCCATCCCAGCGTCAGGAACTGATTGAATTATATAAAATCGAAAAAATTGGAAAAGAAATTTACTATAATCGGAAATACATCCAGGAACTTCTCCGTGTGATCAGCACCCAGCAGATGCTTTTCTCCTCTGGTTTTCACAGGCTTACTTCTCTTCCGTTTTACAGTGGAGACTTTTCACTTGATGTGGAAAAAAAAGTTTTAAACCTTTTTGAAGATATCCTGCTCTCCGGTTCCGACGAAAAGATCTGCACCAACATTCCTGCAAACTGTCGGCTTATTGTACAAGTTTCTGCACATCTCTATCCGGAATATCAAAAGCTTCCTCCTGTTATCCAGATTCTTCCGCTTCACCAGAATCCTACCGCATCACCGGACTATAATATGAACCTGGAAACTTTTTTGTGTACCATTCTTCCGATCCTGTGCGGCTTTCTCAATTATCAGCCCTACTATTATTACACCCAGGCCGGAAGAGAACTTTCCTGTTATGAATTGTTTCCGTTTTTCTTTATTACAGAAAAGAAACTCCTGCTTATTTCTTCTGATATGTCAACTTTCATATCTACAGAAAATCCGGAAGTTATACATTCCTATCAGCAGGAATTTCAGAAAATCCTGGAAAACTCCAGCCGTTTTTTCCAGCAGTCGGATTCTCCTTCACAGATCCTGGAGATTTTCGGTTCCATTATGAACACCAATATTACAACAAACTTTGCGCTGGAGTCTCATCCATGTCTTGCGTTGATGTCCTATGGACCCGACTTTGTACAGGCCCTCTTTGAAAACAGAGATATTGATCATTCCAACTCTGTTTATACACAACTGGTTTCTATTTTAAAACAGCCGCAGTTTGCCTTTACAGAAAACGACACTTCCTGTAACTATTTCACCCTGAATGGAATCCGGAAGTTTGCACAGACCGGTCTTCTGGACGGTCCATATTCCTATCATCAGACACCACTTCCAAAAGAAGAACGGAGAAAATCGATCCAGCACATTCTTGACACAGATATGGGCGGTGAAAAATGCAAAATCCTTAAGCATTCTGTCCTCCCTGAAACGGGGATCCATCTTGAAGTTCTGTCCGATTATTCTGTTTTTCTCTGTTTTCTTTCCAAAGAAGATACTTTTATGTGCGTTTATCTGAAAGAAACCAGTATCGGACAGGCTCTGGACGACTATCTCTCTTCTCTTTCCGAAGAAGAAGCTGTCTACACAAAAAAAGAAGCCCGGCAGATCCTGCTGGGACTTCTTGAACAGCTTTAAGAGCCTGTACTTCTGTGATATTCTCTTGTAAGATCCTCCAATATCCTGTCGGTCTCTCCGGGTGCAATCTTCTGCTCCGGGAGGCTGATAAACTGTTCCAGAGCTCTGGCAGTTTCTTTTTTTACGGAATCCTCTGCCTTCAGATCTTCCTGTATCTTTTCAAATTCTTCCGGTGTATGCACACTTCGGTAAGCCAGAAGATAAATCTTCAGTGCCTTTTCTGACTGGTTTACCTTCCATGCAGCAAAAAAACAGTCCAGTGCCTTATCCATCTGAAACAGATAACTGTAAGCACATCCCTGATTATGCAGAATCCGCTCTCTCATTTCTCTGGAGATTTCTCTGGAATCTTTTTCCAGAAGCTTCTGATAAACACGGATTGCGTTCACGTACATCCGGTTTTCCATGAGGGCATCCCCTTTTCTCTTTTCCCGTATCTCCTCGGATTCCTTATTTCTTCTTTCAATCCTTCCATTCAGGATACGAAGTTCTTCATAAGCCAGATAATTGATCTCTTTAAATATCGGATACAGAATTTCCTCCAGACCTGCCTCTTTTCCAATGAAAGGTCGAAGCTTCGCCGCAAGTTTTGGAAGTTTCAGTTCCTCATCCAGCCAGGTACACAGCTTATTACTGATAAGAGAACGATCCACAAGGTAAAGATTATTATAAAGATAATAGCAGAGTTCTTCTATGGAATAAATATTCGTGCTGATATTTTCAATGTAAAATGGTTTCTCTGCTTTCTTTACCTGGCATAAAATATATCCGCTCATACCTGTTTCCTTTCTTCTGTCTCATCCCAGCGTACCAGTTCTTTCCATGTCTTCCCGCTGGATGGATACATTTCCCCAAATCCAAGATCCTTTACTGTGATCTCACAGTCTTTCGATGATACGTATTTCAACGTAAGTGCAAGTCTGGTCGTCCGGTTTGGTCGTTTTGGCAAACCTTTAAGCGCCATTGCCACCCGCTTTCTCTCCGTTTCATCCGGAAGATTTACTACAAAGACCAGTTCTTCCGTATCATCCAGGATCAGTTCACACTCTGCATTGCATTCATACCAGTTGCTGCCGCCTTCGATCAGCGGATAATACGCAGGAGAACCCATCACCCGCATATCCATTCCCACATCCGCAGTAACCAGGGAATCGCTTAAATATCTGTACCCTTTTAATTTTTTGTCTTCAAGTCTGTCCTTACCGGCGATGCAGGCTCCTTTTGCAAAGAGATTGTTTCCGTAAAATACTTTGCGTCCCTGATGACACAGAAGCTTTACTGACTGCTGTGCCCACTGCTGGTCGAACCCTTCTCCTGTGATCTGCACACTGGAAAAAAGTTCTTTTCCAAGAGTTTTTGTTATAAAACGGCAAAACTCCACATCACGGATCTCATCCTCCGTTTCAAGCGTTGTACTCACCGGTTCTTCGAGATTGACAAGTATAGGTCTGGATGCAGCATTGATCGTCAGCTTACGAAACGCAATTTTATCTCCATCAAACGCATACCAGGCCACACTTCGGTTCCAGGTTTCTCTTTTCTGGCCCAATGCATAGTAATAAAAACTTTCCCCGTAATCCATAAGCATGTATTTCTCTGCCGGAAAACCGGCAATTCCACAGGCCTTCTGATAATTACGCACCTGTATGGCATCAAGCTCAGGAGAAGTGATACACATGCACTTTGTGTTTTTTACAATGTCCTGAATTCCAAGAAATTTCAGCATTCCTTTCAGGAAATGAGCAAGGAGCTCTGCCGGCTCCTTATCCTCTCCCGCCACCTGTATGCTTTCTTCCTTCTGGCAGATATCATAAATATTTCCGAGCATGATCCCGCCTTTTTCTCTGGAAAAATACTGTGCTTCCAGGCCCACACAGTAATCGTTCTGCTCTGTACGGTAACAGATACAGCCCGGAGCCTCATACTGGCTGGTTCCCACTTTCATGGAAAGAGAACGGGCCTCTTCTGCTTTTCTGTCATAATAGCAGATCTGTGTATATTCTTTTCCAATATCGATTCCTATCAGCAAATCTCGAATTTCATTCATCTTTCCGGTTCCTTCTCTATGACAAACATTTCATTGACGTACTGTTCCTGCCGGAGATACTGTGAAAGTTTCTCCTTCACTTCCGGATCTTTCTCCAGTTTTCTTGCACAGAGGATCTGATTGATCAGCTGATATTTACTGGAAGCTCTGTCATCCGTCAGATTCATGGTCAGCATTTTCTCTTCAGTCCTGTGCACACCGTTTTCATCTTCTGTCTGAAAATAATAGTGCAGAGTCTCACCGTAAAACAGAGTAAACGTCTTGGTAAAAATTCCCTCATAGACATTACGCAGCGGCTCGCTCTTATATTCCGGCATGGTTCCAAGTCCTGTATCCAACAAATAATACAAAGTAACAGAAGTCTCAGGCGAAGCATGATATTCTACAAAAGTCTTATCATCCAGCTGATACGGGCGCAGGATCCTCTGATCCAGATCATGGAAAAACTCAAATACCATATCATCTTTTACGCAGGAAGCCAGAATTTCTTCCTCCAGAGCAAGTTCTTCCTCATCGGATGCTTTTTCTTCGGAAAGTATTTTCAGAAGTTCCAGGTCACAGATTCTGTCTGTTGGCCATTCTTTCCGTTTGCAGATTTTGAGATATTCTCTGAGACACGGAGTCTCCGGCATCCCCTTTACAAACATTCCATAAGCCATCTGTGTCAGGTAAGCTCCGATTACCTGTTCCTTTCCGGAATGACTGATATAAGATTTCAGGATCTTTTCGCCTTCTTCCCGGTAATCTGCAGTGAACATCAGAAGCGAAAGTATCCTTTCCTCCAGGCTGTACGTATCCATCTCAAAACCGCAGGCACTTTTCCAGATATCCAGAAGTTCTTCCACAGGACCAAACCGGAATTTCATCAGATACTGAAGGATCACTTCATCATAAATTCCATTTCTGTATACATGGGAAGAAAGTGCGATCAGCTCTTCATCTTCCGTACAGTCACAGCGAATGATCATCCGGCTTGCCAGTTTCAGCAGCTCACATTCCTCTACTCCTTCAAAGCCAAATGCCTCCACAACACTCATTGCCTGTGGGAACAAGCCTCTCTGGATGAGGATTTCCAGCAGTATCTTCTTATCGACCATAGCATATTCCCGATAGTCCATCATTTCCAGGCAGGCATCCAGATCTTCTCCCTGTACATGATCCCTGTAATATTCCAGGATCCGTTTTCGAACAGCATCTCTGTATTCTCCTGTAAACGCAGATGAAAGGACCAGCTTCTGAAAAATCCCCAGATTTGTGCGGCAAATATCCTGTGTCTGGCAATAATAAAGCAGCACACCTGCTTCATCTGCGCCCTTTTCCAATACTGTCGGTACCATTTCCCTGTCGTCAAAAAGTGGTGTCATGTTATAATCCACTGTTGACGCATAGCGTCTCTGTTTTTCGTCCTGAAAGATCACTGCAGCATCTTCTGTATAGATCCTCGGATAGGCGATTCCATGCACACAGGGATAAATTTCTTCCTGTTTCATCTGTCTGTGACGAATGATCACGCTGCGTACCTTGGGATCATCTGTATACAGGCGGTACGTAAACATCCTTGAAGCAATAACCTGTGCTTCCTCCGTATTTGCCGGTTCGCGCATAAATTCCTGATAGACAGCAGCATAATTTTCATTCATTCTTCCTTCTCTCAGCTTGCGCATGGCAAAATCTCTCATGCTGTCCCGATAGCTTTCGTAAGTCTGCGGATCCTGCTCTTTCCGGGCGATGATGCAGGCATAAAGATACGCTCTCTTGGAATCTCCGAGATTATTGTTATTATAAGTAAAATACATAAGCAGCGGCTTCGGAAGTACTCTTCTGTAAGAAGTGTCCAGTGTCTCTACATAATATTCATAAAGACGTGTGATCCGGATTCCCTGGTCTACTGCCGCGGAAAACCAGCGGAAATATTCTGCTTTTCGTGGATTTCCCTTCATGATATATTTACAGATCGCTTCTACTGTGTCATCCGACGGAAAAGCCTCACACCCCAGTACCATAGCCCGGTACAGGCTTTCATTAAATGATTTCTCATAACCGGAAAGATAAGCAAGCCGCATCACAAGTTCCTCTGTAAGCATGTTCTCTTTTCCGGCAAAAAGAAATACCTGCGCCCAGAAACGATTCATCCGGTGAAGCAATGACATATCCCGGCAGATGCTGTTCCATGCTTCCAGATACAGAAACGGGCTGGTACATCCTCTTTCAAAAAGCTCTTCCATCAAAAAGATCTTTCTGGATGGGGAAAGAGTCTGATCCATCTCAAATACCAGTTTCAGAAGAATGTAACTGTCCTCTTTCTGCATCTGAAAATTCTGAATCTTACGAAGCGCCTGTTCCTCATCTCTGTACAGTCCTGTCAGGGTACACAGATACAGATAAAGCCCTGCCTGTTCCAGTTCATTATGACTAAAAGATTTATTCTGATAACGTACCAGAATGTCTTCTGCTTTCTGGTCTTCTCCTTCCAGATGGAAAATATACGCTTCCAGAAGCTGATATTCCGGATATTTCAGTCCGCTCTCTCCCATTTTATCCAGTTTTTCATGTGCTTCGGCTGCCCATGTCTGAAAGCCGGTTTTCCCGCATGCAAAAGTCAGATACTCCCTGAGCATGGATACGCGGTACTGTTTCTCCAAAAGGTCAAGATTGACAGAGCTCCCGTTTCCCCTGGACGCCAACACATGATACACCAGTTTCTGATAAGGAGTCCGTACAATGATCTCACCATACTGGTTACCTTTTCCCAGTTTTTCCTTATGGATCACATATTCCACTTCACAGGTACTTCCAATAAAATCTTCTTCCGTCACAACATGTTTCCCTGTTTCCAGGAAGTCCCCATTCACTTCAATATCTGCACGCAGATGGCCCCAGCCGCTTCTGTGAATATAAAAAGACTCCTGTATGGATTCACTGACCTCATAGAAATTCGCCTCTTCTCTGTTCAGATCCAGTGTCACCTTATCTTTGGCACCGGCTGTGATCAGAAATTCCTCCAGATGCTGGTATGTTACCGGCTGCTGAGACATTCCTTCATAAAGAGAACGGAGCTTCTCACTCTGTTCTTTCAGGATCAGGGAAAAATGGCGTTCCGTAAAAAGCCTGTATGCTTCATGGAAATCCTCCTTTGCGATCCGGATAAATTCTTCCATGGAAGTCACTTTTCTGCCTGAACTCTTCACTTCTTCTGTCTGCACTGTTACCTTAAAAGGCAGCCTGTATTCTCCGATGCTGGTAGTAAAACACAACCATCCCGCAAAACTTTCCCCGGGTTTCATTCCTTCTGCATCCACGCCATAAGGCATACGTACTGTCGTACCTGAAAAGCGGTCAAATCCAGGCACCAGTCTCCGATCAGAGGATGTTACAAATCCACTAATCCTGCGATTGTCATCTGTGCCAAAATAAAGTTCGTCTTTCGTCGTTTCTCCTGCTTTCAGAGTGACGGAAATCTCCTCCTGGGAAAACAGAAGTTCCGGCTGTTCATAAATAAATTTTCCGTTAAGAAGCTGTTCTATCCTCTTTTTCAAAATATATACTCCTCGTCAATGTACGTTGATTATTAACACTCATATCTTATGATTATACACCAGATCAGAAACTGGCGCAACAGGATGACACCCCTGTAAATATTCTGTTGGAAAAGCACGAAAAGCACGTCCATTTCATAAACTGTATGGAAATCCCCTTTGAGGTGAATCTTTGAAAACATTTTTGAAACCGCTGTCTGCTGCGGAAGAAAAATTTTATCTTCTGCAGTTCCAAAGGGGCGATCCGGAGGCAAAAAACATTCTCATCGAACGTAATCTCCGTCTTGTGGCCCATATCGCAAAAAAATACCAGGGTTGCGACGAAGATCCCGATGATCTGATATCCATCGGCACCATCGGCCTGATCAAAGCAATCTCTACTTTTGATCCCTGCCGTACTTCCAAGTTGTCCACCTATGCGGCACGCTGCATTGACAACGAACTTCTCATGATGCTCCGCGCCCGAAAAAAACGATCCAGGGAAGTTTCCCTTTATGAGCCTATCGGAACAGACCGGGAAGGTAATGAGATCAGCCTTCTTGATATCATTGAAAGTCCACCCGTAGATGTTGTGGAAGACTGTTTCCAGAAAGACAGTATTTCCCATCTTCTCAGTCATATCCCTCAGATCCTTACCCAAAAAGAATATGAAGTGATCTGCTGCCGCTACGGTCTGAACGGTCAGGATCCTCTGACACAGCGTGAAATTGCCAGAAATCTTTCCATCAGCCGTTCCTATGTATCCCGCATTGAAAAAAATGCGCTCCGTAAACTCCGAACACTTTTTCCCGAAAAACAGTAAGGGGAGAACGTTCTTTTCGTTCTCCCCTTAAATATCTGTTTTACTCACCTCTTCGAAGAATATCAAATACCTCCGGTGTCTCGTTCAGTTTCACATAAATTCTCTGTTGTGCATGTGGTGCACTTTCCATGGATTCTCCTTCTTCGTTATAAATGGCTTCCACTGTAACCGGGATATTTCTTCCATCCGGTTTCATGATCTCAATGGTTTCCCCCACAGAGAATTTATTTCTCTGTGTCAGTCTTGCCAGACCTCTCTCATCGATCTCTTCCGCAAATCCAAGATAAGTATATTCTCTTACATAGGTATTACTGTCATAGATCTGTGTGTTCTCATCCGGTTTTCCATAGAAAAATCCGGTCGTAAACTGACGGTAGGTACAGTTTGAGATCTGTTCCTGATACCATGGCATATTGGCATGATACTTTTCCGGACTTTCCATACAGTCATCAATGGCCTTACGGTAAGTTCTGGCTACCGTTGCCACATAAAGAGCTGTTTTCATGCGGCCTTCGATCTTCAGGCTGTCAATACCGCTGGTAAGGATATCTTCCATATGTTCTACCATGCAGAGATCCTTGGAATTGAAAATAAAAGTCCCTCTCTCATTTTCAAATACCGGCATATATTCTCCCGGGCGTTTCTCCTCCACAACGGAATATTTCCATCTGCACGGATGCGTACAGGCTCCCTGATTGGCGTCCCTGCCTGCCATAAAGTTACTCAGAAGGCATCTTCCGGAGTAGGAAATACACATAGCTCCATGGATAAACGTCTCAATCTCCATGTCATCCGGAATATGTGCCCGAATTTCCCGGATTTCCTCCAGAGAAAGTTCTCTTGCACTTACCACACGTTTTGCTCCCAGATTATACCAGAAACGGTATGTCTCATAATTGGTATTGTTCGCCTGTGTACTGATGTGGCGCTCAATCTCCGGACAGATTTCCTTTGCATACATAAAGATTCCCGGATCTGCGATAATCAGTGCGTCAGGACCGATTTCCTTCAGTTCCTGAAGATATTCTCTTACGCCTTCAAGATCCCGGTTATGGGCCAGGATATTTACTGTCACATAAACTTTTACACCATGGGCATGGGCAAAAGCAATGCCCTCGCGCATGTCCTCTTTTGAAAAATTCTTAGCCTTTGCACGAAGTCCAAAGGCTTCTCCGCCGATATAAACGGCATCTGCACCATATATGACGGCAACCTTTAAAACCTCAAGGCTGCTCGCCGGAACTAAAAGTTCTGGTCGTTTCATAAGCCTGTTCTCCTGTTTTTACACTTACAGCCGCCCCGTCTCCAAGTGGCAGTACCGATGTACGAAGCACCGGGCTGTGGGTCAGCTGCCAGAGGTATTCTCTCATTCTTTTATAAATTGTCCGGTTTCTCCGTTCCACAAGATAATGAGATTCGATAATGTCTCCCTCCTGCAGCACGTTGTCTGATACCAGTACACTTCCCTCTTTCATCAGACGCAGCACATCCGGAAGCCAGTGGATATACTGTCCCTTGGCCGCGTCCATGAAGATCATGTCAAATGTTCCGGTAAGGGTTTTCAGGATCTCACCGGCATCTCCCTCCAGAAGTGTGATCTGGGATTCCCTTCCTGCACGCCTGAAATTATCCTTTGCCACAGGAATCCTTTTTTCGTAATTTTCTATGGTAACGATCTTAAGATCTTTCGGGCCGTATTCACACATAAGAAGTGTGGAGAAGCCTACGGCAGTCCCCACCTCCAGAATTCGCTTCGGCTGTTTTACTGCCAGAAGCATCCTCATAAAACTCTGCATATCCCTTCGGATGATCGGCACCCGGTCCGCAAGTGCCCTTGATTCCAACTCCTGCAGAAACGGAGTATTCCCCATATCAAGAGAATTGATATAGGTCTTCATGCGTTCTTCTACGATCACTGGCTGTTCGATCCTTCCTCACTCTCTTCTCCGGACAGTACCGCTATGATCCTGGTCGGTGTATAAGCTGTACTGAGAAGGTATGTACCGGCCTTGATCTGACCGTGGTACGCGGACATTCTCTCCTGCACTACAAAAGCAGCTGCATCCTTGATAAGCCCTTTCTGCTCCAGAGTCTTACCTACCTTATATGCAGACGCACCTTCTTTTATGACTACAGTTACCTGCTGTCCTTCTCCCGGACTCATGGCCTGCTGATTAAATACATCATATCCAAACTGATATGCGGATTTTCCAACCCAGATCAGAAATACAAGGATACAGATATACAGAGCGATCTTAAATGCCCCTCCAGCCAGAAAAACCCCGGCTCTGCCTGCCTTGTCTCTTGTGTCTGCCATAGTCTTTCTTCCTCCTATAAGTCAGGAATCTGTATGTCTATCCCGGCTACCAGCGTTCTGCAGATTCTCTGCATCAGTCTGCACAGTGCAAGCTCGGCGTCAAGATAGGCATTTACTTTCAGGTTCTGTCTCAGACTTGCAGACTCCCGGTTGAGCTGTTCCGCTACCTGGAACAGCTCATCCTTATCAGCCTGGTTCTGAAGTCTGAAATTATCTCCCCGGAATCTCATCACCCTGGCCTTCAGCTCAGGTTCCTTATCAAGCTCCGCCGCCTGTTTCTGATATTCCTGGTATTCGTCGCTTCTGTGCACAGCATCGAGAAGTTTCTCAATGTCTATGCTGATCTCATCCATGTTCCTATGCCTCCATAATGATCGGCAGGATCATAGGACTTCTCTTGGTACGTTTCCACAGATATTCACCAAGTGCATCCTTGACTTCTGTTTTGATCTTGCCCCAGTCTGTGATATTGTTTTCCAGGCAGGAATCCAGTGCGGTTTCCACAACCTGTCTGGCATGTTCCATAAGATCCTCGGATTCTCTTACATATACAAAACCTCTGGAAACAATGTCAGGTCCTGCAAGAACCACATTGCTGTGACGCTCCAGGGTCATAACTACGATCATAATTCCGTCCTCCGACAGATGCTGACGATCACGGAGCACGATATTTCCAACATCACCCACGCCAAGTCCGTCTACGAAAATTGCTCCTGTGTGAACACTTCCTGTCACCTTGGCATCCTGTCCATCCAGTTCCAGTACATTTCCGGAAGAAAGGATGAAGATATTCTCTTTCGGAATTCCCAGATCTTCCACAATATGTTTCTGTGCAGTCAGATGACGGTACTCGCCATGGATTGGGATCGCATATTTCGGTTTCACAAGGGAATAGATCAGCTTGATTTCTTCCTGGCATGCATGTCCGGACACATGGACATCCTGGAAAATAACCTTGGCGCCCTTCATGGACAGCTCATTGATAACCTTGGAAACTGCTTTTTCATTTCCGGGGATCGGATTGGAACTGAAGATGATGGTATCGTTCGGTTTGATGGTGATCTTCTTGTGGATATTGGCTGCCATACGGGAAAGTGCCGCCATGGACTCACCCTGGCTTCCGGTTGTGATCAGAACTACCTTGTCATCCGGATAATTCTTCACCTGATCGATCTCGATCAGAGTATTCTCCGGAATCTGCAGATATCCAAGTTCTGATGCTACAGAAATAACATTGACCATACTGCGGCCTTCCACCGCAACCTTTCTTCCGAAACGGTATGCAGTGTTGATGATCTGCTGCACACGGTCCACATTGGACGCAAAAGTCGCAATGATGATCCTGGATGTACGGTACTCATTAAAAAGATTATCAAATACATGTCCCACCGTACGCTCAGACATGGTAAATCCCGGTCTCTCCGCATTGGTACTCTCACACATCAATGCAAGTACACCTTTCTTTCCGATCTCTGCAAAGCGCTGCAGATCGATGGCATCTCCGAATACCGGTGTGTAATCTACCTTGAAGTCTCCTGTGTGTACCACGATTCCTACCGGAGAGTAAATGGCAAGCGCGGATGCATCCTGGATACTGTGGTTGGTCTTGATAAATTCCACAGCAAAATCTCCGAGATTGATCACCTGTCCGTGTTTTACTTCTTTCAGTTTCGTAGAACGCACAAGATTGTGCTCTTTCAGTTTGTTGCGGATCAGTCCCAGTGTCAGCTTTGTAGCATAGATTGGAACATTGATCTCTTTCAGTACATAAGGAAGGGCTCCGATATGATCCTCATGTCCGTGGGTGATCACAAATCCCTTAACCTTGGAAATATTTTCCTTAAGATAGGTTACATCCGGGATGACCAGATCGATTCCCAGCATATCATCCTCAGGGAAAGAAAGTCCACAGTCTACCACTACAATACTGTCTTCATACTCAAAAGCGGTGATGTTCATTCCGATCTGTTCCAGACCGCCAAGTGGTATGATCTTAAGTTTTGAGGATGATCTGCGGCTGTTTTTCCGTCCGGATGGTCTGCCGCTGTTCTTAACCGGTCTCTGTGTGTTTCTGCTGCTGTTCTTTACAGCACCGCCTGCGGCTGTTTTCTTCACTGACGGGCGGAATGGTTTATCCTGGCGGTTTTTACCTCCACGATACTGTCTTGTCCTTGATCCGGCATTTTTCTGTCTTGGCACCTGTCTTCTGGCGCCGCCTGCGGAACTTACTGTTCTGCTCTCTGCGTTTCTGTTGTCCTCGTTGTTCTCGCTTTTCAAAAATCGCTCCTCCATTCAAAATTCACGTCATCCAGCATCTGCTGAAAAACCGCATACACGGCCTGAAGCTCACCCTCATCTTCAACCATCTCATAGCAGGCTTCCGTGCTTCCCGGAGCGGAAATGTCCTTCAGAATATATGCGTCTGCTTCCTCATCCTGTGAATCGGACACCAAAAGATAAGTCACACCCGCAATGTTGGTCTGCTCCTCTACGTAAAACTCAGCAGTTGTGCCGTCGTCTGACTGAAATATTATTTTTTCCATATTTAATTCTTCCTTATCCGTTCTTGTAAAAATATCTGTATTTCCGGGTTATGATTCCGATTCTTCCTGCTGCTCTTTCTTATGTGCGGCAGCATCCAGATATCCCTGCAAAATAAAGACTGCTGCTACCTGATCCAGATACTGCTTGCGGTCTTCCTTATGCACGCCGGTCTCTTCCAGGGTGCGGTCCGCCGCCATGGTAGTCAGTCTTTCGTCCCACATAATAACAGGCAGGCCTGTACGTCTCTCCAGCATTTCCTTGAATTCCAGAGATTTCTCGGCCCGCTCTCCTACGGTATTGTTCATGTTCTTCGGATATCCCAGAACGATCTCCGTAACCTGATACTCCGAAATGATCTCTTCAATACGTGCCAGTGTACGGCGAAGCTTGTTCTCCTGCTTGCGCCATACAGTCTCTACACCCTGGGCTGTCAGACCGAGAGGGTCGCTTACCGCAACTCCCACAGTCTTCGAGCCATAGTCCAGTCCCAGTACTCTCATATTACCGTTCCCAGGACTTGTTCTTGATATACTCGGTGAGAAGTTCCTCTACCAGCTCATCACGCTCCACTTTCATGATCATGCTTCTCGCACCCTTGTGGCTTGTGATATAAGTCGGGTCTCCGGACATAATATATCCTACGATCTGATTCACCGGATTGTATCCCTTCTCATCCATTGCATTGTACACCAGATCCAGGACTTCCTTTACCTGAAGCTCCTGATCCGGTTTTGTTCTGAAATACTGTGTATTTCCCAGATTATTTTCTGCCATTGTCTCTCACGTCCTTAAAATATATTCTTTTTTATTTTAATATATATTTACATAAATTACAATCTTAAATTTAACGCGGATTGCGAATACAAACTGTCAACATACGATTCAGCGCTTTATTTTACAACTTCACCGGTCATGATATGCTCTTCAAGGAACCTCTCTGCCTTTACTCTTATGATATCATTTACACCATAATTTTCAGATTTCGGTACCGCTGTTTTTATATATTCACGGCTGTGTCCCAGATACCAGGTCCGGCCATCGTTTGTATACTCTTCCTCGATCAGAACTTCCAGTTCTTTTCCGATCATGGACTTTTCATAATCACTTGCATGGCGGTGATGCATTTCGATCATCTTTTCGCTGCGTCGGGCTTTTTCAGCCTCTGTCAGCTGTCCGTCCATGGCAGCCGCCTTCGTTCCCTGCCTTCTGGAATATTTGAAGATATGGGTCTCATAAAAATGGATACCATCTACAAAATCATAAGACTTCTGGAATTCTTCTTCAGATTCCTGTGGAAAACCTACGATCACATCCGTAGTCAATGCCGGATTTCCATAGACTTCTCTTAAAAGCTCACACCGTTCTCTGTACTCCCCGCTTCTGTATCTGCGGTTCATCCTTTCCAGAGTCTCATCACAGCCGCTCTGCAGGGAAAGATGGAAATGTGGGCATACCTTTGGCAGCGCCGCGATCCCCTCGGCAAATTCTCTCGTAACGATTCCCGGTTCCAGAGATCCCAGGCGGATACGCTGGATTCCTTCGATCTCATGTACGGCACGGATAAGGGAAAGCAGTGTCTCTTTTTTCTCCTCCGGAAAATCTACGCCGTAGGAACTTAAATGAATTCCTGTAAGAACTACTTCCTTATACCCTTTTTCTGCAAGGGAATGGACTTCCTTCAGCACACTTTCAATGTTACGGCTTCTGACACGGCCTCTAGCATAAGGAATAATACAGTACGTACAGAACTGATTACATCCGTCCTGAACCTTGATGTATGCCCTTACATGTTCTGCTGTATGATCAATGGAAAGTTCCTCATACTCTTTTGTCTGATTGATCTTGATCACATGGGAACCATGGCCCGGTTTGTTTTCCGCATATTCGGCCAGTGCCTCCACAATATTGATCTTCTGGTTATTTCCCAGAACAAGATCAATGGCTTCGTCTTTTTCCAGTTTCTCGCCACCGGTCTGTACATAACAGCCCGTTGCCACCACGATCGCTTCCGGATTCATTTTTTTTGCTTTGTGGAGCATCTGTCTTGATTTTCTGTCTGCAATATTGGTTACTGTGCAGGTATTGATCACATAAATATCCGCTCCCGGCTCAAAAGGCACGATCTCATATCCCGCCTCCTCCAGAAGCTGCTGCATGGCCTCGATCTCATAGGCATTTACTTTGCAGCCAAGGTTGTGTAATGCAACTTTATTTCCCATTTTTCCTCACTTTTTTTACACTTTAACTAATTATTAAAACAATTTTTATCTCTTTTCACCTTGACTTTTTGGGTACTGACAGGTAAGATGAAAGCTGTAAAACAACAAAAATTTATCAAGGGAGGTTATTATAATGAAAACAGCTAAAATCTCACTGAATTCCATCGATAAGGTGAAAGCATTCGTAAACGAGATCAGCAAATTCGACTGCGATTTTGATTTAGTATCCGGAAGATATGTGATCGATGCAAAATCCATCATGGGTATCTTCAGCCTGGATCTTTCCAAGCCGATCGACCTCAACATCCATGCAGATGGCGCTGCTCTGGATAACGTAATGCAGATTATTTCCAAATATACAATCGACTAATCTATGATGTATATTTGAGAGGAACTGTATTGGATACAGTTCCTCTTTTTTCATGTTTTCAGAATTTTTCTGATCTCAATGATCTCCCTTTTTCTGATACCGTTTGATAATCCCAGGGAACCTCCAAAGCGGGGTTCCCTGATTGTTTTTTCTTACAGAAAAACAATCACTGAATTTCAATGATCTCTGTGGTATTCAGAGCAGTCTCCATCAGCTCATCGATCTTCTCAGAAAGTTTCTGCTCGGAACGGCGGATCACCTTAAGATTCGGCTTGGTTACCGGATGTTTTGCAACAAAGATGGTACAGCAGTCCTCAAACGGCTGAATGGATGTCTCAAAAGTATCGATCTTTCTGGAAATTCGAACAATCTCCTCTTTATCAAAACCGATCACCGGACGATATACCGGAAGTGTGCAGACCTCGTTTGTGGAAGCAAGACTCTGTAATGTCTGGCTTGCAACCTGACCGATACTCTCACCTGTGATCAATCCGAGACAGCGGTCTTTTTTTGCAAAATGCTCGGCAATACGCATCATGTATCTTCTCATAATGATGGTAAGCTCATCATGTGGGCACTGGTCGTAAATATAAAGCTGGATATCTGTAAAATTAACTACATGGAGACGGATCGGTCCGCTGTATTTGGCTACCAGGCGGGCAAGATCCACTACCTTCTGTTTTGCACGCTCGCTGGTGTAAGGCGGTGCATGGAAATATACCGCATCGATCTTAACGCCACGTTTTGCGATCATGTAACCGGCAACCGGGCTGTCGATTCCGCCAGAAAGAAGCAGCATGGCTTTTCCGTTTGTTCCGATAGGCATTCCGCCTGCGCCCGGAATGGTCTGGGAATATACATAGATCTTGTCACGGATCTCCACAGAAAGATCCAATTCCGGATGATGAACGTCTACACTTGCCTCCGGGAACGCATCCAGGATACGTCCGCCAAGCTCTGCGCTAACTTCCATGGAGCTGATCGGATAGGATTTCTTTGCACGGCGTGTCCAAACCTTGAAGCTTCCGTTAAAGTCCGGATGCCACTGTTTCATATAGCTTACTACGTCTTCGGCAAGTTTCTCAAAGCCCTGCTCTTCGTAGATCATAACCGGGCAGATACCTACGATACCGAATACGTGCTGCAGTGCGTCTACAGCCTCATCGTAATCATAATTCTCCGGGCAGAATACATAGACTCTTCCCTGCTCTTTTTTTACTTCAAAATCTCCCTCGATCTTGGAGAGCGCAATCTCCATCTGATGTACGAGAGCATCTTCAAAACGGTAGCGGTTTTTTCCCTTCAGGGCGATTTCCGCATATTTGATCAAAAATGCATGTACTAACATAAAAATTCCTTTCTTGTGTGTTCTCTATCGACGTGCATACCTGCGTAACATCGGGATGGTTTTTCCCAGGGCTTCCAGGCAGTAATCTACTTCTTCGAAAGTATTCTCCTCACAGAAACTGATGCGGACGGTACTCTCCACATCTGCTCTTGAAAGTCCCATAGCTGTCAGTGTTGCACTTGGTTTTCTCTTATGACTGGAGCATGCACTTCCTGCGGAAATATATACTCCGAATTCTTCCAGTGTATGGAGCAGGACTTCGCTTCGGACCCCGTGGAAAGTCACACTCATGATGTGCGGTGCCCCTTCTCTTAAAGGCATTCCGTTGATGGTGATGTCTCCAAGATTTGAAAGTCCCTCTGCCATCCGTTCTTTCAGGTCATAAAGGTGCTGTATTTTTTTATCAAAATCTGTATATACCATCTCTGCGGCAACGCCAAGGCCTGCAATTCCCGGTACATTGTCTGTTCCGGAACGCATGCCGTTCTGCTGTCCGCCTCCAAGGATCTGTGGCTGTACTCTTACTTTTTCGTTGATGTAGAGGAAGCCCACGCCTTTTGGTCCGTGGATCTTGTGACTGCTTACAGATAAAAGATCGATTCCCAGCTTTTTCGGATAGATACGGTACTTTCCGAAAGCCTGGATGGCATCTACATGGAAAAGCGCTTTCGGGCTTTTTTCGTGGACGAGCTTTCCTATCTCTTCTACCGGCATCACAGCTCCCACTTCGTTATTCACGTACATCACAGACACCAGGATCGTATCCGGGCGCAGAGCTGCTTCCAGCGCTTCCAGTTTCACAACTCCCTGATGATCCACAGGAAGGATGGTCACCTCATAACCCTGGTCTTTCAGATAGGCAAAAGGCTGAGCCACTGCCGCATGCTCCACTGCCGTTGTAATGATATGGTTTCCCATACGCTTGTTGGCTTCCACGCCGCCGATAATGGCAAGATTATCTGATTCTGTTCCACCGGAGGTAAAAAGAATCTCTTTTTCGTTAACTTTCAATAATTTTGCAAGGGTTTGGGCGCTTTTGCGGACGTAATTCTCCGCTTCCATTCCCTTTTTATGCATGGCAGAAGGATTTCCGAAATCTCCTGTCATGGTTTTGCAGACAATATCCTTTACTTCATCGAAGCATCTCGTTGTCGCGGAATTGTCAAAATATGCTTCCATAGTTTATTCATCCTCCAGTTGAAACATCAGAACAGAAAGTACTGCGAGTCCCGCAGTTTCTGTCCGTAAGATCCGGTGTCCCAGGGTGATCGGTTTCGCACCGGCTTCCATGGCATCTGCCACTTCCTGCTCTTCAAATCCACCCTCCGGGCCGATAAAAACACCGATGCTTTTTCCCGGTTCGATTGCCTGGATCAGTTCCTTTGTCTCTTTCATTCCTTTTGCAAGTTCGTAAGGGATCAGCAGAACATCCAGTTCTTTTGCGTAAGCAAGGGCTTCCTTAAATGTCATCACGGAATGGACTTCCGGAACAAGCATGCGCTTGGACTGTTTTGCCGCGCTTTCCGCGATCTGCTGCCAGCGGGATACCTTTTTTTCCGCTTTCCTGTTATCCAGTTTTACCACACATCGTCTGGTTGAAACCGGAACTACGGAGTATGCCCCAAGTTCCACTGCTTTCTGGATGATCAGTTCCATCTTATCCGCTTTCGGCAGGCCCTGAAAAAGATAAATGCGGTTTTTCAGCTCATAATCCGGCTCCTGGACATAGAGGATGTGGAGCAGCACTTCATCCTCCCCGGCATTTTCGATCACACAGTGATATTCTTTCTCCTTGTCGCTGATCCAGAGCTCCTCGCCTTTTTTCATGCGGAGCACGTTCACGATATGGTTCACATCACTTCCTGTGATGTGGATCTCATGTCTTTCCCCGTCGATCTGATGAGGTTCCACAAAAAATCGCTGCATGAGATCAGTCCTTTCTTGCTGTCACAGATACCCACTCGCCCTGATGAGTCACTTCTACCAGAGTCAATCCGGCGTCTTTTACAGCCTGTACTACAACGTCTTCTTTTACATCCAGGATACCGGATGTGATGTAGTACGCGCCTTTTTTCATCTGTGCAACGATCACCGGTGTCAGCGGTACCAGAACATCTGCCAGAATATTTGCAGTTACGATATCATATTTCTCATATCCTACCTGATCCTGAACGTCTTTGTCATCGATGATGTTTCCGATCATCATGTCAAAAGAGTTCTCCTCGATCTGGTTGGCTTCCTTATTCTCAGATACTGCCGGAACTGCACATGGATCAAGGTCTGTACCAACCACATGGCCTGCGCCAAGCTTCAGTGCAACGATCCCCAGGATTCCGCTTCCGGTTCCCACATCCAGAATCTCCATTCCCGGCTTCACAAATTTCTTCAGCTGACGGATCACAAGCTGTGTAGTCTCGTGCATTCCTGTACCAAAAGCTGTTCCCGGATCAATGTGAAGGATCATCTTGTCCTTATCCTCTGCCTTCACTTCTTCCCATGACGGTACAATCAGGATATCATCCACATAGAACTGATGGAAATACTGTTTCCAGTTGTTGATCCAGTCTTTATCCTCTGTCTGGGATTCTGTGATGGTAGCTTCTCCGATATCCACAAAGCTTCTTAAATCTTCCAGTGCTTCTTTTACATCTTTCAAAATGGCTTCTGTATCTGCATCCTCTTCCAGATAGAAATTCAGATATGCGATGCCGTCATCTGCCGGTCCTTCCGGCATGATATCCACGAACATCTGCGCTTTGTCCTCATCGGTCAGCGGCTGTTTATCCTGAATCTCCACACCTTCAATTCCCACCTCGGCAAGTGTGCAGATCACAATATCCTCTGCCTCTGTTTTTGTCTTAAGTGTAAAACGGTTCCATTTCATATTTCTATATCTCCTTATGCTGTATACACATTTACGGATTTCTTTTCCTGTCTGTTGCCTGTTTTCTGTTTCCCTGAAAACGGGCACTTCTTTTAATATACACGAATACAGAAAAAAAAGAAAGAGGCTTTTTATGCCTCTTTCCTGTTTTCATTTTATTTATTCCTCAAACATTTCCTTGACTTTCTCACGGAAACCTTTTTTCTTCTTTTCTGTTTTTTCAGATTTTTCGGAAGTCTCGGCTGTACTGTCTGCTGCCGGACGGTTGCCGCATGCAGCATCAAAAGCCTCCAGAGCTTTCTTTGCCTCCTCATTAAGGTTGGTCGGAGTCTGGACTACCAGTGTTACATAGTGATCACCACGAACGTTCTTGTTACGTAATGACGGAACACCTTTTCCTTTCAGGCGGATTCTTGTATCCGTCTGTGTTCCCGGCTTCACCTCATAGGAAACCTCACCGTCAACGGTATTGATCCGCATCTCACCGCCAAGTGCAGCCTGTGCAAATGTGATCGGAGCTGTTGAAAAGATATTCATATCCTGTCTCTGGAAAATCGGATGACGGGCTACATTTACCTCAACCAGCAGATCTCCTCTCGGTCCGCCGTTGGTTCCCGGCTCACCTTTTTCACGGATACGGATACACTGGCCATTGTCGATACCGGCCGGTACAGATACCTGGATCTTCTTTCTGGAAGAAGTATATCCGGTTCCACGGCAGGCACTGCATTTGTCCTTGATCACCTTACCGGTTCCGTTACAGTCCGGACAGGTCTGAACATTACGTACCATACCAAACATGGACTGCTGGGTGTAAACGATCTGGCCCTGGCCTTTACATTTCGGACATGTGACCGGTGATGTTCCCGGTTTCGCTCCGGTTCCGTGACATGTGGTACACTCATCTTTGAGAACAATCTCCAGCTCTTTCTCGCATCCGAAAACCGCTTCCTCAAAAGTAATGTTCACACGTGCACGAAGGTTGGCACCTTTCATCGGTCCATTGTTGGCCCGTCTGGTTCTGCCTCCGCCGCCGAACAGGTCTCCGAAGATATCTCCGAAGATGTCTCCCATATCCGCACCGTTGAAGTCGAATCCACCAAAGCCGCCGGCACCGCCTCCGCCGCCGTTTTCGAATGCTGCATGACCAAACTGATCATACTGTCTTCTCTTGTCGGCATCACTTAAAACGGAGTAAGCCTCTGTCGCCTCTTTGAACTTCGCCTCAGCCTCTTTATCACCCGGATTTACATCCGGGTGATATTTCTTGGCCAGCTTACGATATGCTTTTTTTAATGTTGCGTCGTCGGCGTTTTTATCCACACCTAAGACTTCATAATAATCTCTTTTATCAGCCATTGTAATTATTTCCTACTTGTCTTAGACTTCCTTGTAATCAGCATCTACAACATCATCGCCGTATCCTGCTTCATTTCCGCCCTGAGCACCAGCGTTTCCGCCCATGTTGCCCATATCCGGTCCAGGACCAGCCTGACCCTGAGCTCCCTGAGTCTGCTCATACATCTTGGAGAACAGTTTCTGAGCGCTCTCCATCATCTTCTCCTGTGCAGCCTTGATGTCTGCAACCTGAGAATCAGTAAGCTCCTGAGCATTTGCTGTCTGTGCAAGAAGATCTTTCAGTGCATTGAGGTCAGCCTCAACACTTGCTTTATCGTTTGCGTCAAGCTTGTCGCCAGCTTCTTTCAATGCATTCTCAACCTGGAATACCATGGAGTCTGCATTGTTTCTTGTGTCGATAGCTTCTTTACGTTTCTTATCCTGAGCCTCGAACTCAGCTGCTTCTTTGACAGCTTTGTCAATATCGGAATCAGACATATTGGAACCAGCTGTGATTGTGATGTGCTGCTCTTTGCCTGTTCCAAGGTCTTTAGCGGATACATTAACGATACCGTTGGCATCAATATCAAATGTTACCTCAATCTGCGGAACTCCACGACGTGCTGGCGGGATTCCATCCAGACGGAACTGGCCGAGGGATTTGTTGTCTTTTGCGAACTGACGCTCACCCTGTACAACGTTGATATCTACAGCTGTCTGGTTGTCTGCTGCTGTGGAGAAGATCTGGCTCTTCTTTGTAGGAATTGTAGTATTTCTCTCAATCAGACGAGTTGCGATACCACCCATTGTCTCGATGGACAGAGACAGCGGAGTAACATCCAGAAGAAGGATATCACCGGCACCTGCATCACCCGCAAGTTTACCACCCTGTACGGAAGCACCAAGTGCAACACACTCATCCGGATTCAGGTTCTTGCTCGGCTCTTTGCCTGTTAACTGTCTTACCTTATCCTGTACTGCCGGGATACGGGAAGAACCACCAACCAGAAGTACCTGGCCAAGCTCGGAAGCTGTGATACCTGCATCAGACAGTGCACGGCGAACCGGCTCAGCAGTCATCTCTACAAGATCATGTGTCAGCTCATCAAATTTAGCTCTTGTAAGGTTCATATCGAAATGCTTCGGTCCCTCAGCTGTAGCTGTGATAAACGGAAGGTTGATGTTTGTTGTTGTTGCGGAAGAAAGCTCTTTCTTAGCTTTCTCAGCTGCCTCTTTCAGTCTCTGAAGAGCCATCTTGTCGTTGCTTAAGTCTACGCCCTCTGTTCTCTTGAACTCGGAAAGCATGTAATCTGTAACTTTCTTATCAAAGTCATCTCCACCAAGACGGTTGTTACCAGCTGTGGAAAGAACCTCGATAACGCCATCACCAATCTCGATCACAGATACATCAAATGTACCACCACCAAGGTCGTATACCATGATCTTCTGCTCTTTCTCATTGTCAAGGCCATATGCAAGAGCTGCTGCTGTAGGCTCGTTGATGATACGTTTTACATCAAGACCTGCAATCTTACCTGCATCTTTGGTTGCCTGACGCTGAGCATCGTTGAAGTAAGCCGGAACTGTGATAACTGCCTCTGTTACTTTCTCACCAAGATATGCCTCTGCATCCTTTTTCAGTTTCTGAAGGATCATTGCGGAAATCTCCTGTGGAGAATATTTCTTGTCATCGATGGTTACACGGTAATCGGTACCCATCTCTCTTTTGATAGAGGAGATTGTTCTGTCTGCATTTGTAACTGCCTGACGTTTTGCAGGCTCACCTACCAGACGCTCTCCTGTTTTTGTAAATGCTACAACGGATGGTGTTGTTCTTGCGCCTTCTGTATTTGCGATAACTGTCGGCTGTCCACCTTCCATTACGGCTACACAGCTGTTTGTTGTACCTAAGTCAATACCAATAATCTTTCCCATGATTTTTTCCTCCTGTTTTAGTCTGTATCTGTTAAAATAAAGTTTGTTGTCAGTTAGTTCGCAACCTTTACCATACTGTGGCGTACTACGAAATCCTTGTAGGTGTAACCCTTCTGGAATTCTTCCACCACGATGTTCTCTCCAACCTCTTCATCCTCCACATGCATCACTGCATTGTGGAAATCCGGGTTGAATTCCTTTCCCACTGCTTCGATCGGCTTCACACCAAGCTCATCCAGTGTTGTGGTAAGCTGCTTGTAGATCATTTTCATTCCATCTGCAAAAGCATCACCTTCCTGTGCCTGTGCAAGACCTCTTTCGAAGTTATCCACAACCGGCAGGATCTTTTCAACGATCTCTTTTGCTCCGATAATGTACATGCTGGATTTTTCTTTTTCCGTTCTTTTACGGAAATTATCAAATTCAGCCATGGTACGCTTCAGGCGATCGGTAAGCTCCTCCACCTTCTGCTCAGATTTATCTTTTTTCTTCTTTCCGAAGAAGGAAGTTTTTGATTTTTCTTCTTTTTTATCCTCTGAGGCAGCTTCTTCGCCTGGAGTATTGTTTTCTTCCTCCGGCAGATCTTCTCCCTCCGGTGTCAGGTTTTCTTCTTCCTGATCTCCGTCAGTTACGGGGATTTCCTTCTCCGCTTCCTGCTCTTCGGATGTTTTCTTTGTTTCCTCCGACACTTTTTTTCTACCGCCTTTCTAAGTTTTCTTCTTTTTCAAAACGTCATCCAGATGATTCTTCAGTTCCTTCAGACTGTCCACTACATTCTCATAATCCATTCGTTTGGGACCGATGATCCCGATGGTTCCGTACATTCCGTCTCCCAGTTCATATCTGGCAGTTACAATGCTGCAGTCCTTCATGGTCTGGATCGGCATCTCATCACCGATGTAAACCTGGATTCCTGTATTCTCTCCATCTGACATCTGTTCTTTTACAAGATCGGCAAGTTCATGCTTCTCCTCAAATGCGGAGATCAGCTCCGTTGCCTTCTCTTTATCGGCAAGTTCCGGATACTTGAAGATGTTCGTTGCACCTGAAGTATAGATCTCCATATCTTCCTCTTCCACATGAATGGTGGCTGCCACTGCATCCAGAACCGTTGCCACCACACCGCTGTGGCTGCCTGCCTGTTCCTTCAGTCTGGCGATCATCCCAAGGTTGATATCCTGGATCGGGATCCCATTGAGATTGGTATTAAGAAGAAGATTCAGTTTCAGGATCGTCTGGTCGTCCATTTCCTCATCCAGATTGATGATCTGGTTCCGGACTGTGTTGTTGTCACTGACAACCACTGCCACAAGCTGAAGCTCGCTCATTCTCGACAGCTGGATGAACTTGATCTTGTTGCCGCTGTACTGCGGAACGGAAACCATGGTAGCATAGTTGGTATTGGAAGCAAGAACCTTCGCAACCTTCTTAAGCACCTTATCCATCTTATCTGTCTTCTCAATGATCAGATCTCGCAGCTCTGCAACCTCTGCTTCCTTCTCCTTCATCAGCTCATTGACGTAAAGTCTGTAGCCCTTATCAGAAGGAATTCTTCCTGCTGAGGTATGAGGCTGGACGATATAGCCCATATCTGTCAGGTCTGACATTTCATTTCGGATCGTTGCGGAACTTACATTGAGATCCGCATACTTGGAAATGGTCCTGGAGCCAACCGGTTCTCCGGTTTCCATATAGGTCTTGATGATTGCTTTCAAGATTTTTTGCTTGCGCTCATTCAACACCTCTTCCATGAAGCCATCTCCTTTCCTTTTTATTCTTCCTGACGGATGTTGATTCTTTTTTTATATCTGTTAGCACTCATTTTAGTGGAGTGCTAACATCTACAGTCTTTAAGATATCACCATGTAAAATATTTGTCAATATGTTTTGAAAAAAAGTTCTTATTTTTTCAAAACAAAAAAAGCATCAGTACGATGCTTTTTTGTAATACTGGTCTATGCAGTTCTGTGCCCCAGCAAAAAATTCCGCTTCTGTTTTCTGTCCCAGCACATATTTCTGAAATTCCGTCCCCATGGACGAAACAGCTTCTATGGAATCGGCACACAGTGGTCTTGCCTTCAGCTTATAATCTTTCAGATATTGCCGGATCATTTCAATGCCATCCAGATCAAAATTCTTATCCTCGATCACATCCAGTCTTGCCGGACACATTTTTGTCAGCTGTCCGTAATTTTTACTGGCCTCATATCCGGACACATACTGGAGGAACTTCAGAGCTGCTTCTTTATGATCAGAATTTTTATTCAGTACATACTGCCAGGTTGCGATATTGGTCACCTTCTCGTCAAATTCCGGAAATGGTGCCATATGGAGCTTATCTTTTCCATACACGCCTGCATTCTGAAAGGTACTCAACGCACCAGTATACATGAACATACATCCATACTGGCCGTTTATAAATTTTTCATTCAGCTGGTCATGCTGGTCGATCAGATTCTCCTCTGATATCATCCCTGTATCCAGCATTCGCTTCATATATTCTGCCGCTTCTCTTGTTTTCGGATCCGTCCAGTCTGTATAATCTCCTCCGAAAAAATCGACATACTCGCTGATACTATTATATATGTAAGAAATCTCCCATGCATCCCCGTATGCATATTTTCCCGTATTCTGAAGCTTTTTCTGAAGGATCTCAAGATCACTGAGACAGGAGAGTCTGTCCAGACCAGCCTGATCCAGCAATTCCTGGTTCACCCAGAATGCCATGATATCCATCCTGAACGGTACCGAAAAAATATGTCCGTCTGACATGCATATTTCTTTCAGGTATTCCTGTGGAAAATTCGCCGCTGTCTCCTCTGTCATAACCGTATCTTCCAGCGGAAGAAGAAATCCCTTATGCTTAAATTCGGATATCATCTCATCATTTACTGTGATCAGATCAACAGAATCATCTCCTGATGTCAGAAGAGTTGCTATTTTGGCCTGGCGATTGTCCGCATTAGACGGACATTTTTCGATATGGATCTCTATTCCAAGATCCTTTTCCGCCTGACTGATAAAAGAATCAAAGCCCTCTGTGTCTGCATCCATATGAAGGATCGTCAGTTCCTGTCTGTTCTCCGGCACAATATCAGATGCAGTCTCCTTCTTCTGGGCTCCACATCCTGTCACTGCCAGAGCCAGGGCAAATACCCCGCAAAATACCTGTTTTTTCAATCTCTACCACCCTTTTTATCTGGGCCATCTATCCTCTTTTGACATCAACGGCTGGAACGGTGCATGAGGAAGTGTCTGATACCAGTACGCTACACTTGCCACATCATCCTGTCGTTCAAACAGGCCACGGTATCCGACGCCTATCTGCTGGATCGTAACGCGAAGATCCTCTTCAAAGCAGATCGGATCCTGTAAGTGCCATCTGTAAAAGCCTCTCATTGGCGGGCAGTCATCATTATGATAAAAATTGTGGATCAGTTCGTCATGGGCAGAATAATACGGATATCCCAGATATGGTGTGTTATAATTCTGTTCCACGGTTTTTCCATCCACCTGTTTGGCAAAGCTCCAGGAACCCCCAAAGTAATCTTCCGTTCCTGTTCCGCAGATGGTCGGATACTCCTCATCTCCGTCAATATAAAATTTCATTTCTCCCTCGCCCCACCAGTAACGTTCCAGTGTGGTAAGTGCCATGTAGGTTCCTATATAATGGCCTTTTCCTTTTACTCCATCCAAAATTGTATAATCTTTTGTTTTTTCTGTCAACCGTTCCCGTCTCCACTGCGCATGGAAATAAGCAATATCGTCCGGAAGCTCATCATAGAGACAGTAATCTACCTGATAAAAGAAAGCCGGGATTTTATTTGCATGCTGGTTTTCCAGTGTGATCTTTGCTTTCTTCTTAAACGGCATCGGAAAATAGCAGTTAAAGCCCCTGTTTGGAACAACAGCCACCGGAACAGAATTTACAAAACATTCTCTTCCGAATCCGCAGCAGAAGAAATCACCCAGAGGACTTTCCACGGAAGGAGTTTCCTCGTCATCCCAGTACATACGGATCACAAGATCTCTCAGTACAAAGCAATCTGCCTCTGTAGTCTTGTTATCAACGGTGATCCAAATATGATTGATCTGTCCCGGTCCTTCCATTTCTGCCAGAGTTACCACAGCTCCCGGCTCAATATCCTTAAGACACGGGCTTCCTTTTCTGGACGGTCCGAGATGACTTGCAGCCATACCGCCTCTGCCTTTTTCTCCATGAGGATTTTCTGCGTTGATCGCACGGCTTTTTCCATGCTTTGCAAGTGCGATTCCTCCCAGTCCGCCTGTAAATGCCTGATACATATCTGTTTTCTCCTCTCTTTTGGAAATTAAAAATATTTACGCTTTTACTCCACCTGCCATGATACCATCCATGATCTGTTTCTCAAAAACAGCTACAAAGATAATGATCGGAAGAAGGATGATCCATCCCATGGCGCTGACAAGATCCCACGGAACTCCATACATGTTGTCACGTAACGGAAGCTGTACGATGGAAACAGAAAGTACCTGAATACCATTTGAATAAAACAACGGTGTGAAAAAGTTATTCAGACAGGTAATAAAGTTGATGATGCAAACCGTAGCAATCGCCGGCTTCATCAGCGGCAGAACGATCGTAAACAGTCTCTGTGAAAAAGATGCGCCGTCAATAGCAGCTGCCTCCTCCAGTGAGATCGGGATCTCACCGACAAAGTTTCTGAGGATCAGAACCGTAAACGGTATAACGGTACTGATATAAAGAAGGATAAGTCCCGGATATGTATCATACAGCTTTACCTTCTGCATAAACTCATACAGCGGGCGGGCTGTAACAACCTCAGGGATCAGCATGGTAGCCAGAACAAATGCAAATGCAACAGAAACTCCCTTTGAGTTAAATCTTGAAAAGCCATAAGCTGCCATTGCACACAGCACGGTGCTGATCACAAGAGTAAGACCGACGATCAGTACGGTGTTTCCAATCTTTGAAAGCAGTCCAACATTCTGTAGCAGAAATGTGTAGCTATCCAGTGTGGGATGATCCGGAAGATAATCAATCGGTGTTTTAAACAGTTCTCCTGCCGGTGTGATCGAAGAAATAAAGATCCAGTAGACCGGAAACAGGATCAGAAAAGCCACAATGGCAAACAGAACCCATCTTCCAACAGCTATCACTCCATGATAAACATTATATTTTCCTGTATTCTTCACGATAATTCCCCCCTAACTGTCAAACTTACTCATAACACGTATATTCAGCCAGCTGAAGATCGCCATTACAACAAACAGCAGCATAGCCAGCGCCGAAGCATATCCTACGTTTAGATTTGTAAATGCTTCTGTTGTGATCCTATATGCGATCAGCGCAGTATCCTCGCCAGGACCTCCGGATGTCATGGAATAAACCAGATCGAAGGTTGTCAGTCTCCAGAGTGTGAACGGAATACATAAAGTCAGGACATTTTTTGCTATCAGCGGAAGTGTGATCCGGAAAAAGCTCTGAATCCCGTTTGCACCGTCTACCTTTGCTGCCTCATAGATATCGCCGGAAATAAACTGAAGTCCGGAAAGTACAAGAATTGCAAAGAACGGAAGATCCTTCCACAGGTCCATTGCAATTACCGCTGCTCTTGCAGTACCTGTATTGATCAGCCAGCTGTTCTGGTATCCCGGTACAAACCAGCGGATAAAATCATTGATCAGACCATAATCATTGTTAAATGCCCATTTTGCAGCCATACCGGCTACTACTGCTGGCATAGCCCATGGGATCAGCACAATAGTCCTCAGAAAACGGCGGCCTTTGAATTTCATATTCAGGATCAGTGCCAGGATAACTCCGAGGATCACATGCAGGATCATGGAAACAACCACAAATATTGCCGTAAAGCTGATCGATGTAAGCACTTTAGGATCAGAAAATACCTTCAGGTAATTCTTGAAGCCTATAAATTCATTGATACCTGCAAGGATACTGATATTAAAGAAGCTGTTTTTCACAGTCATCAGAATGGGATATACTGTTGTAAAGCCTCTGATCAGTACAACCGGCAGGATCAAAAGCCATGGTATCCACTTCATAGTTTTTTTACTTATTGTCATGGAACTTTCCTCCCTGTTCATCAAGCAATGTAAAGCAGACTTTTACCTCTGCTTTACATTGCTGTTTTTTTATATCTTTTACTTATACATATCTACCACATCCTGAGCCTTCTTGCAGAACTCATCAACTGTGATCTCGTCTTTCATACAGGACTGGAAGATCGTTCCCATATCGGTGATAAATTCCATTGTCTGTGCCACCATCGGACGTCCCTGTACATTGCATTCATTTGCATATCTGCTGTACATTTCTTTTGCCGGGTCAGAATCCGGAACTACCTTCTCTGCAACATCCTTTCTTGCAGGATATCTGTCAAATGCTTTATAGGAAGCTTCCATTCCGCCTTCATCAGCCATATACTGAAGGAATTTCACAGCTGCATCTTTATTCTTGGATGCTTTGTTAAGAACATAGTTCCAAGAATCTGTAAAGATCGCACGCTCTCCCTTACCGCTGAAATCCGGTACCATTTCCATGTGGATCTTATCTGCGCCAAGCATATCTGCCTTTGCATAATCTGTTCCAAGGCCCCACATAAACCAGCATCCGTATTTTCCGTCATTGATCTTCGGATTCATCTGATCATATTTATCAGCAATCTGCTCAATGGAGGTTTCTTTATCAGCAACCAGATCATGGAGGAATTGAACCGCTTCCTTGTTTTCCTCTTTGGTCCAGTCAAAATAATCGCCGCCGAACATGTTTACAAACTGTGCAAGCTCGTTAAATGCATAAGTTTTCTCCCAGGAACCGCCGTAACCGAATCTTCCATCCTTGGAAACAGCCTTCATATACTTCATGAAGTCCTCTTTTGTATCAATGGACTTGATTCCGACCTCATCCATGATCTCCTGATTTACCCAGAATGCAAGATATCCTGCATAGCCTGGAACACCGACGATGTTTCCGTCCTTATCTGTGATCATATCCTTTACATATCCCTGAGCAAACTGATCAATGATATCATCTGTCATTACTGTATCATTCAGTCCTTCCAGCCATCCGGAATTTTTAAATGCCGCGCTCATCTCATCGTTGATCTCAATGACATCCACGGAAGTATCTCCTGTGGAAAGCATTGTGGTGATCTTCTGCTGACGGGTATCTGTATCTGTAGGTGCCGCAATTACATTAATGTTCAGGCCCGTGGCATCTTCCACATTTGCAAGCCAGTCCTCAAAATCCGGGTCTGTGGTGTTGACGCTGTATAAGGTAAGATCATATTTTTCCTTTGCGGAAACAGTAACCACGTTACCTGCCATACCCACAACCATCGCTGCTGCCAAAACTGCACTCATTACTTTTTTCTTCATATCTTTCTTCCTTTCTGGACATTTTCGTGTTTGTCCACACCTGTTTTTGATGGTTTAAGGATACCAGAGAGCCCCCTCATTCTAAATACAATATTTTATGATTTATTTATATTATTTTTCGTTCTCTTGTATTTTTGTTGTTAATTTTTTATAATCCTTTTATATAATCTATATTTGTAACGGCTTTTTTCACAGCTGGATTCGGTTTCATTAATTTGTTTTTGACATAAAGGAGAGTATGTACTATGAAATTCCACAAATGTATCCCACCCAGTTTTTCCTCATTTCGCTATAAGCTCCTGCTCGCATTTCTGATCGCAACTATGGTACCTCTGATTTCCCTGACCTTCATCAGCTATCACATTTCCTATAACATTGCCAGAGATCGTATCATCGATTCTGCCGTAATGACTGACAAGCAGCTGGTCTCTCAGCTGAACGACCGCCTCGGCCAGGTTGAAAATGTAGCAGATACCATACAGTTTCAAATGTACTCCCTAAATCATTCTTCCTCCAATAAGGTAGATGCACTGAAAAAATTCACCGCTGTGAAAAACAATATTTCGCTGTATAAATCCACATTCGATTTCTTCCATATATATGTTTTTCTGCAGCCCGCTCAGCTCGGTTCAAAAGAAGGCCTGTACTTCTTTTCCACAGATGAGCTTTCTGCATATGGTCTGGATAAAAATATTGTTTCCGGTTCAGGCTTTTCCTCTGTCTGGATACCGGTTTCCAATATGCCTCTGCCTAAAATACTGTCCACAAAAAAATCATCTGCCGATGTAATCCTCTGCGTCCGGGCACTGAAAAATCAGGCCACCGGTATTCTGGAATACGCCTACGGCATTGCTCTGGACACCTCAGAGCTTACCACTTATCTGCAGCCTGCTGCTCTGGATTCCCGCATATACAGCTACATTCTCACAGATCACGGAGAGATTGCAGCGAAAAATACATCCTCACTGAATTTATCCGAAATTTCCAAAGCACAGTTTCAGAAACTCAAAGAAAATGCAGATTCTTCTTTTCACAGCGGCGACAAATATTATAACTGCTGCACCTTAAGCAATGGCTGGCTCCATGTTACCGAAATCCCGGAAAGCTATATTCAGGGCAACACGCACATCCTGATCCGTGCCTTACTGATCACTGTCCTTATTTTTTTGCCCCTTACTGTTATCATCGTTATCCTGTTTTCCGAAAATCTTACCCGGAAGATCACTGCACTTTCCTATGCAATGGAAGCCTTTCAGCTGGGACATGACCCGGAACATCTATCTATCGTTACTGTTCCCCACCCGGATGATCCTTCCAGGTATGATGAGATTGACAGACTGGGCATCACCTTTGAAGATATGCAGCACACAATAGCCGGAAACCTGAAATCCATTGTAAATCTTTCCGTAAACGAAGAACGTCTGAAATACCAGCTGCTCCAGTCACAGATCAATCCGCATTTTCTTTACAATATCCTGGGATCGATCCGTACCTGCCAGTCCCTTGGAAAGCTTGACATTGCTGATCAGATGATCGCAGATTTGACTGCCTTTTACCGTCTTACCCTGCGTAAATCAAAGGAACTTATTCCTATTAAAGATGAATTGGAAATTGCCCGGCTTTATCTGGAAATGGAAAAGCTCTGTCATAAAGATAATCTGGACTGGGAGATCGAAGCAGAAGATGGAATCGAAAATTTCCTGATCTGCAAGTTTACACTTCAGCCATTTCTCGAAAATTCCATTCTGCACGGGATTTCTTCGGGCACACCAGCTGTTTTCATTTCGATCCATGTTCTTTATGGCGATGATACGGTTGTGATCTCCATTGAGGACAACGGTGCCGGCATGGACTCTGAAACCCTTGCACAGCTGCGCCATGCTATTGAGCATAATGTTATTGATTATGAGAAGCATTTTGGAATTTCCAACGTAAGTTCCCGTATTTCCAACCCATTATACGGAAACGGTTCCGTAAGGATCCGCAGCAACCCCGGAAACGGCACATACGTCACCATTGAATTCGAACAGATGGAGGAAGATATCGATGAAAAAAATAATGATCGTAGATGATAATTACTTATCTGCAGAAGGTATCGAAAAAAACATAGACTGGGAAACGCTGAATGCAGAGATCATCCATGTCTGCTACAATGGAACCTCTGCTATCGAAGCCATGAAAAAAGAACCGGCAGATCTGATCATTTCTGACATTGAAATGCCTGATCTTGACGGCATTTCCATGAGCCGTCAAGCTCTTGAGATCAATCCTATGGTGAAGATCATCCTGATCAGTGCATATGATAAATTTGAATATGCAAGACGCGCTCTGCTCCTCGGTGCTCTGGATTATATCGAAAAGCCTCTGGATTATGCCTATCTTATCCAGAAGGTAAAAAACGCTTTTGCACTGATGGAAAAGGAACAGAAAAATCTCCAGCTTCTGAAACAAAGCAGGCCTCTTCTTACGGAAAAATTTTTCCGCGAGATCACACACCTTCCGTCTTCTGAAGCAGCCTACCGGCTGAAGCCTTATCTTAAGTATCTGAACCTGGAGCTGAATTATGATTTTTATGCAGTTGTTATTCTGGAGCTTGAAAATGCTCCGGATCTAAAAGCTGTTTACGGGATTGAAAAGTTTCAGATGGAGCTTTTCAACCTTCAGGATCTGATAACTGAGGAAACCGCTTCTCTTGATTTTGTGTATCTTCTCCCGGATATGGATGGCTATCTGTGCATTCTGGGACACAGCGGCTGTCAGTCCAACAGCTTCCGCCAGCTTACCAGCGGACTTATTTCCTCAATCGCAGATGCCTGCCAGCCACTGGGACTTTCTCTCAACGCAGGTATTGGAACAATTGTCCAGGATTTCTGGAACCTGAACCATTCTTATAAAAGCGCCGTACATGCACTGGAATACAGATTCTTTTTCCCGCATCAGAATATCTTTGACGGAAGAGAGGCTCTGGGTTCCGATCTGTCTGTTGCAGATTTTTCAGATACAAAGGAGGATGAACTGATCCGGCTTCTCTGCAAAAAGGATACCGCTGCCATAGATCTCTGGTTTCAGAATTTTTCCGACTGGCTCACTCAGAAATTTCGCACAAAGAATTTCGCTTTCATACAGATTTATTCTCTTCTTGGCCGGATCCTGAAATTTTTCTATGAATTAAATCTGGATACGCATGACCTTGAAGCTAAAATTTTGTATGTTTACAACCACATAAATGAGTTTCATAATACGGAAGAGCTATGTCAATGGCTGAAGGATCTGTGCCATCTTTTATGCCGGAAGCTTGATTCCTCCATGAATGATTATCACCAGAAGCTCTGTGAACTGGTGATTTCCTATATCAACGAACACTACACTGACAATACGCTCTGCCTCAATGATATTGCTGCCTCTGCCAATGTAAGCCCTGCTTATTTAAGTGCTCTTTTCAAAAAAAATCAGGGAATCAGTCTCAGTGACTTTATCACATCTCAGCGAATTTCCGCAGCCGCCCGTTACCTGACTACGACTACTATGAGTCTGAAGGAGATCAGCCTGAAATGTGGTTATGCCAATCAATATTATTTCAGCACCAGCTTCAAAAAGAAAATGGGGATCACCCCTTCCGCCTATCGGGAACAGCATACATAACTTCTTCTCTTCTTTATAACAAAGTTACTGGCACAAATGCCAGTGCCCTTCTCCGGAATTTTACTTATAATCAATCAATAAAGAGAACCATCATATTTTTTCGAAGGAGGGATTGCTATGAAAAAATGGAAAAAAATCCTGATATCTCTGATAACAGTCTTTGTACTGGCCATTCTTCCGGCAGAATCGGCAATTCTGCCTGGCACAGTCTGTGTTACAGAGGCCGCTCCCAGGATCAGTTCTTCCAAGCTTACCATGATCAAGGGGCAGAGCAGAACACTGAAGATCACCGGTCTCAAAAAAGGGCAGAAGATCTCCTGGAAGAGCAGCAATTCCAAGATCGTCGCTGTAAACAAAGCTGGCAAGCTTCAGGCTAAGGCTAAAGGCTCTGCCACCATTACAGGAACCGTTTCCAAAAGGAAATACACCTGCAAAGTCACTGTACAAGCCCCGAAGCTGAACAAAACCGCAGTAACTCTGAAAGTCGGTCAGACATACCAGCTGAAGCTTAGCGGTACCAATCAGAAGATCACCTGGAAGAGCAGCAATTCCAAAATCGTCACTGTAAACAAAGCAGGCAGGCTTTCTGCAAGATCTGCAGGAAATGCTACAATTACTGCTCAGGTAAACGGAATCCGCTTTGTCTGCAAGGTTAAGATACAGAAAAAAGCTGCTCCAGCAAAGCCAGCTCCCACTGCTGCTCCGGCAAAACCAGCCCCTACTGCTGCTCCGGCAAAACCAACCCCTACCGCAGCTCCGAAGCCCGGCATAAAATTAAAAAACCACATTCTGAGCAAAGGCAAAAAGACCAGTGATGGAAGCGTGAAAATCGAGCTTAACACACACGATGAATCAAAAAAAATCGATATGGATTTAGGCGGTTTGGGTTCATCTTCTTCTATGCAGGTTTCCGTAGATGAATATCGAAGTATCACATACATTCCAAAAAACAACAGTTTTAAATTCTATTTCCGGTTTTCCAGCCATGATGATTTAAAAAGTGATATTACTTTGACTTTCCCGATGAATTCTACTGCGGCTTCCTTAAACTTTTATTTTTACATGAGCATACTTCCTGATGATGAATCCGGTACACTGATCGCCACTATGAGCAGCTCCGCTCCGCTTTCCGCCATCAGGAATGAATCCTCTAATTTATCCTTCCACTTCCAGAAGCTTACAGATCCTTATGAGGTCCTGACACAAAAAGATGCTTCCGAGCTTGCCAACGACACTCTGGATATGGCTGTTCCATATTGGGCTGATCTTCTCAAGGGCTCCGGCATCACCCTGCGCTCCCTGGGCTTTTCAACTACAAAATAAGCTTTTCCCAAAAACAGATCGAGCATACCCGACAACACCCCTGGCTGTAACAGCCAGGGGTGTTGTACTGTCAGCTGCTTCGCAGCCTATTCCGTTAATTCTTCCAAATTCTTTTTTAATTCGAGCATCTTGTCTCTCAGCTCAGCAGCCTGCTCGAAATTCAGGTCTGCTGCCGCAGCACGCATCTGCTTCTCTACTTGAGCGATCACCTTCGTCAGTTCTTTTCGGTTCATGGATTCCGGATCCTTTTTAAGCTTCACTTCTGTCTCTGCCACCTTCTTCGAAACAGCGATCAGATCACGGACCGCCTTCTTGATCGTGGTTGGAGTGATGCCATGCTCCCTGTTGTAAGCCTCCTGTATCGCTCTCCTTCTTTCTGTCTCCGAGATTGCTTTTTCCATGGATTCTGTCATATTATCTGCATACATGATCACATGGCCTTCGCTGTTCCGGGCAGCACGGCCGATAGTCTGTACCAGGGATGTTTCCGAACGAAGGAAGCCTTCCTTATCTGCATCCAGGATCGCTACCAGCGTGATCTCCGGAATATCCAGTCCTTCTCGCAGAAGATTGATCCCGACTAGCACATCAAACACATCCAGGCGCATATCGCGGATGATTTCCGCACGCTCCAGAGTGTCAATATCTGAATGAAGGTATCGGACACGGATTCCCAGATCCTTCATATAATCGGTAAGGTCCTCTGCCATACGTTTGGTCAGGGTCGTGATCAGGACTTTATTTTTCTTTTCAATTTCCTTATTTACCTCTGCTACAAGATCATCGATCTGTCCTTCGATCGGACGCACCTCCACCTTCGGATCAAGAAGCCCTGTAGGACGGATGATCTGCTCTGCGCGGAGAAGCTCATGGTCATATTCATATTCTCCCGGTGTCGCAGATACAAACATTACCTGGTCAAGCTTGTTCTCGAATTCATCAAAGCTCAATGGACGGTTATCCTTGGCAGACGGAAGTCGGAAGCCGTAATCCACCAGTGTCTGTTTACGGCTCTGATCACCGGCATACATACCGCCAACCTGGGGAACTGTCTTATGGGACTCATCTATAATAAGTAAAAAATCATCTCCGAAGTAATCCATCAGTGTATACGGCGGCTGCCCCGGTGCAAGCCCGGTCAGATGTCTGGAATAATTCTCGATTCCGGAACAGAATCCTGTTTCCTTCATCATTTCCACATCAAAGTTGGTTCTCTCGGCAATTCGCTGGGCCTCGATCAGCTTGTCCTCACTTTTGAAATATTCCACCTGATGTTTCATCTCTTCCAGGATGGCATCTGCCGCACGGCGGATCTGCTCCTGAGGCACAACATAATGGGACGCCGGAAAAATCGCCGCATGGCTTTCCACACTTTTGATCTCACCGGTAAGCACATCGATATCTGTGATCCGCTCGATCTCATCGCCAAAAAATTCCACACGCACTGCCCGGTCTGTAGAGTTAGCTGGAAAGATTTCCAGCACATCGCCACGCACCCGAAAAGTTCCTCTATGAAAATCCATCTCATTTCTTGTGTACTGGATATCGATCAGCTGTTTGATAACCTCATCACGGTCCTTCTCCATTCCAGGGCGAAGAGAGATCATCATATCAAAAAACTCCTGAGGTGCACCTAAGCCATAGATACAGGATACCGACGAAACCACGATCACATCCTTGCGCTCACATAAGGCTGCTGTAGCGGAGAGACGGAGCTTATCGATCTCATCGTTAGTGGATGCGTCCTTAGCGATGTAGGTATCTGTGGACGGGACATAAGCCTCCGGCTGATAGTAATCGTAGTAGGAGACAAAATATTCTACTGCGTTTTCCGGGAAGAATTCTTTCATCTCGCCGTAAAGCTGTGCCGCCAGTGTTTTATTATGGGCAAGTACCAGAGTTGGCTTGTTTAACTGGGCAATGACATTCGCCATGGTGAAGGTCTTACCGGAGCCGGTGACACCAAGCAAAGTCTCAAACTGGTTGCCTTCTTTAAATCCCCTGACCAGTTTCTCGATTGCCTGAGGCTGGTCGCCGGTGGGTTGGTATTCGGAGTGTAATTTGAAATGATCCATGTGATTTCTCCTGTTTTAATCAAATTTCATTTATCCAAAATTAAGGTAGTTTTCTTTTAGTATGGTTATATTTTCAGTATATCATCCTATATAAAAAAAGTACAGGGTAAACCGAATGTTTGTTCTGCGCTTTCATATTTTTTTGAGAGTTGCTGTGCATACTATGAGTTTCTCATTTCACAAACAATCCATGCGCTTTATTTACACTCCCTATGTGATATAGTACAATAGATTTCATGGAATCTTAAGAATTTACCCCTTTCGTCTTAATTTCCGGCTGCTATTCTAAGAACATCAGGGAGGTACAAAAAAGTGGCTAACATACTTGTTTGCGATGATGACAAAGACATCGTGGAGGCAATTGAAATCTATCTTACACAGGAGGGATATCACATTCTGAAAGCTTATGACGGGCAGGAAGCCCTGGATATCCTCCATACAGAAAAAGTGGATCTTCTTATCATTGATGTAATGATGCCCCGTCTTGACGGGATCCGGGCAACCGTGAAGATCCGGGAAAGCAATCCGCTGCCTATTATTATCCTGTCCGCAAAATCTGAGGACACGGACAAAATCCTCGGACTTAACATCGGTGCGGATGACTACATCACCAAACCTTTCAATCCGCTGGAACTGATCGCAAGAGTGAAATCTCAGATGCGTCGATACACACAGCTTGGTTCAGCCGCATCTGCCACATCAGAACATATCTATACAACTGGCGGACTTACTGTAAATGACGATAAAAAAGAAGTTCTGATAGACGGCGAGCCTGTACGTATGACACCTATTGAATATAACATTCTCCTTCTTCTCATGAAAAATCCCGGACGTGTTTTTTCCACAACACAGATTTATGAAAGTATCTGGAATGAAGACGCTCTGGCAGCAGACAACACAGTAGCTGTCCACGTCCGCCATATCCGTGAAAAGATCGAGATCAATCCCAGAGAACCCCGTTATCTGAAAGTTGTCTGGGGACTGGGTTACAAAATCGAAAAACTGAGCCGGTAAACCATCCGGTACATGAAGTCTTCGCACTTCAGAAAGGGGTATTATGAATACAAACAAACCTGTAGGAAAAAGCAGATCGCTCATGGGAATTCCTGCTCTTGTCCTTGCTCTGATCCTGCCTCTGATCATGTTCTTTTCAGCGACACTGGTGATTCGGGCGGGTATCCAGATGGACTCTGTGGATGATCTGAAAACAAAAGATTATTTCCAGACTTCTGCTTTTGCTGACAACTTCTACTCAAAAGCTTCTGCGATCCTGACCGGAATCTCTGCCAGGGAAATCCTGGATAAAACAGCCGAAAGCGCATACATTGATCTCGGAGAACTTTATAACGGAGATTCTCTCTCCTTTAAAAACACTTCCGGACTTGCCTACTCCTTCAACGATCTTAAGGAATGGAGCTCGCAGAGTATCACTTCCAATGATGACTGGATCGTCCTGGGGCTCACCACCCCGGAAGGCGAAACAAAATATATGTACTATTCTGATTTCAAAAAAGCTCTGGAAAATGGAACCCTGCAGTTAAACGCCACTCCAGGTGCTCTGAAATCCGAAGGAATTTCCCACAATGACTGGACAAAACGGATTCTTTCTTCTTTGAAAGCTGAATATACAGACGAAGGAATTCAGTCACAGGAACCTCTGAAAAACATTACCGGCAAAAATGGAAATGTAGTTTACACCGATGTGGCAGATATGCTCACTCCAAGCCTTGAAATTCCCTGTGCACCGGAAGGATATGACAGTCTTCTGGATTATATGAATTCCACTTCATCAAAAAACAGAAGATTCAAAGGAACTCTGACCGATGCCTTTGAGCAGCTTGCTAATGCCCGGGAGCTTTTTTCCAACTGGACTGTGGCCTCTCAGGCACTGGATGAATACAACAGTGCGCAATCCAATATCCGTTATGCCTATACGGATAATATATCAAAAAAAATCTTCACAAACACAGATGCCAGCTATACTTCCGATCTGACTCATATTTCCGGTTTTTCAATCAAAAAGCCTTATGTGCTCCTTAATGTCAATGACACTGCCAGAGATGAAAAAGATACTCAGGGCGGTCTTACAAATCTGAACCTTTCCGCAGCTGCAAGCCCCTCTGTGGGGAACTGGATCGATTGCCTTCGAAACTCCACATATGATGAAAACTGCAGCTTCCTTGCCTGGATTGATGACACCAGCCTTCCTGCATATGATTCCATCCGGACTGCGAAACAGTATTTTCAGACTTACCGTACTTTATTTATTCCGGCTGCTGTAATCTCCGTGATCAGCTTTCTTCTCTTTATCGCAGATTTTATCTGGCTTACTGTCCATACAGGAAGAAGGAATTCCGATAACTCCAATACAGGCAATACGCAACCGGATCTGAACTTTTTTGACCGGATCTATACCGAAATAGCGACAGTACTTGTATGTATCCCGGCACTTGGCATATTAACCACAGGGCTAAATCTGCAGTATAACACCAGTAACCATATCGCTTCCATGATCATCATTGGAATAATCATCTTTCTGATTTCCTGCCTGTTCTGGACCGGTTACTTAAGCCTGATCCGCAGAGTCAAGGCACACACCCTCTGGAAAAACAGCCTGCTTCGCAAATGCCTGCATTTTCTCTTTCTGTGCCTTCAGAAAGCCGGTAAACTGATCGAATTTTTCTCCAGAAACACCATCAGCCGGATCCGTATGCTGCTAGCACTTGGCATATTTCTTTTTCTTGAATTTTTCCTCAGTATCCTGGTTTCTGCATCTGATGGCTGGTTTGTGATATTTCTGCTTCTCTTTCTTCTGGATCTTGGTGCACTTTTCTTCGTCTACAAAACAGCCCTTGGCCGGGAACTTCTCCTTGATGGTCTGAAGCGGATCACGGATGGAGAACTCTCTTACAAGATCCCGAAAGAAAAGCTTCATGGAGATCAGAAAACAATGGCCCAGTATATCAACCGTATCGGTGACGGCCTGGATGCTGCCGTAGAAAAAAGTCTGAAAGATGAGCGCTTAAAAACAGAACTTATTACCAATGTTTCTCATGATCTGAAAACACCACTGACTTCCATCATCAATTACGTGGATCTTCTGAAACGAAAAAATTTTACAGATCCGGAAGTCCTGAAATATCTGGAAGTCCTGGACGCAAAAGCTCACCGACTGAAAAGTCTTACAGAAGATGTGGTGGAAGCTTCCAAAGCAAGCACCGGAAATCTGACTCTGGAGATGACTGATATCAATTTTGTGGAAATGCTCTATCAGGTGATGGGAGAATTTGAAGAACGTCTGGCAGACCGGCATCTGACGTTAATGACGCATTTCCCGGATACTCCGGCCATGATCTCTGCCGACGGCAGACGTATGTGGCGTATTCTTGAAAATCTTTTCGGCAATATCCTGAAATATGCCATGGAAAATACAAGAGTCTATGCCGAAGTACTTCTGAAACATGATCAGGTTATCTTTACTCTGAAAAATATTTCTGCACAGCCTCTGAATATCCCTGCCGAAGAACTGACCGAACGTTTTATCCGCGGCGATGTTGCCAGAAATACAGAGGGCAGCGGACTTGGATTGTCCATTGCCCAGAGCCTGACTCAGCTTCAGGGTGGAACTTTTGAGCTTTATCTGGACGGTGATCTCTTTAAAGTATGCCTGAAGTTTCCGCAGAAAATATCTCCCGCAGATTTATCCGGGTCAGATGATCCGCTCTTCTAAATACACATAAAAACAGCAGCTGAAACCCTGATGATATATACATCCGGTGTCCAGCTGCTATTTTTTTCTTATTTCTGTTATTTTTTACACCTTGATCGTAATCTCCCGATCTGTCCGGTTATATTTATAATACCGTACGCCTGCCGCATCCAGCATTTTTTTTGATGCGATCACTGAAGGTGTATCTGCGTATTTGTCGCAGTCATACACGATTGTTTTGATTCCTGCCTGGATAATGGCTTTGGCACATTCATTACACGGGAACAGTGATACATAAAGCTTTGCTCCCTCCAGGCTTCCGCCTCTGTAATTCAAGATGGCATTCAGCTCACTGTGAGTCACATAAAGATATTTGGTATCCAGTGGCTCCCCTTCTCTTCCCCACGGGAATTCATCATCGGAACATCCCTTGGGAAAGCCATTATATCCCATTGACAGGATCTTATTGTCTTCACTTACAATACAGGCACCAACCTGTGAATGAGGATCTTTGGAGCGCATGCCGGAAAGCATGGCAACACCCATAAAATATTCATCCCAGGAAAGATATCCCTGCCGTTTCTGTCCTTTGTTATCCATAAGCTTAGTCCTCGATCATATTGATCCTTCTGATATGACGCTCATCGCCGGAAAACGGGGTATCCAGAAATGTATCCACAATCTTCAGAGCAAGTCCAGGACCTACCACGCGTCCTCCCATAGCAAGGATATTGGCATCATTATGAAGTCTGGTAGCCTCGGCTGTAAAGCAGTCCGTACAAAGTGCTGCACGGATTCCCTTAAACTTGTTTGCCGTGATGGAAATTCCGATTCCTGTACCACAGATCAGAATACCATTCTCACATTCACCGTTTACAATAGCCTCGGCAACTTTTTTTCCGTAAACCGGATAATCTACAGATTCAGGGCCATTACATCCGAAATCTTTATACTCCAGTCCTCTCTCTTCCAGATGTTTTTTGACCTCCTGCATCAGCTCGTATCCGCCGTGATCACATCCCAGTGCTATCATTTTGTTTCCTCCTCAACATTAATAATTTTATGACCAGCCGCCTTCAGTAAGCGGTTCATGATCGCCTGTCCCATTTTGGGTGTAAAAAATGCCTCAGAATAAATGGCACTTACATTACAGCTGTCAAAATCACGCAACACCTCATAAAGATGATGTGCGATGGTTTCTTCCTGTTCTCTGCTTCCAATACTTTTTATGATTCCATGGGAATATCTGTCTTTTGTTTCATCGGTTGCGATAATTCCCACTGTATCTCCATTTTTCTCCGCTTCCAGCGCTCTCTTTTCAATCTCTGCGATCACTCTCTCGTCCGGGCCTTCCACGATCGCAAGATCTGCTTTTGGGGCATAATGACGGTATTTCATTCCCGGAGCCTTCGGATGTACCTTACTGTCCGGCTTGATCAGACCCTTATCCATCCGGACATCTCCCAGCGTTTCACGCAGCATTTCGAGCGAAATATATCCCGGACGCAGGACAACCGGCACTTCCTCTGTAAAATCCACGATCGTAGATTCCAGTCCGATATTTACCTGTCCACCATCAATGATCATATCAATGGCATTTCCCAGGTCCTCCACTACATGTCCTGCTGTGGTGGGACTTGGTCTTCCGGAAGTATTGGCGCTTGGCGCTGCCACATATCCTCCTGCCGCCAGAATCAGTTCCTGTGCGATACGGTCACTTGGAAAACGTACCGCTACACTGTCGAGCCCGCCTGTCGTTTCTTTTGGTACGATATCTGCTTTCGGCAGAATCATAGTCAGCGGACCGGGCCAGTATTTCTCTGCAAGGATCCTTGCTTTTTCGGGAACCTCTGTAACAATCCTATCCAGATCATGAATATCCGCAATATGTACGATCAGAGGATTATCAGAAGGCCTACCCTTTGCCGCATATATTTTCATGGATGCCTTCGGGTCCAACGCATTTCCTCCAAGGCCGTATACCGTCTCTGTCGGAAATGCCACGAGACCTCCTTTTTTCAGGATCTCGCCACCTCTGGCTATCGCATCCCTGTCTATATTTTCCGCTGTCATAACTGCTATTTCTGCTTTCATCTTACACTCCATTACTGTCTGATATAAATCCCCTGTTCTTCAATAAAATCCTCCAGATCCTGCAGCGCGTCCTGTGCCCAGGTCTCTGATTTCTGAAAAGCTTCCGGGAAAAACATCTCTTTTACAATTTTTTTACCGGTTTCTGTCTTAAATATCTTTTCTGCACTTTTTTTAATGTGCTCTTTATCAAGTCCGTTCTCAAAGTAATTTACAAGAAAATCCGCTTCTACAAGGATCTGATAATCCAGCCCGTCAATGTCTTTATAGGTGTGATGATGTCCCACCAGATATTCCACTCTACGGATCACCTGCTCCTTAAATCCAAGGTGTGTAAGCATCTCCCTGGCTGCTGCCGGTCCCTCTGCTTCCTGCGTCTTTCCGTCAGACCGTCCATATTTCTCCATTCCAACCTTGATTCCAATATCATGAACAAGGGCTGCAGCTTCCAGTATATACATTGTATCTTCGTCCAGTCCCTCTCCCTGTCCGATCAGCCTTGAAAAGCTGTGAACCTTTACAAAGTGCTGAATATGCTTCGGGTCACCCTGATAGTAACGTATCATTTCCATATAAAGCCTGTCAATTCTGTTCATAATATCCTCCTCTCGCTGCCATACATATAGTTACTTTATTATAGCGTTGTTATGGAAAAATTGTCAATCCTGCTCCACTTTCACAATATAAGTTCCTGATGTATCATCTTCAAAGACAATACTGCCAAGACTCTGGAGGAGACTGTCATTCAGCTCTGTGCCATATTTTTCTTTTTCCTGTCCGCCTACAAAGATATACGAAATATCATATCGCTGTATCAGTTCCTTCACCTTTTCTTCATCTGTGGAAGTATAAATTGTCTGAATATCAGCACTCTTCTCATTAAGATCCGGCACATTATTTCTCCAAAGCCATTCGTGAACATACCAGCCAAGCACTGTCGGAAGTCCTGTGGTGGCCGAAACTCTCTCATATCCTGTGTAACTGTCTCCATTAGCTTCCAGCACCACAGGCGATCCCTCAATGTTATCTTTCAGCCAGCGGATTGCCGCCGCATCCTGCGGAAAATCTGTTTCCAGAAATGTAGTAGCATTCAATCCCTGATAATTTGAAGGATTCCATACCTCCCCGAACCAGGAGTGCACAGCATTTCCAAAATATCCTACCGTCCAGATCAGCACAAAAAGGCCAATACCGGAAAAGATCCGGATGATTTTCTGCTTCGATACTACAAGCATCCGGTAAATCCCATATCCCATAGTCATCCCAAACAGAATATATGCCTGATAGGTAAGTTTGAACATGGTGTTGGCTCGCGCATTACCATTCTCATAAATATCCCTTACATAAACAATTTCCGGAATAAGGATCAATCCAATCGCACAAAGTCCCATGATCACAGCAAACAGATCCGGAACCGAAACTGCCTCCAGAAGTCTGTACAGGCTCTTGTGCTTCATTCCTTTCATTTTTTCTGTAAGAACAGAGATGATCAGAAGCACAGTAAGAAACACTGGAAGTCCCCAGAGGATCAGAAGCTGGTACCACAGAGAATGATGCTGTGCAAGAGCCACTCCCTGAACCATGGTTTCAAATTTCAGAGTAAACGGTAAGATCACAAGATAGGAAACCGCAATGATCTCCACTGCCTGAGCAATTGTTACTGCCAGAATCCTGGTTACTTTCCCCTCAAATCGAATAATATTTGCGATCAGAACGACACCGCCTGTCACAACAAAATAAATCACAAAATCCCAGTAGTTTGTCCACTGGAACATTCCCAGAAGAACTGTGGCCAGAAGGATATGCGGCATCAGAAGCTGCTTCAGCCAGAAATCCCTGACATCCTGTTTTTCCGGTTCCGGACCTGCACTTCGGATTTTTTTCATCCATGCATAAAGCATCCCTACAAGAAAGGTAACAAACATTACATTGACCACATGAGCGTGAAGATCCCCCAGTACAAAGGAATAACATGGAAATTCATGAATGGTCTTGTCACTTTCATTCACCGGATTATAACCGATATATCGAGTTGCATCCGGGAACCAGTAGCTGGCAGTTTCTGCCACTCCCTGAATTTTATGGATCAGAGGCAGCACGCAGCGATATACAATGTAATGCACATTTCCTGCAATGGAAACCGCAATTCCACCTGTCACTCCAGCCAGTGACGGAAGATATTTTTTTATCCCAGACATGCGTCCGTACAATCTGTCCTTTGCCATCTGTCTTACCAGGGAAAACGGATATACAAATGCAAAAGCGGCTACAAAAGTACGCATCAGATTGTAGGTTACTTCTACTCTGCTTCCTGTAAGCTTCGTGAGAAATACCGCAAAATACTGCCCTCCGTAATAATAATTAATGGTTCCCTGAGAATACCACAGATCACGGGCAGGAAGTGTTTTGCTGCGCATCATCGCCTCCATAAATCCATAATCCATAAATTTCTCTGTTCCATATGCCTGTGGACGGAATCCCGCCAGATAAGTCCAGAGAAGAAAAATTCCGAAGAAAAGAAGTTCTTCACGAACAATCAGCTGGATTTTTCCGGATGGGTAACATTCTATCCCCTTTTTCAGCTGTACATGAAAAAGAATGGCGCAGAAGATCCCGCAGATCACAGATACTCCTATGCAGGTTGCAGCTGTAAACGGAAGAAGTTTTACTGCCACCAGAAACCAGGTTAAAAATCCGGTTACTGCAATCGCCAGTGCTTTTGAAAACAGCCATCCTTTATCTTCAAATCCCTCAAAAAGTCTTCCCGTCACTGGCATGGCAACCATTCCCATAAACAGTGCAAGGAGCCACCAGGTCCAGAATGTCCACACATCTCCTCCGAGGAGATATGCGGAAAGTGCGATCAGAATTACCGCCGCAATGGATTCCGGAAGTATTTTTCTGATTTGTATTTTCATCGTTCTTCCTCCTGTATCAGATTCTGTGGCGAAGGCGGATAAAATCTCCAAATGCCTGTCTGCCGATCTTTATGATGCGTTTCATATTAATAGAATTTTTACCTGCCTGACGCGGACGGAATGTAATCGGTATATACTCCACATGCAGATGATGCTTCTCATAAATTACCGTCATCAGAACATTGGAAAGAAAAAATCCGTCCGGGATCTTTTTCAGCACTTTCGACAACTGTTTCGCATTCATCAGACGATACGGTGTATTCGCATCTTTTACCCATGTCCCAAAGGTCAGAAACAGTACCAGTCTCAGCACTCTTGTCACAAAAAGCCTGGAAAAACCATCTTCCCTTTTTTTTCTGTAACCGATCAGTAACCCGCATGTTTTACGCTTTTTCCAGAACTGCCAGAATTCATCAGGAAGTGTCTGGCCATCGGAATCGGTCTGAAATATATAATCCGCTCCGGCATCCACTGCATAATGATATCCTCGGAGGATAGTTCCCCCGTGTCCTTCATTTGGTTTGTCGATCCCGATAAGACGCTCGTATTTTTTCTGATATTTCCGAATCATTTCATAAGTGCCATCTCCTGCTTCCATCATTAAGGATCACCAGGCGGCTTTCTCCTCCGATCCTCTCCACGACCGGATACCACTGTTCGATCACTGTCCCGATATTTTTTTCTTCATTGTATGCCGGCATAATGATATATAAGCTGTCATGTTTCATAGATTCTTATTCTCCCATCTTCCGAGGTATACACCAGCGGATATGTCTCCCTGATGACATCCTCTCGACACTCCTGCTGCTCAAATTCCATGTTGTCCTCAAACAGAATATACGTGATCTTCTCCTGTTTCACAGTCGCTTTCAGTATCTCCGGATCATCTGTCGTATAGATGAGCACAGCCTGTCCGGCGCGGTAATTGGTATCATATCCTGCCGACCAGGCGTAATACGGCCATCCGCAGTACATCATCACACCAGACATTGTAACCTCGTTCATCGTATATTCCGGGATCAGAAGAAGATCATTTTTCCTAAGATTTTCAGAAAGCCAGTCTGTAAGACTGCTTTCCATGTTTACTGTCATTCTGTGTCCGGAATCATTATCCCTCAAAATGATCACATAATCGTAAACTCCGGTTGCAGTCAGACAGATGCTCATAATAATACAGACGGCCGCGCCTGCCCATTTTATTCTTTTCTTTCTGAACTCGAAAAATATGCTTCGGAGTATCCCTCCCCACAGCACTGCCGCAAATGCATAGGAGATCATGATATATTTGTGGTTCACATTGATATCCGGAGTCAGAGACACCACAAACGCAAATACTGCCGGAAGCAAAAAGCCCCCCAGTACCACTCTCTCATTTCTTTTAAAAAATACAGATGCCACGACCAGTCCTACAAAGAAAAATCCACTGATCTCCACCAGATACCAGAGTACCCCTGAAATGCTCTTGTTCTCTGCCAGAAATCCCCAGTAAAAGGAAGGGGACATCACACTTCCTGACACAAAAATCTTCGACTGCAGTTCCGAAAAGAATACCGCCAGCGCCGCACACACCGCATAATCCAGCTTTCCATCAGAAAATACAGCAAAACCAGCCAGGATCAAAAGTCCCCCGATCAGTGCAGCTCCATTCCAGAAAGCGGTCAGACCCAGGAACAGTCCCAGCAAAATTGCAATTTCCACATTCCGGAATGCCCATGCTTCTTTTGAGAAAATACGTTTTCTGATCCACAGCCAGCCATGCTCTTTGTGTCCGCAGCCAGCCTCTACCCAGTCCATGAAGATCCATACAGCCACTGCAACGATCAGAAGCCCGAATGCCAGATGTCTCTGATTGAGATATACGTTAAAATTCCATAATCCCCAGTTTTCATTTGTGGTATAACCAATGAACTCTGTGTTCTCTTTCAGTGCCTGGATAAGATTCCCTGCTTTCGCATTTTCCCACAGATACTGCCAGAACGCAGTTCCGCTGCGAAAGAAAAAGAAAACCATAGCAGCAGCACCGGCCCAGAAACTCCGGAACATCCGATAACTGATTCCATAAAGGACCATAAGAAAACCGGAAAGAGACATGATACTTACCAGATTATATCCCAGATCCAGCCGAAGCCCCAGATATTCCAGATTTCCTACCAGAAACTGAAACATAAAATGATACTTTACGTCCTGCCCTCCATAATGCGGATACTGCGTAGGAAAATTATTTCCTCTGGAAAAAGATCTCATCATTGCGGTATGAGGTGCATAATCACCATACACGGAAAATCCCGAATACAGAAGACCGTCTTTCATATGGAAGACATAAAACATCATTACTGTTACAAACGCCGTCAGAACCACAAAAAGTAAAATTTCTTTTCGCAGGATCCATTTTCTACTGATCATCTTCTCCGATACCGGAAACATTTTTTCTGTTCTTTTTCGCTTCCGGATGAAAATTCCAAGAAGACACAGCACAGTCACCGACATCACAATAATATTTCCATAAAAAAGAGGATGTTCTGCTCCCGCACATACACTGAACATCCAGGAAACCACATATACTGCCCAAGTCAGCATCAGAACTCCCGTTCCAAAAGCCGCCGGAAGGATCACCCATATCCGATTTCCTTTTTCAGTTATCTGCTGCGGAAACAGACACCCCGCCATTTCCATTCCTGTTAACACGCATAATATAAGATAAAAGATTCCAAACATAAGATTCTCCTCAATTCACGTAAAGTATAGCAGAATAGCCTTCCTGTGAAAAGGCTATTCACATTTTTTTCAATTTTTTTCGTGTTCTTCCTGGCTGGCAAGATATGTATCAATACCGTCTGCCACAGACATGGCAATCTTCGTCTGATACTCTTCTTTTTTTAACAGCTGTGCTTCTTCCGGATTTGTCAGAAATCCACACTCTACAATATTGATCACACTGGGGCTTCTTTTCAGCAGATAATAGGTCCTGTTTCCTTTCGCTTCACGTGGACGTGCAACTGAAAGCTGTCGATTCAGTTCTTCCTGGATTGCCAGAGCCAGATTTCTTCCGTTTTCAGAATCCGCATAATAAAATACCTGTGGTCCCTTTACCTGGGGATCACTGTAGCTGTTCTGATGGATGCTCACAGAAAGCACCGGTGCATATTCCTTTATCATTGCAATCCGATTTTGCAGATCCTGCGCTTTCATATTTTGTGTATTATCTTTATAAAGGCCTTTATCTTCCTCCCGGGTCATCATAACCGTAAAGCCCCTTTTCTCAAGAACTGCTTTCAGTTTTATTGCTATTTCCAGATTGATTCCCTTCTCTTTAAGTCCCTCTATTCCTACCATCCCGGAGTCAATTCCTCCATGCCCGGCATCTACCAGAATCATCTGTCCGGCCTGTATATTCCCTGATACATCTTTCAGTTTCTCCGTTGCCTCTGCTGCCTCCCTTGACAGAATATAAAAGCAGACCAGCATGAGAACTGCCATTCCGATTTCTATCCCTCGCTTTTTCAACGCAAAACACCCCCGGCGTATTTAGTTTAATATATGTCGCCAGGAGTGCTTTCATTGCATAAAATATATTGTTTTCTTTTGTCAGGACAGATTTTCTGTAATGACGCTCCAGATTCCACTGTTCTCAAATCCCAGTTTCCATTCCGCCACGCCTGCCAGTTTATATTTGGGGATAAGTTTTACTTTTTCCGCAATCGACTTGGAATCCTCAAGCCAGATCTGGTATGTAGTGCCGTCTCCTTCATAGGTTCCGTAATTCTGGCTGGTTGTCTTATCCCAGTAAGTCTCCGCTCCATTATCACTGATTGCCTGCTGTGCCTGATCCATTCCGATTGCTTCACTGGTCAGAGCTCCTCCATCTGTTGTTTTCCAGAGTCTTGTATAAAACGGAATTGCAAGAATAGTTCTCTTGGCCGGGACTTCCGCAAGTGTATCCTTGACTCCCTGTTCCACCCATGGAAGAGAAGCCACGGATCCTGCATCGGATCCTACATAATGCTCATCATATCCCATAATAATCACATAATCCACAACTTTTCCCTGTTCCGCTCTGTCATAATGACTTGTAAAATCCTCCGGAACCGGATTATCTACAGAAAGTACCAGATTATTCTCATGACACTGAATGGAAAGTTCTCTCAGAAACTGTAGAAAATGGATTCCCACATCCTCACTCAGGGATTCAAAATCAACATTAATTCCATCCAGACCTGCCTTCAGTGCATATGTAACCAGCTGGTTCTCCAGATTCTGCCTTGCGGCTGTATTGGAAAGAACCGTTGTTGTGCTCATATTCTCACTGAAATTATCCACCAGGCCCCATACTTTCAGGCCTTTCTCATGTGCCTGCATCACATATTCCCCTGATGCAAGGCTGCTCACATTTCCATCATTATCCGAAACAGAGAACCAGGTCGGTGAGATCACATTCACCCCTGTCATATTCTGGGTAGTATCCGCGAAATAGTTGTTGGCGTCTGTACTCGTAACCTGATGCCATGCAAGATTTACAGGCTCATCCATCGTGAAATAAGAATAAGCTTCCGCTTTAAAACTCCGCTTATAGTCGGTTGTATCCGCTGCACTTACTTTCTTTTTCTGGATGTATCCAATATATCCGTCATCTGTGGCTACCTGATCCCAGTCTTCTCCTTCGTTCATCAGCCTGAGAACTGTATCTTTTGCTGTTTTTGTCAGGATCTTGGATTTAATCCCGCCCCGGTACCGGATCACGGTATCCTTCTTTACAGTTACCGTCTGCACATTGCTGAATTTATACTGAATTGCTATTCTCGCAGGGTCTTTATATATATATGAATCGATATCTGTATATTTCTTCACATAATCCAGTTTCAGATAAACAGTACTCTCCTTCAGCCATACGTTTCCGCCAGGCTGATCCGATGCTGCCTCCTCTGTAAGACTGGTTGGTGTCGCATACAGGATCTTTTTATTTGCACTGTCCCAATAATATCTCTGATTCAGATATCCATTTACCACATCCAGCGGAATATAAACCTCATCTCCTGAGATCAGAGCTTTCTGTTCGAGTTTCTGTGTTCCTGCTACCAGTGAAGCCTCTCCATCTGCATTCTGACCGTAATACTCTGTCAGATCCATCTGCTTACTGGTCGGAATCAGTTTGTTAATTCCATAAACGGCTCCTCCTATAAGAGAAACCAGAACGATCAGCAGACATACCACCAGGACCGGCATATGTTTTTTTATCATTGTTTTTTTCCTTTCGGTATAAATGTCATAATTTTTTTCATTATAACATATTTCTTCTGCGTTTCGTTACAAAAATCGACTTTTAATAAATTTTCACAGTTTCTTTATAATTTCGGTTCCCCACATGGTATGTATGAGTTCCGGGGAACTTCTGCGTCCGGGGAACCGCTTTCTCTTAAGTTGTATTACATTTTTCGAATTAAATCAAAGCTTACACAGGCAATATGGCCTTCTTCATCTTCCGTATAATCCCGCATGTAAACTCCATCTTCCGCAATCTGACAGGCTTTTGCGATTTTTTTCGGAGTACTGGGCTCACCGTTGAGATAAAGGGAAACTCCGTTTTCACGGTAAAGCTTTAGTTCCCTGCGAAGGGTTTTTGCGGATTTCTTTTTTACCTGTGATATATTTTCCGTATCCCGACCTCCTTTCCTGGTTTGATTTTCAGAAAACACCAGCAACGGTTCTTGAAAAGCTGTCCTGATCCAATTTATATTGCATAAACATAAATAAAAAGGGGGAAAAATTTATTCTGTGCTGCGGCAGAAACGCCGATGAAATCTGCACAGAGATCTTATCTTCAGAAAAAGTATGACTTTAAGCTATCTTTACTGTCTTCCTGTTTCTATGGATCGGACAGCTCTTCTGTTTTTATTATACCGTTTTTCTTTTCAGATGCAAGTCTTTTATCCGATTATAAAAAAAAATTTATTTTTATCCGGAAATTTTATTTTTTCATCAGATTCTGCATCTTTACATCTTGTATATAACTGTTATATAATACAGTATGTAAAAGATTAAATTTATTGACCATAGGATGTGATTATATGAAAATAGAAAAGATCAACGACAATCAGATCCGTTGCACACTGACGAAGGAAGATCTGGACAGTCACCAGATCCGTATCAGTGAACTTGCTTACGGAACAGAGAAGGCCAAACGTCTCTTCCGTGATATGATGCAGCAGGCTCAGATACAGTTTGGTTTTGAAGCTGATAACATTCCACTGATGATCGAAGCAATTCCCGTAAGTGCGGAAAGTATCATTCTTATCATCACCAAGGTGGAAGATCCTGAAGAACTGGATACCCGTTTTTCCAAATTTGCTCCATTTAAAGGAAATAAGCCTTCGGATACCGTTGAGATTGACGGAGCCGATAATATCATTGATATCTTCCAGAAACTCTGTGAATCCAAACTTAAGAATCTTCCCCAGAAGCCGGAAGAAAAGAAATCCGAACCCGCAGCATCACCGAATCCGGAAAATCCGGATGCTTCACAGGCTTCCGAGAATTCTGTACGGCTTATCCGTCTGTACTCTTTCCCAGGACTTGACGATGTTATCGCTGCTTCTCATGGTATGAACGGTTTCTTTACCGGAAACAATACCCTTTATCGCGAAGGCGAGGATGGAGTATACCAGCTTGTTCTCCATCAGTCTGACTGCACTCCGGAAGAGTTTAATAAAGTATGCAACATTCTTTCTGAGTACGGAGTTGGTCGTGCATTTACTCCTGCCGGGGAGGCTTATCTTCGTGAACATGGTACACTGATCGCAGATGATGCCCTTCAGAAACTTCTTAAACTTTAAATTTTCAAAAAATAAACCGCTGTCAGAAATACGATCATCCCTGATATGGCTGATCCATATTTCCAACAGCGGTCTTTTTTCAGTAAAACAGCAGATACTGCTTACTCTCCGAGAAAATCATTGATCTGTGCTACAAGAACATCTGCGTCCAGTCCATGAACCATAGCTGCCTCTTCCAGAGATTCCATCTGAGAAGACGGGCATCCAAGGCAATGCATTCCTGCCCGCATCAGGATTGGTGCAATATTAGGGTCTACTGTAAGAAGTTCTCCGATCAGCATACTCTTTGTAACCTTTGCCATGTGCGTACTCTCCTTTACTGATTTATCGAAATGTTTCCACTTCGTTCTGCTATTATAATACGAAATCCCAGGGGAATCAACGCCTTATCGCTTCCTTTATTTACCGGCGCTTCTCTGGTTCTCTGATTTTTATTTTGTATATAAATTTATACTTGTATTCTTTGTACATATATATTAGAATGGGAATAGAATCCCTGGTAGGGGATACATACAATACACCATTTTAAAGGAGGATATCAATTATGGCATATGTAATTTCTGACGAGTGCGTTAGCTGTGGAACATGCGAGGGTGAGTGCCCGAACGAAGCTATTTCTCAGGGAGATGAGCATTATGTAATCGACGCAGACGCTTGTGTTGACTGCGGAACATGCGCTGAGGCCTGTCCAGTTGGTGCTATCTCTGCTGAGTAATGCACCATTTGCTTGATAAGCTACCGTAACGAATGAGGCTGCCGGTTTACCGGCAGCCTTTTCTGTTTCTTTTATTCTTTTTTCCATCACAGGCAGCTGCCGCCTCTCTTCTTGCCTGCTGTTTCTTTCGGATGGCTTCATCCAAAGAACGACACCTGTATTCTCCTTCTTTTTTCCGTTGCATTTCCTCATGGATCAGCCGTTCCAGGATTTCCTGAAATTCGAGGATCTTTTTGTCATCCTCTCTATGCTCCTTTGATGTTTTCTGCTTCTCCATAAACATGTCTTCTGCTGCTTCTTCTGGTGTTCCTACCGGAATATCTTCAATCTCAACCGCTTCTCCCTCCAGGATTTCACTGCCGGTTTTTGCAAGGTCTGACGGATAAGTATTTCTTGCTTCCTGCGGAATCAGCGTTCGGATTGCTTTCAGCTGAAGACCTCTGTTTTTCAACTCGTTTATTTTAAGAAAAAGCTGGATATCAAAAGGTGTATAATAGCGGTGTCCCAGTTCATTGCGCCCAATCCGAAGATCCAGTTCTTCCTCCCAGTACCGCAGAACATAAGATTTCACGCCTGTCATTGTTACAGCCTGTCTCACCGTATATCTTTTTTCCATCGTGAACGCCCCCTTGTGTAGAGATTCACTGTTACTGTCTATAGTATAACCCCTGGATTCAGGAAATGGCAAGAAAAATCGGTTGACATAATTTTACCGGATGTGACTTATCAGCAGAGCCGTGCAGCCGGAAAAACAAAATGCTGTCAGGCTAAATACAAGTGTTCATCCTGACAGCATTTCATTTTTCCGTCTGCACGGCTCTACTTTTTCATATTTACAAACTGCGTATACCTTGGCAGCCATACCAGTTCTACGGTTCCAATGGGGCCGTTTCTCTGCTTGGCTATGATGATCTCTGCAATGTCTTTTTTCTCGGTATCTTTATGGTAATAATCGTCTCGATAGATGAACATGACCACATCCGCATCCTGCTCAATAGCTCCGGACTCTCGAAGATCCGAAAGCATCGGCCTGTGATCTGGTCTCTGTTCTACCGCACGGCTCAGCTGAGACAATGCGATCACCGGCACATCGATCTCTCTTGCCAGCGCTTTCAGAGATCTGGAAATATCGGAAATCTCCTGCTGTCTGGAATCGGATTTTCCGCTTCCGCTCATCAGCTGCAGGTAATCGATCATGATAATTCCAAGATTGTGCTCCAGCTTATATTTCCTGCATTTGGAACGAAGTTCCGCAATAGAAATTCCAGGAGTATCGTCAATAATAAGATTGGAGCCACCGATGATATCTGCACCTTCCACCAGCTTCGTCCAGTCTTCATCTTTCAGATTTCCGGTACGGAGATTCTGAGAATCCACATGGGATTCCATGGCAAGAAGACGGTTTACCAGCTGCTCCTTGGACATCTCCAGACTGAAGATCGCCACGGTCACATCTTTACGAAATGCCATATACTGGGCAATATTCAGCACAAAAGCAGTTTTTCCCATGGAAGGTCGCGCCGCAATCAGTACAAGGTCGGACGCATGCATACCGGAGGTCTTATAATCCAGATCTACAAATCCGGTAGGAATTCCGGTGACGGAGCCTTTCAGCTTGGAAGCCTTCTCAATGTTACTGACTGCATTTAATACAACCTGCTGGATCGGTACATAATCACTGCCGTTTGTTCTCTGCAGAATATTGAACAGTTTCTTTTCGGATTCCTCAAGAATGGTCTCCGTGCTGTCCTTTTCCAGATAGCAGGCATTGGCAACTTCTTCCGTAGTCCGGATCAGCCGGCGGAGAACTGCCTTTTCACTGACAATATTGGCATAATATTTCACATTGGCAGAGGTAGGAACTGCAGCGATCAGGTCACGGACATATTCCATACTGCTGATGTCCGGAGGGAGTTCTTTCTCCTTGAGACGGTTCTGCAGGGTGATCAGATCTACCGGCTGTCCCTCATTACAGAGTTCTACCATGGCATCAAAGATAATACCATACTGTTTCTGATAAAAATCATCACTGGTCAGAATCTCGGAAGCCACAAGAATCGCATCACGGTCCAGGATCATGGAACCGATCACTGACTGCTCTGCCTCAATACTGTGAGGAAGAATCCTCTTGATCAGTGCCTCTTCCATCGATTACGCCTCTTTTACCCAAACCTTGAGACTTCCGGTTACTTTCGGATGGAGACGTACCGGAACGTTGGTAACACCAAGGTTCCGGATTGGATTCTCCAGCTGAAGTTTTTTCTTATCGATATCCAGATTCAGCTGTTTTTTTGCTGCCTCTGAGATTTCCTTGGAGGATACAGAACCGAATGTTCTTCCACCCTCGCCCACTTTCAGGGTCAGGATGATCTCTTTTGTGGAAAGCTCCTCTGCAAATGCCTTGGCAGCGTCCAGGTTCTCCTGCGCAACCTTTTCCTCATTTGCCTTACGGAGTTTCAGGTCATTGAGGTTCTTGGATGTAGCCTCAACACCAAGTTTTTTCGGCAGGATCATATTTCTTGCATATCCGTCACTTACATTTACGATCTGTCCCTTTTTTCCCAGGGATTTTACATCTTCCAGAAGAATTACTTTCATTTCTATTTGTCCCCTTCCTGATATAACTGGTCTATAATTTCTTTCAGCATTCTCTCTGTCTCATCCATGGTGTCCTTCACCTGTGCGCCGGCAATATTCAGATGTCCACCGCCGCCCATCCGTTCCATCATAACCTGGACATTGACTTCATCAATGGCTCTGGCGCTGATGTAAACCTCGTTATTATAGCTGGTAAGAACAAAAGATGCCTTGACTCCGGCAATGTTAAGAAGCTCATTGGCCGCCTGTGCACCTACAACGGTAGGGCTTTCCAGACCTTCACTTGGGCATCTTGCAATGGCAAAATAATCCCGGTAGATCTCAGCAGTACGGACAGCCTCCGCTCTCGCCTTATAGGAATCAATATTGTCACGGAGCATCTTGCGTACACGTGTCACATCCGCCCCGCATCTTCGCAGAAATGCCGCAGCCTCAAAGGTACGTACACCTGCCCTTGTTGTAAAATTGTTGGTATCGATCATGATACCCGCATAAATACAGTCCGCCTCAATGCTGCGGAGCTTCAGTCCGTCTGCAAAATACTGCAGGATCTCCGCGATCATCTCGCAGCTTGAAGATGCATAAGGCTCCACATAGGAAAGAACTGCATTCTGTATTACCTCACTGCCACGGCGGTGATGATCCAGTACCACGATAGTCTTGGTCATATAGAGAAGATCCTGACACTCTGTATAACTTGGCTTGTTGGTATCTACTACAACCACTACCGTATTATTATCCACAAGCTCTTTGGCCTGATTACTGTCCACAAACATGGATGGTTCATAATCCGGGTTCTCCATAAAGCCACTCATCAGAGGCCGGATGGATGTGGTCGGATCATTAATTACAATGTGCACCGGCTTACCAAGAGTCTTGCCTGCACGGTAAATACCGATGCCTGCTCCCAGAGCATCCACGTCGGTGATCTTATGTCCCATGACAACCACACGGTCCTTGGTACTCATAAATTCCTTCAGCGCCTGGGCCTTCACGCGGGCCTTTACACGGGTGGATTTCTCCATCTGCTGAGCTTTACCGCCAATGTAGGTGATATTATTGCCATTTTTGATCACTACCTGGTCGCCGCCACGTCCCAGTGCCATCTCAATGGCAATTCTGGCATATTCATAATTCTGAATATAAGTGGAAGCATTCAGACCGATTCCAATACTTAAAGTCACTGCCATCTCGTTTCCGATGTTAACAGTCTTTACCTCATCCAGAATATGGAATCTCTGTTCCTTCAGAGTTTCCAGCGAGCTCTGGCGCATGATCAGGAGATATTTATCTTTCTCCAGCTTCTTTACAAGACCGTCAAAGTTGGAAAAGTACTTCGTGATCTTACGGTCGATCAGTGCGATCAGAAGAGATCTCCGCACATCCTCCACACTTTCAAGAGCTTCCTCATAATTATCCAGATAAGCCAGGGCTACTACAAGCTTATTATCTTCATTCTTCTGAATGTATTCCTTAAGCTCTGTCTCATCATAAAGATACATGGCGATCAGGCTAACGTTCTGGGACATATCCTCCAGAATATCTGCATGGCTTACCACTTCTCCCATGGTCACCCTCTGCATGGACACACGATAGATCCGATCCCCGAAATGCGTACTCATCTCGGAAATTTCCAGCTCATCGGCTACCGGAAGCTTGTCCGGAGTAATGTCCGGAAAAACTGTGCTGATATTTTTTTTATAAAACTGATCTCTGCCCGTGATCTCCGAAAAGATCCGGTTGGACCAGATCATACGGCCTTCCATATCCATAATGGCATAGGGAAGTGCCAGTTCTTCCAGCATCCTCTTTTCCACCACATCATACTGATTGGCAAATGCTATCATATCATTGATGATCAGCGGTTTGTGATATCGGAAAAGCTGTACTGCGATAAAAATATAAATAACAGTACCTACAGACACCAGAATTCCGGCCTTCACACTTACAATAAACACCAGCAGGTCCAGCAGCACCACCAGAACCGAAAGATACAGTGGCCAGCGCATGAAGTGTTTCATAGGCCCTTTAAATTTGACTTTGTTGTTCATTGCTTTTTCCTGTTCTCAACGTAATAAAAACCACAAGTTATCTATCATTATACCAGATTTCTTATTATAATTCCATAGTTATGATAAAATCTGTTACAGCCGGAAAACGCTGCCATACACTGCATGACTGGAAACGTCCGTTTTATAGCTTTATGTCGTCACAGAAAATAAAAAACAGGACCGCTGCCATCCAGATGACTGCTCATCTGTCTGGCAACGATCCTGTGGATGATCGGAATTAGTCCTGAACGTATGGCATCAGGGACATATGACGTGCTCTCTTAACAGCAACTGTCAGTGCTCTCTGATGTTTTGCACAGTTACCTGTAATTCTTCTCGGGAGAATCTTACCTCTCTCGGAAACATACTTTCTTAACTTTGCTACATCCTTGTAATCGATCTCGTTATTCTCTTTACCGCAGAATACACAAACTTTTTTTCTTCTGCGTCCGCCTCTTCTCTTCATCGGAGAATCTGGTCTCTCGCCTCTATTGTAAGCCATGATTGTTTCCTCCTATCTTATTCGTCTCATCTGTCTTGATCAGAATGTTCTAGTTGAACGGCAGCTCCTCATCAATTCCATCTGGAATATTCATGAAGCCGTCGGCGCTTGCTGCGCTCGGACTTGGCATAGACGGTGCAGGTGCTGCTTCTGTTCTCGGATGAGATGCTGCATAGCTGTCGCTTGACGCTTTGCTCTCAGCAAATTCCTGATCCTCAACAACAACCTCTGTCGTATAAACCTTCTGTCCCTCACGGTTCGTATAACTTCCTGTCTGAATACGTCCCGTAACTGCAATTTTCAGTCCCTGTCTGAAATACTTTTCCGCAAACTCTGCTGTCCGTCCGAAAGAAACACAGTTGATAAAATCAGCATTTGCTTCTCCATCACGACGGAATCTGCGGTCAACTGCCAGTGTATATCTGGCGATTGCCAGGGCATTTTCTCCTGCGGAATATCTTACCTCAGGATCTCTTGTCAAGCGTCCCATTAATATTACTTTGTTCATCGTTCTACCTCTCTTATGATCTCAGATTTCACTTAACTGAACAGGTTCTTAATGGTGTTTTCGAAAATCCGCTGCAAAAATTATGCCTCTTTCTTGACAACCAGGTATCTTAATACATTGTCCATGATGCGGACATGTCTCTCGATCTCCGCCGGGCACTGAGAATCTGCTTCAAACTGAATAAAATAGTAGAAGCCTTCATGCATTTTCTGAATCTCGTAAGCTAATTTCTTCTTACCCCATTCTTCAACTTCTGTGATCACGCCGTTGTAACGTGTAATATAGCTTTTTGCTTTCTCAACTACAGCGTCACGTGCTTCGTCCTCAAGCTTAGCGCTCACAACTAATGCTAACTCGTACTTGTTCATGCTTGTCTTAACCTCCTTATGGTCTTTTGGCCCTTTGCCTGTCAAAGAGCAAGGATATGAAATATATCACGATTGTTGATTCTAGCATATCTTTCCCGTGATGTAAAGCATAAATTTAATTTTTTTCGAATTTTTTCAAATCTCGTGTATTTTTCTCCACAAGCTTGCGCGCTACCATGATCTGGTGTCCACAGCCCATGCATTTCAGACGAAAATCCGCTCCTACACGAAGGATCTCCCATTCTTTGCTGCCACAGGGGTGCGCCTTCTTCAGTGTGACAATATCTCCTACTTCATAATTTAATCCCATTTGATACTCCTCATTTTTCTTTTTTCCGGATATTTTAGTCAAACGGATAAAAATATCCGCATTCACTACGTAGCCCTGCACCGGATAACTGCTATGCAGTTTATCAGATCCGTATCTGAGAGAACACCTTTCCGATCGGTTCTTTAATAAGAAGATCCGCATATTTGTCTCTCGGTGTCGGCGCCTTGTTGATCACCACCAGATGATTTCCCCTGAAATAATCGATCAGTCCTGCTGCCGGATACACAGCCAGGGAAGTTCCTCCGATGATCAGGACCTCCGCCTCTGAAATTGCTCTTACAGATTCCTGGATCGTATAGTCATCCAGACCTTCCTCATAGAGAACCACATCCGGTTTGATCATACCACCACAGGTACATTTCGGAACTCCTTCTGACTCCTTCATATACTTAAAATCATAGAATTTCCCACACTTCATACAATGATTGCGGTAAACACTTCCGTGAAGTTCCAGAACTTTTTTGCTTCCTGCCATCTGATGAAGATTGTCAATATTCTGAGTGATCACCGCTTTCAGCTTGCCTGCCTGCTCCATCTCTGCCAGTTTCAGATGTGCCGCATTGGGTTTTGCAGTATCACAAAGCATCTTATCTCTGTAAAATTTAAAAAATTCTTCAGGCCTGCGCATAAAAAATGTATGGCTTAAGATCGTCTCCGGCGGATAATCATACTTCTGGTTATACAGCCCGTCCTGGCTTCGAAAATCCGGGATCCCGCTTTCCGTGGAAACTCCTGCTCCGCCGAAAAATACGATATTATTGCTCTCATCAATGATCTTCTGTAATTTTCCTATTTCATTTTCCATATGAATCTTCCTCCCTTATTTTTCACATAAAAAATGGCTACTGTGGATCCACTGCGTTTACTCTTTTTCCCTGCACAACAAAACGTGTTGCCTGATTACCGGTGCATGTAGACAATGTAACGATCTTATCTTTCACATTCGCCTCACCCTCACCTGCTTCTGTTTTAATCTCGGAATTCTTGAACATTTTTTTCTCATATTCCAGAAATTCCTTACCAGGACCTTTAAACAGGGTATACGTATCACTGTTCACCGAAGTTGTGTATGCGGCAATGATCTCATAGCGGTAGTTCTTCTTCGGGGTAAGTATCCAGAAATATTTGCTGGTATTGTAAAGCGTTTCGTCTGCCCTGTATTTTTTCAGCATTCCAAACATGGAGCCATTCTTCATATTATGTCCGTACACCAGCGTGTTGCAGTCACTGAAATCCCTCTTATTCTCATAATCAATAAAGATCGTTCCTGCAAAATTATAATTTTTCTCATAAGTCTGGTGAAGATACATATTATTATCCTTGCCCTGTACCATCGGATAACTGATCTGAGGAAGTGCCTCCATATAAATCCAGCCGATCACATCATCATTAATACTTTTAAGAGATGCAAAATCAACATTTATAGGAGCCACCGGCTGTTGTTCCTCCGGCTGTCCCAGATCTTCCGATGCATCCGGATCACGCTCCGTCACTGCCATTTCTGAAATGCTGTTATACTCATCTGTGCCTTTTTTATACTCTGTATAAATATGATAAAGGTTAAAGGCAGCATAGCAGAACACCACAACTGCCACGATCAGCACCAGAGTCAGAACATAATCTCCTGCCGTTTTTTTCTTTTTCGCCTTGTCTTTCCTGCTCATAATCACACTCCTTTGATCTGTCAGGATTTTCTGGTTTCTGTATTTATTATAAATACCCCTCTGTTTTCTTGCAACTGTTTTGTTTTTATCACATTTTATATAGAAAGAAACCGCCTCGGAATGGGCGTCCGGGGCGGTTTGTAAGGTATGTTCTATTTCAGAGCTGCTGTTATTTTCAGTCCAGTTCTTTGCCTGTGAGCATTTTGTATGCCTGGAGATATTTCTCGATGGTCTTGTCCACGATCTCCTGCGGAAGTGTCCAGTCATTGTCCGGATTGGCTTTCAGCCAGTCACGTGCAAACTGTTTGTCAAAAGATGGCTGGCCATGTCCTGGTTCATAGCCTTCTGCCGGCCAGAAACGGGAGCTGTCCGGTGTCAGCATCTCATCACCGATGACCATGTTGCCGTCCTCATCAAGACCAAACTCGAATTTTGTATCTGCAATGATGATTCCCTTGCTGAGTGCATACTCTGCACATTTTTTGTAAAGAGCGATGGTGTTGTCACGAAGTTTTTCTGCGTACTCGCGTCCTTTTCCAGGGAAGTATTTCTCAAGATGATCGATACTCTGCTCAAAAGAAATATTCTCATCGTGATCACCGATCTCAGCCTTGGTAGATGGTGTGTAGATCGGCTCAGGCAGCTTGTCGGATTCTTTCAGACCTTCCGGAAGCTTGATGCCGCATACAGTACCGTTCTCCTTGTAGCTTGCCCAGCCGCTTCCTGTGATGTATCCACGTACGATACACTCGATCGGCAGCATGTTCAGCTTACGGCACATCATGGATTTTCCTTCAAATTTCTCCTGCTGGAAAAACTCCGGCATATCCTTGGTATCTACAGAAATCATGTGGTTTGGAAGAATGTCCTCAGTCATGTCAAACCAGAATTTGGACATCTGGGTCAGTACAGCACCTTTCTTTGTAACTTCATTATTCAGAATTACGTCAAAGCAGCTGATACGGTCTGTTGCAACCATGATCAGACTGTCGCCATTGTCATAGATCTCACGTACTTTACCTTCTTTGATTGGTTTTAATTCCTGCATGTTCTCACACCTCATCATTCGGTTATTTGGTTTTTGTTTTCGACACCGTTACCGTATCACCACTCAAGCCCTCCTGTCAAGATGCCAGGCCCTTTTCAGTCATAAGTATTCGTTAAGGGATTATTCATATTTTTAATAGCGACTCACATTCCTCCTGAAGTTTTTTCTCCTGTTTCCGGTAAAGAAGCTTCTCACTGCAGGCAAAATAAGGGTCACATCCATACTCCCGGATAAAAGCAGCTGCATGACTGTTCCTGGTCAGTCCGGTGACAAAAAGCACCGTTTCCTGTCCGTCTCCGAAACATGCTTTCATAAAGGCAAATGCCCGTTTCAGCTCTCTGCTGATCTTTTTAGCACAGTCTTTTCTCTTCTCTACCATTTCCGTAAACAGCTGCCGGATCCGTTCAAAACCAGTCTCTGTATCTGTGATATGTTCCTTTCGGATAGTAAGGCTGAATTCCTCCAGAGTACGGATCACAAACTCTTCCGTGGTCTGCTGTTCCAGGTTAAGAAGCTCCGCCTCCAGACGGACAGCCAGACTTTTCTTCTTCACATCTGTAAATTCATCCAGCGCCGTCATGTCCTTTTTATCATGAAGAAAAGCTTTCAGATGCAGGAGTTCCTGATAAACAGCGCCTGTCTCTTTATCCAGCTTTTCATAATCCAGAAAACTTCCGTTGAGTCCGCTAAGCAGAAGGCCAGTTACCAGAAAACGTTCCTCAAACGAAGCACCTTCCGCCATTTTTACTTTTTTCTGCTGTTCTTCCTCCGCCATTTCTCCGGAAAGCAGGCGTTTCAGCCCATAGTCCTCTCCGTACTTCCGATACAGCTGATAACTGGCAAAAAAGCTCCTTGCGATCTCATCCCGACAAAGATACTCCCCGATCAGATTCTCCGTGATCTCAACGCCTAGTTCCTCATAAGCTTTCAGAATTTCGGACAGATCTTCCCATCCTCTTGCCGTCACAAAGAACTTCCCGTCCACTGTATTCTCCACGGAATAAAAATGATCTTTTTTCATGCCAAGATAAGCAAGGATCGATCCGTGGATCTCCTTTTTCCAGGCATACTCCATCCACACCCCAAGATCTGCCTCGATATCCATCCTACGCACACGGTCCAGGGTTACGATATCAAATTCCCGGACCGACTTATTATATTCCGGAGGATTTCCCGCTGCAGCGATCAGCCATCCCTCCGGTACGCTGTGGCTTCCGAACGTCTTGTTCTGAAGAAATTGCAACATGGTCGGCGCAAGTGTCTCGGAAACGCAGTTGATCTCATCGATAAACAGGATCCCCTCTTTTTTTCCGGTACGTTCCATACAGTCATACACAGAGGCAATGATCTCACTTAAGGTATACTCTGTGATACTGACCTCTTTTCCGTTATAGCACCGGGTCACGATCCTGGGCAGTCCTACCGCACTCTGTCTTGTATGGTGGGTGATGGTATAGGCTACCAGCCCTACTCCGCATTCCTCTGCCACCTGCTCCATGACGGCGGTTTTTCCGATTCCCGGAGGGCCCATAAGCAGAATGGGACGCTGCCGGAGTCTGGGAAATGTATAACGTCCGGCTGCATCTTTCCGGTTGTAAGCCAGTAAGGTATGTTTAATCTCTTCTTTTGCCTCTTTTATATTCATATGTTATGACGCACTCCTTCCTGCTCTGCCACAAGCCGGATCGCCCAGGGCGGAACAAGCTCCATTTTTTCTGTTTTATGCAAAAATACAAAGGCCGTCTCGTAATCCGGCTTACTTCCCGGATAGATCCCGTCTCCGTCTGTAAAATAGATCAGGGCTTTAAGACGGCGGATTTCCTTCTTCTCCTGCTGCTCCTTCACATACCGGAACACCGGTCGGAAGTCTGTTCCTCCCCGCCCCTGTATGGTGATATCTTTGCTGTATTCTTTCCATTCTTCTTCCGAATGGATCACTTTTACATCCTGGATACAGCAGTCACACTGGATCAGATAGACTTTCATCTTATGGAAAAAATTCTCTTTTTCACTGAGAATGGAATAGGTTTCTTCCAGGAATCTCCGCACAGTCTCTCCATCACAGGAACCGGAAGTATCAATGGCGATCACCAACTCCTCAAGACGGTTCACTTCCTTATATTCCAGCGGCTCGATCAGCGGAAGATTTCCATAATGTTCCATTCCGTAATTATAAAAAATATAATCAAAACTCTCCGTATCCAGTTCCACTTCCTCCCGCAGTACGGAAAACTGGCGGAGAAATTTTTTGTAATCGTATCTTCCGGATCTTATGGGGCCTGCATCTTCCCTCTGGTCCCCTTTCTGGCTTCCCCGTCGTTTCCGGTGATCCTGGCGGTTTGCGGCAGTATAGGAAAGAAGTCTGTTCCATTTTTCTCTTGTCTTTTTCCCTTTTTCTCCTGTGCAATTATCCCAGAGTGTGTGATCATCAAAATGAAAAGTTTCTTCCAGCTCTTCCAGATGAAATGGAAAGGTCTGTTCTTTCAGTTTCCGACAGATCTTTTCTGCGGAATCCGCGCCGTTTCCAAGAATATGAAAGACTTTTTCCCGGATTTTTTTTGCATTTCCACCGGTCTCCAGAACCGGGATCTTTTCTCTGGAAATGATCTGTTCCACAGCAATATCACAGGCCAGGTTCCATAAACGTCTGTCCTCCTGATTTTCCAGGAAAAGGTGCAGATACAGGCAGTGCAGCAGCATATGTAAATACCCTCGTCGCACTGCCTCCGGCTTTTTCACATAAAGTTCCAGCAGATATTCCGGTGAAAAAAGGAAGAATTCTCCATCTGTTCCGATGGTTCTGGTCTCTTCCGAGCCTTTCCCGGAAATGCAGGCAAAAGCACCGTCCAGATATGGAAAATAGTAGTACAGTTCGTTCCTTACATTTTCCAGGATATGTGTCCCCAGTTCTTCCTGCTTCCGATTCACCGGATCTGCCCCCTTTCCTTCTGACCAAACCAGTTTTTATTCCTTTCCATCCCATGTTCCTGAATATCTCTTTATTGTCATTTACATTCTGTACGTCTGTACGTGCCAAAATACATCTGGTATTACATTTTTCACCAGGTTTGTTCACAGTTCAAATTTTTTCTCTTTAAATCCATACTTTTCTTTTTTTAAATGGAGAAGTCCCATCAATGCCGCAGGTCTCCTCCACTCTTCGGCCAGTTTCAGGAACACTTCCAGCTCCTGTTCCCCAAACCACTCATTCTCATAAAGCTTCCCGATCTTTTCCCAGTCATCTTCCAGGATCAGGCGTTCCACTGCCGGGCGGATCCGTTTCTTCAGGTACGCTCCGTAATCCGCACGCTCCGCTTCCTCCACACCTTCCTCCAGAAAATATCCCCGCAGTGCAACTGCCAGCCGCAGCGGTTCCTGTTTTGTACTTCCGAATTTCCGGTAAAGGTGGATAGCCTCCTCCCTGGCATCCTCGTTCTCTGCCCGCATTTCAAGGGCACTGGCAGCAACTTCCACATCTTTTTGAAAACGGCTTAATTCTGTCATAATGATCCCTCCTGTCCGATGTCTGTTTATAGTGTTTGAGGAAATATTTTTGTATGACATTATCATATCACGGACCGCTTTGTTTGAACATTATTTTTTGGTAAAAAAGAGGCCGTCACTGCCTTTTTCTGACAATGACGGCCCGGGAATATCTTCTCAGATTCCCTTCTTATAAAGAATAAATGAATAGATCATTGGAACAAACACTGCTGCCAGAATTATGATCAGGACAATTTCCGTTTTCAGAAGCAGCGAATTCATAAGAAAAAGCACTCCTGACAGGATCAGCACCCAGCCAGCCATACGGTTGGTACGGTTCCAGTTCTCCTCGCTGTTTAACGTCCAGGGAAGCTTCATTCCCACCGTGTAATTCTGTTTCACCTTGTGGATATAATTTCCGAGAATGATAAACATGATACCAACCATGATGTTCACGATCATTCCCATATCAATGTCCATTCCCAGAGCAAGGCCATAGATTGACATGCAGGTGATCACAGATACCACCGGAACCAGCCACAGGATCATGGTAAAAATGCGCTTGTTGATATTTTTTCTCTTTGGATCATTGGCTGTAAAAAAAACACAGAACAGATGAACCAGCAGAAGCAGAAACGGGATCCCAAAAACTGCCACAGGCTTGCTGCTCCAGCCGTTGGCCAGATTATGCTGGTCAAAATGTGTGGCGATCTTCTCCGGCAGACGGTTCCACAGAAGGATTCCTGCCAGTGACGGCGAGATCGTAAGGATACTTCCGGAGATCAGGGACATTTTATACTCTTTCAGAAATTCTTTCTTTTCTTCATCTTTCATCACTATTTCCTCCTTTCAGATCACTGAGCCACAAAAGCAGTTCCTCCACTACTGTGGTATTCAGTTCATAATACACGAAATTCTTCACCTTCGTCTCCCACACAAGATCTGCTTTCTTCAGAATTTTCAGATGATAGGATATGGTTGCACCTGTCATGTCAAAATGTCCTCCGATCTCTCCGGCTGACATTTTCCCGTTTTTCAGAAGCTGCAGGATTTCTCTCCGCACAGGGTCCGAAAGTGCCTTGAAGGTTTCCGCAAACGCCATCGTGTACCTCCTTTCGGATAGTATTTAGAAATATTTCTAAATAGAATATACCATTACTGTTTTCCCCAGTCAATAACTATTTAGATTTTTTTCTAAATAGTTACATTTGTCATATTTCCCTGTACAACAAAATTCATCTGTCAAACGGATATTCACAATCAAACCATGGGACTTCCCTGATTCGGTTAAAAATAAATAAAACGAGGATACCGACCATCGCCTCTGCGACTTTACGATATCCTCGTTCACCATTGATCAACCATTATTCACTTTTCCCCTCTTAAAACCTACCTCATGCAAAAATCAAGGCTGGACATAATCTCCGGCGCAATCTCCGGCACATATGCACAAAAATCCATTTCTCTGCCAAGGCCGATGGATGCAACTCCGAGAATAGATTTTCCATTGACAGTCCTGTGACCTCTCTTCAGATCCACTGCAAATGGAAAATGCTCTGTTACATTCAGAAAACGATTCACATCATCCATAGTTTCAAACTGTACTTTTCTTACTGTCATCTGTATTTCACCTCTTTTCTCTATCTATACTACTATTTTACTATGAAATATTTGTGTGTATAGAGTAAATTTTTTATAAAAAAGGTGGAATTTTTAGATGTTATCTTTTTCTATTTCTGTTACAATATAAAAAAACAACACCCAGGAGGTATCAAAATGTCAAAAAAGAACCTTATCGCAGGACAGTCCGGCGGACCGACCGCAGCGATCAACAGCAGTCTTTACGGTGTGGTATCTGAAGCACTTAAACATACAGAAGAGATCGACCACGTTTATGGCATGGTCAACGGTATTGAGGGATTTTTAAACGGAACAGTCCTTGATTTTCAGGAAGCACTTCCGGGCGAACAGCTTCGCGCTCTTACCTGGACACCTGGCGCCTATCTTGGCTCCTGCCGTTACAAACTTCCGGAATCTCTGGAAGATCCGGTTTATCCGAAGCTGTTCCGGAAATTCGAGGAGATGAACATCGGCTGGTTCTTTTATATCGGTGGAAACGATTCCATGGATACCGTCAGCAAGCTTTCCCGCTATGCCGAAAAGATCGGCAGCGACATCCGTATCCTCGGCGAGCCGAAGACCATTGATAACGATCTTGTAAATACGGACCATACCCCGGGCTTCGGAAGCGCTGCCCGTTACGTAGCTTCCACTGTCCGTGAGATCACCCTGGACGCCTGTGTTTATGAGAAAAAATCTGTCACCATTATCGAGATCATGGGACGTCACGCAGGCTGGCTCACCGGAGCCGCTGCCCTTGCCCGGAAATACACCGGAGACAACCCACTTCTCATTTATCTTCCGGAAACAGATTTCGATGTAGAAGAATTTCTCCAGAAAGTTAATGCTGCCTTTGAGAAAAACTGCAACGTTGTCGTCTGTGTATCCGAGGGCATCCATGATAAAGACGGCACTTTCATCTGCGAATACGACAGCGCTGCCGGTACCGACGCTTTCGGTCACAAGATGCTTGCAGGCTGTGGTAAATACCTTGAGAATCTTGTACGCAGCCGCCTTGGCGTCAAAGCCCGCTCTGTAGAGCTCAACGTAAGCCAGCGCTGCTCCGCATCCATGCTCTCCGAGACAGACCAGCAGGAAGGTATCCTTGCCGGTGAATTTGGTGTACAGGCTGCCCTGAACGGTGAAACCGGAAAGATGATCGCTTTTAAACGTCAGAGTGATTCCCCGTACTCCATGAAATGCACTTTGGAAGACGTCAACCTTATCTGCAACGAAGAAAAGACCGTCCCTGTGGAATGGATCACCAAAGACGGCTCCGATGTCACTGAAGACTTTATCCGCTACGCCCGCCCGCTGATCCAGGGAACTGTAAATGTTCCGGTTGGAGAAGACGGACTGCCGGCGTTTGTGTACCGGAAATAAGATTTGCAGTAAAATGGATAAGTACACCCACATTTGTAACGTAACTCTGTCCTGAATAATTTTTTATCAGGTATTTATCCCAAAAATGCACCGGGAATTTTTCAATAGTTCCCGATGCATTTTCTTAATTTCTCTATATTTTCTTTTTATTTCTTACTGCGGTACGCTTCTGCTTCCCAGTGTGTGATGAAATATGTGATCTCATCCGTCATCTGCAGCGGACCGCCAAAGCTTTCCGCATATACTGCAAGCTTGATCGCATCTTTTACCAGTAACTGTGCTTTTGCAGCCTTTCCTTTGTCATCTTCCATGATAAATGCACCAACGCCCTGTACCAGGATCAGTCTCGGTTCTTTATCATTTTCTGCCATAAATGCATCCAGCGCACTTTTCGCCTCATCGATATTTTCCACAAATAACGGATATGGTCCGCAATATACGATGTGATCCGGAGTGAACGGTTTCAGAAGCGGTGCTGCAGCAGTTTTATCCTTTACAAAATTATCAGCCTCCGCAGCCGGTACAACTTCCACCCTATGACCAAGCAGCCTGGAAAGTTTCTCTGCTGCCTGCTCTTTTTCCGGTGTAACTGCATTGCTTACATCCGCAGTTCTTTTTACCTGTTTTTCCAGCTTTTCAATAACACTATCAAATAAAACACCGATTTCTTCTACGGTATCTGCCGCAACAAAAATTCCGTGATTCTGAAGAAGAAGGACCTGAACGTCTTTTCCGGTTTCTTCTTTATAGGCATTCATCTTCTCAAAACAGATGCGGGCAAGTGTGTATCCCGGTTTGCAGATATCGATCCAGAGCACATCTTTTCCAAGAAGCTCTTCGCAAAGAGCCTTTGCGCCCTTTCCGCAGGTCAGTCCATTGATAAGTGTCGGATGAACATGCAGGACATACGTATAAGCAAACAGATTGTGGAGCAGTGCTTCCACGCTGGGACGTTTGGTTTTATCCTCATCGGTCACTGCCGCCATTACATCTGCAAGATATGCAGATTCACGCTTTACATCATCCGCCGGATATTCCGTTTTCATGATCTCATTCAGACGCGCCCGGTCCATTTTGACAAATTCCTCTGCCTTGATGGTGGCAAGCTGTGTGCCAGACCCCTTTACATACAGTGTTGTATCGTCTTTTACAGAAGTGTTGCCGCCTCCAGCCAGAACATAAGCGGGATTGCTTCCGTAAGTATTCGACATTTTAACCAAAATTGAAAGATCCATAAGTAAAATTCCTCCCTGTCGTACCATGATATCGTTTTTCTCTATGTTTATAGTACACGATGCAGGACAATTTATCTATATAAATATTTTTTCCAAAATTAGTACATTCGTATCTTTTTATTCCTTTTCCAAATGTAAGATCTACACATCTTTCCACTGAGTTTCTTCCGCGATCTGAGAAATCGTTTTTCCTTTGTATGTAAATAAAGACGGACCGGATGTAGAATATCCCTTTATCCTGTCTGAAATTGCTGATAGTGATGTAATTTCATCCTTATACTGCACTTTACGCTCATCAACTACAACAGCCACAACCGATGGATCTTCAGAAAATACCAGTTCCGCTCCAACTGAAATGTTGCACTTAAAAAAATTAACCGGAGGTCTCTTGGTCTTCTGTTTTTTAGCCGGTACTGTTTTTACTTTTTTCAATTTATCTTTTGTTCCGCTTATTGTGGCTATGGACTCCAGCAGCTCATATGCATCTTCCGGGGAAAGAATAAAAAATTCCCGGTTCTTCGATATTCTCAGATCCGGATTCAAATTATCGATCATCTTATGAAGTTTTTTATCTTCCAGTTTTCCGGAAGTTTCATATGTTGCATATATCTCATATTCGTATGGAAGAGCTGTCGTACTCAGCTGTTTACGCCTGCTTTCCACATCCGTTGCATATCCGATCTTGACCATATCTTTTAAGGCCGGGTTTGTCATGATATAAATATATCCTTTTGCCATAAATCTCCATTTCCCAACTCATCTGTAATCTTTCGATACATCCAGATAATCCCTTTTGCCGCTGATGTAATCTACATAGGCAACTTCCGGATCTTTTCCGTGTAATACGGTACATAATCCACACATGTCACAATCTGCGATGCATCGGAAAGTATTCTTAATGTATTGTCTTCGTTCCTCTTCTGTAGAATTCCCGATTTCCGGTGGTCTCATATCCTCACCTACTTTACAAGCCCTGTGTTGCTTCTGTATTCCTCATTGAGCTCACGCAGTTCCTTTTCACCGTTAATATAAGGCTCATAAAAAGCATCCACAGATCCTCCGCCCAGATTATCACATCCATTACAGAAATCACAGGCACCCCCGCACTGGTTCAGCCCCTCCTGGACAATGCGGATCCTGTCCTCTTTCGTTGTGTCTTTGATCAGTATGCTTTTTGTTTTCATAGATGTATTCCTTCTTTTCCTTTTTGAATCATTCAGACAATGTCTGACCAATTTGAATTGTTTCTCTTAATCACATGTAAACTGAATATTCACATTGCGCTTTGCGTTCAATTGATTATAGTATATCACAGATTTCCAACATATTGGGATACTTTTATACCACAAAGCAGAATTACAATTTTTCACGTCAGCAGCTCAAACGTATGATACAGATTCACCTTCCCATACCCCCACTCCGGGTTCGGGTACTGCATATTTTCTTCTCTTCTTGCGCCTCTCTGCAGATAATATTTCACGCCGCTTCCTGTAAAAAACGGCTGGTTATCCCGTATGATGGCCCATTCAAACAGAAGTGCCGCGATGCCGGCGGTCTGTGCGGCGGAAATGCTGGTTCCGGAGCGGGTTCCAAAGCCGCCTCGTACCAGGGGCACTTTTACATTGACTCCAGGGGCTGCCAGATGTGGGGTTATCATTCCATCTGGCGTATAGCCTCTGCCTGCGGCAATGTAGATACTTCCGTCACGGTGCTGGTAGGCGGTTGTCGTGATGCTGTTTCTGGCGTCCCCCGGAGCTGTCACGGTTGTATAGGGCGATGGTTCCAGAAAATAAGTATCCTGGGATATCAATCCTTCTACCGGAAGCCACATATGGAACTGTACGTTCTGTCTGTTCTTTCCCGGGTAAAAATCTTCCAGATTCCGGAGGCGGGATGAAAAAATCGGATATATACCAGCGAATATCCGGTCTGGCGCTCGATCAGGATATAATTCACATACACCTTCGTTTCTACAAAAACAAAGGACAGTTCCTGAGTTCTTGAACCAATAGAACTGCTGACTTCCAGTATCTCCCCAGTAGGTGACTGGATGGAAAGCCCGTAGATCTCCGGCGGCTCTCCCCAGAATTCCATGGTAAACCCCTGCTCTCTTTCCGCTACACGGAGTTCTGTCACGATCTGCTCCCTTCCCTGAGAAAAAATTCCCGTACTGTGGTTTCTTGTATTTCCTTCGTTTCCGGCAGCTGCTGACACAGATACCTGGGAAAAATTCGCCACATAATCCACATACTGGCTTAATGCATTGGTCCCCAGATGAGCGCCCTGGCTGCTTCCGATCCCCAGGCAGATAGAAAGTGGCATCTCCAGTTTTTTTGCCCAAGAAATCGCATAAGCAATGGCCATCATCACATCATTTTCCTGAAAAACTTCTGCATCCGGAGGATAGAGATAAAAATTCCGGAGATATTGTTTTGCCGGTTTTACCTTGATGATGATCAATGTCGCTTCCGGTGCCGCTCCGGTGAAATTTTCTCCAGGTACCATATTTCCTGCCGCAATACCGGAAAGTGCCGTTCCATGGCCATTAGTGTCCCTGGATGGCACAATAGAAAACGGATCCTCGGAAGCCAGTGCCAGATCGATATCTTTTTTACGGAATAACTTGCCATATGGAACTTCTGTATCTGCCATATCATCCCCATTTTCCAACAGATTACCTACATCTCCATTTTCAGATTCCAACTCCCGTCCAGACTCATTTTGCTCTTTGTCTTTGCCCATCCCCTCCTCATCTTCCAGCGACTGATCCCATAAATAAGCGATCCTGGAACCGCCTGCATTTCGAAACACTGCATTCTGATAATCAATTCCCGAATCGATTACTGCCACCGCCGTCCCTTTTCCCCGAAGTTTGAGATACGGATGATCATGCAGCCGGGTGATCCCAGATGCCCCTGTTGCTTCCATATCCATATAGGTATAACATTTCGGGATAGAATTATAAGATGTCCCTGTAACTTCAAGTTCTCCCATATTTTCCAGAGGAACATAGAGAACCCCGAAAATCTCATTGATCGCCTGAAAAGATGTCCCCGGAAAAAGTTCCATGGTATTCTGGACATTCTGCATATATTTCACGATAAAATCCCCGAAGCGCTGACTCTGTGCCGGGTTTTCCGGCTGCGCTCCGGGGATCTTATCCTCTGTTTCCATATTTGGTTCAAAATCTTCTTTTCTGAGCATGGCAGGCCTGCTTTCGCCTTTTTCATAGATTTATGCAGGGCAGGCCCGTCTTTATGCCACTACTGCCCGACACATTCTCCTGATACATATAACTGCCATATCACTACACCATTGCATATCGCTTTTCGCAACCCGCAGGAAAATTTCCTGATTCGGTTAAATTTACTCTTGCGGACTCCTTTTTTTCGCCACCAGTACCAGCAGCACAATCCCCGCAATCCCGGTAAAAATACTGATAAACTGGGAAGTTGACAAAATCCCCACACTTCCCCGGATAATATCTCCCCGGAAAAACTCGATCACAAAACGTCCGACGCTGTAAAAGATCAGATAGCAGGCAGTCACCTGGCCATCTGCTTTTTTGTTCCGCGCAATCAGCAACAGCAGAAGAAAATGCAGGAAATCCAGGCCGCTGGAATACAGCTGCGTCGGGATCAGCGCCACGTGATTGGGCGCATATTCCGAATTCTGAAATATCACAGAAAAAAAACTCTCCGTCTCTTTTCCATAACAGCACCCTGCCAGAAAACATCCGATCCGGCCAAATCCCTGGGCCAATGCCACGGACGGCAGGATCACATCCGCATATTTAAAAAATATAAGACCTTTGATCCTGCAGTACAAAAATCCTGTCAGTATCCCGCCGATAATTCCGCCGAACACCACAAAACCGGAACTTAAGGTTTCCATCATAAATCCCGGATCCTGAGCAATTGATTTCCACTCTGTGATCCAGAAAAGAAGCTTTGCACAGAGAAATCCACCGACCAGACACCACAGAATCATGGGAAAGATCTGTTCGCTGTCAAGTCCCTGTTTTCTGGCTCTGTATTCTGCTGTCAGACAACCTGCCACAATTCCAATGGCGATCATCAGGCCATAACCATATATCGTAAATGGTCCGATGGTAAGAAGTTCATTTTTCATCCGTTTCCTCCTGTTGTCCCGTTTTTGTTTTCCTCAATATCCTCACCCACATCTGTAGATGTAAAAAATTCCAGAAGCGCAGCATTGGCCATGTCATTCAAAGCACTGTTTCCAGGTTCTGTCACATCACATTCCCCGCAGATATCCACGCCCAGGATCCTCGAAATTCTCTCTGCACATTTCTCTTTGACAGCACCCAGACATTCCAGCATGGTACTTAACCGCATATCGCCCTGACTCCAGTTTGTATCTGCGTCCGTCTCACAGAGAACATCTTTGTCTATGGAAATATACAATGGATATTCTCCCACCTGATTCTTTACAAATGCAGACACTTCCGTTTCTTCCATTTCCAGAAGCCTCTCCCTGCTCAAAAACTCCACCTTTTCCTTAAACTCCGGTTCCACTCTGGAAAAAGCCTCCTCATCCGGGCCGATCAGGATCGCCTTTTTAAGCAGTGGCAGCTCCATAATGGAATCATAGATCCATCCTCCGCAGGAAAGCAGGCCGCCAAAAGCAGGCGGCTGCATATCTGTATGGTTATCAAACACCAGAAGCTCAAATGGCTCCGATATTTTTTCCAGCCAGATCCTTGTCATATAGTGATAGTTTCCGGAATCAATAAAATGGATCTCTCCGGAAGAATAAGGTGCAATACGGCTGCGTATGGCATTCATCGCATCCTCATCACAGTAGCAGTTGGTTCCGGGAATGTCCCTGGCCCCCACCCGGGATACTTCTTTTCCCCTCCAGAACTGCTGGTCCTCATATATTCCGGAAAAATCCATCATCAGTATCTTAATATTTTTATCTGTATTTTTCATGTGCACATCTTACCACGGAATGGCAGATGATGCAAGAGAATGGTCAGTCTTTCCACTCTTCCAGATCTTCATCCGAACCGTCCAGAAGATCTTTCAGACTGCCGGTTTCCACCTGGTCTTTACCCACATCCCAGAGTTTCATCTCCACATTCTCCGGTTCTTTTTCCCAGCGGGAATTCTCCTGTTTTGGTTTTTCTGCTGGTTCCGTGACTTCCTCTGTCACTTTTCTGTTTGTAGAACCTTCTGTATCCTGCGTTGGTTCCCCTGTGCTCTCTGTTGCATTTTCAGAACTAAAATCTGAAGCCGAACTGTCTTTCAATGCATTTTCCTGCTCATTCTGTTCTGTTATCGAATTACCGGTCCTCTCCTGAACTTTCTCTTTTTTTCGTAAGATCCCACGTCTGGATTTTTTCTCCGGTTCCGTTGTTGCCGTTTCGATAGCCATATTCTCTGTCGCAGTATTTGCTGAATATTTCGGCGCATTTCCGCTCTGCGGATCATTTCCATCCTGCGTCTTTGTATCACTCTGTGTATCCATATCTACCTTATCATCTACAGCCTCTGAACTGTCCGCACCAGCCTCTTCCTTCTCTGCCTCTGCCTTTTTGGCGATCTTTCGAAGTCCCAGCTTCATGATAATAAAGAATACGATATCCGCAGCTCCGTCACACACCAGCACCCAGCCGGAAAAGATCAGCAGAGTCATGATCTTCGGAAATCTTCCAAACAGCATCACAATTCCAAGTGCAATAAAAACAAGACTGCCGATCAGAAGCACGCTCCATGCACCGTGTCCGCCCTTTTTCAGAAGAAAAGCACCTTTAAATTTCCACAGACTGTCAACCAGTACAAATGCGCTGAGCATCCATGGAAGCAGTTTGATCACGATGGAAGGTGTCATAAAAAGGAACACGCCCAGCACGAAAACAACCACACCGCTTAAAAGATCCATGATCGTAGCGGTTGCTTTTCCACGTATGTAAATATAAATGTGATAAATGCCAACTCCGATGAGGATCAGTCCGAATACCACTTTACAGATCACATCCACCGTCTGTGTGGGGATCAGGATCAGGCAAAGTCCCAACAGTATGTAAAATACTGAAGAGATGATCTCACCCTTCAGAACGTTATTGATTTTTTCACCCATGTTCATTCCTCCTCTTTTATTCCAACAGTATAGCTCTTTTCCACTGGTCAGTCCACCCTGAACCGTCAAAAAAAATTCTTTTTTTCAGAAAAATTTTCTTATAATTCAATACAGCCTGAAGGATTTTTCCGGCGGCATTTCACCGCGTTCCTTCAGGCTGCATTTTACTTTTTATGTTTCTTCTTTTTTGTCATAAGACCACCGATCCGTCCGGTTTCTTTTGCAGAGAGGCTTTTCCACCCGTCTTTGATCACTTTATCCAGGACTCCCATCTCATCGGCAATCTCGTATTTCAGTTTTTCTGCCTGGGAAAGTTTCCCCTCCAGGTATGCCTTTACTTCTTTCTCCCTGTTCATCTTCCACACTCCTCATCTTTTTTATGGAGTATGGACGTTTTCCGGAGAAATTATGCATTCTGAAAAATATGTCCGTTCTTTACGGATGCTGTCAACTTTAATCCGGGATAATGATGGCCGCAATGATATACGCCAGGATTCCGGCTCCGCCCATCAGCGTGATGATCACCCATACCAGCCGTACAAGAGTCGGGTCAATATCAAAATACTCTGCGATCCCGCCGCAGACACCACACAACATACGGTTTACTGATGATTTGTAAAGTTTTTTGTTGCTCATAATGCTTCCTCCTTTAATCTTCTTCAAATTCCACCTGAACGTTTCCCATTCCACAATCCAGTTTTATATTTTTCGTGGCACCTTCATTTGTGATCTGTTTATTTCCGGAAGTGATGGATGTTTCCTGAGAATCATCCACCTCCAGATTTCCAAGGCCACATTTCAGCTCATAATTATAATCCTCTGCTTTTCCTGCAAGTGTAAGATCCATATTTCCCATGCCACAGCTGCCATTTAATTTCTCTGTCTGAATTTCACTGATGTCAGCAGTTCCCACGCCAACTGTAAAATTTGCCTCTTTTACATCCAGACTGCCGGAATTCTCAAGGGTTCCTGCCCCCACATTCACTTCCATCTGATCCGCTTTAAAATCGCCATCCAGTTCGATGGTTCCGGCTCCCATCTGAAGTTTTATCTTCTGAAGGCTTAAGTTTTCCGGGCAAAAAATTTCTACGGAACGGTTTCTTACCTTCTGGCTGCTGGCGATTGTCAGACTGCCGTTGTCATTGCTGATCTTAACACGATTGTGATTCTTCCCTGTAACTTTCACCTGGACTTTAGCCTCATTCCATGTTTTCAGAACCAGTTCTTCGTATTTCAGATCACAGGAAAGATCTGATACACCGGAAGCTTCATATGCTTTCGTATAAGCAGAACCGTCTGCATTGTCTGTCAGAACACCTTTTTCATTTACTGCCTTCTCTGCATCTGCCACAAGATCCTCATCCTGCCCATCCATAGCTGCTTCGGAATTCTCTTCATCCCAGCCGTCTTTATGATCCAGGATATGAAGTATCTGGGTGATTCCGTTATCCAGAGCACCTATATCTCCCATAGTCGCTCCCATGGCAGCTCCGCCTGCAGTAAGTCCCAAACCCGCCGCACCGAATACTGCCGCAAGGATCAGGATTACTTTCAGAAAACGTTTCATACTTTTTCCGCCTTTCTTCCATTCAGGAGATTACTGCAGAATCCTGTAAATTTCCGCAGGATCGCCGGCAGTATCTTACCTGTGAACCACACCGTCAGTGCCAGTAACAAAAGTCCAAGTGCCATCATCAGAAATCCGATACCGATAGTCAGGATCCCGGCCGACGGAAGAGATACCACCATGGCAATTCCAACAGCAATACACGCAACTGCACCGATTACAAGAATGATTGATCCCGCTCCCGCAAAAAATGTCAGCAGGAAGGGCAGTAACGCCAGTGTCACCAGAATTCCCAGTGCTCCGCCAAACAGTCCTTTAATCAGTGGAGCCGCAAAAACAAGAACGATCAGCGCAAGGATGATCCCTGCCTTATTCTGCTTCTTCTCTGCATGATAGCCACGCTGGGCCCGACTTTTCCTGCGGTCTTCGGCACTTCCTGTATCATGAGGATCTTCTTTCTGTCCATCTCCACGTACTGTTATTTCTGTGTACTGATCCGGCATCTCCCCGTTCTCTTTCACACGGGTGTCCTGATATCCGTTCTCTGTGTATTCCCCGTAATCTTCACTGTTCTCCTGAAGGTCTGCCTTGATGATCGCGGCAACCTTCCCCGGATTTCCAAGTTCCCGGATCACTTCTCCTTCATTCTCCGGACCTGCATCATCAAAATATCCTTCATAATATTCCAGTGCCTCCTGTCTCTCCGCCTCTGAAATATCGGAAAGCAGCCGTTCAAGCTGTTCCATAAACTGCTTTCTGTTCATAATTATACTCCCTCCTCAAACATCCTGGTAATCTTGGATGAATAGATCTCCCATTCACTTCTGTAAAGATTCAGCTGCGCTGCGCCCTTATCTGTCAGCTTGTAATATTTCCGGTTTCTGCCTGCATATTCCATATTGTAGGCTTCCAGGCATTCATCCTTCTGAAGCCTCCGAAGAACCGGATACAGCGTGGATTCTGAAACTTCCAGAACACTTCGCACATCCTGGGTGATCTTATACCCGTAGGTACCGTCCTTCTCTCTGGAAATAACAGCCAGGACAATCGCATCCAGGAGGGCTGCTCCTGTATTAAATACCATCTGCTCACCTCTCTATAATATGTCAGGCGGACATTCGCAATCCGCCTGACTACATGCTCATGGAATGCGACTGCTTTCTGCATTCACATGATAAGTCATGTAATATTGTTCTGTGAATAATACTATATATCGTATAATATAGTTTTGTCAATAGTATTTAGAAAAATCCTTTCATCCTTTATAATATTTTCAGCAGTTTGAGATTGATATTATGGAGGAAATTATGACAGATTCAGATAAAATACAGACATTACCGCTTCCTTTTCTGGAGCGTATGAAAGAAATGCTTGGAGATGATTATGACGCTTTCCTTGAAAGCTACGAAAATCCCCGCACCTACGGTCTCCGTGTAAACACCGCAAAGCTCTCCTGCCAGGACTTTCAGGAACTTTCCCCTTTCCCAATCCGGCCGATCCCGTGGATCAGCACCGGATACTTCTATGATGAGGAAAGCCGCCCCGCCCGATGTCCTTACTACCAGGCAGGACTTTATTATCTTCAGGAGCCAAGTGCCATGACACCGGCTTCCCGACTTGCCATCGAACCGGGAGACTTTGTCCTGGATCTCTGTGCGGCTCCCGGAGGAAAAGCAACGGCACTTGGAGCTGCCTTAAATGATACCGGATTCCTTCTTGCCAACGATATCAGTACTTCCAGGGCCAGAGCCCTTCTTCGGAACCTGGAACTTTTTGGCATGAAAAATATGCTCGTCACCGACGAAAAACCCGCCAAACTTGCCCAGCGTTTCCCGGCTTTCTTTAACAAGATACTTCTGGATGCCCCATGCTCCGGGGAAGGCATGTTCCGAAAAGAGGAGGCACTTGCCCGTGACTGGACACCGGAAAAATCCGCGGAACTTTCCGATATCCAGAAAGACCTGATCTTAAAAGCAGCCGATATGCTCCGTCCAGGCGGAATGATGCTTTACTCCACCTGCACCTTCTCCCCCTGCGAAGATGAAGAGGTTGTGGCTTATCTTCTCCGTGAGCGTCCGGATATGGAACTTATGGAAATGCAGGGATACGAAGGATTCTCTCAGGGCCGCCCGGAATATGCCGGTATAGCCGATGATTCCGATTCCGAAATCACATTAAGCTTAAATATATTTGATCCGGAAGAACTTCAAAAATGCGTTCGAATCTTTCCACACAAAATGGATGGCGAAGGTCATTTTCTCGCCCTGTTCCACAAAAAAGGCGATTCTCTTCCACCTGTTTTCCGTTTCTCCGCAAAAGGGCCGGACAAAAACACTCGGAAATGGCTGGAGGAATTTTTCTCGGAGATCGGCCTGAAAACCATTGGCGGCCAGGAATTTGACTGGAACCGTGTGGAAGTCCGCAAAGATAAAGTGTACTATCAGCTGCCTTTCCCGCTGGATCTCCGTGGGATCTCCTTCCTTCGAAACGGTCTCTATCTGGGTGATCTGAAGAAAAACCGATTTGAACCGTCTCAGCCACTGGCGCTGGCTCTTCATAAAGGAGATGTGGAAGCCGTTATCTCTCTGCCGGTTTCTGATGAGAGGCTTACCCGTTATCTGAAAGGCGAAACTCTTATGATCGAGCCGGAAGAGGCCGCTCACAAAAAAGGCTGGCATCTTCTCTGCGTGGACGGTTATCCTCTCGGCTTCGGAAAACTTGTAAACGGAATCCTTAAAAACAAATATCCTGCAGGCTGGAGAGTATAAGCGCTCCGCCGCAGGATATTTCCCCACATCAATATAATATCGCATTTGCCAGTCAGAGACCGAACCTTTCTACAAAGTAAGTATTCGGTCTCTGACTTTTATTTTTCACAACAATATTTCTTACAACAGAATTTCTTTTCCCAGAGTAAACGAATAAATATACCGTTCCCTCACCTTCCGGCCCGTCATCCTCTCCAGTGCCTGGGCATAATCTTCCAGCTGGACATGATAACGGTCGATCAGTTTCTGTTCTTCTCCACGTCTCACAAAGTCCGTTTTATAGTCCACCAGAACGATTTCTTCATCCTCAATAAAATATCCGTCAATGATTCCCTGCACCAGAACATCTTCCTCGCACTGCCACTCCGGTTCCAGCTCCGAAGCTTTTCTTGCGATCACAAACGGCTGCTCCCTAAACAGCAGCTTCTTCTCTGAAGCCGCTTTCATCCTCTGGCCGAGAGATGATTCCACAAAGTTCCAGATGTCTCTTACCCGGACAGACTCAGCCTCTTTTCTTTCCATCTTCTTATTATCAACCCATTCTCTCAGCTGACTGCGGATTTCCTCCTGGCTTCCGGCATGTCCGTAATCCAGGCACTCCATCACCCGATGATAAGCCGTTCCGCGAAGTGCTCCTGTATAACCTTCCTCTTTTTTCTCCTCGATAAACCGAGGAACTATCGGCTGAATTTCTTCTTCCGTCTCATAATCCACCGTCTCTTCAAGATCCTGTTCACTGTGGTAACTTCTCTTTTTCAGTTCTGATACACTGACTTTCACAGGAAGATCTTCCAGATATTGATATGGATATATGAAAGAAAACCGTCTCTCGATCTCTTCCCGGATCTCACTGTCAAAAACTCTGCCCGGATTCCAGTTTTCCAGAGTTTCTTTCTTCATTTCCCGCTCTGCCTGTTCCACAATCTCATTTTCTGTAAGATCCTGTGCTGTGATCTTCGTCACCACAAATTCCGAAGGATCCCCATACAGTGGATTCATCCGGTTCATAAATATTCCATATTCATGGAAAAGTGACGACATACACCTGTGCCTTGCAAGAGATGGAAGTACATAATCCCAGTAAGTTTTTCCACGCATACGCAGTCCCAGAGAAAGCAGCTCTTCTTTACTGTCCCTTAATACGGACAGTGATGTCAATTTTTGTTCCAGATCTCCCACTGTTCCACAGAGAATCAGTTTTTCTTTTGCTCTGGTAAGTGCTACATACAGCACACGGAGTTCCTCCCCCAGACTTTCTTTAAGAAGTTCCCGGCGGATGATCTGTTTGCACAGGGATGATGCGATGATCCTCTTTTCCGGCAGTATGGCATCCGCACCGATGCCAAGATCCGGATGGATCAGGATACTTGCATTCATATCCCGGAAATTAAACCGTTTCCCCATTCCTGCCGCAAACACGACAGGAAACTCCAGACCCTTGCTCTTATGAATGGTCATGATCTGCACAGCACTTTCTCCTGCTCCGGAAAGATTCACCTCTCCGTAATCCACCTGATACTGCTGCAGTTTCTGGATATACCGTACAAAATTAAACAGACCACGATAACTTGTCTTCTCGTATTCCATGGCTTTTTCCACCAGCATGTTCAGGTTTGCACTTCTCTGTGCGCCATCTGGCATAGCCTTTGCATGGTTTCCATATCCGGTACGTTCCAACACTTCCAGGATCAGCTGGTGGACCGGCGTATATGCAGCCATATCCCGGAGTCCGTTCATTGTGTCCCAAAAACGGGACAGTTTCTCTCCCAGAGTTTTTTTCTTCTCCTCAAAAATCCGGTGTTCCCGATAATCCTCCACAAATGCCCGCACACATTCACAGATCATTCCCTCCGGATATGCGATCCGAAGCTCTGCCAGCTCCTCTGTGGTGCATCCCACAATGGGAGAACGAAGCACACCGGTCAGAGGAATATCCTGAAGAGGATTATCCAGCACCCGGAGATAATTCAGAAGTGTAACAACCTCTGTTGTGGAAAAATATCCGGTTCGGGACGCCGTATAGGACGGAATCCCTCTTGCAGCCAGCACTTCCCCAAAAGTCTCTGCCCATCCGGTGGCAGAGCGGAGCAGGATCACAATATCTCCATACCGTACAGGACGGTACTCCCCGGTTTCCTTGTCAAGCACAAGGTCATGTCCCACCATGGAACGGATTTTTCCTGCAATGGCCAGAGCCTCCAGCTCCCTTTCATTTTCCGGTGCGTCCACATCGGAATCCTCCAGGATCTCCCCGTCTTTTTCCACAAGAAGAACCTCAGTCTTTACGAATTCGCTATCCTGTCCCTCCGGAAAAGAGGCTCCCGGATACAGAGCAGCCGCCTCATCATAATCAATTCCACCCAGATCCGCTCCCATGATCTGTCGGAAAATAAAGTTGACACTTTCCAGAACTTCCTGTCTGCTTCGGAAATTTTTGTGAAGATCGATCCTCTGCTCCAGGCTGTCTGTCAGAGAATAGCTTTTGTACTTCTCCATAAACAGCTCCGGACGAGCCAGTCGGAACCGGTAAATACTTTGCTTCACATCTCCTACCATAAAGATATTTTTACGGTCATTCACCCAGCCGGAAACATTCTGCATCAGGATTTCCTGAACCAGGTTGCTGTCCTGATATTCATCCAGAAGAACCTCATCGTATTTCTCGGAAAGTTCCCTTGCTGCCTGGCTTGGCGTACAGATATCTCCTTCTTTTTTCAGAAGGATCTCCAGGGCAAAATGTTCCATGTCTGAGAAATCCAGGACATTTTTTTCCCTCTTCTTGTCACTGAAACGTTGTGCAAAATCTTTGGTGAGTTTTACCAGCATCTTTAATGGTCCTGCAGATGCCAGCGTCAGCTCCGTCAGTTCCTCAAGACTGCACTGAAAATACCGGCTTCCCAGATCTTTCAGGATATCCTTTGCATCTTCCCGGATATCTTTTACCAGACTTTTCAGCTGGCCGGATACCCCTTCCATCTTTTTTGTGGAAAGCCTTGCAAATGAAAGATTCTGCAGAGTCTGTACCATCTGATCATAGTCCTGTTTATCGGACAGTTCCTGCAACTGCCGGATCAGCACAAGATCTTTCTGCAGGGCATCCAGATACAGTTCCGGTCCCTCACTTTCTCCACAGATCTCCATGGCACTCCGGTTCAGTTCTTCTGCTTCCTTCAGCGCACTGTCCACAATTTCCCACAGAGACTGGTACCACTTTGTTTCCACAATTCCTTTTTCCGGATCCAGGCAGTAATTCTCCACACAACCATCCAGCCACTCTTCGGGCCAGGGATTACTCATGGACGCATCATACAGATCCAGAACATGCTCTTTCAGGCTTTCATCAGATTTCCCTGCTGCATAGCATTCCACAAAAGTGGTAAAATCCGCATCGCCCTCTGCATAATAATCTTCAAAAAGCTCCTTGAGCACGTCTTCCTGCAAAAGCTTCAGTTCTCCTTCATCTGCTGTCCTGTAACCCGGGTCCAGTCCGATCAGATGAAAATAATTCCGGATCACATAGGAGCAGAATCCGTCAATGGTCGTGATCTGTGCAGTATGGATCAGTGTCATCTGTCTCTGTAGATGCTCATTATCCGGATCTTCGGCCAGTGCCTGATCCAGGGCACGTTCAATACGTTCTCTCATCTCTCCGGCTGCCGCCCTTGTAAATGTCATGATCAGAAGGCGGTCAATATCCACCGGTTTCACAGAATCCATGATCTTACTTAAGATCCTCTGTACCAGTACTGCGGTTTTACCGGAACCGGCTGCCGCACTGACCAGAATATTCCTGTCCCGGAGCGTGATGACTTTTTCCTGTTCTTCCGTCCATTTCACAGCCATTTATTCGTCCTCCTTCATGATTTTTTTCCACAGGTCACTTTCTGAGAACGATGGTAATCTGTGAAACTCATATCCCGGTATCTTTCTGTCAAATCCGCACACTGTAATATACGGACAATAGGTACAGGCGTTCTTTTTTCCAAGCTCATAAGGCGCCACTGCCGCGTTTCCGTCCAGAATAGACTCCCGGATGTCGCAGATCTTACGGCGCACATATTCCCCCAGTGCATTAAACTGCTGCCTGGATGCCACCGAAGACCGCCTGCTGAAACTTCCGTCCTTATTTCTGGACACCGGTATGGATGCAAGGGTTTCATCAATCTTTATGCTTACATCATCATCCGCCTGGACCAGACCGTTCATTTTCAGTTTTTTCATCACCTGTTCCTGAACCCGCTCTACATCCGCATGGATCTTCTCCTGGATCATGGGATCTTTCACATTATAATAAAAAATTCCTGCAGGAACGATCTCCCGTTCCGGATATTTTCTCTGTTCCACCTTCAGCGCACCATCCAGATAGATCATCAGCTGAAGCTGCAGTCCATGATACAGTGCAAGCATATCAAAGGAAGTATTTCCTGTCTTATAATCAATGACCTTTACATAGACCCGGTTCTTCTCCGGCTCCTCCATAATATCCACACGGTCGATCCGGCCACCCTCAAACTTCACCTCAAAGCCTTCCGGCCGGAATTCTCCATGTTTCAGCTGTTCCTGCAGTGCCCACACCGTACGCCTTAAGATCCGTCTGGTACGCTCGATCATATATTCATTCCTTGCACTGCTTTTGAGAACTGTATTTCCGTAATCTGCGGAAACCTGATCCAGACAGTCATCTATGATACGGTTTCTCTCTTCCTCTGTAAGATCCGCCCAGTCCAGTCCCTCTTTTCGGACTTCCGCCGCAAATTTTTCCAGTGCCATGTGCATCACATTTCCCATATCCATAGCACGGAATTCATATTCCGCCCGTTCTGTCACTTTCAGGCCATACTGCAGAAAATGTGCAAATGCACAGGCCGCAAACCGCTCCAGCCGGGTAGCACTGTATGGAGAAACTTCCCCGTAAAGAATCCCTGCCACAGTTTTTCCGATCATATCCGATGGACGTTCCGAAAAAGATACTTCTGTCAGCCGTTTCACAAGTGTCCTATATTCCGGACTCTGAAGGTACCAGCTGTACAATTCCTGGAACACTGCATCATCCCGATACTCTTCTCCCGCAAGACCTTTCAGCAGATAATCCAGACTGATTCCCGGAAGTTCCAGAAGCTCCATGGAGTCCTGCACTTCTCCACACTGCCGGATTTCCATTTCCGGAAACATTTCCCGGATATTATTAATAAGAAAGGCCGGGCTTAAAGCTTTTCCCTGACTGTCTGACTGACAGAAAGAAAGACAGAGCAGTTCTCTTGGCTTGGTCATGTTCAGATAGAGATAAAATCTCTGCGTATTCATCAGTTCTTTCGGACCAGGTGCCAGCTGTATCCCCTGATCCTGAAAAAACTCCCTGTCAAGCTCTGTTAAAATCCCCCCACCGGAAGTATTCTTGGGGATATTTCCCTCATTGACTCCAACAAAAAACAGCGCCCGGATATCTTTTAGCCTGGTTCTCTCCATATCTCCCACAAGTACCTGATCCATGCTTGGCGGGATCAACGCCACCTTGGCCTGGTTAAGACCGGTCTCCAGAAGCTGCCGGAAATCCTGGCGGCTCACTGTCTCCTCACCCAGGATCTCCACCATGTTGTCCAGAAGTTCCATAACGATCCCGTATATCTGAGCATACTCCTTCTCCATGGCCTTGTCGCCCTGTTCCTTAAATTTCAGTTCCTGATGTTTCAGTTTCTGCTGCACCTGGCTCTTCAGGGCAAACTCATAGAGAATGGTACAGTATTCCCGTACCGTCTTCTTCCCGCCTTTAAAACTTAACGCCAGCTCCCTGGTCTCATCCGCAAACCGCTCCCGGATCTCATTAAGCCTCTGAATATTTTCCGGAGGCATCCCCCGATAGATGCGCACCCATACTTCATCCCATTTCTTAAATCCCCGGATTCCAAGTGCCAGCACATAATTCTCCAGAAGATCTGCTTCTTCCCTGGTCACACAGGACATTCCACATCGGAGATAACGAAATACACTTTCATAGGAAAAATCCTGTACTGCCATCTCAAGAGCTGCCCGGAAATATTCCACAAAAGGATTCATCAGAACCGTATGTTTCTCATCAATGAAATACGGGATCCCGGCTGCTGTAAACACCTGCTTCGCAAGATTTCCGTACTCCTCCAGGTTACCGGTGATCACCGCGATCTCACCGTAGCGGCAGTCTTTTTCACGGACAAGTCTGGCAATCCGCCGGGCAGTTTCTTCCATCTCTTTCAGAGGACTCGTTGCGGAAAACATACAGATCTCATCCTGCTTCTTTTTATATACGTTTTTCCGGTAACGGAAGATATTTTTTTCCAGGAAATGAAGAGCCGGGGCCTGGGAAAACCTGGATTTTCTCACATCTTTCAAAAGAACCGGCTCCTCAATATCTCTGGTCAGTTCCGAAAGTCTGTGGATCATCTGACGGCTCATGTAAAAAAGCTGATAGGGCTTCCCTCTGGTACTTAAATTCTCAGCCGCATCCATGGTCACCGTTACCATCACTTTTTCACAGACAGCAAGCAATTCTCCCACCACCCGCATCTGGATGGGAGTAAAACCGGTGTATCCATCCAGAAGAAGAACGCTGTTTTTCATCTTTCTGGAAAAAGGAAGAGCTTTTTCCAGAGCGTCCATCACTTCTTCTCCCGTCATATAATGATCCTTCAGATACCCGGTAAATGCCTGGTAAAGAACAGATACATCTTTCAGTTTCATCTGAAGTAATGCCCTGTCACTGGAATCCTCGATCATCTCCTGAATTTCACTGTCCCGGATATCGTACTGCATAAATTCTGACAAAATGGACTTCACTTCATCCAGATATCCCGCCTTACGCATCTGGCCTCCCAGGTAGGAAAGCTCCTTTCCATGCTGCTGGACCATCTTCTGGAGCACCATGCTCTTACCGGTTTCTTCCAGAAGCGTACGGCTGTCTCCGCCAACTTCCTCCAGCACGCGGTATGCCAGACGCTCAAAACTTAAAATATCAATATTCAGGATTCCTTTTCCCGGACTCATCTCCACCAGTGTCTTCTGGGTCTGCATGGTAAACTGTTCCGGCACGATCACAAAGAAAAGCTTCTCCGGATGCAGTCCGGCCTGTTCTATGATATTCTGATATGCATAACAGGATTTTCCACTTCCGGAACTTCCTATAATAAACTGTAGTGACATTCTTTTCCTCCTGATTTTCCTGCAGATTTTCGGTCGCTCTGGCGCATTTTACACCTGAAGTATCTCTATCATACCACAAATCCTGTTCCCATAGAACGGGCGCTCTGGCATAATTTCTCCATCTCTTTAATAAACTATATAAAAAGCTTCGGGAGGCGTGCGCCATGAGTTCCAAAACCAGGATCATCGTCCTACATATGAAAGAGATCATCTACACAGCCGTCTTTCTGGCTCTGGCTGTTGTTCTGGCTGTTATCCTTTTCTTCATGTTCGGTCCCGGAAAAACTGCCAGCCATACAGCCGGCGAAAAATCCCGCTACAAACCGGGTGTATACACCTCTTCCATTACCCTGAATGATAATACCTTTGATGTGGAAGTCACCGTAAACGCTGACAAGATCAAAGCCATTCGTCTGGTAAACTTAAGCGAAACAACAAAAGCTTCCTACCCTCTCATGGAGCCGGTTCTGAATTCCCTGGCAAGCCAGATTTATTCCAGCCAGTCCCTGGAGGACATTCAGTATGCAGGAGACCGGAAATATACCTCCCAGGTACTCCTTTCGGCCATCACAGACGCAGTAAAAAAAGCGGAGAACACATAAGCTCTCCGCTTTTTTATCATGTCAGGTAAATCCGATCATAAATCGTACCTTTCCATTACACTCTGTGATCTATCTTCAGATTTCAATCTTCTCCAGCACATCCTGCCAGATCCTTGCACTTGCATCACTTGGCATTCTTAAATCTCCCCTTGGAGAAAGTGCCACACTACCTACCTTCGGTCCATCCGGCAGGCAGGAACGCTTGAACTGCTGGGCAAAAAATCTCCGGTAGAAGGTTTTCAGCCATTTCAGGATCGTCTCTTTATCATAAATTCCGTCAAAAGTCAGGCAGGCAAGCCGATAGATCTTATCCGGTGTAAATCCTGCACGCAGCATGTAATACAGATAGAAATCATGGAGTTCATAAGGTCCTACCAGATCTTCGGTCTTCTGGGCGATCTTGCCATCCTTCGGCGGCAGAAGCTCAGGGCTGACCGGCGTATCCAGAATATCCAGAAGAACTTCTTTCAACTCCTCATCCCCGCAGGTATCCGCATAATAACGTACCAGATGACGTACCAGTGTCTTCGGGACAGAAGCATTCACGCCATACATGGACATATGGTCACCATTGTAGGTTGCCCATCCAAGAGCCAGCTCGGAAAGATCTCCCGTTCCCACAAGAACTCCACCCTCCTTGTTTGCCGTATCCATCAGGATCTGGGTACGCTCACGTGCCTGACTGTTCTCATAAGTCACATCGTGGATGTCCGGATCATGTCCGATATCCCGGAAGTGTACATTTACCGCCTCTTTAATATTCACCTCAGTAAGTTTTGCACCAAGGCAGCGGCTTAACTTGCAGGCATTCTGATAGGTTCTGTCTGTGGTTCCAAAACACGGCATGGTCACACAGTGGATCTGATCTCTCGGCATTCCCATCCGGTCAAAAGCACGCGCCATTACAAGAAGCGCCAGTGTGGAATCCAGCCCGCCGGAAAGTCCTACCACCGCACTCCTGCTGTGGATATGTTCCATACGTTTCTTAAGTCCCATAGCCTGGATATTCAGGATCTCCTCACAGCGCTCATCACGTTCTTCCTTCACAGACGGAACGAACGGATACTGCGGATACTTTCTGGTAAGTCTGGTTTCTTCCTCTGCTACGGAAAAACCAACTCTTGTATGGCTACAGATGGAAACTGCCGGATATGTGGACATTCTTCTTCTCTCATCAGCCAGTCTCTGTACATCGATCTCACTGTAAATAATGCCGTTCTCAAAACGTCTGCTTTCCGCAAGCATGGAGCCATTTTCCGCGATCATATTCTGTCCGCCGAACACAAGATCCTGAGTGGACTCGCCCTCTCCTGCGCTTGCGTAAATATATCCGCAGATCAGCCGTGCGGACTGCCCGCTTACCAGAGTTCTCCGGTAGGAATCCTTCCCTACCATCTCATCGCTGGCAGAAAGATTGACGATAATATGGGCGCCGTTGATGGCATGACGGATACTTGGCGGTGCCGGAACCCAGAGATCCTCACAGAGCTCTGCCGCAACAGTGAATTCCGGGAATTCCTCACACTCAAAGATCAGGTCTGTTCCAAAAGGAATTTCATCCCAGAACTCATCTTCCTCATTTTTCACGCCTTTCAGGAAGTCCACAAATTCCACATCTTCTTCCTCTGCACCGGCGAACTGTCTCTGCTCATAAAACTCATTATAATTGGGAATATGAGTCTTCGGCACAAATCCCACGATACGGCCATGATTCAGGGCAGCTGCCACATTATAAAGTTTGCCTCTGTGACGCAGTGGAAGTCCCACAAAAATCAGGGCATCTGTCTCTTTTGTCTCATCTGCAATATGGAGAAGTTCATCCCACGCACTGTCCAGAAGGCATCTCTGAAGAAAAAGATCGTGACAGGTATATCCTGTGATACAGAATTCCGGAAATACCATCAGCTTGACATGCTCTTTTTCCATTTCATGAATGGCTTTCAGGATCTCCTCCCCGTTTGCCTTGCAGTCTGCAACGGTAACTCTCGGCGTTGCTGCTGCCACCTTGATAAAACCATGCTTCATTTTTTCTTCCTCCTGCGGCTTATCGCTTGCACTCTTTTATGATTCTCTTAAGATCTTCCACGCTGAATTTATAATTTTTATTGCAGAAATGGCAGTTCATCTCAATGTCCTTGCCTTCCTGGACCATCTCGTTGAGTTCTTTTCTTCCAATGCTGATCAGCGCTTTTTCCACACGTTCCCTGCTGCAGTTGCAGTAGAACTGTGTTGGCAGTGTATCATTGATCTCCACATCAAAACCTTCCAGTACTTTCTCAAGAAGACTTTCCGGTGTATGTCCCTGCTCCAGAAGACTGGTAACAGAATCTATTTTTGATACGTTTTCTTCAAGCTTTGCGATCACCTCTTCCTCTGCAAAAGGCATCAGCTGCACAATAAAACCGCCAGCCTGACGAACCGTATTATCCTTATTCATCAGCACGCCCAGTCCTACTGCAGACGGAACCTGCTCACTGGTTGCAAAATAATACGTAAGGTCTTCCGCGATCTCACTGGTCTGAAGTGCAACCTGACCAACATACGGTTCCTTCAGTCCCATATCCTTGATCACATCCATAAAACCTACACCAACAGCTCCCGCAACATCCAGTTTGCCTTTGCTGTTTGCCGGAATACACACATCCGGATTTCCTACATAACCTTTTACATTTCCGTGAGAGTCTGCCGTTACCGTGATTCCCTGCAGCGGTCCGCCCGCATGGATACGAAGTGTCAGGAGATCTTTTTCCCCTTTCATCATGGCTCCCATCATAGCTCCACCGGTAAGGAGACGTCCCAGTGCCGCAGTTGCTACCGGGCTGGTATTATGATCCTTTCTCGCTGTCTCCACCATATCTGTTGTCACAGCCGCAAATGCACGAATCTGGCTATTTGCCGCAGTTGCTCTTACAATATAATCGCTCATATAAAATTCCTCCTTAATTACTCTTCTGCCGTACTTCCCTTGCCATGTTCTCTTGCCACAAAGGTCAGTCTTCCGCTGTCCGGTTTCGGTGCATCCTTGGTGTATGCATCATAAACTGCCAGAGGGATAAGGCCTGCCTTTTCAAGCAATTCCCGGATTTTCTCCGGCTCATAGGCCTTCTGGTAATGGATTTCTTCATCTCTCTCATAAAGTCCGTCTTCTCTTGGAAGGAACAGAGTCAGATCATAAACGTTAATTCCTGTCTCTTCGTCAAATTCATTTTCCCAGATAAAACTGCCCTCTTCCCGATTCTCCGCAATAGTCGTATTTCCAAGTATTTCCCGGTATTTATACGGCGTATTCATATCAAATATAAAAATTCCATCCGGATCAAGATAATTATTCACCAGTTTAAATACAGTAAGAAGATCTTCTTCCTCTGTAATATAATTCATACAGTCACAGACGCTGACGATAGCCCGCACTGTTCCGTAAAGTTCAAACTCCCGCATATCCTGCTCCAGATAAAGGATCTCATGACCGGACTCTGCCCGTTTTTCCATGGCCTCGCCCAGCATTTCCTCGGAATTATCCACACCGATCATATCATAACCGGACTCTGCCAGAAGTTCCGTCATCACTCCGGTCCCGCAGCCAAGTTCCAGCACGATCCCGTCTTCAATTCCGTATTCCTTAAGGCTTCCGATCAGATATTCCGCCCATTTTTCATATTCCACATTGTCCATGAAGATATCATAAACTCTGGCAAAATCGCTGTATGCTTCCATAAAAACCTCCAAATATTTTCCGGGCTGTTCATCGCCCGCAGCGTTCACATTATATCATGTCTTCCTGCATAAGTATACGCCTCTGACATAATATAGCACAAAAAATCCGGGACCGCAGCCCCATAAGCTGTGATCCCGGAACTCTTATTTAACCCAATATCCTTCTGACTGATCCAGGCTTTACTGTACAGGCATATAGTATACATCTGCACCTTCACCATGCCAGTAGAAGCTTGTTCCATCCTCTTCATATACATCGCAGTCATTCTCAGAAGAGAAGGTGAAACGGTTTCCTTCGTTATCCATCCATTTACCATTTCCGTCCGGAACGATAACACGCGGCTTACCGTCGGAGTTTCTGTAGATGGTTCTTGTCTCATCTGTGTTGCCAAGCTGCTCATCTGTAAATCCGCCATTTACAATAGCACCGGAGGAGCTGCTGTCAGTGGATGCAGTTCCATCGGAAGAACCGTCAGATGTACTGCTTCCGTCTGTAGATGTTCCGTCAGATGCTGCACTTCCGTCTGTAGATGTGCTTCCGTCGGCAGCTGCAGTTCCATCTGCTGCTGTTCCGTTAGAAGAAGCTGCTGCATTACCATCTGCAGATGCACTTCCGTCAGAGGAAGCTGCTGCATTACCTTTACCGGCAGTCTTGGCTGCGGAACCATTTGCCGCACTCTTCAGAGTGGAATCACCAAGGATTGCAAAGCTGTCGACAGACTCCTGAACCTTTTTCAGAGCATCCTCTTTTTTAACAGATGCCACAAGGCTGTAATACTCGCTGTCATTTACAAAATATTTATTGATGGCATATACATAACCATCACTCTTGGTTGTATCCTTGTATTTTACAGTGTAGGAATAGATATTAACTCCGTCTTTCTGGTCTGACTTATAATCCTGGATCTCAAAGTCCGTTCCATTTACCATGTTCTCTGCCTGTGTCATGGAAACGGCCATATCCTGTGAATTCGGAATTACTGCAGACTCCAGATCCGCACCGGAACCGTGAAGGATCAGGATCTTACCCTGATCCGGAGACTCAAAACTTAACATATCCGTCTCATCGGATTTATTGGCCCAGGTTGCATCCGGAAGCTTGATCGCTACGGATTTATCTTTGGATGTATAAGTTGTATTCTGTGCATCTGCTGCAACAGTCGGTGTCACCTTCGCTTTCTTCGCCGGTGCAGGAGTAGGAGTAGCCTCCACAACCACGCTGTCATTTTTATCTCCTCCGAAGCCACATGCAGTCATGACACCAGAAAGAGCAACAGTCATAGCTAAAAGTGCGATAAATTTTTTATTCTTCATAGTATCCTCCTCATAATCATCATCAGTCACAAAGTGTGTCCGGAATATTCGCTCCTGAACACACTCTTTGCTATATTTTACGATTTTATTACAACTTTGTCAATTGATTTCTCCCTGTACTTTATGAATATCCTGTAAACAAATATCCCATTCCGTACAGAATTTTTCCTATATTATAATCTCCCCAGATGTGCCTATCTTATTCTATTCTGCTTCTGATCCTGTATTTCCGATTTTACACTGCCTCTGCGGAATTTCTGTTTTGTTTTAATCTGTCCCCTTTTTTTTTCGATAATTGTGTCTTTATTCGTATACACTCATGTTGTAAAGTATACCCAACCAAAAACATATGAAAAGAGGACATCCATATATTGATGTTTTCGGGAAAGGATTCATAACTATGGAAAAAGCAATTCAGACATCTCAGAAAACTGATCAGGAACTTTCATCTGTTCAGTTTCTCACCATCACAGCCGTATTTGTTGCGCTGACTTATATCTTCACCGCATTTATTAACGTCAAGCTTCCAATTGCAGCCAACGGCGGACTGATCCATCTTGGAAATGTACCGCTCTTCATCGGTGCCATTCTATTCGGAAAGAAAACCGGAGCCATCGCAGGTGGAATCGGAATGGGCTTATTCGACCTTCTCTCCGGCTGGACTCTTTGGGCACCATTTACCCTTATCATTGTAGGCATTATGGGATTCACCGTAGGTAAGATCACGGAAGACCATAAACATCAGAACATGAAATGGTATGTGATCGCCATCGCCGCAGCCTGCGTGATCAAGGTTGTCGGTTATTATATCGCAGAAGTTATCATCTACGGAAACCCTCTGGCACCGGTATCTTCCATTCCCGGAAACCTGGTACAGATCGGTGTCGCAGCAGTTATCGTTCTCGTAGTGATCACTCCGTTAAACCTTGCTGCAAGAAAAACAGGATTAAAAAAATAGCCTATAGCAGTTCCATAAATTAATGCATCAATTTCTGAAACTGCTATAAGAAAAACAAGAGGTGAGTTTATGTATAAGATCATGACACCGGGACCTACACAGGTCGCAGAAAACGTCCGCCTGGCAAGAAGTCTTGAATGCACCAACCCGGATCTGGACGAAGATTTTGTCGAATTTTATAAAGAAACCTGTGAGAAGATCAGCGCTCTTCTCCACACCTCCAATGAAACCCTCATCTTAAGTGGTGAGGGTATTCTTGGTCTGGAGGCTGCCATCGCTTCCATGACTGAGCCTGGAGATAAGGTTCTCGTTCTCGACAATGGTATCTATGGAAAAGGCTTTGCCGATTTTGTTTCCATGTACGGAGGCAAACCGGAACTTTATACCCGAGATTACCGGAATACCCTCGATGTGAAGGAACTGGAAGATTTTCTTGCAGATAACCATGATTACAAATATGCAACCGTAGTTCACGGCGATACTCCAAGTGGTATGCTCAACGATGTCGCTGCCATCTGTCCCCTTCTTAAAAAATATGGAATCCTTACCGTTGTAGATTCTGTCTCTGCTTCTTTCGGCGAACCACTGAACATTGATGCATGTCAGATTGATATCATGTGCGGCGGATCACAGAAGGTGGTATCCGCACCTCCGGGACTTACCTTTGTTGTAGTCAGCAGCGATGCAAAGAAGGCAATGACTGAAAGAAAGACACCCATTGCTTCTTTCTACGCAAATCTCACAACCTTTGCACATTATTATGAAGAAAAATGGTTTCCATATACCATGCCGATCAGCGATATCTATGGCCTGCGGGCTGCTATTGACAACATTGCCGATGATCCCGGGATCCTTACACGCCATGCCAAAATCGCCGCAGCCTCCCGAAAGGCCATTACAGGAGCCGGACTTAAGCTGTATCTCCACAGCGGCTATTCCAACACTGTAACTGTTTTTGAAGTTCCGGAATGCACCACAGCCGCTGCGATCCTGGACGGAGTCAAAAAAGACTACAACATCATGCTTGCAGGTTCTTTCGATGTTCTCGCAGGCAAGGTCATCCGCATCGGCCACATGGGAAACAATGCAACTTTCTACAATGTACGCGACGTTTTCCACGCTCTGGACGGAATCTTACGGAAACTTGGTGTCCCGCTTACCGGATCTATGGAAGAAATCTTCTGTGAAAACATGAAATAGAACAACTCTATTATATCTTTTAATTCTTTATCAAAAAATCATCCAAAAACGCTGTAAAAGGAATTTTGTACCACGATTTCCTTTTACAGCGTTTTGTATTATTTTTTATTCTGTTATTTCATACATATACAATTCATGAAGCGCTCTGGTTGCCGCAATATATCTGGCTCTCTGCACGATAGGGCTTCGGTCTGCTCCCGGAAATACCGAAAATACCTGGTCAAATTCCAGGCCTTTTGCCATATAAAAGGTGGTAACCGTAAGACCTTTTTTGAAGTTTGTACTGTCTCTGTGAAGCAGGGACAGCCGCTCCTTTGTATCAAATCCTTCTGCTTCCAGTTTTTTCTGAAGGATATAGTATGCTTCTCTTGCCTCATCTGCAGTTCTTGTTATCACCGCTGCTGTCTCGTAAGAAAATTCTTCCTGGCCTTCCGCACCGGCTGTCTCCATATCTGCCATTTTCATTCTGTCTGCTTCAGCTTCCGTCACTGCCTGCTTCTCCAGTTTCAGTTCCTTCACCACGCGCTCCAATGCCTCGATAAGCCCCGGAAATTCTTTTTCCTCCACCGGTTTTCCATGGCGTTCAAAAAGCTCCACTTCCGTGATCCCGGCAAGTTGATTCGCATAGGAAGCGATTTCAATGGTATTCCGGTAGCTCTTGTTCATCACGATCCTGCGGATATCTTTTCCAAAGATCTTCGGAAGAAATGTGAGAACATCCTGCTGATCCCCGTCCATAGTCTGCTCCCGGTCTCCAAGGATCGTCATTTTGCATTTGAAAAGTTTCTGGATGATCAGATACTGGATCATGGAATAATCCTGCATCTCATCTACGATCAGATGACGTACCCCACTGTCCTCCTGCTGGGTTTCCAGACGGTATTTCAGATACAGGATCGGATATACATCCTCATAACGAAGCTTTCTTTTTTCGTACTGTACCTGTGGAAGGGACGGAAATCCCTCCTGTTTCAGGAACCGGTTATACAGAACATAGAGATCTCTCGTCTCATACATCCGGTAAAAACGGCTCTTCACTGCATCCCGTTCTTCCTCCGGAAGGTCAAATCCCTTCAGCGTTTCCACCTCGTCAATGAAATACTCTGCCACTGCATCCATTCTAGAAAGCAGCGGGATATCCATAAATTTAAAGTAAAAGAGCTCGATGATCTCCTGCTCTTTTTTGACTACGCCACGATGTTCCACATCCCGGAAATTCATAAGGCTGTCTTCCAGTTCTACCAGATACCCTTCCATGCGGTCCAGAAAATCCCGGGACTGTTTTTCCTTCAGAAGTTTCTCATCGCACAATCCTGCGATCTGACGCTCGATCAGATCATAGCGGTCCTCGCAGTCTGACACTGTATTCTTCAGTCTCTTATAGGCAAAAAGATCAAAACTCATCTCACGGATATTCTCTTCACCAAGCTCCGGCAGAATATGCGAAATATAATCCGAGAACACACCGTTGGGTGAAAGTACCAGTACAGAAGAAGATTTCAGGTTCTTCCGGTCATGATAAAGAAGATAGGCAATCCTGTGCAGGGCAATAGATGTCTTACCGCTTCCTGCTGCTCCCTGGATCACCATGATCCGATCTGAAGTATTTCGGATAATGGCATTCTGCTCTTTCTGAATCGTACGGATAATGTTTTTCAACTGTACGTCTCCGTTGCTTCCAAGCTCTGCCTTCAGGATCTCATCGTCAATCTTTACATCACTTTCAAACTCGTAGATCATTTTTCCACCACGGATCTTATACTGCCACTTGGCTGCAATATCACCGTGGATTTCTCCCAGTGGTGCCTGATAGGATGCCGGTCCTTTGTCAAAATCATAGAACAGTCCGGACACCGGTGCTCTCCAGTCATAGATCAGCGGAAGGCCGCCGTTTTCCTCCGCAAGATTTGCGATACCAATATAAAAAATCTCAGGCTCTTCGTCGCCCTCATAACAGAAATCCACTCTTCCGAAGAATGGGGAATCCATCATTTTACGGAATCTGCGCCGCAGTTCGATCTTCTCATTGCTTGCATTGATCTCATGGAGAAGCGCCTGCTGATTATCAAAATTTTCATAGCCATACTGGTCCATCTCTGTGTAGTTTTCCCAGTAGTACTCGTGCATCCCTTCGATTTCTTTCTGTCCGGCCTCTATGGAATCATCCAGCTGTGTGATCCGGTAACGCAGAGTTTCTGTCACATGTGCAAGATATTCCCGTCCGTTTTTTACTGCTGCCATACGCCTTAATCCACCACTACCGCTGTTCCGCTTGCTGTAACCATCAGCATGCCATTATCTGCGCCAAGCACTTCATAATCAATATCCACACCGATCACTGCATTGGCACCCATTGCTGCCGCGCGCTGCTCCAGCTCTTTCAGTGCCTCTTCTCTGGCTTTCTGAAGCTCTTCCTCATATCCGGCACTTCTTCCGCCGAAAAAATTCCGAAGACCTGCGCCAAGGTCCTTGATAACATTCACTCCTGTGATCACTTCTCCGAATGCGATTCCTTTATATTCACGGATTGCTCTTCCCTCTACCGATGGTGTTGTTGTTATGATCATGGTAAATCCTCCCGTTTCTTTCATTTTTTATAGATACTCCGGAGCCTTTTTTGAAAGCCCTGTTTCAGAGTCCTTACTACAGAATTATACCTGAAAGCGGAACGGATGTATAGAGTAAAAAAGCGAAGCGGACGTTCGGAATCCGCTTCGCTCTTTTTTTTATATAATAACACTTTGTCTTTCTATCAGCTTATGCCTGTGCCTCTTTTTTCTCGAACTGACTATTATAAAGATCTGCATAAAATCCTTTTCGTGCCAGCAGTTCTTCATGATTGCCCTGCTCGATAATATCTCCGTCTTTCATAACCAGGATCAGATCTGCATCTCTAATGGTGGAAAGCCTATGAGCAATGACAAAGCTGGTTCTGCCCTTCATCAGGTTATCCATGGCCTTCTGGATCTGCATCTCGGTTCTGGTATCTACGGAAGATGTGGCCTCATCCAGGATCAGGATCTTGTTATCTGCAAGAATGGCTCTTGCAATGGTGAGCAGCTGTTTCTGACCCTGGGAAACATTGCTGGTCTCCTCATCCAGAACCATCTGATATCCCCTGGGCTGCTGCATGATAAAGTTATGGATGTGAGCCGCTTTTGCAGCTGCGATAATCTCTTCATCGGTTGCATCCAGCCTTCCGTAACGGATGTTTTCCATAATGGTTCCGGAAAACAGCCAGGTATCCTGCAGCACCATTCCGAACATCTCACGGAGATTACTGCGGTTGAAGTTACGGATATCATGTCCATCCACCTTGATACTTCCGCCATTTACATCATAGAAACGCATCAGCAGTTTTACCATGGTTGTTTTTCCGGCGCCGGTAGGTCCTACAATGGCGATCTTCTGTCCGTCATGAACATTTGCGGAAAAGTCATTGATAATGATCTTATCCGGGTTGTATCCGAATTTTACATGCTCAAACTGTACATTTCCTTCCAGTCCTTCAATGGAATCCGGATGCTCCGGCTGAAGTTCTTCCTCCGGTTCCTCCAGGAATTCAAATACTCGCTCGGAAGCTGCTGCAGAGGACTGCAGAAGGTTGGTAACCTGAGCGATCTGCTGGATCGGCTGTGTAAAGTTACGGATGTACTGGAAGAAAGACTGGATATCACCAACCTCGATCCTGCCTTTGATCACAAAAATACCACCTAAAAGCGCAACCATTACATATCCCAGGTTTCCCACAAACTGCATGATCGGCATCATCATTCCGGAAAAGAACTGAGATTTCCATGCAGACTCATACAGCTTTCCGTTATCACGTTCAAACTCGGTGAGAACATCCTGCTCTTTGTTAAATACACGTACAACATCATGTCCGCCGAAGTTTTCCTCGATCTGGCCGTTAACTCTTCCCAGATAATCCTGCTGTGCCTGGAAGTATTTCTGGGAATGCTTCATTACCTTGTTGATGATAAGCATGGAAACCGGCAGGATCAAAAGTGCTGCCAGTGTCATCCATACATTGATAGACAGCATCATGATAAAGACACCGATCAGTGTTGTCACAGATGTGATCAGCTGTGTCATACTCTGGTTCAGGCTCATCTGCAGCGTATCCACATCATTGGTCACTCTGGAAAGGATCTCACCGTTGGTACGGCTCTCAAAATAATTCATAGGAAGACGGTTGATCTTCTTTGAAATATCTTTTCTCAGATTATATGTGACATCGTTGGAGATACCGGTCATTACAAATCCCTGTATAAAAGAAAACAGTGCACTTGCCAGATATAATCCAAGTGTCCACAGAAGGATCATTCCGATCTTCTCAAAATCAATTCCGCCGGTTCCATTAACCTTGGCAACCAGTCCTTTATAAAGCTCTGTGGTTGCTTTTCCAAGGATCTTCGGACCTACGATATTAAATACCGTACCTGCTACCGCAAATACGAACATCAGCATAAAACGGAATTTGTAGCGTCCCATATAACGGAACAGTTTGGCCATTGCCCCTTTAAAGTCCTTGGCCTTTTCGGTGGGCTGCATTCCACGGCCTCCCATAGGCCCTTTTCGTCTTCTCTGCTCACTCATGCCAATTCCTCCTCTGAAAGCTGACTCATGGCAATCTGACGATATACCTCACAGTTCTTCATAAGCTCTTTATGTGTTCCGATTCCTGCCATACGGCCATCATCCAGTACAATGATCTTATCTGCATTGAGAATGGTACTGATACGCTGTGCAACGATGATCGTTGTTGTATCTTTTGTATGCTCCTTCAGTGCTTTACGTAATGTACTGTCTGTCTTGAAATCCAGTGCTGAGAAGCTGTCATCAAAGATAAAGATCTCCGGTTTCTTGGCAATGGCTCTCGCAATGGAAAGTCTCTGCTTCTGACCACCGGAAACATTGCTTCCGCCCTGGGCGATCGGTGACTCATAGCCCTCCGGCTTTGTAACGATAAATTCTTCTGCCTGTGCTACCTGGGCAGCTTCCTTTACTTCTTCCTCTGAAATATCCGTTTTTCCATAACGGATGTTGGAATCGATGGTTCCTGAGAACAGGATTCCCTTCTGCGGAACATATCCCAGTCTCTCACGTACATCCTTCTGCGTCATTTCACGGACATCCACACCGTCAATCTTAACAGCACCTTCTGTTGCATCATAAAATCTCGGGATCAGATTTACCAGAGTACTCTTTCCGCTTCCGGTACTTCCGATTACGGCAACGGTCTCACCTTTTTCTGCCTTAAAGGAAATGTCAGTCAGGACATTCTCTCCGGCTTCCGGATAAGCAAAGCTTACATGATCGAATTCTACGGTTCCTTTTGTCTGTGCCTCTGGTTTCACCGGATTCTCCGGATCATGGACACTGACCTCTGTTTTCAGGACCTCATCAATACGAAGTGCTGCAACATTGGCTCTTGGAAGCATAATGGACATGGCGGTGATCATCAAAAATGACATAATGATCTGCATTGCATACTGGATAAACGCCATAACATTTCCAACCTGCATGGTTCCGTTGTCAACTGCATGTGCGCCACTGTAGATGATAAGAACCGACACTCCGTTCATGATCAGCATCATGGTCGGCATCATAAAAGTCATACATCTGTTTACAAACAGGTTTGTTCTGGTAAGTGTGGCATTGGCCTCCTCAAAACGCTCTTCCTCATGTTTCTCACGACTGAACGCACGGATTACCGGGATACCGGTAAGGATCTCTCTGGTAACCAGGTTCAGCTTGTCGATCAGAGTCTGCAGGATCGTAAATTTGGGCATTGCCACCTGGAACAGCACAAAGATCACAAGCAGGATCAGTGCCACTGCTACGCCAAGGATCCATGTCATGGATGCATCCGTATTCAGCACACGGAGCACACCGCCAACACCAAGGATCGGCGCGTACAGAACGATTCGAAACAGCATGGCCATTACCTGCTGCACCTGCTGGATATCATTGGTACATCTTGTGATCAGGGAAGCGGTTGAAAATTTATGGTATTCTCTGCTGGAAAATCCGATTACTTTATTGTAAACACTGTTTCTCAAATCATGTCCAAGAGAAGCGGCAACCCTGGAGGAAAGAAATACCACACAGACCGCTGCCATCATAGTGATCAGCGCCATCAGGATCATCCGCAGGCCGGTGGATTTCATATAATCCATCTGAATGGCATCCACATCCTCACCCATTGCTTCATACTCTGCACGGACATAGGAAACACCTGCCTGTGTGATAATGGAATCCTGCATCTTGTCGATCTTTTCACTGACCTGTTCCTTCATTGCAGCAAGTGCCTCTGGCGGCATCTGGGAAAGTGCTTCCATGGGGTCCGTTCCTTCCGGAATGTCCATTTTTGCAAGAGTTGCTTTGGTTTCCTTACTATCCGAGGTCAGAGTGGAAACGATCACCATCGGTTTGCCGAAAATATCATTCAGCTTATCTCTGTCTTCTTCGGAAACCTTATCTTTTAATACCAGATTGTCTCCATCTTCCTCATAAAATTTATCAACGGTTTTCACATCGGCTTCATCCATAAACAATTTCAGGTTGTCCATGGATGTTTTTCTGATCTTCTCAGGGACACTGTCCTCAATACCGTTCTGCTGGATTCCTACATTAATGATCTTGGATGTATAATCCGGCAGCGACAGATCACAGTATGCCTGAAGAAAAAGAAGCGCAATGATGAGCACGATATAGCCCGCTGAACGTTTCAGATATTTCATCAGTTTAATCACGTTTCTGTTCCTCCTTTTCTGTTATTTCCTCCATCGGAGTCTTTCCTGTAAATTCCTCCGGCTGGATCTTTTCGATATTTACAAGGATCTGCTCCAGAAATCTCCGAAGCAGGCACTTTTCCGCCTCACTGAAGCCTTCCATCATCACAGCCTCATTTTTATGGATCCGTTCCAGTGCTTTTGCCTTGATTTCCTTTCCCTTTTCTGTCATGTAGATCCTGGTCACACGCTGGTCCTTTTCATCCGGTTTCTTATAAAGAAAGCCTGCTTTCTCCAGTCTCTGTATCGATACATTTACCGTAGGCGGCTTGATATGCAAGATCTTTGCCAGCTCCCTCTGACTTAAGCCATCTTTCTTGGACACCAGTCCCAGAACCGGGATCTGTCCCGGATAAATGCCAAGTTCCTGCATCTGCCCAAAACATTTCGTTATAAAATGACGGTCCACCTTCATAAACAGAGATAAAAAACTGCTCTGCTTCTCTTTCTCATCGTCCTTCTCACAAAGCACACTGTCACCCCTTTCATAAACAAAACAGCTGTTCTGACTCCGTTCTGCTGCCTGTTCATAAATATATTCGCCATATATTTTAATTAGTCGGCTAACTATACATAATATACATCTGCACAAAAAATGCAACTGTTTTTTGTGAATTTTACACTTTTTTTAGATTTACAAGCATTTTTAACCGGAAACAAAATCTTATAATTGTTTTGTCTGGCTAATCTATTTAAAAAGAATAATTGTCAAGCGGATATTCGCAATCCGCTTCGCTACGCAGCTCTACACCAAATAACTGCTCCGCAGTTTATCAGGAGGATCTTGCACTCTTCCTGATACAAGCAAGTCCCCACCCACTGCTTATTGCTTTTCGCAACCCCGCAGGGGACTTACTTGATTTGGTTAAACTTTCATATTTGTGCTCAAATATAAGATTCATCTGTCACAGTTTCCGTCACAAATTGAAAATCCTTTTTTCCAGCTTTATAATACGATTAACAACTCGATAAACAGGAGGATCCTTATGTCAAAATTCAGCAACTACCTCAGAAAACTTATCGATCAAAGTGGAGAATCCATTGCTTCAATTTCACGCAATGCAGGAATTGAAAGGACATCAATCCACAAAGCCCTGAAAGATGAACGGATTCTTTCTTATAAAGCCATGCAGATACTGGCCCGTTATTTTGGTCTGTGCACAGAAGAACGTCAGGAATTTTTCCGCCTGCATGACATCAGTCTACAGGGTGAGGATGCCTATGAAAATCGTCAGGCTGTCTGTGATTTTCTGAATACTTTGGCATCTGTTGATTTCTCCATGTTTCCGCCCCCAAAAGTAAACTCGCTTCCTCTGACCGATTCTCTGATCAACGGAGAATACGCTGTTCGCAGTATTATCCGTTCAGTATTAATCTACGAAGTATCTCATCACACAGATGTAGAAATCCAGATGTTCCTTCCAGAGAAACTTGATCTTACTATGGAATTTATGGAATTATGGTTGAATGAGAATCATTTTTCAGTCAGTGAACTTCTTTATCTGCGCCGTGTCAGCAGTACTCTGTCTCCAAATCCGGCTCGCAGAAATCTAAAGAAGCTCGGTTCCATAATTCCTCTGTGTCTTGCTTCCCGGGGCAGTTATAAACCTTATTACTTTACAGAAAACCAGCACGCAGTTACAGCTTCTCCTCTGATCTACTATATCATTACCCCATCCTGCCTGCTTCAGATTTCTGAAGATCTGAGTACTGCCAGGATCAGTGACAACACAGAATTAATTTCTTATTATCGCAATTTTTTTCAAACGAAACTGCAAAACTGCGATCTCCTCATCCAGTGCAGTTCTAATATTATGGAAGTCCTTCAGGAATACATTGCCGGCACTTCACCGGATACCATGCAGGTTTTTATGTCACAGCCCTGTCCCGGACGCTATATAACACCTGCAATCATCAAAAAATATCTGAACAGCAACGATATGCCCTATCATCCTATGTACGAGCTTGTGGAACAGCATTTTTCCGTACTACGTCAGGATCAGATCACTTACCTTACTGTTTTTACAGAAAAAGGTCTGTCTGATCTTACACAAACCTGCGTTCTGCAGGATATGCCACCTCAGTATGTTCCACCACTGGATCCTGATGATATCCGTCAAATGCTAAAAACCCTGTATAAAGAAATTTCCGATGAAACTATTTCCGGACTGATTCTTCGCCCCACTCACCTGCAGTTGCCAGACTACTTAACCATATATGTCACATCCACCGGAATTCATATTTATACAACCAACGCTTTTGTTTTTGGAGCATATTGCTGCAATATCCATATTCAGGAACATTCCCTGTGCAAGATTTTCAGCGAATTTATTAAAAATCTGCCGGGAAGCCCTCTTGTCTACACAAAAGAAGAAACTCTGAATCTGCTGAAACAGTATATTGCGCTGATGCCCTGATCACAAAAAATTATCATAAGGAGGACCAACACTATGAAAAAGAAGTTCCTTGCCTGTACACTTGCGGCACTGATGTGTCTGCAGCCTGCGTCGGCTGTTCTGGCTGAAGATCTGGATTTTGGAGAAGACTCCACCGGAATCACCGAGGAATCCCATCTCCTCACAGAAGAAAACACCGAAGATATTTCTGACTTTATAAGTTCTGATGAAGAACAGGATTCTTCTGTATCTGATGCAGAACCTGACCTTGCAAATACAGACATTCCTGAAGCAGATACGGAATATCCTGCTGATGAAATCTCGCCGGAATTTTCTGATAATTTTTCAGATAGTCTGCCGATGGAACCCGATTCTGATGTTGTATCAGAACCGGTTACCGATAATGACTTTGATGACGGAAGTGTACTTTCAGCCGGCAGCAATGTAACTGATGATGGATTCCAGTATACTACTTCCGGACTTTACGCCACGATCACAAAATATACAGGTGGTGATTCAGAAGTAACGATACCTTCCAAAATTGATAACTATACTGTCACAAAAATCTCTGACAGTGCCTTTGCCTACAACCCTGTAATTACCAGTGTAGTCATTTCCAACACAGTTACGGAAATCGGTAATTTTGTATTCTATGGATGTGATGAACTGAAATCTGTGAAGCTTCCTTCCAGATTAAAAAAACTGGGCTACTCTTTTATTGCAAATACACAGATCTCCAGTCTTACCATTCCGGCAGGACTTACTTACTGTGCGACAGGTGGTTCCAGTTCGGACACTATGTTTGGTCCTCTTGGCGATGCCAATACTTTGAAAGAGCTAATTCTGGAGCCCGGAATGGAATGTATTCCCGACAACCTGGCTCTGGTAAAAAGTGTTTCCAATACGCATCTGACTTCCGTATCTATCCCGGATTCTGTCACTTCCATCGGTAAATATGCATTTAAAAACTGTGTAAAGTTAGTAAACATTTCCATTCCCGATTCTGTCACGGTCATTTCCGACGGTGCTTTTTATGGTTGCAAAAAACTGCTCTCCATTCATTGGGCCGAAAGTCTTGAACAAATTAATTATGAAGCTTTTGAAAATTGTGTTTCCCTTGAAGCGATCACCTTTCCAAAAACAATCAATACCATTGGGCCTTCCGCATTTTCAGACTGTACTTCCCTCTCTTCCATTTCTTTTACGGACAACAATAAAGGTGGTGCCTATGTCGATATTCAGTCCAGTGCGTTCAGCAACTGTACTGCTCTGGAAAATATTTCTTTTTCTAAAAATGTACGATATCTGGGTGATTCTTCTTTTTCCGGATGCTCCTCTCTGACTAATGTCGAGCTTGACGACGCTATTACCACCATTGAACGCTTTGCTTTTTGCAACTGTTCCTCACTGAAATCTATCACCCTTCCTTCCAAACTGAAAAAACTGGGATACTCTTTTATTGCAAATACACAGATCACCAGTCTCACCATTCCGGCAGGGCTTACTACCTGTACAACAGGCGGCTCCAGTACTTACGAGAGTCAATACGGACCTCTTGGCGGTGCTAACACTCTAAAAGAACTTATTCTGGAACCCGGCATGGAATATATTCCCGATAATCTGGCAAGAGTGGAAAGTACTTCCGGCACACATTTGACCTCCATCTCTATACCTGACTCTGTCACCACCATAGGTCAATATGCATTTAAAAACAATGCAAAATTAACAAATATTTCCTTTCCGGATTCTGTCACTGTCATTTCTGACAATGCTTTTTCCGGCTGCAAAAAACTGATTTCCATTCGCTGGTCAGAAAATCTTGAACAAATCAATTATGAAGCTTTTCAAAACTGTATTTCCCTTGAAGAGATTACTTTTCCAAAAACGGTTAATACAATCGGAAACCTCGCGTTTTCAAACTGTACTTTCCTCTCTTCCATTTCTTTTACGGACAACAATAAGGGTGGTGCTTATGTCGATATTCAGTCCAGTGCGTTCAGCAACTGTACTGCTCTGAAAAATATCTCTTTTTCCAAAAACGTAAGATACCTGGGTGATTCCTCTTTTTCCGGATGTTCTTCTCTGGTTAGTATAGAGCTTGACGATGCTATTACCACCATTGAACGACTTGCTTTTTGTAACTGTTCTTCACTGAAATCTATCACCCTTCCTTCCAAACTGAAAAAGCTGGGATACTCTTTCATTGCAAATACACAGGTTAACAGTCTCACCATTCCGGCTAATCTTACTTCCTGTGAAACCGGTGGCTCCAGTACTTATGACAGTAAATACGGACCTCTTGGCGGTGCCAGTGCTCTGAGCGAACTGATTCTGGAACCTGGTATGGAAAATATTCCCGATAATCTGGCAAGGGTAGAAAGTACTTCCAACACTCATATGGCTTCTGTATCCATTCCGGATTCTGTGACCTCCATCGGAAACTACGCATTTTACAACTGCAAGGCTCTGGAAGAAACCTTCATCCCTGGTTCCGTAACTTCCATTGCAGATACAGCTTTCCAGGGCTGGAAAAATCTTGTGATCAAAGGTTATTCCTGCTCTGCGGCCGAAACCTACGCAAATGCCAACAACATTCCATTTCATGAAATTATCCAGGAAGGAACCACTTATATCAGTGGACATCTTGACGGTGTAAATGCAGAAAAAGGCACAATTAATATAGAAGGAAAAAATTATACTGTTGCTTCTGATTTCAATCTTACCCAGGCAACCTCAATCCTTGTTAACAGCAAGGACAAAATCGTTGTTTTCACCTACAAAAACAGCAGAGTTACTCATATGGAAGAAGCAGCAAACCTTGTCACTCCTTATATAATCGTAAACTTTATACCAAGTGCAAACACCTTTACGTATGAAAATGGCCAATACGACCATTCTTCCCAATCAGGTACATTAAAAATCGCATGCAAATTCAGCCAAAATTCTGCTTATTCTGAGGCTGAACTAAAAAAGCTGCTTGCTGATTATACAGTCTCTGTTAAGGGAATAAAAATGAATACCAATTCCCCATTAAAAGCTCATTTTAAAGAAACAGGATTTACTTCATTCATAGAATATCCAACTCCTTTAAGAATCAAAGCACCCGAAACCAAAACTATCTTAACGCCTGAATTCAGCATTACATCCAATTTTGTTCCAGAAAAATCCACCACAAAATTAACTGCTGAATTCTCCATATGTTATGGGGACTCTGACTCATATGTGCATTCCACAAACAGCACACTGTATATTTATAACCAGGATTACACCCGTCAACAAGCAGAAAAACGTAAAGAAAAGACAGAACGCGTCCAGAACATGACCAAAGCCCAGCAAATGCTTAAAAACAAAAATATTCTCACCAGAGATCCGAAACTGGGCGAATATTTTACTACTAAGCAGCAAAATGAACTGTATGATTTCTTATCCGGATATATGGCTGTGGCCATCAATTCCTCTTCCTTCTCCTACACTGGAGATCGGAATAATCCTGTCAGTCAAAAAATTCTGGAAAAACTTTTTGACAAAATGGGAATCAGTAAAAAGGCCACAATAACTGGCCAAACTTTAACTGCCTCCTTCTCCATATCCGCTGCTACCAAAAAAGGAGCCCGTACGATCAACTTCACCTATTCCGTATCAAACTATGGCTGGGGTGACATCAGCTTCGGGGCCTTCGGAACATTGAATTACACTATCAGTCAGGATAACTGTTCAGGAATCATCGGTATAGCCAGTGCAGATATGGAAGCTTTTGCAAAACAGGTAAAATCTGTGGCCGAGGCTTCAGTAAAAAATGTCTATGATGAAACCTGGGGCAAACACGTTGATGAAGTAGCTGAAATTCTCTTTACCAAAACCGTAACAGACCTTATGAGCCGTACAAAGTTTGGATCTTTTTCCAATTGTGTTTATACTATGTACACCAAAGCAGTCGAATCCTCCAGTTCTTCCAGAAGAAACACCAATGCAAAGATCCACTGCCCGGTAGATGTATACGTATACGACGGCAGCCATAATTTATGCGGTTCCATTGTAAACAACATTGTAGATACCTCTTACAACGACATATTTATGTATGTAGATGGCGACTCCAAATATGTTTCCTTCTGCGGAGATGATTATTATCTGAAACTGACAGGAAACGATACCGGCTCCATGACCTACGAAGTAGAAGAGTACGACGGAGATACTCTCACCAGAAAGATTGTTTACAATGATATTCCTCTGACTTCCGGAAAAACCTACAATACCTACATTCCAGAAAGCCAGAACCTTGATACAGGAATCTACTCTCCTGTAGATGAATCCGGAGAAAAAACAGTAGCTTCTTCCGACACCAGGGAAACAGCTCCGGAACGTATTTACGTAGAAAACATCCAGTTGGATCAGTCTGAAAAATCTCTGATGACCGGAGAAACTTTTTCCCTGATTCCATCCGTATCACCGGAAAATGCCACGATCAAAGATGTTCTCTGGGCATCCGACAATGAAGCTGTTGCCACGGTTGACGATATCGGTACTGTCAAAGCAGTTTCCGCTGGTACAGCCATTATCACAGTCAAAACTTTTGACGGCGGTTTTCTGGCCACCTGCACAGTAACTGTCACATCACCTGAAATCTCTGTAGATACACTTACTGTCACAGTTGATGATGTTTATTGCGATGGCAGGGAACAGACTCCTGAAGTAACTGTAAAAAATGGCGACACACTTCTGTCATTGGATAAAGATTACAAACTGACATACTCCAATAACATCAAACCAGGAACTGCCTCCGTTACGGTTACAGGCATGGGTTCCTATACAGGCTCCCGCAAGATCAGTTTTCAGATCCTGGAGAAATCTCATAAATGGAGTTCCTGGAAAACTGTAAAATCCGCCACAGTTTTTCAGCCAGGCCAGAAACAGCGTACCTGTGTATACTGTGGAAAAACAGAAAAAGCTGCTATAGCACAGCTCAAAGCAACCATTAAACTCAACATGACCTCGATTCTTCTGCAAACAGGTCAGACTACTACTGCATTCAAAGTAACCGGACTAGCCAAAGGTGACAAAGTAAAATCTTACAGCTCTGCGAACAAAAAAATTGCCACCATTGATTCCCACGGAAAGATCAAAGGAATCCGTCCAGGCAGCACAAAAATCACCGTCACGCTTGCCAGCGGCAAAAAGGCTACTGCCAAAATAAAAGTCCAGCAAAAAACAGTCGCAACTCAGAAACTTACTGTTTCCCCATCCCGTCTTTCTCTGAAACTGAAAAAGACCTACAAATTAAAAATATCCCGCACTCCACTGACCACAGTTGAAAAAATAACTTATAAATCTTCCAACTCAAAAATTGCATCTGTGAATTCTCAGGGAATGATCACTTCACGAAAGAAAGGCACGGCCACCATTACCATTCTCTCCGGCAAAAAGAAAGCAACTGTTAAAGTAACTGTTAAATAAAATCAAAGATAGCCGCATCGTAGAATCGATATCAGATCAATATCTCTACACTGCGGCTATCTTTATAACATCGTTTTCCTGTTCCTGATTTTTTATACAAACTGGTTCACTGCCGGATCATAAGCATAATCAATCATATCGAGCTTATCCTCCAGCTCTTTTCGCACAAGGCCTCTGTCCTCGCAGAAATCATCCAGAGATTTATAAAAATCCCTCAGCTGTGTATTTACATAACTTAAAAGCATTACCGGGTCCTTTGGTATCATGATCTGTTTCCATCCTTTTTCTCTGATATTTGTCTGAAGTTTACTATCTTACCAATTTTGTCTTTTGTCAAGAGCCAGGAAGGAAAATTTTTCAGGATCTTTTATTTCTTCAGTATCTGATAAACCGGGGCCCCCTCACACTGCTCAGGCTTTCTCACATCGAGGATCTCCGCGATGGTAGGCGCCACATCCACCTGCCGGATCACCCTGTCTGTGATCTTTCCCTCTTTAATATCCTCCCCTGCAGCCAGGAAAACAGGGGTAACCGATGTCTGTGCATATCCTTCCGCCGTGGATAACCCATCTCCATGAAGCCTGTTAAAGCCTTCATTGATCGTAAAGATAATATCCCCGCATTCTGCTCCCCCAAGTCCCAGAACAACGCTGTCCTTATTTCGCATGGCAATTCCCACCACACGCTTTCCGGTTGCCTTATCCCTGTAAGAATAGAGATCCGAAATGATCTGTTCCTCCAGATCATACTTGTCCTTCGCCTCTACAATTCCGTATTTATCTCTTCCCTTCAGGTTGATATAAATATAATTGCTTCGTATCTGAACCGCTCTGGTCTTTTCCCAGTCGATCTCATCTACCGGATCTCCGTTTTCATCCTTCTTTCTCACGGTGTATCCAAGTTCTTCCATCACGCCCAGATTCAGGCCGCCATACTCACCCAGGATCGGAGGAACATTTTCTCCCACAAGAAGTCCATGATCCGATACAGTGACATCCTCCCCCACCTATATTTTTTCTCCGCATTTCTGTAATACTTCGGATAGGCTGGCTCCTTACCGTTACTGTCACGATACAATTCGTGCATGGAAAAATCCATACCTAAAAACTTTTGCATTTCCCTTTCCTGTACTTGATCTTCATACTCAAAAAGAATACTTGCATAGTATTTTCCGCTTGGTGTCTGACTTACTGTTACTGATTTCAGTCTATATTCCTCTGGAATAATCCTGTGCTGTTTTAAGCGGACTTGTCCAATCTTAGGCAATTTCAAATATCCGTTAGATATCGTTATGTTCCCATTGATGCAGACCGTAGAATAGCTGTTTTTATTCCGCTTTTTTGATTTGAACCTTGGAAAACCTGTTTTCAGCTGTTTGAAAAAGTTCTGAAATGCCATATCAAGGTGCCTGAGCGATTGTTGTAATGCGATACTATCTACTTCCTTTAAAAATCCGTATTCTTCCGTTTTCTTCATTGCAGCCATTTCTTTTGCACAAATAGTATATGTTACATTGGTCTTGTTCTCCTCATACTGCCGAATCTTTCTATCAAGCCAATGATTGTATACCATTCTGACACAACCGAAAGTCTTAGCAAACAAAATCTTCTGCTCACCATTGGGATATATTCTGAATTTATATGCTCTGTTTGCCACCATGCCACTTCCTTTTCCTAGAAAAATCATCTACGATACTCGACCACAAGCACAAGATGATAGTATAGTAAGAATGCTAAATGTGCGTTATTATCTAAATTTATTGTATTTTAATTTTTATTATTCGACTAAATATACTATACTATGATTAGGATACTCTATCAAGTAGGTAACAGACGCAATTCATCTCCCACCTTAGAGGTTGGAGTCTTCTTGCTAGAAGAAGATAAACGGATCTAACGCTGACAGGATCTTCCGGTTCATTCCGCAGGCGATCCCGAGAGCTGTTCCTGCTATAAACACCAGCACCATCGCAATTCCAAGTCGTCTCATGCTTGCAACTATATGATACATAAGGGGATAACCTTTATAACCGTTTTCCCACAGATTCCAAAAAGCATTCAGCACATCTTTTACCGATGGAATAAATGTAGGATTAAAACAGTTCAGCGCACTTCCCAGGATCCACACTCCCAGTACTGCTGCTACGGAGAGCACTGAAATTTTCATGTAATTCTTTTTCATTGCCTTTCACATCCTTTTCTCTGATCTGTCCCCGATTATAGTTTTTCATATATTTTTTCTCAATAAAGGATTCCGAAATCGTTATCCGTTTTCAGATAGTTTTTAGCTGTTTTTCGATTATTTTTGTGTAAATCTGACTGTTTTTCAAAGGATTTTCAGGCTTTTGTGAAATCGTACTCACTCAGGCTGTATCCTGCTTTGCAGATATTTTGCATCCGGCACTCTCTGTTTTTATGCAAAAAAAGAACTGCCGGGTTCTGATCTTCATCCTGAAATGGATTTCTATCAGAACTGACAGTTCTTCTTTTTGTCAATCTATCATAACTTTATGGAGTTATTTTTTACTTCGTGCTGACGGTAAACTCTCCGTCCTTCACATCCAGCACAATGGTATCTCCGGCATGTACATCACCGGAAAGGATCTTCTTGGCTGTCAGTGTCTCCACGTAATTCTGGAGATAACGCTTCAGAGGACGTGCACCGTAAACCGGATCATAACCGTTGTCCACTACCATCTGTTTGGCAGCATCTGTAAGCTCCAGGGAAAGCTCCTGGTCAGCCAGACGGTCACTGAGCTCTTTGACCATAAGATCTACGATCTTGCCAACGTTATCCTTGGTCAGCGGCTTGAACATGATGATCTCATCCAGACGGTTCAAAAACTCCGGACGGAAGTGGCCACGAAGGTCATTCATAACCTGCTCCTGTGCCTCCGGCTTGATGTCACCCTTCTCATCGATACCGTCAAGAAGGTACGGAGAACCAATGTTGGATGTCATGATCAGGATCGTGTTCTTGAAATCAACGGTACGTCCCTGTGAATCTGTGATACGGCCATCATCCAGTACCTGCAGAAGCACATTGAATACATCCGGGTGAGCCTTCTCGATCTCATCGAAAAGAACAACGCTGTACGGTTTTCTTCGAACAGCTTCTGTCAGCTGACCGCCTTCCTCATATCCAACATATCCTGGAGGCGCTCCGATGAGACGGGACACGGAATATTTCTCCATGTACTCACTCATATCGATACGCACCATATTCTGCTCATCGTCAAACAGTGTGGCAGCCAGAGTCTTGGCAAGCTCTGTTTTACCAACGCCGGTTGGTCCAAGGAACAGGAAGGAACCAATTGGTTTGGTCGGATCTTTGATTCCGGCTTTGGAACGAAGGATCGCATCTGTTACGAGACGTACACCTTCATCCTGTCCTACTACACGTTTGTGCAGCTCATCCTCAAGGCCCAGAAGCTTCGTTCTCTCGCCCTCAGTCAGCTTGGTTACCGGAATGCCGGTCCATCTGGAAATGATACGTGCGATCTCATCATCTGTAACTGCCTCATGTACCAGACTTCTGTCACTTTCTTTAACCTGTTTTTCTTCAACTTCCAGCTGCTGCTGAAGCTTCGGCAGCTCGCCGTACTGCAGCTCGGCAGCTTTCTCCAGATCGTAATTCTGTTTTGCTTTCTGGATCTGTTTATTGATATCCTCGATCTGCTCACGTAATTTCTGGAGCTTCTCTACGGAATGTTTCTCATTATCCCACTGTGCTTTCTGGGTATTGAAGGTATCCCGCATTTCTGCAAGCTCTTTCTGCAGATCTGCCAGACGCTCCTTACTTAAGTTGTCCGTCTCTTTTTTCAGAGCAGACTCCTCGATCTCCAGCTGCATGATCTTACGTCTCTGCTCATCCAGCTCTGTAGGCATGGAATCCAGTTCCGTCTTGATCAGTGCACAGGCCTCATCAACAAGGTCGATGGCCTTATCCGGAAGGAAACGGTCTGTAATGTATCTGTGTGAAAGTGTGGCAGCTGCAACCAGTGCGCTGTCTGTGATCTTAACACCGTGGAATACCTCATATCTCTCCTTCAATCCACGAAGGATGGAAATGGTATCTTCCACTGTAGGCTCATTTACCATAACCGGCTGGAAACGACGGGCAAGTGCTGCATCCTTCTCAATATACTGGCGGTACTCATCCAGAGTTGTGGCACCGATACAGTGCAGCTCACCTCTGGCAAGCATAGGCTTCAGCATATTTCCTGCATCCATGGCACCATCTGTCTTACCGGCACCGACGATCAGATGAAGCTCATCGATGAACAGAATGATCTGTCCTTCGCTCTTCTTCACTTCCTCAAGTACTGCTTTCAGACGTTCCTCAAACTCACCACGATACTTGGCACCTGCAACCAGTGCTCCCATATCCAGGGCAAAAATCTTCTTGTTCTTCAGGCCTTCCGGTACATCCCCTGCCACAATACGCTGTGCCAGTCCCTCGATGGCTGCTGTTTTACCAACACCAGGCTCACCGATGAGAACCGGGTTGTTCTTGGTCTTACGGGAAAGGATACGGATAATATTACGGATCTCCATATCACGGCCGATCACCGGATCAAGCTTCTGATTTCTGGCTTTCTCCACAAGATCCTCGCCATATTTATTCAGGGTGTCATAGGTTGCCTCCGGGTTATCGCTGACAACTCTCTGGTTTCCTCTGACTGTAGATAATGCCTGAAGAAAACGCTCTCTGGTGATTCCAAACTCATTAAAGATCTTCTTCATGCTGGGGCTTGGATTCTTCAGCATGGAAAGGAACAGATGCTCAACAGAGACATACTCATCTCCCATAGCCTTCGCTTCATCCTCAGCACTGACCAGTGCCTTGTTCAGATACTGGCCAAACCGAAGCTCACCACCGGAAACCTTAACCTTTGCATCCAGTGCTTTCTTAACTGTGTCAATAAAATATTCCTTCTGGATCTCCATCTTCTCGATCAGTTTGAGAATCAGGCTGTCCTCCTGTGTCAGCAATGCATACAGAAGGTGTTCCTCCTCGATCTCCTGATTGCCATATTCATAAGCAACCTTCTCAAGATCCTGGACAGCCTGTACGGATTTCTGTGTAAACTTACTGATGTTCATAGGCTTCCCTCCTATTCTATGATTCTATGAAAAACATTTCCAATATTCTCATACCGGAAATGCTGTGCTTTTTTCTTGTTCTAGGAGAAATATAACACTATTTGTTAGCACTGTCAAGAGGTGAGTGCTAATTTTTTGTGAAGATTTTGTGAGCCGTAAAATGAAAAACTAATTTCCGCCTTTAGCCCTTTATGTTCTTTTGTTGGAAGGTGTTTCTTTACGAGCTCAAGTTTCAACTCCTTACTATACTGTTTCCTAGCCATAAAAATATGCTCCTCATATGATAGATTTTTGGATATTTCCATTGTCTACCATATGGGGAGCATATCAATCCAACGGTTTTCAGTGCTTTTTTCATATTACTTTATTGAATATCCCTCATTCTGCCTATATAAGTGAAACTTAGCGAAACTTAAATTAAATCTCTTTCAGACAATTCAATTTGGATATTCACCAACTGTGGATTATTTCTCAGTGCACCAGTTTCCAACTTACCGCCTGCTGCCTTGCATCCACAAATCTCTTATAAATACCTTCCTGTTTCATTAATTGCTCATGTGTTCCCTGCTGTGCAATTCTTCCTTTTTCAACAACCACAATCTGGTCTGCATGTCTGACTGTTTTTAATCTGTGGGCAATCATAATAATCGTTTTTTCCTTTGTAAGTGCATCTACTGCATCCATCAGCTCCTTTTCATTCTCCGGATCAACATTTGCCGTTGCTTCATCCAATATGACGATTGGCGCATCCTTCATAATCGCTCTGGCTATCGAAATACGCTGCTTCTCACCACCGGAAAGTGTGGCTCCTCCTTCTCCGATCACTGTGTCATATCCATTCGGAAGTTTGCTGATGAAATCATGACAACATGCTTTCTTCGCCGCTTCCATCACTTCCTCATGGCTTGCATCCTGACGTCCGAATTTAATATTATTCTCAATGGTATCTGCAAACAAATACACAGACTGAAATACAAATGAAAAATTACGCATCAGACTGTTCATACTATAGTCTTTTACATTCACGCCTCCAAGTGTCACTTCCCCTAAATCCACATCCCAGAATCTGGCAATCAGATTGCAAAGTGTTGATTTTCCTCCACCAGACGGTCCAACAATTGCTGTCGTCGTTTTCTGTGGGATAGAAAGTGATACATCATCAATAATCTTCCGTTTGTCATAGGAAAATGAAACGTTAGAAAGTCTGATATCGTAATTTTCCGGCTGTATTTCTTTACCGTCGATATCCATGGTATCCAGCTCCAATATTGCATTTGCTTTATCTACACATACGCTTACCACATGTAAAAGAGATGAATAATTCCCTGCACATTCCAGACTGGCATAAAGCATAAATGCTGAGATTGTCATACCAATTGCATAGACCGCACTCATAGTTCCATTAATATAAAAATATGCACTGCATGCTACGATTACCGCACCTGTGATTTTTGTTATGACGCTTTGCAGAAAATGATAAGGGACAAACAACATCTCCATCTTTGTATTAATCTTTTTGCATGCTTCATTTGCATCATTTAATCTTTTTGCCTGTTTTCCAAGCAGGTTGTATGATTTTACTTCTGATATTCCCTGCAGATACTCCATGATCTGATTTACAAGCTCTGTATCACATACCACTTTTTGCTCTGAATCGTTTTTCCCTGTATTCTGCATCACAGCATTTACACCAAAGAAAATAATCACTCCTGCTGCAGCTGTCAGTCCGATTCTCCAGTCAAAAAGAAACAGCATAAGAATGATCATGGATGTTTCCAGAATTCCCTGCATGGTCAGCATAACCACTCTCGCAGCTACATCGCCAAGTATTTCCATTGTATTCGTCGTAATAGAAGAAATTTCCCCGATGCTGTTGGCATTAAAATATCCCATCGGCAGATAACGCAGATGCTCTGCAATCTTGATTCTCATAAAAGCACTCGCATTATATCCGCCTTCTGTCTGAAGCACTGTAGAGTATCTCTTACAGATGACATCAACTACAATTGCAATCACCATGATCGCAATTGAACCACCAATATATTTTCCTATTGGTTTTCCACTCAGCAAACCGATCAATATGTACATAATAGCCGGTATCTTCATTGCTGAAGCAAGCGCCTCTACGAGTCCGATCACTATCGACAGTTTAAATTTATTACCATTTTCCCTGCCTGAAAAACGAAAGAATTTTGCCAGAATTCCAAACATATCATTCTCCCTCCTTCACCGTATCTTTTACAGAAATATGGGCATCCCACATTTCCTTATAAAGCGGGCATGACACCAGTAGTTCCTCATGTTTGCCATGTGCTGTTACATTTCCATCATTTACGACAAAAATCTGATCACTGTCCTTAATGGTAGATAGCCTGTGTGCAATTACGATCAGTGTCTTCCCTGCTACCAGTTTTGCGATAGAATTCTGCAGAATCGCCTCGTTTTCCGGATCCGTGTAAGCAGTTGCCTCATCAAGGATCACGATCGGAGCATCCTTCAGCATCGCTCTTGCAATCGAGATACGCTGTCTCTCGCCTCCTGACAGATGTCCTCCTGCACCCCCTACAACCGTATCAAATCCGTTCTCAAGCTGCATGATAAATTCATAGCATCCGCTTTTCTTTGTCACCTCGATGATCTGTTCATCTGTAGCCTCCGGATTTCCCTGTCTGATATTTTCACGTACCGTTTCATTGAACAGATAATTATCCTGTGCAACATATGCAATTTTCCGATTAAAATCTGCAAGCGACATTTCTTTGACATCAACTCCACCGATTTTAATACTTCCGGAATCCACATCCCACAAGGACGCAATCAGCTTTGCGATGGTCGACTTGCCGCTTCCGGAAGGTCCTACGATTGCATTTACCGTTCCTGCTTTCAGCTCCATAGTTACTCCATGCAGAATCTCTTTGTCGTGATAACCAAATCTGACTTTTTCAAGCGTAACGGAATTATCTTTGGGAGCTCTTTCACTTTTCTCCGGACGTTCAAGCTCCGGCTGTTCCAGAATTCCCGCCACTTCACCGACGATTACTCCAATTTTTCCAAGATCATCTGTGTAAGATCCCACTGTAATCAACGGTCCAACGATTCCAAGTGATAAAATAATACAGATGACAAAATCAGGAACCGCAAGTGTTCCATTCGCTACATAATGTGCCCCCAACGGCAATACCGTAAGAAGCGTATAAGGTGTGACCACCATCATCAGTCCATGAAAAATCGAGCACCGTTTCATCCAGGAAATAAAGGAATCCGCATATTCAAAAGCCGCCTTTGTAAATTTGGCATAAGAACTTTCTGTCTTTCCAAATGCCTTGATTACTTCAATTCCGTCAATATATTCCACTGCCGCATCATTCAGATCTTTTGTTGTCTGAACTGTTCTTTCAAAACTTGGCTTATAATCCAGCATCATTCCAAAATAAGAGAAAAGTCCAACGATAACTGGAACCAAAGACCAAAGTGCCAGTCTCCAGTCTGTCAGAAAGAAATAAATTAAAATCACAACCGGCGCCAGCAGATTGGACGTGAATTCCGGGACAATATGCGCCAGTGTTGTCTCGATACTGTCGATTCTTTCCACCATGATATTCTTAAATGTGCCGGAGGATGTATCCTTTACATAACCAAGAGGTACTCGTATCAGTTTGTCACAGCAGGATTTTCTTATATTTGCGAGTACTGCAAACGTCGCTTTATGCGACAATGCTGTCGAGAGTGAATGAAGCAATTCTGCAATGATAAACGACAATGCAATCAGAACCGCTTTTGCAAGATATGTTTTAAACTCCTTTTCACCATTTAAAAACAGCTTTACTACATCTGCAATAATAAAATACGGCAAAATCTTAAAAATCACATTTCCTATTGCAAGTAACACACTCCATACATAGGCAATTCTTTTTTGTCCGGCCCATGTCAGGATCCAGCTGACTGCCGACTTCTTTTTTTCTTTCATATCCATTCACTCCTTACTTTCGTTTTATTGTTATTTTTGTTAGTTCTATCTAACTTATATATAATAAAACAGGCGGCCTATTGGCACCAGCCACCTGATATTATTATCCTGTCGGATTCTCGTTCAGAAATCCAGAACATGCAACACATACATTCTATTCCGGATTCTTACATCAGTTATACCGGAAACTCAATATTCCACAATCGTTCCCAGCCACCTGTATTGAATTCTTTCAGCTGATGCACATTTTTCTTTGCAGTCTCTCTATCTATATCATGCTCAATGATCTGAAATACTGATGAAAAAAATCCCGTATAGATCATATGCATAAGGCTTTCCTCTACAATCGGTATTTTCACACCGTTCTCTTTCATCTTTTCCATATATTTCAGGCTGGACTTCATTTCCCGCTCTACCATATTGTGTATGAATAGTTCAAATTTTCCACTGTCTCCGCATTTCAACAATAATCTGAAATTATCATAATGATCATAGATATAATCAACCATCTGCTCCATCCCATCACTGGATGTATCCGACATATTCCTTGTCTGATCACTGGCAGAAAGCTTTTCAAATTCCTCAACGATCTGATCATATATCTGATAAATGTGTTCCATATAGGGATCCGTCAGCGCATCAAAAAGCGCCTCTTTCGTCGGATAATACTTGTAAAATGCACCAGTAGTAAGTCCTGCATCTTTTACAATGTTTCTTAAAGATGCTCCGGTCAGACCATCTTTCAGGAAATGTTTTCTGGCTGTATTTAATATATTTTTTTGTGTATCTTCTGCTTTTGTTGACATTCTTTTCGTATCCTCTAAAGTTCTTTTCAAAAATATAACAGTGCTATATAGCACTGTTATATTTTAACTCATTACAGGAATTTGTCAAGTCTGCTGTTTAGATTTTTTATTTTCCCTTGTATTCAGTTTCCACTTAGCAGATACATTCTCATTTTATAAGTCTTTCACAAAGACCTTCTTTCAAAATACAACTTCCGATAATCTATCTGTCTCAATAATTGTTTCGAGCATACTCTCCGGAAAAACGAAATGGGTCGCATGCTCGTAAATAACAGACTCCACCCTGCATGTGTGTGGATCGTCCACGTAGGAATCATCCATTGCAGACTTTGCAATCTGATAGATTGGACCTGTTTCCGGGAGAAACCGCTACCTTATCTTCATAGTCTCCTGCAAATCTACATTGTACCAGCGCAGATATTTTCCCTTCATACGATAACATCTGGTATCCAGTCCGCATGGCCTACAGGAAAGGTCTTCGGTCAGGTGCCCACAAACATGAACAGCAACAGATAGAAGCAAGTATCTGGGAACAGATTGACAGTGGTAATGAAAATGACTATATTCACTTCCATCTTCGAAAAGCTAACGGAACTTATTTTTCTGTGCTTGATCATGGAAGAATTGTAGAGAGTCCGCAATACGGAAAAGTATTTTACGTATTGTTCATGGATTGGGAAGATATGCATATTCGTTACAGTCTATAATGGGGACGGTGTTTATGGCTTTTTTACTGTCCCCAGTGACACCCCATTAGATATCGAAATTCAGCCTTAGTATAAATCTGCACATTCAACAATACAGCTTTGCAAGCAGACTTTTGGCGGTTATTCCCTATTACTATTACAAAATGTATATGCGTATTTTTATGTAATGCACGAATCCAAATATAAAGAACCTATTCATAACACGAACGGGAATAGAAAATCAAAAAGCGACCATTCTACATGATGGATATACAGTGATAACTCCTTATATTTTCGGAAATCGGAAAATAAAACTCGTTCCGATACCTTCGATACTTTCGACGTGAATGGTTCCATTGTGGAGATTTACAATCCAGCGCACCATAGAAAGGCCGAGTCCGGTACCGCCATTTTCTCTGGAACGGCTTTTGTCTATGCGATAGAAACGCTCCCAAATTCTGTCCAGGTGTTCCTCACTTATTCCAATACCATCATCTTTTACTTCACCGACAATCTGGTCATTTTCGACCTTTAGGATAACATGGATATGTCCATTTATTTTTCCGTAATTGATGGCATTGGTTATTAAATTTATCATCATACGCAAAATCAATGTCTGGTCGCCGTTCATAAATAAGTCATCCTGCTTTTGCAGGGTGATCTCGATATTTTTTTCCTGTGCTTTTGTCTGCAGTTCTTCTATTACAAGTTCGCTTAATAATCCAAAATCCAGTTTTTCCATCAGATGCTGCTCATCCTGTTCGTTTCTGGCGATCATTAACATTTCGCTTGTCAGCTTTGACATTCGTTTTGCCTGCCTTAAGATGACTGCAATCTCTTCCTTATCTTCCGCAGATAAGTTTTCATTTTCCAATAAGTACTCACACTGGGAAATGATAACAGCAACGGGAGTCCGCAGTTCATGAGATACGTCTGATGTGAATTGACGTTCCTTCTCAAACGAAAATTCCAAGCGCTCGAACATTCCGTTAAATTTCTCCGACAATTCGTATAATTCATCTTTTGCTTTTGGCGGAGACAATCGTTTGGAAAGATCTTTTCCATTGCTGATGTTTTCAACTTCATCGCAGATAAGATCCACCTGTCTCAATGCACGCTTGATCATAAAATATCCGATGGCTCCGATCAGAATAATGAGTAATGGGAATACAATCAACAGCATTTTCTCGGATGTCTGCATGAAAAGTTCTATAGAATGTACGGAGGTAATTCCTCGTACCCACATTTCCTCATCATCACCGTAAGTGTAAACGCTGTCATATATCATCCATTTTCGATTTGATCCGGTTATCATTCGCGGTGTATTCGACTTGAGGATAGTTTCTTCTGGAAATTGGGTTGGAATCGTTCCATAAAGTAAGCGTCCGTTTTTGTCATAAATACAAAACATAATACCGTCATCGTAAAATTCGGTATCGCCGTCAAGATAAAAGGAATCATCCTGAAAATTAATATTTGAAGAGAAACCAGTCACTGCGGCACTGATTTCTTCTTCTGTCGCAGAAATTCCAACCTTATCCACAAAAAGAAGGACGAGAACTAAAATAGTCCCAAGAACTACGGCAATGATTCCGGTGTACCATAGCGTAATTTTTTTCTTGATCGTCAGCTGTTTCATTCGTTTTCCTTCATTACATATCCGACACCGCGAACAGTGTGGATGAGTTTTTGTTCATATTGTGCATCGATTTTTTTTCGCAAATAGCGAATGTATACGTCGATCACATTGGAACCACCTTCAAAATCAAAGTCCCACGCATTCTGTTCAATCTGCTGTCTTGTCATTACGATATTTTTGTTGCGCATAAGACATTCCAGAACCATAAATTCTTTTGCAGAAAGATCAATTTCATTTCCGGCTCTTGTTACCTTTCTTGTGTCACGATCCAGAATAAGATCTGCTATTTTTAGTTGATTGGATGTAAATTGTGGCTTTCTACGCATCATGACACGGATTCTTGCAAGCAGTTCTTCAAATGCAAATGGTTTGATCAGGTAATCATCGGCACCAAGATCCAGTCCTTTGACACGATCTTCAATGCTGTCTTTTGCTGTCAGTAACAGAACCGGTGTATCATCTTCTCGTTGCCTTAATTCTCTTAAGATTTCATATCCGTCCTTTCCCGGCAACATGATATCAAGAATAATACCATCGTAGGAAGTCATATCGATATAATCCATCGCTTCCAGACCATCCCCACAGGCATCTACACTGTAATGTTCCTTGACAAGCCTTTTTTTGACAATGTTTCTTAAATCATTCTCGTCTTCTACAATCAGTAATCTCATAATGTAATTATTATAATACCAATCATTTTCGTGTGCTAGAGTCCTTTTTTTCATTTTTTGAAATTACTATTTGTTTTAATCTTTTTTTAATCTTCCCCCTATATGATACATATAACAGCAAAAACAAAACAGCCAAGAGACGGAAGGAGAACACGTTATGAAAAAAATATTAGTAGTTTTATTATCTCTCACATTAATATTTACTTTTACAGGATGCACTTCATTCAATAATGGAGCAGCAGAAGATATAGAAATTAAGACACAGGAAGTTGTAACATCAAATACAGATGACAATGATGATAATATCAGTAACACAGAAAACGCAGTAGAGAATGCGAACGAAAAGGATTATGATTTCTCTTCTTATGAAAACGATATCCGTAATATAACAAAAAGTGTAAACAATGCAAAAACATCTACAAATGCATCTGAGAATCACGAACAATTCTACGCTTTGAAAAAACAGGTAGACGCAGTTGATGGCGAACTGGATAAACTTGATGATGAATTTGAGTATGCTTACCAGATGAAAGAGATTAGCTTCGAGATATACAAAGCGAGAGAACGCGCGATTGAAAAACTGGAAGATGAACTGGAATTAGCCGAAGAAGCGCTGGAAAACAAATACGGCATTGATGATTAATTCCATCTGGGCTACAAGAATGTGGCAGAACTTTCTTAATTTCTAAAAAAGCAACAAAACAATGCAAAATCTCGAGACAAAAGTGCCACACCCCTTACAGGGCTTGTGGCACTTTTTTAACTAATCAACTGTCAAAGATGAGATTATAACGTGTATGGTGTCGGATGTTTCTTGCTGCCTGAAATGCCAGTTTCATAAAAATTCCAGAACCAACTGGCAACATCGTCCTTAACATACTCTCCGGAAAAACGAAATGGGTTCCATGCTCATAAATAACATACTCCAGCCTGCATGTGTGTGGATGTTCTTTCATACGCTGCTTCATACGTCGGATATATTTTGCAGTATCCCACAACACATCATCTTCAGCGCCAATTAACAATAATGTTCCATAAATTTTTTCAATCTTGATCATTTCTTCTGTAATTGCATGAACTGCTTCCGAATCATCAAACAGTTTTCTCGAATTAATCATATCACCGGTCCGTTTTGTTTCTTTCTTAATCACATGCCAGTAATCCGGATGTTTGTAGCAAACGGAAGGGGTTCTCCTTTGTAAGAAAAAAGAGATTCTCCTTCAATCGGCCATTCCTTACAGCCATCTTTTTTGCCCTGCATAAACCCCTGCCAGATAAAATCACTCGGTGTCAGACCTATCGTTAATGTAATATCCTCAAAATAAGAAGCGGCAGTCAATGCAAGTGTTCCTGTAGTAGATGCCCCGACAATTCCTATCTTCTGATTACTATTCATTTTTAACCAATTGATTGCTTTCTCTATACGTTCCAATGGATAATTATGATGTCCATAATCCTTTTTTCCAGGTGACATCGTCATCACATTTACGCCGAGTTTATGTAGCCATTTCACGGATGTACGCGCCAGATAATCCTCTGGATCATCTCCGATCATTGCTATCATTGCACAGTCTGAGCCTGTTTTACATTTCCAATATGCTCCATAAAATCCATCTGTTTCCACATCAAAATGTCTTTTCTTCATTTGTATCATCTCCTTAATATCGGCCACGTTTCTCCAAAACTATTATTTTATTTGAGATATTCCGAACAGCCGGAATCTTACCTATTACACAATAAACAGGCATAAGCTCTTTCATTCCTTCAACAAGACTGACTTCCTGCCGAACAGAAAATGCCGGTATGATTCTTTGCAGCTCCTTTCTGTTCTTAACTCCCCATGTGAATTTTGCATTGCTTCCCTCTATGGATTTCTCTTTCATATGCTTTACAACAAAGGGTGACATGGTTTCGACCATTACTGTAACTTTCTGAAATGATTTATCAATAATAGAAAACATCTTCCTGATATCTTTCTCATACAAATACATTGTAAGTCCTTCGATTATTACCAGAATATTCTTACCGTGATAATCGATATCATCTATGTAGGAATCATCCATTGCAGACTTTGCAATCTGATACACCAGATCAGTTTCGGTAAGGAACTGGCTCCTTATTTTCATTGTTTCCGGAAGGTCTACATTATACCAGCGCAGATATTTTCCCTTCATCCGGTAGCATCTGGTATCCAGTCCGCATGCAATATTTACAACAACTGTATTTTCATGCTTCTTCAAATATTGCTCAACCATCCGGTCTAATACAATTGTTCTTGCAATCACACCATAGTTCATAGCGTTATCTTTATCTGCCATAGAAAAGTCATAGTCCAGCTTTTCCACAAGTTCTACTGCAATCTCATCTTTGATCTTTGCATTTTGTTTTTTTGTTTCTTTTGCTCTTGCATACAGGGTCTGTACCATCGTTTCCGGCACACCTGTCACATTCACTTTTTCTTTCATTATCTGTCGCCTTCCACTGCCTTTCTTACTTCTTCCACCCACTCTGCACTATGACAGCAAAACAGTTCTTCATGCTGCATGTTATGTCTCCGAATATCCGGATTTTTAAAATAAGTACAATATCTCTTTTCATATTTTCTGCCCATCTTTGTTGCGTAAAACACGTGTATCGTAGTTCCCGGCACATCAATTTCATGCTGGACTTTCGTAACCAGATCAGAATAAAACTGATTATAAACACTCTGTTTCGTAATCCATGGATTTCCTCCCTGCTCAATGCCGAACATATTTAAAAATCCATCAATCATTTCTTTCTTTGATTTATCTGCTTCATTTATTTTCTTTTGCATAAATTTAGGCAATTTACCAGTATGCACCATTTTATACATAATCGGCACAACTACAGATGACTGAATTTTTGCCATAAACTGACCAGCTTCATCCATATCACTGCTCCCAATGATGCCATGATCTATATGAATTCTTTTTCGCTGAATCAAAAGGGATACAAAACTTCCTCCAAGGGAACACCCATACGCTGCTTTAATTCTTCCATCATACTTTTTCTTGATTTCCTGCTCAATCTTTTCGCATTCATCTTCCATTGAATAAAATTCTGTTTTCTCATTTGGATCAAATCCATCATAAGAAACTGTTACCGTGTAAAAATAAGAATGTAATCTATCCAGTATATGATCAAAGCTACTATACAGGCAACAGGTACCAGGAAATAAAAATATCACTGGTTTACTACTGTCTCCACTTTCATAAAATTTCATATCTGGCCTCCTTTAGTTTTTTCATATAAGCATAAAATTGCTTATGCAGCTCCCTCATTTCATCTGGTGCCTTCCTGGCATGTTGATACATAAATTTATCTCCGAAGCTACTTTCGAATGTAACAGCAAGCATAATCGTCATAATTGGCAGTGGTAAAAAACGAAAAATATTCATTTTACAAGGTGACAGCCTACCTGCCTGTTTTCGCAAAAAGCTAAAATTTCTTTTCAATTTTTTTGCTGTTTTCTTCATAATCTTCCAGTCTTTTCCCGCTCTTTCCGGGCAATCTGCTTCGTAATATGCATCTGCAATCGGCACCACCATGGCAAGATGACATAATTGCCACATATGCATATCCACTACTTTCTGATATGGTATATGAGCATGCCTCAATATCTTCGAAAACTGCTTTGTCTTTTCGGATTTATTTCCTGATATTTCTGCAAATGTTGTCGGTTGAATCATTCTTGGAGTGAGTGCTGCATCAAGGATACCATCATTATTTATACTTCCGCCCGCTCCTGGAAAAGCAGGCAATATTCTCCCTTTTCCAACAATATCTTCCCATTTTTTATAACTGTCCAATGAATTTACCATTGTAACAATTATATTGCTTTTATTATTTTTTAATTCAGCAAGTGCTTCATATAGCTGATTTTCCCTGACAGTTAGCAAAATAAAATCGTAAGCATCATTATCTGACAATTCTCCAAGAATCGTGGCTTCTGCCCGCCTTATCTTCTGGTTTTTCTTATAAAGCAGTCCATTTTTCTTTAAAAACTCAAGTCTTTTACCTCTGGCATAAATACTCGTATCATAACCAGTTTCTGCAAATAAGACCGCATACAAGGATCCAATCACACCTGCACCATAAATCAATATTCTCATAGAAATCCGTCCTCTTTTTCATTTTCAAAAAAACTGCCAGTGTTCATGTTAGTAATATCTAACTCTTATTTTCTAAAAAACCGTGTGAAAACAAAACTGTAATTCCACACGGTTTCTTTTCTTATGCATTCAGTATATCACTTTTACCTGGTTAATCAACCAAATTTTGTTTTCATAATATTTAAAATTTCATGTTCATACGCATTATATTCACTGCACTTGCATATTGTAATTCCAGTCATCTGGCAAACTTAACATCAACGATAATAGACCTTTCGCTTTCAATGTCAGATTCTTATTCTTGAAATGGTGATTACTCATTACCGTAAAATTCTTAGTTCTCTCTACACGAAAAATCTGTGCCATACTCCCATCCTCCTTTTCAGTTCAAAAGAAAAAGCGTAAGTAATATCTCTATCACTCACGCCTTCTCTAAACATTTTATTCTTTTTTCAATAAATTTTTAATCTGTCCAATTACCTGTTCAATCCTCAGTTACAAACTTCAACTTTGTTAAACATAAATCAATTCCTTGAGAATAATCTCTTCCGCAATTGTTCTGTGCTGATTGGCAGCTCTTACCCATGCCATTTGATCTGCTTCTTTATCCGGCAGTGGTTCTTTTTCTTCCAACTGTTTCAGAATCATTTCTTCCCGTTCTCTGGCTGCCTTATCTACTTCCAGAAGGTGTTCTCCAATGGTGTCCTGCAGAAGCATCACCTGATAGATTAAATTTCGATGGTTCTTCAGATAATCTCTGCGAAGAAAACCATACTTGCCAAGTTGCTCCATCTGCTCACTGGATTTATAGGTGAGATTCAGGATCAGATATCCATTTACATTCGTGTACGTTATATAAATAGGACATTCGCAATCCGCTTTCGCTACTTACTCATGAATGCTCTCATCACATTTTCTTTAATCCACTTTCACCATGAGGATTTCATTATTTACTACATTCTATAACAAGCTTCTCACATCTGTCATATCCAAGCTGTGAACTATTCAGACACAACGTATAATTACTGGCCTTTCCCCATTTCTGATCGGTGTAAAAATTATAATTCGTCATACGCCTTTTATCTGTATCTGCCATCATTTTGACAGCTTCCTTCTCTCCTACATTATACAAACCCATAATACGCTGTGTTTTTTCCGGCATATTCCCATGGATAAATACATTCAGTACATCATCCCTATCTTTCAAAATATAATCTGCATTTCTTCCGATAATCACACAAGATTCCTTATCAGCCAGTTCTAAGATAACCTTTCTCTGTGCCTCATACACCATGTCTTCTACTGATTTTCCTGTGATATCACGTCCGGCAAATGCATATGCAAACAAGCCTTTTTTCGGAGACAGTTCCGCACTTTCCTGAATATATTCCGGAGATAAACCAGACTTTTCTGCGATCTCATTGATAATGTTTTTATCATAATAAGCGAATCCCAATTTTTTCGCTAATTCTTCTCCGATAAAGCGTCCGCCACTTCCAAATTCTCTACTGATCGTAATGATTCTTTTCACCATTTCCAGTTCCTCCTTAATTCAAAACATCTACTTTATTTTTTCTGATTCTCTTTAAAAATACATATCCTACAAAACAGGAAACCATTTCAGTGATCGGAAATGCCCACCAGATCAGTGAAACTCCCATCTGAGCATTTCTGACAAGCATAGAAAAGATTCCAGCCAGCGGCAGGATAATAATAAGCTGTCTCAAAAGCGAAATAACCAGCGATTCCACACCACCATCCAGTGCCTGATAAATGCCCTGATAAGCAACATTGATTCCTGCGAACAGGAAACTTATAGAAATCACTCTCATTGCTCCGATAAAATATTCTCTCGACTGTCCCGCATTAAACAGCGTTGCAAATGCCCCAGGGAAAATCTCTGTGATTGCAATTCCCAGAATCATTAACACAATTGTATAGATCAGACCATATTTGATCCCATCCTGAATTCTCTTCTTGCTTCTCATTCCATAAGCAAATGCAATGATTGGGGTGATTGCATCTCGCAGACCAAAAGCAAGAAACAAAACAAACTGCTGTACCTTATAGAACAGACCATAGGCCGTCTGTGCTGACGGATCGAACTTCAGGATCAGGTTCATTACATAAACCATAATGGACATCAGCGCCTGAGCAATGATTGCCGGAAGTCCGATTGCATAGATTTCCTTGATAATTTCGCCATCTGGCTTCATGTATTTCGCCCCATGCTCGAATTCCTTATTTAATTTGATATGAAAAATGAACAGTAATACTGCTGACGCTACCTGTCCAATTACAGTTGCGTAGGCTGCGCCTTTCACTCCCATTTCCGGACAAGGTCCAATACCGTAGATCATGATCGGATCAAGGATGATATTTACAACCGCTCCAACCACCTGACCAATCGTGGAATAAAGAGAACGGCCTGTTGCCTGAAGTAACTTTTCAAATAGAGAAAAGAAAATAATACCAAAAGAAATCACGCAGCATATCCTCAGATAGCTGACCCCCATCTCAAGTACTTCTGTATCTACTGTCTGCGATGAAATATATGCTTTCACCCCAAAGATACCAAACAATAAACAGACCACATAAATGATCACTCCCAGAAACAGACTGTTTCCTGCTACCTTTGCAGCTTTTTTACTGTCCCCCTGTCCAAGTGTCCTTGCAAGAAGTGCATTGGTTCCTACACCTGTTCCAATCCCCACTGCCACCATAAGCATCTGCACCGGAAATACCAGTGTCAAAGCATTTAGTGCTACCTCACTGTCTGCTTTCATATTTCCCACAAATGCACTGTCTACAATGTTATAGACTGCCTGCAGTGCCATAGATAGGATCATCGGGATTCCCATTTGGACCATCAGCTTATTTACCGGCATCTCCTTCATCTTGTTGCTTTCCGCCATTTTGTTTTAACTCCTTTCTTTTTAGCACAAAAAAAGTGCGCACCCTGTCATATAAGCTGGACTTACGCTGACACGCTACACACTTTTTCATGGCGATATTCATTTTTGCAAAATGAAAACGAGTAGCCGGTAAACTGGATTTACGCTTACTTGCTACTCGTTTCTTGTAATTATATTGCCTCTTTTTCAAAAAGTCAAACAAAATTTTTCTCACATTGCCGCAACCAACTTTCCCGCAGTAAGTGCAGCTCCATATGCAGCCTCTTCTTCATATTCAGGAATCTCCATCGGCATTTTGAACATTTCTTCTGCCAGTCTTCTCATCAGCGAGTTTCGGCGAATTCCGTTTCCGGAGCCAGTCAGGCGTGTGGCCTTTTTTCCGGTGAGCTGACACATCTGCTCATACTGCTCATGCAGTTCGTTAAGGATCCCACAGATCACACCGACCGTCAGTGCACCAGGATGAAAATTCTCTACACCGATTCCTGCGATCATGCCCGTGTGAGACGGATCACTTCTTGTCCCTGAAAAAGCTGTATCTACTTTCCATGCAGCTTCTTTTCCGTATTTTTCAATAAATTTTTCTGCCTGCTCCTGCATCCGGGAATACAATCTTTCTTCAGTTTCTGCAGCTTCTCTGTAAAACTGTTCCAGCATCGCATACGCACGACCACCACACAGGGAAGCTCCCACGAGGATATAGCTGTTTTCGGTACAGGGGCGAAGCTCCACACTGCCGCTGCATTCTATAAACCTCTCTGTCACTAAGGAAACCTGGCTGCCGGTTCCCACATTCAGGAGTACGGTATCTTTAAGATCCCGGACGGAACCAAACAGACTCGCCTGATTGTCACCGATTGATCCCATTACCGGCACACCGGCTCTTGTTTCTCCGACTAAAAAATGTCCCTTTCTTACTTCCGGCAGATAAGAAGTATCTACGCCGGCCTGCTCCAGGGCTTCATACAGAAACTCCTGTTTTCGCAGGTCAAAGCAGCCCCAGCTTGCCGCCATGTCAAGTCCGATAACAGGGACAGTATTTTCACACAGCCGCATAGCAATATAATCACTGATCGTCGTCATCCTTACAGCATCCTTCGGGATCTGATCTTTCTTCTGAAGATAAAAATGTGTCACTACACCATATCCGGACGCCGCCGCACCTACTCCCTGCAAAAGCTCTGCACAGGTTTTTCCGTTTTCCAGCGGAATCTCTCCGCTTCCATCCTGCCAGGTATAGAGAGGACTCACTGCCTTGCCGGAAGCATCCACATACAGCATTCCATGCATCTGCCCTGTAAACCCTATTCCATCTGGCAAACCATTCTCCTTCTGCTGCTTTATAAGAAGCTCCCGGACGATCTCATAGATCCGTTCCGGATCCTGCAGCTTCTGTTCCGGCTTACTGCTCCGCAGAAAAGAATTATGCTCCACTGTTTCCTTTGCAAGCAGTTTTCCCGTTTCTGTATCTGTCATTACGACACTGACTGTTGTTGTGCCGATATCAATCCCCATGATCTTCATCGTCTGTTTCCGTCCTTTTCTGTGATCTTTACTATAGAAAAAAACTGTCATCATATGAGATGATTATATTATCGTTTGAGGATTAATGCTATCTTTTTTGGTTTCCTGCTCAGGTTTCTCGATTCTGAGCATGCGATATCCAATTCCTATGTGCGTCTGGATATATTGTACACCGTTTTTTTCAAGCTCCAGTTTTTTCCGCAGTGTTGCCATAAAAACCCTGAGAGAAGCAACATCGTTTTCCGAGCAGCGTCCCCAGATCTGCTGAGTAATATATGTATGTGTCAATACTTTTCCAACATTACGGGATAAAAGGCAGAGCAGCTTATACTCAATGGGCGTCAGATGCAGTTCTCTGTCCTTCAGGAATGTGCAGCCAGCCGTGTAATCTATCTTTAATCCACCATTTTCAAAAACAGATGTTTCCGGCTGTTTTCCTGACTGCGTTATGGCAAGCCGCCTTTGGCTGACACGGATACGCGCAAGTAATTCTTCTACTGAAAATGGTTTTGTGATATAATCATCTGCACCCGCATCCAGTGCCTCTATTTTGTCCATATCTTCACTTCTGGCACTGATCACGATGATCGGCATATTCGACCAGGTACGGATTTTCTTTATTACCTCTACTCCTTCCATATCAGGAAGACCAAGATCCAGAAGAACGATATCCGGATTATGTGATGAAGCCTCCAAAATGGCTGAAGCCCCATTTTCTGCAGCCAGATATTTATAGTCATGTGTTTTTAAAGTGGTAACGATCAGGTTCCGTATGGGTCTGTCATCCTCAACCACCAGAATTAATGTCTTATTCATTTAATGTCACCTCGCTTAATGGTAAAGTAAAAGTAAAATTACATCCATGCGGAGCATGATCCGAAAGAACCAGTGTTCCATCGTGAGCTTCTATGATAGAGCGGCAAAGTGCCAGGCCAAGCCCCAGACTCCGTTGGCTGTCTGCAACGGTTGTTTTCCCTGTATAAAACATCTCAAAAATATGTGGCTTCATTTCATCCGGGATCCCGGGGCCGTTATCTTCCACGCTTACCTGTGCTTTCCCGGCTTTTTTGAACCCCCGAATGCTGATGACAGAGCCTGACGGCGTATATTTTATCGCATTATCGATCAAATTTACCAGAACCTGTATAATAAGATGCACGTCCATACGTGTAAGAACAAGTTCTTCACAGTCCGCCACGATCTTATACGCATCATGCTTCCGGCTGACATGCCGGAGTGACTCTGCTATTACCTCATCCAAAAGCTGATCCGTAAATTTAAACTTCAATCTTCCATCATTGAGCCTGGTAATGGAAAGCAGATTTTCCACAACTCCGATCAGCCACTCTGAATCCTCATGAATGTCCGTGTAGATCTGATACCTTGTAGCTTCATCCAGACGGTCACTGTTACTGAGAAGCATATCTGCATTTCCGGAAATAGAACAAAGTGGAGTACGCAGGTCATGGGAGATCGCCCGAAGAAGATCGCCACGCAACTGTTCATTTTTTGCTAAAACCGCATTTTTTTCTTTTTCTATGGCATTTTGTACATTCTCCATTGCAAGTGCACATTCATTTATTACAGACAGCAGGATGCTGTATTCATAAGAGTCCAGTGTTTCTTTCTGCAGAGGGATCCCGATTACGCCATAAACATTATTCCCGCTTCGAATTGCCAGATATAAGCATTTTGCCTGTGAGAAATACTGTGTGGATGCGCCGGCACGCTGTCTGTTTTCATAAGTCCATCTGGCCGCCTGTTGTTCTTCCTGTGTCAGAAAATCCTCTGTGCTCTCTTTTTCCCCGGAAAAAAGCTTTCCTTCTGATAAAGTTCCATTTTCCACAACATATGCCGTGATGCTGCGGTTTAACAGGCGTATCAGCTGTGTACAGGTAACTCCGAGAATTTCTGTCTCACTTTTTGCCTTTTGCAGCAGACGATCCGTATCAAACAGAACCTGTGTGCGAAAGGCAATCTGTGAAGACAGCTTTGCATGCATTTTCAGCTTTGCCGCAAGGGTTCCTGTAAGTACGGACGAAATAAGCATTATGAAAAATGTCACCGGATATCCCACCGCATATGTCTCAAAAGACATCCTTGGCTCCGTCAGGAAAAAACAAAATAAGAATACACTTAAAAAGGAGCCTGCTACACTGCAAAGATAACCATCTGTCACGATGGAAGTGATCAACACACCCAGAATGTATATCGTTACAATATTCGTATCTGTAAAATCCAGCTTCTGAAACAGCAGGCCAATCAAAGTGCATACTGCAAATATAAAAACCGTCAGCAAGTAATCTTTTGCAGACGGTTTTTCCACATACCATGCAAATGGCCGTTTCGGACAGGTTCTGTTTTTTACTGTATCCTCCATTTTCAAGCTCATTCTCCTTCTGCTGTTGTTTACTGGAATTATATCACGCAGCAGTTCTGTGGTCAAAAATTTTTTCTTCATGGCAATGAGCTATATGCGGAAGCACTTCTGAAGAGCTCTGTATTCTCCTAATACCAGTAATTTATCATTTTCTGTAAAATATGTTTCCGGTGAAATTGCAATACTGAATTCCTCTTCATTTTTTACTGCCAGAATATTAATATTGTAGCGTTTTCTGATGTCAAGTCCACCCACTGTTTTTCCAACCCATTCTTCCGGCACTTCCACTTCAAAAATTGCATGGGAAGCATCCACCTCCATATAATCCAGGATATGATCATCTGTATAACGGATGGAGGCCCATTTTGCCACCTGCTTTTCCGGATAAACTACCTTATCGGCACCATTGCGTAAAAGAAATTTTTCCTGAACATCACGTTCAGCTCTGGATATCACCAATTTTGCACCCAGTTCTTTCAGAAGGGATGTTGTTTCAAGAGAATTTTGAAAGCTATCTCCAATGGTCACAAAACAAATGTCGTAGTTTCCAATTCCAAGGGACTGTAAAAATTCAGCATTGGTGCTGTCACCAATCTGAGCATTCGTCACAAATGACAGTACTTTGTCCACTCTTTCTTCCTTCCAGTCAACTGCCATAACTTCATGTCCCAGCTGATTGAGCTGCATGGCAATATGTCTTCCAAACCTTCCAAGTCCAATAAGCAATACATTTTTCATAATATTATTTTTCTCCTTCTTATCCAACCGTGATTTTTTCCAGAGGAAGCTTTGCATTTCCCTTATTTCTTCCGGAAAATACCGCATAGATCAGGGTCAGGCCACCTACACGTCCCAGATACATCAGTATGATCAACACGACTTGTGAAAAAACATGAAGTTCCGGTGTGATTCCCAGAGTCAGACCTACCGTACCAACAGCTGAAGCAGCTTCGTACAGACAATCTAAAAGCGGAAGGCCTTCGTACACACTAATCGCTATTCCGCCGCCAAAGAACAAGGCAAAATATAACATAGCTATTGTCGCTGCATTTTTTATTACATGATATTCAAGTCTTCGCCCAAAAGCTCCTGCATTTTCCTGACTTCGAAATGTCGCAATTGCATTTAAAATAAGTACTGAAAACGTTGTTGTTTTCATTCCACCAGCTGTAGATCCCGGTGAACCACCAATTAGCATTAACAATATCATAACTGCTTTTGATGCCTCACTCATCTCTGAAATGTTTATAGTATTAAATCCGGCAGTTCTTGTCGTTACCGATTGAAACGCTGCTGCTAACAGGCGTTTTCCCATGGGTAAATTTGTCAGGTCACAGATATAGAAAAAGACTGCCGGGAATAAGATCAGACATGCGGTAGTCATGAGAATGATCTTGCTTTGCATGCGGTAGCGTTTAAAGTTCAGTTTATTTGTATAAATATCATCCCATGTGAGAAAACCGATTCCTCCTGTAATGATCAACAACATAATTACCAGATTTATAAGTATATTTCCGGAATACCCAGTCAGCGATGGAAACATACTGGAATCTGTCCCCAGAATATCAAAGCCGGCATTACAAAAAGCAGAGATTGAATGAAAAATTGACATCCAGATTCCCTTTTTCCCAAAATCCACCAGAAAAACCGGCAGAAGCAGCAACGCCCCCGCTGCTTCGATCAAAAATGTTCCCTTTAAGATAAACCTTGTCAGTCTGACGATCCCTCCAACTTTAGGTGCTGAAATAGCATTCTGCATGGTGCTTCTTTGCATGAGTGATATTTTCTTTCCGGAAAGAAGGGAAACAGACGCAGCCACAGTCACTACTCCAAGCCCACCTGTTTGTATGAGTGCAAGAATGATCGTCTGGCCTGCCAGGGACCAGTAGCTTCCAGTGTCCTTTACCACAAGGCCTGTAACACATACCGCCGAAGTGGCTGTAAAAAGTGCCTCATGAAATGGTGTGATCACTTTCTCCGCAGAAGAAAATGGAAGCATCAGCAGAACGGTTCCCAAAAGGATCACTCCTGCAAACCCCATGATAATCAGCTGAAAAGATGTCATATGTTTTTTCTTATATGATTTTTCCGGCATAAATGATCAGAACTCCTTATCAATACTTTTAACAGTGCTATCCTCGTAACGCATTTTATTATATATAATTGCTTTCAAAGATAGTATAAAAGTCTCTGCTTCCGTATTAAGATTTTATAAAGATATGATATTCTCTTGAGAATTATTTTAACCGAATCAAGAAAATTCCCTGCTTCGATAAGGCTAAGTAATACCTTAATACTACAGTTTTTAATTGTAAACTCATTCCGTATTTATAGTTGACAATTAATATTTCTATGTGATAAAGTGATATCCGTACAAAAAACTCAAAAGGAAGGTATTGACATGAACACTGCATCATGCGAAAAAGAAGCTCCATCGCTTTCCAGAGATGAAGCCATTGCAATTTTAGATACTCCGGACGAAGAACTTGGGGCACTGATCGACCGTGCCAGCAGTTTACGTTACAAATATAAGGGAAACCGGGTAAGCATCCACATCCTTACCAATGCCCGCAGTGGTAACTGTTCCCAGGATTGTGCCTACTGTGCCCAGTCATGTCGTTCCACTGCCGATATTGATAAATACAAATGGGTAGATGAAGACAAATTATATCAGGACAATGATTTCGTAAATGATTATCATTTATCCAGACATTGTATCGGACTGAGTGGTATGAAATTTACAGATAAAGAGATCGAGGAGCTGGCCCGCAGGATCCGCAAAATGAAAGAACACGGAACTCATCTCTGCTGCTCCATAGGCTTTCTCACAGAGCACCAGGCAAAAATGCTCAAAGAAGCCGGTCTTGACCGGATCAACCATAACCTGAACAGCAGCCGTTCCTTTTATCATAATATCTGCAGTACACATACCTTTGACCAGCGTGTCCGGAATATCCATATGCTTCAGGGACTTGGTTTCGAGATCTGCAGCGGCGGTATCATTGGCATGGGTGAAAGCAAGGCAGACGTTGTTGACATGCTTCTGGAATTACGTGAGATCCAGCCGGAAGCACTGCCGATCAACTTTCTTCTTCCGATCAAGGGAACTCCTCTCGGAAATGCAGATATTTCCCAGCTGACAACAGAATACTGCATGAAAGTCCTCTGCCTGGCAAGACTTCTTGTACCCAAAGCAGATATCCGATGTGCTGCCGGAAGAGAAGTTTATTTTAAAGGCGAAGAAAAAAAACTGCTCAGTGTTGTGGATTCTATTTTTGCTTCCGGTTATCTTACAGAAGGTGGCCAGGGAATCGAAGACACTCTGAAAACCATTACAGATGCAGGATTCACCTATGAGATCGAATCTGCGTAAGCATCCTTATGGCATATGATCTTTCATACACACTTACAGCATTTCATTGCTTACCCAAACCAGTAAATACATTACCTTTTTCAAAGGAGGCTATTTCAATATGAATCAGACAAATACCGTCTCTGCACCACGTACAAAAACCTACGAGATCACCATGACCGCTCTTATGGCAGCTGTCACCTGCATTCTTGCGCCGCTGTCCATTCCAATCGGTCCGGTTCCGATCTCATTTACCAATCTTGCCATCTATCTGTCTCTTTATCTTCTCGGATGGAAAAAAGGAACCATCAGCTATCTGATCTATCTTCTGCTTGGACTTGTAGGTCTTCCGGTATTTTCCGGATTTACCGGCGGTCCTGCAAAGCTGGCCGGTCCTACAGGCGGATACATCATCGGCTTTATCGTTATGGCTGTTATTGCCGGACTGGTAATTGACAACTGCCATAAGCCTCTGATCCAGCTCGTTGGTATGATCGCAGGAACAATTGTATGCTATCTTTTCGGAACTGTATGGTTCTGCATCGTTGCAGATTCCACTTTCAAAGCAGCTCTTGGAATCTGTGTAATTCCGTTTATCCCGGCAGATCTCATAAAAATGATCATCGCCATGATCATCGGACCAATGATAAAAAAAAGAATCCGATAAACTGAAACTCTGATATTTTAAAAGAGGCAGCAGGAAATTTCCAACATTTCCTGCTGCCTCTTTATCGCATTTCATTTTTCTTATCTGAGTTTTTTCTTCAGTTCCTGGATCAGTTCAAAATAATCTCTGTGCTTCATCTCCGGGAAAGCCTTAATGATTCTTCCCTGACCGAATACGGTATGGTTTGTGATAGAGTTTGACAGCTCATCAAACTGTGCCTGAAGCTCCGCTTTCTTCATCCGAAGCATTTCAGAAGATTTTTCTCTCTGAGCCACAGTCGCATCTCTGAGCTCTGCCTTAGCAAGAGCAACCTGAACTTTTCCCTCTCCCACCTTCTGTGCTGTATCAATGGTAGTTGTTGCCAGAGTATCACTGAGCTTATCGCTCACGATCCGCAGATCTGCACGTACCTTATCCAGTCGGGTAAGCTTCTTATTCAGTCCGCGGATCACCGCTACTGTTACAATAAAATCTGCCAGATACACCGCATACAGAATTACCATAACAACCCATTCCAGTGTGGAAGGTGTATGAGAAGCCTGACGCTCCACATACTTTTGAAAAACCTTTACCACCATCACAATGGCAAGTCCCCATATCAGGGAAAACTCAAGACAGATATAGCCGTGAAAATTCAGCGGCTTATTAGAATAATCCCACCATCTTGCATGGAAGCATACATCCAGAAGCCATCCGGCAACCAGCTCTACCGCAGTTGCAAGAACGATTCCAAACAGAAAGATCATTCCCTCACTCATCTGATGTCCGCCGCTCTGAAGCGTATTAAGCAATGCAAACACAGAAAGTACACCAAATCCGTACACCGGGCATACCGGACCGTTGAGAAATCCCCGGTTTATAACCTTTCCTAAGGTTACTGCATGGAAGATAACTTCAACGACCCATCCTCCAAAAGAATAAAACAAAAAATACAGACATATCTGAAAATACGTCATCCCGCAAATCATCCTGTACTCCTCCTTTACAGCCGTCAAGATTCCGGCAGCTATTTCAGGGGTCAGTACCATCACCTCTGCCGGAGTGATTTTGATTATATCATATCACCCCTCTCATTTACATCCCTTTATCCGGTCATTCTTCCGAAACAATTTCTTTTTTCACACGGGTAAAGTACAGAAAGAATCCGATGTTCAGAATGATTCCCACTGTGGTAGATACCGGTGCTGCAAGACCGATCTTTGTCAGGCTGGCATCCGGCTGGATACTCATAAAGTACGCCATTGGAAGTCGTACCAGAAGCGTCTGGATCAGGCCCTGGACCATAACCCATATGGTCTGGTTGTTTCCGTTGAAATAGCCTATCATACTGAACAGAACAGCTGTAACCAATGTCTCCGGAGCAAACCCCTTCAGATAATCAAAGCCCTTTTGGATGACGCCGGCATCTGTTGAAAAGAATCCTGCCAGCACATCACCCTTCAGCAGGATCAGAATAAATACCAAGCATCCCACAGACAGGCCAACTCCAATTCCCGTAAGCATGGATTTTCTCGCACGTTTCGGCTTTCCTGCTCCTACGTTCTGTGAAACAAAGGAGGCCATGGACTGCATCAGGGAGCTTGGAACCAGCATGGCAAAGTTTACGATCTTCCATGCAACTCCGTAACCGGAGGATGCTTCCAGACCCAGGCGATTGACAAATGCGCACAAGGCCAGGAATGAAATCTGGGTCAGGAATTCCTGAAGTGCCAGCGGCAGTCCGATCTTAAGAAAACGTCTGCACTGAGGATTCAGCCGGAAATCTTTTTTTGTAATGGTAAACGGAAGCTTCTTCTTTATCAGCAGAACTACTGCAAATACAACACTTAAGGCCTGAGCAGAAACCGTAGCAATAGCTGCTCCTGCTGCATCCATATGTAACCCGGCTACCAGTACCAGATCTCCGATCACATTTACAATACATGCCACCAGCACAAACAGCAACGGAGATTTACTGTCACCCAGGCCACGGAAGATGGCAGACAGCAGGTTATACGCCACAATAAAGAAAATTCCGCTTCCACAGATCCGTACATAAGATGCAGTCAGCGCTACCGCTTCTTCCGGTGCCTGCATCAGCACGGAGATCGGATGTGCAAAACCTACCATAACAATAAACAGCACGACAGATATCATGGTAAAGACGATCGCAGCCCCACCGATAACGGAGCCAATCTGCTCCGGTCTTTTTTCTCCAAGATAACGTGCGATCAGAACTGTGATACCCATAGCAAACTGGATCACTACAAAGGTAACCAGATTCAGTATCTGACTTCCGGTGGAAACCGCTGACAGTCCGGATGTGGAACCGAATCTTCCAACTACAAGAAGATCGACCGCACCATAGGCAGCCTGCAGGATCAGCGCACCGAGTACCGGCATCATAAATGCAACCAGCTTCTTCAGGATATTTCCCTGGGTAAAATCTGCCTTATCACTTGTCATAATGTTCCCTCCTGTCACACATAATCTGATAGAATTTTCCGATGGTCCGGATCATGCTGTCTGCTTCTTCTTCGGAAATCTCTGAAAGATAGGGTGCCAGACTGCTGAAATAATCCTGATCATACTTTCTGGAAAGATTCTCTCCTTTTTCTGTTATAGAGATGTAAGTAACGCGCCCGTCATCCGGAGACATGAGCTTCTGAAGATATCCCTTTGCCTCCATTTCTTTCACTGTTCTGGTGACACCCGGACGCGGAAGGTTCATGGCATCACTGATATCAGAGAGCCGGATATCCTTTTTTTCCCGCTGCAGAGAATGGATCACATCCAGATACTGTATGTAGGATGGCATCACCCCCTGGGGCAGTGGCGGAAGCATATCCCGGATCCGCTTTGCCTGATAAAATGCATCAAACATCCGCTTGATCTTTTCATTTGTCATAAAAAAACTCCTTATATAATTATCTTTGTTAATTACCATTGATAATTATATAAGGAATTTATGGTTTGTCAAGCATGTTTTACTTTTCTGTCATAAAGTAATGATTTATTAATCTATGCTTCTTTTAATAATGCTTTCTCATCCTTCAGACCAAATTTTCGTTCCACCAGTTCTTCAATAACCTGTGCAGTGGCATTCCATCCAAGAAGGCTGCTGTTCAGGAGAATATCACGGGTATGTCTGTCACCACGTTTTTTGCCGGTGATATACTCATGTCTTGCATGCTGGGATTTTTCTACATTTTCCCACTCTTCCTCTGCTTTATGCTGGTTTAGGCCACTCTTCTTCATAACTGCCGAAATTTCATCCTGCTTCGGCGCATAAATAAATACATTCATAACATCCGGGCTGTCTTTCAAAATGTAATCACTGCTTCTACCTACGATCACGCAGGAATTTTTTGCAAATTCATGGATCGCCTGGAACTGGGCATCAATAACACGGTTAGAAAGGTTTGCATAGCGGACACCGTAAGAAGTATCAAACGCATAACGGACACCGATCCTGGTATCTGCTTCTTCTACCAGACCTTTATCAACACCGATTTCCTGTACAACTTTGTCTACCAGATCACGGTCATAATACTCGATTCCGAAATGATCTGCAACCATACGTGCAATCTCCGGTCCGCCGCTTCCATATTCGCATCCGACAGTGATAACAAAGTGTCTGTCCGGATATTTTGCATCCGGAAGTGCTACCGGTTCTTCCGGTGCAGCTTTTGCATCTTCTACAATAAAGATATCACGGCCAAATTCCGCACCGTATTTTTTCTTTGAATAAGAGTAAAAGAATACTCCAAGTACCAGCCAGATTCCAACTACGATCCACTCCTGCCATACCAGTGCCGCAGAAAAAGATGCCGGAATAATGTATAAAAGTGTCATAAATCCAGCCATGATCACAGCCATTGCACCGACAAAGCCACCAGCTTTTACTTTATAAGGTCTTTCCATATCCGGTCTCTTTTTCCTGAGGATGCAGAAAGAGATAGAAACAAACATATAGGCAATAACACATCCGAAAGATGCAGCATCAACCAGCCATACCAGAACGCCTCTTCCAAAAAACGGCGCTGCCACACAGGCAATTCCGCAGAGGATAATGGCTGCTTCCGGCGTTTTGTTTTTTCCAAGCTTTCCGAACATCTTCGGGATCATCAGGGATTCACCCATGGAATACAGGGCACGGCTTCCACCCATCAGGAAAGAGTTCCAGGATGTGATGATTCCACATAAACCTCCGATGATCAGAACCTTACCCATCAGCGGTGACCGGAACGCGATCTCAATGGCTTTTGCAGAGACCAGTCCGTTCTGGGAATTCATTTCCTGTGCAATGGCACTCTGCGGCATGATGTAGCAGACTGCAAAGATGATCAGCAGATACCAGGCTACTGCAAGGAAAATAGACAACAGCATGATCTTTCCGATCTTTTTATAAGGAACACTGATTTCCTCAGCTGCCTGAGGGATAACATCAAAACCAATAAAAAGGAATGGTGTCATGCAGGCAACTTTGAATACACTTCCCAGTGTATTTCCGGCGCCACTTTCCCACATCTGTCCTGTAATATTGGATGCATCACCGTTTACTGCGGAACCAACTACCAGAAGGATTCCGGCGATGGCAATGATCGCTGTCAGAACGGTCTGAAGAATGGCCGCTGTTTTTGCACCCTTGATATTGATGATCGTGATCAGGATTGCAACACCAACGCCAAGGATGATCGTTGTCAGATAAATATCTTTTCCTGCAATGGAATACAGGTACACCTGATTGAAATCCGGAAACAGATAGGTAATAACAGTCGGAAGTGCAGTGGCCTCAAACGCAGAGGTTGCCACATATCCGAGAATGATCATCCAGGTACATACAAAAGATCCGGTAGGACCCATGGCACGGTAACTGAATACATGCTCACCACCGCACTGCGGCATTGCAGAAGTCAGTTCCGCATAGGTAAGTCCTACAAAAAATACCATCAGACCACCGATCAGCATGGCAATCATAGATCCGGCAAAACCGGCGGTTGTGATCCAGTCTCCGGAGTTGATGACCCAGCCCCATCCGATCATGGCTCCAAAAGCAATGACCAGGATGTCCCAGGCTCCCATTACTTTATCAAACTTCGATTTCTGTTCCATATAAAACCTCCTCTTTTCCCACTCTAACAAGCAAAAATCCGCTATCCTTTTTCCTGCATCCTTGCAGACAGAACAGCGGATCTGTAATTTTTGTATTCTTTTTCTTTAAGCTTCCATTGCCTCTTTCAGAGATGCCTCAAAGATCTCCAGGCCTTTCTCCATCTGCTCATCGGTCATAGTGAGCGGTGCAAGGAAACGAACTACATTGCCTGCTGTTCCACAGTTCTCAAGAAGGAGTCCCTTCTGGATCGCATTCTGTATCAGCTTGGCTGTAAGCTCTGTTGCCGGTTCTTTTGTTTCTTTATCTTTTACAAGCTCAATACCGATCATAGCGCCAAGTCCACGTACATCACCGATCACCGGATATTTCTCCTGAAGCTCTTTGTAGCGTTTCATGACAACCTCGCCAATGTGTCTTGCTTTTCCTGCGTAATCGTCACGTTTCATGATATCCATAACAGCCAGTGCTGCTGCACAGGAAACCGGGTTTCCACAGAAGGTTCCACCGATGGTTCCTGCCGGTGCTGCATCCATAACTTCTGCTCTTGCTGTGATAGCGGAAATCGGAAGACCTGCACCAAGAGATTTTGCGGTTGTGATGATATCCGGTGCTGCGCCTGCTTCTGCCCAGTACTCAGATGCATAATATCTTCCTGTTCTGCAGTTGCCACACTGAACCTCATCTGCAATCATCAGAATTCCGTTGTCATCGCAGATCTTGCGGACTGCTTTTACCCACTCGATCGGTGCCGGGATGAATCCACCCTCGCCCTGGAACGGCTCAACGATCATGCAGGCGATCTCACTTGCAGGTGCTCCTTCGTCAAAGATTCTCTGAAGCTCATCAATATAATACTGAATTGCTTCAGCCTCTGTGTATCCTTTTGGTGCACGGTATACATATGGATATGGTGCACGGAAGATTCCTGCCGGGAACGGTCCCATACCCACTGCATATACTTTCTTGGCTGTCAGTGCCATGGTCAGGTTTGTTCTTCCATGGAAAGCACCTGTGAAACAGATCACGCCGCTTCTTTTTGTGAAGGCTTTTGCAATCTTGATGGCATTTTCATCACACTCTGCACCGGAGTTTGCAAAGTATGTTTTTTTCACATCTCCTTTGCATGGCATGATCTCATTTAATCTCTCAGCCAGTGTTACATAGCCGTCATGCACATATACATTGAAAATTGTGTGGAAATATTTTTCAGTCTGTTTCTTTACTGCCTCAATAACTTCCGGATGGGAATATCCGATATTCAGGACGCCAACACCGCCGACCCAGTCAAGGAATTTATTTCCATCCATATCTTCAAACATGGCTCCTGATCCCTGTTTGATACAGATCGGATATGTTTTTCCGCAAAGTGCTTTCGGGATTGCTGCGTCTCTTCTGTCAAGAAGTTCTTTTGATTTCGGTCCTGGAACCTGCTCTGTTACAATCTCCGGTAATGCGGTTGCTAATTCTGCTGTTGTCATAATATTCTCCTCCTTTATCTGGTCACGGTTTTTCTGCCTGCCGGACTCCTCTCGGAGTTCTCTCCGGAAGCAAAAAAACAGGCGCCGGATGTGTTATCATCCGACGCCTTTGTCGTTTATCTGCTGTGTTATTTTGTTTTTTGATTTAGGTAGATTATAGCATTTTCCGGTACGAAATCAATAGGCCTGGTGTTGTATGTCTTTTGTGCACAGTGCACAATTTCTATTATCTGCGATACCGATATCGCCTGATCATAAACGCCATCTTCAGCTCCAGGCAGGTATCCAGGTTTTCAAGATCGCATCCCAGGATCTCCCGGATCTTTTTCAACCTGTAATTTAAGGTATTCCTGTGAAGAAACATCTCTTCTGCCGTCTTTTTGGCATTGCAGCTGCAGTTCAGATAATTTTCCAGTGTTTCACTTAAGTTTCCATCGTTCAGTTCATCTGCCTGCAGCAGCTTTCCGATTTTTTCTTCCATATAAGTATCCAGGATTCTGGAATCGTCCACATGGGAAAGTAATGTATAGATTCCCTGATCCCTGTAAAAAAATATCTGCCCCTTCAATCCGGAAACTTCTGCTGCCCGAAGTGCTGAGGAAGCTTCGTTCCGGCTGTCTTTTACCTCATCCAGATACGCCCTACTGTTTCCGGCTCCGATCCGAAGCTCTATTCCATATTCCCGCTGTGTTCGGTCCACGATCCTGGCGAAAATTTCTTTTATATTGCTATCCTCCGCTTCTCTGTCCGGAAGCAGTGCAAGGATGGAGCCTGCCTGTGGAAGGATAAGGATATCCTGTTTTATGTAACTGGAAAACTCAGTACAGATCATACGTTTCACATTCCGTCCGGTTGTCAGGGAATCCTCGTTCTCCCATCCGCTTTCTATGTTTCCGGACGCAAACGCAAATTCCGCTACAAAAAAACTTCCCTCCAGATCAATATTCAGATATCTGGCCTGTGCCATCACACGCTCCCGGCTTAAATGTTCTGCATCCAGAATAGAGGAAAACAGCTGCTCTGCGGCATTTCGGTCATTTTCTTCCAGAACAAGCCTGCGGCAGATGATCTGAGACAGATCGATCAGAGGATATTTCTCCGGAAGCTCAAAAAGAGGCAACGCTTTCTCTTCACAGTACTGCATCAGTTCCTCTGATATCTGGCCTTCATTAATTCCAAGAGCCGTAATTCCATGCCCATACATCTGCCGGATCATCTCCATCAGCTTCCGACTGTCATCCGTAACACTGGGATTGGTCAGAACTACAAATTCGTCTCCGTGGATGTAGTTTTCGATCTTATATTCACTTTTTACACATTGCAGACAGTCTGCAAAATAAATCCATCGAACAGATTGCTCCAAACCGTTTTTTCCTGCTTTCAGCTTCAGAACCTCTGTAAGCTCCGGAATCTGCATCATATCTTTACAATTCATAAAGTTCTATTCCTCCCACTGGTACCTTTTCATATCCACGCATCCATTTGCTTTAAATTCCACACCTTCGTCTTCCAGAAGTTCCCTCTGTTCTCTCCATCCTGGTGCAGTACGGCCTGCATGATTCACAACTCTGTGGCAGGGATATTTCCCATAAAATTCTGCCATGCTTAAAACTTTTCCTACAAGCCTCGAATTTTTATCCCAGCCGATGAGACGTGCAATCTGCCCGTAGGAAGCCACTTTTCCTGCCGGTATTTCTTCCACCACGGATAGTATTTCGTAGATCAGATCCTCATCCAGTATTTTTCCCATTGTTGTTCCTCCGAAGCATTTTTTATTTTATATCCACAATTCTTCCCAGGTCAATCTTCGTTCCATCTGTCAGAAAGATTTTCTGGCTGCAGTCGTCAATCTTTTTTATCTGCCCGGTGACGGTTACATAGGAGCCTCCCTCTTTCCGGTCATCCGGCTGGAAATAGATGATGGTGACGGACTCTGTTCTCTCCCTGTCGGCTATCAGCTGCCGGAGTTTTTCATCCAGTTCCTGCTTTTTGTCTTCGGAAAGCTGTACCCAGTTATCGGTGAGTCTGGCTGTTTCCCGGATTGCGTCTTCATAGCCGGTAAGGGCTGCAAAGGGGGAAAACTGTGCAGCTCGGTCATAGAGGGGCATCTGTGGGTGTGTTTTTGAAACATGGTGAGGCAGGTTTATGATGTCCTGGTATTTGCCTTTTGGTTTCTTTTCCATTTATGCTCTGTGACCTCCGATCTGGTTGTTCCGCTCTATGGTTGTGGAACCTTCCTGTAAGCTGCTGCCTTTCAGTATGGCATTTTTTCCGAATTTCTTTTTTACGGAAAGCATAGCTTCTTGGAGCTTTCGCTCTTTTTCCTGTTTTTCTTTTTCTGCTTTCTGTTCTGCCTCTGACACTTCTGATTTAAGGTAATCCGTGAACAGATTCATCTGCTGATATACGGGCTCTGCCGCTGCCAGTTTTTCATCTGTGAGCTGATTGGCTGTGATATAGACACGCCGGATCAGAAGTGTTTTATCCGTGATACGCTCATACAGGTCAAGGACTGCCTTCATGATCGTTGATGTGGATGAGGTTGGATTGTCCAAATTTACAGTTCCGTGACCATGTTTGGGAATTTTTCTTCCATAACGGTCTGTTTTTATTTCGCCCTGATATTTTTTCCTGCCGGAGGAAGATTTCAGATTGTCAATATCGTAGCCTATGGTAAGGACTATCTGACTGGTTACCAGCCTTTTTTCCACAAGCTGAAGAACCAGCATGTCTGTCATTTCACGTACGATCAGTTTCGCCTGTTCAAAATCACTGGGACAGTGCAGTACCTGACCGGAACCGATGCTGTTTGTTTCCGGTTTGTAGGCTTTGATCAGATCCATGGTCACCGGTTCGTATCCCCATGCATGATCAATCAGAAGTTCCGCGTTGATGCCGAATATTTTATAAAGAAGATCTTCATTATAGTAATCACGCACACCGCCCAAAGAGCATCTGGCAATGTCTCCCATCGTGTAAAGTCCTACTTCTTCCAGCTTCTTCCTGATTCCTGTGCCTACCCGCCAGAAATCTGTCAGCGGCCTGTGATCCCATAAAAGTTCCCGGTAGGACTGCTCCGTCAGTTCTGCGATACGCACACCATTTTCGTCTGGTGTTACATGTTTGGCCCCGATGTCCATGGCAATCTTACACAGATAAAGATTGGTTCCGATTCCGGCAGTTGCCGTGATCCCGGTCTCTTTCATTACATCGGAGATCATTTTTGCAGCAAGCTCTCTGGCTGTCATCTGATACATTCCAAGATAATGGGTGACGTCCATAAACACCTCATCTATAGAATAGACATGCATGTCCTCCGGTGCCAGATAACGGAGGTAAACGTTATAGATCCGGGTGCTGTAGTCCATGTACAACGCCATTCTCGGCGGTGCTGTCACATAGGAAACGGCCAGTTCCGGATGCGCTTTCAGTTCATCCGAAGACCAGGATTCTCCGGTAAAACATCTTCTTGGTGCTTTTGTGACACGTGCCTGATTGACTTCTTTTACACGCTGGACCACTTCAAAAAGTCTCGCTCTTCCTGGTATTCCATAGGCCTTCAAAGAAGGGGAAACTGCCAGGCAGATGGTTTTTTCGGTTCGTTCCCTGTCTGCCACAACAAGATTGGTGGTAAGTGGATTTAAGTTCCGCTCCTGACATTCCACGGAAGCGTAGAATGATTTCAGATCGATGGCTATATAGATATGATCTTCTTTTTTATCCATGGATACACCTCCGGAGTGTTTTCTTTTCTTATTATACCAGAAAATTTGTTCGATTATAGGTTTTTTTCTCTTTTTTACGCAAAAAACCTCCTCCGGTTTTGCTGCCGGAGGAGGTCTCTATCTGAATTCCCCTCAAAAAATTTTTATACTTTATAATATCAGAACAGTCCTGTGATCTTACCGCTCTCATCTACGTCAATCTTGGTTGCAGCCGGCACTTTTGGAAGACCTGGCATGGTCATGATCTCGCCGGTGAGTGCTACGATGAAGCCTGCGCCTGCGGAGATCTTAAGATTTCTTACGGTTACCTCAAAGTCTGTCGGAGCACCAAGTTTTGTCTGGTCGTCTGTTAAGCTGTACTGTGTCTTGGCTACACAGATCGGGCAGTTGCCAAATCCGAGAGCTTCCAGCTGTTTTGCCTGCTTCTGAGCATTCGCTGTAAGAACCACTCTCTTTCCGCCATAAACCTTCTGTACGATCTGGTTCAGTTTATCCTCAATGGAGCCTTCCAGCTCATAAGCATATGTGAAATCATTCGGCTCTTCAACCAGACGGAGAACTTCCTCAGCAAGCTTGATTCCGCCTTCGCCGCCTTTTGCCCATACCTCGGAAAGTGCTACGTTTACGCCAAGCTCTTTACATTTTGCTTCTACAAAATCAAGCTCTGCCTTGGTATCGGTCGGGAATGCGTTGATAGCTACCACACATGGGAGTTTGTATACATTTTTGATATTGCTTACATGTTTCAGAAGGTTCGGGATACCTTTTTCAAGAGCCTCAAGGTTCTCATTGTTAAGATCTGCTTTTGCAACGCCACCGTTGTATTTCAGGGCACGTACGGTTGCTACGATAACAACGGCACTTGGTGTAAGACCTGCCATACGGCACTTGATATCCAGGAATTTCTCTGCTCCAAGGTCAGCACCGAATCCAGCCTCTGTGATGGCATAATCAGCAAGCTTCATAGCCATCTTTGTAGCGGTTACGGAGTTACATCCGTGAGCGATATTTGCGAATGGTCCGCCATGAACGATTGCCGGAACATGCTCCAGTGTCTGAACAAGGTTTGGTTTCAGGGCATCCTTCAGAAGTGCTGTCATAGCACCCTCTGCGTGGAGATCTCCTGCTGTTACCGGTTTCTGCTCAGCAACCTTGCCGTAAGTATATCCGATGATGATTCTGGAAAGTCTCTCCTTCAGATCTTTGATATCACTTGCCAGACAGAGAACTGCCATGATCTCCGATGCTACGGTGATGTCGTAACCGTCCTCACGCGGCATACCGTTTGTTCTTCCGCCAAGCCCGTCTACTACATTACGAAGCTGACGGTCGTTCATATCCACGCAGCGTCTCCAGGTGATCTTTCTCGGGTCGATGTTCAGCTCATTACCCTGGAAGATATGGTTGTCGATCATTGCTGCAAGAAGGTTGTTTGCCGCACCGATCGCATGGAAATCACCGGTAAAATGAAGGTTGATATCCTCCATCGGAACTACCTGTGCATAGCCGCCGCCTGCCGCACCACCTTTGACACCGAATACCGGTCCAAGGGATGGCTCACGAAGAGCTACCATAACATTTTTTCCAAGTCTCTGCATTCCATCTGCAAGACCTACCGTTGTAGTTGTTTTTCCTTCCCCGGCCGGTGTCGGGTTGATAGCTGTCACAAGAATCAGTTTGCCGTCTTTTTTGTCTGTTTCTTTCAGGAGATTATAGTCGATCTTTGCTTTGTATTTACCATACTGCTCCAGATATTTGTCATCAATACCTGCTTTCTCTGCAATCTTGGTAATTGGCTCCATTGTGCACTCCTGTGCAATCTCGATGTCACTTTTAAATCCCATAATGTTCTCCTTTCTCCGCTGCAACCGTCTGCATCTTTTATCCCATAAAAAAGAGCAGTATCTGAATTTTTTCAAATACTGCCCAGACGGTCGACTCATCGAATCTCCGGCTCCCTCGTGGTTATCCCACAACTCCGTCAGTCACCGAAGACTTTATTAATTTGATGATTGAATATTAACATATTTATTAGTACTTGTCAAGAAATTATCAAATTATTTTTTTCACTTTTAAAGTGAACTGAGTCTAATTTTCTGAATCATTTCAGTTTTCCGTACTATTCATCAGATACTGAATGTTATAAGGAAAATTCTGTTTTTCGTCAATTAACGTAAATCAGGTCTGATTTTTGCCTGCAAACCCACACCGGATCGCCTGTGTCGGACATATCTTTTTACATCTTCCACATCGGATGCATTCTGTACTGTTTGGATTTTCCGTCGGATCGACCTCCATCTGGCAGATATTTCTGCATTTTCCGCAGTGAACACATTTTTCTTTATCTACTCTGTAACGAAAAACGGAAACTTTATTAAATACCGAATAAAAAGCTCCCAACGGGCAGATATACTTACAGAATGGCCGGTATATCATAATTGATAAGATAATGGTGATCACCAGGATTGTATTTTTCCACATGTACAGCCAGCCTACTGCACTTCGCATGGATTTGTTCAGCAGCACCAGAGGGATACCTCCCTCCAGCGTTCCTGCCGGGCAGATCAGCTTGCAGAAATACGGTGCTCCCTGCCCCATGATATCTACTACAAACATGGGAAGTATGATCACAAATACAAGAAAGATCACATATTTCAGTTTTCGCAGAAGCTTATCCCCACGAAATGTCCGGATCTTCTTTGGAAAAGGAATCTTGTTCAACAGATCCTGGATCAGTCCAAAGGGGCAGAGAAATCCGCACACCAGTCTTCCAAGCAACGCTCCCATAAAGATCAGAAATCCAGCTACATAATATGCCATCTTGAAGTTCCAGCTTCCGATCACAGCCTGAAGGGAACCAATGGGACAGGCCCCTCTTGCCCCGGGGCAGGAATAACAGTTCAGCCCCGGAACACAGACATTTTTCAGTTTTCCGGTATAGATCTTTCCAGTTATAAACCCTGATATGTGACTGTTTGTAAGGGCCGCCCACAATGCCTGGATCCCATGCCGCGGCCATTCATTTATTTTCATCTTCTTATTATCCAATGCCAATACACTCCATACAGATGTTGATCGCTTTTGTAAAAACTACAGATGCCTCACCTCTGCAGATTCCCAATATCATCAGTAAAATCCCCAAAAACGCCAGAGCTGGTCCGATCCACCTGGATTCTGTTATTTTCCGAATCATTTTTTCACTCTCCGTAATGATCATCTTCTACTTTGAAACGTTTTTAAGCTCTTTTTCCACGATTTCCTTCCATTCGTCCAGTGTATGGCTTCCTGTATAGGTATCGCCTACAATGTTTCCATCTTTGTCAACAAAAAATGTTTCAGGAAATGCGGAAATCCCCTGCAGACGGCCGTTCATCATAGTAGTATCCGGTATCAGGAACGGATACTCTGCTTTTGTTTTTTCCTGAAGAATGCCTGCTTTTTTTACTGCCTCCTCGTCCTGATTTCCCTTTTCATCTGTAGTATCAAGCACCACGCCTGCTACTCCGACGCCTTTATCTTTCATTTCTTTATAGAGCTCCTGAAGTTCCGGAATTTCTTTTACACATGGTGAGCACCAGGTTGTAAAAATATTTACCAGCGTCAGGTCATAGTCACTGAATACTTTTTCTGTATATGTTTTTCCATCTATTCCTGTTGTTTCAAATTTTCCTACAGATTTTACATCCTCCGGGTTGCTGCTGGTATCCTGTGGCTGGTCAAACACGGAAATATTCTGATACGGTGTCATTTCCGTAATATCGGTTTTGATCTTTTCCAGCTCCTTTGTCAGCTTTTCATCTGCATCTTTGTTGGTGCTCAGATAATATTTGTATTTCCCGTCACTGCTGCTTCCAAGCTCTTTATGCTCTGTACAGCCAGTGATCTCATCCAGCTTTTTCTGTGAAGCTTCGTCATAAACGCCAATTGTACCAATTCTGTCCAGACCTGCCACCCAGTCGTCATATCCTGTTCCCATCTTCTGTATTTCGGCGTTTTTCTGTTCCTCTGTCATTTTGCTCCAGCTTACATAGGCATATGTCACTGCATTGGTCTGATTCTCAAAATCTTCCGTAGTAAGCATTGCAATGCTCTGGTCCTTGATCTGCTTTAACAGCTCCTTCGAAAGTGAAAGCTTCAGTCCCAGAAACGGATATTCATAAGAATCCTGTGCCTTGCAGGTTACGTCGGAAGGCTTAAATGTACCTGCTACCAGATCTGATGAAACTGCCTCTCCATCCACCGCCATTGCCTCTCCGATCTCTGCTGTTTCCGTGCTTTCTGCCGCTGTTACCGTCACACTTCCTAATGCAGATATTCCTAATACCGCTGCTGCCATAAGTGCTGTTATTTTCTGTGTTCTGAATTTCATTGTTTATATTCTCCCTTCTGATATCACCGGCCCATATCCGGAACCAGCATATATTTTACATGTAAATCTTGCTCTCTGTAGCCTTACTATATCATCCCCTGTATAAAATCTCTGTTAAGAAACAAAAAAATTTACAGGAATTTTATGCTATACATGATATTATAGATAACAAGGCAAAATCAACTGTTTTTTAGGAGGATTTATTATGCATATATTGATAATCGAAGATGAAAAGCAGCTCTGCCAGTCTATTGCGGAGGGACTTCGTATGGATGGCTATGAAGCGGACACATGTTTTGACGGGGATGAAGGACTGGAATTATGTCTGGTGGAAAATTATGATCTCATCCTTCTTGATCTGAATCTTCCAGGCGTTGATGGTCTGGAAATCCTGCGCCAGTTTCGGGAATCCGATACTTCCACTCCCGTTTTGATCCTCTCTGCCAGAGGACAGATCCAGGACAAGGTTGAAGGGCTTGATCTCGGTGCCAATGACTATCTCACAAAGCCTTTTCATTTTGAAGAGCTGGAGGCACGGATCCGAAGTCTGACACGAAGGAAATTTATCCAGCAGGATGTATGTCTGCAATGCGGACGTATCAGCTTTGATACCCGTACAAGAAAGGCCAGCATCGATGGTCTTCCTCTTTCTCTGACCCGAAAGGAAAGTTCTCTTCTGGAATATTTCCTTCTTCATCAGAACCGTATCATAAGCCCGGAAGAAATGATCGAGCATATCTGGGACGGAAGCGTCAACAGTCTCAGCAATTCCATTCGTGTCCACATTTCTTCTCTTCGAAAAAAGCTGCGCACAGCTCTCGGCTTTGATCCGATACAGAATAAGATTGGTCAGGGTTACATTTTAACGGAGGATATACAATGAAAATGAAAAAAATAACAGGAAAGCTATCTCTTCAATGGCGTCTGACACTGATCACCGCACTGCTTATGACAGTCACCTGCATTCTGATGTATTTTTTTATCAGCCAGTCTGCAGTTGCCGGAATGGAGGATCTGGGAGATTACATGATACGGATCGATAACACAGATTCTGCTCCCATCACCTTTAATATGAATCCCTCCGTCTTATTTCCGGAGCTTTCCGATCAGCTGCAGTTAACCAAAAAACTTTTTCTCACCAAAGGACTCATGGTAACAGGGATCATCATCCTTCTCAGCAGCATCTGCACTTATTTTATCAGCCGTCAGGCATTACTTCCCCTGCGCAGACTCAGCCAGGAGGTAAACAAAATAGAGGTCCAGAACCTTTCAGAGGCTCTGGAAGTTCCTGCTACCAATGACGAGATTTCCCGCCTGACAATTTCATTTAACAAAATGCTCGCACGCCTGGATGAGGCTTTTACTGCCCAGAAGCAATTTTCTGCCAATGCAGCCCATGAGCTGAGGACTCCTCTTGCCGTTATCCAGACAAATCTGGATGTTTTTGCCCGCAGGGAAGCACCTGCTTTAAAAGATTATCAGGAGATTTTTGCCATGCTCCAGGAACAGACCGGGCGACTTTCCCATCTGGCTGAAATCCTCCTGGATATGACCGGTGTACAGACTGTTGAACGTTCCGAAAGGATCTCTCTGGCAGCACTGACGGATGAGGTTTTCTGCGACCTGGCTTCTGTAGCGGAACAGAAGGATGTTGAACTGATCCAGCAGGAGGGGGACTGCATTATTACCGGAAGCTATCTGCTGCTGTATCGCGCTGTGTACAATCTTGTGGAAAATGCGATCAAATACAATCACTCCGGTGGAAAAGTAACCGTAAATATCCATCCTTCCGAAGAAATAACAGATACATCCACCTCTGTCAATTACGTCTTTCTTGAAGTCTCCGACACCGGAATCGGCATTCCTCCTGAATATCAGGAAAAAATCTTCACCCCGTTCTTCCGTGTGGACAAATCAAGAAGCCGTGCTATGGGAGGTGCCGGCCTGGGACTTGCACTTGTCAGTGAAATTGTCAGACAGCATAACGGACAGGTAAAAGTACTGGAAAGCAGCAAAAAAGGCAGCGTGATCGCAATCATGCTGCCAGTCTGAACATGTTTGTATTACATTTACTTTATATGCTCATGAACGCAATCGCTTTGCGATCTGCGTTCAAATCCGAGTATATTTTCTCAACAATACTGTCTGTATCCATTTCGCAGGTAATAGCCTGTTCCCTGAGAACTGAAGAAAAATCTTTTTCTCTCCACCATCTGCGCATATCTTTTTCACCAAATTCTCTGTTTCTTGTATTATGTCGTCTCACGGTTTCTTCAAACGACAGATCAAATTGACACTCCCCACAGCTAAAGCAGGGGGATTCTTGCTTCTCCCACTACTGCATTGGCAAACACCTTACGGTACTGCAATGTCTTACACAGTGTCCACAAGCTATATTTATACTGTTCCCGTATGCCCTACGGTACAGTTTTTATCTTTATGCAGACTGCATCTGCAGTCCTTTTTTCAGAATATTGATACTTGCATTCGTATCCCGGTCATGAACCGCATGGCATTTGGGACACTCCCAGATACGAATGCCCAGATTTTTTATCCGTGGATTTCTGTTGCCACAACAGCTGCAGGTCTGACTGCTCGGATACATCGTTGGTACTCTGTGAATTTCATTTCCATACCAGCCAGCTTTATATTCCAGCATTTCAAAAAATTTTGCCCAGGAAACACTCGCTATCGATTTTGACAGTTTATGATTCCGGATCATCCCCTTAACATTCAGATCTTCAATACAGATGGTTTGGTTTTCACGCACCAGCATCGTTGACTGTTTCTGCAGGAAATCATTCCGCTGATTGGTTACTTTCTCATACACTCTTGCCACCCTGATCCGCTGCTTCTCGCGGTTATGGGAATCTTTTTGTTTTCGGGAAAGCCTGCGCTGTTCTCTTATGAGTTTTCGCATTGAGCGTTCCAGATATCTGGGATTTGATACCGTATTTCCATTACTGTCGGAGTAGAACGCTTTGATTCCGACATCAATCCCTATCGTTCCGCCAGCATTTGAGCGTGGTTCCGGTTCAAAATCAACATTTAAAACCGCAAAATATTTTCCAGCCGGTGTGTGCTCAATGATCACGTGATTAATCTTTTCCACTTCCATCGACTGCCGTATTTTAACAAATCCAAGTTTCGGAAGTTTGATATATCTTCCCACAATACGAATATTATCTTTTTGATTTACCGTTCTGTATGACTGGAACCGGTTATGTTTACTTTTGAAGGTTGGATAGGAAGCCCGTTTCTGAAAGAAATTCACAAATCCCCGGTCGAGATCCCGCAAAGACTGCTGTAATGCAATGGAATCTGCTGCTTTCAGAAAGGCAAACTCCTCTTGCTTTTTCAATTCAGTCAGCATGGCGGAAGTCTGGGAATAGCCGATCTTTTCCCCATTTTCATAGCCTTCCTTACGCATGGCAAGTCCCCGGTTGTAGATGAACCGGCAGCATCCCAGGGTCTGATGGATGAAGTTTTTCTGTTCTCTGTTCGGGTAGATCCTGAATTTAATTCCTTTTTGCATTATCCCATCTTATCCTTTTGTCTCTGCGATGTTTTCTGGTTTTCAATATACTGTTCTACTGTTTCCAGCGGAGCACCGCCCACCGTCGATACAAAATAGCTGTTTGTCCAGAGAGTCGGCATTTTCGTTTTAAGATAGGGAAATTCCTGTCTTAAAATTCTGGACGTATAGCCTTTAAATGACTTTACAGCTTTGTGGATGCCAAACTGAGGATCTACTTCCAAAAGCATATGAACATGGTCTGGCATGATCTCCATTTCCAGAATGTCTACAGAAAGATTTGCAGCATACTCTGTGAGCAGCTCCTTCAGCCGGACGTCCACACCATTAATTAATACTTTTCGTCTATACTTTGGACACCATACTACATGGTATTTACAGGAATAGACGACATTGTTGTTTGATTTATATGTTGTGTTCATATTTGTATTATACTATAGTTTATTAGTTGATACAATTACTATTTTGTCCATCTTCAATTACTTGCATAAATTCGATGGACGCGTCTTATATCCCCATAGCTGAAGCAAAGGGTTTTACGACGCATTGGATAATATAATTTTCACACCATAAAAATTCCCCTGAACGCGGATAATTTTCCGTATCCAGGGGATTCTTCTTTCTTCTCTATAATTGCCAGCTCATTACCATCATATTGGTCCGGATTTTCCCGAAAGCTACTCTGTTCAAAGTACTTTTCGTCCGTTTACAGTCAGCTTGAAGGTTGTTCCCAAAATTTCTGCTGATTTTCTGCAGAACATCATCCGATCAAGAAAAATCTCAAAATAGTCATACATGGAACAGATATTTTCATCGATCTGAAGGTTCAGTGCGATCACAGATTTTTCTTCATCAATCTTAAGCTTCGAATCTGTCACAGCATAATTCACACGATCGTGAATATCAAACGCAGATCTTTCCTTCTGGCGTACACGGCTTCTTCTGACATCAGTTTTGTCCGCAATGATAAGTGCTGCTGATATAACATCTTCCGGGCTTCCTGTTGATTCATCGTGATTTCCGATTGCAGCTATGACAGTTACTCTGTCCTCAAGAGACATGTTGGTATCCTTCAGCAGATCATTTGCAAGAAGGGCACCGTATTCCGCATGATGGTTTCTGTTAATCGCATTTCCGATATCATGCATATATCCGGCGATTTTTGCAAGCTCGATCTCATGCTCCGGATAGCCTAGTCTTTTCAGGATCTTCCCGGCCTGATGTGCTACCTGAACACAATGTGCCTGTGAATGATCTGTAAATCCAAGCTGTCCCAGGTTTGAATTTCCCTTTTTCAGATATGCATTGATTTCCTTATTATTCGCTACATCCTTATACTTCAAGTTTTTTTACTCTCCCTACGTGTTTCGTGCAGATATTCCCACTCTGCTTATGCTTCTTAGCCATATAGTCAGAGTCTCTTTATTGCGTCCATTGCCAGCGATGATCTCTCGCATTCTTCAGCTGACAATGTGATCTGCCAGCAAAGAGGACTATCCACCATATGTTTCGCCGCATAGCTTAAACCATTTGTCCTTTCATCCAGAAAGGGCCTGTCGATCTGCTGCGGATCTCCCAGCAGTATGATCTTCGTTCCCTGGCCTGCTCTTGTGATAATGCCCTTTACCTGATTTGGTGTCATATTCTGAGCTTCATCAATGATCAGATATGTCTTCGCAATAGACCTTCCTCTGATGAAATTCAATGCTTCCGTCTGAATGATTCCACGTTCAAAAATCTCCGCTATCTTATCACTCAGCTCGTCTTCATCTTCATATCTCTTCTTTTCATCCGAATCAAGGATCTGTTCCAGATTATCGATCACCGGTCTCATCAAAGGTGCTATTTTTTCCTTTTCATCGCCCGGCAGAAATCCTATATCATCGTCAAACTGTGCGTTGGGTCTGCATACGATCACACGGCGATATTCCTGTGCCGGATTGTTATATACCTTTTCCATTCCAACAGCAAGCGAATAAAATGTTTTCGCGGTTCCCGCCATTCCTTTGATGATAACAAGGGGAGCTTCTTTTGCATCTGTCATAAGGGCTTCCTGCATAAAATATTGTCCGACATTTCTCGGTGATATTCCATAGGGCTTGCTTTTTTTGTAAACAAGCTGGACTATCTTTCCTGAGGATACTCTTCCAAGAAGTGTCTTTTTTGTAGACTGATCCGGCTTCAGTATCACAAATTCATTCTCATGAAATTCCGGTATGGTATGATTTCCTTCCTCGTCACTCTGATAAACCTCTTCAAGAGAAATTCCTTTTTTCTTGAACTCCTTGACCTTATCTTCCGGAATGTATACTTCTGTACGACCGGTATACTGTGCATCATCATCTGAGATCTGCTCACGCTCAAAATCCTCTGCCTGAATTCCCATGATCTGTGCCTTCAGACGAAGTACGATATCCTTTGTCACCAGAATAACCTGCTCATCTGTTTCCGCAAGACCTCTGCATACCTTCAGGATCCTGTTATCCGGTTTGTCATCCGGAAGATCCGGCGGCAGCTCTACGTGTACAAAATTTTTTTCAATACGAAGAATACCACCGCCGGAAAGTGCTACTCCCTGTAACAGATCACCCTTCTGCCTGTACCATTCCAGCTTTCGGACTGCGGCTCTTGCATTGATTCCTTTTTCGCCCTCTGCCTTTTTAAGTCCATCCAGTTCTTCCAGCACCACCAGCGGAAGTACCAGATTATTGTCCTCAAAACACTCCAATGCATATGGAGCCTGGATCAGTACATTCGTATCTATCACATAGGTTTTTATCATATATGCATGCGCTCCTTTTCTGACTTCTGTCCCTTTTTCAGAAAATATGGTCAGCATGCTTATTTTTTCGGTACTATCTCATTATTATGATTTTTGTATAAAATTATCGTAAAATCTTCTATTCCATGATGAAGCGGAACCTTCCTACAGTGCCTCTTTATACAGTGCCAGGATATCCTCCCGAACGGTTTTCTGAGGATTTATCGCAATGTTTCCGCTTTTCATGGCATCCTCTGTCATCTGCGCAAAATACTCATCCGTAACCCCTGCATCCGATAATTTCGCAGGGATCCCAACCTGTGTATTCAGCTCACGGACTGCCTGCTCCAGCATTCCTTTTGAAAACTCAGACTCACATTTCTCTTCCGTGGAAATATAATTATAGATCTTCTGATATTTTCCGAAGGCTGCCTCTTCGTTATATTTCACGATATACGGAAACAGGATTCCGTTTGCAACACCGTGAGGCACATTGAAAAAAGCACTGACCGGATGGCTCATGGCATGGATATTTCCAAGTCTTGCCCAGGAAAAAGCAATCCCGGCAAACAGAGAGCCTGCCAGCATATCGGAGGCTGCTTCCAGATTGCTGCGGTCTGCCACGTAGGTGCGGATGCTCCGCCCGATCAGCTCCATTGCTTTTTCGCTCATTGCCTCGGAAAATGGAGATGCGTCCAGAGAAACGTAAGATTCCTCTGCATGGATCAGTGCATCGATCCCGCAGGCAGCTGCCACGGAAGCCGGTGCGGAGGTGAGAAGCAACGGATCCAGAAGTGCATAAGCCGGGATCAGCTTATAGGAAAATACTGTAAGCTTGTAATTTCGTTCGTGATCGGTAATAACAGAAAAAGCCGTAACCTCTGAACCGGTTCCGGCAGTTGTAGGAATGGCGATCAGCGGGATGATCTCCCCCGGAACCTTGTCTGCACCTTCATATTCTGTGATGCTGCCGCCGTATTTCGCCACAACGCCTACGGCTTTTGCCACATCCATCGGGGAACCGCCGCCAAGAGCAACAATAAAATCCGCTCCGCTTGCCTGGAACGCTTCTGCTGCACGTTCCACAGTCTCCACCGATGGATTTCCTTCTGTATCACAAAAGGTGCTGACTGCAATGCCTGCCTGTGTAAGGATTTCTTCACACTGCCCCACTACGCCAAGTCTGTTCAGTGTGGGGCCGGAAATGATAAAGCCATGTTTTCCGCCAAGCTTCCCGGCTGCCCCGGGAAGCTCCTTTAATACACCTTCACCAAAAAGAATATTCTGCGGTACGGAAAATGTAAATCTTTTCATGCTGTTCGTCTCCTCCGCTTATTCTGAAAGTGCTTTTACTGTCTCTTCAATGATGGCAGCCGCCTGATCACAGTCTTCCTCTGTAATGATCAGCGGCGGTACCATACGGATGGTATGTGCTCCGATGGCCGTGATCAGGAGATGTCTGTCCAGACAGCCATGCTTTACATCCACACCGGAAATAGTATCATCAAACTCCACGCCTACCAGAAGACCCTGACCACGAACCTCTTTTATATGAGGGATCTTTGCAAGCTTTTCCATAAAATAGGTGCCCATTTTTGCCGCATTGCCAGCCAGATCTCTGTCAAGAAGTACACCAACCTCGGCCAATGCTGCAGCACAGGAAACCGGATGTCCGCCGAAGGTTGTTCCGTGAGAACCAGGTGTGAAAGCTTTTGCCACTTCCTCTGTAGCACAGATCGCACCGATCGGCATACCTCCTCCAAGTGCTTTTGCCATGGACACGATATCCGGTTTGATCCCGTAATGCATATAGCTCATCACATTACCGGTTCTGCACCAGCCTGTCTGGACCTCATCAATAAGAAGGAGCATATCGTTCTCATCACAGAATTCCCGGAGTCCCTTCATAAATTCCATGGTTGCCGGATGGACACCGCCCTCGCCCTGTACAGGCTCTATCATGATGGCAATGGTATTTTCCGTGCAGGCATCTTTAAAAGCCTGAAGATCATTGTACGGTGCATAGGAAAATCCGTAGGTCATGGGACCGAAGCCGACCTGGCATCCGTTTCCCGGCTGTCCGGTGGCGGACATGGCACCAAAGGTCCTTCCATGGAATCCCATTTTTGCAGTTACGATATGATAACGGTTCGGACCATATTTTTCGATTCCGTATTTTCTTGCCATTTTGATCATGGCCTCGTTTGCCTCTGTACCGGAGTTCTGGAAAAAGATCTTATCCATTCCGATGGTTGTGCAGACCTTTTCAGCAAGAAGTGCCTGGGGAATGGTGTACGGATAGTTGAAGGTATGCATCAGTGTCTGCGCCTGGTCTACAACCGCTTTTACCACCTTTTCATTGCAGCTTCCTGCGGAGTTTACTGCGATACCTGCATAAAAATCCAGATATTTTTCGCCCTTCTCATTGTAGATATACTGGTCTTTTGCACTTTCTGCCAGAAAATCCATTCTCTCATAGGTCTCGATCATGTATTTGTTTACTTTTTCCTTGATATCCTCAAATGTCAGTCCTGTTTCTTCCAGCTTCATTTCTTTTCCTCCCCTTTTGTGATCTGTTCTGATAAGATCTGTTCCCTTGTGATCAGACCCTTCATCACCAGATATTCTTCGATCATCTTTACGCATCCTGTAATTCCGACTTTTTCACTGTTCAGCGTCATATCGTAATTGACGGGATTGGTCCAGTAATTTCCTTTTGTATAATATTTATAATAGTCCGCTCTGTACTTATCTGTGTTCTCAATGGTGGCTGCTGCCACATCTGCGGATACCTTCATCCTCTGCATGGTCCGCTCCAGACAGAAAGCACGCGGTGCTTCGATATAGATACTTACCACATTTTTTCTGCCCTTTAAGACATAATCCGCGCATTTTCCAACGATCACGCAGGATTCCTGATCTGCCAGGTTTCTGATGATCTGTGACTGATACTCAAACAGCCGGTCATCGGAAACAAATTTCTCATTTCTTGCAATGTACTGCCTGGATCTGGGCAGCCCTTTAAGAAATCCTGTAAATCCTCCGTTGTTCCGGATACGCTCATTGATATCCAGGAAGAGCTTTTCATCCAGTCCGCTCATCTGGCTTGCCAGTGTCAGGATACGGTTTTCATAGCAGTGGATCCCCAGATCTTTTGCCAGCATGGAGGCGATTTCCTTTCCGCCGGTTCCAAAACCTCTGGCAAAGGTTACAATAAAATTTTCCATTTTATACTCCTTCCTATCCTGCCAGATAACGGCTCAAAAATTCTCTGGTACGGGCATTTTTAGGATTTTTAAACAGCTCTGCCGGAGGTGCGTCCTCCACAATGTAACCCTGATCCATAAAAATCGTCCTGGTGGAAACATCTCTGGCAAATGCCATCTCATGAGTCACAATGATCATGGTAAGGCCTGTGGTCGCCAGCTCCTTCATAACATTTAAAACCTCTCCTACCATCTCCGGGTCCAGCGCTGATGTAGGTTCATCAAAAAGCAGGACCTCCGGATTCATGCAGAGCGATCTTGCAATGGCAACCCTCTGCTTCTGCCCACCTGAAAGCTGTGTGGGATTTGCATTGATAAACGGTGCCATTCCTACCTGCTTCAGATGTGTGATCGCCCGGTCAAAGGCTTCTTCCTTTGACAGATGAAGGACTTTTCTTGTACAGAGCATACAGTTCTGGAGAACAGTCATGTTGTTAAAGAGATTAAAGGACTGAAATACCATGCCCACCTTTGACCGGTATTCATTGATCTCCTTCTGGACTGCTCCGATCTCTTTTCCATGATAGCGGATCTTTCCGCTGGTCTGGGTTTCCAGCTTGTTGATACAGCGAAGCAGAGTGGATTTTCCGGAACCGGAGGAACCAACGATACAGATGATCTCGCCCGGCTCCACGTTGAAATCGATTTTTCGCAGTACCTCATGCTGCCCGAATGCTTTACTTAATTCCTCAACGGATATGATTGCATCACCCATTATTTTTCCCTCCTTACGGATTTTCCATATATTCCACTGCCAGTGCGTAGTTCTCTGTTTTCTTCATCTTCTTTTCAAGGAATGTAAACAGACGGTTGAATACAAAGCAGAGTACAAAATAGATCACTGCAATAACAAGATAGGATTCAAAATATTTATAATAATTTCCGCCTACAGTTTTCGCTGCCATAAACAGCTCCTGAACTGCGATAACATTCAGAACGGAAGTCATTTTCAGATTTGTAAGAAATGTATTTGCCATCTCAGGGATGATGTTTTTGAAGGCCTGCGGAAGTACTACATAGATCATAGTCTTCATAGGTGACATTCCCATGGCCCAGGCGCCTTCCCTCTGTCCCATATCAATGGAACCGATACCGGCTCTGACAGTTTCTGCCATGTAGGCTCCGGTGTTCAGTACCGTTACCATAACACCTGCAAACAATGGTGTAATATTCACATTTGCCTGACGGATACCATAATACAGGACCATTGCCTGAACGATCATAGGCGTATCTCGGAAAACCTCCACATAGATCCTGCAGATTGCCTTTAAGATTTTAAAAATTCCTTTTTTCAGAATGCTGTCGCCTTCATTGATACGGATATCCTGGATGATACCGATGATATAGCCCAGCAGGAAACCAAGAATGGTTCCTGCTACAGCTATATAGAGAGTCAGCCAGGTTCCTTCCAGAAACATACTGGAATATTTTTTTGCCAGAAAGATCATCCATTCCAGGGAATTGGACGGATCTGTAATTGAAAAGCCTAACATATCTCCACCTCACTTGGACTAGTTCGCTGCCGGCTGCTGTGTCAGAACAGTATCCATCAGCTCATCCATTTTCTCTTTATCGTTCCAGCCAATGTCATCCATGGCACCCTGCAGCTTATCTCTCAGCTCTGTGTCATCTTTTCTTGTTGCGATGCAGACATTGACCATTTCATCATCATCTTTAAAGGTATCCTTCTCATCCAGGTTGATGATCTTCAGATCCTTGTTTGTCAGTGCTGCTGATTCTGCTGTAGGAACATCTACAACGCAGACATCTGCAACTCCGTTGGAGATTGCCATAAAGCACTCGGAGGTTGTCTCATAGTTTCCGGACTGCTCTGCACCGTCGATCTGATCCAGAAGCGGTACCCATCCGGTTCCAAGCTGTGTGGTAACCTTGCAGCCTGTTCCTGCAAGATCGGAAAGGCCTTTGACATCGTCATATTTGCCGCCTGCCTTTACTACGATACAGTTATCTCTGTAATAATATGGTTCTGTAAAAGCATATGATTTTTCTCTTTCTGCCGTTTTTCCCATACCTGCGATGATACAGTCATAATCGCCGGCATCCATGGAGATTCCGATGGAGGACCACTCAACCTTGTGAATCTCCAGCTTCATTCCAAGCTGATCTGCAAGCTTCTGGGCTACTGCCACATCGTAGCCATATGCGTAATAATCACTGCCGTAAATAGGTTCTGCCTTGCTTCCGTCCGGGGTTGTGTCTGTATCCTGGGTCCAGTTGAACGGTGCATATGCACATTCCATACCAACCCTTAACACATCCTTATCGGATTTGTCTGCTGCCCATGTGGAAGCTGCTGTAGATGCTAACATTGCTGCGGAAATAATACCTGTGATCACCATTTTGCCTAAAAGATTTTTTTTCATATTCGTTTCCTCCTCTTCTACATAGCTGGCACAAAACATATTTAACTGGTCGACCTGAACGTTTTCGCCTGTAAACAAAAAGGGCGCTGAAAGAAATTTTTCATTTCCTTCAACGCCTTTGTTGTTTGATAGACTTCATTATACTCAGGAGAAGCTTTTCGTCAACTTTCATTTTGCACAAACAAACTGTTCATTTTGCACAGTGTTGTAAATATATGAACCTGATCTTCAGGAAAACATCAGCTGTTTGATCAGGATACAGTTTATTATATCCAGATATTCCATATAGTCATCCAGTTCAAAATCTATCAGCTCCTGGATCTTATTCAGCCGGTACTGCAGGGAATTTCTGTGGATAAAAAGCTCCTTCGCCGTTTTTCCGACGCTGAACCCGTTCATGTAATAGGCAAGCAGGGTATCCAGGAGAAACGTTCCGTTTGCATGATCATATTCCTCCAGCTTTCCCAGCCGTTCATTGCAGTAATTCAGGATCTCATCATGGTTGTCGTTATTGAACAGATACTGATAGATCCCCATGGCTGTTGCACTTAAAACTTTCTTGTGCTTGGGATTTGGAAGTATGTCTTTTTTGGGGATCAGACGCTTTGCCTCCTGATAGCTGGTGCCGAAATCTGCCGGATTGGTGTAGATACCGCCCAGGATACAGGTGCTTCGGATGGTTCCGTGAAACTGCGGACTGGCATCGATCTTCTGCAGAACCTTCTCCAGCTCATGTTCAATGCTTTTGTCTTTTTTTGCCTCAAAAAGAAGGACAAATTTGTTGAGAAACCGGAGGAACATGGGCTTACCTTCCATTGCCATGACTTCCTGGTTCAGATAATTGGCATAATACTCGTAGATATGCTCATCCTGCTCCAGATTGATACCGTACTTCCGGTCAGCCACAATGATCCCGACTCTGCAGGGTGTAGTAAAATTGATCCCGAACTGCTGGGAGATTTTTTCGATATAGCGATCATTAATATCATAGCCAAACAAAAGATTGTAAAGATAATCTCCCATCCGTTTATTCTGCATTTCATATTCCAGGATGATCTTTCCCACACTCTGGGCAATATCCACAAAAGAAGCTCCTTCCCACCGGATGTAAAACAGCGGAAGCTTCAGTTCATTTGCTTTGTCGATCATCTCCTTCGGGACGGGCTCCTTGTCATCGGTGATAGAGATCCCAAAGCCGGAAATTCCAAGCCCATACAGTTCTTCCATGGCTTTCCCGGCTTCTTCCAGGTCAAACCGGACATAGTCTGCCACACACAGAGCAAAATTCCCCTGGTTCATATGCTCCTCAAAAGGCCGGGTCTGCACCATATAGGTCCATGTGACAGGTCTTGTGAGGCCTTTTTCCCCGGCGATCAGCTCCACTCCGTCCAGCTGCAGCTCCAGTATATCCTGACAGGTGATCATATGCATCAACTCCTTATTTTTGCAGTATTTCACACACTCGCATCCATAAACAGGCAAAACAATATCTGATCTTCTCATCCTTCCGTTATCCTAGCAGAAATATCGGATTTCGGCAACTTATAAAAAAACCTGGAAGAACTCAGCCACAGGCATTTTATTTCTTCCAGGTTTTTCTGTTTTCAGATTCTCAGTCAGCTGTTTTTGATCCGGCAGCCGGCACAGCTCTGCATCCAGTTACATTCAGATTTATTCTGCCTGTGGTTTGCGTACCTGTGCTGTACCCTTCTTTGCTCCGACAGATTTTTCAGCATGCTCTTTCACAAGATTTCGTCCAAGCAAAGTCAGGCATACAAATGCGATCACTGCAAAAACAGCTCCGATCCCAAATACCACGTTCATCTCATAACCATTGCTGCTCACCAGACCGGAGATCGCCGGTGCGCCAAAGGTTGCGAATACGATACCGAACATAACAAATCCGTAATTTTCTCCGGTGTGTTTCATTCCGAAAATGGAGCTTGTCAGAGACGGAAAGCTTCCCATGATGCCGCCATAGCAGCCGTACATCAGCACAACGGCAACCGTTACTGCCAGGGATCTTGATACAGCGAGAACTCCCATAGCGATCACTGCCACGATCAGCACTCCTTTGATGCAGACGATCCTGCCCACTTTATCTGCCAGTGTCGGAAGCACCAGTCTTGCTCCCGCATTGACAATGGATCCAAGCATAACGGCACTGACTGCCACTGCAGACGGGATTCCAAGGTCGATCTGGTAGGTCTGGGATACCGGTGAAACCATAAAATAAGAAATCAGTCCAAAGAACATGGTCGCAAGAAGAAGATAAAAATTCTTTGTTCTCATCATCTCTCCGGATGTATACTGCTTCATCTCCGGTGTCCCGGACTTTGCCGCAGAGCCACCTGCGTTCACTAGACTCTTATCGGGTGCCTGAAAAAAGATACCGCACAGGATCCAGGAAATCGTGATGGCCACGCCAACGATCAGAAGGGTTTTCTGCACACCTTCCGCTTCCAGCAGCTTTCGACTCAGCGGCGCCAGGAAAAATCCACAAAGTCCGTTGGCAGTTACCACAACACCGGAAGCAAATCCAGTACGGTCCGGGAACCATCTCTGCACGGTTGCCAGGATCACCGTGTAGATCATTCCCTGTCCAAATCCCTGCATCACTCCATAGGACAGATACATAGGAAGCGGTGTGGGAACGATCAGAAATGCAGATGCCAGGATTCCTGCCGCAAAGATCCCGCCTCCGATCCATACAATCGTCTTTTCCTTAAAGCGATTCTGCATCCTTCCGCCTACGATGTTTCCAAATACAAAGGTGCTAAGTGCCAGATAAAAACACATGGATGCCTGTCCCTGACTCCAGCCTGCCTGCTCCATCACATAGGGCTGATAAATAGACCATACATGGGGATATCCGGTAAAAAAGATCGCAAAAGCTCCAAATATCATGGTCAGCAGACGCTGTTTTTTCTGTATTCCTGTCATAATTTCCTCCTCTGAAAAAGATTTCCGGCCTGCTCTGTACTCTCTGCCCACAGAATGCAGCCTGTTTCTGTACACACGATCTGCACGTTTTCCTGCACATTAGCTTCACTTATCTTTGATATTCTTTTGTTTGCGTGCCATTATCTTTTATTTGCGTGTCAAATGCGTGTTAATTATGTTGTGTGTATGTTATCACACGCAGTCTTATTATGCAATATAAATTTACAGCTTTTTCTGTTTTCTCATTTTTGTCCAAAGTTTCCTGTTATTTCTTTGTATATTATTCACAACGGCGTTGTTTTATGCACGCATGTGCACGCATTAATTCTTGTATAAAATCCTTATTTCATCTAATATATTTCAAATTTTGATCCTTTTCCTGCAGCAAAAAAGCACGCATTTTAAGCAGGCGTGCTTTTCCGTTTTTTTATCTCTTTTTCACTTTATCTGTTCACAGCCCCATAACTGTCCCTTAAAAAATTATCTATATTGGATATTTTTAAATACACAAGTAAGTTTTATAATCTGGAACCAACAGAAATCAAACACAAAATCAATGATTACGGAGGATAAAGATCATGTCTGCAACAAACGAAAGATATAAACTGAACAAAGAACTGGCACAGATGTTAAAGGGCGGTGTGATCATGGATGTCACAACACCTGAGCAGGCAAAAATTGCCGAGGCTGCCGGAGCCTGTGCGGTTATGGCTCTGGAGCGTATTCCTGCCGATATCCGTGCAGCAGGCGGTGTTTCCCGAATGAGTGACCCGAAAATGATCGAAGGGATCCAGAATGCAGTTTCCATTCCAGTTATGGCTAAATGCCGTATCGGACATTTTGTGGAAGCACAGGTACTGGAAGCCATTGAGATCGACTATATTGATGAAAGTGAAGTTCTTTCTCCTGCTGATGATGTTTATCATATCAATAAAAGAGAATTCAAAGTTCCTTTTGTATGCGGTGCCAAAGATCTTGGAGAGGCACTCCGCCGCATCAATGAAGGTGCTTCCATGATCCGTACAAAGGGTGAGCCCGGAACCGGTGATATCGTTCAGGCAGTCCGCCATATGCGAAAAATGAACAGCGAGATTGCAAAGCTTACCAGCATGCGTAAAGACGAACTTTTTGAGGCTGCAAAAACTCTCCAGGTTCCTTATGAACTGGTATCCTATGTACATGACAACGGCAGACTTCCGGTTGTAAACTTTGCTGCCGGCGGTGTTGCCACTCCTGCAGATGCCGCTCTTATGATGCAGCTTGGCGCCGAAGGTGTCTTCGTCGGTTCCGGTATCTTTAAATCCGGAAATCCGGCAAAAAGAGCTGCTTCCATCGTAAAAGCAGTTACCAACTACACCGATGCCAGACTGATCGCAGAACTTTCCAGAGATCTTGGCGAAGCTATGGTCGGGATCAATGAACAGGAAATCGCCTTACTGATGGCAGAAAGAGGCAAATAATGACAATTGCGGTACTGGCTTTACAGGGTGCTTTTGCAGAACACGAAAAGGTTCTTGACCGCCTTGGCGTTTCTCATATCGAGCTGCGCCAGGCAGGTGATCTTAAAAAGCCTTTCGACGCTCTGATCCTTCCGGGCGGGGAAAGCACTGTTCAGAGCAAGCTATTAAAAGAGCTTGATATGTTTGAGCCCCTGAAAAAAAGAATCGAAAACGGAATGCCCGTTCTGGCTACCTGTGCCGGACTGATCCTTCTAGCTTCTGAGATCGAAGGACAGGACAGCTGTCATTTTGGCACCATTCCCATGTGTGTGCGCAGAAATGCCTACGGAAGACAGCTTGGAAGCTTTCATACGGAAGAAACGGTTAAATCAGTGGGCAAAGTTCCCATGACCTTTATCCGTGCGCCTTATGTGTCTGACGTCCACGATGGTACAAGGGTTCTGGCTTCTGTCGAAGACCGGATCGTTGGCGTACAGTACAACAATCAGCTGGCCTTTTCTTTTCATCCGGAACTGGATGAAGACACCCGGATCCATGAAAGATTTCTGGAAATCGTCCGTAATTCCTGAAGCTGAAATTCCGGGATAACAGCCTCTTTTCATCACATGAAATTGTTTTCTGAAAACGAATGCCACCAGACACACCTGTAAAAAGATGTAAAAATCCGGGAACACAGAGTAATATGGACTGTGTTCCCGGATTTTCTGATATTTTCTGAGCTTTATTTCTCAGCTTATTTGATTGTCTTCAGCTCATACTCCCTGGTTCCCAGACCGATCTTTTCTGCCTGATCCAGAGTTGCCTTCCACTCAATATTCGGATTGGAATCCTTAAAGTGATCATGATGACAGTGCCATCCCGGCTCTGCCAGATGCTCTCCAAGCTGGCTGTTGGCGATCGGTGTTGCCTTCAGGCAGGCATCTGCACAGGCCTGATCCAGTGCAACCGGGTCAAAGCTTGCGAACATTCCGATATCCGGAAGGATCGGCGCATCATTTTCACCATGGCAGTCACAGTTAGGGCTGATATCCTGTACCAGCGCAATATGGAAATGGGGACGTCCGTGACAGACAGCCTGTGCATACTCTGCCATCTTGCGATCAAGAAGCTCGTTTGCACTGCTATTCGGATTGTATACGGCATCATAGCTGCAGGCCCCGATACAGCGGCCACAGCCTTTGCATTTATCGTAATCGATAACTGCTTTCTTGTTTACATATGTAATCGCATCACTTCCGCACTCTTTCGCACAACGGCGGCAACCACGACAGACATCTTCATGGATGGCCGGCTTTCCGCTGGCATGCTGCTGCATCTTTCCGGCACGGCTTCCGCATCCCATACCGATATTCTTCAGAGCACCGCCAAAGCCGGTTGTCTCATGTCCCTTGAAATGGCTGAGACTGATAAAAATATCTGCGTCCATGATAGCATGTCCAATCAGGGCAGTTTTGCAGTATTCTCCGTTTACTACCGGAACTTCTACTTCATCGGTTCCTCGAACTCCGTCACCGATGATGATCTGGCATCCGGTTGTGATCGTGTTAAATCCGTTAAGATTTGCACAGTCCAGATGCTCCAGTGCGTTCTTTCTGCTTCCCGGATAAAGGGTATTACAATCTGTCAGGAACGGCATTCCGCCCTGCTCCTTACAGAGATCTGCTACTACCTTTGCATAGTTCGGACGAAGGAATGCCATATTTCCAAGCTCTCCGAAATGCATCTTGATGGCTACGAATTTTCCATCCATATCGATATCTTTGATTCCTGCGGCAACGCAGAGTTTTTTCAGTTTGTCCAGCTGGCTGGTTCCCACCGGACAACGAAAATCAGTGAAATAAACTGTTGATTTTTCCATTCTGGTTTTTCTCCTGCTGATTCTTTTTATGTAATTACATTTATTTAAACTCTACACGTTTTTTCTGTTTCTGTCAACGGATACTCGCATTCGTACACGACAAACGCATGAATGGTTAGCAACTGCAAATTCTATTTTTTTCTACTTTTTAAGCTTCTAAAAGCTCTTCTAAATACTTAATTGGACGCAAACTTACTACGAACCTTTTCTTTCTCATTGACAACTTATGTCTTGATAGTTCTGCTGGTTTCAAAATACTCAGGCTCCATTTTCTTATAATGTTCAAATTTTGTGCCGCCATTTTATCGATTGTCGTATTTGCATCCTCCCGAAACGTTACATCCAAATGCCAATGCATACTTTCTATACTCCAATGACCTCGCACCGCTCGGCTGACTTCGTTGATATCCGTTTTTAAACTGCTTATAAAATATCGATATTCATACGTTATCTTTCCTGCTTTTTCTATTCGTTTCTTCTCCATTACAATGCTTCTCAGGCCTTTCCAATTCTTCTTTTGGCTCAGCCACCGGATATCTTCCGTCTGATAATACTCTCGGATCTCAATTTGCCCATGGGCTTTCTCACAGGTCTTCTTATATGCCCCCTTTTCGCGCATTTCTTTTTGAAACTCCTCGTTCGAAAAGTATTCTTTTACATCTTCGTACATTGTGTATTGATTTTTCTTCAATGCCAGAACATAATCCGCTCGTTTCTGCCTGATTTTTCCTGCGATCGCTGTCTGCGTTCCCATTGCATCAATCGTAATGATCTGACCCTTTATCTGGATTTTTTCCAACAGCTCTGGAATCGCTGTTATTTCATTGCTTTTTTCTTTGACTGCTTTCTGTCCCAGACAAAATCCATCTTCCTTACTCCATGCAGAAACAATGTGACTTGCTTTTTCTTCTCCACGTTTATTCGAACACATCGTTTTTCCATCTATGCAGATGATCTTCTTCAACAGTTCTCCATCATTTTTATCCAGCCGCTCCTGCCATTTTCCATAGAGCTGCTGCAGAATTTCGGGCGATATCATCCCCATGACACGCCGGATCGTATCATGAGAGGGGATTCCGTTTTTTAGTTCAATATACTTTCGAAGATAATCCTGATAGCTTTCTGCAAACAATGCCATCTCAACCCAGTCATCCGCATTCGCAAGAGTTGCAAACAACACAATGACAAGAATATCCTTCAACGTATGACGAACCTTTGTCTGCTGACGAGTATCTTCAATGTATTCCATCCACTCTAATAATTCCTGCATAAATAACACCCCTTTTTCTTTTATTTTACTAGAAAAGGGGTGTGTTCACAATTTATTTACTCATGCGTTTGTCGTGGCATTCGTAAAACTCCATCTATTTCTCCCATATTCCTTTACAAAATCCTTCATCTTACCCACGGAAAAGAACCTGGGAAAAATAACGGATCATTCCGTCGCTGGTCCAGCATAGCATTCCTGCAGCGTCTGCCATTTTCTGTGCATCCACACAGTAAGCGGACATGCAGGAATTATGTTTATAAGGTCCCGCACTCATGATCAGAAGATCAGTTATTCCCGCTTCTTTCATCTTCTCTGCCAGCTGTTCTGTCAGTTTGTTATGAGCAAGTTTTGCCTTTTTGTAGTCCATAAGGCCATCCTGCATTGTCTGGAGTATCAGCGTTTTTTCGTATTTCAGCGCATGCTCTTTCATCTCCTCTACAGTGCCGCTCTGTGGTGGACATGCCGGGTTTTTATCATAATTCCCGCAAAGATTGTCCTCGCAGAAAACCCGGTATTCCGGCACAAATACAAGCTGATCGGTACTTATGACCGCTGCGTCGGAAAAACCAAGAGCTTTTGCTTCTTCAATAAGATTCATTTTTTTCTCTCCTGTGTTTTTCTTTTATAGTGCCACATTTTATTTGTTTTTACAAGCTCTGACTTTCACTCTGCCGCCAGACGGATAAACTCCTCCATCTCTCTCGTCTTAAACTTATTTTTATGGTAAAAGATCTGCCGGTACATGGATATCTCCACATCTTCCACATGTAAAAGGGCAATTCTTCCTTTCCGGATATCCCGCTCCACAGCCAGATAGGGAAGAAAGGAAAGTCCGTGGTTCTTTTCCAGCATGCGGATGATAAAAGCGGTATCACTGATCTCCAGTACCGGTGACAGGGCCTGCTTCTTAAGCGCCAGCTGCTGCTCCAGGGCCTGCCGATAATTGGCATTCTTTTCCGTGAGAAAAAAAGGCTCTTCCAGAATATCCTCCATCTTCAGCGTCTTTCCCGCAAACTCCGAATCTGCAGAGGCCACAAATACTACCGGCTCTGCCTTCTCCATGACCTTCACCCAGTTCTGGTCCCACCTTGGGGTATCCAGTATATAAATAAGATCCAGCCCGTTATGCTCCATCATCCGTATCAGCTGCTCCGGTGTATCAATAGTCACCTGCATATTTACTTTCGGGTGAAACTCACGAAATTTGCTGAGAACAGCCGGAAGCTTTGCTGTGCAGAGAGATTCAATCGTCCCGATATGTAATGGATTTTTCAGTTCCGCATCATCATTCATTGACTTTTTTGCTTTATTTACGTCATATAAGATCCGGCTTGCATGCCCCATAAACTCTTTTCCGGACGGAGTAAGCACCACACGCTTTCCGGTTCTGTCAAAAAGTCTTGTTTCCAGCTCATTTTCCAGAAGACGGATCTGGACAGTGATCGCTGACTGAGTGTATCCCAGAACCTCTGCTGCCCTGGAAAAGCTCTGAAGCTGTGCTACATGTACAAACGTCTCCAACTGACGGATTTCCATGATTTTCTCCCTTTTACTATGAAATTTTTTCATCGTGATGATGAAATCTGTGAATTTGCCTTATTTTTATGTCAATGTTACAATACAATCACGAGGACGTCAATCGTATTTTTGTGCAAAATGAATAAATTCATACTTAGGAGGAAAGAATCCAAATGGAAAAGAAAAAAATCAAGATCGGACTTGTGCCGAAGCTGATCATTGCCATCATCGTAGGTATCCTGTTCGGCCAGTTCCTTCCGGAAGGCTTTTGTCGCTTTGTTGTAACCCTTTCCGGATTTTTCAGTACCTTTCTGAAATTTGTCATCCCGCTGATGATCCTTGCCTATGTGACCATGGGTATTGCGGATCTTTCACAGGGTGCAGGGAAGCTTCTCCTGATCACAGTGGCTCTGGCTTATGGCTCCACTCTGATCGCAGGTTCCGCATCCTATCTGGTATCATCCAGCCTGTTCCCGCACTTTATGAGTGAAGGTGCACTGGATCAGATCGCAGCTACCGCAGACGCATCCCTGACACCGTATTTCAGTATTACCCTGAGTCCGGTCATGGATACCCTTTCCGCAGTTGCCCTTGCCTTTGTGATGGGACTCTGCCTCTCTTCCATGCGTGGAAAAGAGATGGGAAACAGCCTGTACAACGGAATGAGCGATTTTTCCAAGATCATTGACAAAGTTCTTCATACCATTATCATCCCGCTGCTTCCTCTTTACATCTGCGGAACTTTCACAGATATGACTATTTCCGGAAAAACATTTGCCATCTTAAGCATTCTCTGGAAAGTATTCCTCGTTGTGATCATCATGCATCTGATCTGTATTACAATCCAGTTCGTGATCGCAGGTACCGTAAGCAAGAAGAATCCTTTCACCCTGATCAAAAATCAGATTCCGGGATATACCACCGCCCTTGGAACCCAGTCTTCCGCAGCTACCATTCCGGTTAACCTGGAATGTGCAAAAAATGACGGTGTATGTGAGCAGATCCGCAACTTTGTAGTTCCTCTCTGCGCAAACATCCACATGGCAGGTTCCATGATCACCATCACAGCCTGTGCTACTGCAGTCTGTCTTATGAACCAGCTGCCTATCAGCCTCGGAACTGTAGTTCCATTTATCATGACTCTCGGTGTTGCCATGGTTGCTTCCCCTGGTGCTCCAGGTGGTTCCATCATGACTGCCCTTCCGTTTCTTTACATGGTATTCGGAGCCGAAGCCGGTGATCCGGACGGCGCTATCTGCGCTATTATGGTTGCCCTTTACATTACACAGGATTCCTTCGGAACTGCCTGCAACGTATCCGGTGACAATGCTATCGGCGTGATCGTTGATACGATCTATAAGAAATTTATTGTAAAAACACCACAGGAGAATTAAGAAAAATGTCTTTTATCAGTGTATTTGACGTTATGGGCCCGAATATGATCGGTCCTTCCAGTTCTCATACCGCAGGTGCGGCGCGGATCGCTTTCCTTGCCCAGAAAATGATCATGCCGCCCCTGAAAAAAGTGGAGTTCACCCTTTACGGTTCCTTTGCCAGAACATACAAAGGACACGGTACAGACCGTGCCCTCCTTGGCGGGATCATGGGCTTTTCCACAGATGACATGCGTATACGGAATTCTTTTGACATTGCCAGGGAACAGGGGATCGACTATTCCTTTACTCCAAATGAAACAGAAACCGATGTCCATCCCAACACTGTCGATATCCACATGGTCAATGACCAGGGACAGGAAATGACAGTCCGGGGGGAATCGCTGGGCGGCGGCAAGGTCCGTATTGTGGAGATCAACCACGTGAAAGTGGATTTCACCGGCGAATACAGTGCCATCATCGTGATCCATCAGGATACTCCCGGTGTTGTGGCCTACATCACCAGATGCTTAAGTGAACGTAACATTAACATTGCCTTCATGCGCCTCTTCCGTGAATCCAAAGGAACCACAGCCTATACGATCGTGGAATCCGACGGTCATCTCCCGGAAGATATCGTAGAAAGCATTCACCGGAACACCAACATCCATGATGTCATGGTTGTTCAGATGTAGGGAAAAGGAGGATGTGTTTTATGGATTTCAAAAATGCCAAGGAACTTCTTGCTCTCTGCCAGAAAAAAAAGCTTCCGATTTCCGAAGTAATGCGCCAGCGTGAGATCCTTCTCGGTGAAACCACTGCTGAAATCGTGGACCAGCGCATGGACCGTGTTCTGGAGATCATGAAGGATGCTGCTTTTTCCCCATCAAAGATCCGGTGATATCTATGGGCGGACTGATCGGCGGTGAAGCCCGAAAGCTCTGCGAATTTCATGACCTGGGAAAAAGCCTGTGCGGAAATGTTCTCGGAAAGGGTATCACCTACGCTATGGCAACCCTTGAGACCAACGCTTCCATGGGACTTATCGTTGCCTCTCCTACTGCCGGCAGTGCCGGGATCGTTCCCGGAATGATGCTTGCACTTCAGGAGGTCTACGGCTTTTCCGATAAAAAAATCCGCCAGGCACTATTTAATGCAGGCGCGATCGGCTATCTTGCCATGCGAAACGCCACAGTTGCCGGTGCTGTTGGCGGATGTCAGGCTGAGGTCGGAATCGCTTCCGCAATGGCTGCTTCTGCTGCTGTGGAACTTCTTGGCGGCACTCCGCTGCAGTGTACCTATGCGGCTTCCACCGTTCTTATGAATATGCTCGGTCTTGTATGTGACCCGGTAGGCGGCCTGGTGGAATATCCCTGCCAGAACCGTAATGCAGCCGGTGTTTCCAATGCCCTTATCGCAGCCGAAATGTCTTTGGCCGGTATCACCCAATTCATCCCTCTGGATGAGATGATCGATGCCATGTATACCGTAGGCAAAAAGCTTCCTGCAGAGCTTCGTGAAACTGCTCTCGGCGGTTGTGCAGCCACACCGTCTGCCTGTGAGAAGTGTCATCTTTGCAGCTGATCAACAGAGTATAACCCATAATAAACAGAGCCCGACTGAAATGACTCAAACAACAAAACGGAGAATTCCCGAACTTCTTTTTCCAGGAATTCTCCGTTTTCTTTTTTATAAATCCTAATTTATAATTTCATGTGTAAATATCTTTTATTTCTCCAGCACCGGGATATCTCCCACTCCATTCAGGATCAGTCTCGGTCTGTATGGGAACTTATCTACAGTTTCTCTTGTGGATACACCGGAAAGTACAAGAACTGTGTCAAGGCCTGTCTCAATACCGGCGATCACATCGGTATCCATACGGTCACCGATCATCACGGCTTCATTGGAATGTACGCCCAGGATACGAAGTCCGGTACGCATCATCAGAGGGTTTGGTTTGCCGACGTAGTATGCCTGTTTGCCTGTAGTAGCTTCGATCGGTGCTACAAATGCACGGCAGGCCGGTGCGATCCCGCCTTCGATAGGGCCTGTGATATCTGTGTTGGTTGCGATCAGCTTGGCTCCCTTGTTTACCAGGTTCATGGCACGTAAGATATGTTCATATCCGTATGTGGTAGTCTCACCTACAACCACATAGTCCGGGGAAACATCATCGATAGTGATTCCTGCATCATACAATGCATTGTAAAGGCCATGATCTCCGATCACATAAGCGCTGCACCCAGGTGCCTGGCTCTGCAGGAATTTTGCAGTTGCAAGAGCGCTGGTATAAAAATGCTCTTCCCCGACGTCCAGTCCCATGCGGAGAAGCTTCTCGCGAAGTTCTCTTGGGGAACGGCTGCTTGCATTGGTAAGAAACAGAAAACTCTTGTCTTCTCTCTGAAGCCATTCCACGAATTCCTTTACTCCGTCGAGGAGCTTGTTTCCGTGGTAGATCACGCCATCCATATCACAGATAAATCCTTTTTTGGATCTTAATGTTTCCATAAATTCCTCCCTGTCTGATGCGGATATTCGCAGTCTGGATCCGCTGCTTAATTCATTTCTTTGTATCCGATCTTCTCGATCTTATTTCGCAATTTCAGCATTCTGTAATCCAGATTTGCAATTTCTTCTGCATATTTTTTTAATTCTGCTTCAATTTCCGCATTGTCTCTTTTTTTATAATACAATTCATATTCTAACACAGACCAGTAATCCATTGCAATGGTCCGAAGCTGTATTTCCACCAGTTCTTTCTGCTCGCCTTCCGCAGAATAGATTGGAACTTTTACGATGAGATGTAGGCTTTTGTAGCCGTTTTTCTTGGGATTTCTGATATAGTCCTTGATCCGGATGATTTCGATATCTTTCTGCATTTCCAAGAATTCTGCCACCTGGTAAAGTTCATCCTCAAAAGGACAGACCACGCGGATGCCGATGAGATCTTTCAGATTTTTCCTGGCAGTCTCAAAATCCGGTTCCAGTCCTTTTTTCAGAAGTTTTGCATAAATACTCTCCGCACTTTTGATCCGGCTGGTGACCTGACTGATCACCGTACGTTTTTTCTGCCCGGAAAGTTCTGCATTGATCATCTTCAGTTTTGCCATAAGGATATCAATGGCTGCCTTGCAGCGGAGACGGTAGTCCGGATCTTTGATGTAGCTTGCAATGGCTGCTGTTTTTTCTGCTGCCAGTCTCTGAATTTCCGGTTCCACGGGATCCGAAACTCTGTCCTGCCCGGTTTTCTGAGCCGGATCATACTTTTGGGGATTTTCCTTCTCCTGTTCCTCTTTGGCCTGTGTGAATCCTTCTTTCATGGATTTCTGTTTTTTACTTATTTTTTTCTTTGATTTCTTTTTTGTCATTTTTGCCTTATCTGTTATTTTCAGTTTTCGTGTACATCTTATATATTATACCGAACACATGATATTTTTCATCAAATCAGCGTAAGGCTATTGTTAAATCTGTGGTAAAAAATCCTCCGAAAAGTCTCAGGATCCTATCTGCTGATATACCCGTGACTTCCCGAAGGATTTTTTCATACATGATTTTATTTTAACCGAATCAGGCAAATAGTGAAGCGGATCGCGAATATCCGCTTGACTAAAACAATTTACAGAAATTCCGACTGCAGCGCATCGTATCCGGTCTCGCCGGTACGGATACGGACAGCATTACGGATCTCATAGCTGAATATCTTGCCATCTCCGGGATCGCCGGTAAAGGCTGCTTTCTGTACGGCATCGATAACTTTGATCTCCCAGTCTTCCGATGATACTACAATTTCAAATTTAATCTTCGGTTTCAAAAATACATCAATCTTGGACCCCCGGACATACTCTGTGTAACCACGCTGTGTTCCGCAGCCCATGATCTGGGTTACTGTAAAACCGTTTACCTGGATCTCATTTAACGCAGCTTTGACATCTTCCATTTTTTCTTCTCTTACAATTGCTTCTATTTTTATAAGCATACGATTTCCTCCATTTTCACACGATCATTGCTATAGAAAATCTTTCTGTCATGATCAGTCAAATCCATTGAATGACGGATATGCATTTTCTCCATGCTGGGATGCATCCAGACCAACCAGTTCTTCCTTCGGATCTACACGAAGCGGTGTAAAGATCCGCACGATTCCGATACAGATCAGCGTTCCCACAATGGCAACCGCAATGGTGATCACAATACTTAATACCTGTGCCAGAAACAGCCGGTAGTCCCCAAACACCAGGCCATCCCATTTTGCAACGGAATTAATAGAAGATTTTCCAAAAAGTCCCGTGGCGATTCCTCCCCAGATACCACCGATACCATGGCAGCCAAAAGCATCCAGCGCATCGTCAATTTTCAGTTTCTGCTTCAGCAGAATTACGGTAAAGTAACAGATCGGACTTACCAGGATTCCAATGATAAAGGATGCCCACACCGGTACAAAACCAGCCCCCGGTGTGATCGCTACCAGACCAATTACAAGACCTGTGGAGACACCAACCAGTGTGGGTTTTCCCTCACGGATCACCTCGATCAGCATCCATGTCAGAAGTGCACAGGCAGAAGAAATACTGCTGGTCATAAAAGCATGCGCTGCAAGACCGTCTGCTTTCAGTGCACTTCCCGCATTAAAACCAAACCATCCAAACCACAGCATGGCCGACCCAAGAAATACAAAGGGAATGTTATGTGTACGATAGGTTGCCTTTGCATAGCCACGTCTCTGCCCCAGATAAATGGCAAGAACCAGTGCACTGACACCGGAACTGATGTGTACCACATTTCCACCTGCAAAATCCACAGAGCCAATGGCTGCCAGAAATCCGCCGTCTCCCCAGACCATATGTGCCATCGGATAATACACGATCAAAGACCAGATCGCCACAAAGAAAAACAGCGCCTTAAAACGCATTCTTCCAACCACAGCGCCAGTGATCAGTGCCGGTGTGATCATGGCAAACATCATCTGGAACGCTACAAATACCAGATGCGGGATCGTATCTGCATAAGGTCCCGGCTCCCAGCCAACACCATTCAGCGCAAACCATCTCAGGTCTCCGATAATCCCTCCATGGTTTCCGCCAAATGCCAGCGAATATCCAAACAATGTCCACATAACAACGGACAGCCCCATGATCGCCCCACAGGCCATCATGGTATTTACCACATTTTTTCTGCGGACCAGTCCTCCGTAGAAAAACGCAAGCCCAGGTGTCATAAAGAACACAAAGGCTGTACAGATCAGCATAAAGCCAGTATCTCCTGCATTCATCATCCATTTCCTCCTCGATTCCCTCACATTATTTCTGCAACGCAAAAAGCGCCTGGAAACTTAATTTCCAGACGCCTTTGTCATGTCAGTTAGCATAGCAGATAATTTTTCGGTTTTCAAGAGTTTTTTCTCTATTTTTCTGTTTTCTTACAGAATTACTATGTTTTATACGGATATGAGTTTTATTTTCGGCAATCTATCCGGTTATGCATAAGTGAGGCAGATATTCGTTACCTGTTCTCTTATGTATATTACTGTACTATAATCCGTACTATGCTCAGGATCAGAAGATGTGCCGGATAAAAAATATAGAAAAACCATTTCGAAAACTTCGGTGCTTTTTCAGATTTTTTTCCATTGTAGAAGTTCAGGATGATGATTCCCGACGCCACAATTCCTGCTGCAGACAGTAACGCATGTACCATTGCCGGTCCGGCTGCCATTTTTTCCGCATAGGAACCATAATTAAACAGCACAAAAAGTACAGCACCGACTCCATAAGCGGTTATCATTCTCTTCCGGTTCCCCCATCCTGCATAAAACCAGATGGTAAAAACCGGTGCCAGGATCGCCCAGTCCGAAAAAACGGACAGCAAAAGAAGCAGGATCAGCAGAGGAATCCTCCACGGACTTGCCATCATTTTTTCCTGGATCACCAGGATCATGAAGCAGATAAATAATGTAAAGATCATGTTCAATTGGGAATATCCGAAGGCCATCGTATAAGGAACCTGAGAGATTCCGGCAAAGATCAGAAGTCTTTCGCCATATTTTCTCCGGGAATGGGTATAATAAAATCCCTCCACCAGAAAATAGCACATGGTAATGGCTGTAAAATACCCGATATCCACCAGAACTTCCCACAGGATCGTATTTTCCGGCAGAAGCACGTTGGCGATATGGTTCAGAAGCATGGTAAAAATCACCAGATATTTAATGGCATCCCGGGTCAGGCCCGGCTTTTCTGTTGTTAGCATAATATTCTCCTTCTGTGCAGAAATATATCCGCGGTACACCCGGTATAAAGTCCGTCCGCCTCTTCGCTTATTCTGCACAATGTAATATCTCTATCTTACACTTCCCCTGAACCCCAGGCAACTGATTTATGTGATTTTGCCAGCCCGGATACATTTTTTCCATAATATCTGCCATTCCAGACAGACATTACATTCTCTCTATTGATATTACGAAAATCCTTAAGAAAAGGACGTTGCCTTTTTTGTGATGTAAGCTTATACTGTAGGAAGCATGTTTTATTTTTCATGGCAGCATCATCCGTGAACACTGCCAGACAATGAATTCGGAAAGGAATTATCGATCATGATCCAGGATATCGCACCGCATACCTATCACAATGAATACAAGCCTGTGGCCCCGGATAAAACAAGCCACATCCTCGCCTACGAAGAAGGCAAGATCCTTATGAAAAAAGACGGCGAGACCATGACTCTTCCAAGTTTTGGAGAACTGGAAGGAAAAATTGATCATCTTTATGAGAATTATATCTATCTCTTCTCTGTTGACGAAGAACATTTTTACCTGATCCCGGATCTGGATACCAGTCTTCTTCCCGGATATCAGTTTGAGATCACACGCGTACTCCGCACAGCTGAACCACAGTATCTGGCCTTCGCGGGAATTACCGGATACCAGCTTTTCCAGTGGTACAGCAAACGTCGTTTCTGCGGCTGCTGCGGTAAACCCATGGTACATGACAAGGCGGAGCGCAAGATGATCTGCCCTGCCTGCGGAAACGGAGAATATCCGGTACTTTCTCCGGCTGTGATCGTAGGAGTTACCAACGGCGACAAGCTGATACTCTCCAAATATGAAGGCCGAAACCACACCCGCTACGCCATGATCGCAGGCTTTGCGGAGATTGGTGAGACCATCGAGGAGACCGTTCACCGTGAAGTTATGGAAGAGATCGGCGTAAAGGTCAAAAATCTCCGCTACTACAAGAGCCAGCCATGGTCCTTCTCCGGAACCCTTCTGTTCGGCTTCTACTGCGACCTGGACGGCGATGATACTCTGACTGTAGACCACAGCGAACTTTCCATGGCCTCCTGGTTCAACCGGGAAGATATTCCGGATGAGGGTGACAATATCAGCCTTACCAAGGAAATGATGATGGCGTTTAAGCATGGAAAAGCCTGAATCATCCACTTATCTGATTTCATAAAAAACACCGGTCATTCATCTGTAACATGTCCTGTCCGGGTTGCCAGATCATCTCTGACATCTCAGACCCAGTACATATTTCCGATGAATGCCGGTGTTTTTATTTTCTATTTTTCTATTTTATATACGCGCCGAAGCAATCTGGCTGAGACTGTTTTATTTCTCAGCTGTCAGATGCCAGATATCTCTGTTGTACTCTTCAATAGTTCTGTCTGAAGAGAAGTATCCTGCTTTTCCGATGTTCACAAGCATCTTCTCTGCCCATGCGGTTCTGTCCTCATAATCGGACAGTGCCTGGTCTTTTACTTTCGCATAATCCTCGAAATCAAGAAGTGTCATGAACCAGTCCTTGCTTACGATCTCATGATGCAGTCTTCTTAAATGCTCCTCACTTCCAATAGAAAGAAGCTCGTTTCCTACGATAAAATCTACTGCACGGCGGATGCGCTCATCTTTGTCATAGAAATCTTTTGCACAGTAATCCGCTTTCTCATAGTGCTTGATGACCTGCTCACTGGACTCACCGAAGATATAGATATTCTCCCTGCCTACCAGCTGGCTGATCTCCACGTTTGCACCATCCATGGTTCCCAGTGTTACCGCACCGTTGAGCATAAACTTCATGTTTCCGGTTCCGCTGGCCTCTTTGGATGCAAGAGAAATCTGCTCGGAGATATCGCAGGCCGGGATCAGCTTCTCTGCTGCACTTACGTTGTAGTTTTCCACCATAACAACCTTCATGTATGGAGAAACTTCCGGATCATTGTTGATAAGTTCCTGTAAGCAGAGGATCAGGTGGATAATGTCCTTTGCAATGATGTATGCAGGAGCTGCTTTTGCACCGAAGATAAAGGTTACCGGACGCTGCGGCTTCTCGCCGGCTTTGATCTTCAGGTAGCGGTCGATGATATAAAGTGCATTCAGCTGCTGACGTTTGTACTCATGGAGACGTTTGATCTGGATATCATAAACACTGTGTGTGTTGATCTCCTCGCCTGTATTGGCCTTGATAAATTCTGCACATCTCTTCTTTGCGTCCTGTTTGATCTTCAGGATATTTGCAAGAACGTCCTGATTTCCCTTAAATTCAAGCATTTTATCAAGCTCAAAGGAATCTTTGCGGAAGCCGTCGCCGATCATGGATGTGATGTACTCGGTCAGCGGATGGTTACAGTGAAGGAGCCATCTGCGGAAGGTGATTCCATTTGTCTTATTATTAAATTTCTCCGGATAAATCTCATAGAACTGATGAAGCTCTGTCTCCTTCAGGATGTCTGTATGAAGGGATGCAACACCATTGATGGAAAATCCGTAATGGATGTCCATATGTGCCATGTGGACCAGGTCATTCTTGTCAATGATGGCAAGATTTTCCTGCGGGTATTTTGCCTTGATACGCTCATCCAGTTTGCGGATGATCGGCATCAGGTGCGGAACTACTTCCTCAAGATAGGAAACCGGCCATTTCTCAAGTGCCTCTGCAAGGATGGTATGGTTGGTGTAAGCGCATACATGAGATACGATCTCGCAGGCCTCCTCAAACTCAATTCCACGCTCTGTGAGAAGGCGAATCAGCTCCGGAATTACCATACTCGGATGTGTATCGTTGATCTGAATCACTGCGTAATCTGCAAGGTCATGAAGGTTGGAGCCTTTGGCAGTCGCCTCATCCAGGATCAGCTGTGCCGCATTGCTTACCATGAAGTACTGCTGGTAAATACGAAGCTTTCTTCCGGCGTCATCGCTGTCATCCGGATACAGGAACAGAGTCAGGTTGTGAAGAAGATCTTTTTTGTCAAAAGAGATTCCCTCTCCTACAATGCTCTCATCTGCAATATCAATATCAAAGAGACGAAGCTTGATAGCCTTATTCTCATATCCTGCCACATCAATATCATACAGTGTGGATTTTAGCATAAAGCCTTTAAACGGTACGTAATAGGAAACGCCTGCGTCTGTCAGCCAGCTCTCCGGCTCGATCCACGGGTTCGGTGTCTCAAACTGAAGATGATCTTTGAACTCCTGTTTGAAAAGTCCAAGGTGATAATTAAGTCCGATTCCTTCTCCCGGAAGTCCCAGAGTTGCGATGGAATCCAGGAAGCAGGCTGCCAGACGTCCAAGACCGCCGTTTCCAAGAGATGGCTCCGGCTCGATCTCCTCGATCATGGAAAGTTCTTTGCCGTTCTCTTTGAGATATCTTGCGACTTCGTCATAAACACTGAGATTGATCAGGTTGTTGGAGAGAAGTTTTCCGATAAGGAACTCTGCAGAAATATAATAAATCTTCTTTTTTCCTTCCTGATATCCGCGGCCTTTCAGCTGCTCCTTTGTCCAGGAGAGAAGTCCGTGATAGATTTCCTCGTTTGTACAGTCTTTGACATTTTTGTTATATTTGTCTTCGAATACTTTGCTTAACGTTTCCATTTTTGATCTCCTTTCATGGATCTTTATGGGATGAAATGTGTTTTTACAAGGTTGTTTGCTTTGTTTTTGATGGTATTAGGATATCACGCATCAAGATGCAAAAATATAACAATCCTGTCATGATATGCAAGATATTTGTCAGACTGACTGTCCCATGCTCTTTCTGTACTTATGTGGGGAAATCTCATTTGCCTGCTGGAATTTCTTGATAAAATAGCTTGTACTGTTGAATCCCACGTTCATGGCAATCTCTGTCACCGGTGCGTCCGAATGGGTCAGAAGATATTTTGCCTTCTCCATACGGAAATCATTGATGTACTCCACCAGAGTTTTTCCCGTATACTGGCGAAAAAGCTTCATAAAATAATATTCACTGTAATTGGAAAGCCCGGAAAGTTCCGAAACTGTAAGATTTTCCTGATAGTGAAGGCTGATATGATCCAGAACTTCCTTCACTGCCGCAAGGCTTTTATTCTGCTCTGTACTTACCGGAATAATATAATGCCTGGTCAGCATTTCATAAAAGAAATCAAAGAACAGCATTTTCAGCTTCACATAAAAATATGGTTTCTTCTCTGTATGACAGGTATGGATCTCCAAAAAAATTTCCTTAAGCTTCTCATACCCGGAATCTCCTTCTTCTATATGATGGCAGAATTCTGCCCTGTTTTCCATCAGAGGGGATACCACACATTCCTGGCAGATATCTCCCGGCTGCCCGGCCAGAAATCCAAGTCCAAACACCACACTTTTATAATAGAGAGGATTGTTTAAATCTGTCCGCATACTGTGAAGAACCCCGCAGTTTACGATCAGAATATCCCCTTTTTTCAGTCGGATACTCTCCCGGTTCAGTCTGGCAAAACCGCTGCCTTTCTCAATATACATGATCTCCATTTCACTGTGCCAGTGATCATACAGTGCATGAAAGATCTCACAGTTTCCCGTGTACGTTTCCACCGGCAGCTCAAAGGAACCGTGAGGACTTAATTCTTTTAAATTATCATCCACTTCGGATACGTGAAGCGGATTTTTTTCGGATATGTCTGTTCCTGGCATGATTTCCTCCGTGAGTCAAGCGGATATTCGCAATCCGCTTCGCTATTTGGTTAAATTCTGTTTGGCTGCTTTTAGTCTAACGGATATTTTCAGCCATGACAATATTATATTTTCCTGTTTTATTTTTTATGACTGCCAAAAATCCACTTCCACAAACCGGAATCTTGACTTTTCCCATCCCAACTGCTATATATAATGTTTAGAATAAAACAATTTGATTTTAAAAGGAATGAAAACTGCCATGAATCCATTAAAAAAAGCTTACTGCCGTATTTTCCAGAACATCTTTAAATTTGCACTTCCCGTACTTCCTTACCGCAATCCGAAGATCATCGGAAGCGTCAGAGGTATCCCGGAAGTTCTGGAAAAAAGAGGTTATAACAACGTACTGATCATCACAGACACAGGTATCCGAAGCCTTGGCCTTACAGAACGCCTGGAGCAGACTCTGAAACGAAACTGCATTTCCTACCAGATCTATGACAAAACCGTAGCAAATCCCACGACCGTCAATGTGGACGAGGCTCTTCATATGTATCTGGACAACGACTGCCAGGCGATCATCGGCTTTGGCGGCGGTTCCAGCATGGACTGTGCAAAAGCTACCGCAGCCCGCATTGCCAAACCGCACCAGTCTCTGGCACAGATGAAGGGAATCCTGAAGGTCCACAAAAAGCTTCCTCTTCTCATCGCCATCCCCACAACTGCAGGAACCGGAAGTGAGACCACACTTGCAGCCGTGATCACCGATGCAAAGACCCGCCATAAATACGCCATCAACGATTTTCCGCTGATCCCACGGTACGCAGTTCTTGACCCGAAGGTTACCTTAAGCCTTCCGCCGTTTATCACCGCCACTACCGGAATGGACGCTCTCACTCATGCGGTAGAAGCTTATATCGGAAACTCTACCACCCCCGGCACCCGTAAAAACGCTCTGGATGCAGTCCGGCTGATCTTTGAAAATCTGGATACCGCCTACACAGACGGGCAGAATATTGAAGCAAGACGGAACATGCTCCGCGCTTCCTATTTTGCAGGCTGTGCTTTCACCAAATCCTATGTCGGATACGTTCACGCAGTTGCCCATTCCCTCGGCGGAAAATATAACGTGCCTCACGGACTTGCCAATGCCGTGATCCTGCCTATGGTGCTGGAAACTTATGGGGACAGCATTACCCATAAACTCCGCAATCTGGCCGTAGCTGCCGGTCTCTGTGACAAAAATGAAGACGATAAAACTGCCTCCCGTATGTTCATTGATGCCGTCAAAGATATGAAAAAGCGTTTTGGCATCGGAGACTATATTCCGGAAATCCAGGAAACCGACATCCCTGAACTTGCCCATTATGCCGACAAAGAAGCCAATCCTCTGTATCCGGTTCCTGTGCTGATGGATGCCAGCGAACTGGAAACCCTGTATTACAGACTGATGCCGCCGGCTGGCAGCTGCTGAGTATTTTCATCCGCCATCCGTCGTCTATATCATTCACAACACTACCACTGCTTATGCCTTATTTTATATTCCGAGATATATCCTTTTCAGACAACTTCTGATATTTGGCAAAGCAGGATTTTTCAGAAAGGACCATAAATTCCATGGAAAAAGAACAGATCACCCAGCTTCTGGAAAAACAGCGCCAGTATTTCTACTCCGGCGCAACTTTAAATCTCGATTTCCGTATCAGCGCCCTGAAACGCCTCCGTGCCTCCATCCGAAAACACGAAGCACAGATCCATGCTGCTCTCCGAAAAGACCTGGGAAAAAGCAATTTCGAGAGCTATATGTGTGAAACCGGACTGGTGCTCTCCGAGATCACACATATGTTGAAAAATATCCGCTCTTACGCAAAAGAAGAAACCGTACCAACTCCGCTGGCACAGTTCCACTCCCGCAGTTTCCGCAAACCATCTCCCTATGGCGTCGTTCTCATTATGAGTCCATGGAACTATCCGTTCCTTCTCACCATTGAACCGCTGGTCGATGCCATTGCAGCCGGAAACACCGCCATCCTGAAACCAAGCGCCTACTCTCCGGCAACCAGCGAAGTGATCCGCCTTCTGATCCATGAGTGTTTTGATCCCAGATATGTATCCGTTGTTACAGGCGGCCGCGCGGAAAATACCCACCTTCTCAGCCTGCACTTTGACTACATCTTTTTCACCGGAAGCCAGGCTGTAGGAAAAGAAGTCATGAAAAAAGCCTCCGAATATCTCACCCCGGTCACACTGGAACTTGGAGGAAAAAGTCCCTGCATCGTGGATAAAACTGCTAATCTCCGCCTTGCAGCCAAACGTATCGTATTCGGCAAATTTTTAAACTGCGGCCAGACCTGCGTGGCTCCGGACTATATTTACTGCGACCCGGAGATCAAAGACGCACTGGTTGCAGAACTTCGCCGCCAGATCAGCCGCCAGTACGGCAAAGAACCTCTGAAAAACCGGGATTACGGGAAGATCATCAACGAAAAACATTTCGACCGTATCAACGGCCTGATCGATCCTGCCAAAACCGTCTGCGGTGGCGGTTCCAGCCGTGAAACACTTCAGATCGAACCAACGATCCTTGATAACGTAACTTTCGACGATCCGGTCATGCAGCAGGAGATCTTCGGACCGGTACTTCCGGTCCTCACCTACGAATCTCTGGGAAGCGCGGTAGCAAAGATCAACTCTATGGCTCATCCACTGGCCCTCTACCTCTTCACCAGCGACGAAAAAGCCTCCCGGGAAGTAACTTCCCGCTGCGGTTTCGGCGGCGGCTGTATCAACGATGTCCTCATCCATCTGGCAACCAGCAATATGGGATTCGGCGGCTTCGGTGAAAGCGGCATGGGCTCCTACCACGGCATCGACGGCTTCCGGACATTTTCGCACTATAAGAGCATCGTGGATAAGAAAACCTGGATCGATCTTCCTATGCGGTATCAGAAGTATCGGAAGGTTTATGAGAAGATGGTGAGGATGTTTATGCGATAGATACAGACAGAGGACGATGATATCTGCATCGTCCTCTTTTTTTCTCCCACCTTTTAGTATTTTTCTGAAGTAACTACAGATTACCCGCTGAGAGAAATGAACCGGTTTTTACTTTTTTTAATATAACGTTTTCAAAGCCTCGGCCCGTACATAACCCAATTGTTTTCCATCTGTAACTTCTACATATTCAGTATCTTTGTACTCCATGCTGCTACCATGACTATATAATTTTGTGCCGGCTTTAAAACTTCCTGTTTTTGCAAAGAGAAGATCATAATTTCTTATATCAACATTCTGCATTACTTCGTATTTTGGATTATTTAACTCCGCAAAAGCTCCTATATTGTTATTAAAATTGTCTTTTACGGTAATCTGAAACGTAGCAACATAGATTGCAATTACAAGAAAAATTGAAATGATATTCAAAATTGCTTCTCCCTTTTTGCTTGTAATATCTGCTAGTACTTTTATCTGTCCAGGTATTAACGCAACCTCAATCAAAACAAGACCAACAATTAATGATGTAAAAAATATATTTTTCATCAGAAAGTCAAAATGTTCTATTACTATATAACTTCCTTTTGAGAGATTATCTCCCCAGGCTGCAGAATCAATCATAAATAATACATAGATAAAAATGGTCATGATCATTAAACCATTTACACAGGTTGCTATTTTGTGTGATATTGTTTTCTTCGTAAATCCGGTAAAAAATATGTAACCTCCACCCAAAAATGCGATTATGGACGTAATCATAAATAATATAGGACCTATATTACTGATGATCGTATACCCCAATCCAATTCCCAATATTGCCAGAAATATTATAAGTGCTCCCAAATCCACTATAATAAACATTTGTGTTTCCTCCCTTTCCTAATCACGTTAGTGTTTTTTGATATGTCTGTAGATTAGCAGATGGATAGTCAAAGTCGGGTTTTACTTTTTTTGATCTTCATCCTTCTTTACTCTCACATATCTCATCAAATTCCTCAAGAGATATCGGGGTTTTATCTCTCAGCTCATTGCCATAATGACTGACTTCCACACCTTTCACTTCTTTTTCCGTATACACAAAAGTCTGTTCTTCCTTGGACCTCCATACTACACTGCCTCCATCTTCCAGTTTTCCGATCATATAAAACTGTGCCACCGTCGGATCACTGATCGCGCTCACAGAAATCTCCGTGCTGGACACGATGTTAAAAATATCTCTGACTCCGTAATCATCCGGAAGTTCAACAACTATGCAGTCATCTTCCTTATCTGAAACAACAGTCCCGCTTTTTCCACATCCTGTCATCAGTGTCGCTGTAATACCCAAACATAAAATCCCTGCAAAAATCTGTGTTTTCTTCATATTTTTTTCCTCCCACCTGTTGGTATTTTTTTGAAGTGACTATAGATTACCAGATGAGAGGAACCAGCCGGGTTTTACTTTTTTTGTGTTTTGATTAGAAAAAAATATAACTGACCCGTAATGTTTAGATTAATTCAATTGTTTTTATATTCCCCATGTTAATTGTATCAAAAAGATAGTCACCATTTTCATTAACACATTTCCAACTACGATCCAGCGGGATATCAGAAAACTCTCTCGCTGTTTGAAGTCTGCCTGCCGCAGTTCTCATCAATGCCCCGGCAGTTTCATCCAAAATATAAGCAACTCCATCTTTATAAAAAGTAATAGTTGCATAACCTTTTTCAAATGCGCTGAATATCTTTTCTTCCCTGGTATTATAAACTATAGCTTCCAGATGTGTTCCTTCCTGATTTTCTGATGAGATATTCTGTTCAACTATTAATTTTCCTTCCGAAAAATCATATCTGGTACCTTGAATTGGTTCTCCTATAATATTCCACGATGTGTCAAAAAGCGCTACATAATCTTTTTCATCATTTCCTCTTAAAGGAAGTGCAACGCAGCCATCTTCAAATACCAAATTGTCCGGTAAAGCAGCCATTCTGATTTTTTCAGCATATTCATTATCCATTACTTTAAATTCACCTGACGAAACATTATAAGAAACCAAGTGATCTCCATAGTCCTCCAATATACAATATCCCTCATTTATATAATTATCACTTCCCCAGTTCCATCCTAAATCTCCGGTTATAGCTATTTCATTCAAATTTCCCATTATATCCATTAAAATCATCTTCGATCTATAACCTGTAACATTCGGATCTTCATAATCAAATCCCAAAACCGCTGTATCTTCATAAAAGTAAACATTATCATCCGATGAAGTAGTTTTCTCTACCCATTTGTTGCCCTGTGTACAATAATACATTCGAACCCAGTTTCCATCATTGTTCAGATTTCCATAACTCCATACACCTTTTCCGCAATATGTAATTTCGTTAACAGGGTCTGTACCTTCTATGGAAAATTCTGTAATTTCATTTCCACTTTCATCATATAATTTATATACATATCCTGCACTGTCAAAATTCGAATTATATTCTTCTATCCAAATTTGTCCTCCATCATATGCTTTCGCTTTAATATTATCAGATATATCATATTTATTTATTATGTTTCCATTTAAATCAATCTGATAAACAGCATTTTCTGTTTCTATAAAAGAATATCCATTTGAAAAAGGTGAAATATTTGATATCTCAGATTCATTCACAAAAAAGAGAGCATTACCTTCCTTGTCAATACATGCATAACCCGAACCCAAGTCATCTGCATCTCCCTGTATCCATTCCACACCTTCATTAAATCTGTAATTTATCCTGACATTAAAAGATGTCTCCGCTACGTTTTCTGTATTATTTTCTGTATTAGTTACAGTATTCTCACTCGAACTGCTCTCTGTTGCTGTCTCTTCCTCTCTTTCTCCATTCTTCACATTTCTATTATTTGAGCATCCCGTTATCATAAATGCAGAGCAAATTAAAGTTATTATTATAAAACAATATTTTTTCTTGTGCATTTTCTTTCTCACCTTTCTCCATAAATATCCATCAATACAATAACTGATTTTTAGCATCAATCGTCTATATCATTTTTATTGTTCACAGTCTCTTATCTTTTTCTGCGTCCTAAAAATGTTCCAGCAAAAATAACACCACATACTCCTCCAAGGCCATAAAAAATAGTAGCTCCTCTGCTGAAATCATTCTCTCTTTTTTGATTTCCTCCTAATACTCCACTATGTATAGAATTATATTTTCCATCTACAACATAGCCAGTTGAATACGGTACTCCGTGCTGAGACTCTGCACCATAATCATATGCTTTACCCATAAAAAGGAAAAAAATCACTCCCAACATAGTTAATATTCTTACTACTTTCTTACTCATTTTGCTCTCTCCTTTTATTTCCTTTAAAATAGCCAATGGGACGGAGAAATATGGCTTGAGCACCAGAAAACACCGTCCCATTTCTGTTTTATTTCTCATCCCCAGCTTCCAAACTGATGAGTATTTTGATTTCTCATTCCTTCTCTTTGAAATGCTTCAATAGTCATTCCTTTATATCTGAGGATACCAACATCGCCAGCTGAGAGAATCATCTTATGTGCATTAAGATTTCTAAGTTTTAAACGTTCTCCATTTTCAAATTCAACAACATACCATTCAATCTCTCCAAGGCTGTATATTTTTTCCAAAATTTTAACTCTTCTTGTAATTAAAGGTTTATTATTATCCATTCTTTTCACAAAATAAACCGCTACCCATGCCAAAATTGCCATAGCTATTAATATTCCAAATAAAACTGGAAATAAAGCTATAAGATCATCCATATTATATCTGCTAACTCTAATCGTCATTTTTCCACCTCACACTCTTTCTCTTTAGAAAATATTAATATATTATTTTTATATGCAATCACGTGTTCTTCCGATTACCAGATGGGGATCTTATATCAGGATTCGGAAATTTTACAGGCGTTGTGGAATCTTTTCCGCTCCCATCAGGATCTCTGCCAGCCTGTATTCCAGACATTTCCTATTGTCGCAGATGATCTGCCGTCCCTTTTTCAGTTTGTTGCAAACACAAGGGCTTCTGCCGATGTGACAATCTTTATCCAGCCTGAAGCATGTATTTTACCATTTCTGCGAAGAGATCTGCTGGAAGAGATTTTTAATTACAATATTCCCGGAGCAGATGCTGTTATCTCTATGGCAGATGCTTTATTTATCGATAATATGCAGAGGATCAAAGATGAAAAATTCATCATATACTTTACAGAATATGGTATGACACGCTTTCTACAGGATGGATTATTCGAAGAAATCCCATCCACGTTTTACCATCCTCTGACTGTGAAACAGCGTATCCGTATCCTTCATGAAATCGCTCAGTGCTGTCAGAAGGGTGCTTATCGGATCCTGAAAAAACCTTTGAATCATCTGTCTGAAAATCTTCGAATGGCTCTTTGTGGAAATACGTGTTCCCTTACCTATCAGACAAATGCCGGAGAGCATATGTGCTTTGCGATCACTGAACCGTTTATCCTTCAGATTTTTCAGGATTTCCTGACAAATATGGACCCGGATGTTTATTACACACCGGAAGAATCTGCTGCGATCATTAACCGTATGATCCGTCAATTGGAATCAAAATAATATATGAGGGAAACAAAAAGAATGCCGTCCCATCATTTCATTTGATGATAGAACAGCATTCTTTTTATTATGCTCCTATGTCTTCAACTATATAAATATCCATAACAGCTCAATTATCTTATGGCATCCTTCATCTCTTTCACATACGCCTTCACCTTCGGCACGCAGTCTTTGCCGTAGGCTCCGCAGAGCTTCACAATAGCTGATCCAACAATAGCACCATCGGACTGATCGGCCATTTTTTTTGCCTGCTCCGGAGTGGAAATTCCGAATCCTACTGCACATGGAATGTCTTTCTGGGATTTTACCAGTTTTACCATGGCCCCGATGTCGGTTGTGATGTTGGTTCGCATTCCTGTAACTCCAAGCGAAGATACGCAGTACACAAAACCTTCTGCCTCTTTGGCGATCATGGCAATTCGTTCATGGGAGGTCGGCGCGATCAGGGAGATCAGATCCAGGCCGTACTGTTTGCAGACAGCGTCGAACTCTTCTTTTTCTTCGAACGGAACATCAGGAAGGATCAGCCCGTCCATTCCAATCTCTGCTGCTTTTTTGATAAAGCGTTCCGTTCCATAAGAAAATACTACGTTGGCATAGGTCATAAACACCATGGGAATTTTTGTATTTTTACGGATTTTTTCTACCATTGCAAAAATTTTATCTGTAGTGACTCCGCCGGACAGTGCCCGGACATTGGCTTCCTGGATCACCGGTCCCTCTGCGGTAGGGTCTGAAAACGGAATTCCAAGCTCGATCAGGTCTGCGCCTGCTTCTTCCATTGCATATACCAGCTGCTCGGTAACCTCCAGTGACGGATCTCCGCAGGTTACAAAAGGAATAAATGCCTTTCCGTTTGCAAAAGCTTCTGTAATTCTCTTATTCATGAATATCCTCCCCTCTGTAGCGGGCGATTGCCGCACAGTCTTTATCTCCACGTCCTGAAATGGTAACTACCATGATCTTGTCTTTTCCAAGTGTTGGTGCGATCTTTTTCGCATAGGCTACTGCATGAGCACTTTCAATTGCCGGAATAATTCCTTCTGTTCTGGAAAGATACTCAAATGCATCTACTGCCTCATCATCGGTTACCGGCACATATTCTGCTCTTCCGATGTCATAAAGGTGTGCATGCTCCGGTCCTACGCCCGGGTAATCCAGACCTGCGGAGATGGAGTATACCGGTGCGATCTGTCCGTACTCATCCTGGCAGAAATAGGATTTCATACCATGGAAGATTCCCAGACGGCCGGTTGCGATGGTTGCTGCAGTCTCTGCAGTATTCACACCGCGGCCTGCTGCCTCACATCCGATCAGACGGACATCTTTGTCATCAATAAAATTATAAAAAGTTCCGATGGCATTGGAGCCGCCGCCTACGCAGGCCAGGACAACATCCGGAAGTCTGCCCTCTTTTTCCAGCACCTGCTCTTTGATCTCCTTGGAAATAACTGCCTGGAAATCACGGACAATAGTCGGGAACGGGTGGGGTCCCATAACAGATCCCAGTACATAGTGGGTGTCTGCGATACGGTTTGTCCACTCACGCATAGTCTCGGAAACGGCATCTTTTAAAGTTGCGGTTCCGCTTGTGACTGCATGGACTTTCGCTCCGAGGAGACGCATTTTGTATACATTTAGGGCCTGACGCTCGGTATCCTCTTTTCCCATGAAGACTTCACATTCCATGCCCATCAGCGCTGCTGCGGTTGCAGTTGCCACGCCGTGCTGACCTGCACCGGTCTCTGCAATGACACGGGTCTTTCCCATTTTTTTTGCCAGAAGCACCTGACCTAATACATTATTGATCTTGTGTGCACCTGTGTGGTTCAGATCCTCACGTTTCAGATAGATTTTGGCTCCGCCCAGATCTTCGGTCATGTGTGCCGCATAGTAAAGACGGGAAGGTCTTCCTGCGTATTCATTGAGAAGCTCTGTGAGCTCGCGGTTGAATTCCGGGTCGTTTTTGTAATGGTTGTATGCTTCCTCAAGCTCCAGAACGGCGTTCATCAGTGTTTCCGGGATGTACTGTCCGCCATGGATGCCGAATCTTCCTTTTGACATGTTAAAAATCCTCCTTTATGTTCCTCACGGTCTGTACCGCTTTCACTATTTTATCCGGGTCTTTGTGCCCATCGGTTTCTACACTGCTGCTTAAGTCCACAGCCCAGGGATGAAGCATTTTTATGGCTGTTTCCAAATTATCACACCCAAGGCCTCCGGCCAGAAACCAGGGACGTTTTATGGACGGTACCAGGCTCCAGTCAAAGGTCTCACCGGTGCCCCCGGCTCCCTGATCCAGAAGAATGTAATCTGCTTCCGAACGGATCGCCCGCTTTACATCTTCTTCTGTTTTTATGGAAAAAGCTTTTATCAGAAGCTGGTCTGTCATAATCTTAAGCTGTCTGATATAATCTTCGTTTTCCTGTCCGTGAAGCTGTGCCAGGGAAATGGTTCCTTCGTTTAAAAGCTGTGCGGGAAGTTCCACCGGTGCATTGACGAATACGCCTACCGGCAAAATACTCTCATCCAGCTTTTCCCGGAGAGTTCGTAACTGAGCTCCTGTGACGTTTCTTCTGCTTTTTGGAAATTCTACAATGAATCCACAGAAGTCTGGTTTTGCTTCATTAACTGCCTGAATGTCCTCCAGGCGGGTAAGGCCGCAGATCTTGATCCTGGTTCTGACCGGCTTCTCCTGCTGTTTCCGATCCGCACAGCCTCTTTCCTGTCGTATGGTGTTGTTCTGTTCTGTTTTCATCTCAGTGCTCCGCCATTTAACTCTTCCAACGCCGCTTTTTTGTCCGGGCTTCTCATCAGGGTTTCACCGATCAGAACGGCGCCTACCCGGTTTCTTTCCAGGATGGCAATGTCTCCGGCATTTTTGATGCCACTCTCGGAAACAAATACCACATTGTACGGTGCCAGGTTTCGAAGACGGATGCTGTTATTCATATCAACTTTGAAGGTTTTCAGATCACGGTTATTTACACCGACGATCTTCGCTCCTGCTTTCAGTGCTCTTGCCACTTCTTCCTCATCGTGGGCTTCCACCAGTGCATCCATTCCCAGAGATTCTGCCAGCTCTCTGTATTCCAGGAGTTCCTGATCATCCAGAATGGTGCAGATCAGAAGCACTGCCGATGCGCCAAATGCTTTTGCCTGATAGATCATGTACTTATCCACCGTAAAGTCTTTCCGGAGGACCGGGATATCCACCGTTTCCGTGATCTCACGAAGATAAGTATCACTTCCCATGAAATAAAAAGGCTCTGTAAGGCAGGAGATTGCGGATGCACCTGCTGCCTCGTATTCTTTCGCAATTTCCACATATGGAAAATCCGGTGCGATCAGCCCCTTGGAGGGGGATGCTTTTTTTACTTCACAGATGTAGGACATGCCCGGTTTTTTCAGGGCTTCCAGAAAGGAAGGCTGCTGTGGTGCTTTTTCTGCCAGAGCTTTCAGCTGTTCCAGAGGAAGCTGAATTTTTTCCTTCTGGATACGTTTTCTTGTCTTTTCTGCGATTTCTTCCAGAATGTTTTTTTCACTCATTCTTTGTTTGTCTCCTCGATATTTCAACTCTCATTCGGCAATTTCAAGGAGTCTGACAACTTAATATTTCAATTAATGGGGTTGCCGATTCCTCTCCTCCCGCCATTATCCTCAAATTTCATTGCTTAATCTGATAAATTCCTCAAGCTTCGCTGCGGCGGCTCCGCTGTCGATCAGATTTTCTGCCATCTTCACGCCGGCTTCCAGGCTCTCTGCTTTTCCTGCGATATAAAGTGCGGCACCTGCGTTCATGCATACAGCCTGACGCTTCGGGCCTTTTTCGGTTCCGTTTACAATGGCTTTTGTGATCTCTGCATTTTCTGCCGGTGTGCCACCTGCAAGTTCCTCTTTGCTGCAGCGAGTGTAACCGAACTGCTCCGGTGTGATCTCGTAGGACTGGAACCATCCATCCTTGATCTCGCATACAGAAGTCGGTGCACTCATGGAGATCTCATCCAGCTTGTCCTGTCCGAAAACAACCATTCCACGGTTCACGCCAAGTTTCATCATAACCTGCGCCAGAGGCTCTACCAGTGACTGATCGAAGACTCCCATCAGCTCCATGTTTGCACCTGCCGGGTTGCTTAATGGTCCGAGGATATTAAATACTGTACGGATTCCCAGCTCTTTTCGGATCGGTGCCACATATTTCATGGCAATGTGATAATTCTGTGCGAACAGGAAACAAATGTTGATCTTTTTCAGGATTTCGGCACTTTTTTCTGGCGGAATGGTAATCTTTACGCCAAGAGCTTCCAGAACATCTGCGGCTCCGCTCTTGGAGGATGCTGCACGGTTTCCGTGTTTTGCAACCGGAACGCCTCCTGCCGCGATCACAAGAGAAGAAGTTGTGGAAATGTTGAAGGAGTTTGCTCCGTCACCGCCGGTTCCTACAATCTCCAGGACATCCATATCGTGAAGAAGTTTGATGCAGTGTGCACGCATACCTGCTGCAGATGCTGTGATCTCATCAATGGTTTCGCCTTTCATGGAAAGTGCGGTCAGGTAGGATGCCATCTGTACCGGTGTTGCCGCTCCATCCATGATCTCATTCATTACGGATTCTGCTTCGTCATATCTAAGATCTTCTTTTTTTGAAAGTTTGATGATTGCTTCTCTGATCATTCTTGTTCCCTCCTGTTCTGTAACGATCCTATCTTTTATGGATTACCATTCTCTGTCTTACAACTTCCGTACTGTCCGTTATCCGGGACAGTTTCTGTTCAATTTTACTTTTCCCTTACAACTTTCATAAAGTTTTCGATCATCGTTTTTCCATCTGGTGTCATAACCGATTCCGGATGGAACTGTAATCCGAAGATCGGATATTTTTTATGTTCCAGTGCCATCACCTCTCCGTCCTCAGATTCTGCGGTAACGACCAGTTCTTCGGGTAACGTATCCCGGAGCGCTGCCAGTGAATGATATCTGGCTGCCAGGAAAGTATCCGGCAATCCCTCAAATATCTGACTCTCACCAACTTTATGGATTTCCTTCTGCTTGCCGTGCATCAGCTCTTTTGCATAGGAGACGGTACCTCCAAATGCTTCACAGATGGACTGATGCCCAAGGCAGATACCCAGGATCGGCAGCCTGTCTTTGAAATATTTTATGGATTCAATGCAGATTCCCGCATCTTCCGGACGCCCCGGGCCCGGAGAAAGGATCAGGGCTTCCGGTTTCATATCCTCCAGCTCCTGTATGGTTACTTCGTCATTTCGTACGACCCTGATATCCGGCTCCACAGAACCGATCAGCTGGTAAACATTATAGGAAAAGCTATCATAATTATCGATCAGTACTATCATTCCAGTCCCTCCTGTGCTGTTTCGATTGCCTGTACAACGGCCCTTGCTTTGTTGCAGCATTCCTGGAATTCATTTTCCGGAACACTGTCTGCCACGATCCCGGCTCCGGACCGGATGCAGATCTCGCCTTTCTTTTTATAAACCAGGCGGATGGCAATGCAGGTGTCCAGGTTTCCGGCGAAATCCAGATATCCGATGGCACCGCCGTAAATACCACGTTTGCTCTGTTCCAGCTCCTGGATGATCTGGCAGGCACGGAACTTCGGTGCTCCGGAAAGAGTTCCTGCCGGAAGGATGGCATCTACTGCATCCACTGCATCCTTGTCATCCCGGATCTGGCCGGTAACTGTGGAACCGATATGCATCACATGGGAAAAACGCTCGATGCACATATATTTTTCTACTTTTACAGTACCGATCTTACTGATCTTTCCGATATCGTTTCGTCCAAGATCCACAAGCATGTTGTGCTCGGCACGTTCTTTTTCATCGGCGAGAAGTCCTCTTTCCAGCTCCAGATCTTCTTCTTTTGTCTTGCCTCTCGGTCTGGTTCCTGCCAACGGGAAGGTGCTTAATTCCGTTCCGGTAAGCTTGGCCAGAGTTTCCGGCGAAGCTCCAGCGATCTCAATATCATCGCTGGAAAAATAAAACATATACGGAGAAGGATTCGTAGCACGAAGGACCCGGTAGGTATCAAACAGGCTTCCTTCCGCTTTTGCCCTCATGGGATTGGAAAGAACCACCTGGAAGATATCTCCTTCGTGAATGTAATGTTTGGCGGTTTCTACCATCTCACAGTATTTTTCTTTGGGGAACTGTGGTTCAATGGAGGATTTCAGTTTCAGCGACGGGAATTCCTTTTGTTTTCCGTTTCGGATCAGATCTGCCATCTCTTTTAACTTCTCTTCGGCTTTCCTGTAGGAGTTTTCCAGGTCATCAGTCATCACACCGGTGATCAGCAGTACCTTCTGTCTGTAATGATCAAAGGCAATTACCTGGTCAAAAAGCATCAGATCCATATCGCGGAAATCCTGTACTGTCTTGTCGGTAAGCTCCAGTTTTGGCTCACTGTATTTGATATAATCGTAGGAAAAATATCCTACCAGGCCACCGGTAAATGTAGGCATATTTTCCAGCACCGGGCTTTTGTATTCTTTCAGGATCTGGCGGATAGCATCTCCCGGATGTTTCACCTGCTGTACGGTTTTTTCTTCGCTTCTGTCCTCGTGGATCTTCCGGATCTGAAGAGTTCCGTCTGTACAGGTGATCTCCATGGATGGCTCATATCCCAGGAAGGAATAGCGGCCCCATACCTCTGTCTGGCTGGCACTTTCCAGAAGATAGCAGTGTCTGCTGGCTGTGCGTAAGGTTCTCATGACTTCTACAGGTGTATAACGGTCGGAATACACCTCCCTGCATACGGGGATGCGCCGGTATTCGCCTGACTGTGCAATATTCTTGATTTTTTCTAATGTTGGATACATATACAGGCCCTCCTGAGTTCTTTTCATTCTTTTGCCGGAGGAGACGGTACGGTACTGGACATTCGCAATCCGCATTCGCTACTTGTTCATGGATTCCAATTTCTTCGAAATTAGAATCCAAAAACGCCCGTCTCCGGCAGAATCTGGTTCTGCCAGGGACGAGCGTCAAATTCAAAATCACCCGCGGTGCCACCCTGATTCACGGTTCGACCCGTGCACTTAGCGGAATACCTGCATATTCCCGGCAACTGACGTATGCCTTCACGTCACAGAATACTCGGTATCCATAATACCTTTCCCTGTGCCCTCCGCGGTCCATTTAGTAAACTGCTTCTCGGCCCGGCTCTCACCCTCCCGGACTCTCTGTGCGCGCATGAATACCTTTATCTCCGCTTCAACGGTTTAGTGGTTTACTCTATTAAACTTTTTATATAAAATAGCACAGGATTTTTAATATGTCAATACAAAAGTTGAAAAAATCGTCATTTTATTCTATAATTGTGACAGTGTGATTATCACAAAACCTACTTACGAAGGGAGTTTTACCACAAAATACCATGGCTGAAAAAAATGCAAACACCTGGCTGGATACCCCAGATCCACAGGTTTTTATCAAAAATTCCGCAAGATTTAATGATCTGATGATGATGTACCGCTGTACTGTCCGTGAGGTACGTACCAAACTGGAAGTTCTCAATGATGAATTTTCCGTAGAATATAAACGTAACCCGATCTCTTTTATCAAGACCAGAATCAAAAAACCGGAAAGTATCTACAAGAAACTGAAAAAACTGGGTTACGACTTCACTGCCGAGAATATCCAGAACCAGCTCAATGACGTAGCCGGTATCCGTGTTGTCTGTGCTTTTATTGATGATATCTACACCATTGCGGATCTCATTGCCAAACAGGACGACATCACCATCATCAAAGTAAAAGACTATATCAAAAATCCCAAACCAAACGGTTACCGCAGCTACCACATAATCGTGGAAATTCCTGTGTTCTTCTCCAAGGGAAAAACACCCATGCGTGCGGAGATCCAGATTCGTACCAATGGTATGGATTTCTGGGCTACCCTGGAACATCAGCTCAGATATAAGCAGAATATCGAAGAAATGGATGGTTACGAGGAAGTCAGCACTGAGCTTCTAAACTGCGCCCGCGCTGTCATTGATATGGATAATGAAATGCAGCGGATCAAAGATAAGATCGGACAGTTTCACGATATCTGATCCTGCCTGCGCATCGCCCGCGAACACAAAATGCCACACCATATTCCAACTCTGTTCAACCCACTGGTTATGGTATGGCATTTTTTATAATATGGAATTCTACAACCTCACCTGTTCTTTTTCACTGTTCTTCACACGGAATACCCTGGGTGTCATATGGTAATGTTCCTTAAATACTCTGTGAAAATAACTGTTATTCTCATATCCCACAGCAGCAATAATATCACTGATCGGAAGATCCGTCTCACACATCAGCTCCACGGCCTTGTTCAGGCGTTTTCTCTGAAGAAGTTCCTTGAAGTTAAATCCTGTGCTTTTCTTGATCATCTTGCTTAGTACATGCATGGGCAGATGAAGCCTGGTGCACAGCTCTGTCAGAGTAGCTGTCCGGTACTTCTGCTCAATATAATCCAGGGTTGTCATGGAGATCATATTTTCGTACTGATTGGGAAGGCGCATCTCCACATACTGTACGGATTCCACCAGATACATAAAGATCAGGCCCATTGTGGTCTGGTTGATCCGTTCCCGGTTTTCTTCGCCGTTTACCAGAGAATAGATGATATTTTCCAGAAGATTCTGGATCTGCAGGACCTCTGCAACCTTAAAGTGAAGATATTCGCCACGTTCCTCATCCTGACGCAGAACATTTACCAGAAAATCCGCCAGCATATTGTCATTGCCAGTCATGGAATAAGCTACATCAAAAAACTCCGGCAGCACCATGAAATTGATGGCAATATCATTCTGTCCCGCTTTCAGAATCTCATGCTTTGTAAACTGGTTGAGAAAAAGCAGCTCGCCTTTATTCACCACGACTTTTTTTCCATCGATGATATTGGTGAGTGATCCCTCACACACATACAACACCTCTACAAAATTATGCCGGTGTGCCGGAAAATACACAAAACGTGTGTGTGTACGCACAGCGATCAGCCTGCCTTCTTTCAGCATCTTACGGCTGTCCACAGTGAAATCCCGGCCGGAAGTGTAGAGATCTTTGTTTACCTCTGCTTCTCCGTCCAGGATCTTACGTTCTTCTTCGGTTATTTTTCTCAGCTGATCCAGTAAAGCCTGCTGCATGTATCCTGCTCCTTTGTCTGTCATTGTCCTGTTGCTCTCATTTTAGCACTACCTTCACGGGAGTACAACTGAAATCACCCACTGATCCTTTTCCGGCTGCACAAAAGAAAAAGGCAGAGTCCAAAGACTCCGCCATTTCCAAAGGATTTATCATATGATTAGTACAGTTTAGCCATCTCTTCGATGTTGCTTGTATCGAATTTCAGAGGTGCGCCAAGTACAACTTCTGTACCGCCGTCATCAGCGTCTGTGATTGTGTAGTCACCAAGGTCGCCAGCTGTGAACTTGTCATCTTTGGCACCTGTGATGTCACCGTTGATCAGAGCGATTGTTGTGTAAGCGCTGAGTTTTCCAAGGCCCTGCATATCCCACAGATAGAAGTATGGGCAGGAATGATCTGCATCATCACCTGTGTACTCCTGCATCTCAGACGGAAGTCCAAGACCTGTCAGTTTGCACTCAGATCCGTTATCCTGAAGATATTTAGCAGCTGCTGCGATACCAACAGTTGTCGGTGCGCAGATAACTTTCAGATCTTTGTAGTTCTGAAGAAGAGCTGCTGTCTGGTCTGTAGATTTCTGTGGCTCATCATCGCCGTATACAACGTCTACAAGCTCAAGTTTGCTGTATTTGTCATCGCCTTCCATGATGGTCTTCATTGCGTCGATCCATGCATTCTGGTTAGCGGACTGAGATGTAGCGGAAAGGATTGCGAACTGTCCCTCACCACCGGAAATATCAAGAACTGCATCCATAAGTGCCTGAGCAACTTCTTTTGTACCAGCCTGGTTTACGAAAATCTCACGGCTGTCTTTGTTCGGTGCGGAGTCGAAGGAAGATACCTTGATTCCTGCATCCATAGCTTCCTCAAGTTTAGCCTGAAGAGCGTTAACATCGTTCGCGGAGATACAGATTGCATCGAAGTCCTGAGAAATCAGGTTGTCAAGAACTTTGATCTGTGCATCAGCGGTAGCTGTCTCAGGATAAACGACCTGAACTTCGCCGCCTTCAGCCTCTACAGTCTCCTGGAAAGATTTCGCTGCGATCTCGAAGAATGCGTTACCAGCTGCTTTACCAACCAGAGCGATCTTTTTGTCTTTTGCGGAATCGCCAGCTGCTGCTTCTGTCTTAGTATCGTCTTTTTTGTCATCTGCTGCGAGAACCGGGCAAACTGTACCAAGAACCATTGCTCCACAAAGGATTGCGCTAATTACCTTTTTTTTCATTTTTGTTCCTCCCTATAAGAATATAATTTTTTATATGCTGCTGCCCCGCTACACCAATGGAGGCAGCTAACAATCATATGGGTTTCAAAATTGATATTTAGTTTTTCTTCATTGCGACTGCTTTTTTTACATCGCCGATGATGTTTGGAAGAGCTACTGCTGCTACCAGAAGTACACCGATGATCAGAAGGATTACCTGTGCGTTTACGTTCTTCTGTCCAAGACCAACTCGTAAGCATACGATGATAAATGCGGAAATGATACCACCGGCCAGGTTACCTTTACCACCTGTGGAGGAGATACCTCCGAATACTGCCATTGCGATGGCATCCATCTCGAATCCGTTACCGGTTGTTGTATTGGCACCATAAGAAGATGATACCAGGAACAGTGCACAAAGTCCAGACATAAGACCCATAACTGTGTAGATGATGAAACGGATCTTTTCAACATGAACACCAGCATAATAAGCTGCCACACGGTTTGTTCCGATCGCATAGGTACGACGTCCGAATGTGCTCTTTCCAAGGAAGATTGCAAAGAGGACACCAAGGATCAGTACCAGGAAAAGAATGTATGGAACCTGTCCGACTTTTCCACCAATGGCACGGAAACCATCTGTGTTTGTGATCGCGATACTTCCGCCGGCTCCAAGTGTTACCTCAGCGATACCACGGAAGATGATCTGTGTTGCCAGTGTTACGATCATTGGAGGAAGCTCCTTGAAACGGGTAAGGATAAATCCGTTAACCGCACCGCAGAGGGCACCAACAACCAGTGCTGTAAGTACTACTACAATGAATGGAGCGTTTGTGTTGCAGACCATGCAGCTTAAAGTTGCGGAGAGACACACGATCGCACCAACAGAAATATCGATCTCGCCTAATACCAGGATGTACGCCATCGGGAACATCATGAATACCTCTGCAAGGTAAACCGGCATCTGACGAAGAACACTCTTCAGATTATAAAATTCAGAAAATGATGCGCAGAAAATATTTACCAGGATAAAGAGAATGACCAGGATGCCTTCCCAACTGAATATGATGTGTTTCATCGGATTTTCCGGCACATTGTTAATACTTCTTCCAGATTTTCCAGCCATGATTTACATCTCCCTTCCCTTTAATGCATTTTTGTCTGCGATCCTCTGCAGGATAACATTGATCACAACTACTACCAGGATGATAACACCCTTGATCATGTTCTGCCACAGGGAGCTGATACCTACAAGTGGAAGAGCTTTTGCGATGGTTGCAAGGATAATGGAACCAAGGAATGCACCTACTACTGTTCCACGTCCACCGCTCATGCTTACACCACCGATAACGCAGGCTGCGATGACATCCATCTCACCACCGTACTGCATATCAGGCATTGCAGAAGCATAAACAGAAACCTGAAGTGCTCCGCCAAGACCTGCGAGGAATCCCATGATCACATATACAAGAAGGTTGATATTCTTTGCATTGATACCGGAAACCTGTGCTGCACTTGCATTACTTCCTACTGCGTAGATTCTTCGTCCTGTTCTTGTCCATTTCATAAAGAAGAAGAATACTACATAACAAATGATGATTACCCAGATTACTTTGTTAATTCCAAGAAATGTGGATGTTGCAAAATTTTTGAAATCACCAAGAGCTGCGGCACTTGCCCACTCACCACCGTGAGAAACAAGATATCCCATTGCTCTGTAGATGTACATAAAGCCCATGGTTGCAATGATCGGCGGAACGTTTGCTCTTGAGATCACAAGACCTACAACAAGTCCGCAGGCAATACCGATTGCCATTGCAATGATGAAAGCAAGTAATGTACTTGTGATATGTCCGTATTTCAGGAGCATACCAATGGACATACCGGAAAGTGCCAGAGTTGACATGATGGAAATATCGATTCCGCCTACCAGCATGACACACAGCATACCAAGTGACATTACCATTGTTACTGCATTATTTTTCAGCATCTCCATGAGTGACTTCGGCGTAAGGAATGACGGGCTGATCGCTGTGACAACTGCAAACAGCACGATTACGATAATTGCCAGCAGAGCCTCTCGGGAGCCTGTAATCTTCTTGATGACAGATTTCTTTTCCATTATTTAGTCCCCTTTCCAGTGCTCTTTTCCATGGACAGCTCAAGGATACCCTCCTGTGTTGCCTCTCCTCTGTTCAGTTCACCTGTCTTACGGCCGTTACACATAACGATGATACGGTCTGCCATACCCAGGATCTCCGGCATCTCGGAGGAGATCAGAATGATCGCATAGCCTTTCTTTGCCAGATCTCCCATGATCGCATAGATCTCGGCTTTCGCACCAACGTCAACACCCTTGGTAGGCTCATCCATGATAACAACCTTCATTTCCTGTGCAAGTGCCTTGGCAACTACAACCTTCTGCTGGTTACCACCTGACAGGGAGCTTGCCGGCTGGAAGATATCAACTGCCTTGGTATCTACTTCCTCAAGAAGCTTCTTGGAAATTTCTCTTTCTGTCTTCTCGTCGTTGAATCCGGATTTTGCATATTTACTGATGACCGGAAGTGTTACGTTTCTTCCAAGTCCCCAGCTCATGATCAGGCCTTCCTTCTGTCTGTCCTCAGGAAGAAGGATGATACCTTTTTCCATTGCCTCGGAAGGAGTCTTGATGTAAACCTCTTTTCCTTCAAGGAAAACTTTTCCTTCATCCGGACGGGTGATTCCGCAGACAGCTTCCACAACCTCTGTACGTCCTGCACCAACCAGACCGGTAAGACCTACGATCTCACCTGCACGTACATTGAAGGACACATCCTTGAAAAATCCTGTTCTGGAAAGATGTTCGATACGAAGCATCTCATCTCCCAGCTCAACTTCCGGTTTCGGGAACAGATCATTGATCTCACGGCCAACCATTGCCTTGATCAGATCTGCATTTGTGATTCCGTTTACATCGTAGGTTCCGATATACTGGGAATCACGGAATACGGTAACTCTGGAAGCCAGACGGTACATATCCTCAAAACGGTGAGAAATAAAGATAATGGAAACGCCATTCTCTTTCAGCTTGTCAACCAGTGTGTAAAGCTTCTCGGATTCGTTTCTGGTAAGTGCTGCTGTAGGCTCATCCAGAATGATGATCTTCGCATTTGTGGAAAGTGCCTTGGCGATCTCAACCATCTGCTGCTGCGCAACAGAAAGGGTACCCATCTCAGCGGTTGCATCGAAATCTGCATCCAGCTCTTTCAGATACTTGTTTGCCTCCTGGTTCATTTCTTTCCACTGGATCATATGATGTTTGATGATCTCATGACCCATAAAAATATTTTCAGCTACTGTAAGGTGCGGGTATGATGTCGGATGCTGATATACGGCTGCGATACCTGCTTCCTGAGCATCCTTCGGACCTTTGAAGTCAACCTTCTGTCCGTTTAAGAACATCTCACCTTCTTCTGCTTTATGTACTCCGGTAATAACCTTGATAAACGTAGATTTACCAGCACCATTCTCACCCATCAGCGCGTGAACTTCGCCAGGTTTGAGCTGGAACTGTACATTATTCAGAGCTTTGACACCGGGGAATATCTTCGTAATACCTTTTAACTCAAGAACATATTCTGACACGGCTCTTTCTCCTCCCTTTCCTTTGATCTGATTTTATTTTATCATCCCACCTGTTGGCTGATAATGGGAATATTTTTGGATAAGGGTAAAATATTCCTCTTTTCTATGTAAAATATTACCCATAAACCAATACCGCATTCTCGTATTTCTATATATTTTATGCTATAATGATAGCGCTGACGTTTCTGTTTTCTGTGAATATAAACAGAACCGTAAATGTCTGATTTACAAGGCTATGAACTATATCCAATTGGAGAACTATCTATGAAATTACTGATCGTTGATGACGAAGAACTTACACGTACCGGACTTATCTCATCTATCGACTGGGATTCTCTGGGGATCACCGAAATCCTTCAGGCTGACGATGGTGTGAACGGGCTGGAAATGGCCAGACTTCATAAACCCGAGATCATTCTCTGTGATGTGCGGATGCCACGAATGACCGGCATCGCCATGCTGGAACGACTGGAAAAGATTCTGCCGGACTGTGTACCTATCTTCATGAGTGGCTACTCAGATAAAGAATACCTGAAAGCCGCCATTAAATTAAAAGCTGTTAATTATATCGAAAAGCCCCTTCATCCCGAAGAAGTACGGGATGCAGTGCTGGAGGCCCAGTCTCTTTACAGGCAGAAGCTTCGTTCCCACCGTGAAGAAGCCCTGCACTCTCAGGAAACAGCCACCCGGCTTGCACAGAAACTGACCCTTCCGCCCTCCGACAACAGTGAGATCGCAGATCTCTGTCTGGAACTCGGACAGCCGGAGCTTCTTGATCCCGACATGAATTTTACTTCCATAATCGTGAAACTCAATAGTGGAGTAGAATCATCCGGTATTTTTCTGGAAGATATCCTGAATGATATTTCCTGTTTTCTGGAACATTATCACCTGAAATGTCTCTTTGTGGAAAAAAGAGTACAGTATCTGGTCCACCATATATATGGAAGCAATGCGCCTTCCCCGACTACACTTTCCGCCGTAGGAAGCTATATTTCCAGGCAATATGACTGCTGTGGAAAACATCTGATCGCTGCCGGCAATACGGTAACTGATATTTCCAGAGTTTATCAGTCCTACGCTTCCGCCGTGATCCTTTTGCAGAATTGCTTTTTCTTTCCGGAAAAAACATTTCTTACAGAAAACACCATAAAACAGCTTTCCCCAAAAGGACCGGTTCCGGATTCCCTGCAGTCTCCGGAAAATACTTTTTCCAAATACCTCCTTGCCGGAGAGGAAACACACTGTGTTCAGTTTCTTGAGGAACTTTTCCGGTATTACAGCTGTAATCACACATTTATGCCCAACCAGATCCGTGATCTTTATTATCAGCTGTTTAATGCGCTTTCCTCTTCCCGAAAAAAAAATCAGGTAGAATCCGGGCTTCACGAAAAACAGGATCTGATCATGGACACCCTGAACAATGCTTTTACCTACGAAGAGCTTCATGAATCTCTGAAAGAAAAAACCGCTCAGTATTTTGAAGATGCAAGGAATTCCCAGCCGGAAAATTCCACCATCTTTATGATCAAGGATTACATCAGCCGGAATTACATGAATGATACCCTTTCCGTAAAGGATATCAGCAGCCATGTATATCTTTCCGCTTCCTACGTATGCACCTTTTTCAAAAGTGAAACTGGCCAGACTCTCAATCAGTATCTGACGGAATACCGCATGGAAAAAGCCAAACAGCTGCTTTCTGATCCCAGATACAAAATTTCTGAGATTTCTTCCAAAGTAGGTTATACAGACGGCAATTACTTTGGTAAAAGCTTCAAAAAATACTCCGGTTTCTCCCCGTCCGAATACCGGGAGAAAATGTCATGAGGGCCTTCTGGCGCCGTTTCAAAAACGGCTATCTTAACTTAAGCCTTCAGACCAAATTCACCATTGCGCTGATCAGTATTGTGGTGCTTCCCGCATTTCTTACCGTATTTCTTTTTTACGGAAGACTGTACAATATGGTCGTGTCCAATACCATCCGGCAGGAACAGGATGCCTCCGCAAAGACTGCGCCTCTCATCGAGCGGACCATGGATACGATTCTGGCTACTACACGGAATATCACCGGCCAGAATTTTTTTCAGGAACTTTTTTACATGCCGGTCAGCGATTCATCTGAAAAACTTGCCACATCCAATCATGCCATTGATTTCAAAAATGCCGTTCAGCGTCTGACCACGGATTCCATTGTTACCGATGTGCGGATCTATGTGGATTTCCCGGATGATCTGAAATCGCTGAACGCCTATCCCAATACAGAAGATCTCCTGGCACCTTTAAGTCAGGCAAAGGGTACTTACTGGTATGGTATCTTCCAGGGAAACCGGGAGCCGCAGGAAATGTTCTGCCCTTCCTTCTATCTCGGTTCTCAGGAAAAACAGAATTACGGAGATATGGCATATATCTGTCCCCTGAGCCTTTACTACCACAGTACCGCCTACAAAGCTTATCTGGCTGTTTACTTTTCCGATGATAAGCTGAACAATATTTTATCCGACAATCTTTCTCTGGAGGGAAGCGTGTCCTATATTGTAAATGAACGTGATGCCATCGTTGCAACTTCTGATCAATCACTGTCCGGAATCTACCGGCTGGATTACGACACCATCAAAGATTCCTTCATGTCATCCAACAACTTTATTGAGCGAAACATTCTGGACACTAAGGTTTATGCCGGCTTTTACAGTATTTCCAATACAGACTGGTTTATGGTTACAATTCTTCCTGCCCCGCCGCTGATCCACGAAAGCAATCATCTGATGCTTCAGATTGCACTGCTCTACGCAGGTTTTCTTGTTCTGGCCCTTATTTTTGCCAATATACTGGCACACTCCATCACCGGAAGACTTTCTTCTGTGATCCGGCAGATGCAGACCGTACGCCACGGACCACCAACTCCCATGGAAAGCCCGGAAGCCCACGATGAGATCGGTGATCTGATTGATACCTACAATTATATGACCCGAAAAATGGATGAACTGATGAAAAAGCAGGCAAAATCTGCAGAAGATCTCCGGATTGCGGAGTTTAATTCCCTCCAGGCACAGATCAATCCCCATTTTCTTTATAATACCATGGATATGATCAACTGGATGGCACTGCAGGGACAGACGGAAGAAATCAGCCATGCGGTACAGAGTCTTTCCCGTTTTTACAAACTGACGTTAAGCCGGAAAAAAGGAATCTCTACCATTGCAAGGGAACTGGAACATGTGACGATTTATGTACAGCTCCAGAATATGCGCTATCATGACAGCATCGAACTGATCACGGATATTCCGGATGAGCTGTCGGAATATCAGATTCCGAAACTGACTCTTCAGCCGGTTGTGGAAAATTCCATTCTCCACGGAATCCTGGAAAAAGAGTCAAAATCCGGAACCATTGTCATTACCGGATGGATGGAAAACAAAGACATCGTTCTTCTGATTTCCGATGACGGTGTGGGGATTTCCCCTGAAATCCTTTCAACAATTCTCTCCGGAAGTGGAAACAGCCAGTCCGGCGGTACCAACATTGCCGTTTACAATACACACCGGCGCCTTCAGATCCTTTATGGAAAAGATTATGGTCTTACCTATTCCAGCAATCCCGGAAAGGGAACGGAAGTTGAAATCCGTTTCCCTGCACACAGAGAAGAGTAATCTACAGGAGGTATATCATTTATGAACACACAATCATCCGTACTTTTATATAATTTCAATGATCCGGACCGGCTCCGGATGATCCGCCGCTATCTGAACCGTCAGAAAGTAAAAGTCCGGATCGTCACCACACCGGAATTTCTGCATCCTCTGGGATATCTTTTTGAACTTCCGGGATTTCAGCCCTGTGCACAGTTTAATCTGGGCAAAAATTTCAGTGAGGAAATGATGGTACTGAACAATTTTTCCAGTGAACAGATGGATGCGTTCCTGGCGTTTTTCCGGGAAGAAGCGATTCCTTCGGTTTCGTTAAAAGCCATGCTCACCCCTGTGACCCAGCACTGGTCTTCCATTCAGCTCCATGACGAACTTACAAAAGAGCATACAATGATGCATAAAAAATAAGAATTTTTCCATCAAAAAAGGAGACCGCATTTGCAGTCTCCTTTTTTCGAATATGTTTTCGGTTGGTTATAAGAAAGAATTTATCGTTTTTTGTGATACTGATAATTATCTTGTTACGATATCTACCGGTACGTTGAAGATTTTTGCAACTTTCAGGATTGTGTCGATGTGTCTTCCTGTAGCAGCTGCCATGTGATGTGTCGGGCCAGCCTCGCTCCAGCGATTTACAAATTCTCTTGCTCCACATGTGAAACGTGTTCTCATGTTTGTATCACCGAAGGAAAGGATCGGTCCTTCCTCGTTTACACCCTCAGCTACAACGAACTTGAAGTTTCCGTCTTTATCCTGAGTGATTGCAAGGTAGGTTACAGGGCCTGTGTATGGATAGAACTGTGTCAGGTATCCGCCGCCTGTTTTGCCGTGGAATACCGGCACGATTTTCATGGTTGGTTTCTTGTCGGAGATGTCAGCGTCACCGCTTCCGGAATGTCCGATGATGCAGATGTCATCGTTGAAATCGATGGAGTACATCTCAGAAAGCTGGCCTGTACCGGAAATTGTCTTTAAGATACTCATTGCCATGGCAACTTTCATATCGCCCTCTACGGCACATGCAGTACCCTGTTTGATCAGCATGGAGAAAGCCGGGATCAGCATACTGTCAAGGACTCCTGCTTTACCCTGTGCAAATCCGTCGTAATGAGAAGCGATCATTCCAAGATGTTCGTCCTTTACCCATTTTTCAAAAGCAACAACGTATTTGGCCATATCCCATACTTTCTCAATGGTGCCGCCGCCCTCGATATCGAAGGTGTCAAGGATATCCTGTGCTTTTGCACGGATTGCTTCCTCGTCTGTGATATCGTCAGCGATTGCCCACATTTTCTCCCAGTCAAACTGTTTGGTGTAGAGGAACATTCTGTTATAGAGGTTGGTCTCATCGATGTAAAGATCCATCATACCCGGGTATGGTCTTCCGATCTGAGCAATGTTAGTTTCACGGAATCTTCTTCTTACCTGAGCAGCTTTGCACCAGTCTTCGATCTCAGCCTGAACTGCAGGATCTCCGCCTTCTACAACGCCTGTGATAACCGCATGTCTCTTGCCTGCTCTCTCAAGGTCAGCAACTGCCTCGCCTACAGCACCGCATGCATAGCCTTCACCCAGCCAGGAGGCAATGTCAGTGTGCTCATAATCCAGCGCTTTGATCTTCTGAACGTTTACAAGAACAACCGGAACATCCAGATCACGGATCGCCGGAAGCATGTTGTAGGATGTTGCGTATGTCAGCATCTGAAGAAATACAAGGTCAACATCTGCTGCACGGAACTTATCTCCTGCCACCATTGCCTGCTCTTTTGTTGTCACCATTCCGCCGTCAACGATCTCTACTGTATCCGGGATCGTTTTCTTGAATGCGTCGTACTGTGCCTCAAATTCCGGCACCAGTGACGGGAACTGCGGAAGATATGCGCCTAAAGCAATTGAAAATACACCAACTTTTGCCTTTGTGTTAACTAACATAATAAAACCTCCAGTTATTTTTATTTATGCTTTGTATACTTTGATACCGAAGGACTCATGGATGGTTGTACGAGCCTCCTCGATCGTTTTAAACTCCTCGGCCTTCAGCATCTGTGCTGTGATATTACCGATTGCAGTAGCCTCACCAGGGCCTGCATGGATTTCTTTCTTTGTAGCTTTTGCAGTCAGCTCATTTAAGTATCCTGCATTGGAACCACCGCCTACGATATGGATACGGCTGTAGGTTCTTCCTGTCATCTCCTCGATTTCTTTTGCGATCTTAGCGTAGCAATCTGCAAGGCTTGTATAGATAACGGTTGCAATCTCGCCAAGAGTTTCCGGAACCTGCTGTCCTGTTCTGCGGCAGTAGTCCTGAACCTCTTTTGTCATGTTCTCAGGAGAAAGGAAGCACTCATCGTTTGCGTTTACTCTTGACGGGAAGTCTTTTGCCTCCTCAGCCATCTCGCAGATCTGTGCAAAGCTGTACGCATCATCAAACTCATGACGTACAGACTGGATCATCCAGAGACCCATGATGTTCTTCAGATAACGGAAACGTCCTGCATATCCACCCTCGTTTGTGAAGTTCATCTCACAGCTCTTCTCAGAGCAGTCTGCTTCTTTTCTCTCGATTCCCATCAGAGACCATGTTCCGGAACTGATATAAATGAAATCGTCATCATTTGCAGGCACAGCCAGAACTGCAGACCCTGTATCATGTGTAGCCGGTGCTACAACCTCAAGATCAAAGCCAACTGCTTCCTTCACTGCGTCTGTTAAATGTCCGATGCTTGTGCTAGGCATGATCAGCTTCTGGAATATCTTTCTTGGATATCCCAGCATATCGATCAGCTCATAATCCCAGTCCTTGGTTGTCGGGCATACAAGCTGTCCTGTGGTTGCCTCTGTGTACTCGCAAGTTTTTTCGCCTGTAAGAAGAAAATGGAAGTAGTCCGGTACATGAAGAAGTGTCTCAGCCTGCTCCAGATACTCAGGATGTTTCTTCTTCACTGCCATCAGCTGATATACTGTATTGTAGATTGCTTTCTGGATACCGGTTCTTGCATACAGATCCTTCAGGGAAATTGTCTTATAAACTTCCTCGTCCATTCCCTCTGTACGATGATCACGGTAGCCTACGGTATTACCAAGAACCTTGTCATCTTTGTCAAGAAGTACGAAATCAACGCCCCAGGTATCTACGCCCATGCTTACCGGAATCTTGCCGATCTCTTTGCATTTCTTAAGGCCGTTTACAATCTCGTTGAAAAGGCGGTCAAACTCCCAGCAGAGCTCTCCATCCTTCTTAACCATGCCGTTCTCAAAACGATAGATTTCTTCCAGGATCATTTTTCCGTTTTCCATATGTCCCAGAATGTGACGTCCACTGGATGCTCCGATATCTACTGCTAAATAATATGTTGCCATTTTTAAATCCTCCTCAATATGTAAGCTTCTGATCACTTTCATATCTGATGTTGTATTTATCATACATCAGGATCCTTCCGGTGATAAGAACCTCTTTTGTCAAAAAAAGTGTCTTTATTTGCCAATAATACAGCGATTATTTATGAACTACTACATTATTTGTTTAAAAAATCCGCTGACTGAATCAGCCAGCGGATCTCTTATTTCATACGTCCGTGAACGCAATCCGCGTTCATTATAACTTCACGATCTTATCAATTATATGATTTGATTAGTCATAAAGGTTAGGTGCGATATTCTCGTCTTCCATATTTGTTGCATCATACCAGTAACCCTCTGTAGGAACATCCTCAAGCTTCTGGCCGTTTGCTGCTGCTGTCAGAGCGTAGATTGCATAGTATCCCATCATAAGAGGAGACTGTGTAACAGCACCAATGAATGTGCCATCTTTAACAGCTGCTTTGATGATAGAACCAGCATCGAAACCAACACCAACTACATCACCGTTTGCCGGGTCAGAACCAAGAACGTTAAGGTTAGCATTTGCTGCAAGAACACCCTCTGCAGAAACCTGGTTGGAACCGAATACTGCGATACAGTTCTCCTGGGAAAGGATTGCCTGAGCCTCTGTGGAGCAAAGCTCTACAGTTGTCTGTGCCGGAACAGCTACCTGGATAACAACGTCTGCGTCTTTAGCATCAGCATCAGCACCCTCTGCTGCGTTAACATAGAACTCGTTACCGCTTACTGCTACAGTCTTGCCATCAGCCTGAAGAAGCTCGATCATCTTGTTGATGAATCCAGTACCACGCTGCTGAATGTTCTGAGCTGTTGCATCCTGGTTAACCTCACCGATGATAACCTGTCCGTCAGCATCTTTAACAACGTCTTTAATGGAGTTGTACATATTCTCAGCTGCTACTGCACCAGCCTGTGCGTTGTCTGTACAAACCTCGCATACTACAGATCCTTCCGGAGCATCAGCGATACCTGTATCGAAAGTTACAACCGGGATACCTTTTTCTGCACATGTCTTAAGAGCATCCTGAACAGAAGATGTATCGCAAGCTGCAAGTCCTAATCCAACAGGATTGGAGCCGATAGCTGTGTTGATCATGTTAACCTGGTCAGCGATATCGGACTCACTGTTCGGTCCCTGTGCTTTATAAGTAACGCCCAGCTCCTCAGATGCTTTCTTCATACCTTCCTGAGCTGCATCCCAGTATGTAGACTGGAAAGATTTAACCATCATCGGGAACTCATAAGCTTCGTTTGCTTTCAGTCCGTCGAACTGTGCGGTAGGATCCTCAGCTGCTGTGGAATCTGCGGATTCCTCTGTTGCTGCATCTTCTTTCTCCTCAGCTGCAAAAGCTGCTGTTGCGCTCATGCTTGTTACCATTGCTGCACAGAGCATTAATGCCATAACCTTTTTTGCTTTCATATAATATTTCCTCCTTAAAATATATTATATAGTTTTTTATGTTCATACGCCGTTGCTACCCCTTGGCGTTTCACATCTTTGATTATCGGGTGCTGTTCACATTTCTCTGTAAACAGCACCCTTACTTATTATACACACTTCTTAATATCAGTGTGCTGCTTTTTTCTCTTTCAGGATATCGATCAGAACGGCTACGATCAGAACGATACCAGTGATGATCTGCTGCCAGTTTGCCTGCAGGCCGATATATGGAAGACCTGTTTTCAGAAGCATGATGACGAAGATACCAACGAATGTACCGATCACGGAACCATATCCACCGGTAGCTGCTACACCACCAACGAATACACCACCGATAGCATCCATCTCAAGTCCGGCACCAGTACCAGGCTGTACAGTAGGTGTTACTGCTGCGTATGCGATTGCTGCAAGACCTGTAAACAGACCGCAGACAACGTATACCATTACGTGATAGAACTTTGTATTGATTCCAGAAAGGGCTGCTGCCTCTTTGTTGGAACCGATTGCAATTGTGTAACGACCGAATTTGGTGTGGTTCAGGATGTACTCCATAAGAAGAACCAGAATGATCATCCACAGGAAACCGAGCGGATAACGTGAAGCACTTCTTCCTGTACCAACGGTTACCTTGAAGATGCTGTGGAACCATCCACCCGGCTGTGTAAGTCCCGGCCAAGGTGTTGCACTGCAAAGAGATCCGGCACCACGGGTAATCATACATGTACAAAGCGTTGCAAGGAATGGCGGCAGGTTCATAACACCAATAAGTACACCGTTTAATGCACCAACTGCGATACCAAGTACGATACAGATGATCATAGCAAGTGCTACCGGGCAGTTGTTGTTTCTGATCAGTGTTCCTGCGATCAGTGCGTAAGCTACCATACCAGTTCCGATTGACAGGTCAACACCACCAGTGATAAGCGGGAATGTAACTCCGATCGCCATAAGAAGATCGTAATATGAGAAATCCAGCATACTCAGGATCGTGGTGTACTGTCTGAATTCTTTACTCAAGCCTGAGAATATCGCACACAGGACAATGATAACGAGCAAAACAATAAATCTCTGATCACTTAAAATACTTTTTTTCTTCTTAGTCATGACTTTCCTCCTTAATCGATATTCCGTGTGGCCTTGTCCATGATGTTTTCCTGGGTTGCCTCGGAGATATCAATACATCCGGTAACTTTACCCTCACACATGATGATGATACGGTCACTCATTCGGAGAACTTCCGTCATCTCAGAAGAAATCATGATAATGGATTTTCCTTCTGCTGCCAGTCTGTTCATTAATTTGTAGATTTCGTTCTTAGCACCAACATCGATACCTCTGGTAGGCTCATCGAAAATAAGGATGTCACTGTCTCGTGTCAGCCATTTTGCGATAACTACCTTCTGCTGGTTACCACCGGAAAGGTTAACTACCAGCTGGTCTGTAGTAGGTGTCTTAGTTGCAAGTTCGTTTACATATTTCTCAGCAACTTTTTTCTCTTTTGCTTTGTTGATAAAGATACCATTGGTAAACTCTTCCATTGTTGCCAGTGTTGTATTCTCTGTTACAGATTTCTGTACAACACAGCCGTATCTTCTTCTGTCCTCTGACAGATAACCGATACCACATTTAACAGCATCCTGCGGGCTGTTGATGGTCACCTCATGAAGCTGACCGTCTTTACCCATAATGGAGATCTTACCACTCTGCTTCGGATCTGCTCCGAACAGTGCTCTGGCTGTCTCGGTACGTCCTGCGCCCATCAGTCCTGAGAAACCAAGGATCTCGCCTTTTCTCAGCTCAAAGCTTACATCCTGAACCATCTTGCCTGCGTTCAGATGCTCAACCTTAAGAACTACCGGTGCATCTGCCGGAACTGCACTCTCCTGCTTCGGATCCTCATAAATAACACGGCCAACCATCATGTTGATGATATCTTCTTTTGTACTGTCTTTTGTGATGAGGGTTCCTACGTAACCACCATCTCGCATGACTGTTACACGGTCTGTGATCGTTTTGATCTCATCCATACGATGTGAGATATACACGATACCGAGATTTTTCTTACGAAGGTCACGGATGATCTCAAACAGATCTGCGATTTCCTTCTCGGTAAGTGCTGCGGAAGGCTCATCGAAGATGATGACCTCAGCTTTATGAGAAATTGCTTTTGCGATCTCACACATCTGCTGTTTTCCGACTGTCAGATTCTTCATCTTTTCCTTCGGATTGATCTCAATGTTCAGATCCTGGAAAAGCTTCTTTGAATCCTCGATCATTTTTTTGTCATCGATACGGAAGCCCTTCTTCGGTTCACGTCCGATGAAGATGTTCTGAGCAACGGTAAGATCACCTACCATGTTCAGCTCCTGATGTACGATTACAACGCCGGCATCCTGTGCCTCACGTGTATTGTGGAATTCTGTTTCCTGTCCTTTGTAAACGATGGAACCTGAATCCTTCTGATAAATACCGGTAAGAACCTTCATCAGTGTTGATTTACCGGCACCGTTTTCTCCCATAAGTGCATGTACTTCGCCGCGTTTTACTTCGAAATTAACGTGATCCAGAGCATGAACTCCAGGAAAGGACTTATCAATGTCCTTCATAGTTAAAATAACTTCACCCATTGTCGCATCCTCCCTCTAAGATCAGTTCTTTCTGCGTCTTGCAGAAACGTCGATATAAACTGCAACGATAACGATGATACCTGTGATGATCATCTGCTGTCCTTTACCAAGGCCAAATGCCATGATGCCCTGCTGAAGAAGAGAGATGATGAATACGCCGATTACAGTACCGCCGATGGAAGCAAGTCCACCAACCATGGATGTACCACCCATAACGCAGCCTGCAATAGCCTCGTTGTTGTACTGATCGCCATAGCCAGGCTGAACAGTTGTGTATGTAGCTACAAAGAAGAGTGCTCCAATACCTACCAGGAATCCGCAGATCACATAAGCAAGCATTTCCCATTTCTTTGTGTTAACACCGGAAAGGCGGACAGCCTCTTTGTTGGAACCAAGGCAGAGGATGTAACGTCCCGGTTTTGTGTTGTAAAGAACGATACCGCAGATAACTGCCATTCCCAGGAAAATAATAATTCCTACAGGGAAGCCGTTTACGGAAACGATATTACGGAACCAGCCGTTTGCATCGCTGGCTGCCGGCCAGCTTACAGACTGTGTTTTTGTGAATACAGAAGCAATACCTTTTGCAATGTTCATGGATGCCATGGAAATAATGAATGGTGGCACTGACATGTAAGAAACCATCCAGCCATTGAAAATACCAAAGCAGAGACCGATCAGAATGCAAAGGATCATGGCAACTGCACAGGGAACCTTGTAAGATGTCATGCAGTAACCGGATACCAGTGCACAGCAGAACATTACAGGTCCGATGGAGAAATCAATTCCTCCTGTAGCGATTACGAATGTAACGCCAAGTGACAAGAAGCCCAGGAAGTACACATAGTTCAAAGTAGACTTGATACTATCAACAGCCGGAAACTTGTTTCCAAGAACTACTTTAAAAACCAGGAACATAAGAATCAGAACACAGACAAGAAGTATTCTGTTCAATCCGAGCTTCTTAACGATTGGATTTTGTTTTAAGTTTTCCAATTTTTACCCTCCTCACGTTTTGCACGTATCTTGTGTTTTCTTGGTTATTATAATACCGTCAAAAATCAATAATTGTAATAGAATATCTTTCAAAAAAAGGTTAAATATTTACTGTATGGTAAATATTTAACCCTTTTCTTTGTGCATTTATGACTATTTACGGTGTAAGATCACCATATGTTTTTAACGTATTAAACGGGAAAAGCAGTTTTTCGATCTCACTGGTATACATATTGTCAGGTGTCACCAGCTGGCACCCGGAATTAATATTCTTCTTATAGTCTTCTCCACGCAGCATCTTAACAGTTTCCCGAACACCCACATACCCCATTTTAAATGCCTTCTGTACAACGATTCCCTGGAAGATTCCGTGTTCCATCAGCTGGACGGCCTCCTGTGAGCTGTCTACTCCCACCACCCTGATCCGATTCTCTGCTTTTGCTGCCTTTACTGCTCTTGCAGCACCTACAGAGGAATATTCATTCATTCCCGCGATCATCTTGAGATCCGGATATTTTTTCATCAGCTCTTTTGTAAGCTCATAGGACTTGTCATACTGAGAATCACAGTATACCACATCTACGATATTATCCTTCAGACTGCCAAGTCCTGTCCGGAAACCTTTTTCTCTTTCAACTGCCGTAGATACACCCTTTACATGTGAAACGATCGCAATCTGATCATCCGTTCCCACAAGATCCTTCGCAAACCTGCCAAGGATCTGTCCCGCTTCCAGATTATCGGTCGCAACGGTAAGATCCTGGACCTCTTCCTGTGTGTAGGAATCAATAAATGCGATATGTATTCCCTGTTCCTTTGCCTTCTTCAAAAGTTGGTCGGATTCAGTGAAGCTGGACGGCGAGATCAGGATCGCGTCCGGTTTTTCTTCTGTTGCCCTTTCGATCAGCTTGTTCTGCCCATCCACATCATTCTCTTCCTCAGGTGCCCATACGCGGATATCTGCATTATATTCCTTTGCAGCCATCTCCGCCCCCTGGATCAGTGATGTCCAGAAATCGTTGGTACCGTCCACAACCTTCGGAATATAGATCAGCGATAGTTTTCTCTCTTCTTCTACCTGTTTATAATAGACTATTCCGGCTACAAGCCCCGCCACAAGGCAGATGACCACTCCTAAAGTCAGGAGTTTTCTATGTTTTTTCATATTGATTCCTCCTGTATTCCCGGAATGGTGATCGTGGCAGTGGTTCCGACATCTTTTTCACTTTCATAGGTGATCCCGTAATTTTCTCCATAATAAAGCTTCAGACGTTTCTGTACATTGTAAACACCCACACCATTGGAATGATAATTCACCTTATGCTTATCATAAATATGTGACAATGTTTCCTCATCCATACCTACACCGTTGTCGATCACCTGAAGAACTGCATTTCCGTCCTTCATAAAGCCTTTTACCTGCAAAAGTCCCTTACTCTCTTTATATTTCAGTCCATGATAGATGGCATTTTCAATGATCGGCTGAAGAACCAGCTTGATCAGAGGGATATTTAATATAGAAGGTTCTACATCGATCTCGAATTCCAGCTTGTCCTTGTAACGCATCTTCTGGATCGTAAGATAACCCTTGGCATACTCCACTTCCCTTGCAAGAGGAACCACTTCATCTTCATTACTGATGCTCTGACGAAGAAGACGCGCCAGGGATGCTGTCATCAAAACAACCTCTTCGTACTTTCTGCCCTCTGCCATCCAGATGATCGAATCCAGGGTATTGTAGAGAAAATGAGGATTGATCTGGGACTGAAGGGCCTTAAGCTCACTTTTTCTCTTTGCTTCCTGTTCCTTCACGTTCTGCTCCATAAGATCCTGTATCCTATGTGTCATCATATTGAAGGATTTCGTCAGACTGCCGATCTCATTCTCCGAATCGATCTCCACATCTGCTCCGTCAAAATGTCCCTCCTGTACCCTGGACATGGAATCCCTGAGACGCTGAAGGGGATAGGTAAGACTCTTTGCCAGAAATCTGGAGAACACCAACGCTACGATCATCAGAAGTGCGGAAACAAGCACATAAATGCTCTGCGCCTGATTACTTTTGCGCAGAAGCTCGCTGACGCTCATACAGCCCACAACGGTCCATCCGGTTTTATTGGATCTGGAAATGGAATACAGCTTTCCTCTGTTTCCCTTTCCGGTACGCACCGTATCTTCTTTTGATTCCACGATCAGGTCGATATTCTCCGTCTGCAATTCATTGTAAAGCTGTTGCTGCTGGGGATGGTAAACGATATTTCCGCTTTCATCCAGAATGAATGCGTATCCTTTTTTTCCAATGGTATTCTGATCACAGAGTTCACTGATGGCACTGTAATTCAGGTCAATAAAAAAGACTCCCTCTTTCTCACCACTGTTGGAAAAATTACGGATCCCCCTGCTTAAAGTGATCACCCACGGACGCTCTCCGCTGATGATGTGCTGTACATGGGAAGATGTAAGAAGAGGACCTTCCGGCTTCTGCAAAGCATCCAGGTACCACTCCTGGGTGGAAAGTTTCAGATCCGGATTCACAGACTGTTTGCCGTCGTTGATCAGTTTCCGCCCATTAATTCCAATGATTCCCAGATTTCGGATATCACTTCGCCCGTCCAGAATTGTCTTGAACTGGTTGATCAGACGTTCTCTTGTGTCATCATCCACATTTTCGCCGAAAAGATATTGCTGCACATCCTCGTTGCTGGAGATCATATAAGCAATATTTTCCATGTAGTCAATATAAGAATCTATATTCTGATTCATCTGCTGCACGATATTCTGGGTGTAGACAGAGGAATTTTCAAAAATAGAATTGCGGGTATATCTCATAGAAACACCGGTTATAACCAGCACCGCACTTAAAAGCAGCACCGTCACCACCGCAAAGATCGCGCTCTGGATACTTTTGAATTTTCCTATGATCTTTGCCGCAAACCGGATATCTCTCATTTACGTTTCTCCCTTGCATATTCTGTCGGGGTGCAGCCTGTCATTTTTTTGAAGGAGATTCCAAAGTAATGCGGGTCTGCAAATCCGACTTTTTCGGCAATTTCATAATTCTTCATGGTTGTATTTTCCAGAAGCTCCTTCGCTTTCTCCATTCGGGTACGTATCAGAACTTCTGTAAATGTTTCTCCTGTAAGATCTTTAAAAATCGTACTAAAATAACTGGTACTGATATTCAGATAGGAGCAGATACTGTTCAGGCTTAAATCCGGGTCCATATAATTCTTCTGAATATAGTCCAGGGCAAGTCTTGCCTGGCGCTGTCCGCTGGAACTGTTGGCATCGGAAAGCGTCTGAAAAATTTCTCCCACATGAGATTTTACCAGTTCAAATGCACTGTCAAAAGAATTCTGCTCTGTGACCTGCTGCAGAAGTGCTTCTCTTTTGGAAAAAAGCTTACTGTCCGGAACCATATCCTCGCAGGTTTCGTCTGCTGCACGGATGATCTGCTGCAGATAAACACAGGCCCTGCTCTTATCCACGCGTGCCGCTTTGATGTCGGATGAAATTTTTTCTAAAATATGATCCGCATTTTCTTTCCTGCCTGTTTTCAGTGCGGTTACCAGAGCCTCTACGACATTCTTTATGGAAAGCGTATTCTCCTCCGGCTGTTCCTCCATATCAATCAGAAGCCTTCCACCAAGAAGATATCTGTATTCGATTCCCTTTTCTGCCAGCTCATGAGACACCAGAAGCTCCTGCTGTGTCCTTGCCCAGCTTCCCACACTGATTGAAACATCCAGAGCCATCAGCTCTTTAAGCTTGGACTGGATCATCTGACAGATTTCCATAATTTTTTCGCCAAATTCTCTGGTCCGGTTTCCCATAAACAATACGCAGACCTTATTGTTTCCTTCCTGATAGGCAACACCTGCCTTCTCCCTGCTTACAATCTCATCACTGACATTAAAAAGGACAAAGGACATCAGTGCACTCTCCTGCCTTTTCTCTGCGGTGATCTGTGTTCCGTCCGAATACAGATCCAGATCAAACGCCGCCACGCGATAGCAGGCAGCTTCCAGACTGATTCCAAGCCCGGAAAGTTCCTCAAGGCTTTCTTCTCTTGTTTTAATGTTTTCCACAAAAGCCTGCAGTGCTCTGGACCGGATCACAATCGCATTCTTCTGATAGTTCTCCGATGTCTGCGTCAGGCGCTCGATTTTCTGTTTTTCTTCTCTTCGCTGATCCACTTTTTTCTTCATTTTTTCGATGACTGCACGGAGTTCCATGGCAGTTACAGGCTTCAGCATGTATTCACTGACGTCATACTGGATCGCCTTCTTGGCATATTCAAACTCACCGAATCCACTGAAGATCACAATTACAATATCCGGATAGTTATCATGGAGAAAATGGCTCAGTTCCATACCATCCATATATGGCATAAGAATATCTGTAAGTACAATGTCTACCGGATGGGTCTGCACAAATTCCGCTGCTGCCTTCCCGTTGTCACAGTCTCCTACCAGCTCGCAGTCCATGGCTTTCCAGTCAATATTCTCCCGGATCGCATCGCGAACAAGTATCTCATCGTCTACCAGTAAAATACGATACATAATTTCTGTCGTCCCCCTCTGTTCAGTTTCTGTTGCTTTTTTGTACATCCCCCTGGCAGATACCTCCCACTATATCTGCCATTTACATTGTTAAAAATTACTGTTTTCTATGTAAACAATAACTGTTAATTCTTTCTACATGGTAACATGTTTGTTGATAATTTACAACGGAGTTTCTTAGTCCACTTTACAGGCAGTACTGTGCAAAAAATCCCATGTCCAATATATTGGACACGGGATTTCATCGTATACAATATTACGCTGGCTGTTCCGCGATTTATTTTACAATAACGCCATCTTCATCCCAGAGGTCATGCCAGTCGTTTGCACCATGCCACAGGAATACCTGTCCTTTTACAAGACGGTTGCCTTTTTCCAGGGTTGCGATGGTTGCCATTTCCTCATCTGTAAGAGGATCCTCGGTGACACATTTCAGGTTGCTTGCATAGTTATGGACAGAGAACGGAATGGAGATCTCACCTCTCTGATGTGCCCATTTCAGAGCGATCAGAGCCGGATGAACACCATGTGCTTTTGCGATTGCCTGCATTTCCGGAACTTCCAGATCCGCAACATCCTCCGGACAGATATCTCTCTCAGGTCTGCGTGGGGAACCGATCGGCATGTAACCTACCGGCTGGATGTTATGTGCTACCAGATAATCATAAAGCTCCTGCTGCTGGAAGCATACATGCAGCTCAAGCTCGCAGGTTGCAGGTTTGATCTTCATAAGTGGAAGAACTGCCTCAAGTTTCGGAATGGTCATGTTGGAAATACCGATGTAACGGATCTTTCCTTTTTCTACCAGAGCCTCGCACTGACGGTATGTATCCATGAACTCCTCAACACTGAACGGCTTGGAATCCGGATTTCTGGAATCTACATCACATCCCGGTGCATGATAGTTCGGGAATGGCCAGTGGATATAATACATATCCACATAGTCACACTGAAGGTCTTTGATGCTCTTGTCACAGGCTTCCTCTACTCTTCTGTGCATGTCGTTCCATACTTTTGTCATGATGAAGAGATCCTTACGCTCTACAACGCCTTCGTCGAACGCATCCTTAAATACCTGGCCGATCTCATGCTCGTTTCCGTAGCATGCGGCACAGTCGAACATACGGTAACCACTGCGGATCGCGCCTGCAACAGCTGCAGATACATCCTCGGCGGATACACGGTCGGAACCGAAGGTTCCCATTCCGACGCATGGAACCTGTTCGCCGGAAGGAAGTGTCACTTTCGGCACGATTGCCGGATTGATAACTTCTGCCATCTTTACATCTCCTTTTTTATGAAAAAATTTTTCTTATTATAAACTTGTTTTACAGCCTCTATAATTTTTTGATTTCAATCTGTGGAAGAAGTTTCTCCATATCTTCCATCACAAAGAAACCGGTCTCCTCACGCATGGCTGCTGCCGCTGAGATCGCGCTGGCCCTGCGCAGGGTCTCTTCCAGGGAAAGTCCCTCGCTTAATCCAAGGGCAAAACCTGCGATCATGGAATCTCCACAGCCTACAGTATTTACTGCATCGATCTTCGGAACTATCGCACGGAAAATCCCCTCCTCGCCAACTGCCAAGGAGCCATCTGCTCCAAGAGAAACCGCTACGATCTCCACGCCACCGGCATGGATGGCTTTTGCCGCTTCGATGATATCGTTGATGTCATCACAGTGCTTTCCCGTAAGCATTCGGATCTCGTCGATATTGGGCTTGATCAGTGTTGGTGCTGCCTTGATTCCCTCTTCCAGAAGCTTTCCGCTGGTATCCAGGATCACCGGTTTTCCTGCGTCTTTGACAATCTTCACAAGACGCTGATAGGCAGTTCCGTCAAGTCCTTTGGGCACGCTGCCGGACATTGCAACAACAGAAGCGTCTTTTACAAGCTCGCGGAATTTTTTCTCAAATCCCTCAAAGTCTGCCTCTGTGAGAGTAAATCCCGGCTCCAGGAATTCGGTCTGCACGTGATTCACTTCATCCCAGATATTGATGCAGGAACGGCTCTCCGAGTCCACATGGTAAAAAGCGCTCTTGATGCCAAAAGGTTTCAGGGCATCTTCAATATAATTGCCTGCGTGGCCGCCCACAAAACCTGTGGCAACCACTTCGGCACCGTAAATGGACGCCGGCTTGGAGACATTCAGTCCCTTTCCGCCGGGAACATAGGTACATTCCCGTACCCGGTTCACTTCGCCCACTTTAAAATCATCTACTACATAACGCTTGTCAATGGCAGCGTTTAACGTTACAGTCAGGATCATATCAGTCTTCCTCATTGGAAAGAAGGATCTTTCCTTTTACAAGGCCCGGGGTCTTGAACAGCTGGAATGCTTCCTGTGCCTGGCTCATCGGGATCTTCTTGTAGATGAAGCCCGGATCAAATTTCAGCTGGCCGGTTGCAAAGTAATGCGCGGTCAGATCCCACTCACGTCCCGGATATGGTGCACTGTAGGACATCCAGGAACCGGTAAGTTTGAACTCTTTACGGTTCATATTCTCCCACTGTTTCGGTGTGAAAGTAAGGTTCTCATGAGGAGTACCGATAAAGCATACATGGGCTTTGTTTGCAGCAAGCTCAAATGCCATGTGCATAGTAGGAACTTGTCCGGCTGTCTCGAATACAAAGCCGTATCCTTTGCCGCCTGTGATGGCCATGGTCTTCTCCATGTAGCCTTCTTCTTTTGTGTTGATGACTTCATCTGCGCCGAGACGTTTTGCAAGGGCAAGTCTCTCATCGCTGATATCAAAAACTACGACTTTCTTGGAGCCGAAGATCTTTGTCCACTGCATGGTAAACATACCAACGGTACCGCCGCCCAGGATTGCCACATACTCACCGCCGTGGTAATCATTCTGGAATACACCGTGGATGGCTACGGTTGCAGGCTCAAACATAGCGCCCTGCTCATATGGAACATTGTCTGCAAACGGTACGGCATTTTTCTCAGGAACTACTACATAGTCCGCATTTGCTCCCTGCTCTCTAGAACCGATGAAGCTGTAATGTTTGCAGAGGGAGTAATTACCTTTCTGGCAGTCGTCACATTTCATACATGGAAGAAGCGGTGCACCGGATACACGGTCGCCGACTTTTACCTTGGTAACGCCTTCTCCGACTTCCACTACATCACCGGAAAACTCATGTCCAAGTACGATCGGATAAAAATGTACGCCGTGGTTTAATACACGAGGGATATCAGATCCACAAATTCCGGAATATCTTACTTTGATCTTTACGTGACCCGGAGTTACCTGTGGTTCTTCCACTTCCTGGTACTGGACATCTTCATTTGCTACTACTACTGCTGCTTTCATGATTATTTTTCCTCCTCATTTCTCATCATAGGTTCAAGAGATTTATAGAGATTTAAATAGGTTTTATAGGTTTTCTCATAAACGGCCCTGTTATCCGGGTTCGGTTCATGTCTTCTTGTTTCTTTTACGGTAAGGCGGATGGCTTCATCATAATCCTGATACATTCCAACGCCAATACCTGCCAGGATGGCTGCGCCAAGGGTTGTGGCTGTATCGGAGGACGGTACTACGATCGGTTTGCCGGTAATATCGGATTTGATCTGGGTCCAGAGAAGAGAGTTGGCGGATCCACCCATTGCGCGGAGAACTTCCACATCTGCTCCTGCCTCTTTTGCCACCTCAAGGTTGTGCTTCAGGGAAAGTGCCACGCCTTCCATGCAGGCACGTACCATATGAGCCTTGGTCTTGGCAAAATCCAGTCCATAGAATACACCTTTTGCGTTCGGGTTCCAGATTGGGGAACGCTCGCCGGACATATATGGAAGAAATACCACACCGTCACTGCCTGGAGCAATTTTTTCCGCGATCTCATTGAGCTGATCCAGGGAAGACCCTTTTTCCTCAGCTACAGAGCGCTCATAATCTGCAAACTCACGTTCAAACCAGCGCATTACACCACCGCCGCCGGTTGTGCCTCCCTGAAGGAGCCACTGTCCCGGAACTACGTGATATCCGAGGATCAGTCTGGGATCTGCCTTGTACTCGTCCATGCAGATACTCATTCCTCCGGCCTGTCCGCCCTGTTCCTGTGTCTCTCCCGGATGGATCACTCCGGCCCCCAGCGTTCCACATGCCGCATCCAGACCGCCGGCAACAACCGGTGTTCCCACAGCAAGGCCGGATTCTTCTGCTGCTTTCTCTGTAACCGTTCCCACAACATGGTCACAGTCGCAGATCTCAGGAAGAAATCCCATGGGGATTCCAAGTTTTTTGCACATTTCCTCATCCCAGGCTGCTTTTCTCATGTCAAAGCAGTGCAGGCCGTATCCCTGTGAAACATCCTGACTCATCACACCGGTCAGTTTGTAGGCAATGTAGCTGTTGGACTGCAGGATCTTGTCGATCTTTGCGTAAACTTCCGGGAGATTTTCTTTGTACCAGAGGATCTTTGCGGTTGTGTAGGATGGCTGAAGAGAATTACCGGATACTTCAAAAATCTTGTCCGCTCCGATTTCTTCGTTCAGTCTGTCGCAGATGGACTGTGCTCTGGTATCCATCCAGATCGGAGTGTTTGTAAGAACATTTCCGTCCTTGTCCATGGCAATGGCGGACCAGCTCTGGCCGTCAATGCCGATACCTGCGATCTCCTCCGGCTGGATTCCGGCTTTTTCGATCACTTTTTTTACTGCCTGACAGACAGCACTCCACCATTCTTCCGGATTCTGCTCTGCCCAGCCTTCTTTCGGATAATATACCGGATAATCACCATTGGCTGCTGCCACTACGGTTCCTGACTTTTCAAAAACCGCAACCTTGCAGGCACTGGTGCCGATATCAATACCAAGTAAATATGGTTTCATTATGAATTCTCCTTCTCCTTTAGCACACGCACGGATTTCCCCATAATAATTTCCGCGCCAAGCTTCTCTGTGATCGGCTCCGTTTCTTCGCTCTCTGCCTCTCCCAGCCGTTTCAGCATAATGCTCGCCACTTCCCTGGCAATGCCCGATGTAGGCTGTGCCACGATGGTAAGCTTGGGGCTGCAGGCTCTGGCAAACTGCAGATTATCAAAACCGATCATGGAAAGCTGTTCCGGAATTTTCAGATCCAGCTCATTCATTCCGATCACCGCCCCCATGGTCATCTCATAGTTGGTAACGAATACGGCTGTCATATCCGGATTGTCCGCCACAAGTTTCTCGATTCCTCTCACGCCACCCTGAATGGTATAGTCGCCGTGATAGATCAGCGATTCCCGTACCGGAAGATTTTCTTTTTCATATGCGCTTCGGTATCCCTGGAGACGTTCCTGCGCCGTGGAAATTTCCTCCGGGCCGCCGATAATCCCGATCTTACGGTGTCCTGCCTTAAAAAAAACTCTCATGGCATCCTCGGCCGCCTTCTCATTGTCCACAAGAACACTGTCGCAGGAAAGCTCCTGTATTCTTCGGTCAATGAGTACAATGGGCTTCCCGGTTTTCTGGAATTTTTTCAGATGATTGCCTTCAGCATCCACCGGCATGCTGATGATCCCATCCACACGTTTCCGGCTTAAAAATTCCACTGCGTCCCGCTCCAGTTTCTTATCGGTACGGCAGTCACAGACAATGGTAGCGTATCCGTGGCTTCGCAGCACATCCTCCATTCCTGTGATGATCTCCGCACAAAAGGTATTATTAAGCTCCGGGATCACTACCCCGATGGTCTTGGTGGCATTGGTCTTCAGGCCTCTTGCCACCTCATTGACCTCATAGTGCAGTTCCTCGATGGCTTCCTCGATCTTTACTCTGTTTTTTTCTCTTACGTTTCCGCCATTAAAATAAGAAGAAATCGTCGCAAGCCCAAGTCCCGTCCGCTTGGCAATATCTTTCATGGTTGCTGCCATACTGATCACTCCGTTTCTGCTTTTTACAGAAATTCCTTATTCTGCCTTTCCATCGCAGCCGCAGACTTTCATACGTGCCTCAACCAGCTCTTTCACTGCCTGGATGGCTTTCTTTCCGTATGCCTTCGGGTCGATGGTGTTCTCATTCTCTGCAAATGTCTCTTTTACTGCTTTGGAGTATGCTGCACGAAGCTCTGTTGCAAAATTTACTTTACAGATACCACGTTTTACACAATCACTGACATCCTCATCGCTGAGTCCGGATGCTCCGTGAAGAACAAGCGGGATATCTACAACTTCGCGGATCTCACTTAAGCGCTCTTTGTCAAGAACCGGTGTTCCTACATAGAAGCCATGTGCGGTTCCGATGGCAACTGCCAGAGAAGTAACACCTGTGCGCTCTACGAATTCTTTTGCTTCCTGCGGATCTGTGTTGGTGTCTGCCTCAGCCTCAAGGTCGTCCTCTTTACCGCCTACCTTACCAAGCTCAGCCTCACATGGAATGTTCAGGGCTGCTGCTACGTCCGCAACTCTCTTGGTCTCTTTGATATTGTCCTCAAAATCCAGTTTGGAACCGTCGATCATCACAGATGTGTAGCCTGCATGCATTGCCTGCATTGCAAGTTCAAAACTGCTGCCGTGGTCAAGATGAAGGCATACCGGAACAGAAGCCTTGGCTGCCTCTGCTGCCACGATTGCTGCGTAAGTCTCAACAGTACCATATTTGATCGTAGATGGTGTTGTCTGGATCATAACCGGTGCTTTCAGCTCCTCAGCTGCCTGGATGATCGCTTTCACCATTTCCATATTCTCTGCGTTGAAAGCTCCTACCGCATATCCGCCCTTCTGTGCTTTTAACAGCATTTCTTTAGATGTAACCAGTGGCATAATCTTTTCCTCCTTGGAATTATTGTGTTTATTTTTTATATTATTTCTTCATTTGATCCAGAAACCGAAACGTTTCTGTTTTAGTTCATCTTAACGCACCGAAACGTTTCTGTCAACTATAAAATTTTCATCATTTACAGGAAAATATTACCTTGAAAAGAAGACAAAATACCGTTAGATTAATAATTAAAAGTAATACAAACCTGTGGCCGGGCAGGTCCGTCTGATACTACCGGCAGCATAACAATTTCAGGAAGCGCTGTATCCCGTTCTGAATACCAGAAACGGATGCAGCATTTTCCGGAAATGTTATAAGTACACAATGATCTTAGGAGGATATGAACAATGTTAAAAGGAATTCCAGAAATCTTATCACCAGAATTACTGAAAGTTTTATGTGAGATGGGACACAGTGACCGTCTTGTAATCGCTGACGGAAACTTCCCGGTAGAATCCATGGGAAAAAATGCCATTACCATCCGCTGTGACGGACATGGTGTTCCGGAGATCCTGGATGCCATCCTGAAACTCTTCCCGCTGGATACCTATGTAGAACATCCGGTAAACCTGATGGAAGTAATGCCTGGTGATGACGTGGAGACACCGATCTGGGATACATATAAAGAGATCGTTTCCAAACATGACGAGCGTGGCGAGAAAGCCATCGGAAATATCGAGCGTTTCGCATTCTATGATGAAGCAAAAACTGCATACTGCATCATCTCCACAAGTGAGAAAGCACTTTATGCCAATGTAATGCTTCAGAAAGGTGTTGTGATCAACAACGACTGATCTTTCTTCTGAACTGCCTGATATATCATATATACACACATATTCAACCAGAAACTCCCGTTTCCATACTCTTTTCAGAGGAATGGAAACGGGAGTTTTGACTTTTTGTTTTTATCTTTTTCCTGATTTTGCAGCGTAACTTCCGCAGAGCGTTTTCCCTTCGGATGTTTTTACACCGGCACGGACCGCATAATAGTAGGTTGTCCCCTTCTTCGCCGTCTTATCCTCATAAGATACTGTAGTACTTCTGCCTGAGACAGTGCCTATTTTTTTCCAGGTGCTGTTTTTGGTCTTCCGGTAAACATCATAGAATGTTGCACGGCTCTGTGCCCTCCAGTAAAGTTTAAGTCCACTGGATGTTTTCTTCACAGCAGAAATTTTCTGGATATCCGGATAGGATAAAACAGCTCTGCTCTCCTTATAACTGCCAAAAACTTTCTTTCCGTCTACGTTACGGTATGCACGTACAGAATACGTATAAGACGTAATTCCCCGGATCTGGGAATCCTGATAGCTGGAAACATTACTTTTCACTTCAGCGATCCTCTCCCAGTCACTGTTCCCTGTTCTGCGATATACACGATAGCCGCTTGCTCCCGGAACTTTCCCCCAGGAAACTGTATTTTTCGGACCAGAAACCGCAGTCGCACTGGCTGCTGCTTTTGCAAGTTTTGTCTTTGCGGACACGGCAGTGGAAGCAGTTCCATAGAGCGTTGTTTTTCCTGTACATACATATGCTGCCCTGACACGGTAACTGTAGGTATTTCCTGTTTTTACAGTCGTATCACTCCAGCTTTGTATACTGGATTTCATACTCGTCAGTTTGCTTTCTTTTCCACCGTTTTCGCTTCGGTAGATCACATAATAGTTGCATCCCGTTACTGCTGACCAGGCCAGGTTGATCTTATTGTAGGCTTTGGAAGTAATCTTCAGCCCGGCAGGCTGTTTTAATTTCACGGTTACTTTACAGGATGCCTTGATTCCTTTCGCGTTATTTCCATAGCAGGAAATCGTCACTGTTCCGGGATGCTTCGCAGTTACCAGACCATTACTGCTGACTGTGGCAATATTCGTATCCGAACTCTCCCAGCTGATTCCGGACGTTGTCATCTCCGTTCTTGTTGCGGAAGCACTCAGAGATTTTTTCTCACCGGCATACATGGACAGAGATGTATTGGAAATCTGCATTTTTGCCGGGCTGTCCAGTGTTTTTGTATGGGCTTTGATCCGATAGGTAATTCCATAAATATCCCTCGTTTTGGTACTTAACACAAGATCCGCACCATCTTCCCATTCTTTCTGCGAATTCAGATAACGGAAACTCTGACCTGACAGAATCGAGGGTTCGAATTCGCACCAGCCATAAGAAACTTCTGCTTCCACATAATACTTAATAGTTGCATTTCCCGCATTCGTTACCACAATAGAGTAAGAACTTCCCTGGCTGATCAGTACCTCCGGGATCTGAAATGTCATAATTCCGGCCATCGGCTGTCTTAAAGTTACCGGTGTGGCATATGCCGGCGTTCCACTTGTGGGATCTTTTGCGTTTTTAAGGTTTGTATACACCTGCACTTTATAGGTATTGTTGGTCGTCAGAGCTGCAAGCGTCACTTCGCCAAGCTTCTCCGCCTTACCGTTTCCTGCAGAAGCACGGAAAACACTGGCAATCTTATCTCCGGCATACATCGCCAGGGCACTCAGCCCGCAGGTTCCGTCATAAAAATAATTATTGGTATACTTTGGCTGATTCGTTGCTGAAGCTGCCACCAGGTTGTTAATGGAACCATCCTGATAAGATAAGTAGAAATATCCATTTTTTCCCCAGTTTTCTCCCCAGCTGTTCTTGACGATCCATGCACCATCTGCAGTTACATTCGACGCTGTCTTAAAATTTTTTGCAGAATAATTGTCATCCCATCCCACTACTGTAACCAGATGGTTGATGCTTTTGGTACTGGACGGATAGGAGTATGCGGCTGTATCCGCATTGTAATATCGATTCTGTGCATTGTACATAAGGGTCACTGCATTATTCGCAAGCACCATTTTTTTCATTGCACTTACTGAATAATCGGAAAAATATGCATTCTTCAGATATGCCACCGCATCGTATTCCTTGGACGCATCCGGGATTACTCCGGTTTTCTTCGTATGTGTCTCATCTGTTGCCATCGGAACATCTTCTTCTGTTGTCATCCCTGACCAGGTGCTCAGAAAAAATGATGCGAGCATGTCATTTCCGGATTCATGATAATCCTGATTTCCATAGTCATCTGTTCCATAATGGTAATTAATATCACCGGCAGTATTTCCAAGAGGATCGTTATTCCGGTTTGCAAAAAAATACGCCAGATGTTCTTCAGAAAGATCATATGTTCCAAGGCCCTGTGAAAGGAGTGAAGTCTCCAGAAGTGATGCCATTCCAAATGCCCAGCACATTCCGTAGGGTTCCTGATTTTTCACAGAAGTTACGTATCCCAGATCCGCTGCATTATAGTAGGACGGATACGCCGCTGCCCGTGCCCCTGGAACATCCTCTGTATCATTTCCGATAGGCTCAACTGTCGTGTAACTGGTAAGGGAATCAAACGGAGCCAGCTGTTCTTTTTCTTCCTCTTCTGTCAGCGGACGCCCTTTGATATATTCTATTTGGGAGTCTTCCCCATCACCGGTTCCATCTCCAAATGTGTTCTCTGTAGAATCAGAAAAAACATTCTCCTCACTATCCGGCGAAGTCCAGTCTGTTCTGTCATCCTGATCCAGCTCCTCCGAAATATTGTCGTCACTTCCCTGCGAGATCTCTTCCGTTTCTGTATCTGAGGTTCCTGCCACAGATACTCCATCCGTATCGTTCTGCGTAGTTCCACCATCTTCAGCCCCTGCTTCAGATGATTCCCCGGTTTGACCCTGATTTCGTATGCTCTGACTTCTCTCTGTCTCATCCGCATCCGCTGACACGACTGCCGTATCACCGAAATCCGCAGCCATAACCGGCACCTGACTACCCGCGACAGCCACACTCAGAAATAATGGAAGCAATTTTTTCCTGAACAGTTTTGATCTTTTCACATGATTCTCCTCTTTTGCTTTAACTGTATGATTATCCTCTTTTTTTCAAATGATAACCGAAAATCCCGATCACTGCAAGCGCTGTCGCTGTCCCGATCCAGATAAAAGGATTCCTGTACCATACTTTTGTTTCTTTGAAGGATTTCGCAACGGAACCATTGACCGGTTTCGCATCTGTCTCTTCCTGTTCTTCTGTGGAAACCGGAGATATCTGTACTGCCGGACCATATACTTCCCCAGTTCCGCCGGAAGATACTTCTTTCTCTGTTCCGGAGACATCCGTACTGTCATCTGATTCCCGTGGCGTTCCTGATACGGCAATACCGTCATTCGGTTCCTGCCGGGTTTCGGATGATCCCGTCTGGTCATTCAGACCCTGTTCAATTCCGGTTCCTGCTGAATCTGCACCGGTTCCTTTCGTTATTCCGGCTGCTGCCAGCTCTTCATCCTTCGATGGTCGGAGTTCATCAAGAGGCACATATCCATGTCTTCCCTGATACTCGGTATAACCCCAGTTCTCGCCGTCTTTCTCCGTTTCCCCTTCAATATGCAGAACTGTTCCGTCTTTAATTTCAGTTCCGTTAAATTTTCCACTTTTTTTATCTGTTGACGGATAAATATCCACTCCGTCCTCACCGGAATCCACGGTCATATAATAATCCGTGCTGCTCTGCGGAAGTTCCACTTTCTCTGATCTGTCCGCATAAACCGGCATACTTACCGTCACTGTCAGCAAAGCCGCCAGCAGCACACCTTTTATTCTTTTCATTCTGTCTCCTCCATCCGTACCCGCATCTTCGTTTCCCGTATACGCAAAATCCTCTTATATTTCTCTTCTGCTCCGAAATATAAGAGGATCTTATCATTAGTAGTGGTACTGCCAGCGTTTCCTGTCTGGTGTATATGTTTTATGCCAGTTCTCTCTCGCACATATCCAGTGCAGACGCGATTACCGCATCCATATCATAATACTTGTACTCGCCAAGACGTCCGCCAAAGATTACCTTGGATTCCTTCTGTGCAAGTTCTTTATACTGTGCGTAAAGCTGTCCGTTCTTCTCATCATTAACCGGATAATATGGCTCATCGCCCGGTTTCCACTCAGAACTGTACTCACGGCTGATCACAGTCTTCGGAAGATCGTTGCCTTTCTCATCCTTGCCGAACTCAAACCATTTATGCTCAATGATACGTGTCCACGGTGTCTCAACATCTGTGTAGTTCACAGCTGCATTACCCTGGAAATTCGGCTTATCAAGAGTCTCATTCTCAAAACGGACAGAACGATACTCCAGTGTTCCAAGCTTATAATCAAAGTATGCGTCAATGGCACCTGTGTAGATAACCTTCTCAGCCATAGCATCATACTCAGCCTTCTTCTCAAGGTAATCCTCATTCAGACGAACCTCAATGCCGTCCAGGAGGTTCGCTACCATCTTCGTATATCCGCCAACCGGGATTCCCTGATAAAGAGCATTGAAATAGTTGTTATCAAAAGTCAGACGGACCGGAAGTCTCTTGATGATAAAGGAAGGAAGCTCTGTGCATGGACGTCCCCACTGCTTCTCTGTATAACCCTTGATCAGCTTCTCATAGATATCTGTACCAACCAGGCTGATTGCCTGCTCCTCAAGGTTCTTCGGTTCTGTGATACCAGCTGCCTTACGCTGCTCCTCGATTTTCTCAGCAGCCTCCTCCGGAGTCACAACCCCCCACATCTTATTGAAGGTATACATATTAAACGGAAGGCTGTACAGCTCACCATGATAATTGGCAACCGGGCTGTTTGTAAAACGGTTGAACTCCGCAAACTGTGTAATATAATTCCAGACCTTCTTATTATTGGTATGGAAAATATGTGCACCATACTTATGAACATTGATTCCCTCAATCTTCTCTGTGTACACGTTTCCTGCAATATTCGGGCGTTTGTCAATCACGAGAACAGATTTGCCCGCCTTCTTCGCCTCATGAGCAAAGACAGCACCGTAAAGACCGGCGCCTACGATAAGATAATCGTACATTCGTTTTTCTCCTTGTTGTTTGATGTGATTATTTTAACACCTGTGCTGCGGGTATGGCAAGTGTTCTTTTTTACCGACATATGTTATTTTCTTTTTGCATAAATGACTATTACATCACCATTGTATTCGTGTTCGGCGATCTTTTCATAGCCAAATCCAACCATTTCGTTCAACACATGTTTCATATCTCCTGATGCTTCTTTCTTATCAACGGCTATATAATATTTATTATTTTCTGAAATCAGTTCTTTTGCATTGTCATTATCCATAATAAGCTCCTTTCTTGCGGTTGTATGTCAAGCGGATATTCGCAATCCGCATTCGCTACGCAGTTCTACACCGAATAACTGCTTCGCAGATTCGGTTAAAACATTATTTGCAGTAATTTAATAACACCTCCAATAAATTAATTCCTATTCCATTACAATATTTCACAAAAGATTCTATTGATGGATTTCCATTATATGATTCAATTTTCGAAATCATCTGTTGTGTTAAACCTGTTCTCTGTGCAACATCTTTTTGCGTTAACTTTTTTTCTTTCCGGATTCTTTTCAGACATATAGCAATATTATAAATTTCCGTTTCTATCTCATATTGCTTTTTAAGTATCAAATCAGATGCTACTTCTTTTTTCAGCTCTTCTAATGCACCCATATTGCTATTTCCTTTTACAATAAACTAAATCAAAGACATCTTTATCCATTTTTATAACATTGAATATTTAAATATAATTTTGGATCTAGCATAACACTCATCACTCCTTTCTTTCATAAATTATATTTTTTCGAAACTATATAAACACTCTTAGGACTTCTGCCTGAGAGATCAATTCTCTCAGGCACTAATGCTCCAGTGGTATTTTCTATATATGTTCTCTGTGAATAAGCGGATTTTTTAACATTCGTTTTTCCCTGTCAACAGCGGTTTTCTTATCTGTCTTTTCCGTCTTATTTTTCTGTTTATGCTCCGTTATATATACAATATTTATAGTATTATCCAAACCCCTGTAATAAAATATACGCACATCTTTCTTCTTAATTTCGTAAAGTGTTGGCGTAATCTTTTTATCAATCGGTCTCGTAGTAAAGTTCTCTAGTCCATCCTTTAGTATTCCCTCCAGCACAGTTAATACTATCGGCTTTACTTCGTTTGAAAGATTACTTAAAATATTTTTACCACCGGAGGTCCTATACACGAAAATCTGTTCCATATAGTTCCTCCACAACAACTGTTGGTTGTATTTTTCTGTAGTTTATACCATATGTTCAAAATTGTCAAGCCTGTTGACAATAAAATCTATAAGCGCAAAATCCCGCATAGTGACATACTCCCACCACTTAAATCTTATAGATTTTGATGTGGGGGTTCCTGCTCAATTGCCCTTCAGAGCAAAGATAAAACAGGCTATCCCCGCGTGTCCCGCGGTTTTTATAAGTACGGATGCGAACTTTTTATTGTGTTATCATGCACATTCTATAAGGATCCGTTTTCCTTCGTTCATGATATTGAATGCCGCATTCACATCACGATCCATTCTGTTTCCACATTCACAGTAATAAATTCTTTCAGATAAAGACAAAATCTGGATGTGTCTGTACAAAGAACAGAAATTAATTTTGTGAGATTTTCCTGAGATATGATATTAAAAGAATGTTCTATTATTTTAGGATAACGAAATTCCAGCTGAGAAAGATGATTGATATATCCCTGCTTTTCTCCATATTGAAGGATACTGTGGAATAAAATAAGAATGTTTTTTATGGTGCGGGAAGAAAGCCCTTCTTTTTTCAGTTTTTCGGAAAATCTGTATATAGAATCTGATGAGATATATTTTACAGGAATGTCCCCAAATTCAGGAATAATATGTATGCTGATCAAAGTTTCATAACAGGTATAAGTACTGATCTTTACAGTGTATCGAACAGATGCCAGCCATTCCTGATTAAGGTTCCGAAAGAGGATTTTTCTTCCGATATTTGTCTGTGGCCTGTTTTTACATAAAATTGCCAGCTTTTTCTTTTTTACAGAATCATAAGTGTGAGCATATACATAGCCATACTGAATCCGGCCATTTTGGTCACGGGATTTTTCATAGCGCGCTTCCCATCTTCCATCTTTTCTCTTTCTGATATTTTCCCCTTTTCTAGGCATAATTGCAGTCTCCTTTTTCATTCATTATAGCAAAAGCCTGACCATTTTTGTGACCACGAATCGGCGAAAAAAGGAAGCCAGGTGGCGTATTTAGGAATATCTCACACCCAAAAAGAGCATAACCTGCTAAATATAGTGCATTTTTCGTAGCTTGACAACACATATTGCCGATGCTATCATTGTTTATGATTCGGAAACTATGTATAATTGAGAAAAACAGGTGTCGCTTATGGAAATGATAAGCGACATTTTTACCCCCAAAAAACAGGCAGGCCTCTCTTATAAAAAGAAGCCTGCCTGTTTTTATTTATGATATGTATTTACCGTTTCTTAATCCTCGTATCCATTCGGATTCTGGCTCTGCCATTTCCAGGAGTCTGCACACATCTCGCGGATTCCGTTCTCTGCTTTCCAGCCAAGTTCTCTCTCAGCTTTGGATGCATCGGAGTAGCAGGTTGCGATGTCTCCAGGGCGGCGTGCTTTGATCACGTATGGGATCTTAACACCTGTAGCTGCCTCGAAGTTCTTAACGATGTCGAGAACGCTGTAGCCTTTACCTGTTCCAAGGTTGTAAATGCTTAATCCGGATTTATCTTCCAGTTTCTTGAGGGCTTTTACATGGCCTTTGGCAAGATCTACTACGTGGATGTAGTCACGGACACCTGTTCCGTCCGGTGTATCGTAATCGTTTCCGAATACGCCGAGTTCTTTCAGTTTACCTACTGCAACCTGTGTGATGTATGGCATCAGGTTGTTCGGGATACCGTTCGGGTTCTCACCGATGGTTCCGCTCTTATGAGCACCGATCGGGTTGAAGTAACGAAGAAGAACTACATTCCACTCCGGATCTGCCTTCTGGATATCTGTAAGGATCTGCTCCAGCATGGATTTCGTCCAGCCATATGGGTTGGTGCACTGTCCCTTCGGGCACTCCTCTGTGATCGGGATGATTGCCGGATCTCCGTATACGGTCGCTGAGGAAGAGAAAATAATATTCTTGACATTATGCTTTCTCATCACATCCACAAGTGTCAGGGTTCCTGCGATATTGTTCTCATAATATTCCCATGGTTTGGCAACGGATTCACCTACTGCTTTCAGTCCTGCGAAATGAATACAGGAGTCGATCTCTTCTTTGTCAAAAACTTCATTCATTGCGTCACGGTCCAGAATATCTGCTTTATAGAATTTCACCGGTTTTCCTGTGATCTTGGATACTCTGTCCAGAGCCTTCTCACTGGAATTACATAAATTGTCAACTACTACAACATCATATCCTGCGTTCTGCAGTTCTACAACGGTATGACTTCCAATGTATCCTGCTCCACCTGTTACTAAAATTGCCATAGTTTTTCTCCTCCTCTACTGGATCTAACTGTTCCTGTTTATTTTAGCACTGTTCCACTGTTTCCACAATAGCTGAAACCCAGGTTTACTACCTGACTTTTCCCATATCTTTGGAAGTTTCTCAGAAATTTCCGGTTAATCCCAAAGTCCCTGCGGATAAAGTCCCTGATCTTTCAGTTTCTGGATTGCCGCAACCACTACCGGTTTGTCTTCTTTATAAGTGACTCCGTACCATTTATCCTGTGTGGTAAGGACTTTGACGGTCGCTTTCTTTTCTTTTAAAAGTTCATCCACTACAAACGGAAGGAAATATTCACATTTCAGAGGATTCTCCGGAATATTCTTCTGGAGAAATACAGGAAAACGGTTTACCAGCTCTTTCATAAAACCGCCGGTAAAGCCCCACATGTTCATGGATACCGGTGTGTCTCCCGGAAGGCTGATCCATGTTTTTCCATCGTCTTCTGTGTAGGCTGCTCCGCCATCACGTTTCTCGATGTGGGTTCTCTCATTGATGTCCGCAAGATACCCATCTGCATCTGTCTCGCAGACACCACGGGATACATAACCGTTGTCTGTCAGTGTATTCTCCAGACGATAACCCACCATCATATACTGGGCAGGAACGGCATCCTCCTGCGCCTGAGCCAGAAAATCATATGCCATCTTAAAAGCATGTGTTCCATAATAATCATCTGCATTGATCACCACAAACGGGCCGTCAATAACTTCAGCACAGCTTAATACGGCATGTCCCGTTCCCCACGGTTTCACACGTCCTTCCGGAACCTGAAAGCCTTCCGGAATATTATTCAGATCCTGATGGACATACACGATTTCCACCTTATCGCTTAAACGGTCACCGATGGCATCGCGGAAATCCTGCTCGTTTTCTTTTTTTATGATAAATATTACTTTTTTAAAGCCTGCACGTACTGCATCATAAATGGAAAAGTCCATGATGATATGACCTTCCTGATCTACAGGATCGATCTGCTTCAGTCCGCCGTAGCGGCTTCCCATTCCTGCTGCCATTACTACCAGAACCGGCTCTTTCATAATCTTGTTCCTCCTGCTATTTTAGAGATTCGGGGATTTTTCCCCTTACATAGTTCGGGCCGGTCAGATTCTCATCCGGCCGGCCTTTGAACCTCGTTTTATTATACTACACTTCCCCTGGAAATCCTACTGCTTCTTTCCATTTTATCCCCGGGCCTGATCTTTTCCAGGAAAAACAATCTCCATTCTGGTTCCCTCACCCTGCTCACTTTCCACATGGATCTGTGCATGATGAAGGGTTGCTCCATGTTTTACAATGGAAAGGCCAAGCCCTGTTCCGCCAGTCTGCCTGGAATGGCTTTTGTCCACCCTGTAAAAACGCTCAAAGATCCTGCCCTGTTCACTTTTCGGAATGCCGATTCCATCGTCTACCACACAGTAAAACGGATTTCCCTTACGGTTTCCGACCATGATACGCACATGACCATTCTGTTCTGTATAGCGCACCGCATTATCCGCAATGTTAAAAAACATCTCATACAGCACATGACGGACACCCTGGATCTTCTCGGAACTTCCTGTAAGCTCCAGGGATATATTTTTCTTTTCCGCTGGATGACGGAGATTGTTCTGTACATCTTCCGCAAGCTCATAAAGGTCCACTTCCTCAAAAGGAACTTCACTGTTGCTTTCATCCAGTCTGGACAGCTGTATGATATCTGCTACCAGATTGGAAAGACGTACCGCCTCATGATAAATCCTTCCGGAAAATTCCTGGACATGATCTGCCGGAACCATTCCGTTCATCATCAGCTCCGCATATCCGGAAATGGACATCAGCGGTGTTTTCAGCTCATGGGATACATTGGCCGAAAATTCTTTCCGGATTTCTTCGGCCTCTTTCAGCTCTTTTACCTGCTGCCGGATCTGACGGTTCTGCTCATCCACCCGCACAAGAAGGGGGCGTAATTCTTCGTAGCACACATTGTTCAGCGGATGCTCCAGGTCCAGATCATTGATCGGTTTGATCAGCTCCCTGGTCTGCCTCTCGACAAACGCAAACTCCAGGATCAGGACCAGTACCATCAGGATTCCAAGAACCGCAAGGCTTGAAATCCAGGTAGAATATACAGAATCTACCGTCTTTCCTACCCTTAAGACATTCCCGTTATCCAGCCGCACCGCATAATAAAAAGTCTTTTTGGCAAATGTCTCGGAATAACGGATACTTTCACTTTTTCCGTCTTTTTCCGCTTCCATAAACTCCGGACGGTTGCTGTGATTTTCCAGTTTTTCCGGGGATGTCTGGGAATCAAAAAGTACGGTTCCGTCTTTTTGGATCAGTGTTACACGGCTGGAGGATACTGCCCGCAGTCTTTTTGAGAGAAACGTATCTCCATATTCTTCCATGCCAAGGCAGATGTACCTGGCCTCCTCGCGGACCCCATTTTGCATGTAAGTGTTGAATTTACTGTAAGTGACCACACTTGCTGCCAGAAAGGTGATCAGGACAGCAAGGACGATCATAATACTTGTATGATTCAGGATCTTTTTTTTCATAAGTGATCTCCGATCCGGTATCCGACTCCGCGCACAGTCTCGATCAGATTTCCTGCCTCACCCAGTTTCTGCCGGAGGGTTCGCACATGTACATCCACCGTTCTTGTCTCACCGTCAAAATCATATCCCCAGACATGACACAAGATCTGATTTCTGGACATAACCAGGCCTTTATTCTCAAGAAGATACTCCAGCAGTTCAAATTCCTTTCTGGTAAGCTCTTTCAATTCGCCCTGATAGCTGACTTCATGACGGGCTACATTAACCCGGAGGTCTTTGCAGTGCAGTTCCCGCTCCTCGTTCTGTCTTGCGCAGCGCCTGAGAACTGCTTTTACCCTGGCTACAAATTCCATCATTCCAAAAGGCTTCGTGATATAATCATCCGCACCGCCCTCCAGACCTTTCACCTTATCAAATTCCGCTTCTTTGGCAGTGACCATGATCACCGGGATATCCCTGGTCCTGGTATCGCTTTTCAGCCGTTTCAGAATATTATATCCATCTTCTCCCGGGAGCATAATGTCCAGAAGGATCAGTTCCGGCAGGCTTTTTTTCATCGCTGCGTCAAACTCCACTCCTGTCTCAAACCCCTCCGCCTCGAATCCGGTTGTCTCCAGGGTATAGACAAGAAGCTCCCGGATGTTTCGTTCATCTTCCACACAGTAGATCATTCCACATCCCTCTCCGTTCGTTACACCGGCTGTTTTTTTGTCAGCCGTATTTTTATTTTTTCTGTTTTCAGTATAACTATTTTCTTTTTACTGCACAAGCCCTGGTTCTCCACACTTTTGCGGATAGCCAGGGCATATGAAAGCCGACATTTCTATCAGCCTTTTATGATTCTGTTTTTTATGCACCAGCGGTTACTGTTTTATCCTTTGCTATTTCTTCGGATAATGTTGGAAGCTGATACTGTCTGCGGATCAGCTCCAGTTCCCGGTAGAATGTTTCATCCGGGCTGTGCTTGATCTGTTTCAGGTGCTGATGCGTATCAAAGGAATCTTCATGAACCTGGGTTACACAGACGCCGATGTTGGAACAGTGGTCTGCCACCCTCTCCAGGCTGGTAGTCACATCAGAAAGGATAAATCCCATTTCAATGGTACATTCTCCTGCGCGAAGTCGCTGGATATGACGGTATTTCAGCTCCTTGCTCAGCTCATCGATCACTTCTTCCAGAGGTTCGATCTCACGGGCCAGCTGTACATCCTGATTTTCGTAAACCTTATAGGCGATATCCACGATATCCTCCACCGCATGTTCCATGACACGAAGTTCCTCCAGAGCTTTTTCGGAGAACTTCAGTCCTTTTTCATGAAGCTCCTGGGCAGATTCCATAATATTCACGCCGTGATCGGAAATTCTCTCAAAATCACCGATACAGTGAAGCATAATGGAAATGCTGTGGCTGTCATGCACAGAAAGATCTTTCTGGTTCAGTTTTACAAGATAGGTTCCAAGCTCATCCTCGTAACGGTCCACCTTTTTTTCCGATTCTTCAACTGCCTTCTTTCCGTCTGCACTGTAATGCTTCAGGAGATCCAGAGCTGTAAACAGAGTTCTGTGGGAATCCTCTGCCATTTTTTTTGCGGCATTTCGGCTCTGCTCAACTGCAAATGAAGGCTTTTCCAGAAAACGGCTCTCCAGGATCATGAAATCCGGATCTGCTGCCACAGCTGTCTCGGTTTCTTCTTTTTTGTCCCGGATGGTAAGACAGGCAAGTTTCTCCAGCCATTTTCCAAAAGGAAGCAGAACCAGTGTTGCTGTAACATTAAAGGCACTGTGCAGGATCGCGATTCCCGCCGGTGTTGCAGCCTGTGGCATAAATGAAAAATGCACTGCCGCATTTACCGTATAGAATACTGCCATAAAAAGCACAGTTCCGATCAGGTTAAAATACAGATGGATCATTGCCGCACGTTTGGCATTTACATTCGCACCAATGGCAGAAAGAATAGCTGTGATACAGGTTCCGATATTCTGTCCCATGATGATCGGAAGCGCTGCACTGAACGGTACCATTCCGGTAAGGCAAAGTGCCTGCAGGATACCGACAGATGCGGAAGATGACTGAATGATCGCAGTAAGCACCGCACCGGCCACAACTCCCAGCAGAGGATTTGAAAATTTCACAAGCATTCCGGTAAATTCCGGTACATCTGCCAGCGGTTCAACAGCTCCGCTCATGGCACTCATTCCATACATCAGAATTGCAAATCCCACAAAAATGGTTCCCACATCTTTTTTCTTCTGGCTCTTTGTAAACATGATCAGAATTACGCCAACCAGAGCAAGAATCGGTGAAAATGATGTCGGTTTAAAAAGCCGGATAATAAAGTTATCACTCTGGATTCCGGTAAGACTTAAGATCCAGGATGTTACTGTGGTACCGATATTTGCACCCATGATAATTCCCACTACCTGGGAAAGTTTCATGATTCCCGAGTTTACAAAACCTACAACCATAACCGTGGTTGCTGATGAAGACTGGATCACAGCGGTTACACCCATTCCTAGAAGAACCGCTCTGATCGGGCTCGATGTAAGGGTTTCCAGAATACGTTCCAGTTTTCCACCTGCGACTTTCGCAAGTCCGTCTCCCATTAAGTTCATTCCATAAAGGAAAATAGCAAGGCCGCCAAGCAATGCCAGTACGCTGAAAAAGTCCATAATACTCTCCTTCACTTTCTCTTTTAGATATGTTTGATTTCCTTTTTTCTCATTTCAACGTTTTTCATGATAGCGGCCCTTTGTAAAGTTTTCCCCACCGGAATGTAAAATCTATGTAAAAAAATAAGACAAAAGACCTGATTGCAGGTCTTCTGCCTTAGATTCTTTTTCGTGATAATTCTCCGGTAATCCGGATTTTCAGAGAAGTGTCCTATATATCGGACACCGGTTTTCTGTAATTGAAAGCTTCAATCAGAATCCGCGGATCTCCTCATCCTCGGAACCTGTTTTATCGATAGACTTGATCACAAGGTAATAACTGTAATCATCATTGACCTTCACTTCGACCCGGTCACCGACGCGATGTCCCCGAAGTGCTTTTCCAATAGGGGATTCAATGCTGACACGGTTCTCCATGGAATTTCCACGGATGGAAGTGACTAGCTTGTACTTTTCCACTTCATTGTCTTCTTCAAAAAGCACTTCTACGATATCATCCATCCCCACTTCATCATCTCTGGAATCATCGGATACAATGGATGCCGTCTTCAGCATTCTCTCCAGATAACGGATACGGCTCTCGTTCTGGTTCTTATGTTTCTTGGCTGCATAGTACTCAAAGTTCTCACTTAAATCTCCCTGGGCACGTGCTTCCTTAACTGCCTCAATGGCTTCCTTACGGACTACCAGTTTACGGTGTTCGATCTCCTGCTCTATTTTTTCAACATCCTTGCGGGTAAGCTGTTCTCTCATTCTTCTGGCATCTCCTTTTCTTTACAGCATTCAGGCTGATCCTGCATCTGTTCTACACTTCCTGCAGTCCTGTGTCACGGATACAGAATTTCCCGAAAGGTTACCGGAAATACCATAGCAGATACGCCTCACTTTGTCAAACAGCGCAGGCCTGTTCTTCTTCTCTGTGCTGATGCACCCGCTGTTCAATATAACCTGCCATATGTTCCTTGGGAATATCCAGTAGCATGGAAAATTCAGAATAGAGATGATCCTCTGCCAGTTTCAGATACCGTTCATCTGTAGCGGTTGTTTTTTTGCCATGAGATAATCTGGCCTGTTTGCGAATATAGATTGTCTTGATGATCCGGAGAAGATCTCTGCATTCGCAGGTGCGGATACATTTTTTGTAGCTGTCTTCCCTGAATTTTTCGTTCTCAATACTCAGTGTCTCTATGGAAGGAATTTCGTCGATCAGTTTCTCAGCTTCTTCTTTTGTAATGATTCCACGAAGCACCTGTTTCCCGCCTTCCACCGGTGTAAAAATCTTTCCTTCCGTCTCCCCTCCCGGCCTTAATATATAATAAAGTCTCTCCGAGGAGGAACCGTCCATCTTCATTGTAGTAACTCCCGTCACCTGGCAGATTCCGGTACGGCCATACACAACATATTCGCCTGTTTCAAACATTTTTCCACATCCTTTCATTTTTTGCTTTTTCTTCTGTTATCGTGGCGTCTTATTGTGCTCTGTGAGCATTTCAATGTCCTTGAATTGCTCTAATGAAAACTCCCTGCCAGGGTATATATCCGGACAGGGAGCTTCTCACTGAGGATTCTATCCTTATTTTACTACTTTTCCCATTTATTTGCAAAAGAATTCAAAAAGTTTTTTTATTTTTGTGAAATATGCTCATAATAGAGAGTTTATACTTTTTGTGCAGTTTTTACAGCCTGTAGCCGGTATTTTTCCGAAAATAAAAGACTGTACACCTTTTTATTTCCCGGTGTACAGTCCGTTCTTTCTGGTATCTGTTATAATTCTTCTTTTTTCTTTCTTCCCAGACGGATATCTTCCATATGAGACTTTAATTCCGGGGTCATGCTGTCAAAGAGATATGTTTTGCTACTGTCTCGGCGTTCCTGCCATTCTTCCCTCATCTGCTGCTTTGCGGAGGCAATCTCCTCTTTAAAACCGCGGGCTGAGATTCTGGCAGCTCCCTGGCCCATGATGATGATCTGTTCCAGGCCATCGGATGTGGCAACTGTCACATTATGTTTCCGTCCGATTTTATGGACAGTACGCTCAATATACTGGTCTGCGGTCTCTGCTTCTCTGGTATAAACCACATGGATGTTATGGTACTGGAAGGTTTCCTCCGGATGGCCTTCCACACGGTAAGCGTCAAATACCAGGATCAGGATACAGCCTTTGATGCCCTGATAATCACTTAATATGTCCATTAAACGGGTCTGGGCCGCATGAAAATCAGCCTGGGCAAGATCTCTTAAATCTTCCCATGCAAAAATAATGTTGCATCCATCTACCAGAAGATAGTCGTCTCTGTGGATGGCAGGATTGCTGTTTCTCCAGGCACCCTGACTGGTTTTCCCCGGAAGTTCTGAGGTCTGAGACCGTTTTCCACTGTTTCCGAAAAAACTGCTGCCGCTTTCCAGATTTCCGAAGCTTCTGCTGTTGCTGTTATATTTCTTCGATTTCACAGGGCCGAAGGTTTTCTCAAAGATTGCCTTCAGCTCTTTCTCCTCTTCGTAGCTTCCATACATCGAAGTATATTTCCCACAGGAGTTGTTTCCTGTCCCATAACTGGTACTGTACGTATCTTTTCCCTGCCCGGAATATCCTCTTCCGGAAGCTTCCGCAGTTCCCGTACTGCTGTCACCGGAATCATCATACGCATCGTCCCAGTCCTGGATCTCTGCACCGTCCAGATGCATATATTCCTCTACCTCATACCACGGAACCACAAAACCTGCTCCGTGAGCACAGAATACAGATCCCGTAGGATTCTCAAGATCTCTCTCGGAATCATAGCCGATCTCCTGGACGATCTGCTCCTGATCCTGGCATGGTTCATAGCCTTTCAGCGTACAGGTGAGATGGCCTTTTCCTCTTGTGTAGGAAATTACCTGGCTCTGATAATCCCGCATTTTTGCAACCGGTGCACTGCCTGTGATCACAGCCAGTTCTCCCTCTGTCTCCGGTCCCTGGAAGTTTCCCTGCATCCGCTGGATATCGGTCATGGCACGGCCTACATTTTCGGCCGGAAGTTCCAGACGGAAGCTGTAGTATGGTTCCAGAAGAATGGTTTTCGCTTTTTTGAGGCCCTGACGCACTGCACGGTAAGTTGCCTGACGGAAGTCTCCGCCTTCCGTGTGTTTCTGATGTGCCCGTCCGGTAAGAAGAGTGATCTGCATATCGGTGATCGGTGATCCTGTAAGTACACCAAGATGCTCTTTTTCTTCCAGATGGGTGAGGATCAGGCGCTGCCAGTTCCGATCCAGCTGGTCTTCACTTGCCGCTGTAAAAAACTGCAATCCGCTTCCTCTCTCCCCCGGTTCCAGAAGAAGATGCACTTCCGCATAATGACGCAATGGTTCAAAATGTCCTACGCCTTCCACCGGTGCGGCAATGGTTTCCTTATATACAATATTTCCGGTTCCGAACTCCACAGCCACATGGAAGCGTTCCCAGATGAGATGTTTCAGAATCTCAATCTGCACCTCCCCCATCAGCATGGCATGGATTTCCCCCAACTGCTCATCCCACATAATGTGAAGCTGCGGTTCTTCCTCTTCCAGCTCTTTCAGGCTTTTCAGCATCTTGTGGGCATCGCAGCCCTCCGGAAGGATGATCTGATAATTCAGCACCGGCTCCAGAACCGGCATGACAGACTCCCGCTCAACACCCAGGCCCTCTCCCGGATAGGTTTCGGTAAGGCCTGTTACCGCACAGACGGTTCCTGCCTCCGCTTCTTTGAGCATCTCAAACTTCGCACCGGAATAAATGCGGATCTGATCCACTTTTTCCTCCCAGATCTCTTCTTCCGGAATTCCTTTTCTCCCTGCATTGGTAAGCGTTTCTTTTACTTTCAGGCTGCCGCCTGTGATCTTCATGTAAGTCAAGCGGTTACCCTGATCATCCCTGGCGATCTTGAAAATTTTTGCACCGAATTCAGATGGGCAAACAGGCGCTGCCATATAGGTTTCCATACCGTGAATGAATGCATCTACGCCTTCCATTTTCAGAGCTGAGCCAAAGAAACAGGGGAAAAGCTTCCGCTCCAGGATCAGCTTTACCACAGCTTTCTTTTTGATAATCCCTGTTTCAAGAAAGTTTTCCAGAAGATTTTCATCACATACGGCGATATTTTCCAGAAAATCATCGGTTCCGTTGATATAGTCGCTTTTTTTGCTGTCTGCAAAACGTCCATCATGATCCATCTGCTTTTCCACTCCGGATTCATTTTCAGGCTCACCGGAAGTTTTCCCGAAGTTATCCACCTGCTGCATGGCTTTCCCGGATTCTTCTGCACCGTGGCACTCCAGTTCTCCACCAAAATCCACACAGTTTCCACTTAATTTCTTCTTCAGCTCCTGAAGAAGCCCCTCTCTGTCTGTTCCGTCCTGATCCATTTTGTTCACAAAAAGAAATGTGGGGATCTTATACTGTTCAAGAAGTCTCCACAGTGTCTGGGTATGGCCCTGCACACCATCCGCTCCGTTGATCACCAGAATCGCATAATCCAACACCTGCAGTGTGCGCTCCATTTCCGCAGAAAAATCCACATGCCCTGGAGTATCCAGAAGCGTCACATTAAACGCTCCCATAGAAAAAACTGCCTGCTTGGAAAAAATGGTAATGCCTCGTTCCCGTTCCAGTTCATACGTATCCAGATATGCGTCTTTATGATCCACACGTCCGATCTTCCGGATCCTTCCGCATTTAAAAAGCAGGCCTTCCGATAAAGTTGTCTTTCCTGCATCTACGTGAGCCAGCACACCCAGGCTTATTTGTTTCTGTTCTTGTATCTTCTGAGGTTTTTCACCCATGAAATACCCCTTTCTTTTCTATCGTAATTACATCATCAGAAAATCTTTGTCGTCCACTTGCTCATATCCCATACTTCATTTACCACATCCTGATAAAATTCCGGCTCATGGCAGATGAGAAGGATACTTCCGCGGTATTCACGGAGAGCTTTTTTCAGCTCGTCTTTTGCATCCACATCCAGATGGTTGGTGGGCTCATCCAGAAGCAGGATATTGGTATCACGGTTCACCAGTTTGCAGAGACGGACCTTTGCCTGCTCACCACCGCTTAAGACACGGACCTGGCTTTCGATGTGTTTGGTTGTAAGGCCGCATTTTGCCAGTGCGGAACGTACCTCATACTGGGAAAATGACGGGAATTCCTGCCACAGTTCTTCGATACAGGTGGTCTTGTTCTCGCCTTTTACTTCCTGCTCAAAATATCCAATTTCGAGATTTTCTCCCTGCTCCACACTTCCGGAGATCGGTTTGTTCAGGCCAAGAAGGCTTCGTAACAGTGTCGTTTTACCGATACCATTGGTTCCTACCAGGGCAATCTTCTGTCCACGCTCCATGGTAAAATTCAGCGGTTTGGAAAGTGGTTCATCATATCCGATGACCAGATCATGTGTTTCAAAAAGCATCTTGCCCGGTGTGCGTCCATAGCGGAAGTTAAACTCCGGCTTCGGCTTCTCTGCTGCCAGCTCGATCACATCCATCTTGTCCAGTTTCTTCTGGCGGGACATGGCCATATTTCTTGTAGAAACACGTGCCTTGTTTCTTGCTACGAAGTCTTTCAGCTCACTGATCTCCTGCTGCTGTTTTCGGTAGGCAGCCTCCAGCTGTGCCTTCTTAACCACATAGACTTCCTGGAAATGGTCGTAGTCTCCTACGTAACGGTTCAGTTCCTGATTTTCCATGTGATAGATGATATTAACTACAGAATTCAGGAACGGAATATCGTGTGAAATGAGGATAAAGGCGTTTTCATAATCCAGAAGATATCTTTTCAGCCATGCAATGTGTTCCTCATCCAGATAGTTGGTTGGCTCATCCAGAAGCAGGATGTCCGGCTTCTCAAGAAGCAGTTTGGCAAGGAGTACCTTAGTTCTCTGGCCTCCGCTTAAGTCTGTAACATCACGGTCCAGTCCCAGATCCAGAAGTCCCAGTGCCCGGGCAACTTCCTCTACTTTTGCATCAATGGCGTAAAAATCATGAAGTGTCAGTTCGTCCTGGATGGTTCCGAGTTCTTCCATCAGTGCATCCATCTCGTCAGGATCTGCAGTTCCCAGTTTGTCGCAGATCTCGTTCATGCGCTCTTCTTTTTTCAGAAGGGGATCAAAAGCAGATTTCAGCACCTGGCCAATGGTCATGCCTTTTTCCAGCACTGCATGCTGATCCAGATAGCCTGCGTGGACATTTTTTGCCCATTCTACTTTTCCTTCATCTGGCATCAGCTTTCCGGTTACGATGCTCATAAATGTGGACTTTCCTTCGCCGTTGGCGCCTACAAGTCCAATGTGTTCTCCCTTCAGAAGACGGAAAGACACGTCTTCAAAAATCGCTCTGTCTCCAAATCCGTGAGTCAGGTGTTCTACATTTAAAATACTCATTTGTTATATTCCTTTATTGTTGTGATTTTTGTATTATATTTGTTTTCCTTTATGCTGCCATCCCGATGGGATCCCTGTTTGCAGGATTCCTTTTTGATGGAGCGGATTTTTCGATGCTATAGTATTATACTTGATATTCTTCTCTGCTGTAAAGCCAAATCTCCGCATCCTCTGTGTTCTCTGGTCTGTCTGTACCTTTTCTCATGAAAATCCCTCACTGACCAGAAAACTCCCCCTGTATAATAATCTTTTTTCCTTGCCAGTTATCACAAAATCGCTTATTCTTATGACAGATAAAAAATCTCATATACATCATATACAAAGGAGGAACGATTTTTATGGCAAAGATCGATCATGCAGCGATCCGTACTTCTTCTTATGAAGATGCACAGAAATTTTTTGAAGATGTTTTTGACATGCATATGTGGCGGGAGATCGGGGAAAAACCAGAGCGCAAATGCTGGTTCCGGGAAGGTATCCAGCTCTGTGAAGTTTCTGCCATCAACACAGATGCAGAGAACGGATATGACCACATTTCCATTGCCGTTGATTCTGTGGAAAAAACAATGGAAAAGATCAAAGCTTATCCGGTAAAGCCGATCAATGACCACTGGTTTTCTCTTCCGGATGGAACAAGGATCGAGCTGAAACTGCTGGCTAACTGGAAGGTTAACGACTGATATAGCACGTTAAATCAATATATGGGAGCACTGAAACCAGCTTTCCTTGCCTACAGCGTAACTATCTATGGCATAAAAAAAGATCAGATGAGAATGATTTCATTCAACATTCATTCTCACCTGATCTTTTTTATAACTTTATTTTTTACATACTGATGATTCCAAGCACGTTTGCAATGGAACTTAACAGTACAATGATCAGGCAGACAGGTGCCAGATACTTAATAAAAAACTTGTACAGCCCTTTTCTGCGGAATTTCGAAGACTGCTCGATCTCCGCTGCAATCCTGTCATATCCCACAACACGTGTTACCAGGAAACAGGTGGCAAGTGCTGCCAGCGGCATCATCACGGAGTTTGTCATAAAGTCAAAGAAATCCAGGAAATTCATTCCGAAAATCTTCAGGAAATCCAGCACTCCATATCCCATGGAAGATGCAGTACCGATCACAAGCATGATCACAGCCATCAGGATACAGCATTTCGCCCGGCCCCAGTGAAGCTCATCCATAAAGGTAGATACACTTGTCTCCATCAGAGAAACCGCACTGGTAAGTGCCGCAAGAAGGACCAGCACGAAAAAGAGGATTCCTGCGCCGGTTCCTACTCCCATGGTTGCAAAAACCTTCGGCAGTGTGATAAACATCAGCGATGGCCCCGCCTGCAGAGTCTCCGGATTTCCGCCGGAAAAAGCAAACACAGCCGGAATGATCATAAGTCCTGCAAGGATGGCAATCCCTGTGTCAAAGATTTCCACCTGTGTGGTAGACTGTTCCATATCCAGTTTCTTATGCATATAGGAACCATAGGTATATAAGATACCCATTGCAATAGAAAGCGAATAAAACATCTGACCCATGGCTGTCACAACTGTCATCCAGGAAAAATTCTTAAAGTTCGGAATCAGGAAATATTTTACTCCTTCCATAGCTCCTGGCCGTGTCATTGAATAAATGGCAACAATCACAGCCAGAACTACCAGAACCGGCATCATGATCTTTGACATAAGTTCTACGCCATTTTTTACGCCGCCAAGGATGATGGCAAATACCAGCACTGCAAACACCAGAAACCAGGCTTCCACCTGCCAGGAATCCGCAATAAAACTTCCAAAATAACCATCTTCGGAAACCTTCTGCACATTTCCTCTTAAATACTCCACCAGATACTTGATAACCCATCCACCGATGGTGCTGTAATACGGCACGATCAGCATCGGGATCACGGCGTTCAGCCATCCACCGATCTTAAACGGTGCGCTCTTTCCAAAATGTTCAAATGCTCCGACCGGACTCTTACGCGTCATTCTTCCCAGCGCTGTCTCCGACATGATCAGCACATATCCAAATGACACGGTCAGCAGGATATAAACCAGCAGGAACATTCCTCCGCCGTACTTCGCCGCCAGGTAAGGAAAACGCCAGATATTTCCCAAACCTACCGCAGATCCGGCAACAGCCAGCACATAACCGATCTTCCCGGAAAAACGTCCCCGCTGATGATGGCTGTGACCGGATTTTTTCACTTCACTCATCCATAAAACCCTCCTTAAATTCCTGTGTAAAAAAAACTCCCACAGGATCGCGCCTATGGGAAGTCCGTATGATAATATAGTATCAAAAAATGGGGGAAATGTCAAAAGAAAGGATAATGTCCTTTTCTTACATAAAAAGCCCCAGGAACCATAGGTTCCCAGGGTCTGATGTTCTGATATTCGATATGTCGGTCTGATTATCGTTTGGAGAACTGCGGAGCTCTACGAGCAGCTTTGAGACCGTATTTCTTACGCTCTTTCATACGTGGATCACGTGTAAGGAATCCAGCAGCTTTAAGAGCTGGTCTGTAGTCGTTGTCTGCCTCGAGAAGGGCTCTGGAAAGGCCATGACGGATTGCTCCAGCCTGTCCTGTGTATCCACCGCCGCGAACGTTAACGATCACGTCGAATTTACCCTCTGTCTCTGTTAAAGCCAGTGGCTGACGAACGATAACTTTCAGAGTCTCAAGTCCGAAGTACTCATCGATGTCTCTTTTATTGATAGTGATTTTACCTGTTCCAGGTACCAGGTAAACTCTTGCGATTGATTTCTTTCTTCTTCCTGTTCCGTAGAATTTTGCGCTAGCCAATGTTTTCTACCTCCTATTAAAATGTTAAAACTTCAGGCTTCTGAGCCTCATGTTTGTGCTCTGGTCCTGCGTATACGAAAAGTTTCTTGTTCATAGCTCTTCCAAGAGGTCCTTTCGGAAGCATTCCCTTAACTGCGAGCTCGATAACCTTCTCAGGTTTCTTTGCTAACATTTCTTTTAATGTGGTTTCTTTCATTCCACCAACATAGTCGGAGTGGTTATAATAAATCTTCTGCTCAAGCTTCTTGCCTGTAACTTTGATCTTATCAGCGTTTACAACGATTACATAATCTCCTGTGTCAACGTGCGGTGTAAACTGAGGTTTGTTCTTTCCTCTTAAAACACTTGCAACACCGGATGCCAGACGTCCCAGAGTGCAACCCTCTGCGTCAACTACATACCATTTTCTTTCGATTTTATCCGGATTAGCCATATAAGTCTGCATGGTCCTACCTCCTGTTATTTATCAACGATAATGTTTCTCAAACCGCGGTACTTCCGCGAAAAAAAGTAAATGGAAACGCGGGTGCAAAATAAATCGCGGAAATGTCCGAAACCGCTGATAAAATGCCGTCGCCGGGGCTATTGGCTCTAGCATCTTCGCACTACGTCACATTGAGTTATTATATTATAAGGTACCTTGGCTGTCAACTGTTTTTTCTTGTAATTTTCAACAAAATTCCTGTTTTCTCACCTTCCGGTAAACTACGATCTGATACAGCACAACGCTGATCCAGCCGATCCCTGTGGCAAAGGCGACAGCCTCAAGCCCCATCCTGCCGATCAGAAGATAGGACAGAACCACACGGATGGAAATATGCAGTGTGCTTCCGATCACCGGAACGGAAATCTTTCCGATTCCACGGAAGAATCCCACCCCTGCGTTTCCGATGAAATTCAGGATGTAAAAGACAGATACCACATTCATATACAGAACTGCATTTTTCATTACAGTTTCTGACGGATTTCCCATAAGAAGCTGTACTGCTCCTCTTGTCAGAGCTGCCTGCAGTGCCGACAAAATGATGACAAATACGATCATCAGCCCAAGCCCCTGATGAAATCCTTTCAGCGCTCTCTTTTTATCTCCTGCGCCACGGTTCTGGGCCACAAATACAGAGATGGCTGTGGAACCGCTGTCTCCGAAGGAATTGGAAAATCCTTCGATCCTGGTGGTCGCCGTATATGCGGAAATGATCTCTGTTCCGCCGGAGTTTACCGCTCCCTGGACCAGCATCTTTCCAATGTAAATGCTGGACTGGTGAAGTGCCGACACAGCACCGAAATTGGCTGTTCTCTTCAGAAGCGGCAGATCCATCCCCATATCTTTCCGGCTGAAGAAGAAAATGGGATGTTTTTTCCTCATGATCCACAGACATACGCCTGCGGAAAAAAGCTGGGCGATCACAGTTGCCAGAGCGGTTCCGGCAGTTCCCATATGCAGTCCCGGTACAAAAGCAACATCCAGTGCCAGATTCATGCACATGGCAATAAAAAGAGTCCACAGCGGCGTTTCCGTATCTCCGGCAGCCCGGAGCACTGCAGAGCACCAGTTATAAAGGAAGGTGGCAGGAAGTCCGATAAAAATGATCTGAAGATAAGCCACAACATAAGGCTCTACCTCCGGCGGTGTCTGGATCAGGCCCAGCACCGGATACAGAACCAGAAGGCTTACAATACTCAAAACAATGGTAAAGCCCCCTCCCGCGCTCAGCGAAAGGAAGCTTTCTTTTCGAAGTTTTTCATAATTTTTCTGCCCGTAGAGTTCTGCAAAAATAATGGACATTCCATTACATCCACCATTGAGGATAAAGATAAACAGGTTCATGATACTGCCTGCAACGCCAATGCCTGCAAAGGCTTCTGTTCCCACATATCTTCCCACAATAAAAGAATCTATGGTGTTGTAAAACTGCTGCAGGATATTTCCCAGTACCAGAGGAATGGTCAGTGCGATCAGTTCACTCTTAATATTTCCATGCAGCAGATCCTGCGTATTTTTCATTTCAGTGCCTCTTTTTCGTACCTTTTTCAGAAAAACTCGATTCCCATCAGGGTCAGTCCCTGAGCCGGAGCTGTTGGACCTGCCGCAGCCCGGTCACAGGCTTTGAGGATCTTATCCATCCGTTCCGGAGGATACTGTCCGTTTCCAATCTCGATCAGGGTTCCGGAAATGATACGCACCATATTGTAAAGGAATCCGGTTCCGGAAACACGGATGGTCACCATATCCCCGTCTCTCCACACGTCCATGGAAGTAATCGTTCGGATAGTTGTCTTCACCTGGGCACCGGAACCACAGAAACTGGCAAAATCATGGCGCCCGATCAGATAGGAGGTTGCCTCCTTCATCTTATCCACATCCAGCTTGTAATGATAGAAATACGAATACAGTCTTTCTGTGGGAACCGGGAATTTCCGGTTCAGGATACGGTACTCATATGTTTTTTCACTGTCACAGTAACGGGGATGAAAATCCGGTTCCACCTCTTCAGAAAGCTGGATACGGATATCTTCCGGAAGTCTCTGGTTCAGTGCATAGGAAAATTTTTCCCCGGGGATCCTGGACTCGGTATCAAAAACCGCCACATTTCCAAGAGCATGTACCCCTGCATCTGTACGGCTGGCACCGATGGTCTCAATCTTTTCTCCAAGCAGCTCACTTAAGGTATCGTTTAAGACACCCTGAATGGTCGTTCCGTTTGGCTGTGTCTGCCAGCCGGAATAATGCGTTCCATCGTAAGCCACTACAAGTCCTACTCGTTTCATAAAATAATATACCTCCTGATGCAGGCATCTTCTGACACTGCTTATCCATAGCTGAATACTCACAGTCTCACAGGAATCCGCCTGGCTCGGTTACAGTCCCACTACACGGAACGCCACTCCAACTGCAAGATATGCCACAAGGATCACAAATGCAATGTAATCTCTCTTTTCATAATGCAGCGGTTTCATCTGCGTTCTGTGATCACCGCCGTGGTAACATCTGGCTTCCATAGCCATGGCAAGGTCATTGGCACGGCGGAACGCAGAAATAAACAGCGGTACAAGAAGTGGTACCATGTTTTTTGCCTTCTGGATCAGGTTTCCGTTTTCAAAATCCGCACCTCTGGCGATCTGTGCCTTCATGATCTTATCAGTCTCCTCCAGAAGGATCGGAATAAACCGAAGGGCAATGGACATCATCATTGCAATCTCATGAACCGGCACATGGATCTTATTCAGCGGGCGGAGAAGTCTCTCAAGACCGTCTGTCAGATGATTCGGTGTGGTAGTCAGTGTCATAATGGATGAGCCGATCACAAGGTAAACAAGACGGATCGCCATTCTTCCAGCAAGAACAAGACCTTCCTTCGTAACCTTGATGATTCCAAAACGCCACAGTACTTCACCTGGCGTCAGGATAATATTGAACACAACGGTGATCAGAAGGATCATCACAATGGCCTTCAGACCTTTGAACATGAATTTCACAGGAACTTTTGAAATTGCGATCATGGCCACCAGAAATACCGTTGCCACCGCATATCCAAGAAACGTATGGAACAGGAACACGGAAATCAGAAATCCCAGAGTTCCCAGGAATTTGGTCCGGGGATCCAGTCTGTGAAGAACGGATTTTGCCGGATAATACTGGCCAATGGTAATATCTCTGATCATTTTTCCGCTCCTCCTTCTTTCAACAGCGGAGAATCTGAAGCTTTCAACGCAGCAAGAATGCTGTCTCTGGCCTCTTCCACTGTTGTGGCATCTGCATCCACATTCAGTCCATGCCCCTTCAAAGCATGCATGATATAAGTGATCTGCGGTGCTGCAAGTCCCATGGTTTCCAGTTCTTTATAATGGGAAAAAACTTTCTTGGGAGTATCATCAAATACCGCTTCTCCGTGGTTCATAACAATAAGCCGTTCCACATATTTCGCAATGTCTTCCATGCTGTGGGACACCAGAACAATGGTGATTCCTCTCACTTTATGAAGTTCCGCGATCTGATCCAGGATATCATCCCTGCCCTTCGGGTCAAGACCTGCTGTAGGCTCATCCAGGATCAGGATCTTCGGATTCATGGCGAGCACGCCTGCAATGGCCACTCGTTTCTTCTGGCCTCCGGAAAGTTCAAAAGGAGATTTTTTGAAATTGGATTCTTTTACTCCAACATGTGTCAGTGCCTGCTTCGCTTCCTTCTCCGCTTCCTCTCTGGAAAGTCCCTGATTCATAGGTCCAAAACACACATCGGAAATCACATCATTCTCAAAAAGCTGATGCTCCGGATACTGGAACACCAGGCCAACTTCGCTGCGTAGCTGCTTCCGGTCGTATTTTTCCGCCCACACATCTTCTCCGTTATACAGAACCTGTCCGGATGTAGGCTGTACCAGTGCATTCAGATGCTGGATCAGCGTGGATTTTCCGCTTCCTGTGTGTCCGATGATCCCGATAAACTGGCCGTCCGGGATCACCAGGCTGACATCTTTCAGCGCATGGCTCTCATAGGCTGTCCCGGGGCTGTAGGTATAGGTTACATTTTTTAATTCGATTGACATAATGCGCTCACCAGCTCCTCTGTAGTCAGTATTCCATCCGGAACATCCACACCGGATTTCTTCAGTTCATATGCAAGAAGTGTTACCTGCGGTACATCCAGGCCGTATTTTTTGAGGGTATCCACCTGGGAAAAGATCTCTTTTGGATTTCCCTGCATCACAACATTTCCACTGTCCATGACATAGACACGGTCTGCATGGATCACTTCCTCCATGTAATGCGTGATCAGGATAACGGTTACTTTTTCCTTACGGTTCAGTTCCCTCACAGCCTCCAGAACTTCTTTCCGTCCGTTGGGGTCCAGCATGGCGGTTGGCTCATCCAGAATGATACATCGCGGACGCATGGCCATCACACCGGCAATGGCTACACGCTGTTTCTGGCCTCCGGAAAGTTTGTTTGGTGACTGATAGCGATAAGCTGTCATGCCAACTTTTTCCAGGCTGTCATTCACCCGTTTCCAGATATCATCCGTAGGGATTCCCATATTTTCCGGGCCAAACCCCACATTCTTCTTCCACAACAGTTCCTATGATCTGGTTGTCCGGATTCTGAAATACCATTCCAGCCTTCTGGCGTACTTTCCAGAGTTTGGTCTCTCTGGCAGTATCAATCCCGTCCACCAGCATGGTTCCCTCTGTTGGGATCAGAAGCGCATTCATATGCTTTGCCAGTGTGGATTTTCCAGAGCCATTATGTCCCAGAACTGCCACAAATTCTCCTGCTTCAATGTCCAGGTTTACATCATTGACTGCACGCTGCATGTCTACTACATTGCCATCGTCATCATATCTCTGATAGTCAAATCCCAGCTTGAGCGCCTTGATAATTCCCATCTTTTTGTTCTCCTTAATCCTCTGTAGCTGCCGGTTCAGCAAGTCCGGTCAACTCGTCGATCAGTGCCCATATCTCGTCTCTTCCCTGCTTGGTTTCTGCAGAAAAAGGAAGGATTTTTCCTTCTTTCGGAAGGCCCAGTCCAATACGGATCTCCTTGAGGCTTTTTGCCACCTGGCTGCGTTTCAGTTTATCAAGTTTGGTTGCGATGATCACCGGCTCATATCCATTGTGGCAGATCCAGTCATACATCTGCTTGTCATTGGCAGAAGGTTTGTGGCGGATATCCACCAGAAGAAAAACTGCACGGAGCTCTTTGGAATTGTGAAGATAGCCCTCGATCATTTTTCCCCATTTTTCCTTCTCTGCCGCGGAAACCTTGGCATAGCCGTAGCCTGGCAGGTCTACGAGATACATTGCTTCATTGATATTATAAAAATTGATGGTCTGTGTTTTTCCAGGCTGTGCACTGGTTCTTGCCAGGGCCTTGCGGTTCATCAGACCATTGATCAGGGAGGATTTCCCTACATTTGATTTTCCCGCAAAAGCTACCTCCGGCCTTCCTGTGTCCGGGATCTTGCTTGTGATTCCGCAGACAATATCCAGTGATACGTTTTTGATTACCATTCGTTGTTCCTCCCTTTTCTCGGAAAAGCCCTGTCCTGAAAAACAGGGCAGGGTTTTTTCTGTTTTTGTCTATGCAAGAGCTTCACCAAGAACTTCTTTCATATTGTCCACAAACTGGATATTCAGCCCCTGGATGATCTCTTTATCCATCTCCTCAATATCCGGACGGTTTTTCTCCGGAACAAGGACTTCTTTTATCTTTGCGTATTTGGCTGCAAGCAGCTTCTCTTTCAGTCCACCGATTGGAAGCACGCGGCCTCTTAAGGTGATCTCACCGGTCATGGCAAGATCCGCACGCACCGGTTTTTCGATAATTGCGGACAGCATGGCAGTTGCCATGGTTATACCTGCGGACGGGCCGTCTTTTGGAACAGCACCTTCCGGGATATGTACATGCATATCATGTTTCTGGAAAAATTCCGGATCGATCTTATACTGATCTGCTACAGAACGGATATAGCTGATGCCTGCCTGTGCAGATTCTTTCATCACATCGCCCAACTGTCCGGTGAGAAGCAGTTCTCCTTTTCCAGGCATGATGTTGACCTCGATCTGAAGGGTATCGCCGCCTACCTGTGTCCAGGCAAGGCCACGGGCAATTCCGATCTCATCCTTCTCATTGGCCATCAGATAGTTATATCGTTCTTTGCCAAGGAATTTGGAGATATTTCTGGATGTGACCACAACTTTATCCTTGCCTTCTTCCATAAGCGCACGTGCGGTCTTCCGGCAGATGCGTCCGATATTTCTCTCCAGGGAACGGACTCCGGCTTCCTTGGTATAGTTGTTGATCAACTTACCGAGAGCTGCCGGCTGGATCACCAGTTTTCCTTCCGGAATCCCGTTGATCTCCATCTGTTTCGGAATCAGATGTTCCCTTGCAATATGTTCCTTCTCATTCTCCGTATAGCCTGGAATTTCCATCAGTTCCATACGGTCAAGAAGAGGTCTCGGGATTCCCTGTACGTCATTGGCCGTTGCAATAAACAGTACTTCGGAAAGATCCTGAGGGATCTCCACATAGTGATCGTTGAACTTACTGTTCTGCTCCGGATCAAGGACTTCCAGAAGTGCCGCAGAAGTGTCTCCCTTATAGTCACTGCTGGTCTTGTCGATCTCGTCAAGAAGCATCAGCGGATTGCTGACTCCGGCTTCTTTCAATGCAACCGTGATCCTTCCGGGCATGGCGCCGACGTAGGTCTTTCTGTGTCCACGGATCTCCGCTTCATCACGGACACCGCCGAGACAGATGCGGACGTATTTTTTGTTCATGGCCTCCGCCACAGAACGGGCAATGGAAGTTTTTCCGGTTCCGGGAGGTCCCACCAGGCAGAGGATCGGGCTCTTTCCCTTGTGGGTCAGTTTCCGGACCGCAAGAAATTCCATGATACGCTCTTTAACATCTTTCAGTCCATAGTGGCCTTCTTCCAGTACTTTCCATGCATTCTCAAGATCCTCGGAATCCTCGGATTTCTTATTCCACGGAAGTGCAAGAACAGTCTCCAGATAGCCTCTCTGTACCGTTGCCTCCGCTGCACTGGCTGCCATTCCTTTAAAACGGCTGATCTCCTTGGAAATCTTCTCTTTTACTTCATCGGATGCATCCAGCTCTTTCAGCTGTTTCTTAAACTCCTCGATATCATCTGCAGTATTATCCTCACCCAGTTCTTCACGGATAGTTTTGAGCTGTTCACGGAGGATATACTCTCTCTGATTCTTATCAATATGGGATTTCACCTTGCGCTGGAGATCTTTGGTGATATGGATCACTTCGATCTCGCTGCCAAGAAGTGCTCCCAGGATCTCATAACGGTCATTCAGAGACACTGCTTCCAGAAGCTTCTGCTTGTTCTGATAGGACATCGGAAGGTTCACCGCAATCTGGTCGATGGTCTCCTTAACATCCTCAATGGTCATGATCTGTGTTACCAGATCTTTGCTTATCTTTCCGCTCTCTCTGCAATATCTCTGGAAAAGTTCCCGGATGCTGCGAAGCATGGCATCTTTCACCGGTTCCGGATACTCCTCTTCCTGGGCGGTAACGATCTCACATTCCGCTTTCAGGTAGGGTCCTTCCTGCTCCAGGCTCAGTATTTCAGCTCTGTCCAGTCCTTCTACCAGAACCCGGTAAAGATCCTGCGGAAGTTTCACCACCTGCTTGATGTATGCAATGGTTCCTACCCGATACAGATCATCAAGTTCCGGTGTTTCCACTTCCGGGTCCTTCTGTGTCAGCAGAAAGACCTTCTGGTCATGGAGCATGGCTGCTTCCACGGCACGGATGGATTTCTCTCTGCTCACATCAAAGTGTACGATCATCTCCGGAAGGACCGTAGTCCCACGTAGAGCAATCATTGGCATTATATTGACCTGATTTGTCATTTATGTCATTCCCTTCATCAAGCTGTTTCCGGCTTGCCTTTCTTTCTCGAACGGGATGTTTTGTGTCCTGCTTTCTTGGCAGGAGACTTGGCCTCCCCGTGGATGATCTCCGGCTCTCCGGTTCCCTCCACTGCCTCTTTTGTGACGATACATTTACGGATGGTATCGTCAGAAGGTGTCTTGTACATCAGATCCATCAGGGTATGCTCCATGATGGCACGAAGTCCTCTGGCACCTGTTTTTCTCTCAAGAGATTTCCGGGCAACTGTCTCAAGTGCCTCATCCTGGAACTCAAGTTCCACACCGTCCAGCTCAAAAAGCTTGTCATACTGCTTGGTGAGGGAGTTCTTAGGCTCTTTTAAGATTCGGATCAGTGCTTCTTCATCCAGGGAATCCAGTGTCACAACAACCGGAACTCGTCCGATAAACTCCGGGATCAGACCGAATTTGATAAAGTCTTCCGGCATAACTTCTTTCAGGACTTCGCCTACATTGCGGTCTTCCTTCTCAGAAACCTCTGCTCCAAAACCAATGGACTTGGTATCCTGTCTTGCCTCGATGATCTTCTCCAGTCCGTCAAAAGCACCACCGCAGATGAACAGGATGTTTGTCGTATCGATCTGGATAAACTCCTGATGCGGATGCTTTCTTCCGCCCTGCGGCGGAACACTTGCAACGGTTCCTTCCAGGATCTTCAGAAGTGCCTGCTGTACGCCCTCACCGGACACATCTCTGGTAATGGAAGTGTTCTCGGATTTTCTTGTGATCTTGTCGATCTCATCAATATAGATGATTCCGTACTGCGCACGTTCAATATCGTAATCTGCTGCCTGAATGATCTTCAGAAGAATATTCTCAACATCCTCGCCAACATAGCCTGCCTCTGTGAGAGTAGTGGCATCTGCGATGGCAAAAGGAACATTCAGAAGTCTCGCCAGTGTCTGTGCAAGAAGTGTCTTACCGGAACCTGTAGGACCAAGCATCAGGATATTACTCTTCTGCAGCTCAACGTCCAGATTTCTGGAAGCAAGAATTCTCTTGTAATGATTGTAAACAGCCACAGAAAGTGCCTTCTTGGCATCGTCCTGACCAATGACATATTCATCCAGGATACTGTGGATCTCTTCCGGTTTCAGAAGGTTGATCCCTGTTTCGTAATCTGCTTCATGATCATACATATTGAATTCTTCTTCCATGATCTCGGAACAGATACCGATACATTCATCACAAATATACGCTCCATCCGGACCTGCGATCAGTTTCCGTACCTGGTCTTCGGTCTTATGGCAAAAGGAGCATCTTACCTTTCCTTCTCTTACTTTATCTGCCATATCTTTTTGTTTCCTTTCTAAACGTAAATGTCCGTCTCCCGCAGACATTTAAAATTCCTTTTTAAAGCAAGATAAGACTCCTGTGTCTTTACAGGAGTCTTTTCTTACGCATTATTTGTGGACTACAACACCATCGATCAGACCATATGCCTTCGCTTCTTCTGCTGTCATATAGTTATCACGGTCAGTATCTTTCTCCACAATCTCAAGAGGCTGTCCGGTATTCGCGGAAAGAATTTCGTTCAGCTTCTTTTTGGTTTTTGCGATCTGGTCAGCTACGATCTGGATCTCTGTAGCCTGCCCCTGTGCACCGCCTGATGGCTGGTGGATCATGATCGTTGAATTCGGCAGTGCGTATCTCTTGCCTTTGGCACCGGAAGACAGGAGGAAAGCTCCCATGCTGGCTGCCATTCCAAGGCAGATTGTAGATACATCACACTTGATATACTGCATCGTATCATAGATCGCCATTCCGGCAGTTACAGAACCACCCGGGCTGTTGATATAAAGCTGGATATCCTTGGAAGGATCTTCTGCTTCCAGGAAGAGAAGCTGTGCAACGATCAGGTTCGCACTGACATCGTTAACCTCTTCTCCAAGGAAAATGATTCGGTCCTTAAGAAGTCTTGAATAGATATCGTAACTTCTTTCTCCTCTGCTGGTCTGCTCAATGACGTAAGGTACTAAACTCATTTTGCCCTCCATTTCCGAGGTTTATTACGCCTCTACAGCTGCATCGGCAACTAATGTAACAGCTTTCTGAACAGCCATATCTTTCTTCATCTGCTCCATCTCGTTCTCACCGATGAGATCTTTTAATTTGTCTGCTTCCATCTTGTACATCTCTGCCATCTTGGAGATCTCTTCGTTAACCTCTTCCTCTGTTGGCTGGATGTTCTCTACCTCAGCGATCTTCTCAAGAACCAGTCTTGTCTGGATTCTCTTAAGAGCCTGTGGCTTCATGTCTTCCATCATCTTCTCAACGCTCTGACCTGTAAACTGGAAGTACTGCTCCATGGAAAGACCCTGGGACTGCATTCTTCTTGCGAAGTCGTCAAGCATCTGACGTGTCTGAGTCTCGATCATTGCCTCCGGAATATCCATCTGGGCATTCTCGATCACTTTATCTACTGCTGCGTCCTCTTTTGCACGACGAGCATCTTCTGCTTTTTTCTCTGTCAGGTTCTTCTTAACGTCTTCTTTGTACTCAGCAAGTGTATCAAACTCAGATACATCTTTAGCGAAGTCATCGTCAAGCTCCGGAAGCTCTTTCGCTTCGATCTTCTTAACGTCGCACTGGAATACTGCTTCCTTACCAGCGAGCTCTTTTGCCTGATACTCCTCAGGGAATGTTACTTTAACTTCTACATGGTCACCAGTCTTGGCACCGACAAGCTGCTCCTCAAATCCCGGGATGAATGTGTTGGAACCAAGTGTCAGCGGATAATCTGTTCCTTTACCGCCCTCGAATGCCTCTCCGTCTACGAAGCCCTCGAAATCGATAGTTGCTGTGTCGCCATTCTCGGCTGCGCGATCCTCAACTGTGATCGTTCTGGAGTTCTTCTCCTGCTCTTTCTTAAGCTCTGCCTCAACTTCCTCGTCTGTTACTTCTGTCTCAGACTTCGGAACCTCAAGTCCTTTATAGTCGCCAAGAGTTACCTCTGGTTTGGTAGCTACTTCTGCTGTAAAGATAAATGGTTTGCCAGGCTCAACCTGTGTTACATCGATCTTAGGCTGGGAAACGATCTCAAGATCACACTCAGCAAGTGCTTTGCTGTAATGCTCTGGGATCAGAGCGTTAGCAGCATCCTCAAGGAATACTCCCTTACCGTACATCTGCTCGATCATTTTTCTAGGAGCTTTTCCTTTACGGAATCCCGGAATGGAAATTCTGCCTTTTGCTTTCTGATATGCGTTCTGCATTGCTTTGTCAAGATCCTCGGCGGAAACCTCGATTGTAAGTTTCGCCATGTTTTTCTCCATTTTCTCAACCTGTAAACTCATGTTTCTTGTTCCTCCTTAATTATATCGAGTAAATACCTTATTATATAAATAGTTAACACTCGCATTTTATATATTTACAGTCATTTCTGTAGTATAGCATAATCACTGTAAAAACGCCAGTATTTTTTTCGCCATATATGGCTCTTATACCGCTGTAAATCCCCTGTTTTCCGTAAAAATCCCGTTCAGAAGCAGTGCAGCTCTTCTGGTTTTCCTTCTTAACCGCAAAAACAGCTCTTCTTTAGTAAAAAATCTCTGTTGAATATACTACAGACTCTGCGATTTCCTCGGCTTTTGCTCTTCCCTCCAGCTGACGGATCAGAGAAAGACTGAAATCAATGGCTGTTCCAAGACCTCTGCTGGTAGTCACATTTCCGTCCACTACTACCGGCTCCAGGGAAGTTCTGGCGCTTGTAAGCTGCTCCATTACAGATGGATAAGATGTGGCATTTCTGCCTTTGAGGAAGCCAAGTCTCTCGAATACACCCGGAGCTGCACAGATAGCTGCCACCTTGCCGCCTTTCTGGTAAAATGATGTGAGAAGCCCGGTCAGCGGTTTGTATTCCTCCAGATATTTTGTTCCTGGCATTCCTCCCGGGATCACAAGCATGTCCGCATCAGAGAAATCACACTCTGAAAATGTGCAGTCTGTAAGAATATTGATTCCGTGAGAGGTTCTGATCTCTCTGGTCTCTTTAATAGATACTGTCTGGATGTCGATTCCTGCTCTCCGCATCAGATCTACCACAGTCAGTCCCTCGATATCTTCAAATCCGTCTGCGAAAAAAATATATACTTTGCTCATAATGTTTTCCGTCCTTTCTTTTTATATTATTCCGGTGCTGTCCGGAGGTTTTTCCATTCCCTTTCATAATGCTTTTTTCCATAAAAAATGTCAAGAAAATTTGCAGGGTAAGTCCGTTGCAAATTATATTTTTTTCATGTAAACTGAGGGCAGTATATTTACAGGAGGAATCGGTTATGGAAATTGAGCGTAAATTTCTTATTAAAAAAGAAAATCTGCCGGAAAACCTGGCTTCTTATCCCTGCCATCGAATCGAGCAGGGTTATCTCTGCACCTCACCGGTGGTCCGCATCCGAAGACAGGACGATGACTATTTTCTCACTTATAAATCCAAAGGACTGATGAGCCGTGAGGAATATAATCTTCCGCTCACCGCAGAAGCTTATGAACACCTGAAACCCAAGGCAGATGGAATCCTCATCACAAAAGACCGCTACGTGATCCCGGAAAAAGGCGGACTTTTTATCGAACTGGATATCTTTCACGGAGAATATGAGGGCGTTCTTCTGGCTGAAGTGGAATTTCCCACAGAGGAAGCAGCCAATGCCTACACCGCGCCGGAATGGTTCGGTGAAGATGTGACTTATTCTACAAAATATCATAACAGCACTATGAGCCAGGGCTGGTAAATGCGATCGCTGTTTGCAGATGCTGCCAGCTCTCAATACCATTGCTGTCACTCCGTGGCCTGTATCTGAAATCACACTTGTATTTCTCATTTGCAGTGCTATAATTAGTGATGCAGGCAGATATAGTTCATTGGTAGAACATCAGCTTCCCAAGCTGAGGAGGCGGGTTCGATTCCCGTTATCTGCTTTCATTGCCAAAGAAGGCACGCGAGTCAGGCGTGTCTTTTTTTATAAATGATTTTAAGGAGGATTTTATTATGAAGATCGGATTTATCGGATGTGGAAATATGGGTTCTGCCATGATCGGCGGTATTCTCCGTCAGGGGATTTTTTCCAAAGAGGACATCATTGTTTCCAACCTTACCCCCGAGGGAAAAGCACGCAGTGAAAAAAATCTCGGCGTTGTCACCACTCTGGATAACAAGGAGGTCGTCAGATCTGCAAAAACTGTTGTTCTTGCCGTAAAGCCTCAGTTTTATGAGGAGGTTCTGGACGAAGTCCACGACAGCCTTACTGAAGAACACACCATTATCGGCATTGCCCCAGGCAAAACCCTTGCATGGCTGGAAGAAAAGGCCGGTCTTCCTCTGAAAGTTGTCCGTTTTATGCCTAATACCCCGGCGCAGGTCGGTGAGGGAATGACTGCTGTATGTGCCAATGAACGGGTTTCACAGGAGGAACTTGCTGAGATTCTTAAGATCACAGACAGCTTCGGATGTACGGAAGTGATCCCGGAACGTCTGATGGATGCGGCCGGTGCTGTAGGTGGCTGTGCACCGGCTTATGTGTTTATGTTCATCGAAGCTATGGCTGATGCCGCTGTCAGCCAGGGAATGCCTCGTAAACAGGCCTACAAGTTCGCTTCCCAGACTGTTCTTGGCAGTGCAAAAATGGTTCTGGAAACCGGACGTCATCCGGGAGACCTGAAAGACATGGTCTGCTCCCCTGCCGGAACTACCATCGAGGGTGTACGTACCCTGGAGAAGAATGGTTTCCGCAGTGCTGTGTTTGAAGCGCTTACTGCTGCTGCTGAGAAGGGTAAAAAATTATAATTTTTTGAAAGCATCTAACGGTCAGGCAGCCAAATATCCTCCGCCTGATCTGATCAGATTCAGCATTGTTACTGACATGAAAAAACTCCGTGTCATTCTGCCGTCATGCAGACTTCACGGAGTTTTTCTGTCTTATGTCAGCTATAGGATCTGATGGGATCTGCAATGCAGCTTCTATTTGCATGCAGGATCATCTCAGCTGTTTTTCTGTCTGCTCATGACTTTACAGAAGTTCGATCAGCGCATCAATATCCTCCATCTTCGTTCCCCAGCTTGTGGCAAAACGGATCACTGTATGATCTTCATCATATTTCTCCCAGAAATCAAACTGAACTTTTTTGCCCAGTTCTTCTTTCTTTTTATTTTCCAGAACTACAAACTGCTGGTTTGTGGGAGAATCCAGATATAACTGATAGCCTTTTTCCTGAAGGGCTTTTTTCAGTTTCATGGCTGTCTCGATGGCATTTTTGCTGATCTTTGTATACAGATCATCGGTAAACAGCGTATCAAACTGAATTCCCAGAAGACGTCCCTTTGCAAGAAGGGCACCCTGCTGTTTTACCATGGTCATGAAATGCTTCGGAGCTTTTTTCGTAAAAACGACTGCCTCTCCGCAAAGTGCGCCTACCTTGGTTCCACCGATATAGAATACATCGGTATATCTGGCGATATCTTCCAGTGTCACATCTGTCTCCGGGCTTACCAGGCCGTAGCCAAGTCTTGCTCCGTCCAGAAACAGTGGAAGATCGTATTTATGGCATACCTCGGAGATTTCTTCCAGTTCCTTCTTTGTATAAAGGGTTCCGTACTCGGTCGGATGGGAAATATAGACCATTCCCGGAAATACCATATGCTCATGGTTCGCATCCCCATAAAAGGTTTCCACATAGTCCGTGATGCTCTCTGCGCTGATCTTTCCATTTTTTTCCGGAAGTGTCAGCACTTTGTGGCCTGTGTATTCAATCGCACCTGCTTCATGACAGCCTACATGACCTGTCTGTGCCGCAAGGACTCCCTCATAACGGTTCAGGACAGATGCGATGATCGTTGCATTGGTCTGGGTTCCTCCCACCAGGAAATACACCTCTGCATCCGGACAGCTGCAGGCTTTCCGGATCTTTTCTTTGGCAGAATCGCAGTATTTATCCGTGCCGTAACCGGAAAGCTTCTCCATATTGGTTTCCAGAAGTTTCTGCAGGATCGCCGGATGAGCGCCCTCGCAGTAATCATTTACAAAATATAACATCTCACATGCTCTCCTCATCTGTATTTTTTGCAATCTTTTTTAAGTATAAATCCCGGAAAATGTTTCTGTCAACCGGCATTGCTCTGTATACTTCTGAAGCTTTTTCACTTTTCTTTTACTGCGTTCTTTGCATATTCCGTCTGCACCAGTTCTTCATACTCTGCACGTTCGCCTAGCTCTCCTGCATCTTCCAAGATATCCTGCAGAAGCTCAAAGCTGTCTTTCTTAAAGATCAGATTTTCTTTCCAGGTGTCCTGATCATAGTACCGCTTCACAATGGTAGTGATCGTGTCGATATCTGTTTCTTTAAACTGGGGTGCGATCACTTCTGCGATCTCCTCCGGCGTATGACTCTGCACATAGTCCATACCTTTCTGAAGTGCATTTGTGAATTTCTGGATGATCTCCGGGTTTTCTTTCATGTAACTTGTTTTTACACTGTAAGATGTGTAAGGCACATACCCGGATGCTTCCCCAAGCGATGCCACCACATGGCCTGCGCCTTCTTTTTCCAGAATTGTGGCAGATGGCTCAAACTCTACGGTATACGCCGCAGAATCATCCCCTGTAAAAGCCGCCGCCGTGGAACCGAAATCAATACTCTGGTCAATGGTCAGATCTTTCTGCGGGTCAATGCCGTTTTTCTTCAGGATATATTCAAATACCATTTCCGGCATGCCGCCTGCCATCACTGCTACCATGTAAATAATCATCTGATATCTGTTTTGCGGTAGTTTCTGCTGATAGATCCGGCAGATATTCTTTGGTAAGCTGCAAGATTTTTTCTTTTGACTTTACAATATGGTATGGCTTCAATGGATTATCTGTGGATTCAAGAATCCCAAGTTTCTTCATTAGCTCAATATATGGAAGAATACTCTGCTTTGTTTTCTTGAATCCAAGGTCAGTAATATGCTCTGACAGATATTTTGCAGAAGTAAACCCACGTTCATCCTCAGCAATCAGTTTCATCACAATCGCAATCATGGTATTTTCTCTTCGATTCATTTCATCAGCAGGACTGTAACTAATCAGATTAGACAAGCCGTATTTCAGTATAATTTCCGGCATCCCGTCTTCGTCCACTACGATTTTTTCAATCAGAAGTTCAATATCTCTTCGGTCAAGGTTGCCTCCTGCAATGATTTTATCTACCACCTCAAGAGCATTTTTTAGTTTATCCTTTACATCAGGCGTTTCTATGGCAGTTTCATTCAGTTCTTTTATCTGCATTTCCAGACCATGAATCTGAGCAAATAAGTCTTTCTGCATAGAATCATACGTTTCATTGATTAAGTCTTCATTTCCAGCAGCGACAGCCAGATCTTTTACTTTTTGGGTAAGCAGAACTTTCAGTTGACTTTTTCGCTCATTGATAGTTGTGTGCAGTTCCTGCCGTTTTTCCGCTATTGTTTTTTTCTCTGCTTCAAAATCCTTTAAATCATAGGTAGAAATAACTTCACAGAGAGCATTTCGACACATCTTGATATAAGTCAGAACATCTTCCATCAGATCATCTTCTTCAATTAAATGTGCCTTGGAGCAATAACGTCTGCCTTTGGTGTTATAAGTGGTACAGATGTAATATTTCCGTTCCTTGCTGGAAGTTTTGCGTTTAATTGGTGTAAGGCGGCTGCCACAGTCTTTACAGAACAGGCAACTGCCAAAAGGATTCGGAATCTCTGAGCCAAGCCACTGCCCCCGGCTTCCCCGATAATTGGTACGGTTACGTTTTTCCTTTAATTCCTGTACCAACGCAAAGGTAGCCTTATCAATAATTGCCGGGTGATGATTCTCAAAAATACATTGTTCTTCCTTTGGCACACGTTTATCTTTTCCATGAACCGTATTTCTTGCACGTTTTTTCAAACGAAAAGTACCAATGTAAAAATCATTATCCAGTATTTCTTTTATCATAGCATCAGACCATTTAGAAGCTACCTGTCTTTTAGACAGTCTGCCTTCTTCTATTTCACGTTCACGCTGTATCATAGAGGGAGTGGGTGCGCCCTGTTCGGTCAGATACGTGGCAATCTTGCGGTAGCCGGAACCGGAAAGATATAAGTCATAAATTTGTTTAATATATTCTGCTTCTTTTGGTACGATTTCCAGAACAGTCTTATCTTTTTCATTGCGGCGATAGCCAAACGGCGGTCTTGTAATCAGTGTTCCCTCTTTCTGTCTGGCTCCTATGGCACGCTTGATTTTTTTACTGGTGTCTTTGACATATCGTTCATTAAACCATGTCTTAATACCAATCGTATCGTCACTAGAATCCATAGAATCATAATTATCGTCAATCACAACTAGATGCTTGCCACGTTCCTGAAATTCATCCAGAAGCAGCAGAACCTTTGCATTATGTCTGCCAAGACGTGAAAAATCTTTGACATAGACAGTATCAATATCTTTGCCCAGATCAGCCATCATCTGTTGAAATCCCGGTCTGTCAAAGATATAGCCGGAAATGCCATCATCTTCATACCAGCAGTCAATAACCACACCATGATCTGCTGCGTATTGATTGATAATCAGTTTCTGATTTTCTATGGAAACATAATTCCTTTTATCATCGTCTCTTGAGAGACGAACATATCCTGCATTCATAGATATTTCCTTTCTGAAATGTAAATATAATTCTTAAGCACTATGTAATTATATTATATATATAAAACAAAAAAATGTATATAATAAAATATTAGAATAAAAAGATATGTAGTGCCAGCTACTATTGTTTGAGCGCGAAAGCATGTAGAACTTAAATAACAATTTCTGAATTTTTCTTTGCCCATGACGTAAAATCATAGTATAATATTATACAAATTATTTTAACCCCATATAAGAAAGGAATTCAAAAATCATGGCTGAAATGAAAATCCCAATAGATTTAGATAATAGAATAAGCAACGCCGTTGATTTCTTTTGGACTACGCGAACTGGACAAAAGAGTAAACAAGATAATTCTGCTGTTCATGATCAAGGTAACCGTGGTGCCGTAACAGGTGGTAAACAGCTAGACGGCTTCGTGGATTTAATATCAGAAATACTTATTATGAATGGTGTTCCAAAAACAAGTATTTTCACAAGTTCCAACCTGGAACTTCCAGGCTTCTATCGTCCCAACAAAAAATGGGATTTGCTTGTTGTTGATAATAACGAATTGGTTATCGCCATTGAATTCAAAAGTCAGGTCGGACCATCTTTTGGTAATAATTTCAATAATCGCACAGAAGAAGCTATGGGAAGTGCATTAGATATTTGGACAGCTTATCGAGAAGGTGTATTTGGATCTCAGAATGCACCTTGGCTTGGTTATTTTATGGTTCTTGAAGATTGTAAAAAATCAACTGATCCAGTAAATGTGCGTTCACCACATTTTCAAGTTTTAGATGAGTTTATTGACGCTTCTTACAAGGATAGGTATCAAATATTTTGCAATAAGCTTTTATTAGAAAGACAATATAGTGCTGCTTGCTTTATGACAACAAGTAAAGGCGAGAATACTAATTCTTATGCGTGCCCTAACTACAAATTGTCGTATATTGCTTTCATCAGATCAATGCTTGGTGCGGTATTGACTCATTTTTAGGCGGTGACATTTATGACGATTCAAAAATTATATCGTGGTGACGCAAGAAAACTATCAATGATTGCTGATAACAGTGTGCATTTGGTGCTAACGTCGCCACCGTACTTTAATTTAAAAAACTATCAATGCGGTAAAAATCAATTAGGTATGATAAATGATTACCAACGTTTTGTAGATGAATTAGAAAAAGTTTGGAAAGAGTGTTTTAGAATATTAGTTCCGGGCGGCAGAATTGTTTGTGTTGTTGGTGATGTGTGCCTTTCTCGAAAAAAATATGGACGCCATGTCGTTATGCCGTTACATTCAGATATTGCAGTTACTTGTCGCAAGGTTGGCTTTGACAATCTTAACCCCATTTTATGGCACAAAATTTCTAATGCTAAATTTGAAGCAAATACAAAGAGTTCAATCTTAGGTAAGCCATACGAACCTAACGCTATCATAAAAAATGATATGGAATATATCTTGATGGAGAGAAAGCCTGGCGGCTATCGCAAACCTACTACGCAGCAACGAGAAGAAAGTAAAATTGGTAAGGAAGATTTCCAAAATTGGTTCAGTCAAATATGGGAAATGCCTGGTGCTTCAACACGTAACGGACACCCTGCCCCTTTCCCACTTGAACTTGCAACCAGATTAGTTAAAATGTTTTCATTTGTCGGAGACATTGTTGTTGATCCCTTTTGTGGAAGCGGAACATCAATGGTTGCTGCTATGCAGAATAATAGAAATTCTATCGGGATTGAAACAGAACAATTATATTGCGAACAGATTATGAATCGTCTTGATCGCGAACGTTCAGTTGTATTTCCTGCCGAAATTTCATTTGTCGATTTAGGCAATCAGGATTAAAAAATGGGTACTACAAAAACATCTACCTTTCAATTATACTGATGATTTTACGTATAACATCAGATTGGAAAACGCCGGTTAAATCACACATTATCCCAGTGATTTTTAACCAATGCTTTGATTCCGTCATGAATATTGGTGTTTGAATCTCCATCCAGGAATGTGACAACCCGAAACCCAATATCCGTATATTTCTTACGTTCAGCTTCAAATTCTTCCTGTGAAGAAAAATCGGTACGCCAGAGATAATACGTTGGCTTCCGCAAGCTTATCACATCCTTTTTCTTTTAAATTTTCTATAACTATCATATAAAAAGTGGACAGTTTTCGTGTCTGTCCACTTAAAAATGATTTTATAGTTCACGATTTGAATGGTTTAACTGTCCTCGTTTTGCCAGTTCCAGTATTTCTGGTGGGATACTATTTATCAGCTTCTGGAGATTTTCATAATCAGCTCTGAGTCTGGCATCGTCCATTTTCTTTCGTATACTATTGGTGGTTGCTTCTTTTACCTGTCTGGTTAAATCTTGATTCTGTTTTTGCAATGTTGCCTTATCTGATTTTAAGGAACTGATTGTCTTATCATATTTCCGAACCTGCGTCTGAAAGTTCTCTATTGCAGGAAAAAATTTCTGCAATAGTTCCACAGCTTTATCTGTATTTTTACCAGCATTAAAAATATTTGTACTTTCCAACAGATCAGTGATTTGCTTAGCCTGTCGGGTAAGATGTGCTGCTTCTTTAAAAAGTCGTGGTGGGATATGTTCACGTCCGGTCATGCTGGCAGATTCTCCACGTTCCAGATCTGGATACTTTTCCGCCATATGTTTCCAAAACTCATCTTGCCACCAAGTCAGTTTTTTCTTATTTCCAAGAATCTCCTTTGCACAAAGTCTTCCGTCCTGAGTTATCGGGACAAAAGAAAGGTGCATATGTGGAGTTTTCTCATCCATATGCACCACAGCCGAAAGGATTGTCTTTGCATCCTGATACTTTTCTATAAATTCCAAAGCGGTTTGAAAATATGCTCTGATTTCACTCTTTTTCTTACCTTTGAAAAATTCTGGTGTAGCAGTAATCAAGACTTCAACAACGCGTACACTGTCTTTGCGTGTCCGGCATCCATATTCTTCAATCAGTCGATTCGATTCTGCCCGGTACTTTCCGTCTGGTTTAATCAAGTGATAATTCAGATTTTTTCGACTGTTATCTATGTCCGGATTACTGGCATATTTTTCTTTTTTTCGTTCATTGTGTGCTTCAATACTACTGATCTCAGGTCCTTTGTATTTTGCAAATCTCAAAATACCGTATTGTGCTTTCTGCATTTGTACATCTTCCTTTCCGAAAAACAGGCTAACTGTCATACTGTTTCGACAGCCAGCCTGAAAATATATAATGTGCAACTTATATTGAATTACTACGTACATACGTACCAGATTTAATTTGTCCATTCTTTCGGTACGTACGTACACTGAGAAGCATCCATAAAGCCATCTGTATAGGACGGCTTTGTAATAACCTCTACTCCTGTAAATCCCCATACTCGTCGCCCGGCAGAATTTTTTATTGTATTGCAATGTACCAGATTGTATTTAGTCTGAACGGCAACGATAGCATCTGAGAAACTTCGATTTTTTAATGCGACCATGGAATTTTCTTCACACCAGAGACAATAGCTCTCATATAGTTCCTTGGAACTTACACTTGCCTCTGCCTGAAAGCAAATATACCCCTCTGATTCTAAAAACTCTAGTACATTGTTATTGTCCCGTTTCACATTTTCACGATTTGCCCTGATGCGGGGACTTTCTGTAAATTTAAAATTCTGACGGACTAACCGTTGTAACCCTTCAAATGCCCAGAGAAAAATGCTTTCGGCTTCATTCTTCATTTTTTCTGCCAAATAGGGATCATCTACACGATCAACAGGTTTCTCCTTTGTTGTCAGCACTAATTGTCTTCGGTAAAATCCATCACTGCGGTCATACAATGCCTGTAAATTTCCATTGCTGAATGCAAGCAGTCTGGAAAAAAGCCAGCCCTGGTAACTTTGCTTTCCTTTACGTTCCAAGTCCATTTTCCCCTGAGCAGTAACAATGGACTTCACATAACTTGTCTGTTTCAGGGCTTCCATTCGCATATCATCATCTACGCACAACAAAATGTGCTCAAGGTCGGCTCTGGCAAAGCGGTTTTCAGAAATTTTTCCGATACTTCCGTCTTTCATATTTGAGCCTAACAAGCTGTTCAGAACAGCACCAATCTGTGATTTTCCCTCGCCACCATTACCTTTTATAATCATCATGCGTTGTCCCTTGTTGCTTGGAATCAGGCAATACCCAATAAACTCCTGCAAAGTTGGAATATCTTCCTGGTAGAGCAGTTGTTCTAAAAATGACAGCCATGTGACAGCTTCGGGCGCATCTGGATTATAGTTGACCGGAAGACGCATTCGCACAATATCCGGTTTTTCAGGTATAAATGAGCCATCTATATATAGCGTTCCATTTGCAAGATGGATTTTATTGGCTTCTGGTGGAAAATCTTCTACATAAGCTGCCAGTTTCATGACTTCCAGAATATTTGTTACTTTGCGTGGAACGTTGTTGATGGCATAATGTTTCAGACTTTCAAATATTTCCCCACGAAGGTGCAGATCATCTGTGATCCGCCCTTCTGGAGTAAAAAATGCATTGTTGGCAAAGAGTATTTTACGCGTATGGAGAAATTCCTCACAAAAGGCTGCTTCATTGATATTGGTTCCGTCAAACCAAACTGGATAGTTACTAAGCTGCTTCTTCTGCATATGCATCCTCCTCATCACGAGTCCCTAAAAGATATTTCAAATCTTCCAGATAGCCGGTTTCTTTCATGAATTTTACAACTTCAAAGCATTCCTCTTCATCTGCAAAGGTCAGATAATCTGCTAGATATTCAATATAACTCAGACTTTCACATGCTTCTTCAAATCGTTCGTCCATAGGTAAATCTGGTCGTTCTGGTGCATACAATGCTTTCCATTTTTCCAAACGATGAAGATATTCGCAAACCATTTTCTGACATTCACATAATTCTTTCTGTCTGTTCTTTGTTTCCATGTACTCTGGCTTTTTCAGAGCTGTTATTACTGGCGGATTATCTGGTGTAATACCAAAATCTACAGCAATTTTTTTGGCGGCTTCATAGTTATTCAGTTCGAATAGATTTGCAACAAACTGAATCACATCTCCGGTAGCACCACAACCAAAGCAGTAGTAATAAGTGGTATTCAGTTTCATACTTGGATGATGGTCATTATGAAATGGACAACAGATCATGTTGTTTCTTCCAATTTTCATGCCATAATATTCTGCAGCCTGTCCGACTGTTACAATTTCTTTTATTGTTTCAAATAATCTCATTCTATTTTCCTCCTGATTTAAGTTTGAATTTAAAGTTGTGCCGTTTTATCCAGTTCCTTTCCCGACAGGCAACCCTTCTCGGCGCTGTGTCGTCTCTTTGTGAGCGCTCTTTTCTGATCAGAAAATCGTGGCGGTTTATAAAGTTCCGGAACGGTCATTTAGTTTTCGAGGTTCTGTCTGATCGATCATGTTGACAGTTTAGTATGAAAAAATCGCACCCCTGATTTATTCACGTACAATGAAAATCAAGAATACGATTTGATAAAAAATTGCAAATTTGCACAGGCACAGATATAATGGAAGTAGTTTAGGAGGTGACGAAACAATGGGAAAATCTGATTTTATAGAAGATGAAACAAGTCTTGCATACCGATTGAGTAATTTGCGGAAAGACCATGATTTAAGCCAAAAACAGTTGGCTGATCAGCTTCATGTGACTCATTCACAAATCAGTCGTATTGAGAGCGGTGAAACAAAAAATCCTAATATAAGCATTGTAATAGATGCCGCCAGGTTTTTTCATGTTTCTACTGATTATCTGCTTGGAATCACTCAGATTACTTCACCCAAAAGTTATGATATATCGGAACTTGGACTGTCGGAAGAAGCGGTAACGAGACTGATTACCAGAAGAATAGATGTAGATATTTTAAACCGATTATTGGAACATGAACATTTTCCAAAATTATGTATTATGATTCGGAATTATTTTGATGATACCATTGCTGAGGGTATAATGGCACGAAATAAGGTCATTGATTTGGCTGTTGATCAACTGACTGATCTGATGACTGCAGAACCCTCAAAAAGAAAAGAGATTATAAAAGATAAGCAGTTTTTAAGCTCACAGAGATTAGGAGCAAATGAAGCAGATATTGAAAAAATCAAGATTCAATTTATGGCAATAGTACGTGATATTAAATCTGGTATGCAGAAAAAAGAACCAACAAAAGCGGTTGCTACAGCCGAAGCCGTACAGATGATCCGGAATGCATTGCCCGATAAGCCGGTTTCTGATATCACAAGTACTGACTTAGCAAATGCAGTAGCTTTTTATATGGGACAGACAACCGATCTGAATGACGAAGGACTTGCAATGGTACAGAATTTGGCAAAATATATCTGTGATAATAGTGTACCAGAGAATAGCTAACAGAAGTATGGATATACCTTTCTTCAAATGTGGCATCGTCTGAATAGCCGCATTGTCATGCTAATATTCAGACTTAGTTCTGTCCTTTCAGGTGACTCCATTATGGAGTATCTTTCAGCACAGAATGCCGGGAGTTGAAGATAATCAGAAGGATATAGAAGTTCTTCCCGGCAGCCACAATTTCATAAAGGTATAACACACTAGACTTTCCTGACGGAAAATCGTGTGCCAACAGGGATGCTACTCGCCCCTATTGGATGACCCAGAGTAATACTTAATGAGATAAATGATAATTTATAAAAAAGATAGCAATTACAAAGGAGGTATTTTGTATGCAATGCTCTTATGGTTCTATATGGCGTAAATGGGATTTTCACGTTCACACCCCATATTCCATTTTAAATAATAATTATGGATTTAATCCATTTGAATTGACTGAAAGTGATTTAGAAACAGAATTTGATGAATATGTAAAAAAACTTTTCACATTAGCTGTTGAAAATAATGTTGCTGCAATCGGAATTACAGATTATTTTATGTTAGAAGGATACAAACGCATAAAAGAAAAGTATCTTTCTTCTCCTTCTAAAATGCTCCAATGTTTTCCAGATGATGAGCTACGCCGTAAAATAGAAAAAATTTTTATTTTTCCTAATATTGAGCTACGTTTAGAAAATTTTGTTGGTCGAAATGCAAATTCGGTGAATTATCATGTTATTTTTTCTAATGATATAACAATACAAGATATCGAAGAAAATTTTTTACATCAATTGACTTTTAACTATGATAGTGGAAATACGCGATCATTAACCCTTTCAAATATAAAAGAATTAGGAAGTCAAATAAAGAACAATAATAATGATTCTGGTTCCGACTTATTAGTAGGCCTAAATCATGTAACTGTAAATTATGCTGATATACAAAAAGTACTTGAGAATAATCCTACATTTAGGAATAAATATCTTATTACTGTGCCTGTTGATGAAGATTTGTCCCAGATTAGTTGGAATGGACGTGATTATTCTACTAGAAGAAATATATATAAACAATGTCATTGTTTGCTTACATCTAATGAAAAAACAATAAAATGGGCATTGGCATCCGGCAGAGAAGATGCTCAAATTAAAGAATTTGGCTCAATTAAACCTTGTATATGGGGCTCAGATGCACATGAGTATCAGAAAATGTTTAAGCCTGCTGAGGACCGACATTGTTGGGTGAAATCTGAACTGACTTTTGAAGGACTACTGCAAGTTGTTTATGAACCATCCGAACGAGTTTGTATTCAAAATGAACAACCTGATATTGGAGATATTCACCAAATAATTGATTCGGTAAGATTTGAAAATGAAGCTTTTCAAGAAGCTCCTATATATTTTAATAGTTCATTAACATGCATAATTGGTGGAAAATCTACTGGAAAATCAATGTTACTACGTCAAATGGCAAGAGCCATTGATAATGATTATGCTCTACAACAAGAAGGACGTTTACCGCATAACACATTTCCCAGCGTTAAGACCACCGTCACATGGAAAGATGGTACAAGTAATGGAAGAAAAATAGTCTATATCCCTCAAACTTTTTTGAACAGTACTATTGATAATCCAGAAGAGATGACTGCTATCAATAAAATTATTTTTGATGTATTGTTACAAGAACCAGATATTAAAAAAGCTTATGAAAATTTAAAAGCAGATACTGACAAAATTCAAAAGAAAGTCCAATTATTAATTGATGAATTAATTGCTGATAAAACGAAATTGACGGATTTAAATGAATTGATAAAGAAAGACGGTTCTTCATCGACCTACAATTCAACTATTCAGCAATTAGAATCAGAGAGAGAGGTACTGGCACAAAAAGTAAATGTTACTCCGGAAGAAATTAATCGTTTTAACGAAGTGGAAAAAAATATTGAGTCTATTGTTTTAAAAAATGAAAAACTACACTATGAATTAGAAAATCAAAAAAAGATTTTTAAGGTATCTGTTGTAGTTCCTGGATATTTTTCTTGTCTAGATGGATTATCGATAGAACATGATTTTTCTAAGGATTTTCCAGTTACTGAAAATACTTTAAATTCTGCATTGACTGCTTTAAATCAAGAAATTTTGCCTAAATGGGAAACTATTATCAATTTAAATTGTAAGAATTTGCAATCATCCATTAGTCAAAATAATCATAATTTAAACTTATTAAAAGAAGAATATGAATCTTTAAAGGAAAAAGTTGCTCAAAGTGAACAGCTCGGAAAATTAACAACTCGCATTAATGCTGAACGTAAATTATTACAATCTGCAATCGAACGTGAGACACAAAAAGAAGATCTTCTCAAAAGTATTAATCAAATAAAAGAAAAAATTATTGCATCTCAATCAGATTATTTGGATATATATACTACTTTTGGTAAAATCATAAGATCCACAGGAACTTCAAGAAATACTTCTTTGATATTTGATGCCGAGATTGTTTGGAAACAAACAGAATTTATGGAATGTTTAGCTCGAATTTTTAACAACAAGAACTTTACACCTTTTAGAACTAAACATAACTATGATCTTACAGATTTAAAACCAGAGAACTATGGGAAGCAGTTCCTTTCAACTCTTTGGAATGCATGGGAAGAGCCAGAAAAATATGGTGGATTATCATTTAAAGCAGGAAACACACTAACCGATGTTTTATCTTATATTTTCAAAAATTGGTATAACATTCATTACATAGTAAAAAGCGGAAATGATTCTATTGAAAGTATGTCTCCTGGTAAAAAGGCGTTGGTTCTTCTTGAAATGTTAATCAGTCTTGAGGATAGCAAATGTCCAATATTAATTGATCAGCCAGAGGATGACTTAGATAATCGATCTATTTATAATGACCTCGTTCAATACATTAGACGAAAAAAGAAAGAACGTCAAATAATTATTGTTACTCATAATGCTAATGTTGTTTTAGGTGCTGACGCAGAAGAAATTATTATTGCAAATCAAGATGGGATTGGAACTGAAAATGCAGAAAAGAGATTTGAATATCGTAGTGGTGCGATAGAAAATGATGAGATATTAACCGATGATACTGGAGTTACATTAAAAGGTATTCTAAATCAAAATGGTATTCAAACTCAGATTTGCGATATTTTAGAGGGGGGACGTCCTGCTTTCAAGCTTCGCCAAAACAAATATGCAGGTATTCAACATGATTAATTAACCAACTATACAAAATAATCTGCTTTAAACATAAAATATAAATCATATCATATACTATGATTAAGGTAATTTCTGGTTGACTTTCTTAGTTATATCAGTCATTACTTTTCGTTATCTACTTCCAAAGACCGATTTTTTACTGTTTAAAAAGCAACTATTGCATATTTTTGACCGATATGAAAAGCAGAATTCAAATTTGAAGTTGAATAATCTTTTTGAATATATGGGATTTCCGAGTAACTGGAAAGAGATAACAAAATTTCGCAAAATATAAGTGGAGATATTAGCAAAAATATTTCCACTTATATTTAAAGCTATTCTATTTTCTGTGACTTCTTCGCACTATTCAATCCATCCACTGATTATTCCGGGACTCTCAGAGCCACCTGTCCGGACTTTGAGAGCCACCATGCCGGAGAATGGGAGCCATATATTCCGGTAATTCAGAGCCACCTTATTGGACTCTATTACATATATTTCCTTTATACTGTAAATACACACCTTTGGTGTGAATACAGATAAAGGAGGTCGTAAATTATGACCAAGTATCGTGAAATCCTACGCTTGAAAAGCTTAGGATTCAGTGAGAGGAACATCGCACAAAGTTGCGGTGTATCCAGAAACACAGTCGCCAAGGTTTTGAAAAAAGCAGCGGAAATCAATCTTTCATGGCCGCTGGATTTTGACATGACCGACAGTGCGCTAGAGGAGCTGATGTTTCCTAAAGATAAGTCGGCAACGAATAAACGTATGCCAAACTTTGACTACATCCGCAAAGAACTTCTGCGGAACGGCGTAAACAAAAAACTTCTCTGGGTAGAATACTGTGAGGAGTGCCGCATGAGCAGCGAAGAGCCTCTAATGTATTCTCAGTTCTGCTACTACATCCAGAAGGATGAAGAAAAACGCAGGGCTACCATGCATATCCCTAGAAAACCAGGTGAACAGATTGAAGTTGACTGGGCCGGTGACCCTGCTCACATCATTGATCCGGACACCGGAGAAATCACAAATGCATGGATATTTGTAGGTGTATTAACTTACAGTCAGTATGCTTTTGTAAAAGCATATATGAATGAGAAAACCGACAACTGGATCAAAGCTCATGTCCAGATGTTTGATTTCTTTGGCGGTGTCACACCTATGCTCGTTTCTGATAACTGCACAACCGCAGTGAATCATAAAAAGAGTGACTGGTACAACACTGCCTTAAACACAACTTATCATGAGATGGCAGAACATTACAATCTTGCCATCCTTCCGGCCAGAGTCCGGAAACCCAAAGATAAACCGAATGTAGAGGGATCGGTAGGAAAGATATCCACATGGATAACAGCAGCCCTTCGCAATGAACAGTTTTTCTCTCTTGCAGAATTGAATGCTTCAATCCGTGAAAAACTGGATGCCTACAACGCCCGTAAATTCCAGAAAAAGGAATGTAGCAGACTCAGTTTATTTCTTGGGGAAGAAATGCCATTACTGGCTCCGTTGCCTGCTACACCTTTTGAACTGGCTGAGTGGAAACAAGCCACCGTCCAGTTTAACTATCACATCGCAGTAGACAGAATGTTCTACTCCGTGCCTTATCAGTATATCAAAAATAAGGTTGATGTGCGTATAACAGATACAACGGTTGAAATATTTTATAATCACAATCGTATTGCCTCTCACAGACGACTCTATGGACGAAGCGGTCAGTATTCTACAGTGACAGAACATATGCCGCAGGAACACCAGAAATATCTGGAATGGAACGGTGACCGATTCCGTAAGTGGGCTGATTCGATTGGAATTAACACAAGTAAGGTTGTCGATGCAATACTTACCTCCGGCAGGATTGAACAGCAATCCTACAGAAGCTGCATGGGATTACTGAAACTGGCAGAAAAATATTCGCCAGAAAAACTGGAACAGGTCTGCGCTAAGGCGCTCTCTTATTCCGGTAAACCCAGCTATAAAAGTATCAAAAATCTATTGGCTGCAACAAAGGATGCACCTGATACCGAATCAGAATCATTTCAAGCAGTAAAACCACATGGCATAACCAGAGGAGCCAGATACTATGGAGGTAAAAAATCATGACAAATCAAAGTACAATCGATAAACTTATTGAAATGCGTCTGACTGCTATGGCAGATGCATTCCGCATCCAGATGGATGATCCTGCAATGAAGGAAGTTCCATTCGAAGATCGGTTCGGCATGCTTGTTGATGTCGAATACAGCAACCGCAAAAACAATCGTCTGAAAAGGCTGATCCGCCAGGCTGAGTTTGAACAGCCAGATGCCAGCATCGCAGCGATTGATTACCATTCTGGACGAAAGCTGAACAAAGCACTGATCAACCGTCTGGCAACCTGTGAATACATTACAGAATACCGAAACATCTTTATTACTGGAGCAACCGGAAGTGGTAAAACTTATATGGCCTGTGCCTTTGGCATGGAAGCATGCAAGCACTATTACTCAGTACGGTATGTACGGCTTCCTGATCTATTATTGGACTTACAGGCTGCCAGGGACAATGGAACTTTCTCAACTGTCCTGAAGAAATACACCAAGCCAATAGTACTGATCATTGATGAGTGGCTGCTTCTTAAACTGACAGAAGCTGAAGCCAGGAATCTTTTTGAACTGATACATAAACGACGAAAAAAATCTTCAACGATCTTTTGTTCTCAGTTCCGTGAAAGTGAATGGTACCAGCAAATCTGTGATGGTGAAAGTACTCTTGCCGATGCCATCATGGATCGTATATCGTATGATTCCTATAAGATCGATATTGAAAGTGTTGACCCATCTAAAGACCTCTCTATGAGAGAAGTATATGGACTGGATCCAGCAATGGCAAAGTAACTTAATAAACAAAATGGGGTGGCTCCGTTAGTCCGGACAGGTGGCTCTCGCCACACCGGACTGGCGGCTCTGCCGCACCGTAATATTCACATCCACCCAATTACATAAAATTACAATCGTCTCATAATTTACATTGATATATGTACGCCACCTTTTCGCCCGCCAAGAACTTTCTTTCCTTTCAGATCTTCCCACTTGAAATCCGGCATCTCTTCTCTTGCAACAAGAAAATTTCCCGCGCGTTGGGTCAGCTGGGCGAAGTTCACGGCCGGATCAGTTGCCCCTTCCTGACAGGCATAGATGGATGCTTCCGCTCCCATAAATCCAATATCCGCTTCCCCGGAGATCAGCGCAGTCAACACTTTATCTGCTCCGAATCCAGTTACCAGCGTAAGATCCAGACCTTCTTCTTCAAAATATCCTTCTTCGATTGCCACATACTGCGGCGCATAGAAAATCGAATGGGCTACTTCATTCAATGTAACTTTGGTAAGCTTCTCTTCTGTTCCATCCCTCTTTGCAGCAAATACTCCCGCCGGCAGTGCTGTCACAGCCAGGACAACAGCTGCCGCCAGTGAGATCCATTTTTTATTTTTCATGCAGATACTCCTTTAAGAAACTTCTGCTGTTAGGATATGCATAAAGGAATGAAAGGTTCAAAATTTCTTTTTATTATCGTCAAGTGGATATTCGCAATCCGCTTCGCTACTTGTTCAGTTTCTCAATAACACTGTCAAGCTCTTTTCTGGAAACTCCGGCAAACCCCATCAGAGCACGTAATGGCATGGAATCTGTCATAGCCATGGTCATCTCTTCGCTGACAGCCTCAGAAGCAGCTTCAGAACCAGCTTCCCCGGAAAGATACTTTTGGATCAGTTTTTTGGCTGCTTCTGCTGTTTCCGGATTTCGGAGCAAATCTCCAAGTGTGGTATTCATATGAACATGCATGGGAAGCCTCTGACTGCTGTTCAGATGAAGTGTCTCTGTGAGACGGATGTCTCTTGAAGAAGCTCCCACCAGTATCTCATAGTCTCCACTGGCAGCAAACCAGTCATGGAGTTCCGTATTGTACCATGCAAAGCTTCGTTTATTCAGTTCCATCGTAACTGTTTTTGTCTCACCTGGCTCCAGGAAAACCTTTTCAAAGCCCTTCAGCTCCTTTTCAGGACGGATGGCAGAGCCTGTCAGGTCTCTGATATAGAGCTGTACCACTTCTTTTCCGGCAGATTTTCCTGTATTTGTTACATCTGCGTAAACCATGACGGTGTCTTTTTCTGTAGGATTTTCCATGGATAACTTAAGATTACTGTAAGCAAATGTAGTATAAGAAAGACCATATCCAAATGGAAAAGCCACATCCATTTCTTTTGTATCATAGTAACGGTATCCTACAAATATTCCCTCACGATACTCCACCTTTTCTCCACCGCCAAAATTCAGATACGACGGATTGTCTGACAGCTTCAAAGGCATAGTCTCCGCAAGCTTGCCGCTTGGGTTTATTTTTCCATAGAGGATATTTGCTGCTGCAGCTCCGCCAGCCTGTCCACCAAGATATGTTTCCAGAAGTCCCTTAATCTCTCCAAGCCACGGCATTTCCACAGGAGAACCATTGTGAAGAACGATCACAGTATTGGGCTGTACTTTCAGGATTTCTGTTATAAGGCGGTTCTGACATTCTGGAAGTCTCATGTGGGAACGGTCATACCCTTCAGATTCAAAGCTTTCAGGAAGTCCTGCAAAGATCACGGCTTTGTCCGCCTCAGCAGCTGCTTTCACAGCCTCATCAGCAAGCGCCTTGTCATAAAAATCTCTGTCTGCCGGGAAGCCTTCTGCGTAAACTACCTGTGCATCACAGGGAACAGAATCCAGTACATTTGTTGTCTTAAAACAATTGATGTGTGAGCTGCCACCTCCCTGAAAACGGGGATTTCTGGCAAAGCCGCCAATAAATGCAGCTTTTTCAGAGGTTTTCAGCGGCAGGATGTGATTTTCATTTTTCAGAAGGACCATGGATTCTTCTGCAATATGCTGAGCCTCTTCATGATCCTTTTCCATGGTAAATTCCTGGGGCTTACGATGGTCTGCATATTCAAAAATAATACGGAGGATACGTTCTACAGCCTGATCCAGGATTTTCTCCTCCAACGCTCCATCTTTTACCGCCTTTACGATCATGGCGTCATTGTCTCCTCCGGAGGCCGGCATTTCAAGCTCAAGTCCTGCCTCAAGACCTTTTACACGGTCATTAACAGCTCCCCAGTCTGACATAACATAACCCTTAAATCCCCATTCTCCACGAAGCACATCTGTAAGAAGCCATTTGTTCTCGGACGCAAAAGTACCATTGATTTGATTATAGGAACACATAAAGGTGTACGGCTGTGCCTTTTTTACAGCTGTCTCAAAAGCCGGAAAATAAATTTCACGGAGTGTTCTCTCATCTACTTCTGAAGAACTGCTCATACGGCGATATTCCTGATTATTTGCCGCAAAATGCTTGATGGAGGTTCCCACATGCTGAGACTGTACGCCTTTTACAAAGGCGGCAGCGATCTCACCTGCAAGATATGGATCCTCAGAGTAATATTCAAAATTTCTTCCACAAAGAGGAGAACGTTTGATATTTACAGCAGGTCCCAGTACAACAGATACATCATTTGCCTGTGCCTCTCTTCCGATAGCTTTACCCATTTCTTCCATCAGCCCACGGTCAAAAGAGCAGGCACTTAAGACTGCAGGAGGAAAACAGACAGCCTTGATGCTGTCGTTTATTCCAAGATGGTCGCCTTTTTCATCCTGTTTGCGCAGCCCGTGAGGCCCGTCGCTGACCATCACCTTTGGAATTCCCAGATGTTCCACTTCTTTCAGATGCCAGAAATCAAGCCCTGAACACATGCCGGCTTTTTCCTCCAGCGTCATCTCACTTACGATTTTTTTTAGATCCCGTTCCATAAAAGCACCTCCAAATGTTTTTTCTTAATATGGACTATAACATCTTCTGATGGTAAAATATAATAAAATATTGCTAAAACTAATAAAATATTGCACTACAACCAGGAGATATCCACTATATGAAAAAAATTGACATCAGAGATATCCGTTCTGAAGAAATACTGGCAGTAAACCGAGGAGAGAACACCCTTTTTCAGCGGCGGGAAAATCTTTCAAAGCATACCTCCTATGCCAGAGAACGCATGCAGTATGATGCCATAAGAAGCGGCCAGGTGGAGCAGATCCTTTCTCTGCTGCAACAGAAGCCAGATGGAACCGAAGGGATCCTTTCAAAAGATCAGCTCCGTAACAGCAAAAATATGTTTATTGCCGGAATCACCCTTTTTACCAGGGCTGCTATTGACGGTGGTGTACCAGAGGAAACAGCCTATTCTTTAAGCGATGGATATATTCAGACAGTAGAAGAATGTACAAACAGCGTTTCCATAGAAAAGCTGTCCCAAAGGGCGGCAGCACGTTTTGCACAGGAAGTATACGATCCACGGAAGAGAATGGAAATGATACCGTATCTTGTCACATCACGAAACATATGTTAAAATATCCACCGAAACTGGTTCGAAAACCTCCCAGTATAAAAAACTAGGCAAAGTAAAAAAGAATTTCCGGCTGCACGTATACACAATCTGCAGTCTTTTTACGGATGCTTTTGTTTATTGGAGGTGATAAACAAAAGCATTTTTTTTGCTTTGACACAAGTTGGAAAGGAACAAAATGAACAAACGAAAAATCATCATTGACTGCGACCCGGGAATTGATGACAGCCTGGCCATCATGCTGTCTCTTACATCACCGGAAATCGAAGTACTTGGAATCACCATTGTCTGCGGAAATTCCCCCGTGGAAATGGGATTCGAAAACGCAAAAAAGATCCTGAAGCAGATGAACCGGCTAGATGTGCCGGTCTATATGGGGGAACCCAGACCTTTGAAGCGGGATTACGTAAACGCTCTGGATACTCATGGCGCTGACGGGCTCGGCGAAAGCTTTCTGCCCGAGGTCCCCGGATATCAGCAGGAAATCGGTGCTGTAGATTTTCTCTCCAAGGCGCTGATAAAAGAAAAAGTCTCCGTGATCGCCCTGGGTCCCATGACAAATCTTGCACGCCTGATCCAGAAAGCCCCGGCAGCTTTTGACCAGATCGAGGAACTGGTATCTATGGGCGGTTCTTTTAAAAGCCACGGAAACTGTTCCCCTGTTGCAGAGTATAACTACTGGTGCGATCCGGATGCTGCCGCACTGGTCTATGACACCCTTCACCAGAATGGAAAAATGATCCACATGATCGGTCTTGATGTGACAAGAAAGATCGTTCTCACTCCTACTCTTCTGGAATATATCTGTCGTCTGAATAAAGAGACCGGAGAATTTATCCGAAAGATCACGAAATTTTATTTTGACTTTCACTGGGAATGGGAGCATATCATTGGCTGTGTGATCAACGATCCACTGGCAGTGGCATACTTTCTGGATCCGGATATCTGCCAGGGTTTTGATTCCTATGTACAGATCGAAACCGAAGGAATCTCTCTTGGACAGTCCGTTGTGGATTTCATGGATTTTTACCGGAAAACACCAAATACAAAAGTACTGACCGAAGTAGACGTATATGCATTCTTCCAGCTGTTCCTCTCCAGGATCCTTGGTCTGGAACCGGAAAAACTGGATATTTTGCAGGATTTAATATAAGGAGTGACTGAATATGAAAACAGAAAAAATAAATGTACAGAAAATCTGCCTGATCGCGTTTGCCATCTGTATTAATTTTGTGGGCGGACAGATCGCTCTTTTCCTGAAGCTCCCCATCTATCTTGACAGTATCGGTACTGTGTTTATCGCTTCCATTCTTGGACCGTTTTATGGTATGCTTCCCAATCTGATCAGCGGCTTGTTAATGGGAATGACCGTAGATGTTTATTCTCTGTATTATGCTCCGGTGGGAATCGTTCTCGGTTTTGTGACCGGTCTTGTATACCGGAAATTTCAGCCGAAAAAATGGCAGATCTTTCCGGCGGCCATTGCGATCACCCTTCCGTCAACTCTGATCAGCTCCTGCATCACTGCATTTTTGTTCGGCGGGATCACCTCTTCCGGTTCCTCCATTCTTGTACAGCTTCTCGCAAAAACACCTCTTGGAATGGTCGGAAGCTGTTTTGCAGTCCAGTTTATCACCGATTACATTGACAGAATTCTCTGTCTTGCACTGGCAGCTGTCCTGATGGGAGCATTGCGAAAAAGTATGAAAGAGAGTTTTATCCGATGAAAATTTTAATTACAGGTACCAGCTCCGGGATCGGAAAGGGATGTGCAGAGTTTTTTCTGAAAAAAGGCCATGAAGTCTATGGCTTCGATAAAAATGCCGCCACGATCACTCAGCCCGGATATATCCATTTCTGCCTGGATATCCGGGATAAGGATTCCTACCCGGAACTCCCTCCTGTAGATATCCTGATCGACAATGCAGGAACCCAGGACGGAAATGACATTGACGTAAACTTAAAAGGAACCATTTCCATTACCGAACATTACGGAATCCATCCTGATATTTACTCTATTGTGATGATCGGCTCAGCAAGCGGACATACCGGCTCCGAATTCCCGGAATATGCAGCCAGCAAGGGTGGCGTTCTGGCCTATGCCAAAAATGTGGCAATGCGGATCGCGCCTTACCAGGCCACCTGCAACAGCCTGGATTTCGGCGGCGTCATGACAGAGCTGAACCGTCCGGTGATGGAGGACAAAAAACTCTGGGATCAGATCATGGATCTGACTCCGCTGAAGCGGTGGATGACTGTGGATGAAGCTGCAGAATGGATTTATTTTATGGCTGTAAAAAACCGCTTCTGTACAGGCCAGAATATTCTCATCGATGGCCTGGAAGCCGGAAACTGCAATTTTATCTGGCCGGATGAAACGTGAGATTTCTCTTAACACCGCCAGACGCTCCACAATATAAAAATCTCCTCTGCCGTCTATTCTGATCTGTGTTATAATAGACCTCATAATACTGGCGTTCCGGTCTATCACTATGCCAAGCAGGCAGATGCCATCTGTCCATAAACACAGGATACATTTCCGGAACGCTGTCAACAGGAGGAAATCGTTATGAATATTAAAGAAGAAATCCATTCATTATCAGAAGAAATGCTCACAAACCTTGGCAGACTGGTTGCCATCGACTCCCAGCTCGGCACACCTGCCGAAGGAAAGCCTTTCGGTGAAGGCCCTGCAAAAGCCCTGGAAGAAGGTCTCAAGATTGCCGATGAGCTTGGTTTTAAAACCGTAAACCTGGACAACTACTGTGGCTATGCAGAAATGGGTGAGGGCGATGAGATCGTTGGAATCGCCGGACATCTGGATATCGTGCCAGTGGGTGGTGACTGGACTTATGATCCATTTAAGCTTACCCGTGAAGGCGACCATGTATACGGACGTGGAACTACCGATGACAAAGGTCCGATTCTGGAAGCGCTCTACGCCATGAAGCTTCTCCGCGACCACGGTGTAAAACTGAACAAAAGAGTCCGCCTGATCATGGGCTGCAACGAAGAGACCGGTTCCAGATGTATGGCTCACTATAACCAGGTAGCCGAAGAGCTCTCCTGTGGTTTCACACCGGATGCCAATTTCCCATGTATCCACGGCGAAAAGGGACAGCTGGGTATGATGGCCTACTCCAAAAACACCAGGATCCTTTCCATGAACGGCGGTTTTGTTTCCAATGCAATGTGCGACACCTGCACAACTGTTATTCCCGCCGAAGATGATCTGAAAGAAAAGCTGGAAGCAGCACTTTCCCATACAAAGCTCCAGGAATACAAAGTAACTGAAGAAAATGGTGAGCTTACCATCTACGCCAAAGGTGTTCCGGCTCATGCCAGCACCCCGCACCTGGGAGTCAATGCTGCAGGTGTAACCTTTGAATGCCTGGCAGAGGCAGGATTTGAAGATGATTTTGTAAAATTCTATAACTCCCATATCGGCACTGCCTGTGACGGTTCCGGCATCGGTCTGAAATTTGCGGATGAATACGGAGATCTGACCCTGTGCAACGGAATCGTAAAAACAGAAAACGGCGTGATCTCCTGCACCATCGATATCCGTGTCCCGGTTACTCTTAAGGAAGCAGAGATCCGCAAAATGTGTGAGGACAAACTGGAGGATAAAAACGGACGTATTGAGATCAACAACGTTGTTGCCCCATTATTCTTCCCAAGAGAATCTCCACTGGTAAATGCCCTGTACAAAGCTTATACAGATGTAACCGGCGACACAGAGCACAAACCAATGGTCATCGGCGGCGGCACTTACGCAAAATCCCTCAAAAACATCATCGCCTTCGGACCTGAAAAAGAGGGAATCGACTACCGCATCCACGGAGCCGACGAATTTATCCTGGTTTCCGGTATGGAAGAAGCAGTCCTGATCTATATGGAAGCGATCAGAAATCTGCTTGCTATCTGAAAAATACTATAGAAAGATAGGAGAATTTTTATATGAAAGCACATAAATACTGGTCACTTGGAGCATTGCTCTGCATGACAGGTGCTTTTTACACAGGCTACAGAAAATTCATGAAAGCACACAAATATTTCTCTTTCGGCACACTGTTTTGTATGATCATGGCTATCTGGTCCGGTCACAAAATGATCACTCCCTCAAAAAGATCGCAGGAAAAAGAATGTCCTGCTGACAACAAATAACTGCAAATATGAAATTAAAATTGATCGCACTTGATATTGACGGTACACTTACCAACGATGAGAAAAAAATCACAGCAGATACCCTAAGCACACTTCTGAAATTTCAGGAACAGGGAATCCGGGTAATGCTGGCTTCTGCCAGACCTGTACCCGGACTTTATTCTGCTGCCAGTGAGCTGCGCCTTGGTGACCACCACGGCATCCTCATGGCCTACAACGGCGGAAAAGTCGTAGACGCCACAGACGGACAACTTCTTTCACAAACCCATATGGACCTTAATAAAACCCGGGAACTTCTCCGTTTTCTGGAAGCGCTTCCTGTCACTGTAATCCTGGACGACGGCGAACGCTTCTATGTGGAAGATGCTCATGGATATAAGGTGGAATACGAATGCTGGAACAATCAGATGGACTGCACAGAAGTCGATAACCTTGCAGATTTTCTGGATTTTTCCCCGGTAAAGCTTCTCCTATCTGTTGACCCGGATGAAATCCTGAACATTCAGGATATGATCCGCAGCCATCTTCCCGATGATCTCTGTGTTGTCCGCACGGCACCTTTTTATCTGGAAATCATTCCGGTTTCCATCAATAAGGGAAAAGCTCTTCTTGATGTGTGCAGCCGCCTTTGTATCGATCCGGCTGACACGGCAGCATTCGGTGATTCCGAAAATGACATCCCTATGCTCCGGGCTGCCGGCTGTGGTGTTGCCATGGGTAATGCGGAAGATGCGGTAAAGGCTGTCGCTGATAAGGTTACACTGTCCAATAATTCGGACGGTATCGCTCATGCACTTCGTGAACTGATAATGTAACAATTGTTTTCCTATTTCCATACTGGTATAATACGAAAAGACTTTTCAGTATCACGGAGGAAAAAATATCTATGGAACTTTTATTTCTGGCGCTGTTTGCAGCCAGTCTCATCGCATGTGTAGTCACCGGTGCTTCTGTTGTTTTTGCCCTGATATTCGGGTACATTCTGTTCTTTTCCTATGGACTGATCCATGGAAAAAGTGTAAAAGAGATGCTTCGTTTTTCCCGGAACGGAATTTTCACAGTAAAAAATGTTCTGCTGACTTTGTTACTGATCAGTATGCTCACAGCGATCTGGCGTGCCTGTGGTTCCATTGCCTATATCGTATATTATGCATCTGCCATCTGTACTCCTTCCGTGATGCTGCTGGCGTCTTTTCTTCTGTGCTGTCTGATCTCCTTCCTTACGGGAACCTCCTTTGGAAGCGCTGCCACCATCGGCGTAATCTGTATGACTATGGCCAACAGTATGGGTATTCCTCCCTTTCTTACCGGCGGCGCGATCCTGGCCGGGATTTTTTTCGGGGACCGGTGTTCTCCGGTTTCCACCAGTGCGCTTCTTGTCAGTGAACTGACAAAAACGGATCTTTTTTCCAATATCCGGAATATGACACGCAGTGCTCTGGTTCCCTTCATACTCAGTTGTGTTCTGTATGGAATTCTCGGCTTTTCCGTCCATACCAGCACGGCTGTCGATACCACCCGGAACCTGCTTGTGAATTACTATAATTTCACTCCTCTGATGCTGCTGCCGGTTATGATCGTGCTGGTACTTTCCCTTCTTCATGTGGATGTAAAAAAGACCATTGCCATCAGCGGACTGGTGGGAATGGCCATTGCGGTGAGTGTACAGCACTTTCCGGTGTCGGAACTTCCTGCTTTATGTTTCTCAGGATTTTCGCCTTCTGATGGGAAGATTGCGAAACTGATGAGCGGCGGCGGTTTTCTTTCCATGCTGCGGGTTTATCTGATCGTTGGAATTTCTTCCTGCTATTCCGGGATGGTTGAGGGAACCGGATTTCTGAACGGAATTGAAGCCCTGATGGAAAAACTGGGTTCCAGGATCACCCCTTATGGCACAACCTTACTGACTTCCATTGTCACTTCCGCCATCTCCTGCAACCAGACTCTTGCCATCATGCTCACCAGCCAGCTGTGCGGGGAAAACAATCCGGAAAAATCTTCTTTTGCCCTGGATCTGGAAAATACGGTGGTGGTCATAGCGCCCATGATCCCCTGGTCCATTGCAGGAGCCGTGCCGCTGGCTGCCATTGGTGCGCCAAACATCAGTATCGCAGTTGCCTTTTATCTGTATCTGCTGCCGCTGTGGGGACTGGCTGTGCATCTGTTCAGGTAGGGTCTGTTTTTACCGTCAGATCCTTCACCCAACGATACTTCTTATAATTCAGATACACAGCCGGGATCTTCACAAATTCATCCAGACTGATGATAAAGTAAACCGCAAGCACCGGAAGCTTCAGCACAAATGCGGCGATAAGGCCCAGTGGAACCATAATACACCACATGGAAATACAGTCACAGTACAGCCCGAACTTACTGTCTCCGCCTGCACAGAAAATTCCGCTGATGGTTACTCCGTTTACCGAACGTCCGATCATATAATAAGCACAGATCAGGAGCATTCCCTTAAGATATCCTTCCGCTGTAACGCTTAGGTTGGCCGCACGGAGAATCAGCGGACTGAATGCCAGAAGCACCAGTCCGGACATGATTCCGCCACCGTTTCCAAGTCCCATACAGAAACATCCGGCCAGGTTTTTGACAATGCTGGCAATGGAATTGGCGGCTACCGCATCACTTCCCAGATGTCCCATAATTACGGAATACATGGAAAATCCGGTTCCCCAGACGATCTCATTGCAGATCACCGGTGTTGTATATTTCCAGAAATCTCTCCTGAGAACGGGATCGTCTCTGCGGAGATATTTTGCCCGGAGTTTTACCTGATCTTTTCCCACAGTTTCCAGAACGCACCATGTAACTTCAATGATACGAGCCGTTACTGTTGCCAGTGCGGCTCCGGCAATCTCCATTCTTGGCATTCCGAATAATCCATAGATCAGCACTGCATTGATAAAAATATTTACTACCACACTTGTGGCGCTGATCATGCTGCTTTTTGCCGCTCTGCCGCTGTTTTTCAGGATGCAGAGATACATCTGTGAAATTCCGGTAAGCAGATAGGATACCGCGATCACACGAAGATACAGGGAACCGCCCCGGATCAGTACCGGATCATTGGTAAAGATCCTCATCAGCATTCCCGGGATCAGCAGCGCGGACAGAGTAAAGATCAGGGAGATTGCAGTCGTAACTTTCATCACAAAGGCAAAGATCCTCTCCACTGCCGGAATATCTCCCTTTCCCCAGTACTGGGCTGCGATAAGAGAAAGGCCGATGGTCATTGCTTCCAGAAGAAGGTTATGGATAAATGTTATCTGCCCTGCCAGAGATACTGCGGAAAGAGAATCCTGTGAGATCACTCCCAGCATCAGGGCATCGGATGCACTGACCAGAGCCAGCATAAACTGCTGAAAAGCGATGGGCATCACCAGGCTTATAAGCTTTCTGGTGAATGCCGGGTCTTTTTTATTTTTCATTTATTTTTGCCCATGCCTCCTCATCGAATTTCCGTTCTTTAAAGTAATATGGCTTGTCCGCATCCGTGATCTCGCGGATCACGCGGCAGGGATTTCCGGCTGCACATACATTGTCCGGAATGTCCTTTGTCACTACGCTTCCCGCGCCGATCACAACGTTATTTCCAATCTTTACACCCGGAAGAACGCAGCAGCTTCCGCCGATCCACACATTGTCCCCGATGGTGACAGGAATCCCGTACTCAAAAGCGGAATTACGGCTTTCCGGATGGATAGGATGTCCGGCTGTGTAAATACCTACATTGGGGCCAAACATTACGTTATCCCCGATGGTGATTTTTCCCACATCCAGCATCACGCAGTGGGTGTTGGCATAAAAATTCTCTCCGACTTCGATATGGCTTCCGTACTCACAGTGAAACGGCGGCTCAAAATATACGTTTTTCTTATGCTTCAGTCCTGTGCGTTCCAGATATTCCATACCCTTTTCCGGGTCAAAAGGCATGGCCTCATTGTACTTCCGGACGGCCTTTTTTGTTTCTTTCTGCTGCGCCACTACTGCATCATCGGAGATGTATGCCATTTCGTGATCTCTTCTGTAAATATTGTCCATTGTAAATCCCTCTCTTATAAATACACTTTGTTTTCTTCAAAAAAATGCCCGGTGTCTCCTGACGCACTGTGAGTGATTCCGGAGAGGACGGCGGCCATGCTCCACTATATCTGCCTTACAGTTTACGCGGACATTGACCGAAGCATCTTTTCGTTTTATAATTATATTGTATATTTTTAAGTTATTCTATCGGTTTTCTATCTAACTTTATAACAATCCTGCGAGGTATGAATATGATCTATATAGACTTAAAGGATGACCTTTCTGAAAAAATGGTCTACGATTATCCTGACTGTCCGGCCTACACCATCCATGAAATGCTTTCCCACTATCCCAATTATTCCGCTATCAGCCACTGGCATGATGACATTGAATTTCTGATGATCCAGTCCGGCCAGATGCAATATAATGTCAACGGAAAAATCCTCACTCTGGAACAGGGACAGGGGATTTTTGTAAATTCCAGGCAGATGCATTACGGATTTTCTGAAAGTCACAGGGAATGTGAATTTTTTTGCATCCTCATCCACCCCATGCTTCTGTGCACATTACCTGCCTATGAAAAAAACTTCGTCCTTCCTCTGATCCGGAACAACGAAGTTCCCTTTTTTATCTTTGATCCCGGGATTTCCTGGCAGGCACAGATTCTGAAACAAATGGCCGACATCTATGTGCACCGTAAGAGTAAAACTGCTCCTTTACGGATCCTATCCTCTTTTTCCCTGATCTGGGCTCTGCTTCTTGAACATCTGCCCTCTGCCTCCCGGACCGAAGACCATACCAATACAGATCTTACCGCCATCCGGAACATGACCGGTTTTATCCAGCAGAACTACACTTCCAGGATTTCCCTTAAGGAAATTGCGGCTGCCGGTTCCGTAGGTATCAGCAAATGCTGCAAACTCTTTTCCAGATATTTCAGCCAGAGTCCAAATCTCTATCTGAATCAGTACCGCCTGAATAAAAGTGCTCAGCTTCTCCGGGAAACCGATATGACTATAACAGAAATCGCTCTTTCCACCGGCTTTGGCAGTGCCAGTTATTATGCGGAATCTTTTCGAAAATGGGCAGGCATGAGTCCCGGGAAATTTCGCAAAACCTGATAACTGCCCCAGGCAGATCACACTGTCTTCCGGAATTTTGCCGGTGACACCCCGAACTGTTCCCGGAACAGATGATAAAAATGGCTCACATTAGAAAATCCACAACACTCACAGATGTCCAGGATCTCCCTGTCTGTCTGCGCCAGAAGATAGACCGCGTATTTCAGACGTTCCTGGTTGATATACTGAGTAGGAGTTTTCCCGCTGATCTGCTTCATCAGCCTGCAGAGATGGCTCGGAGAACAGGGCGCCAGCTCACACATTCTTTCATAGCCTTCCTGAAGATTTTCGATCTTGGACATATTTAAGAGAAGTTCTGACAGCCAGGACGGCATCTGATTCCAGGGATCCTTTTCATCGTAAATGAAAAAATAATCCTCCAGAAGAAGCGCAATGATACACTGTGCATGATATCTTGCATGCCTGGGATGGCTTTCGTTTACCAGATTTCCGGCAGTATCCATGGCATCCAGGACTTTGCGGAAATTTTCCCCTTCCAGATGAACATAGGCCGGCATCTCGCTGTTTATCAGTTTATCCATCTTTTCTTCCTGTTCCAGAAACAGAGAAACATTTCGAAGCACCTGGGTGGAAAAGCCCAGATTCCGGACACAGAAATTCTCTGAATGAAAAAAGCTGTAACTGTGCATATCATTGGGGCGTATAAAAAACAGGTCTCCTTTTTTCACCGTCTGCACGGAATCATTGATCAAATGATAGGCCGTACCCTCTGAAATAATAAAAAGTTCATAATGATTATGGGTATGTAGCGGCACATGCTTGTAAATATCCGAGATCGTATAGGAAAGTCCGGACTCTTTGCGCAGTGGATATTGTTCTTTTCCAAATACCGGTATTGCCATTTTTTCTACTCCTCCCCGTTTTCTGATATCAATATACTACAAAAATCTGACAGCTGTAAACAAGAAACACGGTGGAAATTATGATATTCTTTTACCGCATTGAAGAAGATTTCTCTGATGCAGAAACTTGATCTTTATTTTTTCAGGGAGGACTTATTATCATGTCATCATCCAAAGCTCGATTTTTTAATCCGGCTGTTGTAGGCCTGATCATGCTCAGCTTTTTTCTGGGTACCAGTGAATATACAGTGATCGGTATCCTGCCGGAAATTGCTGACGGATTCGGGATTTCACTGACACAGGCCGGAAGTATTGTATCTCTGTTTGCTTTCGCCTATGGCCTGGGCACTCCGTTTCTGGCTGCCTATGTGGGAAAATACAACCGTTTCCGTATTACCATGCTTGGAATTTCACTGTTTGCACTCTGCAACCTGATCTGTGCCATTGCTACCAATTACATGGTATTTCTGGTATTCCGTATTCTTACGGCTGTCGTTTCCGGTACTGTGGTTTCCATCTCCATGACTTATGCGGAAGATGTTGCTTCCATCCCGGAGCATATCCCAGGTGTGATCGCAGGTGTTTTTTCGGGCTTCAGTATCGCTTCGGTCATCGGTGTGCCTATCGCTTCCACCATCACTCATGTTTTTGGATGGCGTGCGGCTTTTATCACGATCTTTGTGGCGACTCTGGCTCTGCTGGCGCTTCTGTTTATGAAACTGCCACGTCAGAACCGTCTGAAAGCAGGAAGTATCCTGGAACAGTTTAAGCTTTTTCTGGATAAAAGGATCTCCATCGGCTGTGCCATTGTTTTTCTGGCCGGTGCTTCCACTTACTGTTTTTATACATACCTGACACCGATCTTCCAGCAGGAACTTCACATTCCGGATTCCATGTTAAGCCTTGCACTTCTGATCTTCGGTATTGCAGCTATCACCAGCAACGTAAGTTCCGGTCAGGTGGCAAACAAAACCGGCATCCGCATGCTGCCTCTGATCTATGTGATCCAGACTGTATGTCTGCTGCTTCTTCCCATTGCCACCCACAATCTGGTAAGCGGAGGACTGGTACTTTTTATCCTGGGTGTTGTGATGTATCTTCTGAATTCACCGCTGCAAATGCATTTCCTGAAGATCGCCACCAGGGATCACCCTGCCTGTGTAAACCTGGCTTCTTCTCTGATCTCGGTTTTCTTTAACTTCGGTATTGCAGCCGGTTCTGCCATGGGTGGTGTGATCGTAAAATATGCCGGACTTCGGTTTGTGGGAATCGGCGGTGCCATTCCCGGTATCGGAGCGATCATCTGTGCGGTGATCCTGCTTCAGATCATGAAACCGGGTGCGGATATCCGGTAAATCAAACAATACTGTCCATTTACCGGGACTATAGCATTTCCATAAATTACTGCTATAAAAAATACAGTCAGGAATATATCAGAATCTACCTCCGATACTCCTGGCTGTATTTTTATCTGCATCTTGCCTTGTATCACTCTTTTTATTTTCCTGTAATTTTCATCATTCGTCGTTTTTACAGTCCAATAAAAAGGACTTTATATCTTTCTTATTTCATCTCGATCATAAACAGTCTGGCTGCTTTTTCCTGCGGCATCTTCACTACAAGATTTCCATTTTCGATCTTATATTCGCACATCTCTTCTTTCGGATAGATCACGGATACTTTGCTGATCTTTTCTGCGTCTTCCAGCGGGATCACCGCTTCTGTTGTTCCCGGTGTCCATACAGAAAGATAGGTATTCTTCTCTGCTTTTACTCCGTAAGCGAGAACTTCCGACTTCAGAGTACCGAAGCCCAGCGGGAAGAACGGCACACCGTCACGGACTTCCTCACGGATTTCCTTATACAGGGCGATTCCCTCTTTCATACGGTTCATGGAATTCTCGCCAAGCTTCCATACCATACCGCTGATATACGGGCGAAGGAGCATACCGTTTACCACATTGTAGATCACATGCTCTTCTTCATCCTCATACGGATATACCCACATGCCACCCTGCTCAGGGGCAACCGCACTTGCCACATTGGCTGCAATATTGGCATTGTAGAGATAATCGGTCTGGTCACTGGTTGACTGAAGGCTTAAGACTTTCAGCATACCATAGTCCATACGCTGTCCGCCGGAACCGCAGTTCTCCACAACAAGATCCGGATAATCACGGAAGATCTCCTCATACCACTGATGGAGACATTCATAATGCTCACGGATGGCATCTGCACAGCTGTCGCTGTTCAATTCACTTCCGTATCCCATCGTTACGTTATAGTCCACCTTAAAGTACTCTACGCCATAATCACGGATCAGCCTGTCCACTACATCACGGCAGTATTTCCGTACTTCCGGATTGCGGAAATCCAGCATGTAACGTTTGTTGTCAATGTGGCGTTTTCCATGGCGGCAGACAAACCAGTCATCCGGAAGTTTATTTGCAAGCTCACAGGCAACTCCCATAACTTCGATTTCCAGCCAGAGTCCCATTTTCAGGCCTTTGCTGTGTGCGTAATCGCAGACTTCTTTCAGGCCTCCAGGGAATCTTCCGGATGCTTCCTTCCATTCACCGACACGGTCCCACCAGAATCCGTCGTCATACCATCCTGCATCCAGACAGTAATATTCACATCCCAGCTCTGCCGCCTTGTCAATGATGGAAAGCTCCCGCTCTGTTGTGGGATCTCCCATCAGGCAGTTCATGTAATCATTAAATACCACGTTCAGTTTCTCATCGTCCGGATTTGCTCTGCGTACTTTTCTACGATATCTGGTCAGCGCTGCTACTGCCGGATTCAGACCTCCTTTTACAACGGCTGCCCCTGCCGGAACAGTTGTGAAGCATTCTCCCGGTTTCAGATTCTTATACCATCCATGCTCCTGCTCTGTGGCACCGCTTATAGTAAGATACAGATTCCCACCCTGGGCGGAACCATATTCTATCAGCCACTGTCCGGAACTTTCAACCTGGAAAATATAAGTTTCCCCTGTTTCTCTGTCTTCGGCAATTCCCATTGGAAGATACTCGCAGGTAGACCAGCTTCCCTTTCCACTGTAACAATAACGGTTCAGTCCATATCCCTGATGATTAAATCCGTCTACGACCATTCCGTTTAAGTTCAGTGTCTCTGCATCATATTTCTGCCACTGTGCCTCACAGCACCAGCTGTTAAACGGTACATAGATATCTGTTTTTTTGTAATAAGGTTTGTCACCGCCTCTGGAAATTCCCTGATATATAAAAGAAGAAACGTAAGTCAGGCCCTGATCTTCACTTCCCTCGTTGGTGATCTCTGTCCAGGTCTGCACTGCCGGAACTCCGTCAAACAGGCGCATATGATATACGGCTTTCAGCTTTTCCGGAGAAACCATTACGATCTCCAGTTCTTTTCCACCGTCCTGCTCTTTCAGTTCATGTTTCTCATAAACAAAGTCTACAGAGGACTGATTGATGTTGTTTTTGTAAGCATGCATATTCAGGCTTCCGGTGCCGCTTCTGTGGATCTCAACAGCCGGATAATAAATATCTTCCTTCGGCTCCATGGCTGCTTTTTTTACTTCCTGTGAAGAAAAATCTGCCAGCTCTACCACGCCGTTTTCACGGATACGGAACTGGATATCCAGGCCGTTTTCATGTAATTCGATTATTTTCATATTCCCGTTTTTGTAGCTCATACAAAATATCCTCCCGTTTTTGTAATCTTGATTTCAGTATATCATCGGATTTTCCGCAAGGTGACAGGTATCATCCCCTGAATGAAAAAATGCAATATATTGTCGCATTTATTTTTACGTGATATACTGTTCACAGACCACAAAACGGACATTACAGCAACTGTGGATTGCGAATATACGAGTCAAATGGATATTCGTGATCTCACCACATGCTCAGGAGGTTTTTCATGCCAGATATTTTTCAGGATTCTTCCAGATATTTTCATATTTCCGCCTTTTATGCCCTTTCCCTGCCGTATTATCATATGGAACATCACACACATTCCAGCTATGAGATCATGTACATTACTTCCGGTTCCTGCCGGGTTTTCTGCATGGATGAGGAACAGGACATGGAATTTCCGCTGAAATCCGGGCAGTTTATCTTTATACGCCCGGGTATCCCGCACAGGCTTGAGATCCCGGACGGTTTTCCATGCTCGATCCTGAATCTGGAATTTTCCCTCACCTCCGAAAAAAGCCCGGTTTCTCTGGACCTTCTTCTGAAAAAAGATCCCGGATTTTCCCGGTTCTGGAATTTTATTGCCTCCTCCCGGGGATTCTGCTCCGGCACGGATTCCCGGAATTTCGGATACAGCCTGAAAGACCTTCTCACCTTTTTACAGCGCAGTTCCGATCAGATAAAGGAGGAAGAATTTCTCTTCTTTCTTCTGTTTGGCCGTATGCTCACAGAACTTGCTTTCTGCGCCCGCTCCAGCCGGAACACCCAGGGAAGTGTTTATCTGAAAAAAGCGCTCCGGTATATTGATGAACATTATCTGGAAGACATCGATATTCCTGCCATTGCCGCATATGCAGGGATCAATAAATCCTACCTCCAGGCACTTTTTACAGAAAAAAACGGCTGTACCATCAACACTTATATCAACCGCAAGCGTATGGAGCAGGCCGCCTTTCTTCTGTGCAACAGCACTCTTCACATTACGGATATTGCCTTTTCTTCCGGATATAACAGCCGGCAGCATTTTGCACATACCTTCGAAAAATTTTATCACATGAGTCCTTCCCGGTACCGGAGCCTGCATACCCGTCCTCTTCGCTCGGATACCGAAAAGAAACGCTATCATATGGCGGACGGACGGAAGCTGGAAAGTGAACCTTTTCCGCAGGAATAAAACTTACCATCTCAGATCCATCTTCAGGCTGATACCTGCAATACACGTCTGATCAACCTGAAAAAAGCCGGCCAGGCACGAAGATCTTATCTCTTCGATAACCTGGCCGGCTTTTATATTTATGTCAAGCGGATATTCGCAATCCGCTTCGCTACGTAGCTCTACACCAAATAACTGCTCCGCAGTTGATTTGGTTAACTTTCTATGGAAGCAGATTCTGCATGCTCTTCAAACTGATCGCCAGTGTAGAAGTATTGTGAAGAAGTGCAGATGTAGTCGGCTGCAGGATTCCTGCAACGCCACAGGCGATAAGACCTGCATTAAAGGTAATGATGAAACGGTAATTACGTCTGATGCGCTTCATCAGTGCGTTACTGATCTCTTTCAGAACAACAAGTTCCTGAAGGTCATCTGCACCTACGGTAATGTCTGCGATCTCACGGGCAATCTCAGCGCCATCGCTGATGGCAATACCGACATTGGCTGCGGAAAGTGCCGGAGAATCATTGATTCCGTCACCTACCATGATCACCCTTCTTCCGGCTGCCTTCTCTTTTTCAATGAAGTTGGCCTTATCCTCCGGAAGTACCTCGGAATAATATTCATCCACACCTACACGTCTGGCAATAGCTGCTGCTGTACGCTCGCTGTCTCCTGTCATCATAACGATCTTGGAGATTCCTGCCGCGCGCAGTGCTTCTACAGAAGCTTTTGCCTCCTCACGAAGTGGATCTTCAATACAGATCACAGCTGCAAGACGTCCGTCAATAGCCAGATACAGGTGAGAATATTCTTCCGGAATGCTGTCGAATTTCTCCTGGCCATCCTCCGGGATCACACATTTCTCATCTTCAAAAACAAAGTGATAACTTCCGATCACGGCTTTATGTTCTTCTATGGTAGTGGAAATTCCATGTGCCACTACATATTCAACCTTGGAATGCATCTCTTCATGTGCCAGATGTTTCTTTCTGGCTGCACTGACAACGGCCTTGGCCATGGAGTGCGGGAAATGTTCTTCCATACATGCGGCAATACGCAGCATCTCGTCCGGATTGTTGTTATCAAAGGAAACCACATCCACAACCGTTGGTTTTGCTTTTGTCAGAGTTCCGGTCTTATCAAATACGATGGTATCTGCATCAGCCATTGCTTCCAGATATTTACCACCTTTAACCGTAACTTTATGTGTACCTGCCTCACGGATCGCGGACAGTACGGAGATTGGCATTGCAAGCTTCAGTGCACAGGAGAAATCTACCATCAGGATCGCAAGGGCCTTGGTTGCATTTCTGGTGAGCAGATATGTAAGGGCTGTTCCTCCAAGAGTATACGGAACCAGCTTATCTGCCAGATGCTCTGCCTTGCCTTCCAGGGAAGATTTCAGCTTCTCAGATTCCTCGATCATGGTGACGATCTTGTCATAACGGCTGGAACCACCTACCGTCTTCACCCGGATAGTGATCTCACCTTCCTCCACAACGGTACCTGCATAGGCAACGCTGCCTTCTTTCTTACATACAGGTACAGACTCACCGGTAAGAGACGCCTGGTTCACCATAGCTTCTCCATCCGTAACGCTTCCGTCAAACGGAATCACAGTACCCATACGAACAACAACTTCATCTCCCGGCTGAACTTCTTTGGATTCTACAAGAATTTCCTGATCTTCTCTCTTCAGCCACACCTTGCCAACATTCAGTGACATGGTTCTTGCAAGATCACCGACCGATTTCTTATGTGTCCACTCTTCCAGAATTTCTCCGATTCCAAGCAGGAACATAATGGAACCTGCAGTACCGAAATCCTGACGCAGTACGGATACACCGATCGCAGTGGCATCCAGAACCGGTACTTCGATCTTGCGGTGAAGAAGTGTATCAATGCCCTTCCAGATATATTTCAGGGAAGTTGCTGTCGTATAAATTGCGTTCAACGGATATGGCAGGAAAAGCTTTCTTCCAAAATGATAGATCACCTTGGAGATCAGTTTCTCCTGATATTCTGCATTCAGTGCTCTTCCGGAGCTCTGCAGTACCTGCTGGGGAGCTTCCACATCCTGATAATGGAATGCTCTGATACCGCAGATAACAGCCTCACGGCTGCCCTGATAATTCACAACCGCATCACAGGTTCTCTCATATACCTTGGCGGAAGCCACTCCGTCAAGATTTTCGAGATAATACAGCAAAGTATCCGCCTGCTCGTAACTCATTCTCTTCTGGGCAAGATGAATACGAAGTCGTCCTCTTGTCTCATGTTTAATATAAAATTTCACGGGAAATCGCCTCTTTACTCAGCTGTCTCTTCAGTTGCTGCTTCTTTTGTCTCTTCTGCTGCCTCCTTGAATGCATCCTCATCTGCAGTCTCTTCTGCATTCTCTGCAACATCTTCTACAGCCTCTTCTGCTGCAGCTCTCTCCTCATTGATTCCCTTAGCCTCAGCGTAGATATCCTCCGCGTTCTCCTGAAGGCTTGTAGCTGTTTTCATGATGCAGTCCTTAGCTCTTAAAACGGCTGCTGTGCATCCTGTGTAAAGCTTCTTCGCATCCTTGCTTGTAAGGATCTTGATTCCTGCTGTTCCAAAAAGAACACCTGCTGCAAAAAGTCCTGATTTTTTGAATTTAAAATCTACCATAATAATTTTTCCTCCTAAATATATAATTTTTATCATTTTACTGATTTCCGGTGGACAATTTCCCATGCCTGCCCCGGTATTTTCATCATTATAAAATACTTGTAAAAAAATGTCCAGTGTTTTTTTTGTGAATTTAACACAATTCGCTGAATTTTCAGTTAATTTCCCCTAACAGTTAAGTTTTACTAATAGTTTCGTTTTTCTAATTTTTAGTCTGTACAAACCCTTTATTTCCTATTATATAGGGAATATCTCCTTGCTGTGTTTATCCCACTTCATGTACCGGAAGCACTGCAAGTGTGCGGATATTCTGCTCATGGATCTCCCCGCATGCCCGAAGTCCCGCACGGATCACCTCATTAAGCTTCTGCCCGGACAGGTGGCAGATGGTATCATCATCCAGCTCCACTGTGCAGGCCCCTTTGGTACTGCAGGCTACCCGGTACATATTTTTGCGGCTGATGGCTCCGATGGACTCCAGCGTATTGATCATACGGTATACCGTTGCCACACCGATCTTCGGGTCCAGTGCGGAAGCCCTGTAATAAATTTCCTTACAGCAGGAGCACTCCCCTTCCAGAATGATATCAAGCAGGATCCTCCTCTGTCTGGTAATTCTTAAGCCCCGTTCTTTCAGCTTCTCTATAATAAGATCTTTCTGCATCTGTGTATGGCGGTAACATCCTGTTCTCTTTTCTTCTTTCTCAGCTTTTGCGTTCTGCATTCTGATCCCTCCTTTATTATTGAGAAAACTTTTCTTTTATCTAATAAGTTAGTATACTCCAACTGTGGTTAGCTGTAAATAACTTGTTTTGGATTTTTTTATAATATTGAGGATTTCGCCGGAATGCAGTATAATAATTCGTGAATCTATCCATATGAAACCGTCGTTTTGACAAAATGACGAAAAATCCCCTTTCGTTTTTTCGTCAGAATGACAAGAAACTGCCGGAAACTTTGTACGATTCAGCTCTAGCTCTTTTCCTCCATTTTCGATATACTGTTAACCAGCAAAGGAAATTACGTAAAAAACAATATATTAATTTTGGAGGGAAACAACAATGGCAAGTTTATCATTATCTCACATTAATAAAACTTATCCAAACGGCTTCCAGGCAGTTAAAGATTTCAACCTTGAAATCGAAGACAAAGAGTTTATCATCTTCGTAGGACCGTCTGGATGTGGAAAGTCCACAACACTTCGTATGATCGCAGGTCTTGAGGAGATCAGCGGTGGTACACTTAAGATCGGTGACAAAGTCATGAACGATGTTGAGCCTAAGGACCGTGATATCGCAATGGTATTCCAGAACTACGCTCTGTATCCTCATATGACTGTTTATGATAACATGGCATTCGGACTTAAACTTCGTAAAGTTCCGAAGGATCAGATTGACAAAGCTGTTCGTGAAGCAGCAAGAATCCTTGACCTTGACAAACTTCTTGATCGTAAACCGAAGGCTCTTTCCGGTGGTCAGAGACAGCGAGTTGCTATGGGACGTGCTATCGTTCGTAATCCTAAGGTATTCCTTATGGATGAGCCTCTTTCCAACCTGGATGCTAAACTTCGTGTACAGATGCGTATCGAGATTTCCAAGATCCATCAGAGACTTGGTGCTACAATCATCTATGTAACACATGACCAGACAGAGGCTATGACACTTGGTACCAGAATCGTCGTTATGAAAGACGGTGTTGTTCAGCAGGTTGATACACCACAGAACCTGTATCAGAAACCAGGCAACCTCTTCGTTGCAGGATTCATGGGATCTCCGCAGATGAACTTCCTTGATGCTGTTATCTCCGAAAAAGGCGGTAACATGATCGCTACAATCGGTAACGAGCATGAGGTTATTGTTCCTGCAGCTAAAGCTAAAGTTCTCAAAGACAAAGGCTATGTTGGAAAGAAAGTTGTTCTTGGTATCCGTCCTGAGGATATCCATGATTCTCAGATGTTCCTTGAGACATCCCCAAGCAAACCGATGAACTCCGTAGTTAAAGTTTACGAGCTTCTTGGTGCCGAAGTATTCCTGTACTTCGATGTTGACGGAACTCAGATCACAGCACGAGTTGATCCTCGTACAACAGCTAAGACCGGTGATCCGATCAGATTCGCATTCGATATGGAGAAAGCTCACTTCTTCGACAAAGAGACAGAGCTTACCATCACAAACTAATTCTTACCGAATTACAAAAAATGAATTTAACCCCGGGGGATATATTTTCCCGGGGTTTCTTTTTTCCTCTGCACAATTTTCACTTCATCTACAGAAAGGACTCAGTTTTATGAAAATACAGCAAACACTTCAAAAATGCCTGGATGACTGGAACCGGATCAGCGGACTGGATTTTTGTATTCTGGACAAAAATAATCAGGTTTTTGCTTCCACCGGAGACAGAAAGCTGCCATCTGCCGAAAAGCTTATCCAGTTCCGTGAAGATCCTGCTTTATGTATTTCCAACCGTTCCTGCAGCATCTACAAATTAAACGGCGCATCCGGAGATATGCTTCTGACGGTATGGGGTTCCACAGACTCCGCTTCCACCATCGGAGAACTTGCGGTCTGCCAGGTCGAAAGTCTTCTTACTGCCTATGCGGAAAAAACGGACAAAAACTCCTTTATGCAGAACCTTCTTCTGGACCGCTATTCTCAGGTGGAAGCTTTCAACAAAGCTGCCCGCCTCCACATTGCACCTTCTGTCCGCCGTGCAGTCTTTCTTGTGGAAACCAAGCAGCATAAAGACGAAAACGCTCTGGCAACCATCCGGAATATCTTTTCGGCCCGGACACGTGACTTTATCACTGCCCTGGATGATTCCGGCATTATTGTTGTCCGTGAACTTCAGAGTACAGAGAGCTACGAGGAACTTAACGGTATTGCCTGCATGCTTGTGGATATGCTGAATACGGAGGCTATGACTTCTGCCTGGGTTTCCTACAGCAATGTTGCTGACGATATCATGCAGCTTTCTGATGCCTATAAAGAAGCACGTACTGCCCTGGAAGTCGGAAAAATCTTTTACGCGGACAAAAATGTCTTCGGTTACAACCGCCTTGGTATTGGCCGTCTGATCTATCAGCTTCCGACTCAGGTATGTGACATGTTCGTAGGTGAAATTTTCGGAGAGGAATCTCTGGATTCTATTGATGATGAAACGCTGAATATCATCCGCACTTTCTTTGAAAACAACCTGAATCTTTCCGAGACATCCAGACAGCTTTATGTGCACAGAAATACTCTGGTGTACCGCTTTGAAAAGCTTCAGAAACGATTCGGGCTGGATATCCGTACCTTCGAAGATGCGCTGGCCTTTAAGCTTGCCATGATGGTATCGGATTACATTACCTACTCCCGGAATCACGGAAAATAAATATCTCAGAAAAATAGAACACACTACAAAAAAAATCCCGGAAATACCTGACGGATATTTCCGGGATTTTATTGCAGAGATATTTTTATTTCAGCAACATCAGGTGTTCCGGCGGAAGATACAGATATTTCGGAAGACCCCTGTTCGGATCCTCTCTGAAACTGTTTTTCGGCCGCATCCACCACAAACCGGCCGCTGCCTCCTCACCTTTCCTGCGAATCATATACTGATGTTCAAAAGTTGTTTCGATATACTCGTCCACCTGTACTTCCAGACAATTCTCTCCCGGCTTATCTTCCGGCCTGATCCAGTGTCCGCGAATTCCCACGTGAGTAATATCTTCTGCCACTTTTTCTGCTGTATGAAGTTTTATTTTCCAGTCCGTGGCATAAATTTCATGTTCTCCCAGCTGCTGGACCGCTGAAAAGTTCTTACATCCGGTAAGTTTTGCCGCTTCCAGCATTCTTGGATTCTCAAACAGCCGTTTCGTTTCATCAGTTACAAGGATCCGTCCCCCGTCCACAACAGAAAGCTCTTTACAGAATTTATAGGCCTCATCTCTGCTGTGAGTTACAAGGATCATATCGCCTGGATAATCCTGAAGAAAATCCTGCATTTCCCTCTGAAGCACATCTTTCAGATATCCATCCAGTGCGGAAAACGGCTCATCCAGAAGAATGGCTTCCGGTTCCCCGATCATCATTCTGGCCAGTGCCACTCGCTGCTGCTGCCCGCCGGAAAGCTGGGATGGAAGACGTTTTTCCAGGCCCTCCAGATGATATCGCCGGATCAGATCCGACACTTTTTCCTGTGCAAAAGATTTTTCTCCACGGTAACCACAGCGGATATTCTGCTCTACCGTCATAGTCGGAAATAATGCATAATTCTGGAAGAGGTAGCCAATCTGCCGCTTCTGTGGCTTCAGATTGATTCCTGCTTCTGAATCAAAGACTGTTTTTCCGTTAATTACGATTTTTCCCCGATCCGGAGTTTCAATTCCTGCTATACACCGCAGTGTCATGCTCTTTCCGCTGCCGGATGCTCCAAGAAGCCCGATGGCTGCCGAGCTGCCCTCAAATTGTACTTTCAGGGAAAAATCCCGGAAATTCTTTTCGATATTTACACTGACTGCCATCAGATCCACCTTCTTGTCTTCATTCCTCTTCCGGATACAATGTTGATCAGTGCTACAATCACAAAGGAAATCAGCACAATCACAACGACCCAGAAGCCTGCAGTTCCATAGTTTCCGGCTGCGGTCTCTGCAGCTATGGCCACCGAAACCGTTCTTGTTTTTCCAAGGATATTTCCGGCAAGCATAGAGGTTGCTCCATACTCACCGATGGCACGTGCAAAAGCCAGTACCGTTCCGGAAGCAATTCCAGGTCCTGCCGCAGGCATAACCACCTTCCAGAAAATCCGGTTATCGCTCATCCCCAATGTCTGGCCCGCGTAAATCAGATTCACGTCCACCTGTTCAAACGCAGCACGTGCATTGCGGTACATCAGTGGAAACGCAATCACTGCAGCCGCGATCACACACCCCTTCCAGTTCTGTACGATCTTAATATCAAAATTGTCCAGAAGAAAACTTCCAAGGGGTCTTTTCAGGCTGAAAATCAGAAGCAGAAAAAATCCTGCCACTGTAGGCGGAAGTACCAGGGGAAGGGTAAAGATACCGTCCAGTACTGCTCTTGCTCCCGGTTTCAGTTTCATGATCTTACGGGCGCAGAATACCCCCAGAAAAAAGGCGATCACGGTAGCCACCAGACCTGTTTTTAAGGAAATCCAAAGAGGACTCCAGTTTATTTCTTTCAAAAATTCTGTCATCGTTCATTCCTGCACCGGCGTTTATGGCATTTCCAGAAATTACTGCCGGTTTTCTGCATAATGATTATTTGGAGGTACTGCCTGTAGAGTCTGTGCTGTCCTCAGCCTCAGTGCTGTCTGCGGAATCTTCTGCATCTTCTTTGGAATCTTCAGCCTTATATGCTGTGAATCCATAGTCCTCAAATACCTTGATTGCAGCGTCAGATTCTACATAATCCAGGAATGCCTCTGCTGCCTTGGTGTCATCCTCAGATGCTTCTTTATCCTCAATAAGTCCTACCGGATAAAGAACCGGAGTCTGAAGGCTGTCTGCCGGTGCCTCTGCAATAATCTCTACTTTATCCGCAACAGATGCAGCATCTGTCGCATATACTACACCAACTTCATTACTTCCCTCACTGACTGCAGCAAGTACATCTGTTACGTTCTTGCACTCGTTGATCTCCATCTCGTTTACATCATCCATGATTCCAAGGTTGTTGAAAATCTCACGGGAGTACTGTCCAACCGGAACATCCTCACCTGCAAGCGCCATATTCTCGGCATCTGTGATGTTCTCAAATCCTGTTACCTTTGTCTCTCCGTCCTTTGGTTTAATCAGAACAACTTTATTCTCAAGAAGGTCAACAACGGTGTCCTCTTTTGTCAGTTTCTCCTCTGTGAGGGCATCCATCTGTTTATCTGCTGCTGAAAAGAAAAGATCGCAGCGTGCGCCTTCCTCAATCTGTGTCTGCAGTGTACCTGAGCTGTCTGCGCTGTAGTAGATTGTCACATTCGGATAAAGTTCATTGAAATCTTTCTGGATCTCTTCCATGGAATTGCTGAGGCTGGCTGCGATAAAAGCGTAAACCTCACCTTTCAGATTCTCATCACCTTTCACCTCTGTATCTGCCGCAAAGACATTTCCGGTCAGAAGGCCTGTTGTCAGGATTCCTGCTGTAAGAGCCGCTAAGATTTTTTTCTTCATCTTTTTGTTTCTCTCCTTTTTTGTTTCGTTCAGTTTCATTCAGTTTTGAATGGTTTCATTTAATTTTACCCAAATGAATGTTTCTTGTCAAGCGTAAGGCCATTGCTGTTTTTTCATACACATGCTATCATAAAATATACCGAGCAGTTTTCACTGCAACATCAGGATCTTAAAAGATAAGGAGATTTTTTTATGAAACTCAGTGCACGAAATCAGTTAAAAGGAAAAGTTATCAATATCAACAAAGGAGCCGTAAATTCCATTGTTTCCATCGATATTGGCGGAGGAAATATTATCACAGCAACCATTTCCTGTGCCGCTGTGGAAGAACTGGGACTGAAAGTTGGATCTGACGCTTACGCTGTCATCAAAGCAACCAGTGTTATGGTGGGAATCGATGAATAAATTCTACACAGCCCAGGAAGTCGCCGATAAATTAAAGATCAAAAAAACAACCGTATACGAACTGATCAAACGCGGGGAGCTTTCCTCTTCCAAAATCGGTAAACAGCTGCGAGTCAGTGAAGATCAGCTGTCCCTGTATCTGAACGGAGCGGCGAAAAACAGTGTCTCCGCCCAGCACCTTGATTATCAACCGGAAAGTTCCCTTCTGAAAAGAGATTATCTGCTTCACTCCAGCGGACTGATCATCAGCGGACAGGCATCTCCGGCGCTGGATCTTCTTCTGAATCAGCTGCCTTCCACACCTGGGAACCTTCCTGTGCTGCAATCACATATGAATACCTACAATGGCCTGTATTCCCTCTATTTTGAAAAAGTCCATATTGCCTGTGCCGCAGCAGCTCCTGAGGATGTCCGCAGTCTGGTACCCGGACTTTCTCTTACAGCCCTTCTCTTCTGCCAGTATCCCATGGGCTTTTATGTAAAAAAGGGGAATCCACGGAATATTCATGACTTTCCGGATCTTACAAGAGCGGATATCATTTTTGCAAACCGCGAAAAAGGAAGCAGCCGCAGGGTTCTTCTTGACCGCACCCTGAAATCTTCCGGTATTTCTCCGGAATCCATATCCGGTTACCGTAATGAGCTTGTTTCCGACTATTCCACAGCTGCCGCGGTTGCCGGTGGGCAGGCAGATGTTGCACTTGGAGAAAGTTATGCTGTAAGAAGTTTCCCGGAACTTACGTTTCTCCCCCTTACACAGGAGACACTTTATCTGATCATGCATTCCGAAAATCTGGATACTCCCGGTTTTCAGGCAGTGACCGAAACGATCTCTTCAGAGAATTTTCGCCGCACACTGGCACTCCAGACCGGATATGATACCACTCATACAGGAGAAATTTTTTCTATCTGAGAGTCTGTTATTTATGCACAAAAAAGTCCTGAGCATTGATCTATGCCAGAATCCCGGACATCTTCTTTGTCCGGTAAATAAGGCACTTATCAAAGTTCAGGACTTTTTATGCTTTTATACAGTTAGTTCAATTTTTTCACAGATATTCCGAATCAGGCGGTTGTAACCGGTTATATTTTTCAGCCATTCCAGCACAATGGACACTGCCAGAGAAATTCCCAGCAGTACCAGAACATTTACCACAAAATGACCAAAGGAATAAATAAAATCACTCCAGAAATAATGTCTTATAAATGTATGTATCAGAAAAATATTCATGGAATGTTTTCCAAGGAATAACAGTACCTGGCGGATTCCCGGGATCACTGTGATAAACTCGCTGCAAAATGCGATCACAATAATCGGAAAAATCCCCCAGCGGATCTCATTATATACAGATCCCGGTAATTTCCCATATACTTTGTACAGAACAAATAATATCAGCACCTCCAACAAAAATTTCATGATCTTCTTCGGTCCCCGGTTCCACACCTGCAGCCACCGGTCAGCCAGCTCATACTTTGCTGCACACATTCCCATAAGAAATACAGGAATAAAAGAATATACATTGGTTTCTCCCATGATCTTCAGTGATAGCATATGGGGAACTGCCACAACCAGCGCAAGGATCATCGGAAGACAGTCTTCATTTTTCATGACCAGTGGAACCAGGATCACAAAGATCACCGCAGCGCTCATATACCACCAGGTTCCATTCATGGTTACTGTACCAAACAGGCTATGAAGCCCCAGAAAATCAAGCCCCATAGCTGCCAGACCTTCGATTCTGCTTCCGCCTGAAAAATATACTTTTGATACGTATCCGAACATGCCCTGAAAAATAACCGCAGATAAGATCCAGATGATCCAGAACCCGGACATGGTTTTGACCAGCCGGCCGGCAGTCCATCTCACAGGCGCAGAGCGCTTCTTACGATAACTTAAATATAGTCCGTATCCGGAAATAAAAGCATAGATCGGCACACAAATCTTAAATACACTGCACATATAGATCATGGTATCATCCGCAAATGGCGCAAAAGATACCGTAAATCCCTCAAAGCGCTTTCTTGAAAGATACTGATGATGAAACAGCATCATCACTATGGCAATCCCTTTCATCGCCTGGGAAGTGTATTTATCAAATCGGACTGTTTTTTCCTTTTCCAAAATTTTCTCCTTTATATTACATGTTTTCCATGATTTTTTTGTATACCCGCCTGCAGCAGTTACGGTCATTAAATGCAAATGTATCCTCCATTCGCTTCAGATATTTCTCTTTTATCTGACAGTCAGAAGCCATATATTCAATGATCCGTTCTACCGTTCCTTCCAGTGTATCTTCCACCTCTCCAAATCCGTCCCTCTCATAATCAAAATATCCCTCTGTGTAGGAATGGGAACCGTTGAAAAAGCTCTCTCTGTCAAACTGTGTATACACGATCGGCTTCCTTAAATACGCAAAGTCAAATGCAACCGAAGAATAATCCGTGACCATCAGATCTGTCTGCGCAAAAATCTCTCTGTAGGAACTGGAGCTATCCAGAAATTTCACCCTGGGATCTCTTCGGAACAGATGCAGTCCATCAACAGTATTCGGATGTGGCATAAAGCAGATAGTGTAACCATATTTTTCAGAAGCTTTCAGAAGCTTTTCACTGTTCAGAAGATCATTATAAAAGCAAAAATATTCACTGTGGACGAATTCTTCTCCAAGCTTCCACACACCTCTGTCATCGGTTCCGGAGGAAAGACTTTTTCGCCAGGTAGGCATAATCGTCACGTATTTCCGTTCCGCATGGACCAGCCTGTCAAATCTTGGCATACCAGTAAGCCATACATTCTTTGCCGGATAATAATAATCATAATTGAATATGGAATCATACTCCTGCTTCGTATTTACCACAAACCCAAACAGATTCCGGTTATATTTATTCAGCCACTGAGACTGATTATCTTTCGTCACTCCATGCTGCAAAAATACCAGTTTCTTATTGTACATCAGATCCCGGTAAAGATACTCGAAACTTCCAAATGGATTCACTACGGTCTTATTTGCCTGAGAAGAAAGAGAAAGATCATTCAGAAGAAACAGGATTTTGTGATTCCAGGAAAAAGGCTCCACAATTTTTCCAAGTTTCACCAGTTCCCGGCTCTCCGGTGTATTTTTACTGATAACAAAATATGGTTTCACCCCGGAAACCGGATTTTCACAGACATAGCGGAACATAACCTCTCCGTTATCATCTCCCCGGTTGACTCGATCCGAGAACAGCCAGATCTGTTTTTTCTTCCTTGCACGTTTCCATGCACAGAGCCAGCGTACAAAAAAGGCTTTTTTTCCGGGAAGTCCCTGTAACAGTAAAGCACGGTCACGTTTCCATCCAAGTATCAGGGTCCTGCCTATTCGATAAGGTTTTACACAGATCTCATATTGCTCCTGGATTTGATCTTCGTTCTGTTCTTCCAGTGAAGAAATGGATCTTTTTTTTCCGGCAGGCAGCAACAGCATTCCCCTTACATGCAGAAAAAGAGGAACCTCTTTGGCAAATGGTGTATATTTTCCGTAAGAAACATTATACATCTTCCTGATATGACCCTGCTCTTTTTCCGCCCAGCAAACAGAATCGTGAATTCCCCCATAAGGAATATCCACCAGATACAGCTTCTCTGTCGCTGTTTCCTTCCTGCACCACCCGAATCGATCCAGTGTATATCTCCAGACTGCTTTATATCTTCGTTCTCCGGTTATCATGCAGAACTCCCGGTTCCTCATCCATGGTTCCACAACCGAAAACTCACAGTGTATTCCCTCATCTGTAAGCTGGAAAATCCTGACATTCAGCTCATCCTGTTCTGAATCCATAACAGCCTCTGTCTGTCTGGGATATCTTTTATTTATATCCGGAAAATATTTATGAAGCAGATAAAGTTTATTTTCTCTTCCTATGTGATGGCTGAATATGATAAGTTCCGGAAATTCCAGATGTTTCAGAAATTCATCAATATTTCTTTCATAGGAAATCAGCTCCACATGTTCCGGATTCCGGAATATCACTTCTGCCAGTTTTGTATAATAATACAGAAGCACATAATCACCATTCTTCACAAACCGGATTTTTCCCTGCTTTCTGTATTCTTCAAGCCTTTTCAAAAAACGCTCGTAAAACATCCCTGTCTGCTTAGTATCCTGTATAAGATTCTCCCATTCATCCCTGATAAAATGCTCCGCAGGAATCTGCACCCGGGCATTTTCCCCGGAAATTACCGAAATTTTCCCGCAGGATACCGCATTTCTGTATACCATTTCCATGATATCCAGATACCAGGTATCCTTTCTGATTTCTTTTGTCCATTTCAGTTTTTCTGTAACAAATGTATATGCCGGATACATCTGATGCAACAGACAGGCATGATCGTCCAGTGTTGCATCTTTTCCAAAAGAGTCACAGTAATTATTATGCTCTTTTACCGGCAAACTGTCTTTTCCGTCAATTTTTATCACAGCTACATCACTGCCTTCTTCCTGAAAGCAGCGCTGCAGTTCCCGGAATGCCTCTTTTGAAAAACCATTTCCGCCTCTTACAAATGTAATATAAGTTCCGGTAATCTGACTGTAAAGTTCACTGACAATATCCTGACACTCTGATCCGTCAATATAGATCAGTTTCGGATCTTTCAGCATTTCCCGAAAACGCTTATCTTTCATTTGAAATGGACCAAATTTCTCATCCATCGCCTGTGCCTGAAGAGTTTTCTCCTTTTCTCCAAGAAGCTGCAGTTCTTTCAGATCACTCTGGCTGAACTGATCTGCATTCCCTTCCACACGTACCGCCAGGATCTGTATGGTATCTGCCAGTGGATTCTGTTTTATATTTCTGTATGTTCTGTATAATCCTGATGTATTTTTAGCAAAAACAACAACTGAAAAATCATCTTCTCTGGTCATATTTCTCCCATCTTATCCATTCCCGGTACAGACAACTCTTTCTACCGCTTATTTATCCAGGCATCTGCGTAGAGAACTGATCTGCTCAAAAATTTATATCTTTTCTTCTTTTTTTCAGCTTACTGGGAATGTGCGCTCTGACAATCGCTTCGTAAATACGTTTGCTGTTATTGTGATCCCGGTACGGAAGAAGAGTATCTCTTCGCTTTGCATATTCCGGTTTCTCCTGGAAGTTGTTTTTCACATAGGATTCTATGGTATCCAGAAGCTCCTCTTCTGTCCATGCCAGATCCCCGAAAACATCTTTTCTGTAATCTACATAACTTCCGTGGGCCTTCTCGTAAGTTTCCAGATCAAAAGGATAAAAAACTACCGGTTTCCCCTGATAATAAACTTCCCAGGAAACAGAAGAATAATCTGTGATCAGCATATGACAGCTCATCAGAAGCTGGTTTAACGGCACAGTTCCAAAGGGGATCAGCCGGATGTGTCTGTCCTCCGTATAAAAGTTTCCGAGACGCTCCCGAAACTTGGCATGAATATAAAAATTCAGCGTGATATTCTCTCTTTCCAGGATCGTCCTCAGCCGTTCATCCTGCAAAAGTGTTTCATATCTCTGATAATATTCACTTTTACGGAATGCTTCTTCACTGATATCTTCCAGCCAGTTTCTCCACGTAGGCATCAGAAGGATCTCTTTATGTGCAGGGTCCGACCGGTCTTCCAGAACATCCCATCTGGAAAAGCCGGTTACAATCACTTCTTCCTTATCATAACCAAAATATTTCTCTATGATCTTCTGCTCCGGTTCTGAAGTTACCACAAACAACGCCATCTGGTTTCCACAGTTTTTGCGATAGGTTTTATGGCACTGTTTAAATGCGGTGACACCATGCTGCAAAAAAATAATATTTTTTCTGGCCTGATACTGAAGCTTATAAACACTGATCGGAGAATCCCAGATATAAAAATGCCGGATCGCATCTGTGGAAATAAGATACTGAGCCGCACTGAGATAGATCATGTATTTAAATGACATGAACTGGATCACATTCGGTTCATATTCCTTTACAGCCTGATAATCCGGACTATTTTTATCTATTACATAAAGGATCTTTTTTCGTTGTTCTTCCGGTACCTGTTCCATACAGTACCGGAAGAAATAAAAACCGTTGTCCTGTGCCATCGTGCAGTATTTCTCGCCTACAAGCCACAATTTCTTATGGTCCCAGTAGGGCTTCAGGATAAAATAACACAAAAGAGCCAGAAATTCTTTCATAAGGAACAGATAGCTGTCGTATTTTCGGTCATATTTCCGGTATTGAAGATTAAACTGCCGCTTCCCGTTGACAAAGGGATAGATCATATTTCCGCCATTTGTTCTTGTCCATCTTGGAAAAAAGATCAGTTTCAGTTTCAGAAATATACTTAATCCACCCAGGATCGCATCATAAGTTTCCCCACTGCCGCTGTCAACAACAGCCACAACATCCCAGAATGCCCGCTCCATAGGATAGGCATTTACATTGATCTCCGCCCGATAGACAGTTCTGTTTCCTCTGGATCTCGTGTGTAGTATAAACGGATAGCTGACATCCATGATCTCATTTCGCAGTTTCAGTTTCAAAGACCGGATCTGTCCCTTTTCCTCCGGCAGTTCAAAACAGATCTTTATGGTTCCTTTTTTCAGGGAAAATCTTTTGGTTTTTACTTTGATCTCAGCCGAAGCTTCCTTGAAATCCTGCATATTTCCACCTGTATCGCTTATTGCTCTGACCAGTCTCCATTATCATCCCAGATAATGTCTCCGTTTCCGCCATCGCTGCCGCTGTCATCGATCACTTCGTCTCCGTTTCCGCTGTTATCACCGTCATCTACATAACCGCCATCATCGCTGTTATCGGAATCGCCGCTGTCTCCATTGTCATAATTATCATTGCCGTCATCACCGTCACCATTGTCATAATTTCCGTTATCACTGCTGTCATCACTTCCATCGTCTCCGCCGTCGTAACTTCCATTATCACTGTTATCGTAATCACTGCTGTTATCACTGTTATCTGTGCTGCTGTCAGAAGAAGAATCGGTTGCATCAGAAGAATCCGTTGTACTGTCTGTAGAATCTGTGCTATCTGTATTCTCACTGTTATCCGTTTCCACATTTCCCTGTGTGCTCTTCTCGCTCTTCTCGCTGAGACTCATATAAGTCAGATATGCAGATCCGTTGTCGATCATCAGCTTCGCACTCTCCATATCTCCCAGTTCCACACTGTAGATCTCATATGCGTTTCCGTCTCCATCCACGATCTTCATATCATAAATAGCATCTGTGGCGGATTCCGGTGTGTAATACATCTGTACCTGTTCTGCTGCCTTGATCGTAGACTCTGCCGGAACCAGATTCTTACCCCATTCTGATCCACCGGCTGCACGGAGATAGATCTCTCGCACTTCACCCTTGGTGCTGTTTGAGAGATAAACAAATTTCGCGGTACTTGTCTTCACACCAATAAGCTTCGGTGCCGGTGTTGAAGTCGGCAGCGGACTGGCTGTTGCCGGTGTTGAAGTCGGTGCGGCTGTCGGAACCGGTGTCGGTGTTACTTCCACGGTGTCTTTTGATGAGCTTCCGCATCCGGCTGCGCTCAGTGCTGCAGTTGCTGCCAGTGCGATCATAATTTTCTTATATTTCATAATAATTACCTCCAGAATTACTGTTTATACATATTTGTTTTATGCAAGTAACGTTTTTCCGATAAAATATCCGAGAACCAGGATTCCAAGAATGATTCTGTACCATCCAAATGCCTTGAAATCATGTTTCTTGATATATCCCATCAGGAATTTGATCGCCAGGATAGATACCACAAAAGATACCAGTACACCTACGATCAGGATGATCAACTCTGTAGAGCTGAAGGCAAAACCGAATTTCACAAGCTTCAGAAAACTTGCGCCAAACATAACCGGAATTGCCAGGAAAAAGGTAAACTCAGCCGCAACAGTACGGGAAGTTCCGGCGAGGATTCCTCCGATAATGGTAGATCCGGAGCGGGAAGTTCCCGGGATTACGGAAAGCACCTGGAAACAGCCAATGATCAGCGCCGTTTTAAAGGTAAGATCCTCCAGGCTGGTACAGGCTGGTCTGCGACGTTTATTGTAATTCTCGATCACAATAAACAGAACACCATATACGATCAGTGTGATCGCAACTACAACATAATTATAAAATTTCTCTTCAATGATATCATTAAATGGAAGTGCGATGATGATCGTCGGCAGACATGCTACCAGGATCTTGAACCACAGGATCCATTTCTCCTTGTCACAGTATTTCTCCACAAATGTAAGGATTGCTCTGGATACTGCCGGCTGTTTACGCAGTGCCATCTGTGTTTTTTTCGGGATTTTTCTTATGTAAAAAGGCCACAGCTTACTCCAGTACAATACGACAACTGCCATGATCGCACCAAGCTGGATGACAACCAGGAAGAATTCCATAAATGCATCAGATACATTCAGCTTGATAAATTCATCTACCAGGATCATGTGGCCGGTACTGCTGATGGGAAGCCACTCTGTAATTCCCTCCACGATACCAAGAAGGATAACCTTCAGCAATTCTATAAAGCTCATACAAACTCCTTTCGTAATTTACGTCCAACGCAAGATAAGGACAGAGCCGGCATGTAAACAACGGCCCCGTCCTTATCAGTATATTACATATTTTGCAATTCGTAAACTTTGAAATTTCCATTTCACAAAATTTACGCTTTTTTTACATTTTCATGACCTTTAGCGATTATCAATCTTCGCGATGTCTACCAGAGTCAGATTGTTCAGGTCTGTGTTCTCAAGACTTGTAACCAGCGCCTCTGCAGTGTCAAGGCTTGTAAGTACGTTAACGCCTGTCTCGATAGCATTACGACGGATGACGAAACCATCTTTCTGATGCTCAACGCCCTGTGGCGGTGTATCGATGACAACATCGATCTTGTGGCCAAGGATCAGGTCCATCAGGTTCGGAGACGGCTGCTCCAGCTTGTTGGTACGTGTTACCTTGATTCCGTTCTCAGTCAGGACATTTGCAGTACCTCTTGTTGCAAAGATACGGTATCCCTGAGCTTCAAATCTCTTGGCGATCGGAATAATATCCTTTTTATCCTCATCTTTCACAGTGATGATCATCTGTTTGTGTTTCGGAAGGCGGATTCCTGCTCCGATGAATGCTTTGTAAAGAGCCTCGTTGAAGGTCTTTGCAATACCAAGGCACTCACCTGTGGATTTCATCTCAGGTCCAAGGCTGATATCTGCGCCTCTGATCTTCTCGAAGGAGAATACAGGCATCTTGATTGCGAAATACTCTGCCTCTTTCTGAAGTCCCGGTGTGTAGCCAAGCTCTTTGATCTTGTATCCAAGGATGACTCTTGTTGCAAGAGGAACGATTGGGATTCCTGTTACCTTGCTGATATACGGTACTGTACGGCTGGAACGTGGGTTAACCTCGATAACATATACATCCTCGCCTACAACGATAAACTGGATATTGATCATACCGATCACATGAAGTGCCTGTGCAAGACGACGTGTGTACTCGGCAATGGTATCTTTTGCTTTCTGGCTGATGGTCTGTGCCGGATATACGGAAATACTGTCTCCGGAGTGGATACCTGCACGCTCGATGTGCTCCATGATTCCAGGGATCAGGATGTCCTCACCGTCGCATACCGCATCGACCTCGATTTCTTTACCCATGAGATATTTATCAACAAGGATCGGATGCTCCTGTGCGATCTGGTTGATGATTCCGATGTACTCTTCCACATCCTCATCGCTGACAGCAATACGCATTCCCTGTCCTCCAAGTACGTAGGACGGGCGGACAAGTACCGGATATCCCAGCTCGTTGGCAGCTTTTTTCGCCTCTTCTGCTGTGAATACGGTGTGTCCCTTCGGTCTCGGGATCTGGCATTTCTCAAGGATGGCATCAAAGAGCTCTCTGTCCTCTGCGGCATCTACGTTCTCAGCAGATGTTCCAAGGATCTTCACGCCCATCTTGATCAGTGCTTCGGTAAGCTTGATGGCTGTCTGTCCACCGAACTGAACAACGGCTCCGTCCGGTTTCTCGATATTTACAACATTCTCAACATCTTCCGGTGTCAGTGGCTCGAAATACAGTTTGTCCGCGATATCAAAGTCTGTACTTACTGTCTCCGGGTTGTTGTTGATGATGATAGTCTCGTATCCTTCTTTTGCAAATGCCCATGTACAGTGTACGGAGCAGAAGTCGAACTCGATACCCTGTCCGATACGGATCGGTCCGGAACCAAGTACCAGGATCTTCTTTTTATCTTTGGTCTCGATTGCTTCGTTCTCTGTCTGATCATCGCCATATACAGAATAATAGTATGGTGTCTCTGCCGCAAACTCTGCCGCACAGGTATCTACCATCTTATATGCTGCACGGATGCCGTACTCTTTACGCAGCTCTTTGATCTCGGCTTCTGTCTTGCCTGTGAGATCTGCGATGATGTAGTCCGGGAACTCCATTCGTTTTGCTTCCAGAAGAAGGTCTTTGTCCAGTTTCTGGGTCTTCAGAGCCTGCTCCATCTCAACAAGGATTGCCAGCTTGTCGATGAACCAGATATCGATCTTGGTGATCTCGTGAAGTTTCTCCTGGGAAATATTTCGTCTCAGGGCTTCTGCGATCTTCCAGATACGGCGGTCATCCACGATATTCAGCTCGTCCAGAAGTTCCTCATCAGAAAGATGGGAGAAATCGTAGGACATCAGACTGTCTACGTGCTGCTCCAGGGAACGGATGGCTTTCATTAAAGCCCCCTCAAAGTTATGGCAGATACTCATAACCTCACCGGTAGCTTTCATCTGTGTAGTCAGTGTACGTTTTGCTGTGATAAATTTATCAAATGGCAGACGCGGGATCTTAACGACACAGTAGTCCAGCATCGGCTCGAAGCTTGCGTATGTTTTGCCTGTGATGGCATTCGGGATCTCATCCAGTGTGTAGCCCAGTGCGATCTTGGCCGCAACCTTGGCGATCGGATAACCGGTAGCCTTACTTGCAAGTGCGGAAGAACGGCTTACACGAGGGTTAACCTCGATGACACAGTACTCAAAACTCTCCGGATGAAGAGCGTACTGTACGTTACATCCACCTGTGATACCAAGTTCTGTGATGATGTTAAGCGCAGATGTACGAAGCATCTGGTACTCTTTATCTCCAAGTGTCTGGGAAGGAGCAACTACGATGGAGTCACCGGTATGGACACCAACCGGGTCAATGTTCTCCATGTTGCAGACTGTGATGCAGTTTCCTGCGCTGTCTCGCATTACCTCGTACTCGATTTCTTTCCATCCGGCGATACATCTCTCTACAAGAACCTCGCCTACACGGGAAAGACGGAGACCATTCTCAAGGATCTCACGAAGCTCCGGCTCGTTGTGTGCGATACCACCGCCGCTTCCACCAAGTGTGTATGCAGGACGGAGAACAACCGGATATCCGATGGTCTGTGTAAACTCCACACCATCTTCTACGGTTGTAACGACCTTGGATGCTGCAACCGGCTCGCCGATCTTTTCCATGGTATCTTTGAACTCCTGACGGTCCTCAGCCTTACGGATGGTAGCTGCTGTGGTACCGATCAGTCGTACATTGTGCTCTTTCAGGAAGCCTTTCTCCTCAAGCTCCATGGCAAGGTTCAGTCCTGCCTGGCCACCCAGTGTAGGAAGTACACTGTCCGGTTTTTCTTTGAGGATCAGCTGCTCTACGACCTCAACAGTCAGAGGCTCGATGTAAACTCTGTCTGCGATGTCTTTATCTGTCATGATGGTAGCAGGATTGGAGTTTAAAAGTACAACCTCCATGCCCTCTTCCTTCAGAGAGCGGCATGCCTGGGTTCCTGCATAGTCAAACTCTGCTGCCTGGCCGATTACGATCGGACCTGAGCCGATCACAAGTACTTTTTTTATGTCCTTATTCCTTGGCATTATTTCTCTCCTCCCATCATCTTCATGAATCTGTCAAACAGGTAACTGGAATCCTGTGGTCCCGGGCATGCTTCTGGATGGAACTGTACGGTAAAGATGTTCTTTCCATTATATGCCATACCCTCGTTTGTTCCGTCGTTGACGTTTACAAATGCAGGATGTGCGATGTTTTTCTCCTCAAGGCCTTCTGCGTCTACTACGTAGCCATGGTTCTGGGAAGAAATATAAACTCTTCCTGTCTCCAGGTCTTTGACCGGATGGTTTCCACCTCTGTGACCGTATTTCATCTTATGGGTATCTCCGCCTGTTGCAAGAGCCATAAGCTGATGTCCAAGACAGATGGCAAAGATCGGCACATCGGAGTCATAGAGTTTCTTGATTTCTTTAATAATAGAAGTGCATTCCTTCGGATCTCCAGGGCCGTTGCTGAGCATGATGCCGTCCGGATTGTCTCCAAGGATCTCTTCTGCCGGTGTCAGAGCCGGGTAAATGGTAACCTGGCATCCTCTCTCATTCAGTGAGCGTGCGATGTTTCTCTTGGCGCCCAGATCAAGAAGCGCAACCTTCGGTCCGTTCCCCTTAAGCACTTCCTTTTCGCGGCAGGAAACCTTCTCTACCACTTTTCCTGTTGTATATGCTTTTAATCTGGGGATGATTGTATCCAGGTCATAGTTCTCGTCAACTGTGATCATTCCGTTCATGGTTCCCTTCTCACGAAGGATCTTAGTCAGTGCTCTGGTATCAATTCCTGCGATTCCCGGAATGTCGTTTTTGCTCAGAAAATGCTGAATGGTGTCTACGCTTCTGAAGTTGCTGGGAACTCGTGATAATTCGCGTACAATAAATCCGTCAATCCACGGCTTCCTTGATTCCTGGTCATCATAACAGATTCCGTAGTTTCCGATCAGCGGATATGTCATACACACCGCCTGTCCTGCGTAAGAAGGATCTGTCATTACTTCCAGATAACCGGTCATGGAAGTGTTAAAGACAATTTCACTGATGACTTCCCTTGCAGAACCAATGCTAGTTCCTGTAAATACATGGCCATCTTCCAATATCAGAAATGCTTTCATACAATCTCCCTTTCTTTGTTCTCTTATTTTATCCTAAATCTTCAAGATTGTATCACAGGAATCGTCATTTTTCAACACCATATGCAAAAAAAATGTATAAAACTAACTTAAAATATTTTTTTTGAATTTTTTTAATTTTTTTGAATTTTTCTATTGACATTCTTTAGTTCCTGGGTTATTATAAGTGAGCAGTCGACGAACGGAGCTAAACAAAGCGAAGTAAGCCGGTTGACAAAATGCAGGAATGGCGGAATTGGCAGACGCGCAGGCTTCAGGTGCCTGTGGTCGCAAGATCGTGTGGGTTCAAGTCCCATTTCCTGCATTCTTTTTTATTTTATCCAAAATCAAAAGGAGCTGTTGCTTCCCGGAGGAACTTTCATCCGGAAGGCAGCAGCTCTTTTATTTTTTCCATTTTTCCTCCACAAAATACCAGGAAAAAAGTAAAACCCGGGTCCTCTCCCATTTTCGCTATGATGTAGTCAGTTCAAAGAACAACACATTTCCAAAACAAAAGGAGGACCTGATCATGAAGCCATAAATCTCAGACACCGATACACGTTAACTTCATTCATATTTACAACAGGAGGAAAAAATAATGACAATTAGATTTAATACTTATGATTACGATGCACTTTTTGGCGCTTTCACAACATTTTTTATTATAATGGCTGGTTTTGCTATTTTAGTCTGGACTATTTTCTATTTTATAAAAAAATCCGATAAAAACAAACCTGTCTTCGCAACACGTGCAAAAATCCTTGAAAAAATCACAGATACTCTCTTCGTTGGATGGTATCTTGTAGAATTCGAAAACGGAGAACGTTTAAAACTCAGAACTTTCGAACCACGTAAAGTATTTTTTTCTGCAGGCGATATCGGAATCCTTCGCTACCAGGGAATCACCATTCTCTCCTTCCAGAAAGAAAACCGTCCACCAATGCGTTGAAAGGACATTTCCTATGATACATGTTCGATCTTTCCGCACTGCCGGAAAATGCCACGGATTTGACATCAGCCGGTGTCAGGATCAGATCAGAATACTTTCCGATGCCACACAGACAACCATAGTTTTATGCGACGGGGCTGGAAGCAGCCCCTATGGTGGCATTGCGGCCAGTGTAGCTGCCAGTACTCTGGCCGGAAATCTTCATCTTAATTTCGAACAGTATCTTCATGGTGCCCTTCCCGATATCCGGATGCAACTGACCAGGACTGTGGACACTGAATTAAAAAAAATGGCAAAAGAAATGCAGATCGATCCCCGGCTGCTGGCAACAACCATGCTTGCCATTTCCATAGACAATGACGGCAGATTTGTCGGTGTTCATCTGGGAGACGGCAGCATCTTGTGGAACGTTGGCAGCAGTGATCTCCTTAAGACTGTCTCTTCTCCTCAGAGAGGAGATCAGCCAAATTCAACCTATCTGACCATGAACTGCCCGCTTTTTTATTACCTGCGCTTTTATCGCTGGACAAAACCTGGTGCCAGAAGGATCATCCTCTTATCCGATGGAATGAACGGCCTGAACGCGCCACTCACTTCCGGTATCTTTTCTGTGCAGAATCAGGATCTCCTGAATCAGAAAATGATAAACACCAGAAATTTTGATGATATGAGCTATGTGCTCTGTGAGTTAGATGCTCCCTGTTCCAGGCAATGACGTCAGTGCCCCGGACATTTTTGCAAAATCATCCGAAAATATATGTGATATCCACCGTTTTCTCTTTTCTGTCCCCCAGGATCTGCTCCGCTTTCTCCCTCAGCTCTCTGTACCCGTAGAAAGAAATACCATAATATCTGTCGTCATCCCGTCCCAGCGCATATATCATCTCTTTCTCAAGATCCACATAAGCATAAGGAATATCCGCATACGGGTGCAGCTGAGAATTTTCATCCACAGAATAGATATTCAGTACTCTTTCCAGCCATCCGTCAAGGGAATGGACGCTTACCTGGCCCTCTCTTGTATACAGCGCCAGATATCTGCCTTTCGGATCTGCCAAAATATCTGTTTTCTGTGCAGAATCCATATCCACCACCTGTGTGGCGATATTTTTTCCGGAAGCAAGATCCCAGATCGTAACTTTTCTGTCGCAGTATACCACCAGCTGTTCATCTTCTTTAAAAAATGCCACCAGTGGTTCCTCTGCCCCATTGCGGGAAATCGTGAAAAACGGCTCTTTCTTCTCTCCGTCATACACATCGATCGATGTATCATTTATGACTGCAAAACGCTTTGTTGACGCTCCCTGAACCCGTGTTCCTTCTGTCGTCTTCTCCACAGTTTTTTCTGTCTGAATTTTCTTTTTTATATCCTGTGCCTCTGCCGGTTTCATGGATGTATCCTGCGCGATCTGAGAAATGACCAGAAACGGCGTCCCGTCCTTCATCTGAATGATCACTTTTTTATTCGCATCATATAAAAAACCGCCAACAGAACTGTCTTCCGCGGAAAAAATCTTCTGACGATCATCCATCCAGAACCGTTCCACACTTCCGTCCGCAAGGCCAAGCAGCACTGTACTTTCATTATACACTGCCAGTTTCACGATTGGATATGAAAAATCTTCTTCACATAATATGTTATATGTATTCCTGTCAATGATCATCAGATGTGTACCCAGGTTGACCAAGATCACGTCTGCCTTTTTTTCACTGTCAAACTGAAAATTTTCATATACTGCTGCATCTGCATACAGAGAATCTTCATACTGTGTCCGCAGATAATGGGTCGTATTTTCCCACACTCTTCCCTTTTCCATCTGATATATTGCTTCACGGTATCTTTTTTTATCATCGATTCCACCACTTCCAAAAGGCACGTTCTCACATTCTATGGTAAGGAATTCCGAATTACTGATAAAACGGATCACGGAAACATGATTAGCTTCCAGTGTTGTCTGTTTTCCGGTATTCAGATCAACCGTCTGAATGCCTCCGTCCCAGATATCCCCGGAAGCATAATCAAGCCAGCTGACTGCCAGAGTATTTCCGTCCGGAGAAATTGCGATGGAAGTTATATGATCCATTGCATCCACAGTCAGTCTGATCTTTTCCATGCTGTCCTGGTTCAGGTCATACCGATACACATAAACTCCATCCAGAGACTCGCAGCCAAATACAAGCATTCCATCATGAAGTGCCCAGACCGGAGTTTCCAGCATATTGTCCTCTTCTTTTAACGGAATCCTTTTTATACATTTCTGCTGTTCGATGTCTGTGTAGTACGCTGTGTTCTGTGAAAACAACAATATTTTTCCCTCAGAAACAAACTTTCCATCTATAAATGCAGAAGTTTCCTCCTCCAGTTTACACTTCCACTTCAAAGACCAGTCTTCCATATTGTAAAAATATGCGATTCCCGATTCATCCAGACAGAAAAACACCTTTCCATCCGGACTGCTTTCACCGATATCCGTTGTATTATTTTCCAGTTCCACCTGTCTGTCCGGCCGGAAACCTTCTACGTTTCCTTCATGATGATAACTGTACAGGGCAGAATTCAATGCATAGATCTCTTCCGGGATCACTGGTGTATCCCCTTCTTCCTGTGCTTCCAGAGCAGCCTGTAACGCTTCTTCCCGGTTTCCTTCCTTCAGAAGTTCCGCAGACAGAGCCACCTGATCCTCCGCCCGGTTTTCCATGATCCGCCGGTTCTGTTCTTCGATCCTGTGGTTTCTGTCCATGGCAAACAGGAAAAAAGCATTTGCCATCAGCACAGCCAGAGATCCAATGACTGCATATTTCTTTATGATATAATTTCTCTGCCTCTGTTTCAGGGAATCATATGTGGTTCCTAAGATTGGAGCCGCAATCTTTAACAGTACGTTTTTCTTTACATTTCGGAGCACCTGTTCCGGTGTTTCCCCTCTTGCATCGGCCGCAAGGACCTCTGCGGTCCTGTCACTGCCCAGCAGTTCCTTTTGGAAAACATCTTCCGGTTCTCCCTCTGTTACTACGGCAAGTATCCTGGATCTGTCATGAAATTCAAGAAATGTTTTTATTTCCAGATTAACCCAGGGGGAATCTTTGGTTTCAGAAGAGCAGATCACGATCAGCCATCCCGAATTTTTCAGTGCTTCCCGGATCTGGAGCCCAAAATCAGAACAGGATGACAGTTCCCCTTCGTCCATAAAAACCCGTCTGATCTTTTTTATTTTATTTTTACGCATCCACGGAATGTGGAAATGTTCCAGTTTCTGCTGAAGTATTTTTGCAGCCTGGCTGTCCGTTTTCCCATGACGATAGCAGATAAACGCATCATATACAACCTGGGAAAGATCGCTTTTATACGGCTGCAGCGCATGAATAAGATCCGATACATCTGCCAGCATTTCTTCACAGGAATGATATCGCTCCTCCGGCGTTTTCTTTAACGCTTTCGAAATGATCTGATGGACTTTATCCGCCATATGAGCCGGACAGTTCAGCTTTTTCAGTTTTCTTTTTGAGAGATACAGGCCGATATTCGCGGAGTCAAGCTCCCTCTGAGTGTATCTCTTTCCGGTCAGCATCAGAAGAAGCAGATATCCCACGCTGTACAAATCCGATTCTGCTCCCAGCCTCAGAGTTCCATCATTTCTCCCGACAATCTCCGGAGACTCAAATCCGATGGTGGAAAACAATGCCCTGTCACGGATCGCAGGACATAATCCATCCTCACAGACAGGTCTCGCCGCTCCAAAATCCACCAGAGAAACAAGCTTATCTTCCTCTGAGAGGCTTCCTTTTATAAATACATTTCCGTCCTGGATATCCAGATGGAGAAAACCTGCTTCATGAACTTCTTTCACCGCGAATAATACCTGTTTTATGATCTGAAATGCCTGGACAACCGAAAATTTTTCTCCCTGGGAAAGATAAGATTTCAGTGCTTTTCCTTTGGATTCCAGTGATGTCATGATTGTAACAGTGTTATTTACCAGATGAAAAGTATGTCCCTCATCAAAAGAGAGCTCAACTTCCCCGGAAGCGCTGATGACGGGAATCGTTCTGGCAGCGGTATTGTAAATTTTCCCTGTTATCTCCTGCTCCTGCATCTGCATTTTTTTGACAGAATCCAGATAACGGACGGATGCCGGATCTTCTGACGCAGATACGATCTCACCATCTTCTCTTCTCTCAAAAACAAACGCAGCTGACAGCGGAAAACACTCTTTTAACGCATAGTCAATTTCACTGACTGTAATTTTCCCATCAAGATAAGATATTTTTTTACATGGGTATACAATACTTCCGCCGCCTTCTCCGATAGGTTTTCCGGTAATTTTATACAGTTCACCCTGGGATAAACGGATCCATGTTCCTTCCTGCAGTACTTTTCGCATTGTTTTTTCCTTTTTCTCATTCACACTTCTTCTACGTTTCCATATCCGGATTCCAGCCACATATCACTTAAATTCTCGGTTTTTCCATCCCATGACAGCCCCGGTGTTCCTATCCCCTCCGCCACAAGCGCATAAAGAACAAACCGGTCCAGAGGAAATGGCGGATACAGTGGTTCAAAAGAAAACATCATCAGAAATCCATTGATGCAGCTGATATAACCTTCTATTTTTTCGTATTCATCCCAGCTGTCAACAACATCTTCCAGCTGCCCGAGAATGTTTTCCATATTTTCAGAAAAATGTTTTTCTTCGTTTGCTTCTGCCATTTCATAAAGTTCATTCCGTAAATCTTCATTTTCATTTCTTGAATATCCGGAAATAAAAAGATACGCAAGCAACAGTATATCTTTACGTTCAACAATGACCGCATTGTCCGGTTTTTCCACAAAGCGTCTGATTGCTCCCAGACGGTTGCTTCTCTCATAAGCCTTACACACAAGATAAATTTCTTTATTAAATGGTATATTGTCATGTTTCGTCTTCAGACTTCCATGTGATGGCAGGCCAAGCTCCCCGGGTTCTGCAAACTGCCAGCCATGAGCACACATAAATGCTCTGGCCAGACTTCCCATATCCGGATAACCATCTTCCGCGATCTCAACTTTAACCTGGTTATCTCCGGAATTTGAAACCTTTCCGACTGCATCGTTTCTGCGGTCACCTTTGTGATATGCCCAGTAATCGTAAGTTGGATACAGTTTTACAAGATAGCGTGTCAGTTCCATCAGGTCTTTTCTTCGCTGCAGGGAGTATCCGGAATAGTAAACAGAAAGATTATCCGATACCACTTTTTTCGTTTTTTTATCTTTCTTCACGAGGATTTTTCGTCTGGTAAACTCTGGATCTACAGAATACATATATTCGATCAGTTTGTCTTCCATATCTTCCCGCTCAGATTCCGGAACACTGATACCGGCCAGTTCCGGTATATGGTTACTGATCATTCTGGTCATGCCGATATTTCCCACAGTCTGCGTTATCCCGCCATCTTCTGCATCCTGTGGTCTGTTCTGTTCATATTTTTTGAGTATGCTTTTAACTTTAGTCCAGTCACCCTGGGGACGCAGCATTTTACAGAACAGGCAGATACAGTCCAGCGGATTTCTTACGCTGAACGGTTCGTGTCCACAGGCAAGGAGAAATTTTGTCGTAGTATAATCATCCATATTTAAAAGGAAAGACAGTTTTACCGCAAGTTCTCTTTTTCTGGGATATTTTTTGTCACTGAGCCATTGAAACCATTCGATTGCCTTCACTACCTCGTTCTGTTCCTTTAACATATATTTTTCCAGCCTGGAACTCAGATTCTTAAGAAATTTCTCCGGCCATGGGACATTGTTATTTACGGTCAGATCTTCATAGGATTCCCCTGTTTCTTCGGAAGCATCACGCAAAAGTTCAGAAAAAGATGCCTGTATCTGCCTTCTCATCAAAAATCCGGCTGTACAGAGATTTCTGGCATCGTTCAGGCTCCTGACAACAGCCATCGGATCGTTCATCAGTTCTTCACTCATATCTGCCAGTTCTTTCGTCCATATATCCATTGATTCTTCTGCCTGTCTTGTGAGACTGTTCTCATATTGAAGGCAAGTATTTTCCATGTGTTTTCGTTTCCTTTCCCTGTAAAAAATACAGCAACAGGCTCCCTTTCTCTCAGGAGCCTGCCACATCTCAAATATTTATTCCGTTTTTTCTTCAGATTCTGTTGCAGTTTCTTCTGCTTCTTCCACCACTTCCTGCGTATCTGTTTCTTCCGAAGTCTCTGCTTCCGGAGCGGCTTCTTCAGTCTTCATCGTTTCCGTTTCTCTTCCGGATACTTCCTTCTCCGGTGTTTCTGTTTCTTCTGCTGCCTCTGTTACTTCCTCTGCTTCCGTAACTTCTGCATCTGCTGCGTCTTTCAGTTCTTCCTCTGCCTGCTCGATCACGTCAGTGGCTTTTTCTTCCAGTTCTGCTGTCGGACACGCGGCGCCGCAGTAAGGGCAGAAACTTGCTTCTCTCATTACTGCCTTATGGCAGGCCGGACAGAACTTCTCGCCCTTGCTGGCTGCAATGGCATCCCGGAAGTGATCCGCCTCCAGCATGTGCTGGCTGATCTCCTCGCAGATTGCTCCCACTTCTCCGTCAACAGCTTCTCCGTGTTCATAACGGGTGTAGATCATTTTTCCGATGTCCATCATCAGTTTTTCTATCATACGCTCCTGTGCAGAAAGTTTATTGCGGATCTTCTGGATCTCATAGAGATTCTCCGCCTTGGAACTGAGGCCCTTCGCTTTCCGTGTCAGTGCATTTCCAAGATCATCCCAAAAACTGCTCTTCGCCATATCTGTCACGCTCCTTTTTATTTGCTTCCTGTGTTATCTTTATCCCTCCAGCAGCGGAGTTTCCTGACCACGCATCAGGATCTTCGGTCCGCCATTTCCCTGGATGTATCCTTCTGTGATCACTACCTCACCGATATTATCATCCTTCGGGATCTCGTACATAATGTCCAGCATATACTCTTCCAGAATCGCACGAAGTGCTCTGGCGCCTGTGTGACGCTCCAGTGCCTTACGTGCAATAGCATGAAGTGCTCCGTCCTCAAACTCAAGCTTTACTTCATCCAGCGCCAGAAGTTTCTGGTACTGTTTCAGGATGGCATTCTTCGGCTCCTTGATGATCTTCACAAGCATGTCTTCTGTCAGTCCATTCAGTGTAAAGATGATCGGAAGACGTCCGATAAACTCCGGGATCATTCCAAATGCACGGAGATCATCTACAGTTACCTTCTCCAGTACATGAGGATCATTGTCATATTTATCCTTCAGATCTGCGTAAAATCCGATAGAAGCCTGCTTGTTCAGTCTCTCCTTGATGATATTCTCAAGATCCGGGAAAGCACCGCCGCAGATAAACAGGATATTTCTTGTATTTACAGTCACCATCGGGACCATTGCGTTCTTGCTGGTAGCACCTACCGGCACCTCGACCTCACTTCCCTCCAGAAGTTTCAGAAGTCCCTGCTGCACAGCCTCACCACTGACATCTCTCTGATTGGTGTTCTTCTTCTTGGCAATCTTGTCGATCTCATCGATAAAGATGATTCCGTGCTCTGCTTTCTCCACATCATTATCTGCTGCTGCAAGAAGCTTGGATACCACGCTCTCGATATCATCACCAATATATCCTGCCTCTGTAAGAGAGGTGGCATCTGCAATAGCCAACGGCACCTGAAGGAGTTTGGCAAGCATTTTTACCAGATAAGTCTTACCACATCCTGTCGGTCCGATCATCAGCATATTGGATTTCTCGATCTCAATATCATCCATGGTGTCCGTAGCAACTCTCTTATAATGATTATATACACCTACGGACATTACTTTCTTGGCATATTCCTGTCCGATCACATATTCATCCAGCGTTGCCTTGATCTTATGCGGTGCCGGGATATCTTTAAGATCGATCACCGGCCTCGGGGTTTCAGATTTCTTCTTGATCTTCTTCGCCTGATTTCCCGGATTCTGAAGACTGCTAAGATCGATCATGCTCACATTTGGCATGTTAAAAAGATCGGAATAATTTCCATTGCTCATCTGTGTATTCATAGTATCAAAGCTCTTCTGCATACAGTCTGCACAGATATGTATATTATTGGGAAGGTCGATCATCTTCCCTGCCTGACTCTCCGGTCTGCGGCATAAAAAGCAGAATTTCTCGTATTTCTGCTCCTGGTCATTGTCTTTATTATTATCAAACTGATCTGCCATAACATTTCCTTTCTGGTTTTTATAAGACGGAAGCCGGTTTCGTTTTCCGTCTTGTGTCATAATGCATATTATACCACATAATCCCGACGTATCAAATTAAGTTTTTATAAAACAGGGAGCCGCAAAAAACGCAGCTCCCTGTCCAGATTTCTGTTTTCAGTTGTCACTTTTTTCAGTTGTCAGAAGCCGGCTTGCTTCCAAGAGTGACTTCTACGGTTTCTTCTTTATATTCTCCGTTATTTGCTCTTGCAATTACCACTTCCACGGTTTCGCCTGATTCGTAATACTGAAGTTTATCCACCAGATCATTCTTGCCGCTTACCTTCTGCCCATCCAGTTTTACAACGATATCACCTTTTTTGATCCCGGCTTTATCTGCCGCACCACCTGGTGTAACTTCTGTAAGAAATGCTCCTGCCGGCATATTGTACATCTGGATTGCCTCTGTTGTAAGGTCCGCAGCTTTGATTCCCATATAACCAACTTTTGAAGTGTCTTCTATTTTATCACGTGTTTCGCGGTTCATCAGCTCTTCCAGGATCGGTTCTGCTTTGGATATCGGAATTGCATATCCCATTCCCTCCACCTGACTGTCTGCGTATTTGGCCGCATTGATCCCGATCACTTCGCCTTTCATGTTCAGAAGCGCACCACCACTGTTTCCGGGATTGATAGCCGCATCTGTCTGGATCAGTCCACTGGTATCACCATCCTCTGTGCTGATGGTACGGTTCAGGGCACTTACCCATCCGGAAGTGACTGACTGGCCATAACCCAGAGCATTACCAATCGCAACTACCTGCTCACCTACTACAAGATCGTCGGAACTTCCCATCTGTGCGATCTTGATCTCATTCATCGTCTCTTCCGGAATATCGGACTTCTCTACAGCAATTACTGCCAGATCGTTCTCTTCGTCTGTTCCCTTGATCTTGGCTGATACCGCATTATTCACATCCACACTGCTATCTGAACTGTCTGTAATACTGTCGCCACTGGCCATCGCCTGTGTCTCTTCTTCCGCACCGACTACATCTCCGCCTGCAAAACATACGGTAAGTGTTGTTGCGCCGGATACCACATGATTATTCGTTGCGATCAGAAGTTCACTGTCATTCTCACCTACAATGATTCCGGAACCGCTTCCCGCACTCTGATACTGTCTTGTTCCATATCCGAAAAAGCTCGGGATCTCCTGTACACTGACAGAAGTGATCGCAACGATCGAGGACATCGTCGCCTGTGCAACTCCGGCTACTGTTCCGCTCTCTGCTACGATGCTTTTCACACTGGATTCTGTGGAACTGCCATCTGTGCTTTTTTCTGTACCGGTAACAGTTTCTGTTTTTCCGATCTGTGTACTGCTGCTGTTATTATCTCTGTATTTATCTGCCGCAATATTTACTCCCTGAAAAACAGCACCTGCCACCAGTCCAAAGATCACTGCCAGGGCAACGGCTGTTGCAGCCTTCTTTCCAAAGCCGCCGTTCCCGCCTCCATGAGCTGTCTTCGGTTTATGAGGTTTCTTCGGTGGAATACTTCCTCCCGCATAATTTCCTGCCTGCGGCTGATGCACTTCATAATGTGCATATTTCGGTTTTTCCTGAAAACTGGTATTATTCTGAAAATTGCTGCTGTTTGTTCCATTTCCGTAACCGTTCTCCTGCATTCTCCGGCCTGCGGAATATGGATGAGCCATTGGTTTCTGTGCAATATCTATATTTTCAGTACTGTTATCTGCAGCACTGCCGGTATCTGTATTTCCAAAAGTATCCAGAGGTTTCTCTTCTGTTGGAACATTTTCGTTTACCTCTGGCAGATCTTCATCCCATCTGTTTTCTTCACTCATGACCCTGGTGCTCCCTTCTCAAATTTTTCTTATGCCATCTGCTTTATAAAAAACAGTTTAACAGGCAATTGTGTTCAAACTGTGATATATCCTTTAAAAAATCGTGACCCGCTGATTCTTCCTGATCATTTCTGTTTTTTCCAGTATTCCGGACTCATAGTACAAAACAGGATCAGTCTTTCAGGAAGTTTCTGATATCTTTTTCCGAGGAAATATCCGGCATACTTGGAAGCACTCTGAAAAAACAGTCCGGGGATCATCCAGATATGTCCGGTTTTCAGAAGATAAGACAGGCTCTTTTTTACCAGGCGCACTCCCTCCCCCTCAGACGGAACTCCTTCAAAAACTTCCGGATGCTCTGCCTGGGAAACGCCAAGATCAAAATTTCTGTGAAACTGCTGGCTGCAGCTGTAATTATGAGAGTGATAAACCTTAGCCTCTGCTGCATAAGCAACCGCATAACCTTTTTTTACCATCCAGCCTGCATAGATCATATCTTCATTAAAAATAGCATGTTCCGGAAATCCGCCGATCTCATTGTAGATCCTGTGATCGTATGCTGCACAGACATTTGAGCAAAAATATGTCTTGATTCCTCTGGTCTCTACATCTTTTTCTGTTTTAAGGCAGGACTGCTCCGGATAATTAAACGAACGGGTATATTTTTCAAGGAAACCGCAGTCATTTTTGGGAAGCTGTCGTGCATAGGCCGCTCCTGTCTTTTCATTCCCGGCAACAGCCTGAACAAGATTTCCAACCAGATTTCTGTCTGCCGGTAATGCGTCCTGAGTCATAAATATGAGGATCTCCGCATCCGAAAGCTCTGCTCCCCTTCTTCTTGTTGCACCATGATCAAATTCCTGTTTTGTAAGATGGTGGACTTCCACCAGCGGATACTTCTGTTCCCAGTTTTCTCTCCAGAATTTTTTCTCTGTATTCATAACTATGATCTTATTGACAGGATATTTCTGTGCGCTGAGGCGCTCCAGAAGTTTGTCAAATTCTTCTCCCGGGTGATATGCCGGTATGATTACATCTGTTTTTACTGCATTCATAATTCTCTCCTGTCCAGAAAGGACCACCCTCACCGGATGGTCCCTTCTGCTGGTTGATTATTTTAATTTTTTATTCTCCGTCTGAGAGATCGTCAGCTCCTGCGCCGCCATCTCCGCCGCCAGCATCTCCCCCAGCGTCATCTCCGCCGGATTCATCTCCGCCTCCAGACGTATCATCGCCAGTATCTCCTGCACCGGAATCGTCGTTTCCTGAATCGTCTCCGCCGCCGGAATAATCTGTATTCGAATCGTCTCCACCACCGGAATAATCCGTATCATCGCTGGTGTCATTGCCGTAATCCGTGTAGTCTGTATTATCACTGTAATCCGTGTCATCGTAGCTGTAATCGGCAGAAGTGTCTGTACTTCCCTCCCAGGTATACGAATTATCCGTTGTTGTATTCGGAGCGTCCGTTACCGCAGGCGCTGTATCCTGTACCTGTCCACCGCCTACAATCGCAGCGATCTGCGCACTTTTGTTCAGTACATCCTGTGTCGGTGTATAATTTGTATTTCCGTACAGGAACTGATGCAGCTTCAGTACATTGGAATCCAGAGTTGTCGGTACAATGACACTGCCCTTAACTGTAGCAAATTTATAGTCCTGCGGGAATCCCGTTGTTTCATCAATGCAGTATCCGATCATTGCCGGGATCAGCTTCAGGATCTCTGTCTTGGAAACAGATGTCTTGACCATCGGGAAAACCTGATCCATGATATCAAAGATTGTGGAAAGGCCGGCTTTTTTTGCCTTGTCAACGATCATCTGGATAACTCTTCTCTGTCTCTCTGTACGTCCCATATCCAGGCTTGCCGTATAACGGATACGGCAGTAGGAAGTAGCCTGTACACCATTCAGATGATAGGTTCCGACAATCGCTTCCTGATCTTCCGGCTTCGGCTCCGGCAGCTCTACCGGTGTATAACTCTTGCCAGTCTCTTCCGCAGTTTCCACGCAGTAGTTGTTCATATGAACGATCTCCGCATAGGAAAGCGGGATATCCAGTCCTCCCAGACAGTCTACTACTGTTACCAGTGCGTCAAAATCAATGGATACGTAATCTGTAATATTAAGATCCAGGTTTGTGTTCAGCATATTAACTGCCTGTGCCGGTCCTCCAAGGGCATATGCTGCATTGGCTTTGGAATAGGTATCATCTTTCACATTGAGAAGTGTGTCTCGGTAAACAGATACCAGCTTGACTGCCTTCGTGTCGTTGTTGATACTTGCAATGATGATGGTATCACTGTTCTCTGTGTTCAGCTTCTCATTCCTGCTTCTGTGGTCCAGTCCGAACAGTGCATATGTGGTATAACCCGTCATCTGCGGTGCCTGGTCATTGGTTACGATATCCTGTTCCTGAAGATCTGTTTCCTGAATATCGATCTTGTCCAGCTTGGCTGAGATCTGACCGTAAACATATAAGCCTCCTATAAACAGGAGCAGTACGATAATTTCCAGGATAAACAGAACTTTTCTTCTTTTTTTCCGAGGTTTTGACATCTTTTCCTTTTCCCCTTTTTAGTATGCATTCTTGTTGATAAAGCCTTTAAATATGGTGAGGAACATGATCTTGATATCGAATCCTACTGACCAGTTTTCGATATAGTACAGATCACATTCGATCCTCTTCCTGATAGAAGTGTCTCCACGGTAACCATTTACCTGTGCCCATCCGGTAAGGCCCGGACGCACCTGATGTTTCACCATATACCGTGGTATTTCCTCACGAAACTTCTCTACAAAAAACGGTCTCTCCGGTCTCGGTCCCACAAGGCTCATCTCCCCTTTCAGGATATTGAAAAGCTGTGGAAGTTCATCCAGACTGGTATGACGCATGAATTTTCCGATTCCGGTGACACGTGGATCGTTTTTTACAGTCCATGCTTTCTTTTCTTCGGACTCCTTCTGGATCTCCATGGAACGGAATTTATACATCCGGAAAGTCTGATTATGAAGGCCAACACGTTCCTGTTTATAGATCAGCGGACCAGGAGAGGTCAGCTTGATCAGGATACACAGGATCAGCATCACCGGCGATGAAACAATGATCGCGATCGAAGAACCGATCACATCCATCGTCCTCTTGATCATTGCATTAAACGTATTGCTCAGCGGCACATACCGGATATTGATCACCGGAAGTCCGAGAATGTCTTCTGTATACGGTTTGGTCGGAATAATATTATTATAATCCGGAATAAATTTCGTGTGTACTCCTGATTTCTCGCAGAGTGCAACAATCTCTTCCAGACGATAATACTCACTTAAGCCCAGGGTAATAGCTATCTCATCCAGTCGGCTGGATGGAAGGATGATCATCAGATTGGCAATACGCCCGATCACCTTGACTCCTTTATAGGTAGTGCCTGCCGGCACATTGTCATCCAGTATGCCCCTGATCACATATCCCCATTGCGGATTCTGCAGGATCCTGTCCACATATTCCTCAGCGGCACGGCTGTATCCAACCAGCAGCACCTGTTTCTGGTTCATTCCTTTCTTCCGCATGTCCCGGAGAATGTAAAACACAAACATGCGTACAAGCCATTCCAGGACAATATTGATAAAACAGAAGGAAACCAGTGTAAGACGGGAATAATCCAGTTCTTTAAAATTATAAAGTGCAAACATGATGATAAGGAGCCCTAACGCGTTTGCCTTCACGATTCCGGCAAGCACGAGACGACGCCCCTGCATTCGCATCGGTGTATAAAGATCAAATGCCTGATATAAAAGCACATATCCAGGAATGATAAAGATCAGCATAAACATATATTCCTGAACGGTCTTGGACTGAACTGCGGAATGTTCAAATATTCCCTGGAAACGGATCAGCCACGCCAGCGCATAAGAGGCTGCGATCACAAATACATCGATCAGCATATGGAGACGACTGAAATTTTTCTGGTTATCTTTAATCAATTTCCGTCACCTCATTTAAGTTCATTGCTTTTATCTTATAATAGATGCATCCCAAAAGCAACAAAATCTTCCCTCCGAAATATAAAATTTCTGTGAAAATATGGAGTTTTAACCGGCAAATCGCCTAAAAATGTTGATCCAGAGCTCAACCTGCAGCTGGATATAACGTGGAAAATTCCTCATGGAAAACTTTACTTTCCTGTTCTTCCGGCTGATCTGGAAGCCATTTTTAATTCCTGCCAGATACTCCTTGCCAAAGCCTTTTGACGCAAAAAACAGGATTTTTGCCCCGAATCCGACAAGCAGAAATGGAAGGTTCAGAACGATCTGAAGGAACGGCATGTTCTTGTAAATAAGGTAAATATTATTTCTGGATGAATACCGGATCTTAAACTGATTATATCTGGAACCGCTTGTTCCGCTTCCCACATGATAAACTTTCGCCTTTGGAGCATACCAGTTCTGATACCCAAAGATCCGGGCGCGATAACCGATATCCAGATCCTCCAGATAGGCAAAATGCTCTTCATCAAAATCTCCGATCCGGTCGATGATTTTTTTTCTGTAAATGGCAGCTCCCGCGCAGGCGGAAAAAATCTTCTGCTCTTTATCGTAATGGTTAATATCCTTATCTTTCCCTCTGGCAAACGCCCATCCCAGTGCACAGTAATAATTTCCCGCATCGTCCATCTTGTCATGGTCATGAAGCTGGATCATTTTTGCCTGGCAGGAAAAAGCTTTTTTATGTCTTCTGAGGGCCGCTACCATCTCTTCCAGAAAATCCGGTTCTGCTTCCGTGTCATTATTCAGAAGCAGTACATACGGAGAGCGTGCCGCATGAATTCCCTCATTCACAGCCCTGCTGAATCCATAGTTTTCCGGAAGCTGGATCATGTGGACCCACGGATATTCCGCAGAAACAAAAGCACAGCTGCCGTCTGTGGACCCATTGTCCACCAGTATAACCTCAAAATTGCGGATGGTCTGTCTCTCAAGACTTGAAAGCACACCATCCAGATATGCCATCCCGTTAAAATTCGGTATGACTACTGATACTTCCTGCATTGGTTCATCCCTTCTTCTTTCCCATTCCCGGAAGAGGCTTCAGGGAATAATTCCATTTTGACAGAGAAAGATTTTTGTTATAGTACGGATCTCCGTTTTTGAGGATGTCTATCCAGTGAGAACGGATATATTCGATTTCCGACTGGAATCGACGGACTTTTTCCTCACTGTCCTCCGCACCTCTTGATTTGGACTCATAATGATAAAGTTTCACGTACGGATCATAGACGATCAGATGGCCGTGGCTTCTCACTTTCAGGCAGAGATCTACATCATTAAATGCTACCGCGAGTTCTTCTGTAAAGCCACCGGCTTCCAGAAAAACATTTTTTTTCATCATCATGCAGGCAGCTGTCACACAGCTCATATCCTGCAGAAGGGATGCTTTATGCAGATATCCTGTACGTTCTGCCGGCATATTTACAAACATATGTCCCGCAATGCCGCCCATTCCCACCACACAGCCTGCATGCTGGATGGTATTGTCCGGATAGATCAGTTTAGCCCCGACAGCTCCTACTTCCTGTCGCTGGCAGACACCAAGCATCTCCGAAAGCCAGTCCGGATCGATCACTTTCACATCATTATTCAGGAAAAGCAGATAATCCCCCTTTGCATGGCGCACGCCAAAATTATTGATGGCAGAATAATTGAATTCTTTTTTCCAGCGGAGCAGATGGATCCTCGGGTCTTCAGAAAGCTTCCGGTAGTAACGGAAGATCTCGTCGGAACTGCTGTTATTCTCCACGATAATGATCTCATAATTCTTATAGACAGTTTTTTCAAAAATGGATTCCACGCAGGCCTGAAGGGTTTCTTTTTCTTCCCGGTTGGGGATGATAATGGACACCAGCGGTTCCCCCTGCACCGGATATTTCACACGGTAAAATCCGAAATCCGGGGTATGCTCCACAGTTCCCGGAGTTCCGGTTCGTTCAAGATTTCCCTCAATGGCACGCTTTCCTGCCTCAAAAGCATACATCTTGCTTGCCGGGTTATCCGCTGTGGAGGATTTGTGGGTTCTCCAGTGGTAAAGGATCTCCGGTACATGGATGACCTCACGTGCCTGTTCCACACAGCGGAAAATAAAATCATAGTCCTGCGCTCCGTCAAATTCTCTGCGGAAACCTCCGGCTTTCTGCACAACTGAACGTCTCACAACCAGAAAATGACAGATATAATTGTTGGATCTTAAAAGGTCCAGGTTAAAATCCGGTTTCAGATGTGGCTGAAAATGCTCGGACAGATCTGTTGTGACCTTATCTTCATCGGTATAGATCACATCTGCCTCCGGATGTTCCTCCAGTGCAGCTGCGATCTCATACAGAGCATTGGGTGCAAGCAGATCATCATGATCCAGAAGTGCGATAAAATCTCCTCTTGCCATGGCAAAGGCTGCATTGGTATTCTCAGCGATACCGAGATTTTCCTTCAGATCTTCATAGCGGATCCTTTTATCCATCTCTGCATAGGATCTCAGTACAAGCTGCATATCCGGATCTTCCGGACTGCCATTTGCGAGACAGAGTTCCCAGTTCTGATATGTCTGGGCAAGCAGAGAATCAAGCATCTGTCTTAAGAACCTCTCCGGTGTCAGATATGCAGGCACTACAATACTGATCAGCGGGCCATCCGGAAATTTCCTCTTTCGCTGCTTCTCAAGAGTCTCTTCGGTTGGCCTGTATGCCTCATACCACGGTCCGTAGGGAACTTCTTCCGGCTCAAAGCGTTCATGAAGCCTGATCCAGAATTCTTTCAGTCCGTAATGCTTCAGGTATCTCAAGCCCTTTTGTACTGTATAGGGAGAAAGCTTCTTCACAAGCCTGTCCCATTGAATCTTTCCTGTGGAATCATCTTTACTCATATATTTTCTCCGTATTACTCAATTTGATAAACGTATTTTAACATTACCGCATTTTTTTTGCAAGGAAGAGAGAAAGTGTGTTATACTGTGCTTACGTGTTGCTGGTCACGGAGTGAACAGTAACATTTACGTATGTATTGCTTACATAAGAATTATTTTTTATACAGGAGTACCATATATTATGAAAAAATCAAGAATAACCGCGGCGCTTCTGGCCTTTGGGATCTCAGCTTCCATGGTGTTCCAGACTCCAGTTTTCGCCACAGAAGAAACCGCTGCTGCCGCCACATCCGGTATTACAACCAACTCCATCAGCGGATGGCCACAGGGGCCTGAGATCACTTCCGTATCTGCCGTAGTCATGGAAGATTCTTCCGATACCATTCTCTACGCCAAAGATATGGATACCGCGCTCTCCCCTGCCGGCGCAGTTAAGATCATGACCTGCCTTCTGGCGCTGGAGAACAGCCAGTTAACCGATCAGGTGACAATGACAGAAACCGGTGTATCCGGTGTCACCGACGGAGGCGCCCATATTTCCTCACAGCTCGGAGAAGTTTTTACCATGGAGCAGTGCCTCTATGCGATCATGCTGGCTTCTGCCAATGATATTGCCCTTCAGGTTGCAGAACAGATCGGCGGTTCTGTGGATGCTTTTGTCCAGAAAATGAATGACCGCGCCCAGGAACTTGGTTGTACCAATACCGTATTTACCAATCCTACCGGTCTTCCGGACGATAATCAGCACACCACCGCCCACGACCTGGCTCTGATCATGCAGGCAGCAATCAGCAATGACAGTTTCCGGACAATTTCCGGAGCCACTTCCTATACCATACCGGCCACCAATGTTTCCGGCGGTGCCAGAAACCTCACCAGTTCCTTTTCCATGACAAATCCGACTTCCGCCACTTATTACCAGGGCTGTATCGGCGGACGTGAGAGTACTACCACTACTTCCGGAAGCGTCCTGGTAACTGCGGCTGAACGCAACAGCACCACACTGATCTGTGTTGTTATGAACGGAGCGACCGGACAGACAGCCAATGAAGCGGTTACTCTTATGGACTACGGTTTTGCCAATTTCCAGCTTCTGGATCTTTCGGAAGAAGATTTCCACATTCTGTCCGGAGGTACCGTAATGGTTCCGTCCGGTGCAACTTCGGATGATCTTACTACGGAAGATACGGAATCCGATGGCCAGATTCTCCGCACCTATTCCTTTGGCGGAGCTCAGGTGGGAACTGCAGTGGTGGAAGACACCTCCACAGAAAGCACTACCGCAGAGGTTCAGGAAAATGATGACAATATGGATGCCGCAAAAGCTTACTCAGAATCCCGCTCTCCAATTCCTTATTTTGTGATCGGCGGCGCCGGCCTCCTGATCCTGATCCTGCTTCTGTGGCGTATGATCAGGATTATCCGCTCCTGATCTGCATCACATCTTATATGCAAGTCCCCCACCCACTGCTTATTGCTTTTCGCGATTGAAGCAGGGGACTTACTTGATTTGGTTAAAAAATCCCCCCTGTGTACCGGTCATATCCGGATACACAGGAGGGATTTTTTATTGTCAATTTCGATTTTCCCCTCGGAAAATCAGCGATAAAACGGAACCACCAAGAAGATATAGCACAAAAACGGCGAAGCCACCAGAAGTGCACTTAAGCCCCGGTAGATCCACATTCTGATATTTTCTTTTTTTACAAAACGTTCCAGCAGACGGTTCCAGCCCGCTGTCACAAAATACATGGCCGGATACAGTGCCGGCATGATGTAACGTCCCTGTGCCTGGTTGTCACTGTAATATACATAATACATGAACAATCCCACAGGGATCAGGATCAGAAGGATCATCAGCAGATGGAAGATTCCTTTTCTGTCCCATTTATTGGACACAGTCACTGTTTTTATCTTCAGTTTTTCAGTGCCTGATGTTTTCCGTTCTTTTACGACAGTACGTTTCTTCGGATAAAACATTCCCAGCATGGACAATACTCCAAGGCCACCGATCCCGAACAACAGGAAATATGCCTTGCTCACACCATAAGGCATATAGATCTGCATCAGTCCGAAAGTTCCGATAAAACTTACCAGAACTGTCAGTAACCAGTTATGGTTCCAGCCCGGGTCCTGATACAGAAGAATATCCTTCCATGTCCATTTCAGTTTCTCCGGTGTTGGATATCTGGACGGCCGGTAATCAATGGCCGCATATTTCTCCGCACACTCTGCACAGGCTTTTCTTCCGATAAAATCTCCGTCATAAAGAATGGCGTTCCGGACAAACCACCAGCCACATAAAACAAGGGTTACTGCCGCGATCACGATTCCTCTTCGAAACAGAAAAGCGATTCTCTGTTTTACCGGTTCTTCCCTGCACAGAAGGACTGTCAGGCAGAAAAACAGAAAGCTGCATAAGATCCAGCCGTAGGCATTATAGTAGGACAACGCGCAGACTGCCATGCCAACAGCCAGCAGGATCGAGTTTTTGAAACTCCAGTCTCCTTCTTCCAGATAGCAGGACCAGGAATACAGAATAATTCCCATAGACAAAAGTGCCAGGGAATCCGTATTTACATAAGTTCCCAAAAACAGTGCCTGTGGCATAAAACCTGCCAGCGCCGCAAACAGCCATCTTCCCTCTTTTGGGAAAAGCTTTCCGGATGCTTTCACAACGAAATACACAGATCCGGTCACAAAAAGCACATCTGCCATTCTTGCCGCATGGAGAAGTCCGTCGGCAGAAGCATGGAACAGACCTGCAATTCCCATAAATACAGCAGATACCATATAGGAAAGAATGGGATAATAGGCATAGGAAATTCCCCAGGTGGCATCCCGGATGGCAGGATCATCTCCGAGAGGAAGTTTTCCCGGATGTTTATGAAGATACTGTGCCACCATGTAGCGCATTTTTTCATCGGGGCCCGCTCCCAGCGGCTGCATGAATGCCCATGCAGTCAAAAGCAGAAATGCTGCCAGGACAAGAACCAGCACCTGAAACCGTTCTTCTTTCCAGATTTTTTTCTTTTCCAAGATCAGTTCCTCCTATATCCGCTTCAGAGAGAAATCCTGACTCTCCAGTGTAAGGTTCGGGTTATAGTAAGGATCTCCGTCACGGAGGATTTCCGGCCAGTGCTTCTCAAAGGAAGCGATCTCACGGTTAAATCTTGCCACTTTCTCCGGCGTATCCTCAAGACCTCTGGATTTGGACTCATAGTGATAAAGCTCCGCATAAGGATTGTACACAACCAGATATCCGGCTTTTCCAAGACGGAGGCAGAAATCAATATCATTAAAAGCAACCTGGAATTCTTCGCTTAATCCGTGAACCTTGTCAAAAGCCTCACGTTTTACCATCATGCAGGCAGCTGTCACCGCACTGTAATCCTGGGCACAGATGATCCTGTGGCAGTATCCCGTAGCGTCCCTCTTCTGCTGCACAAAGCAGTGTCCCGCAATGCCGCCGAAACCAATGACCACACCTGCGTGCTGCACAGTATCATCCTCATAATAGAGACGCGCTCCCACAGCTCCAACATCCGGTCTCATACAGTATCCCAGAAGCTGTTCCAGACAGTCCGGACTGATGATCTCCGTATCGTTGTTGAGAAGAAGCAGATACTCACCTTTGGCATGAGAAGCACCGAAATTGTTGATGGCGGAATAGTTGAAAATGCCATCCCAGTACACCACATGAGCCTTCGGATTGGAGGCTTCCAGCTCTTTATAATAAGCGAATGTCTCATCTTCCGTACTGTTGTTCTCCACGATCACATACTCATAATTGCGGTAAGTCGCTTTTTCTTCGATGGAATCAATACATCTCTTCAGATCATCGATGTGATCTTTGTTCGGGATGATAATGGAGATCAGCGGTTTTTCCTCCCAGAGGAATTTCGTGCGGTAAAGACCAAGATACTCGCCCTTCTCGATCTCTACCGGAACACCGATCCTGTCATAATGAGCTTTAATGGCACGTGCGCCTGCGTCAAAGGCGTACATCTTGCTTTCCGGATTCTCTGCTGTGGAATCCTCATGGCATCTCCAGTGATAAAGGATCCTCGGGATATGATGGATCTTCTCTCTTCCCGCAGCTTCCACGCAGCGGAATACAAAATCGTAATCCTGTGCGCCGTCGAATTCTTTCTTCAGCATTCCGATCTGATCCACGATCTCTTTTTTTACAACAAAAAGATGGCAGATGTAGTTTACTGTACACAAAAGATCGATATTGAAGTCCGGTTTGAAATGAGGCTGGAAAAATTTATGGCCATCCATGGACATCTTATCCTCGTCTGAATACAGGACCTCGATCTCCGGATTTTCATTCAGTGCCTTCACGCACTGGAACAGGGCATCCGGTGTCATCTCATCATCATGATCTGCAAACACGATAAAATCTCCGGTTGCCGCTTCCATGGCCGCATTGGTATTCTCCGCGATCTGAAGTGCCTGGTCATTGCGGATCACCCGGATTCTTTCATCACTTTTTTCCAGTCCGGCAAGATAATCGGTAAGAGGAGAGTCCACTCCGCTTCCATCCGAAAGACAAAGCTCCCAGTTTCCGTAAGTCTGGGCCTCAATGGAATCCACCAGCTGCTGGAGATATTTCTCCGGGGTCTTGTAAAGCGGGATCACAATACTGAACTTGGGATTCCAGGAAAATTTTGTTTTTCTCTCTTCCGCAAGTTCCGCCTTATCCGGCAGATGTTTCACAATCCATTTGGAATAATCCACAGGACGGTTTTTCCGGTTCATTACCTTTCCGAAAACTTTTCCGGTAAGGGCTGCTGCCCCGTGAAGTTTCATGTAGCGGCTTCCCTTCCGGAAATATACCGCGGCTTTCTCCGCAAGGCGCTTCTGTGGCTGCAGATGCACTAGACGAAGTGTCCGCACATTGCCGGCCTCAAATACAATGTAAAATTCCTTCACATTGTCATAATGGAATTCAAAGAAAAATCCGCTCTTCTCATCAATTTCTGTTTCCTGGTACTGGTTCTGCACATCCACCCGTTTCAGTCTGGTGATCTCGCAGGGGATTTCCTTCCGGCTGCGGTCTTCCAGACGAATGGTTAAGGGACGGTTAAAAGCTGCCCATCCACGGACACGGCAGATTTTTTCTGCGGATTCCACCTCAATACTTTCGATAAAGTACTGTGGTTTTCCCTGCTTCCTGTAAAGCTGCTCTGCGGAAACAGCAAACCACTGGATACGTTTTCCGCCCTTTACCGCATAGACAACAAGCTTCTTTTTGCCTTCCAGATCCGGAAGCTTTATTTCCATCTGCACACGTTCCCCGTTTACCAGATCCAGATCTTTAAAGCGCTCCAGGGCGCTGACACGCTCCTGGGCACTGATGGCAGCCGGAAGTTTTTCCCCGTCAAGAACGGCTTCCGGCTTATGGTCTTTCGGCCAGGTTCCCTGAAGGTGATACAGGGAACTGTCCTTCAGGTCAAACCTGTCTTTTTCTACTTCGTATAGCTCTCGCTGCATAACAATTCCTCCATTGCGTCCTTTCCGGTATTCTCTGTCAGGTAATGTTCCATAACTTTCTGATGTGCGGCCTCTCCCATGGCTTTTCTGGCCTTCTCATCGGTTACCAGAGATTCCAGGGCACTGACCCATTCTTCTTTCGTGGTGCACATCCAGCCGTCTTTTCCATTTTCGATCACATATTCCATCTCACGGTTGCGGCTCATGACACTTGGAACTTTCACAAGGGCTGCCTCCGTCCACTTGTTTTCGGACTTACAGCAGTGGAACAGTGTGTTCTCCAGCGGCATCAGGTTGATATCCAGTCCTGCGATGACTCCTGGCAGCTGTCTCCAGTCCATAAACGGAAGCTTTTCAATACGGTTCTGTACCGGCTCCATTCCGGACTCATCCAGAACACCTACCAGCTTCAGATAAACCTCAGGATGACGCTCCATCACTTCCAGAAGTGCGGCTTCCACCTGGACAAAATCCTGATCATGGGTTTTGGAACCGCTCAGATATCCGATATAGATCCGGTCTTTATCTTTATCTGCCTGTTCCACCGCTTCGTGAGACAGAACTTCCATCTCCATACTCATGCAGTTACGGTTGATCACCACCGGTTTTCCCGGAAATTCCTCCCGGATTTCCTCTGCCAGCGTTTCCGTGGACGTAAAATATCCGTCGCAGAATTCCATACATCCGTGGATTCGGTCTGTGGTTGTACGGAAATCGCTGTATTCGCTGCCTTTAAGGAAATGCAGTCCGGAAATTTTTTCGTAATCAAATACCAGGTCATCCACATCATAGTAAACAGGAATTTTGGCAGCTTTTGCCCGGTCGGCCAGCATTTCCGCTTCCATCAGTTTACTGCAGCGGTACATCACAACTGCTGTATATTCTTCGATCTTCTCCTGCTCTGCCTGATCCATCTGGATAAATTTCGATGCATATCCGTTAAGGATCAGCTGCTCCCGGAAATGTTCCACACGATATCTGGATGCAAAGGAAATTTCCTCCCCGACAAAAAGAATCTTGCTTTTTTCCACAGGAAGTTCATTTCCGCCAAGAGTTTTCCACAGGGAAATCATCTCTTCCACAATATTCTCCGGCTGCTCATTCTTAAGAACAAGACCTTTCCCATAACGTTTTACACGTTCCACAGGTGCGCCTACCGGAAGCACAGCTACCGGGAAGCCCATGGAAATGATCTCGGAGGTTGTGTAGGAGAAGGTCTCCGGCCATACAGACGGGATCAGGAACATATCAATATCCTGCTCCAGGGTAAGCCTCGGGATCTCTTCTCTTGTATATCTTCCTGTCTGGGAAAATACCGGGCTTTCGATCTCTTCATCGGAAGTACCGATCAGTCTCAGACGGATACTCAGATCATTCTCTTCGATATATTTTGCAAGCGCCTTCACAACTTCCAGGCCTTTTTTGTAGCAGAGCACACCGATGAGACCGATGTTAAAGGTCTCTGTGGTCTTTCTGGTTTTCTTCACTGCCGGAAGATAATGTGGTGCATGCGGGATCACATGGAGATTGTATACATCCGGATAAGCACGCTTGAACAGCTTCGCCGTATCATCGGAAAACGCACGGATCTCATCACAGTTTGACAGGAATTCCCGGAATTTTGTACGCCAGAGAGTTCCACTTCCATACTCTGTGCATGCATTGCTGCGGTTGTCCGGAACACATTTGTCGCAGACATCGCAGGATGGAACGCCGCAGTATTTTCCCTTCGCATCGATCAGGTTCACTGCCGGACAGAGAGCAAAGAAGTCATGAAGAAGCATGAGGATCTTCGCACCCTGTTCTCTCTTAAGACGCAGGATACGCTCCAGGGTTCCATAGAGATTCTGGTAAGTTACAAGCTCGTTGATCCAGATCTCATCCACACGCATCAGCTCTCCAAGAGCAGTTTCCAGATCGTTGGCAAAAAATTCCATCTCATACTGCTTATACTGATACGTAAAGTAAAAACGGTTGCTTACGATATTATAGCGGATAGTTACAAAACGGTATCCTTCCCGCAGTGCCAGACGCCTTTTCTCAACAAGATAAGCCGTAGCTCCACCACCCAGATCATGGTCAAAAGCCACAATGGTAGGCACATCCAGTTTCTTATTGAGAAGTTTCATTTCCACATAAAGCCTTACCGGACGGAGCGGATCTCTTCTGCAGTAATCTGCGGTATCCTTGTTGTAGTCCGGATGCTTGCGGAGCAGTGCATCACTGTGCTCTTTCAGAAGGCGCTGTTTCTCCTCGGACGGGAAGCTTCCACCATGCTTGTGATATACAAACAGGTTATCTACATGTACGTTCTCATAACCTGCTGCTATGGCACGCTGACACCAGTCATTTTCCTCTCCGTAGCCTTTTCCGAAGTTCTCCTCATCCAGAAGTCCGACTTCTCTGATTGCTTTCAGGTTCATACCCATGCAGAATCCCACACCGGTAGGCATGGCCGGATACTGCGGGCGGATCATACGGAATTCGTCATCGATCTCCCACAGCGGCATTCCCTCGAACAGCTTGTTATCCCGGCAGAAATCCGGGAAACTGCAGATGGTTCCACAGGTGGTAAACGGTGTGGTGGTCGCAATTTTTTCCTTTGCGAAGATGGGAAGCATCAGGCGCTCCAGCCATTCTTCCGGAACCTCCACATCTGTATTTACAAGGGCAACGTGATTTTCCGCCATCTTTAACGCACGGTTTACGGACGGAAGGAAGCCCATATTGGTCTCATTATTAAGAAGTACCACATTGTCATGCTCAGCGGCATATTTTTCCAGATATTTTCCTACTTCCAAGTCCGGGCTCTTGTCATTTACAATGATCAGGCGATACGGAACCTTTGTCTTCTCAATTCCGGAAAACAGGGCGTCAAAATACTCCAGACCATTATAAACAGGCACGATCACATCCACCTTCTGCTGATAAACAGCCTGTGGATAATCTTTTCTCACACTGCGGACATAACGCTGTTTGAAGTGGCGGAGATTTCCGATACTCTTCGGATCTTCAATGGCATATACCAGAAGTTCCTTCTGATCTCTGGTTCCGGGAATCTTTCCAATGAGGAATCTTCCGGTATCTGCTGCTGTTCCGTATTCCAGAAAAACAGAAATCTCTGCCGGCGCAAGAACCGTTGCCAGGAAAGAAAATCCCGCACTTTCCGCCTCCGGCTTTCCAATGGCATTGGCTACATCCGTACGGTAGATCGTAGTACAGGAAGCTTCCTGAAGCTTCTGTGTTCCCTGATAAAATACGATCCTTGGCTGTCCCATGGAAGCAAATGTAGGATCAAATGCCCAGCCAATGGCATTTAAAGTACCATTTTCATAATGGAAAAAATCAACACTTCCCATACAGGTAGGAGTTGCCTCCACTCCCATCACAGTTGCTGGCTCTGTATGATAATGGAGAACTTTTTTGACCAGCCTTTTCACCTGAGCTTTTTTGCCAGGATGACGCAGTGCCTCTTCCTGCATACGGGCTGCCTCTTCCGCCGCCTGTTTTGCTGCACGTTCGGCCTCTTTTTTAACTCTTTCCTGTTCCCTGCGTACTTCCCGTTCTTTTTCAAATGCCAGAAGCTTTTCCACATCCGGAAGCTCCAGACAGTCAAGTTTTCCCTCAATTACGATCTTATCTACATTTTCCGGGTGTGTAACGTGAATAAGATAAAAACCATCGGTTGTAAAAAATGCGGTTATACTGTTGTCCACCTTCATATGAACACCCTGCGGCACAAGTTCTGCACTGCATCCGCAGTCCAGGCGCTCTACTTTTACTTTCAGGAAATGACCGTTTGCCGGATTCCATCGGAGATTCTTTATCCCCTCAATTTCGGAAAGATCAAACTCCACCCGAAAACGGTTTCCTGTAAGTTTTCCCTCTGCATAAAGCGTATGTTCTTCACAGAAGCCCTCACCAAGATCATAGTAAATCTTACTGTGCATCTGGTGTTTTTCTCTTTCTCTGTTCACCAGCTCTGTTACGGAAACCGGTACTTTTTTCTGTTCAAACGGAAGCAGGGATCCACATCCAACATACTCATAAACAAAATGCATGGTCCATTTCATGAAGATCTCATAATCTGTGTAACCGATTTCAAATTCTGCCATCATATCATCTTCATGTATCAGCTGTGGCAGCTCCGGAATATGAGTATACAGTTCATGGATCAGACGCCACATAATGAAATTCACCGGTACAGGAAAATCAAACATCCATTCATAATCAATGATCTGATTTTGGCTTTCACCCATGAAAATATTACTGCAGATCAGATCCACATTGGCAGGGCAGACACATTCATAATCTGTTCTTCCGGGATATTTTCCAAATACCTCACAGAACTCTTTCGTTCTATAATCCATGATCCTGCGGGACTGGAAAAAATCCCGATGGAAATTCTTAAGAAGTCCTTTGAGCTCCCCGGTTTTTCCTTCATGAGCAAGTTCAGCGATTTCCTGATGAAGAGTTTTTCCGGTAAGAAGCGGATAGCTGACTTTTCCGTTTTCTGCCTTGCATGGAAGATTTTTATATTTATCAGAGCCTGTTTTTTCCGCTCCAAGCTTTTCCAGGGTCTTCAGGAACCCCTCTGCCTCAGGTACCATGGCCTCTTTTTCTGCACGGACCTCTCCGTTCTCACGAACGATCTTTGTCAGAAGCCGAAACTTTTCCTTTCGTTCCTGATTCAGTTTTACATAGAGAATTTCTTCCTTCTCCTGTCTTTCTGTTCTTCCGGCCTCCACAAGGAAAGAATTCACAAAACTGCTCAGGATCTTCTCTTTTTCAAAAGCTTTTACCCCTGCATGTTCTGAGAAAAGATCCGCTGTCTTATCTGTGTACACCGGATAGTTTCTTCCATAGGAATTGGTATAAAGGCTCTCATCTGTAAAAATTTCTGTAGGAAATTTGTAATCCGGGTACGGGTAATAAAAGTGCAGAAAAGGAAAGCCGCTGTTTTCCAGCAGCTCTCCCAGTTCATTCTTGGAAAAGGTGCGCACAGACTGATTTCCCGGATATCCGTTGATTCCGAAAAAGTGAAGATCTGTGTGATCCTCCGGTGCTCCGGCAAAGTACTTCAGTCCCAGTCGGTTCTCGATGGCGATCAGAAGTCTTCCCTCCGGTTTCAGGTATGCACCCATACGCTGAAGAAATGTCTCGTAAGGAGTTTTTCCTTCCGTAAAACTCATGGCATACTCCAGAACACCGTTTACTACCACATAGTCGAATTTCTCCGGAAAAGTCATGTCGTTGAGATTTCCAACCATGATCGTGAGATTTTCTTTATCATTGTTTCTTGCATAATTTATGTCTGCACGACGCTTGGAAAGCTCCACTGAAGTCACATGCCCGGCCTTGCGGCAAAGCATTCCGGTAATAGCTCCGCATCCGGCTCCGATCTCAAGAACGGAATCCGTCTCTTTCAGAGGGTACCAGCTTAAAATATTCTCCCGCAGTCCGGAAAAATGATAGACCATGGGAAAACTCACTTCATCCTCCGGCAGGTCCTCAAACGATTTCCCTTCCTGTGCCATTTTCAGAAGTGTTTCCTCGATATCCCCATCGGAATAATGATCCTTCGCCGTATAATAATCTAAATTCAACTCCGCCATAGTAGTTCCTCCACTTATTTCACAGATACTTTGGAAAACATGTCAAAATATCCCACTGCTTTTTTATCTGTGATCACCGTCAGATTGCACACATCATAAAGCCGGTGAAATACGGTAAAATCGCCGTCTTTATATCCTGTGCAGCCCAGACAAAGCATATATTCTCCTGCCTCCAGCGGCATTATCTGTTTAAAAGTAATCTCCCGCACATCACCGGCTTTCTGCGGTTTCACAGGAGTGTGTTCATACATGGTGTTTGTTCCTGTGATTTCCGTACCTTTCAGATCTTTCAGTGTGAATGCAAAAATCGGGTCATTGACATCTGCCTGAAAGCGTACCTTCATCTGAACAGAAAATTCTTTACCTTTTTCGATCACATTTGTAATCATTCCGGTATCATCCCGGATCGCAAAATCCACGATCTCTCCAAGCTTACTGCCATACTCAAGAACCTTCGGATTCAGATTCAGGCTGTCTTTCATAGCCCTGCCGCCTCCGGCATGCTCTTTTTTCGACACATTTTCTCCAGCTGTGCCATCTGTCAGCTGACCATCCTGCCCTGCTTCTGCATTCTCTGCACCTTCCTCCAGATCTGCATCATCATACTGATTCACCAGCACACGACGGTAGAGATTGACCATCTCCTTGGCGCCACCTTCCGCAAGCTTTTCTCCTTTGTTGAGAAGAACAACCCGATCGCAGTATTTTCCGATACTGCTCAGGTCGTGGCTTACGAACAAAATGGTCTTACCCATTTCCTTGAACTCCTCGAATTTCCGGTAACATTTTGCCTGGAAAAATACATCACCTACGGAAAGCGCCTCATCAACGATCAGGATCTCCGGATCGATATTGATGGCCACCGCAAAAGCCAGACGCACGAACATACCACTGGAGTATGTTTTTACCGGCTGATGGATAAACTCTCCAATATCTGCAAAATCCAGGATAGACTGCAGCTTGGCATCAATCTCCTCTCTGGAAAAACCGATCATACTTCCGTTGAGATATACATTCTCAAGTCCGGAATATTCTCCGTTAAATCCTGCTCCAAGCTCCAGAAGAGCGGAAATCCTTCCATTTACGGAAACTTCTCCACCTGTAGGAGAAAGTACGCCTGTGATGATCTTCAGGATCGTAGATTTACCAGATCCATTGGTTCCGATGATTCCTACTGTTTCCCCTTTATGCACCTGAAAAGATACGTGGTTCAGAGCATAGTGCTCTTTATATTTCTTTTTTCTGGATAATCCCAGAGACTCTTTAAGACGGTCCATGGGATTATCGTAAAGTTTATACATTTTACTGACATCATTTACTGAAATCGCAATATCTTCTGCCATTTTTAACCTCACTTTTGTGTAAATCGTTCACTCTCACAATCTGTCGCCGTTTTGCTGTTTTTCTGCGTACTGAGCAAGTTTCCGCAGGAGACTTCCCTGATTCGATCAAAGAACGTCTGCAAAATGCGGTTTCAGACGTTTGAATATTACAGATCCCAGTCCGAAAAGCAGGATCGTAACCACCCAGAAATAGATCGTCCATGAAGCATGGTTCCAGATTCCGACATGACCAAGCATGGAATCACGATAACCCGTAACTACATAGTACATCGGATTCAGCTTGAACAGCTTGATCAGCCATGGATGTGAAGACAGCATATTGATATCCCACATGATCGGTGTAAGCCATACGCCAACCTGGAGAAAAATGCTGATGATCTGGGTCAGGTCACGGAAAAAAATGACGATTGCACTTGTGGCATACACAAGCCCCAGTACCAAAAGGAAGGTACAGATGGAATAATAAATGATCTGCAGTGTATATAAACTTGGTGTATATCCATAACATGCGCACAAAATAAGTGCGAACACTACAAAAAACACATGCACAAAAAGTGCGGAAATGATCTTCACGATGGGAAGAATACTGATCTTAAATACAACCTTTTTTACAAGGTAATTGTACTCAATCAGTGCATTGGTTCCACCGTTTAACGCATCCTGGAAGAAAAACCACGGCACGATACCGGATACCAGATAGAGTACAAAAGGATAATCCGATACAGTTCCGGCTTTCAGTCCCACGGAAAATACAAACCAGTAGACCAGGATCGTCACGATAGGCTGGATGAATGCCCAGACAATGCCAAGATAGGATCCTGCATATTTTGTTTTGAAATCATTTTTTGCAAGGCTTAAAACCAGCTTTCGATTCTGGTACAGCTCTGCCGGCAAAGCTAATATTTTCTTCATTCTGTAATTCCTTATCGATTCTTATATTCCTCGAAGCTTCCCCACTTCTGATCCTTGTCGGAGAAAATAAGCTCCATGCCTTCCGGGATCGGCCACTCTACATTGATATCCTTGTCATTCCAGATAAGACCGCCCTCGTCGTTTGGATGATAGAAGTCAGAGCATTTGTAGGTGAACTCCGCATTCTCGGAAAGTACCAGGAATCCGTGGGCAAATCCCTTCGGGATAAAGAACTGTTTCTTGTTTTCTGCTGAAAGAACTACTCCGTACCATTTTCCGAATGTTTTGGATCCCTCACGAAGGTCAACTGCAACATCAAAAACCTCTCCGTTTACCACACGTACCAGTTTATCCTGCGGATAGTTGATCTGGAAATGAAGTCCGCGGAGGACACCGTAACGGGAGCTGGACTGGTTGTCCTGAACAAATTCCACATCAATGCCGGCTTCCTTGAAGTCATTGTAATTGTAAGTTTCCATGAAATATCCTCTGGAATCCCCAAAAACTGTTGGCTCGATCACTTTCAGTCCTTCAATATCTCCGCACTGTGTTACTTTTATTTTTCCCATTTTTCTTTCTCCTTTTCTAACGATATTTATTTGCGTGTTTCTTTTCTTTTATTCTGAGTGCCACAAGAAGAGCGATCAGGATCAGGATCATAACTGCCATGATTCCCAGAAGGATCTTTCGAAGTACCGGCATTCCTTCTGTTTCGCTGCTTTCTTTGCTGGCTGTACTCTTCTCTGTTTTTGCAGCAGTCTGATCTGCTGCTGTTTCTGTTTCGGAACCTTCTGTATTTTCCTGATCAGATGCCGCAGTTGGCTCCGGCGTTGGAGTTGCTGTAGCCTGTGCCACACTTCCGCTGCCCACCAGATATTCTCCAAAATAATAAGAAGTTTCTGTTTTTCCGTTTACATCTTCGGATTTCTTTGTGAGAGAATTCAGATCTGTTCCCTTTGGAAGAAGCACACTTCCTCCGTCTACTTCTGTTTTTGTGAAATTATCAAAACCATAGTTAAACATGGCAGTACTGTCCATACAGGAATTCGCCAGATCAGCTGCCCTCATGGTCACTGCAATATACGTTGTATTATCTCTTGTAGCCGCAGTAACAAGGGTATGGCCTGCCGCAACTGTAGTTCCTGTTTTTCCACCGATGCATCCCTGATAATAAAATCCGCTTTCCGGCGCGAACATTGGATGGTGCGTATGCAGAACTCTCTGCTGAGCATTCATATTGGTAGGCTGGATCGTATAATCCGCAGTCCCGATCACAGTACGGAAATCGTCATTTTTCAGACCTTCCCTCATGATCAGAGCCATATCTCTTGCGGAGGAATAATGATTATCATCCGGAAGTCCGCTGGAATTGGCAAAATGTGTATTCGTACATCCGATTTCCTGAGCTCGCTGGTTCATCATATCGATAAACGCCTGCTCCGTGCCACCGATATGCTCAGCAATCTGTGCAGCAACATCGTTGGCCGATTTAATGATCAGTGCATAAAGACAGTCTTTCATGGACAGGACTTCGCCTACCTGCGTGCCAATGTTACTGGAATCCGCATTTACATTCTGTACACCCGTCTGTGTAAATGTTACCTGTTCATCCATGCTGGAATTCTCAACCGCCACCAGAAGTGTCATGATCTTGGTGATACTTGCAGGATAACGCTGTTCATCTGCGCCTTTATTATAAAGAACCACACCCGTATCCGCGTCCATCAGAACGCCCGTGTCAGAAATGATATCGGCTCCGGCCGGCCATCCCTGGATCTGGTTGGTACTGATGTCATATTTCGCATTGAGATCCACCGCTGCCATAGCCTGTACCGGAAGCATCAGCGCCACACTGACTGCTGCCAGGATCATAAATACTTTTTTAATTTTTTTCATAATTCTCCCCTTCTTCTATCAGAATCCATCAAAAGAAGCAATTGCATCCACGACTCGTTTCGCATCCTCCATGTCAAGATTATAGAACATTGGCAGACGCATCAGCCGTTCGCTTTCTTTTGTTGTATAAACATCCTCCCCGGAAAATCTTCCGAATCTCTTTCCTGCGGGTGCGGAATGAAGGGGTACATAATGGAACACGCTGCAGATTTCCCGCTCCCGAAGATATTTCAGAAGCCGTGTACGTACTTTGATATCGTGAACTTTTATGTAGTACATATGTGCATTATGCGTACATTCTTTTGGAACATAAGGCTGCTCGATCTTTCCTTCTTCGGCAAGGAACTTCAGATTTTCATTATAAAAATCATAAATCTGCATTCTCTTGTCACTGATCTTCTTATGCTGTTCCAGCTGAGCATAAAGATACGCCGCATTCAGCTCACTTGGAAGATAGGAGGAACCGTAATCCATCCACCGGTATTTATCTACCTGTCCGCGGAAAAACTTGCTGCGGTCCGTTCCCTTTTCTCTGAGGATCTCCGCCTTCTCCTGGTACTGGTCCTCATTAAACAGGATCGCGCCGCCTTCTCCCATAGTATAGTTCTTCGTCTCATGGAAGCTGTAGCAGCCAAAATCCCCGATAGTTCCAAGCGCTTTTCCTTTATAGTAGGCATCCACACCCTGAGCCGCATCTTCCACAACTTTCAGATTATGGCGTCTGGCGATGTCCATGATCGTATCCATCTCGCATGCTACACCTGCATAATGAACCGGAACGATTGCTTTTGTTTTTTCTGTGATCGCCTGTTCGATCAGTTTTTCATTGATATTCATGGTATCCGGCCGAATATCCACAAATACGATCTTCGCTCCCCGCAGCACAAATGCATCTGCCGTTGACACAAAGGTATACGATGGCATGATCACTTCATCACCTGGCTGGATATCCGCAAGAAATGCAGCCATCTCCAGCGCATGGGTACAGGAAGTCGTCAGCATTACATGCCCGGCATGAAAACGTTTTTCCATCCATGCAGAGCATTTCTTCGTGTAGATTCCATCCCCACAGAGCATTCCCCGTTCTACCGCATCCCGGATATACTCAAATTCCTTACCTGTAAACGCAGGTCTGTTAAAATCAATCATGTATTTCCTCTTTATTTTCTGTTTTTCATGGTTTTTCTTTATTAACTGTACATTTCATTTTCTCACACTCATGTTGTAAATTCAATGCCTATTTTTCTGCAGGTGTATAATCGGGGATCTGATTCTGATATGCCACTTCTTTTCCAGATGGATCCAGAATGTGCATTTCCCTGTAAAATTCCTGTGTCAGTTCATCCATTTCCTCACGGTTTTCCGTTTTTACGTAATACAGTGCCAGATATGGATTCGGACCATGTTCGATCACCGTTTCTCCTTCTCTATAAAAGATCCACGGTTTTTCCACTTCTTTTTTCTGTCCCAGCAGGACAGCTTTCGACTGATCTCCGATGGTGAGCAGTCTTCCCTGAAAATAGATCACAGCGCCACAGCAATGTGGTTTGTGTATGTCATGGTCTGTGAGCATTTTTTGAAGTTTTGTTCTGTCATACAGAGAAGCCAGAAGAAGTTCTTCCATATTAAATCCGTATACTATGTCAGTAAGTTCATGCTCATACCCGAAAAAACGTGCCGCAATCTCACAGACCTGGATTCCTTCCCCGGGTTTCCAGAAGAACTGCATGGAAAGCGCTCCGTCTTTCTGACCGGTCTTTTCTATATAGGCCTGCAGAAGTTCTGTGGCAGGTCTCTCTACCTTTGCCATAAGCCTGGACGGATAGACATTTCTTGTACTGATGGGAATTTCGCCTTTTGCAACCGATGTTTTTTCACGGTCTGCAATACTGATCACATGAACCTGTCCATCCAGGACCCAGGTCATCATATTAAATTCATATCCATCGTTATATTCTTCCACCAGGATCTCCGGCATATCAGAAAATTCTGCTGTTTTCTGTGACGCTTCTATAAGTTCATCCAGATTTTCAGATATATAGATTCCACGGGAACCGTATTTATCCAGCGGTTTGCTGACTACCGGGTAACGAAGCCCTTTAAGCCGCTCCTTAAGCCTGGATTTTCTGTCCGGATCTTCCAGCACCGCTGTAGGGATCTTTCGAAATCCCGGGGTTGGCAGTTCCAGTTTCCGGAGAAGTGCCCTTGTCTCGGATTTATCGCGGTACCATGGAAGCTGTTCCGGTTTCAGATAGCAGGGCAGTCCTGCCCTGTCGGCAATTTTCACCATACATTCCAGAAGCAGGTCAGAAAAGGAAGTAATGATACCGTCAATTTCTTTTTCCCGGCAAAGTTCTGCAATTCTTTCCGTGTCTGTTACCGGAATCTGATACGCCTCGTCCGCAAATTTCCTTGCCGGACCATCCGGATATCCGTCACAGACAATGGTGTAGTATCCTTTTTCCCGGGATTTCTGTACCAGCTGTACAAATTCCCCCAGAGTTCCCAGTATCAGAAGTCGGTGTTTCATGCTTTTGTTTCCTCCCATTCTCTTATGGAATCCGCAATGTAACGCATTTCTTCCTCCCCGTATCTCTGATCACAGGGCAGAGGAAGGACATTGGCGGCCCAGTCATATTCCATGGTATCCTCATCAAAATGATCGATGATATTCCGCCAGTAGGTCGGCACAAAAATTTTCCGGCCGGCCAGCCATTTTCGAAGTGCCAGCCCGTCCTCATGATAATAGGGATAGGCAAACGGTCCCTCAGGAATTACCTGATTAAAAATACTTTCTGACGGAAGAAGTTCTGTCAGCAGATGATAATTTTCTTCTCTTTTCGCTTTTATATAAGGATAATCCATAGAGCGGAGAAGATTTCCAGTCAGCCGTGACATGCGGCGGATTTCCATCTCATGATAATCTGCCGCATTGTCCAGCATCTTCTGGTAAAAAGTACCGGCATCATACTCATATCGGCCCAGAATGTGCTCAAGTCTTCCCATGGAATGATCCAGCGGTTTCTTTTCCGGATGCAGACTCGCATCCGTTGACAGATATGCCCCGTCGCTGACCCCCAGGAATTTCCGGCAGGAGTACAAAGTATCCACGCCAGGCAAAGGCTTCTGAAAAAATGCATGTGTATGATCCACGATAATGTTTCCGTAAATTTCCCTATATTGCCGAATTCTGTCATCGGTCAGCTGTCCGTAGTAATTTACAAGGTAAAGATATTCACCATCCGGAAGTTTCTTTTCCGGCAGAAGCGGACATAACTTTTCATCCATATGATAAAATTCTATTTCCACTTTTGTTTCTTCACAGGCTCCGGTCACAGAATCGCAGAGATATGTTGGAAGATAGATTTTTTTGCAGTTTCGAGCTTCCATCAACCAAAGAAGTGCGGTTCTCCCAAGGTTTACTCCACAAAGTTCAGGATAATATTCCTGACCTGTAGATTCTTCCAGTTCCAGATAACCACCGATTTCTTTTTTCATCAGTCTGTTTCCTCCTGACGGATCACATAATGTGGCATCTTCTTCGCCTCATTGAGGATATTCATAAGATAAATTCCGATAATTCCAATGGAAAGCAGTGTCAGCCCAAAGAATGCCAGCATTACCAGCATCAGGGATGTCCATCCTTCCACAGAAATCCCAAACATAAAATAACGCACCAGATAATAAATGGCCAGGCAAAGACTTACCAGAAAGCTTGCGATTCCGATGTTCCTCACCATAAGAAGCGGAAATGCCGTATGGGCCGTGATATCATAGATCAGGTCTTTCACAAGACGGCGGAAAGAATATCCGCTTTTTCCATAGGCACGGGCTGCATGCTGTACCGGCACATTGATGATCCGATTGGAGCTTAAAACCAGGAGATTGCCGATCTGCGGAAGATATGTATTGGTCTTCAGCATGGCTTCCACAAGAAAACGGCGGATCAGGCGGTAGCTGGTAATCTGAAGATTCGGGTCTTTCCCAAGCATTTTGGAAGTAGCCCAGACGGATAATTTTGTTCCCAGTTTACGGATCAGATTATGCTTCCGGCCTTCATAACTTGCAATGATCACATCCACATCATCCCGTTCATTCATGACATTGATCATCTTCGGAAGCTCTTCCGGCTGATGCTGAAGGTCATCATCCATCGTTACGATGAACTCCCCTTTTGCATGGGCAAATCCGCACAGAAGTGCCGGATGCTGGCCGAAATTTCTTGCCATCTGGATGATCTTCACACGGGAATCCTTCTCCCGGAGTTCTTTCATTACTTCAAAAGAACGGTCTTTCGATCCGTCATCTACCAGGATCAGTTCAAATTCTTCTTTTATTGTTTCCCGGAAAACTTTTTCCAGGCGAGTGTACAGTTCCTGCAGCGTATGTTCTGAATTGTATACAGGAACAACCACTGAATATAGACACATAGTTTTTTTCCTCTCTTTTGTATCAGTTGACACTTATCGTTTAATATTATCATTTTCGATTCCTGTTGTAAACCCGTTGTTGCTGTGCACTTTTCACAGAAACATTCTCTTGCATAAAACGAACAGATGCGATATATTGATTATCAGTTTACAATCACATTTATATGGAGGAAACATGACAAAACTCAAAGATTATATTCAGCTTCATCTGAATATCCTGCTGTTTTCTCTCACCAGCGTTTTTTCCAAGCTTGCGTCCGTTTATTATAATAAAGAGGGGCTTAATAGCCCGTTTCTCTATTTATTTCTTTTTCTTATGATCGCAAACTGTGGAATTTACGCCATCGCGTGGCAGCAGGTAATCAAAAAATTTTCCCTTTCCACGGCCTACGCCAACAAGAGTGTCTATCTTCTGTGGTCACAGGTATGGGCTGTAATTATTTTTCATGAAAATCTGTCGATTCAGAACATCATCGGTATCATGGTCGTTCTGGTCGGAGTCTGGATGGTGCAGAGATATGAATAGAACATTTATGCTGATCATGCTGGCAGGAACTTTTTTTTCAGCAATTTCGCAGGTTCTGCTGAAACAGAGCGCCAATATCACATACAAAAATCCTCTCAGGGAATATCTGAACTGGAGAGTAATTCTGGCTTATGGCATCTTTTTCGGAGTTTTGCTCCTCAATACCTGGTGTTATACAAGAGTCGATATGAAATTTGGTCCTGTAATCGATACCGCTGCCTATGTTTTTGTACTGATCTTTTCCTGGCGTATCCTGAAAGAAAAGATCACCCGTGGAAAAATCATTGGTAATCTGATCATTATTCTGGGTATTCTGATCTATACTTTATAATTACAACAAAAAAACGGCAATTGCCTGCTGTATCCGAAAACTCTTATGCTTTTCAGTACAGCCGGTAACTGCCGTTTTTTATTTATTTACGTTTATTTGCTGCAGCCGCTGTTATGTATACACCGTTTGCATCAAAAGTATAACTCTTTCCATTGATCTTGATCGTACAGTTTTTGTACATGATCGCAGTCTCCGGATCAAAATAATATTTCTTTCCGTCATGTCTCAGCCAGGATCTGCATGCTCTTCCACTTGCAGTAAAATAATAGGTATGGCTTTCGTTATTTCCGCTCCATGTATAGAATACGCTCTTTACCATGATTCCATCGCCGCCAAAGTAATAGAGATCGTCCTTACTGTCCATGTATCTCACATGTTTCATCATATAGCCATATTTCGTCTGGAAATAATAATAATTCTGCCCTACTTTCTTTCTTCCCTTTAAGGCATGTCCATATTGATCAAAATAATACTTCTTGCCGCTGACAGTTATCCACCGATTCTTTACGAGAACTCCATTTCTGTCCACATAACGGACCACATTCTTGGAGTCTCTGAGCAGCTTGCTCTTATACATTCCAAGTGTTTTGTCGATGTAGTACTTTTTGCCGCCGACTTCGATCCAGCCGGTTTTCTTAACACCATTTACATAATAAAATTTCTTTCCATTTTCAGTAACCCAGCCGGTTTTTCCATTGGAGGTGTCTGGTTTGGTGGATGCTTTATAGCTGGTTACGGCTCTCCACCTTGGTGTAATGATCTTTGTATAATCTACATAGCCGAAATCAATGTCTACTGTAGAATATGACGGAATTCCGGAAACCAGTCCTTTCGTACTCTTCAGATATCCGCCACCATCACCATCTGTAGCCTGCCAGATCGTATATTTATAGTTCTTTTTGTTCGGTGCAAGGATCGTGTCACCATATCGTGCCAGCCAGACATCGTAGCCGGTCATTTTACTCCAGTCCAGCTTATTGTCATACCAGTCTGTATTACAGTAGATCATCGGATAATATCCTGCTTTTTTAACCTCATTGCAGAAAGCCTTGGCAAGGTTTGCGATCTGTGTGGAAGAAAGGCTTCTCATCTTCTCATACTCAATGTCATATACCACGGGATAGGAAACCTTATAACCATTCATTTTTTTGATAGCAAGCTGTGCTTCTTTCATCGCCTGCTGTGTTGTTGTGGCAAGGCTGTATATATAAGTTCCAACAGGCATTCCTACCTTTTCGGCCTGTTTCATATTGTAATCATATTTCATATCTATATGATTCAGTCCGTAGGAAATTCTTACAAACGCAAAATCTACATTGGACTTCTTAACCTTGCTCCAGTCGATAGTATCCTGCCACTCTGAAACATCAATTCCTCTTGTAATAGCCCCTTCCAGCTTCTGTCCGCTTCCGTTATAGCAGACTCCGTTGAGCTTCTTCCATGCCTTTGAGCTTGCTGTTGAGCTGGTTGCCCTGGCCCCCGGCACTTTCTCTTCTTCTGCAACAGCCTTACTGCGGTCGACTCCACCGCCGCCCATGGCCATTACTGTAGTCCCCATTGTTCCTATTCCCAGCAACGCCGCCATACAGCCGGCTGCTAGCCATCTTTTCCAGTTTTTCATTTTTCTCCCTTTCCCCATATTGTTGTCCATGTTTATTTTTGCCTGGATTTTATTATACTAACTGTTAAATGGAAAGTAAACCCATATTTGGAAAAAGACCGGTGCCAGCCTTATTGGCTGACACCAGTCTTTCATTTGTACTTTCTGTTAATAATATTCTCTTCTGTTTCCAGATCACGGAACTTCCGGGTCTGTCGGATCAAAACTTCCATTGCCACGGAATGTAGCCAGTGGTCTGCGGCCTAACGGTCCCTTGAAGGACTCAGTATTGCTGTATTTACCACTGCTGTAAATATGGATCGTTGCTCCATTGCAGTTCTCATATACCCATTTTGCATCCGCTACACAGGTACGGATACATCCGTGAGATGCCGGATTACCAAGTTTCAGGTATTCCCATGACGGAAGGTTGTATACGCTTTTTGTGGAACCGGCTACAGAGTGAATGAAAATTCCTCCCTGTCCGCAGCCATCAACATGTGTTCCATACTGTCCCCAGGATGGTCCCATCAGAGGCTGCCATCTTAAGCTGCGGGACAGTCTGTATGTACCATCCCATGTAGGTGTTTCAGGAAGACCTACAGAAACACGGATCGTCTTAACCGGAATCGTTTTATTGGAACTTGTATAAACAGTCATAACACCATTGGTCTTATCCACTTCCAGATAATATGGTCCTCTGTAGATGGAAGTAAGGTCATTGCGGCGGAATCCGTTCTTATCAAAGTAATACAGTTTACCGTCAATCCAGCGTCTTGTATTGGTCAGATATTTGGAACCACTGTCCGGATCGATATATCTTACCTGATCATAATAGTCACTGTAGATCACCCAGCCTGTTGAAAAACGTCCCTGGCTGTCCAGATAACCGTTTACAGAACCTCGTTTTATGTTTTTATTGGTTACAACTGTGTAATTCTGCAGATAATACCAGTATTTACCTACTTTCTTCCAGCCGCTTTTTTTCAGGACACCATTGGAAGCTGCATAATACCACCGATTCTGATAACGAATCAGAGTGTTCTTATACATCCAGCCTCTGTGTGTACTGGAATTGGACGTAGCAAAGAAGTAATAGTTATTACCGATCTTTGTTTTACCACTTGCAAGCTTTCCCTTGCTGTTAAAATAATAACTTCTTCCGGAGCTCTTTACTGTCAGCATTTTATTCTGATAGTGATTTCCGTTGCTGTCAAAGTAAAACCATCCATAAAACTGCTTCTTTGCGTTGAGAACTTTCTGCCAGCCTTTTTTCTCAACAACTTTTCCCGGGGTGCTTCCAAAATAATAGATTCTGTTTGATGCTCCCGCACAGTTACGCCAGCAATTTGTCCATGTAGCTCTTCTTCCGTTGCCGCCAAAATAATATCTGGCGCCTTTATATCTGACAAGTTTATTTTTCAATACACGACCATGGCTGTCTGTGACATAATAGGCATTGTCCTGATTCTTAGCCTTCGCCATTGTACTCTTCATTACATAGCCACTGGAATTCAGCATGTACAGATATTTCTTGGACATTACCATAGATACATAAACACCATGTTTCATGATCTGTCCACGTGTAGCTGTCTTCGGGCTGCAGTAAATGAAACGTTTCTCACCTTTACTGTTCACCACATAAGTCCATCCACCATAGAAAAGTTTTCCAGGAATATCGCCTTCCTTGGAAGCCGGCTGAAAATAATATTCATAGGTAGTAGAACCTGCTTTCAGCTTTATTGTACCTTTACGTGGTGCGCCATTACTTGCCAGTGTATAGTAATCATTTCCGATCTTTTTGATCTTTCCATAGAGATTCAGATCAGTTACAGATTTATAGCTTCCCTCTGCATCATAAAAACGGAAAGTTTTTCCTGTCCACAGCCAGTAGTTCTTCTGCTGCTGACCAAGGTTGGAAGTCCATGGGGTGATCGTAGCATTCTCATATCCGGAATACAGAGTTGCTTTATCCTTTTCGAGGAAATACCATTCCACCTTCTGTGTTCCTGCATATCCCGGTGTTCCAGGTTCCCGTGACATTCTTCCTGTCACCAGATATCCATCCTCATTAAACAGATAATATCCTGTATGACCATTGGTCTTGATTTTCAGAAGACCATCCTGTGCTGTAAAATAGCTATATTTAGCAGTTGTTCCTGCGGCATCTTCTGTACTGGAGGCTTCTGCTGCGTCTTCATTCTCCAGGTCCAGATCACCGGAAGCGCTGTCTGTGTTCTCATCTGCTGATGCAGGTTCTGCCACTTCTGTTTCTGTATTCTGAGCCTCATCCTGCTGTTCTGTACTCTGCGTATCTGCTGTATCTTCAGATACCTCCGGTGTTTCGACAGTATCTGCTGTATCTTCAGTTATCTCTCCTGCATTATCCCCGGAATCACTGCTGTCTGTCTGGATTTCAGATGGATTCTCAGCTGCCTTTGCCTCGGATGCAGTGCTCTCCGGTGCTGTCTTCTTACGGAGTTTATAGAAATCCCCCTCTCTGACCCAGTCGTTTTCCTTGGCAACGACTACACCGTTTACGATCTCTGCTCCGGTTGCAGTTGCAGATGCCGCATCTGCACTACCTGCATCCACTGTATTTTTCTGCGCATCCGCACTGTTCACAGATGGATCTTCCAGCTCAGCCACATCTCCCGCATTAAAGTCATCTGCCGGATCTTCCGCCGGTGCTTCAGTAACATCCGGTGTCTCGGTAATATCCGGTGTCTCAGTAATGTCCGGTGTCTCGGTGATATCCGGTGTCTCAGTCGGATTCTCCGGCACTACCACTTCATCTGTACTGTCGTTGTCTTCATCCGTCTGCGATTGCTGCTCATCTCCGACTTCATCACTGAAGCTGTCTTCTGAGCCAGTGCCTGCCTCTGCTGTCTGCACATCCGGGCTGCTCAAAGCCGTCGCTCCGGCTTCCAGAGTACCACCCATGCACAGTGTAAGGCTGAGCATGATTGCCACAACTCTTCTCTTCATAATAATCCCTCCTGCTCATGCTGCTGTGTTAATGAATTAATATATTTGTACGGTATCACTCGCCCAATCCACTTTCGATAAGTGATGCAAGCGCATCTATTGCCGCCTGTTCATCCTCACCATCGCAGATCAGTGTGATCTCATCTCCGCTTTTTACACAGGCCCCCAGTACACTTAATACGCTTTTGGCATTTGCTGTGCCTCCATCGTACTGAAATGTAACAGAAGATTTATATTTGATCGCTTCGCCACATAAAAGTCCTGCGGGACGGAGATGAAGCCCTGACGGGTTCCTGACCGTTACCTTATAACTTAACATTCCTATGTCTCCCTTACATGCTTTTACTCATATGTTACTGGCTGTTTCCACTGTCAACATTAGAAACTTTGGAAATTTTGATCTCAGCAGTCACATCCTCCAGAAGCTTATAACCATCCGGAAGACTGATCTTGATCGGCACTTCATAGCTGCCTTCTTCCCAGTCATCCATGGAAAGAGTCGCACTTATCGATTTCAGATTAAAGCCCGAGAGATCGCCATCCTCTGCCTGTACTTTTAATTCTACATCCGCAACCTCAAACGCCAGCTGCAGATTATCAGGCAGGCCTTTTACCTTAATATCCTCCGTCGGGAAATTGTATATTTTACTGCCTTCAGGCAGGATATTAACCGTAATCCAAAGATCCGTACTGGATCCTGTTGTCAGCTTCAGACCATCCGGAAGAAGCTCTGCAAGATTTACTTTCTTCTCCACATCATTGCTCTTACCTGAAATATCTACATTCTCGTTATCAAGATATATGGTATTTCCCTGAAGTTTCAAACTGTTCAATGCTTCCTCACTGCCGGCAACACTGAACGTTTCCGGCACTGTTGTAACACTGTCTACAACGTAGCCTTCCGCCGGTTCTCCAGTGTATCCTGCACTGATACGTATATCGGAACGTACTTTCCAGAGTTTTGCCGTAACATTTACTTTTCCGTTATTATCAAACTTCAGATAACTCATGGAATTCGATGAAAGGGTATCCTGATTCTTGTCGGTGATCGTCAGTTCCGCTCCGGTGATCGTTGTGTCCTGATCGATCCCGTCAATCTTGGAACTTACGTCCACACTCACACTGTCTATTTTACCAACCAGTGATTCCGGCCCTGTAACTCTGACTTTCTCCGGATTGGCAGTAAGTGATGCAATCTCCAGGCCCTGTGCCGGCTTACTGTCACCGCAGCTTACATTAATGGCAAATTCTTTGGTAACCTTTTTCTCAAGGTGTACGCTGAGATTCTGCGGAGATACCCGGATATTCTCCGGAAGTACTCCTGCACAGGTGGCCGTAATTGGAATCATGACCGGATCCGTGTCTGTAGACTGCGCCTGCTGCAGATCTGCTACTGCCTTAATATCACTTGAGGTGAGACGGTTGACTGTCTTCCGCTCACCTGTAATATAAACACGCACTGTATTTTCACTGTCATCCTGCATGACCATCTGTCCAAGCTGATCCACATAAGCCTCATTAATGATCTGCACATCGGAGATCACAAACCCCTTTGTAATGATAGGATCGTCAACATTTACCACGATCAGCCATACCAGAATACCTACGATCACGGACATGATCTTTAAAGGGATGTTCTTAGTCAGATTTTTCTTCATGTTTCACTCTCCCTTTCAGCAGATTTCTCAGTTTGCTGTTGTCAACTACCTTTTTATTCTGTGCTGCTACAAGTATTTCCCGAAGCTGCTTGCTGTTAAGGCCTCTGGAAAGTTCTCCTCCCTGAGCAACCGATACCTGCCCCGTTTCCTCGGAAACAATGATGGTAACAGAATCCGTCGCTTCACTGATTCCCACGCCTGCACGATGTCTGGTTCCCAGCTGTTTGCTCAGTTCCATATTATCAGAAAGCGGAAGATAACAGGTTGCCGCAACGACTCGATTGCCACGCACGATCACTGCTCCGTCATGGAGCGGTGTATTATGCTCAAAAATATTGATCAGGAGCTGACTGGTGAGAATTCCGTCAATATTAATACCGGTACGTATATACTCATCCAGACGGATTTCTTCTTCGATAACGATCAGTGCACCGGTTTTAACCTCACCCATATCAAAACATGCCTTAACCAGTTCATTGATCGTCTTGTCGTTAAAGCGTTCCTTGACTTCCTTTCCACTGTCAAATGGAATGATGGTTGATACGATTTTTTTCTGTCCCAGCTGTTCCAGCGCTCTTCTCAATTCCGGCTGAAAAATTACGATCACACCGATCACCAGCACATTGGCCAGATTGCGGAAGATCCACAGGATCGTATTCATCTTGAATATATAAGCGATCAGAATGAAACCGAGAACTACCAGAATACCCTTCAGCAATGTATATGCTCTTGTAAATTTGATCCAGGCCATAAACTGATATACAAAGAAAGAAATCAGTCCAATCTCAATAATATCAATAACCCCAAGTCCCGGGAGGGAAATCTTCCCCAGATATCCGGTCAGAACTGTCAGTATATTCTGCATAAGTCTCCTCCTTTCTTTCCGCTCATCCTGAGTAAAATACCATCAGCAAAAATATGTCAAGCGGATATTCGCGATCCGCTTCGCTACGTAGCTCTACACCAAATAACTGCTCCGCAGTTTGGTTAAATCAAAGATCTTTCAATGATTCTTCCAGCTGTTTTTCAAAGTCAATCTCATCAATTTTCTGTGGTGTCTCATTCACCGGACTTCCAAAATCCGGTTTCTGTGTAACAGGTGTTTCTTTTCTTTCCGGAAAATTTTCTTCACGGAAAACTACTTTATCTTCTTTCTTTTTTTCTTCACGTACAGGTTCCGCATTGATCTTTTTGATACTTCTCTCTGAAGTTGCCACTGATGCTTTCGGAACCGCTTTTACATAGTAGTAATATTCATCATCTTCATACTCCAACCGTTCTGTCCTGCTGTAATCTCCGCCATAGACAAGGAATTCCAGTACAAACCCGATCAGAACTGAAACTACTGTAGATATGATCATCGGAACCATTGATACCGTCACATCCAGGCAAAAATCTCCCGCAAGAATAACCAGAATATAGGCCACACCACCTGCAATGATCGCAATTCTCCACGCGTAGTCAAAAGAGCGTGTTCTGAGAAGATTCACCAGTAATACAACAACCACAAAAGCAATCACTGTGATCCACATAGCCCAGTTCTGGACCAGTCCGTCCGAAAGCAGTTTCAGCTTCTCGGCAATTTCTGTTCCCTGATCGCTGAGTGCCGCGGACTGTGCATGTACAAAACGGATAAAATAATAGATCACCACACCACATCCTGCCGGAAGTGCTGAAACCGCACTGCCAAGTAAACCTGCTCCCAGTGGAAGGAGTGTAGGAACACTGAATCCAAAAGAAAGAGGTGTCAGGATCAATGTAAGATTCTGAGATCCGCTGAACCGAAGAAACAGGATCATCATAAACAGGATCAGTACCAGCATAAATCCGGCCACTTCCGGTCCCACCGCATAACAATGACCGATCATCATGGCAAATCCGATGAACATCATCACGGATACAGGTAAAATAGCACACACCAGTGCCAGTACAAGAATTACAAATATATTATCCAGCTGCTTCATATATCCCATATTACTGTTGATCCAGAGGAAATAGACAAATGCCAGAGCGAACTTCAGAACCGGCAGTATATATACTTCATATTCTCCATAAAACCTCTTGATATTCTGTTTAATCTCAAGTAAAGCTGTCATTTTCTATGTCCTCCCGATTTTCTCCGGACCGGTGTTCTCTTTTCTCCCCGTCCGTAGATTTTTTCCAGTCTGGTAAGATCCTGATAATATTCCTTCACACTCTTCTTGGCGCGGTGATATTTCACAGAATACTGAATATAAGTCAGCACAGAATACACGATCAGCATGCCCAGATATCCGACTATGATATAAATCCCCACTGCGACCAGGTTGATCTTATTCACATTATCCATAAGATATTCACTGAAATACGCAGCAATTCCGGCAAGCAGAAGCACATAGCCAATGGTTACCAGAAAGAAATTTTTGATCAGTGCAAGGCCGATATAATCGCTCCGGTAATATCTGCTCACCGGAAGATATTTCCTGCCTTCTCCATGTTCATACATGGCAAGGCGGTTCATGACCTTCACCTTTTCTTCATTTACCATAAATAACTCCTCATAAGCTTTCTTATCAGGAAACTCCTGATATATAGTTCGTATTTCGCACTTTATGCAGCTATACTGTTTAACTGCAATCAAATTTATTGTAGCATAGTTCCCTACCTATGAAAAGTGTTTTTTCAGGGCTTTCACGCCCTTCCGGCGCATACTGTAAGGAAATAAACTTCCTTTGCACCTGCCTCCAGAAGGCACTGTGCCATGGCATCCATGGTACTGCCCGTTGTATAGACATCGTCCACCACCAGCACCGATAATCCAGTTATATCTGCAGTTACCTGATATGCATTTTTAAGATTTTGCCGCCGTTTTGCGGCATTGAGTTTCTTTTGCGATCTTGTATTTCGTACTTTTCGTACCACATCCTCCCTCCAGGGTATCCCGCAGAAACCACTGAGCCGTTCTGCCAGATACGCTGCCTGGTTAAATCCTCTGTTTCTTTTCTTTCTGGGGTGGAGCGGAACAGGAACGATAAGCTGCGGTCTCCAGCGTTCCAGATATTTCTTTCCATAAATACTCATGGCTTTTGCGTAGAAATCTCCGTATTCCCGACACCCGTAATATTTGAACCGTACCAGAGACTGCCGCCACATCTCTCCGTATGAAAATATACTTCTGCCTTCCGAAAAATAATGCTGTTCCCTACGGCAGTCCTGACAATATTCCTCTTCTGTTTTTACGGGACGGCCACACTTTTTGCACAATGGTTCCACATTTGGCCGGATCTTTCCGGCGCACCCGGAACAGATCAGGCTGTTCTTCTGTTTCAGGATCTGATGACACATGGGACATTTTTTCGGATAGAGCATATTCAGAAAAATTTCAGCTGTTTTTTTCAAGAAAGTCCTTTCTCCCCGATAGCACTCTCCTTATAGTACAGCCAAGCGGATATTCGCTGTACTAGTAGCTATACTAGTTGATCTCAGCTTCATCCAGTTCCCGTATTCTCCTGTCCAGTGAACTGTATCTCTGCTGCTGTTTCTCATTACGGATCATTTCCGCAAAGGTATTTTCACTTCCTACTACTGTGACACATTTACGTGCCCTTGTCACAGCTGTATACAAAAGATTTCGGTTCATCAGCATTCTTGGACCTGAAAGAATCGGTAAAATAACCGCAGGATATTCCGAGCCCTGTGATTTATGTATGGTCACTGCATAGGCAAGTTCCAGTTCTTCCAGCTGTTTAAAGGAGTATTGCGCCTGACGTCCATCCTCAAATTCCACTGTAGCGGTCTCCGCAAATTCATTGATCTCCGTCATGATACCTGTATCGCCGTTAAATACCCCGACTCCTTTATCTACCGGAATCTTATATCTTCCGAGGATTTCCCACTCCAGCTGATAATTGTTTTTCACCTGCATCACCTTATCTCCCTCACGGAAAAGGCGCTGCCCGATTTCTTTTTCTTTTTTCTTCTCATCTGGCGGATTCAGATAGCGCTGAAGGATCTGATTCAGTCTTTCCACGCCAAGAAGCCCCTTACGCATGGGAGTCAAAACCTGGATTTCATAAGGCTTCGCATCAACATAACGTGGAAGTTTCTCCTGGATCAGCGCGATCACAACCCGAATGATGATATCTGCATCGTATCTCTTCAGGAAAAAGAAATCCCGGCTTTTATTGTTGATCGTAACCTGTTCTCCGCGGTTGATCTTATGTGCATTTACTACAATATCACTCTCGGAAGCCTGCCGGAAGATCTTCTTCAGCTCCACTACTGAAAAACAGCCACTGCGGATAATATCCCTCAGAACATTTCCTGGTCCTACACTTGGAAGTTGGTTTTCATCTCCCACCAGGATCAGTCTGGTTCCTGCAGTTATCGCCAGAAGAAGAGAATGCATCAGCGCAATATCTACCATAGACATCTCATCAATAATGATCACATCTGCTTCCAGAGGATTTTCGAAATTTCTGTCAAAATGAACAGCTCTGCCTTCCTGCTCTCCCTCCGGCATACCATTCAGTTCCAGAAGACGATGGATCGTCTGTGCTTCATATCCGGTAGCTTCTGTCATTCTCTTGGCAGCACGGCCCGTAGGAGCTGCAAGGCGAAGTTCTGCTCCTTCTTCCTCAAAATAGCGGATAATTGCGTTAATGGTAGTTGTTTTTCCTGTTCCCGGGCCTCCCGTCAGAATAAACAGGCCGTGCTGGGCAGCAGATATCACTGCCTGTTTCTGCATTTCATCCAGCTTGGTTCCTGTCTCTTTCTCAATTCTTTCAATCCTTTTCTGGATCATGTATTCATCCTCAGGGCAGAGAATATTCAATTCACACAGCATCCTTGCAGAATCCAGTTCCAGGTTATAATAACGTTTGGGATAAACGACAGTTCCCTCTTCCGTTTCCTTAAGGATCAGTTTCCGTTCCACGACCATATCCATCAGGTGCTTCTCCATATAAGAAACATCTACTCCCAGAAGCCTGGACGCTCTGGAAAAAAGCTCTTCCTTTGGAAGATAAATGTGGCCCTCCCCAGAAGCCTGTAGGAGAGTATACAACATTCCGCTCCGTATTCTGTAATCTGAATCTGTATGGATTCCGATCCTGGATGCGATATCATCTGCGATCCGAAATCCCACACCGCTGATATCTTCTGCCAGACGGTATGGATTCTCCTGAAGGACACCATATACCGACTGTCCGTATTTCTGGTATATCTTCGCTCCCAGATTCAAAGAGATCCCATATTTCTGCAAAAAGATCATGGCACGGCGCATATCCGCCTTTTCTGTCATCTGTTCCGCAATCTCCATGGCTTTCTTTTCGCTGATACCTTTGATCTCTGCCAGCCGTTCCGGTTCTTCTTCCACGATCCGCATAGTATCATCCCCAAACCGCCGGACGATTCTTGCCGCCAATGCGGCACCGATACCTTTGATCGCACCGGAACCCAGATAACGCTCCACCGCAAGTGCATCTTCCGGCATTTTTTCCACATAGGAGGATATCTGAAACTGTTTTCCGTATACCGGATGTGTTGTATAATTTCCGGAAGCTTCAATTGACACGCCCTGTGTGATCGCAGGAAATGTGCCTACACAGGTCAGCTCCTGTCCCTCTTCCATTCCTTTCAGTACCATAACGGTATACCCATTATCTTCATTTCGGAATATCACATGATCTATATATCCTGTAACTGTCTCACTCATCTTCTTCTCCATCTGCATCGCGGTTCAAATGCTTAACGCATCAAAGATACCCCTGCGAGTATGATGCATTAATTATCGGAACACTGTAATAACATCAAAAGGCACTGCTGTCGCAGCGCCTTATCTGGTGTAAATTTATACTCTTGACATGATCTCCGCATATTTCCCTGTTCCGGCAGCTACAACCAGCATGGCATCCTGCACAGTCAGCGTACTTACTCCTGTTTTCTGCTCGATCAGCGTATCCATGCCATGAAGCATGGCACCTCCACCTGTCAGGACAATTCCTCTGTCCATGATATCTGCTGCCAGTTCCGGTGGTGTCTTTTCGAGAACACCATGAACCGCTTCCACGATCTGTCCTGTTGTCTCTCTCAACGCTGTCCTGATCTCTTCTGACGTCAGCGTTGCCACCTTCGGCAGACCTGTGATAATGTTTCTTCCCTTCACTTCCATAGTCCGGAGGTCTGCTTCTTCACTGGCTGTTCCAATTTTGATCTTGATATTTTCTGCTGCATCCTCTCCGATAAAGAGGCTGTGTTTCTCTCTTACATAATTCATGATCGCATGGTTAAAATTGTCACCTGCAACTTTCACCGAAGCAGAAACAACTACTCCGCCTACAGATATCACAGCCACATCTGTAGTTCCCGCACCGATATCCACGATCAGATTTCCAAACGGCTTGGTAATATCTACTCCCGCACCGATCGCAGCCGCAATAGGTTCTTCCACGAGAAATACTTCCCTGGCTCCGGACTGATATGCTGCTTCCTCCATAGCCTTACGCTCAATCTCTGTAATACCACTCGGAACACTGATGCTGACTCTCGGCTTACGGAACGCTCTTCGTCCCATAGCCTGGGAAATAAAATATTTCAGCATCTTCTCCATAACATTGTAATCAACGATCACACCGCCACGGATCGGCCATATGACTTCCATATTGGAAGTTAAATGGCTGGCCATCTGTCTGGCCTCCTCTCCGATTGCCCTGATCTTCTCTGTATCTTTATCATAAATAACTACAGAAGGCTCTCTTAAAACGATTCCCCTTCCTGTAGAAAACACCAGACTGTTTCTGGTTCCCAGATCGATTCCGATATCTTTTGCCGGCATAAATCCTCCCGCCTGCGTCTGCAAAATTCCCGTGCAGACACATTTCTGACTTGTTCTGTTCTATCTTTCATCCGGCAAAACCTGATCTATCTGCGTCTGCCGGACAGTTCCCGCACTTCATTATATACAAAACCTTCGGAATTGAAAAGGACTTTTACCCGTTATTTCTGTTCCAGATATTTTTTTACGTATTTACCGGTGTAGGAGACCGGGCTTGCAGCGATCTCTTCCGGTGTACCCTGCGCTATGACTGTTCCGCCACGGTCACCGCCTTCCGGGCCAATATCAATGATATAATCTGCTGTCTTGATCACATCCAGATTATGCTCAATGACCACAACTGTATTTCCTCCTTCGGAAAGACGGCGCAAAATCTCGATCAGCTTGTGCACATCCGCAAAATGAAGGCCTGTCGTGGGTTCATCCAGAATATATATGGTCTTCCCGGTGCTTCGTTTACTGAGTTCCGTGGCAAGCTTGATACGCTGAGCCTCTCCTCCCGAAAGGGTTGTAGACGGCTGTCCCAGGCGGATATAGGAAAGTCCCACATCATAAAGGGTCTCGATCTTTCTCCGGATTGACGGCACATTTTCAAAGAATGTCAGTGCCTCTTCCACCGTCATATTCAGTACATCATAAATGCTCTTGCCTTTATACTTCACTTCCAGTGTTTCCCTGTTGTAGCGTTTTCCTTTACAAACCTCACATGGCACATATACATCCGGAAGGAAATGCATCTCGATCTTGATGATTCCATCGCCGCTGCAGGCTTCGCAGCGACCGCCTTTCACATTAAAACTGAAGCGCCCCTTCTTATATCCCTTCGCCTTGGCATCTGCAGTTGCTGCGAACAGATCACGGATCTGGTCAAAAACACCGGTATAAGTTGCCGGATTGGAACGGGGCGTTCTTCCGATCGGAGACTGATCAATATCGATCACCTTGTCCAGCTGATCAATCCCGAGAATATCATCATGTTTACCAGGAATTATCCTGGCACGGTTCAGATCCCTTGCCAGTCTCTTATAAAGGATCTCATTGATCAGTGAACTCTTACCGGAGCCGGAAACTCCTGTGACACAGGTCATGACACCCAGCGGAATATCCACATCGATATGCTTCAGATTATTCTCTGCCGCACCTTTTATATGAAGGAAACCTGTTGGCTCTTTACGTACTTCCGGCACCGGAATCTTAAGTCTTCCACTTAAATAAGCTCCTGTTACCGATTGCTCGTTCTTCATCAGATCCTCAGCTGTACCCATGGCAACCAGCTGTCCGCCATGTTCACCGGCACCGGGACCGATATCGATTACACAATCCGCCGCGCGCATGGTATCCTCATCATGTTCGACCACGATCAGGCTGTTGCCAAGATCGCGAAGGCGCATCAGCGCTCCCAGAAGCTTGTCATTATCCCGCTGATGGAGACCGATACTTGGCTCGTCCAAAATATAGGCAACTCCAACAAGGCCGGAACCGATCTGTGTGGCAAGACGGATCCTCTGTGCCTCCCCGCCGGAAAGAGTTCCGGTAGCTCTTCCAAGGGAAAGATACTCCAGACCAACTTCCGCAAGAAATCCCACTCTGGCACGGATCTCCTTCAGGATCTGCTTACCGATCAGTTCCTGCTGCTCGGAAAGCTTCAGGTCACGAAGAAATCCCTGTAATCTCTCCACAGGCATGTTCGTCACTTCATAGATATTCTTATCTGCCACAGTCACTGCCAGAGACTCCTTCTTCAGCCTCTGTCCCTTACAGGTGGTACATGGAGTGATCCGCATGAAACTCTCATATTCCTGCTTCATAGTCTCGGAACCGGTCTCCCGGTATCTCTGCTCCACATTGCGGATCAGTCCCGGAAATGCCACATCATAAACACCTTCTCCACGCTGACCCTTGTAATAAACTTTCACGGAGTGACCACCGGTACCGTTGATCAGGATGTCCTGGATTTCCTTAGGATATTCACAGAAAGGGGTATCCAGAGAAAAGTTATATTCTCTCGCCAGTGCATCCAGGATCGCTCTTGAAAAACTGCCCTGTGTGGTACAGGACTGCCAGCCAAGAACCGTGATCGCACCTTCATTGATGCTCAGTTTCTTATCCGGTATCATAAGGTCAATATCGAATTCCATCTTATATCCAAGGCCCAGGCACTTGGGGCAGGCACCAAACGGATTATTAAAAGAAAAACTTCTCGGCTCGATCTCATCAATACTGATACCACAGTCCGGGCAGGAAAAGCTCTGGCTAAAATTCAGAAGCTTTCCGTCCATGGTATCCACTACCAGAAGACCATCAGCCAGCTCCAGCACAGTCTCAATAGAATCCGAAAGACGTTTCTCAATTCCCGGTTTCACGATAAGACGGTCCACAACGATCTCAATGTTATGCTTGATATTCTTATCCAGGCTGATATCCTCGGAAAGCTCATAAAGACTTCCATCGATCTGAACTCTTACATATCCGCTTCTTCTGGCCTGGTCAAGCAGCTTGGCATGTGTTCCCTTACGGCCACGTACCACCGGCGCAAGAAGCTGTATCTTCTGACGCTCCGGAAGCGTCATGATCTGATCTACCATCTGATCCACTGTCTGTTTCCGGATCTCTCTGCCGCACTTCGGACAATGAGGGACTCCCACACGGGCATACAGAAGGCGGAAATAATCATAGATCTCAGTTACCGTTCCCACAGTAGAACGGGGATTCCGGTTCGTTGACTTCTGATCAATGGAAATCGCAGGAGGAAGTCCCTCGATACTCTCCACATCCGGTTTCTCCATCTGTCCAAGAAACTGCCTCGCATAGGAAGAAAGAGATTCCATATAACGTCTCTGACCTTCCGCATAGATCGTATCAAACGCAAGGGATGACTTACCGGATCCACTGAGTCCGGTAAGTACCACGAACTGGTCTCTGGGAATATCCACGCTGAGATTCTTAAGATTATTCTCATTCGCTCCGCGTATTCTGATAAAACGCTTCTTATCGTTCACTTCTGCTGACATGAAAGCCTCCTACTCTGCCCGGCCATACAAAAATCTTCCGGTATTTTCTTCTATAGCAGAATATCTGTCTCTCATTCTGCTGTAAAATTTCTGTTTGTTTTTTACAGTATACAATCAGAACATTCGTTCGTCAAGGTGAAAAAATCGACAAAATCCGCTACAGAAGAAAATCTGCCATCACTCCGTTGCTTACATGGATTCCTCTTCTTGTCAGAAAAATCCTGTCATTTTTCTTCTTCAGCATTCCCAGGGCAAAATGTTTTTTCAGAACCTCTCCGTAAATACTCTCCATATTTTTTCCGAAATATTCCTCAAATTCACGCACAGATACCCCCTCTGTCATACGCAGCCCCAGAAACATAAATTCCGCCATTTCATCCGCCTCCGTAAGTGTTTCCCTGTCACAGCGGATTTTTTCCGGAAACGCACTGTTTCTGAGATATTCTTCCATATTATCCGTATTGGAAAACCGCACATGGTCCACAAGAGAAGAAGCTCCAAGTCCCAGTCCCAGATAATCCGTCCTCTGCCAGTATCCTTTATTATGGCGGCACTCCAGGCCCTTTTTCGCATAATTGGAAATTTCATACTGATGAAATCCGTATTCTCCCAGAATTGCTGCCGTATCTTCATACATGCGGTACTCCGTATCTTCATCCGGAAGATCCAGCTCCCGTTCCCAGAATGGAGTTCCTTCCTCCACGATCAGGCTGTATGCGGAAATATGCTCCGGTGAAAGCTCTGCCACTGTACGGAGATTTTTTTCCCAGTCTTCATAGGTCTGCTCCGGGATCGCACTCATCAGATCAATATTGATATTGGAAAATCCCGCTTCCCTTGCCATGAAAAAACTCTCCAGAAATTCTTCCCAGGTGTGTATCCTCCCAAGGATCTTCAGTTCACGATTCTGTGGAGACTGCAATCCCAGACTTAACCGGTTCACTCCATGCTTCCGGTATTCCTGAAGTTTTTCTTTATATAAAGTCCCCGGATTTGCTTCGATGGTGATCTCAGCATCCGGGGCCATAAAAAACTTATTTCTGATCTGATCCAGAATTGCTCCCATAAGAGCAGGATCCGGAACGGAAGGTGTTCCTCCGCCAATAAAAACCGTGGTGATCTCTCTGTCCGGAAATTCCGGAACAGCAGCGATTTCCCTTCCAAGAGACTGGAAATATTCCCGTTGCCGTTCTTTTCCCGCCGGACCTGAAAGGAAATCACAGTAATCACATTTTTTCACACAAAAGGGAATATGAACATAGAGTTCCATAGGCTTCTTCGCCTTATTCTTCATCCATGTCTCCTTCCTCTGTACCCGCATAACTGTCAGTTTCGTCATACTGCGAGGTATCTCCATCGCCGGTATCATAACTGCTTTCATCATCTCCGGCATCACTGCCATCATCAGCAACGTCTCCGGTATCGGATGTATCCGTACCATCCCCGGATGTTGAATCTGATCCGGTCTCATCCGTATTATTCCCGCTTCCGTCGGAAGCTGCCGGTGTTGGTGTCACGGCATCTGTTCCCAGTGCCGCTCCGCCGTTTTCAGCCAGATACTCATTTACCATAGTAAGATTACCGTTGGTTGTCACGGCATCCGGATCTACCGTTTTCGGATCTGGTGTTGCGGTCGGCTCCGGTGCCATACTGATCTTGATCACACTTTCATCTTCCGCGTTTTTCTTTTTTGAACCGCATCCGGTAAGCAGGATTCCGGTCATCGCCAGAAGTCCTGCTGCCAGAAACAGTCTTTTTATATTTTTTCCCAAAAAGTCATCTCCTATTTATCATCCAGCTTCAGGACACTCATAAATGCCTTCTGCGGAATTTCCACATTACCAACCTGACGCATACGTTTCTTACCTTCCTTCTGTTTCTCAAGAAGTTTCTTTTTACGGGAAATATCTCCGCCATAACACTTGGCAAGAACGTCTTTACGCATGGCTCTTACTGTCTCTCTGGCAATGACCTTGCTTCCGATAGCTGCCTGGATCGGGATCTCAAAGAGCTGCCTCGGAATCTCATCTTTCAGTTTCTCGCACATCTTCCTGCCACGCTCATAAGCAGTATCCGCATGAACGATAAAGGAAAGGGCATCCACCTCTTCCTTGTTCACAAGGATATCCAGTTTCACAAGCTCACTTCTTTCATAACCATCCAGCTCATAATCCAGGGACGCATATCCTCTGGAACGTGACTTCAGTGCATCAAAGAAATCGTAAATGATCTCATTCAGAGGCAGCCTGTATTTCAGAAGTGCACGGGTTTCTTCCATATATTCCATGCCTTTATACTGGCCACGTCTCTCCTGGCAGAGATCCATGATCGCACCGATAAACTCTGTAGTTACCATAATCTCAGCCTTCACCATCGGCTCTTCCATATATTCGATCTCAGACGGATCCGGAAGATTAGTCGGGTTGGTCAGTTCGATGACCTCGCCGTTGGTTTTGTAAACTTTATAAATAACACTTGGTGCGGTCGTTACAAGATCCAGATTATACTCTCTCTCCAGACGTTCCTGGATGATCTCCAGATGGAGAAGCCCAAGGAACCCACAACGGAAACCAAAGCCAAGAGCAACGGAAGTCTCCGGCTCATAATAAAGAGACGCATCATTAAGCTGAAGTTTCTCCAGGGCATCACGAAGATCGCCGTATTTGGCACCGTCTGCCGGATAAAGTCCGCAGTAAACCATCGGATTTACCTTCTTATATCCCGGAAGTGCCTCCGCACAGGGGTTGTCTGCGTCCGTTACGGTATCACCCACACGGGTATCCCTCACATTCTTGATACTGGCAGTAATATAGCCGACCATACCTGCCGTCAGTTCATCACAGGGAATAAACTGTCCAGCGCCAAAATATCCTACTTCTACGACTTCCGTAGTAAATCCGGTAGCCATCATATGGATCTTCGTGCCCTTTTTTACACGGCCGTCCTTGATCCTGCAAAATACGATAACACCTTTATAAGGATCATAAACAGAGTCAAAGATAAGGGCTTTCAGAGGTGCATCCACATCTCCCTGCGGTGCCGGAACTTTATTTACGATCTGCTCCAGAACCTGTTCCACGTTCAGACCTGTCTTTGCGGAAATCTGCGGTGCATCCTGGGCTTCAATCCCGATCACATCCTCAATCTCATTGATAACACGCTCCGGGTCCGCACTTGGAAGGTCGATCTTATTGATAACCGGAACCACATCCAAATCATGATCCAGCGCCATATATACGTTGGCAAGGGTCTGAGCCTCGATTCCCTGGGCAGCATCTACAACAAGGATCGCGCCGTCACAGGCTGCAAGACTCCTGGAAACTTCATAATTAAAGTCTACATGTCCCGGGGTATCGATCAGGTTAAAAATATATTCATTTCCATCCTTGGCCTTGTATACAATACGGACAGCCTGGGATTTGATGGTGATTCCACGTTCTCTCTCCAGTTCCATATTATCCAGAACCTGGGCCTGCATTTCTCTCTCCGTGAGAAGTCCTGTCATCTCGATGATACGGTCCGCAAGTGTTGATTTTCCGTGGTCAATATGTGCAATGATACAAAAATTTCGAATTTTACTCTGGTCTATCATTCAGGAAATCCTCCTTAAGTTTCTCTTGCATCAGACGGACATTCCTGTTCCGCTCTGCTGCATGCCTGTAAATGTAGTCACTTCACGCTTTTCATTCACAAAGCATATTTTTCCATACTGCTCTTTATCATATCATATTTTAGCCGTTTTTGTCACTGCCTTTCAATACTCTGTTTAAGATATCTGCAAAAGGTTCCATGGCATTTCGGACTTCCTCCACAGTATTGGTCTGTGCACCCGCTTCCAGAAGAAGGGCCCGGGGCTTCAGATGAAGGTTATAACGAAGCCCTGCCAGATAAATTCCCCGGTAAAGCTTTGGATAGTACTGTGCTGCCTGGTATTCCAGCTGAAAAGAAAAAGCCAGATTCTCTTCTATGTAAGGATTGGGCAGATAACTCACCGCTCCCTGGTTGACCGTATAACTCAACCCATTATAAAAAAGCAGCTGCGCTGTTGGTTTCCCGTCTATTTCCGTCACCAGATGACGGTCATCCGGCACGCCGTCTCTGTGGAGATCGATCACCACTTCAACAGAAGGGTTCTCCTCCAGGACCTTTTCTATGGAAGCTCTTGCATAATCATATGCTTTACTCCGGTCCAGCTGCCCGCCCATCATATCAAAAGCGTCTGTCACATGAAGCACCCGATAACCATATGTCTTTTCAAGCAGCTCCGCGAGATGGTCGCCCACTCCAACGATGGTATCTTCCACCTGTCCTTCTCTGGAGTCTGCAAACGTTTCCTGGGAATGGGTGTGATAGATCAGGATCTGTGGCACCTCCGGGTCCTGTTTTATGGAAAGATCTTCTTTCAGGAATCTGGTTCCGCAAATCTGCTGTGCATTCGTCTCCGTATTGGAATCCAGGATAAAAAACTGATTCATCACATAATCAAAATCTGCCAGTTTCGCAGGAGACAGATCGATCTGCGGATGAGGCAGTGCCACGGTTTCCTGAGTTTTTCCGGCTTCTTCGCCAGAGGTCTTCTTTTCTTTTGGAGCCGTTTTTGTCGGAGTGCTCTCTGACGGGGTATCTTCCGGTTTCGTAATTTCCGGCGTTTTCTCTTTTTTCTGACTTGTCTCTTTTTTTATTTCATCTTTCTTTTCCACATTTTCCTTCTGCTTTCCATCAGTTTTCTTGGTTTCGGCACTGTCAGAAGGCTTCTGTACGGACTCCGGCGATTCTTTTTCCTCTGCCTTCTCCGCCTCCGCCAGAAGAAGCGCCTCCTGCTCTTTCCGGTTTTCCGCTTCCACTTCCTCCCCCAGATGCTCTGCATTTTTTTCCTGCAAAAGCATCTCTGTTTCACGGTCCTGCCCGTTTTCCTCCTGCAAAGCTTTCTTTTCCAGAAAGCAATACAGCGGCAGCTGTCTGTAGATCTCACCATGCTTGAAAAAATCCCCCGGCAGTGCAGCCACGACGCACAGAAAGATCAGGCTCAAAACCACACAGAATGCCTTCTGGATATTCGTCACCCACGATCACCTCTATGGTATTTTATGACCTGTCCTCCTCGATTAGACTATCAGAAAATGCCATATTCAGTCCTTCAGAAATGGTAAAACTTAAATAGCGCACGGTTTCATCTACATCTTTCGGTGTCACAAACATGGTATAAAGCTTCGGCGAGATCATTTCCTCCAGAAATTCCTTCTGTTCTTCTTCCTCCAGTGCATCCAGAAGATCTGCCATGGAATCATGGACAATGGTAGCCGCATCTACCACCGTAGGCACACCGATCCCGATCACACGGACAGAGAGATTTTCCTCATTCAGACCTTCTCTGTGATTGCCAACTCCGGAACCCGGACTGATCCCGGTATCCGTGATCTGAATGGTACGGTTCAGCCTTGCTGTACTTCTGGCAGCCAGTGCATCAATGGCGATCACCACATCCGGCTTTGTTTCGGAAACGACCCCCTGAACGATCTCCAGCGTTTCCATTCCGGTCTGAGCCATCACTCCTGGTGCGATTCCGCTGATCTGATGCATTTTCATATGTGCATTTGACTTCAGTCCATACTCCCGGATCACATGCCTTGTCATATGAAGACCGGAAACCGCACGTGGTCCAAGAGAATCCGCAGTGATCTCCTGGTTCCCGAGTCCAACCACCAGAACTGACTGCTGCCGTCCCAAATCGATCAGTTCCCGGAGATGATGTGCCACTTCTTCTGAAATCTCCCTGTGATAATCCTCATCCGGAACAGAAAGATCCGGCGCTTCAATGGTGATATATGTCCCCTGCGGTTTTCCCATGGTTCTGGCTCCGTTTTCTGTTGTGATCCGTACCACAGTCGTCCGGACGTCTTTTTCCGCATCATATTTTTCCTGGATCTCTACTCCATGTACTTCTACATTTTCCTCCTGAAAGCGCTCTGTTGCTTCTAGAGCCAGGTCTGTTCTGATTCTGCTCCTTCCAGTCATACTCTCATCCTCTTTTTCTGTAAAATCGTAAACTCTTTCCGCTCCCACTTGCTTTCCGATCATATCATCGCCATGAAAGCCACATTTTTCGGTGTTTTCGTTTTCATTATTTCCCTTTTTCCCATAAATATGTATCCTTTTCTCCTGCATCCACATCATCTGGTATTTTTTTGTCATTTTTCCGTAATTTTTTTGAAAAATATCTTGACATTCTGTTTCACATATAATAATATATATAAGCATGTTTCATAGGAGCGCCCGTGTCTGTTCCTGTGAATGTAATTTATATTATATTTTTAGGAATCGGAGGTGTACGAATTGGCTAACATTAAATCCGCAAAGAAGAGAATCTTAGTTAACAGAACTAAGGCTGCAAGAAACAAAGCAATCCGTTCTGCAGTTAAGACTTCCATCAAGAAAGTTGAGACAGCAGTTGAGAATAAGGATAAGGCAGCTGCAGAGGTTGCTCTTAAGGACGCAATCTCCACAATCAGCAAAGCTACATCCAAGGGCGTTTACCACAAAAATAACTGCGCCAGAAAAATTTCCCGTCTTTCCAAAGCTGTCAACAGCATTGCGTAATAGACCACGGAATATTTTAGTTATAAGCTTATAAGTAAAAGGAAAGACAGTCGAACCGTCAGCGACTGTCTTTTTTGTATATATATTTCTGAAGGAGTTTTTTTTATGATATCTCATCCCCTCTCTGATTTCCGCCGCAGCTATTATATGGAATCTGCCCGCAAAATATTCAAAAGAAAAACCGCAGCCTACGCCAGAAAAATGGACGTAACCTACGGCCGCATTACCATCCGGGAGCAGAAAACCCGCTGGGGAAGCTGTACCAGTGAAGGAAACTTAAACTTCAACTGGCGTCTGATCTTCGCTCCGGAAAAGGTTCTTGATTATGTTGTTGTCCACGAACTTGCCCACCGGAAAGAAATGAACCACTCTCCCGCTTTCTACGCAGTGGTGGCATCTGTAATGCCGGAATATAAAACATACGAAAAATGGCTCAGAGATAACGGCAGAACTCTGTGGCAAAATCCTACGCCATGAAAATGGTAATCATGCACTTTTTGTTCTCGCCGAACTGTATTTCACGATCAGAAGTTCCACACTGAGCACATCTCCCAGTGTACCTGTCTTCACAGCTTCCTCTGCATCCACGAAATCCCGTACTGCATTTTCCAGTTCTTCCACTGTGTAGGATCTGGCACAGGAAGCCAGATTCCGCACAACAAACGAAGGTACTCCCAGTTTGGACGCAATTTCTGTCTGCGAAAGCCCTTCCTGGGACAGTTTCTTTGTGAGACAGATCTGGCGGAACTGTTTTGCCAGAAGAAACAGGATCCTCATCGGCGGTTCCCGAAGCGTCAGAAGATCATAATACAGATCCAGAGCACGTTTCTGATTTTTCTCAGTAACAGCACGTACCATATCAAAGATCTTATTGGTTGTCTGTGTGGTACAGACAGCCTGGATATCCGCCGCAGTCACCACTTCTCTTCCTTCTGTATAGGAAATCAGCTTTTCCAGTTCCATTCTCAGGTTTCCCATATCGGTCCCTGTCATGGACAAAAGCAGTTCCACATCCCTCTGCGTGATCTTACGGCCATTTTTCCCAAGGATTCCTGCAGCCCATCGCATCAGCGTCTTTTCATCCTGCTGCTTAAATTCTCCGATACTCCCGCACGCCTTCACAGCCTTGTACATACGGCTTCGCTTGTCAACCTCAGATTCACAGAACACCAGATAAAGATAATCCGGAAGATTCTTCATATAATCCGCCAGCTCCTCACACTTGTTCTTAAAAAAGCCGGTATCCTCCAGAAGCACGGTCCTTCGATCCGCAAAAAAAGGCATGGTGTCAAAAAGGCTTATAAGCTCCCGGATATCGATGCCTTTCCCCTCATATCTGGCAAAATTCATGGTATCGTCATCCGGATTGAGTGCTTTCACCAGATTTCTTTTATACTGCTGTTTCAGATAAGCTTCCTCTCCATAAAGGAGATATACCTGTTTAAATTTTCCTGATTTAATATCTTCCTGAATATTTTTCAATATCTGTACCCCTGTCTGAATATATTTACCATCGTAACCCGGCAATTTCACTGTAATCCAGTTTATACGACCCGCGCCTGAAATGCAACACCCATACAAAAATTTGACTTTCCCGCGGATTCATGATACTGTAGACGGGTACATATTCCGGCGGAGCCGTTCCGTCAGAGAAATATGTGGAAGGGAGTGTTCCATTATGGAGAAAAAAAGAAACAGCAGAGCAACAAGCAACCTGAAGAGCGCAACCACAAAAGCCAAAGCTACCGTGAAATCAACTGTAGAGAAGATTGAGAAAACACCTGCAGCTGAAAAAACTGTAAAAGCAGTCAAGAAAGCAACCGAGACTGTAGCAGCCAAGGCACCAGAAGTAGTAGAAGAAGTTAAGAACACTGTAAAGAACCATAAGATCAGCGGCATCACACTTGAAATTTTTGAGACATCCATCACAGTTGCCGACCTTGAGACAGCTGTTAAGAAAGATGCAGAAGCAAAAGGCCTTAAGGGCAAAGAGCTCCACATCTATGTAAATGCAGAAGAAAGAGCAGCTTATTACACTGCAGACGGAGAAGGTTCCGACGATTACAAAATCGATCTGACTACTCTGTAAGTTCCAGCGGTTTTTCCGCACGAACACCATACTACATCGGTCTGCCACAGAGCAGTTCCGGCGGCGCAAAAAAGCCATGCACAGGACATCCTTTTTCTTGTCCCACTGCATGACTTTTCTTTTTTGTCTTTTACTGGATCTTTTTAATCCAGTCTCTGGAACAGCCTACCGCTGCTCTCCAGCCTTTTACCATTGCGTTCCGTTTCGCATCATCAATCTGTGTGCGGAAAATCCGCTCCACATTACGGCTTTCCAGAACCGCTTCTTTGCTTTCCCAGAATCCTACGGCAAGACCTGCAAGATAAGCAGCTCCAAGTGCGGTTGTCTCAATGCATTCCGGACGCTCTACAGCTACATTGCTGATATTCGCCTGGATCTGAAGGAGAAGGTTATTGGCACTTGCTCCGCCGTCTACACGGAGAACTGCAAGATCACTTCCGGCATCTGCTTTCATAACTTCCAGCACATCATTAACCTGATATGCAAGAGATTCCAGAGTTGCACGTATAATATGATATTTATTCACACCACGGGTCAGACCTACGATCGTACCACGCGCATACTGATCCCAGTACGGAGCTCCAAGTCCTGTAAACGCCGGCACAACATAGCACCCGTTTGCATCCGGTACTTTTCCTGCAAAATATTCCGTGTCTGAAGCGGAATCCACCAGATGCAGCTCATCTCGGAGCCACTGGATCGCAGCACCTGCAACAAATACGGAACCTTCCAGAACATAAGTGATCTTTCCGTTAAGGCCCCATCCGATCGTCGTAACCAGTCCGTTCTTGGAAAATACCGGCTTATCTCCTGCATTCATCAGAAGGAAACCACCGGTTCCATATGTATTCTTGGTCTCACCTTTCTCAAAGCAGGCCTGACCGAACAGCGCCGCCTGCTGATCACCGGCCGCACCAGCCACCGAGATTCTTCCACCGAAAAAGGACGGATCTGTCTCACCATAAATCTCGCTGGACTCTTTTACCTGCGGAAGCATACACTTCGGAATATTCAGCTCCTCCAGGATCTCATCATCCCACTCCAGAGTATTGATGTTGAACATCATGGTTCTGGATGCATTGGAATAATCGGTTACATGAACAGCACCCTTGGTCAGCTTCCAGATCAGCCAGGTTTCCACGGTACCGAAGAGAAGTTCTCCCTTCTCCGCCCTTTCACGTGCACCTTCCACATTATCCAGGATCCATTTCACTTTGGTTGCGGAAAAATACGCATCAATAACAAGTCCTGTTTTCTGACGGAATTTCTCCTCAAGGCCCTTTGCCTTCAGACTGTCACAGTATTCTGAAGTTCTTCTGCACTGCCATACAATGGCATGGTATACCGGCTGTCCTGTATTCTTATCCCAGACGATCGTTGTCTCTCTCTGGTTGGTGATACCGATCGCAGCAATATCCTCTGCAGTTGCCTCGATCTGATTCATTGCCTCTCTTGCAACAGAAAGCTGTGTAGACCAGATCTCACCTGCGTCATGTTCTACCCAGCCAGGTTTTGGAAAATGCTGGATAAACTCCTTCTGTGCCACACTGCGGATCCTTCCGTTTTCATCGAAAAGAATACAGCGGTTGCTGGTTGTTCCGGAATCCAGCGCCATAACATATTTTGCCATATAAAAATCCTCCAATACATTTCTTGACCGCATCATCAAAGCTTATGCAGCCTAAAGCTCCCATACCCCCTGATTCGTAGTGGAAACTGCTGTGGCCCCCGCCCCCAGCGCTCCCATTACATCCTCTTTATCAGAAATCAGACCACCTGCGATCACAGGTACCCTGCTTGTTCTGCATATTTTTCTGAGGATCTTCGGCATCAGCCCTGGCAAAACTTCAACCACGTCCGGCAGCTGCTCATGCTGGTTTCCAAGATTTTCAATATTCTTGATCGCCATGGAATCAATGAGAAAAAAGCGCAGGACGGTATACATCCCGAGCTTTTTTGCTCTGTTGATCATCGATGCTTTGGTGGAAATAATTCCATCTGCATGAATATCCTCACAAATATAATCGACAGATACCTCTTTTGAACTCAATCCGGTTATCAGATCAATATGTACCATTGCAATCTTCCCTGCCTGATGGATCCGCTCTACGATCTCTCCGATAGAACGAATATCTCCATACAGGATAAAGATCACAGTAAGTTCTTCTCTTTGCAGACAGTTTGAAAGTCCCTGTTCATCTTTCACTGCCGCTATGATCGGGTTTGCCTCGATCGCGTCCAGAAATTCTCTATCCATCTGTTTGCCCTCCGCAATGTTCACACAATATAGTTGTATCTTCACACATTATCCGAAGATATTACTTCTATTGTAACAGTTTATCATTGCAAAGGCCAGACAGTTTTACCAGATATGTCGATATTTGTTACTGTTCACTCCGTGGCCAGTAACTGATAATTTCATCAAAACCAGGCAAGTCGCAATGACTTGCCTGGCTCAGAAATATTATTTCTCAAATGGGAATTTGAACTGTGTAAGTCCGAATTCATCACGAAGTCCGATAAACTCTTTCTGAACTGCCTCCGTTACCGGAACTCCCTTATCTTTACGATACATCCATACATCGTACTCTTTCTCACCTGCGGTGTAGATACGTTCCTGTCCAGGAGCTTTCTCAGATCCTCTCAGGTCTCTTAAGATATCGCCGCATGTTTTCTTGAATGCTTCAGCGCCCATGAATGCTTCTGTATCGATCGCGATGAAGAAGTGTCCAAGATGATATGGACGGATGCTTCCATCTTCATTCTTTCCTTCCAGTGCTCTTAAGAAGATACCGGACTGAAGTGCTGCGGAAAGGATCTCAACAACTGTGGAGTATCCATATCCTTTATATCCTCCGTTTGTCTCGCCAAATCCGCCGAGAGGAGCAAGTGCAGCCTGTTTGCTGCGGATCTTCTTGAGGATCTCAACGCTGTCTGTAAGCTCCTCACCTTCTCTGGAAATAACAAGACCTTTAGGAGTATCGTGTCCGATACGTGCGTAGTATTCGATCTTGCCGTTCTGGATAACAGATGTTGCACAGTCCAGCATGAACGGGAATGGCTCATCTGTAGGCATGCTGAATGTCAGCGGGTTTGTTCCGAGCATATTCTCAACACCAAATGTAGGTGCAACGGACGGTCTTGCGTTTGTACCACTGATACCGATCATGTTCTCTTTTGTTGCGAGACCTGTCCAGTATCCTGCGATTCCATAATGAGAAGAGTTACGAACTGCAACCATACCCATGCCATACTTATGTGCTTTCTCGATACACATATCCATAGCTTTCTTGCTGGCTACCATTCCCATACCATCGTTGGCATCAATAACTGCAGTTGTTGGTGTCTCTTTGATGATATCAATCTTTGTTACCGGATTTAAGATTCCGGCTTTGATACGATCAATGTAGATCGGTTTGAAACGGTTGCAGCCATGGCTCTCAATTCCACGTCTGTCACTCTCAAGAAGTACATCAGAGCAAAGTCTTGCGTCTGCTTCCGGAACTCCTACTTTCTCAAATACAGCTGTCATAAAATCATCTGCGAGCTGCCAAGGAATAAAAGGTCTTGTTTCTTTCTCCATTGTAAAAATCCTCCATATACATTATTATAGTTTTTTTATTTTACTTATATAGATCTGCAGCAGGACCCCCTCCTGCCGGAGATTTCAAATTTAGCCTGCCTCCTGTATGTGCCTCACAGAAAGCGTCTTTACATCGCAGTGTCAATCCTCATCTGCCACTGCTCTTCCTCTGTCCGGATAATTGGTGATGATGGAGTTTACTCCCCATTTCTTCATCCTTCTCATATCCTCTTCCTCGTTTACAGTCCAGACATTCACCCCGATCCCGTTCTGGGAACAGCTGCGTACATGTTCTTCCTTCAGATATTCCAGATTCGGATGATAATACTGCACATCACAGGTTCTTGCATAAACCCCTGCATTATCCACATATTTCTCTACCAGAAAGCCTCCTGCAATAGTCTCATCACTCTGTCTGCACAATACAATGGATGCGTTATTGAAAGAGGAAAGAATGATCCGATCCTCCAGACCATATTCGCAGATCATATCAATGACCTTCTCTTCCATACCACCATAATAATAAACACTGTTCTTCAGCTCGATGTTTGTGATCAGATCTTCCTCCTCTGCCATCCACTCCAAATACTCTCTCAGAGTCGGAATCTGAAGTCTGCCGAATTTTCCGGCAAACTTATCCGGATAACTGCAATCCAGTTTACACAGCTCAGCATATGTAAGATCATAGATATACCCGTTTCCATCTGTGGTACGGTCAACCTTCTCATCGTGCATGATCACCGGAACCAGATCCTTGGTCAGCTGTACATCAAGCTCGATCCCCTCGCAACCAGCCTCCACAGCCTTCTGAAACGCCAGCATTGTATTCTCCGGATATTCTCCGCTGAAACCACGATGTCCAAATACTTTCATTCTAATCATCCTCCATTCAATGCATTACATCGTTGTGAGCATTTTTGCTAATTCATATTTCTGATTATATCATAGTGTTTATTTATTTTCAACATTTTTTATCGGTTTTTATATATTTTTTTGTTATTTTTTAATTAATTATTCTTTTAAACGCTAATATTTTTTGTGCATTTTGTATATTTTATTTCATGACAAACAAAGCGATAAAAAAGCCTTTTCAGGTTTATTTTATTCGCTTTGTCTGCCGGAGGGCTGACATATTATAAGCATATAGTTTGCCATATATATCCTTTGCAGATCACTGTATGATCTGCTTCACATTTCCTGTAGCCACGATATCCACGCCTGTGCCTGCTACATTCTCCAGGATCACGTCCCCGATCTGAACCGGCGCTTCCACACATACATCCCGCAGCGCTTCCACACAGTCAAAAATCTTTCCTTTCGGAATATCCTGTGCTGTCTTTACTGACACCACCGGCATGCTTCCATTCTTCACACGAACGGTCGTTGTCACGATCCTGGTCGGATCTGTCACTTCCTTCACTGCATATTCCGCACCTTTTTTACAGGTATTTCCTGTGACGGAAATGATTTCTTTTCCATCCATTTCCACCAGAAGGGCGCATCCCATAGGACATCCGATACAAGTAAGATTCCTTTTTTCCATTTTCATCACTCCTCCACCTGGATCACAAGTTCATGTTTATCCTGTTTCTGTTTTCCTTCCAGAATGGAAAGAAGCTGCTCTTTTTTCAATTTGATCTGTTCCATCTCTCCGGGTGCTGCCACCTGTTTTTTTCTGGAAAAGATCCGTTCTCCATCCAGATATGCACGGATGTAACAATTTTTATATACATTTCCCACACGGAAGCGGACCAGCTGCTCCTCCGCCATGTGACCGATACGGATCTCAGACGGCACTGTATAGCGGACTCCGTTTTGGGGCGAAAGCGTGATCTTTATCTCTTCCGGTATTTTGTCCTCTCCATTGTTGTTTACATAGAGAGCCGCATTTCTTCCTGCATTGCCGGCTTCCTCCGAAACAAAATCCACCAGATCATGAACATGAAGAACATTTCCGCAGGCAAAAATACCTTCTACATTTGTCTCCAGACTTTCGTTTACCACCGGTCCGGAAGTCACATTGCTCAGCTTCACACCTGCCTGTCCGGAAAGCTCATTCTCCGGGATCAGACCAACAGAAAGAAGAAGCGTATCGCATTCAAAAAATTCCTCTGTACCGGGAATCGGGCGTCTGTTTTCATCTACCTCTGCAAGAGTGATTCCTTCCACGCGCTCTTTTCCTTTTATGTCAACCACTGTATGACTAAGCTTCAACGGGATTCCAAAGTCATCCAGGCACTGCACGATATTTCGCTTCAGGCCTCCGGAATATGGCATCAGCTCTGCCACTGCCTTAACCTCTGCGCCTTCCAGCGTCATACGTCTGGCCATGATCAGTCCGATATCACCGGATCCCAGGATCACTACTTTTTTTCCCGGCATAAATCCTTCCATGTTTACAAGGCGCTGTGCTGTTCCTGCTGAATAAATGCCTGCCGGTCGATATCCCGGAATGTTCAGTGCACCTCGCGGTCTCTCTCTGCAGCCCATGGCAAGGATCACAGCTTTTGCCTGGATCTGATACATTCCCTCCTGGCGGCTCATGGCAGTGATCACCTTATCCTGGCTGATATCCATGACCATGGTGTTCAGCCGGTACTCGATCTGCCGCTCTTTTACCATCCGGATAAAACGTGCCGCATATTCCGGTCCTGTCAGCTCCTCCTGAAATGTATGAAGGCCAAATCCATTATGGATACACTGATTCAGGATCCCGCCCAGTTCCTTATCACGTTCCAGGATCAGGATACTCTCTGCTCCCTCTTTCTTTGCAGCCAGGGCTGCTGCCAGTCCTGCAGGGCCTCCGCCTATGATCACGATATCTCTCTTCACCATAATCTTATCATTCATGGTTCTCGCCCTCCTCTGCAATTTTTTTGTTGATTCCTTCGATCAGTCTGGAATCTCCGCCTGTTTTTGTGATCTCCTCCATGGAAATGCCAAGCTCTCGGCTGAGGATCTCCATTGTTCTGGGAGAGCAAAAACCTGACTGACATCTTCCCATTCCTGCTCTTGTACGACGTTTTACTCCATCCAGGGATTTCGCTCCAAGAGGTCTTCGGATCGCATCCAGGATCTCTCCCTCAGAGATCATCTCACATCTGCAGATGATATTTCCATATTCCGGAGATCTTTTGATCAGCTCATTTCTTTCTTCCAGAGAAAGCTCTGACGGATCCAGGATCCCTTTTCTCACCGGATCAAAATCCGTATTTACTTCCGGATGTAATTTTTCTTTTACGATATCAGCAACCATACAGCCAATGGCCGGTGAGCTGGTAAGTCCCGGTGATGCGATCCCTGCACAATCGATAAATCCGGGTGCATCCTCCACCTCTTCGATCACAAAATCCATACCGTCCTCGATAGCACGGAGTCCTGCAAAGCTTGTGATCACCTTCCGCAGTGGAATATCCTTTACTGTTTTCCGGGATTTGGCACTTACTTCCTCCATTCCCTCTGATGTAGTCGCTGTTTCCTCCCGATCCTCCAGATCCGTAGCTGTAGGCCCGATCAGAAGATTACCGTGAACAGTCTGTGTTACCAGAACTCCTTTTCCGTTCTTATTTGGAAGCGCAAAGATCGTATGATTCACATGTGTTCCTGCACTTTTATCAAGAAGCATATACTCACCCTTACGAGGAGTGATATGCAGTTTTTTCTCACTTACCATATTATGAAAAACATCCGCATAGACACCGGCAGCATTGACGATACAGCCTGTCTCAAAATCACCCTTTGAGGTTTCCACAACAAAACCATTTTCCTGTTTTCGGATGTTCTTTACTTCTGTGTCAAATTTAAATTCCACGCCATTGTTATATGCGTTCTCTGCCATTGCAATGTTCAGCTCAAAGGGACAGACAATTCCGGCTGTCGGTGCATACAGCGCTGCCAGCACCTGATCAGACAGATTCGGCTCCATGGCAAGTGCTTCTTCTCTGTCAAGGATCCTTAGTCCCTCTACTCCGTTTTTCATTCCTCTTTCACACAGCTTATGCAGCATGGCAATTCCATTCTCAGTTGTACAGACAGTCAGCGAACCAGTCTGTTTAAAAGGAAAATCCAGTTCCTTCGAAAGCTGTCCCATCATATTGCTGCCCTTCACATTCAGTTCCGCCATAAGGCTTCCCGGTTCTGCATCATAACCGGAATGAGCGATTCCGCTGTTTGCCTTGGAAGTTCCACAGCATACATCCTCTTCTCGCTCCAGAACGCAGATTTTCAGCCGATATCTTGAAAGCTCTCTCGCCGCTGCCGCTCCGGAAACTCCTGCTCCGATAATGATCACATCATACATAGATCTGTTTCTCCTTTCCTGTTTGCGGATCTTCTGAACTGTCCCCGGCTTTCTCTGCGCCGGAAACAGCAGAATATCCGTTGCAACACAAGCATTGCCGTCCGCAGGTAAATATTCTGCGAGGAGTACTGCTTACGAACAGCAATCTTTCAAGTGAATATGCCATTATTTTTATGCTGTAACCCTTGTAATCCTTTTGAAATATTAACATTTGTGCATAAAAATAGCCGGCATAAAAACACACTTATCCATGTGTCTTCATGCCGGTCTCTGTTCTCAATAGCATTCTCTGTATTCAGCAAACTGAATCAGATTCTCTCTTCACTTTGTACTCATTATATCAGACTATTCTTCACATTTCAAGTACATTTTTCGTAAAATATATCGTTTTTTCTTTAACATACTCTTAACTTCATCAAAAACATGATAAGTTTCATTGTATTCCCGATCATATTTCCTCCACGGAAATAACTCCTTCCTGCTGCCTTACCTCGCGAAATACAGTATGGCGTGCTTTCCATTTGGCAGCCTCCATTGTTGCCTGGATCACCACACTCTGTGTTTTGGATCTCTTTTTGATGATAACTACGTTGGAGATCAGGATGTCCTCTTCCCGAAGCTTCTTTATGACCATACTCATCTTATCTTCATTTTCAAACTCCATATATACGTCATAAGTATTGGAATGCTCTTCCACATAAACCTCTATATATTTCGCATATTTGAACACCAGAATAAGCCCCAGCGTGGTAAAGATCGCACCGCTGTAAAAGCCGATCCCCACAGCAAGTCCGATGCACGCGGAGGTCCAAAGACTGGCTGCTGTCGTAAGACCGGATACATGTCTCTGTCCGGTCACGATGATGGTTCCTACTCCGAGAAAACCGATTCCGCTGACAACCTGTGCGCCAAGTCGTGCAGTATCTCCGATTCCTGCCCCATTAGAATATACATGGATAAAATCGCCCGTCATCATAACCAGAGTTGCCCCCATACAGACGATCATATGTGTTTTTACACCTGCCACACGCTTCTTCATTCCACGGTCAATACCGATCAGACATCCAAGAAACATCGCAAGAATCAGCCGAAACAGCGTCGATCCCATATTTAAAGTGTGCAAATAATCCGATATTGCATTACATGCTCCGAGAATTCCGCCCATAAATTTGCTCCTTTCCTGTTGTAACATTATTTTCTGCCGGTGATAACGCCAATCGCGCATCACTTCATTTTACCCTGCACGAACGCCGCAGGCCACACTCACTCCATTCGAAAGCTGTCTAGTCAGCCGGACTTACTCCGTCCGTCTCACTACACAGTTTTTTCATATGATCACCCCGGATATACATTATCTGTAGTCTCACAGCATGTAAAACAGCAGGGATACCGGCGCCCGGCGGCGGTATCCCTATCTGTTGCTCTATCTACTGATCAGAGGGCATTCTGATTATTTAATAGACTCGTTATAGTTCTCGATCGCTTTGTTTACAGAAGCTGCAAGCTGATCAACAGCGTCCTGAGTTGTAAGCTTGCCATCATATACCTGAGGCATGATCTCGTTGAATGTAAGACGGGCTTCTGTCTGTACACCGGAGAGAACACCTGCTGTATTTGCGTTTACAGGAGAATCTTTCAGCTGATTGATAGCTGTCTCGAAGTTCGGGTTCTCTTTGAGGTAAGCTTTCATATCATCTGTCTCATAAGCTTTCTCGTTAATCGCAAAGTATCCTGTACCCATGGACCATTTAGCCTGTACGTCAGGAGTTGTGATGTACTCGATGAATTTCCAAGCTGCATCTTCATTTGCTTCGTTTCCTGTATCTGTAAGCCACAGAGAACCACCACCGATGATAACGCCGCCTTCATCATTCTTCTCGATTCTCGGAAGATATCCTGTACCAACTTCGAACGGAGAAGAATCAACTGCATTTTTCAGGATAGCGGTAGACTCGATGATCATGCCAACCTGTCCGGAGAAGAATGCTGTCTGGGTATCTGCTGTTGTTGTTCCGTAATCTTCAAAATATCCGGAATCATACAGTTTTTTCCACATATCGAATACTTTAAGGCCACCACCGTTGGAGTCAAAATCAACAGCTGTAACTGCCTCTGTACGTCCATTGTCATTATTTCCATATGTTAAGCCAAGTCCTGCAAGCTGCTGTTCAAAAAACCATCCGTAAATAGCCTGTGAATAACCAACCGGAGCTGCTCCGCTCTCTACGATTTTCTTGGAGTCTTCAAGAACCTCATCGTAAGTTGTTGGCGGTGTCTCAGGATCAAGACCTGCTGCCTCAAATACGTCTTTGTTGTAATACAGCATAGGTGTGGATACGTTGAATGGCATTGCATACTGTTTGCCATCTACTGTATAGTAGCTGCTGATAACGTCCATAACGGAACTCTTATCATAACCTGTGGATTCGAATTTGTCCTCTACCGGGATGACAGAACCACTGTCATACATGAATTTTGTTCCAACATCATACATCTGGCAGACATCCGGAAGACCAGAATCACTCTGCATAGCTGCTTTCAGTTTTGTGATGGTGTCATCATAAGTTCCCTGATACTCAGCTTTAATTTCAATCTCATCCTGAGATGCGTTGAAATCATCTACGATCTGCTGAAGCACTTCACCGTTTGTACCACCCATTGCATGCCAGAATGTGATGGTAGTTTTGTCAGCCGCGCTTACTGAGCATGGAGCTGCCAGAGATGCTGCCATGATTCCTCCTAAAAGAATCGCCATCCATTTTTTGTTTTTCATATAGAAACCCTCCTTTTATATTGGTTCCGGTCTGCCCCAATACAGACCGGATAAATTAACGTTTTTACTACTGCTTATTTCATCAGATCAACCCTTAACAGCACCGGCAGTCAGACCACTGATCATCTGTTTCTGACCAATGATGAATACCAGGATCGACGGGATCAGGATAACCATGGCACCAGCCATAACCGGTCGGAAGTCTGTTGCCTCAGCACCCTGGAGCATACCAAGACCGATCTGAACTGTTCTCATATTTACACTGTCTGTTACAAGCAGTGGCCACAGATAGTAGTTCCAGCTCTGAAGGAATACATAAATGATCAGAGCACCAAGTGATGGTTTGATAAGTGGAACACCGATGGTATATAAGAATTTAAAGTTTGTACATCCATCAATTTCAGCTGCCTCATGGATCTCCTTCGGCAGTGTCAGGAATGCCTGACGCATGTTAAATACCGCAAAAGCTGCCGCTGCATTCGGAAGGATCAAAGCTGCGTATGTATTACGGATACCCCAGTCAGCGATTGTCAGGTAGTTTGCGATGATGATCGCCTGGCTTGGGATCATCATGGTTGCCAGCATGATATAGAACAGGACTTTTTTGCCCTTGAATTCCATCATTGCAAAAGCATAAGCTGCAAGAGCACCTGTGACAACCTGAGCAAATGTGATAACACCGGATACGATCAGTGAGTTCTTAATGAAAGTAAAGAACGGTGCCAGCTGGAATGCTCTTGTGTAGTTCTCAAGGGTCAGATGAGACGGCCAGAACTTTCCGCCGTAGATCTCTTTCAGATCCATCATACTAACATTGAAGCAGTAGATAACAGGAACGATAATAATAATTGCAAAAATAATATTCAGCGCATACATCGCCACTTTTACATATGGTTTTTCTTTCATCAGTAGGTCACCTTCTTTTCCAGTCTAAACTGCAGTGCAGTCAGGATAATCAAAATAACAAACAGAACTACGGATTCTGCACAGGCTACACCGAAACGGCTGTTGATAAATGCCTCCTGGTAAATCTCATACACGATAACGTTGGTACTCTCTGCCGGCCCGCCCTGGGTCATCATCTTGAACTCTGCGTACGCCTGTACGGAGTTGATAACGTTGATAATAAGAAGGAAGAACAGTGTCGGAGAGATTGACGGGATTGTTACATGGCGGTGTTTCTGGAAGAAATTCGCTCCATCCAGCGCAACGCTCTCATAAAGTTCAGCCGGTACACTCTGGATCGCTGCAGTAAGGTAAATGAAATTCATACCGATCGCCATCCATACACTAACGATCGTAACTGCGATCAGTGCATATTTCTTATCTGTCAGCCATCCGATATGAGTTCCGAGAGCCTTGTTCAGGATACCCAGAGAGCTGTGGAAAATAAACATGAACACTACAGATGCCGCTGCTGCGGAAATAGCCATCGGAAGTGCATATACAGTACGGAAAAATCCCTTTGCCCTGATCTTCTCTGTACTGATGATCGCCAGTATAAAACCGAGCACAATAGAAAGGATAACTCGCATAACAGAGAATTTCAGTGTTGTCACCAAACTGTTAAGGAACGTTCCATCTGTAAAAATATTCGTATAGTTGTCTAGCCCTACATACTGTGCCACCTGACCAAGAGGTGTGGTTCTGGCAAAACTTAACTGAATCGTCTTAACAAACGGCCAGAATACAAACAGTATAAAAAGGATCATTACAGGAATCAGATAGAGATATGGCTCTACTGTCCTGAAAAAAGATTTTTTACTTTTCATTGTATATCACCTGCTTTTCATAAATTTGTGTACTTCTGATCAGTCCTGTTATTACGGTCCCCCATATCTGCAACAGTTCTGATCACGTTGCCCTTTACACATCCTGCCGGAAAATACTTCCGTTATATCTTCCGGGCTTTACCCCAATGTATCATATCAAAATGCCCTCCTGCTACCCTCCTCTGCATTCATGTATTGTTATATTTACCAACTTTTAACCAAATGATAACACATATTTTACATATAATCAACAGTTAAATTTGATTTTTTCAATATTTTTTCATTAACTTTTGATAATTATTTCCATTGTATAGTGCATCATTTTATATATTTTGCACAATAGCAAGCGTTTTAACAAGGCAATCTGATACGATCACCTTCTTCTCAAAAGCCAATAAAAAAAGCGACAGAAATAACACATCTTTCGATGTATTCCTTCTGCCGTTCTCTCTTCTCAATGGCACTGTCTGTTTTATACATTTCAGACACTCTCTTTACTTGTTGTGATGCATTATACCGTAATTTTCACTATATTTCAAGAGTTTATCTGCATTTTTTATGTCATTTTCAATAAATATTTTTTTAACAAACAGGCCTTTTCAATATTTTCGGATTTTATGCGGATCATCCGGTATCTACGCTTTTCTTTTTCTGAACCATGAGATCAGGTACAGAATGACACCAAAAGTTATCAAAAAAGGTGCAACAGCTACCAAAACTGTTGTCAAAAGTATCACGATCACTACAGCAACTGCGATCACAATTGCTTTTCCATACCAGGTACTGAGATCCAGTTTGTAACTTCTTGTCCTGCCGGTCGTACTTCCGGCACTGCTGTCTGCATAATCATCTGCTCCATAACTTTCTTCTGTATACCCGGACTCATCATAAACCTCTGTTCCGTCATCGGTATCAATAAGAGTCCTTGCGATCAGCCTTGGATCGCCAAGTTCTGCAAGTACCTCCTCCTCGCTCCGTCCATTATGGACCTGAGACTGGATATAATCCTCATAATAACGCACATGTGCCGCAGCTTTTCCCTGTGACATCTGACCGGACAGCTGACTTCTCAAAATCTCCAGAAATTCTCTTCTGCTCATATATATGATCAAACCTCTCTTTTATTTTCCCCATTATATCATGACTGGCAAAATCAAATCAGAAACAAACCATAAAATTTTTATTAAAAAAGTCCGGATGTTTCAGCGGCAAAAGCCGCAAACTCCGGACTTTTTATAAATTCAGCAGATCTTCCGATATTTATCACAAGTTACTCAACGTGAACGGCTCCAGTGCTTCTGATATTCATAGGATAAACATTCTCACGTCCTACATACTGTGCCATATACTCCACATATTCCTCTGCATTCTCAATTGGAAGGACACACATGATAACACCTGCAAAACCACCGCCATGAACTCTGCAGATACCTGCTCCGATCTTATTCAGGAACAGCTTGGTAAGCGCCAGGCTGAGTGTGATCTTCTGTTCCTTACAGTTCTGCAGGGAATAACAGTTCTGCAGCCACTCCCAGGAAGAATTGCCAGACTCCTCAAGGAGACGAAGGAATCCCTCACCATCTTTATTCTCAACAGCCTTCACTGCATCTGCAACACGTCTGTTCTCTTCATAAAAATGCATCGCACGAAGAACCGCACGGTCATTCGGGATATCTTTAACATGAGCAAGAAGATTCTCCATATTGGACTCGCAAAGAAGCTCCACACCCATAGCCTTTGCAGCCTCTCGCATCTCCATAGGAATAGAAGAATACTCCTCACTGAGATCTGCATGACCCTTTCCGGTATTTACGATCACAAGTCTGCATCCCATATCCTCAAAGGAAAAGGCGATCTTCTCGCAGCTGATATTCTCCTTATCAGAGAAATCCAGCAGAATCGGGCCGCCGGCAGCGCATTGCCATCTGATCCATCAGACCGGAAGCTTTTTTCCAGTAAACATTCTCCGCATACTGGCCGGCCCTCGCATACTCGCCGTACTCCAGTTTTCCTTCGTTGAAGAAGTAGTTGGTAATTGCGCATACCAGCATCTCAAAAGATGCAGAAGAGCTTACACCGGCAGCTGCAATAACCTTTGTGGAAACATAAGCATCAAAACCACCTGTCGCATAGCCTTTCTTCTTCATATATTCCATGATACCTGCGACAAGAGCATCGGTACCTTTTGTATAAGTTTCTGTGCTGAGTTTGTCAAGGTCTACAACTACTTCCTGTCTGTAACCTTCACTGATCATATGGATCACATTAGTTCCGTTTGGATAAGCTGCACCGATAGTATCCAGATCAATACTTGCGGCAATGATCTGTCCGCCGTTATGGTCAACATGGTTGCCAATGATCTCTGTACGTCCCGGAGCAGTAAAAAACTCAGCCTTGTCGTGATGATATTTCTTCTCGAAATTCACTGCAAGGTTTGTATAACGAGCACTGCTCTCCTCTGTCTCACCATAGATTTTTTTCAGCACTTCTGCTGCTGGAATTTTGATTGTTCCCATTTTCGTATCCTCCTGTTTTTCATGTTGATCCGGGCTTTTTCTGGTATTGTTCTTCCTGCTGCACGGTTTTCGTATATCCGGCCGCCGCCAGAGCCTTCGCCCCTGATTTCCGGTGATCTGTCCCGTCACGTTTTCTGTACCTTTATTATAACAGCCCTGTCACTTCTGTCCATAAAGATTTTGTGTAAAAACCGTATTATTTTGTGGTCTGCAAGATACTGGCTTTCTTTTTCCCTTTCTGTTAAAATATACCCCGACAGATCTCGTTATCCCAACGGGGGACTGACCGGATCCCGGCATTTTTATGAAAGGAGGCCACATCTATGCAGATCATCACAAATAACGCGGGAAAAGAACTGAAGAAGCACGGTGACAGCGCTTTTCCGTTTCTGGTAAGCTACGAACGGCTTTCCGGTTACGAAACCGGCTCCTTTCTCTGGCACTGGCATCCGGAGATCGAACTTACTTATATCCATAAAGGCGAAATGCTTTATAAAGTCAATCAGAACACCTTTCACCTGAAAGAGGGGCAGGTGCTTTTCGGCAATGCCAACGCCCTTCACGCCGGTTACATGTACCATAATCAGGACTGTCAGTATATCCCTGTCACCTTTGATCCCAAACTGATCTATGGTTTCCCCGGAAGTATCCTCTTCCAGAAATACACAGAACCGATCCTGCGGAGTTTTTCTCTCTCTGCAGTTCCTCTGGATCTTTCCATGAAATGGCATCAGGATGCCGTGGAAGATATCCGGCAGATCATTGCCCTTGACAGCCAGCGAAAACCGATGTATGAATTTGAGATCATTGCCCGACTGCAGCACTTCTGGAAGCTTCTGTGCGCCAACACACTGTCCCAGGCTTCCGCCCCTTCCGGACAGGATGAAGAAAATTACCGCCGCATCCGCCGCATCATGTCCTATATTGCAGAACACTATTCCGAAAAGATCCAGCTGGAGGATATTGCGGAACTCATCCACCTGAGCCCCAGCGAGTGCAGCCGGCTTTTCAAAAAGTGTATGAATATTACTCTTTTCGGATACATTCAGGAATATCGCATTGAACGCAGCCTGGAATACCTGGAAGATTCTTCCTGTTCCATAACGGAAGCCGGATTACTGTCCGGTTTTTCGGACTCTAATTATTACACCAAAGTATTTACAAAGATCAAAGGATGTACTCCAAGACAATACAGAAAAAAACAGCTGCGCTGATCCCCGCTCGCCTTCACAAAGCACAAAAAAGATGCTGCTTTTATACCATATCCGTCAAAGCAGCATCTTTTTCCAGTTCTTATATCATTCTGTATATCTCTTTGGCAACGCCATCCTCTTCATTACTGTCCGTTATATGGTACGCAGCCTCTTTCAGATGTTCCGTTGCATTCTTCATTGCGATCCCATACTTTACAGACCGGATCATATCCAGGTCATTGTCCGCATCTCCAAACGCCATCGCTTCTTCCGGGGAAATCTCCAGAAGTTTCAGAAGCTTCAGCAGTGTTTTTCCTTTACCGGCCTCCGCATTTCCGATCTCAAGAAGATGGGAAACGGATGAAGTCACATAAACTCCCGGAATCTTTTCCCGGACTTCCTTTTTCACGGTGTCTAAAGCCTGTGGATCTCCACATACAAAATCAAAACTGTCCACATGTTCTCTGTTTTCTTTCACAAATTTCCGGATGTTTTCCACAGGATGGCGCGTTTTTTTCACATAACCGATGCCAAACGCGGTGGCTCCGTATCTGGCGGGATCTTTCACATGATCGGATGCTGTATACGGAATTCCCTTCACGAACACTTCAATTGTCATATTCTCAGGCATGGAAATCTCAAGAAGCGCATCTACTGCTTCTGCCGGAACCAGACTTTCATAGATCCTGGTCCCTCCGGAAACCGAATACACGGCAGCGCCATTGGAAGTGATCACATATTCCACTCCCGGAAGTGCCATCACTTCCACGGGAACAGCCTCCAGGGCACGCCCGGTGGACGGAACAAAATATATCCCTGCTTCTCTGGCCTTCTCCAGTGCCTTACCTGTTTCCTCTGATATCGACTTGTCATTTCGTAGAAGAGTTCCATCCAGATCGCTTGCGATCAGTTTCACAGCCATAAATCAAAACAGCTCTTTCATAGTTGGATAAAGTTTACGGAATTTCTGATATTTCTCTTCATATTTCGCAACCAGTTCCGGATCCGGTTCTACAGTATCTACAACTTTTACCATTTTTTTGCAGATGGTTTCCACATCCGGATATGCCCCGCATCCTACGGCCGCCAGCATTGCGCCACCCATGGACGGGCCTTCCTCGTTCTCAGGTACATCCACTTTCAGATCCATTACATTGGCAATGATCTTTTTCCAGAGAGGACTCTTGGCTCCGCCGCCACAGATCTTGGTCCGTTCAATGTTGATACCAAGGCTTCTCGCTACCTCAAGGGAATCACGAAGGCCAAATGCAACACCTTCCAGAACCGCCTGTGTCATATCTGCTCTTGTGGTATCCATGGACATTCCGAAGAATACGCCTCTTGCATCCGGGTTGTTATGCGGAGATCTTTCTCCCATGAGGTATGGAAGGAAGAATACCTGATTCTCGCCAAGCTTCTGGATCGGTGCCTGTTCTGCCACGAAATCCTTCGTCTTGAGGATCTCCTCAGACCACCATTTGTTACAGGAAGCAGCGCTTAACATGCATCCCATAAGATGATAACTTCCATCTGCATGATCAAAAGAATGAAGGGCATTATTCTCATCCACACCGAACTCTTTGCTGGAAATAAAGATCGTGCCGGATGTTCCAAGGGAAATATTACACTGTCCGTCACCAACAGTTCCTGTTCCGACAGCAGCTGCTGCATTGTCGCCCGCACCAGCTACGACTTTCACATCTTCAGAGAAACCAAGCTCTTTTGCCACTTCCGGTTTCAGAGTGCCAACTACCTGCCAACTTTCATACAGCTTCGGAAGCTGTTCCTCTGTGATATGGCAGATCTCAAGCATTTCTTTTGACCAGCAGCGGTTTTTCACATCCAGAAGAAGCATACCGGAAGCATCCGATACATCTGTGCAGAAAGATCCGCTTAAACGATATGCAAGATAATCTTTTGGAAGCATGATCTTTACAACTTTTTTGAAATTCTCAGGCTCATTTTTCTGCATCCAGAGGATCTTCGGTGCAGTAAATCCTGCAAAAGCGATGTTTGCAGTGTACTGGGAAAGTTTATCTTTTCCGATCACAGTATTCAGATATTCTGTTTCCTCACCGGTACGGCCGTCGTTCCAGAGGATCGCCGGGCGGATCACGTTGTCGTCTTTGTCCAGAGTTACCAGACCATGCATCTGACCGCCAAAACCGATTCCAGCTACTTCCCTGCGGTCAATTCCCTCTGTAAGCTCTTTGATTCCTTCCATACTCTCCGTGAACCAGTCTTCCGGATTCTGCTCAGACCAGCCCGGATGTGGAAAAAACAGTGGATATTCTTTGGATACGATGTTGCAGATCTTTCCGGATTCTTCCATAAGAAGAAGTTTTACAGCTGAAGTTCCAAGATCAACGCCAATATAATACATAGTAATTTTTCCTCCTGTAAATACAGAAACCGCGACTCTCAGTTCGCAGCGTCTGCACGCCTGAGAGTTCGCGGTTTCCGAATTATAGTCAAGCGGATATTCGCAATCCACTTCGCTACTTGATTTGGTTAATTTTATGTCTTACTGAATTATTTCCATGGATTCTCTGTAGGATATCTTACACCTGCCGGCTGATTATAACCGATTTCCTCAACCGGTACACCAATATATTTGAATACTTCGAAGAGAGCTTTTCCATGATGTCCGAATGCTACTGCGCCGTGATGCGGGAAGCCTCCCTCGATCAGCACGTGACGGTAGAAACGTCCCATCTCCGGAATTGCAAATACTCCGATTGCTCCAAAGGAACGTGTTGCAACAGGAAGAACCTCTCCATGTGCGATATAAGCACGAAGCTTGTTATCCGCAGTGCTCTGCAGACGATAGAATGTGATATCTCCTGGTTTGATATCTCCCTCAAGTGTTCCGTTTGTAACCTCGATCGGAAGAGATCTTGCCATGATCATCTGATATTTCATCTCACAGAAAGCAAGCTTGCTGGATGCGGTATTTCCACAGTGGAATCCCATGAAAGTATCCTGAAGTGTATAGTCAAATTTTCCTTCGATGGACTCTTTGTACATATCCTTCGGTACGGAGTTGTTGATATCAAGGAGTGTAACAATATCATCACTTACAACCTGTCCGATGAACTCACTTAAGGTTCCGTAGATATCAACCTCACAGGATACCGGAATGCCCTGTGCTGTCAGGCGGCTATTTACATAACATGGAACAAATCCGAACTGTGTCTGGAATGCCGGCCAGCATTTTCCTGTCAGTGTTACATATTTACGATATCCTTTGTGATCTCTTACCCAGTCTTTCAGAGTCAGTTCATACTGTGCAAGTTTCGGAAGGATCTCCGGTTTCTTGTTTCCTGCACCAAGCTCTTCTTCCATCTCTTTTACGATCTCAGGGATTCTCTCATCCCCTGCATGATTATTGAACGCCTCAAAAAGATCCAGTTCAGAGTTCTCTTCAATCTCAACTCCAAGATTATAAAGCTGTTTGATCGGTGCGTTGCATGCAAGGAAGTTTGTAGGACGTGGTCCGAAGCTAATGATCTTCAGGTTGCTTAATCCCTCGATAGCTCTTGCGATCGGAAGGAAATCGTGGATCATATCTGCACAGTCCTCTGCATCACCTACCGGATACTCCGGAATATATGCTTTTACGTTACGAAGCTGCAGGTTGTAGCTTGCGTTCAGCATACCGCAGTAAGCATCTCCACGTCCCTGGCAAAGATTATCCTGTGTTTCCTCTGCTGCTGCGATGAACATCTTCGGTCCTTCGAAATGTTTTGCAAGAAGTGTCTCGGAAATCTCCGGTCCGAAGTTTCCAAGATATACGCAAAGTGCATTACATCCTGCTTTTTTGATATCTTCAAGAGCCTGGACCATATGGATCTCACTCTCTACGATACAGACCGGACACTCATAGATATCTTTTGCATCGTATTTCTTTGTGTAAGCATCTACAAGAGCTTTTCTTCTGTTTACGGAAAGGCTTTCCGGGAAACAATCTCTGCTGACTGCAACGATTCCGACTTTAACTTCTGGCATGTTGTTCATAATCTTCATTCTCCTTTTTTATATCCGGCAGATCTCCACCGGCAATATCATTGAGCATTTTTATATCGGGCAGATATTTTCAATCCATATCCGCTGCACTGCATTTTCCTGAGGGATCTTCAGTCGATGGTGATATTCTCACCTTTCAGGCCATTGAACGCACCCTCGATCTTCGCATCTTCATGAGCGATGAGCCATTTATTCTTGGCTGTCATCAGACCGTCCTCGCCGTCTTTTGGCATCGGGAAATCAATCTCTGTGTTGGTTCCTCTTGGAAGAACAACTACACACTGAAATCCACTCTCATTTACATGACATGGTGCATAATGAAGCGTTGTGGCGTAAACTTCGATCCCGGTTCCTGCCGGTACAAGAAATGCCTCGATCTTAGAGGTATCATATGTAAAATCCGGTTCCACATCCTGCTGATGTCCGATAAGAAGCACCAGATCTGTCACTGCCACATTGATCTCGGAATTTCGGTGATACTCTACAGCATTCAGTTTTTTGTTATGACCGTTGCAGTATCCGATCTCGACAGGTAAGCCTCCAAAAGCTCTGTTTCTGAGATCCTTCTCCACCTCAAGAGCTTCCAGTTCCTCCACAGACGGAACATATACCACATCTTCCGGAACCGGTGTGTGTTTCATTTCTTTCAGAAGCGCACTGAAATTGTATCCTTCCAGAACTTTTCCATATTTACGGAAAGCCGGATCTGTTACTTTCTGAATTTTCACGTTTTTAGCCTCCTTATAGAGTTACTGTTTCGTTTTGAACTGAAAAAAGCATACCATATCGTGGTATGCTTTTCGCCGTTTTTCTTGTCTCATTCATAGCACTTTTTTGACATTTTAATGGATCTGACGTTCCACCTTTCCGGGCAGGATCCCATAGCGCTTTACAAATTCCTTGGAAAAAGCCCTGCTGCTTGCAAATCCATTATCAAGCGCAATGGAACTGATCGTATGATCTGTATTGAGAAGTTCCTTATAAGCGTATGCCATGCGGATATCCTGCAAATATGTCTTAAAATTGACCTTCGCATACTTACGGAACATTCTTGACAGATATGCATCTGAATATCCGAACATGGAAGCAAGTCCGGAAAGTCTGAGATCTTCTTTGTAGTGTTCCCGCATGTAAGTGGTTATTTTTGACAAAGCATCCAGTCTCCGGCTGGTTTTCAGCTCACTTTCCTCCACCTGCGTTTCCCTGTATGTAGAAACCATAAGATAAAGAATTTCATAGAATACTGCCCTGGTGCGGAATTCATAGCCTGTTTCCCGCGACATATATACCCGGTACAATTCCTGGATCAGGGAAACCATCTTCCGGTCAGTCTCTGACGGATCTGCTGCTTCCGTTTGTCCCATTGTCCCAAAATTTAAACGGATATTCCCGCTGTGATTTCTTTCGTGCCCATAACCATACTCATTCCGCCCTGCGTCTGCCCTGCGAAACCGGATAAATCTCTGAGCTGTAAAATAATCTTCAAATTGCTTCAATGGGATCTGAAGTACGATTGTCTCATTACGAAACGGTGCCTGGATAGAATGTACCTCATTGGAATTGATGATCAGAAATTCTCCTGCCTTCAGCGGATATTCCACCTCATCAATATAGAAAGAAAGACTCCCCTCCATTACCGTAAAAATCTCTATGGACGTGTGCCAGTGTTTTTCTCTGACATAATTTCCGTTTCTGCCTTCAAAAAGAAAAAGTTTAAACGGAAGTCCCTCATTGGGAATGATCAGTTCATGCTGAAACTCCATACCCATCCCCCTTTTCTTTTTTTCGTTGAGCTGTCTGTACATGGCGGACAAGGCTTCCGTAAAAAGCTGCCAGGATCTGCTGGAATAAAGTACCGATCATAACGGGGAACAGTACTTCCGCCGGAAAATACGCCCCCGCGATCACTGCTCCCGCACTGATGTTACGCATACCGGAACCATAGATCATGGAAACTGTGGACTGCTTATTCTGCTTTGTAAAAATAGCAATAAGCCAGCCGATCGCATATCCGCCAGCTGCCAATACAAGAATCGTCACTGCCACTTCCAGTCTTTCTCCATTCAGGTGTTTCATATATGGTGAAACCTTGGATGAATTGGAAGTCACCACAAAGATCAGACACATTTTTGAAAAAGGTGCCAGTTTTTTCGGCCAGGTCTCCATGACTTTTCCATGGCTGACTTCATTGAGGCACATGGCAAGTACCGCCGGAAGTGCGATCATAAATACCAGTTCCTTCATCATACCCATCGTATCCATTTTCACACTGGAGCCTACCAGGATTTTCAATGCAGCAGGTATGAGAAAAGGTGCCAGTATCGTGTCGATAACCACCAGCGAAAGAGAAAGGGGACTGTTACCATTATAAATCGATACCCACATCAGACTGATCACAGCCGTCGGCACGGAAAACTCCAGCACCATTCCTGTGATATAATTGGCATTTCCGGGGAACAGCAGATGTCCGATCCCGCAGGCAATCACAGGTACCAGCACATGAAGGACAAAAAGCATCAGGATCAGAGGAAGCGGTCGTTTAAACACATCCGCAACATCCCGAAACCTGGATTTCAACGCTCCGATAAAAGTCATAAACGCAAACGCATACGTTACATACGGAACACCATGCTTCGCAATATCCGGAAAGAGTACTCCCATAAGGAGACACACCGGTGTCACAAAAGCCATCCATTTCTCTATAAAACTGTTAAATTTTTCCAGCATACTACACCTCTTTACCTTTTACGCTTTCTTTGATTTCTTTCAGTGTAGCATAAATTCATTACAACGCAAGAAAAATATAAATTTATAAATACTGGACATGTAGAACAGATATGGTACAATAAAAAAAAATTTTGTTACCGGTAGTTTTACGACATAAGTTAGGAGTACAACATTCATGAAAAAACAAAACCGATACCTTTGCATTTATTCTTTTTCTATCACTTTTCTGCTGATGCTGATTTTATTCTGGCATTATGGATACGCACCTTTCGGTGGAAATTCCATGGCTTCCCACGATGCCAGTGTCCAATATCTGGATTTCTATTCCTATTTCAAGGATGTTCTCTCGGGAAAAAACAATATCACCTACACCTTCAGCAAAACTCTGGGCGGCAATAATATCGGCGTTTTCAGTTACTATCTGACCTCTCCGTTCATGCTGCTCTGTGTATTTTTCAAAAAGACACAGCTTCATGCTTTTTTTGATGTACTTGTAATGCTGAAGCTTTCCACAGCTTCCTTTACTTTTTGCTGGTTTCTGACCGGCCGTTTTCACAAACATTTTTCCGCCGGCAATACTTCCATAAAAAATTTTTCCATGGTAATTCTTTCTGTCAGTTACGGTCTCTGTCAGTATTCTATTGCACAAAGCTGTAATCTGATGTGGCTGGATGGCGTTTATATGCTTCCACTGATCCTTCTTGGCGTATACCATATGGTCTGCGAAAAAACAGCATGGAAACTGGCAGTTCCAGTGGCCCTGTCCATTCTTTTCAACTGGTACACCGGAGGTATCAACTGCCTCTTCTCCGGGATCTGGCTTTTTCTGGAACTATGCCTTTATGCAACATCCCTGCCGTTTTCCAAAAAAGTATTGAAAAGCTGTCTAAAGTCCATATTGTACTATATATTTTCCATGTTTTCCGGTGTTCTGTGCAGCTGTATTCTCTTTCTGCCTACAATATCTGCCATGCGCAATTCCAACCGCGGACAACTGGATCTTTACTGCCTTAAAAATTTCAGTTTTACCGGAAATATCCTTACCGCGTTATCCAATTATGTTTTTGGCTCCACAAGCGTTTATGGCTGCGTCTCCCTTTTCTGCGGAACTTTTGCCATCCTCGGTCTGATCGCTCTGTTTCTGTCGAAAAAAATATCCCGAAAACAGAAACTGATCTTTGGATGTTTTACTTTTCTTTCCATCCTTCTGATCTACTGGTTTCCTTTTTATACTGTCTTTTCACTGTTTAAAAATGTCAGCAGTTACTGGTACCGCTATTCTTATATAAATATTTTCGGCATTCTCTTTGTGGCCGCTGTTTTCTACCTTACAGTCCTGGAACAGGAAAATACCTGTATTCTGGTAAAAAGCAGTCTTATTTTTGCACTTTTGATGTTTTTACTTCGCTGCAGGCTTACAGACAGAAAATCACTTCAGGAAACCGTACTCATCATACTGGCGGCTTTACTTACCGGAGTTGTTTTTTCTTTGCTTCTGCTATCCTGCAGACAGCGGCACAGACTTTACAAGCAGCTCTCATTTCTTGCGGCTGTGGCTCTTTTTCTGGGTCAGACCGCTTATAATACCCAGCTCCTGATGAACACTTATCACGTTTCCGATGATGCAAAGTACCGTTCTTATTCCATGAATACCCGAAACCTCATTGATACTATCCGAAAAAAAGATTCCGGAATTTACCGGATTTCCCAGACAACCTCCCGAAAAATGCTGAAAAGCCTTACCACTGCCAATTATGATGAAGCTTTTGGATTCAATTACCGTTCTATCGCAGGTTATACTTCTTCCCCGGATGACAACCAACGAGATTTTCTGGAGCATCTGGGTTATCGCAAATGTGGAGAAAACATGAACATTACCAATGCTTCCATCATTGGTGCGGATTCTCTTCTTAGCGTAAAATATATTTTATCCCCTTATCGGATCAACGGACTGCAGAAAATTTCTTCCATAAAAAGCAAAGGTAGAAAAAAGGCATATAGGAATCCCTATGCGCTTCCTTTTGCCCTGATCTATCCAGATCACCATCCTGATCTTACAGAGAAAAAAACAAATACAGACCCGGAAAATCCGTTTGAATATCAGAATTATCTTTACAGCATTTTATACGGACAGGATATCTCCATCTACGAACCTCTTCATTACAGAAGAACTTCCATAGGCAATTCCCAAAAAGGTACTCCTCAGATCTACTCTGTTGATCTGAAACAGGGGAATTATGCTTTCTATGGAAACATTCCCTGGGATACTGTTATGGACCGGGCCATGCTCACTGTAAACAAAACCTATACCACCCGGTATTCCTGGTGGCTTGCTCCCTCTTTGTTTTACATTCCTTCCAGGCAAAATGCGCGGACTGCATCCGTATCCATCAAGTCTGCTGAAGGTTACAGCATCCACCCTGATGGTGAACAGTTTTACGGTCTGAATCTGGATACCCTTTCCCGTATTACCCGCAAAATTTCTTCCGGTCAGCCAGATAAACTCTCTGTAAAAAATGGCTATATCCGCGCCGTATGTCATAATGTTACGGACGATCACCATTCCCTGTATCTTTCTGTTCCCTATGACCGGGGATGGCAGATTTACATAAACGGAAAAAAGACCTCTTATAATCTCATTGATAACTGCCTGTACTCTCTTCCACTGAAAAAGGGAGACAATACCATCGAAATGAGGTATGTATGTCCTATGCTTCGTGTTGGAGCTGTAATTTCCATTTTGGGAATTCTATTGACAATTACCATGACTTTGATAGAAAATAAGAAACGGAGGTTAGAAAAATGATTTCTTTGATTATACCATGTTTTAACGAAGAAGAATCCCTTCCGCTTTTTTACCCGGAAGCGACTTCTGTTCTTCAGAAAATGAACTGCGATTATGAACTTATTTTTGTGAATGACGGTTCCAGAGACAGAACCCTTGCGATTTTAAAAGAACTTTCAGAAAAAGATCCTCATGTGATCTATCTTTCTTTTTCCAGAAACTTCGGAAAGGAAGCAGCCATGTATGCAGGCTTCTGCAATGCCCGTGGTGATTACGTTGCGGTCATGGACGCTGACCTGCAGGATCCGCCATCGCTCCTTCCGGAAATGCTGGAGAAACTGGAATCCGGAGAATATGACAGCGTTGCCACCAGGCGTGTCAGCCGCGATGGCGAACCACCCATTCGAAGTTTTTTTGCCCGGAAATTCTATCAGCTTATTAACAAGATCTCTGATGCGGATATCGTGGACGGTGCCAGAGATTTCCGTCTGATGAAGCGCAGTATGGTAGATGCCATCGTCTCCATGAGCGAATATAACCGTTTTTCCAAGGGAATCTTCGGATGGATCGGTTTCAAAACCCTCTGGCTCCCGTACAAAAATATCGAACGTGTTGCCGGCGAGACCAAATGGAATTTCTGGAAGCTGTTTAAATATGCCATCAGTGGGATCATTAATTTCTCACAGGCACCGCTGACCATTGCTTCCTGGTTCGGAACCAGCATGACTGGTGTTTCCTTCCTGGCTCTGATCGTTATCGTACTGCGTAAGCTGATATTTGATGATCCGGTTGACGGATGGGCCTCCATCATCTGCGTGATCATTTTCATCGGCGGACTGCAGCTTTTCTGTCTTGGCATTATGGGACAGTACATAGCAAAAACCTATATGGAAGTTAAAAACCGTCCACATTACATCATTGCAGAGTCCAATAAAAAGGACTTTTCTCCTATACGCTGATCTTTGGATCTTTACTCTGTCGGCAGCTCTACCACCTGATATTCGTGGTTCAGCGCCGGCAGGATTTTTTCTTTTACATCACTGGTTTTCATTAACAGAGTGGATGTATTGATACACGGATGGCATCCGAAGTATTCCTCATCCAGAACTTCCCTGTCGATCACCAGGTGCACTCTTTTTTCCCTGTCAAAGATCAGTCCCATAAGACTTAATGACCCCGGTGTAATGTTGAGATATTCCTCCATCTGCTCTCCATCTGCAAAAGAAAGTCTGGCTGTTCCGATCTGTTTGGACAGGAATTTCGTTTTAAACGGCTTCTCCCCCGGCATCAGCAAAAGATAAAAATCCGTTTTCTGACGGTTGCACAAAAACAGATTTTTGCATATTTTCGCTTCCAGAAGATGATCCACTTCCTCACAGGCTTCCATAGTCATCAACGCCTCATGATCTACCCTCTTATATTCAATTCCCAGACTGTCCAGAAAATCGTACACTGCGATTTCTTTCTCCAGGCGTCCTTCCGTATTTTCCGGTCTTCCCGTATAGATGGTTTTGTCAATTCTTGGTTCTTCCATGTTTTCCGTTTCCTCCTGATCTTTCATTTCACACCTTTGTTTCATCCTTATTTTACAAGCATCTGTCCGGCAAAAACAGCCAGCACGCCAAAAACTGCACTTAAAATCACATAAAGAAGCGCCAGGCCAATCTGACCTTTTTCCATCATAATCCCTGTCTCATATGCAAAAGTAGAAAATGTGGTAAACCCGCCACAGATTCCCACTTTTAGAAACAGTACGAGTCCTGGATCCAGAGACGTATTTTTTGCCGCGGCTGCAGCAACAATCCCAATTACAAATGCGCCTGTTACATTTATGATCAATGTTTTTACCGGAAATCCCTGACTGTTTTCCACTGGCAGTAATCCCAGAAGATATCTGCACACAGAACCTATAAAGCCTCCCATTCCCACAAATAAACAGTTTATCATTGTCTTTTCCTCCCACCTGATTATATCAGTCCGGAAAAATATCCGCAACCTTACCGTAATTGCTTTCTGCCCGGTGTTTTCCCTTTGCATTCCCACCGGTTCATGATATACTGAATCTATCTCTGTCTGTCCTGCTGTCTGTCCTGTCAGATTGCAGGGCAAACATATTTATTTTGAAAGGAATCATCATGAAACGTATTAAAAACATCGATCTGCTCCGGGCAGGAGCGATCCTCTACATTATGCTGTACCACTGCTATGTTCTGTCCGGGCAGCCGTGGCAGGCACATACAGCCATTCACACGATCCTGACACTTGGAGGCGAAGTGGGCGTGACTCTGTTTTTCCTGCTCAGCGGATATGGGATCTATCTTTCCCTCTCTTCTTCGGAAGAAAGAGGCTGTCTCCCTGGCTGGCGGGCTTTTATGAAAAAACGCTGCATCCGTATCATGCCTCAGTATTACGTCTGCGTTACAGTTCTTCTGATTTTTATGTCAACACAGATGTTCAGCAATGAAGGGTTTCGGCATATCCTTGCCTATTACACCTTTACGGAGAATTTTTCCCCGGTGACACACGGTTCCATCAATGGAGCACTGTGGACGATGGGTGTGATCTTTCAGTTTTATCTGATCGCCCCGTTCCTTTATAAAGCCGTCCGGAAAAACTGGCTTGTATCTGCCATTGTGTCCATTCTGTTTACCGTTATCTGCCGGTTTGCAGTTGTCCGGTATCTCCATGCTTCCGGAATTTCCGATACCTCCGTATATTTCGTATATGAGCGTCAGGTATTCACCGCACTGGATAATTTTGTACTGGGCATGGCGGCTGCCGCATTCTGGAAACATGCCGGAAACCGTATACAGGAAAAGCGTCTTACACTTGGACTTCCTGTTTCTCTCGCAAGTACCATACTGATCCTGGCATGGATTTTTTACTATCACAGCCACGGCCTTTACGGAACGGCTCCGACTGGTTATCCGGCTCATTCCATTCTTGCGGTTTTGCTTGGAATACTGCTCGTGGGCTTTTCCATCCTGCCGGAAATGAATTTCGGGATTCTTCGCCCACTGTACTTCGTGGCGCGAAACCAATACGGAATCTACCTGTGGCATATGCCTGTCATTATGATCCTTCAGGCCAATGCTCCATGGTTCAACACCATGAGCCAGCAGCGCTTCTGGCTGTTTTTGCCATGTATGATCGTGATCACCTGCGCATTCGGATATTTTGCAACCCGTTTCATCGACCATCCGGTTGCTTCAAAAAAGAAAGGATAATCACCTATGAAAGACAGAACTGCCGTCAATCACAAGATCCGCAAACATTTCAATGAACTGATCTACAACGTAGCCCGCTACACAGAGGTCGTGCTGTCCATCGTGATCCTTGTCGTGATCGCCCTGGCCGGACTCCGGCTGATCCTTACAACTGCCGGTACCTCCGTCATGGATATGGATACCAGTTTTTTTACCAGTTTCCTGTCACAGGCTCTCTCCCTTGTAGTTGGTGTGGAGTTTGTAAAAATGCTCTGCCGCCATTCCGCCCAGACCGTTGTTGAAATCCTGCTTTTTGCGACAGCAAGGCAGATGGTTGTGGAACATCTCAATCCAACGCAGACACTGATCGGGATCGTCGGTATCGCCATTCTTTTCGCTATCCGGAAATATCTGATGACAGACAGCGATGATATGACACCGCATCACCCCCAGAAAAAAGACTGTTCTTCTGAAACCAGATGAATCCACGTGAAAAACATTTCTATGATCGGGTAGGAGGTAAATAATTATTTTATTTACCGTCCTCCCACACCACCGTACGTACGGTTCCGTATACGGCGGTTCTTTAGTTTTCACAGACTACTAGATAATAGTCAAGCATGGAGCTGTATCCTAGCTTGGCTATTATTTTCTTTGAAAAGATTTGGTTCAAAACTTTTGCCATTCTCCAATAACCTTTTCTACTACATGCAAGTTCCTTTGCTTTCCAATGTTCCATTCCCAATGCTTTTAACATTCGGTACTTCGTTTTGATTTTCTTCCATTGTTTCCAGTAGACCGCCCTGATTCTACGCCTTGCCCATTCGTCAGTTTCTTTTAGTAGTCCCTTCATATCTGTAATAGGTGTAGCCTAGATATTTGACCTTGCTGATATGAGCCACCTTTGTTTTCTTCCTGTTTACTTTTAGGAAAAGTTTTCCTTCTATAAACGGAATGATATTTTCCAAAGTTCTTTCTGCACTTTTTCTGCTTTTACAGAAAATCATACAGTCGTCTGCATAACGGACAAATCTGTGCCCTCTGCTTTCCAGCTCCTTGTCTAACTCATTAAGCATTATGTTGCTAAGTAACGGACTTAATGGTCCACCTTGTGGCATTCCGACTTCTGTACGCTCAAACTTTCCATTTGCCACAACACCTGCGTTTAGATATTTGTGTATCAATGAAATCACTCTTCCATCTTTGACGGTTCGTGATAATACCTCAATGAGTTTGCTCTGGCATACTGTGTCAAAGAACTTTTCCAAGTCCATATCTACCACATAGACATAGCCATCATTTACATTCTTTTGGCATTGTCTGAGCGCATCATGCGCTCCTCTTTTTGGTCTGAAACCAAAACTATTCTCCGAAAACTGTTCCTCGAAGATTGGCGAGAGTTCCTGTGCAATTGCCTGTTAAACAACTCTGTCAACAACTGTAGGAACTCCTAGTTTTCGGAACTCGCCTTTTGTTTCCTTGGGTATCTCTACCCTGCGAACCGGATTGGGTTTATATTTCCCATTCCTTATCTCCTGGATTAGGGTTTCCTGGTTTTCTCTTAGGTAGGGTAAAAGTTCATCTACCTGCATAACGTCAATTCCACCTTTTGTGTCAATGTATTTGAAAAAGTAATATCAATATCTTCTGAAAATCGATCAATCACATGATGACACTTAGATAGTGAAGTTCCACCTTTAAAAACACATCCAGGCTCAACCTGCGCCAGAAGTTTTAATATCATCGTAACATAATAGTCTTTTTCTACGATTGCTACCGGACGCTTTTGATCAACAGATGCAGCTATGATTACATCTTTAAAAAGTTCTTCATCGTTATGCAAAAACATCATACAACCTCATCTCATATATATATCGATAAATTCTATCCGGATATTGTTTAATATAACAATCTATTTCTGTTTTTTTAATTTGTACATCAACAACATATTTCCTAATACGATCGGACAATATCTTGTCATTTTCATCTGCATACTGATCTATATCTTTCAGAAAATCTAAAAACTGTAATATCCGGTAATTTTCCTTTGTTACCAGAACTCTTGCTTTACGGAGAAGAACTCTTCTTCCATGCAGATTTACCTCCCGTACCCTGGCACTGGCATTATTTGATACAATTTCCACCATATATGGCACCTGTGTAGTAACACCCAGCTGATTTGCAAAAGTATATCCTGAATAATATCCATCAACTCTTCCATTTCGCGATATATATTTATATCTCGCCACAGTATCTGCTCCAAGGGGAACCCCCCCTTTTAATCGACTCTCCTTTGGAATATAGTAAACGCCTGTATCAAATCGCCTGATCTTTCCAGAATCGCACAGTATTTTAAACATCTGACGAAGATTTACATTTGAAACTGGAAGACTAACATCCGCAACAAAAATAGGTTCATTCGGCTTATAGTTTGAACACAAATACTCGTATAACATTGTTATCCTCCTTATAACGTATTTTAATTTTAATAGTTATATTTTGTTATCTACATAATAACCTATTTTTATTTATATTGTCAATTTACGTTATCATTATATTTATATGTAATTTTCACTCTTATATTCTTCCTATTATTTATAGCATTTCCGGGTGCCACCAAAAAAGGGGAAGCTCTTCCGGATAAAAAGAGCTTCCCTATATATTTCTTATATTTCACATCCACCTGCAAGAATGCTGAACGGAGTACTTCACAATTATCCATACTTTCTTTCAATTTTGAATCTTTACAATCTTATCTCTTACCTGCTATATAGGTCTCAAAACTGTTCGTAGGTATAATACTGAAAAATTTCTTCCATGACAGCTATCTCCAGATAATATACCCCGCATAGATCAGATACAGGCACACCATGGAAATTCCCTCTTTCCGGCTGATTTTACGCTTCGTTGCGGCATAGATCCACACGATCAGGGAAAATACGATCAATATCACAATATCGATAATGTTCTCCCGGATCAGTGCCACCGGATTGATGGCAGACGCAATTCCAAGGACCATCAGGATATTGAAAATATTGGAACCTACTGCATTTCCCACTGCCATATCCACTTCATTCTTTCTGGCTGCAACCACGGATGTCACAAGCTCCGGAAGGGAGGTTCCGATGGAAACAATGGTAAGTCCCACCAGTGTCTGGCTCATTCCCAGATCAATGGCGATGCGGCTGGCAGCATCTACGGTAAGATCTCCGCCAAAAGCAATGGCAAGCGCGCCTCCAACGATAAAGAGAATACTCTTCGGCCAGGAAAGGATGCCGATTTCTTCTTCCAGTTCTTCAATTCCTTCGATCTCCACATTTTTTCCTGCTGCTCTGGCTTTCATGGCACTTTGGATCATTGCCACAATATAGCCTGCAAAAAATCCCAGCAGGATCATTCCATCCAGATGGCCAAGTGTCATTCCGCTCTTATCTCCCACTGCCAGGATTCCAAGCCCCAGAAGGAGGAACGCACAGATCATGGAAAAAGGAATATCTCTCTTAATGGTTTCCTTCTGCACCAGGATCGGGGTCAGAATGGAACAGACTCCAACAACTACCATCAGGTTAAAAATATTGGAACCTACCACGTTACTGACCGCAAGTTCATTGTTATTGACCAGTGACGCAGTGACACTGACTGCCGTTTCCGGAAGAGATGTTCCCATTGCCACGATGGTAAGGCCGATGATGATCGGCGGAACTTTCAGTCGTTTTGCGATACTGGAGCTTCCTTCTACAAAAAAGTCCGCGCCTTTCATCAGAAAAGCAAAACCTATCACAAGAAAGACTAATACAAGGATCAGGGGTGAGCTGTTTACCAGATTTTCCATTTTTCTTCTTCTCACTTTCTGTTTTCATTTCCCATGAGCTGGAGATCTGCTTCCAGTATGACATAAAAAAGACCCATGTATGCTCTGTTATAATAAAATATAACAAAACATACATGAGTCTCATTCTTTAAGATTTGCCAGGTTTTTCAGAAAAACCGGGTCTGTTGACAAATCACACTTACGTGCGAACTACTCCCTCATGGAATTGAAATTTTTATTTTTTTCAATTTAACAGAATCGTTTTAAAAAGTCAACCCCTGGCCGATGACTTTTATTTACTCTTTTTTACTAAAGGCACATATTTTATGTATCTTTATCATTTTCTGCTTTCAGAAACAATCCTTTTCAGAATCTGTAACACTCCGTCTTCACTGTAAGATGGGCACACTTTCCTGGCTGCTGCCTGCACTTCCGCTCTGGCATTGGCTACCGCATAGCTCATTCCCGCTTTCCGGAGCATGGCGATATCGTTGAGGTTATCTCCGAATGTACAGGTTTCCTCCAAAGAAATCCCCAGGCGCTGCCGGATAAACTCCACAGCTATACTTTTCTCCCCTTCCGGCGGAGTACTGTCCATCCATTCTTTTCCGGCCGCTGCCAGTGTTACCTTATCCTTCCACGCCGGTGTAAAATATGGAGCACAAAGCTCCTCACATCGTTCCGGGTGATAAACGGAAAATTTCAACACCTGTTTTCCCTCAAGGGAAGAAAGATCGTCCACTTTTCTCATATCATAGCCATAGGAATCTCTGAGCCAGCGGAACATCCTTCCATTTTCATTCTCCGCATAACAGCACTCCGGTGTGGCAATAAAGCAGTCACATTCCGGCATTTTTTCTTTTACCATGCGATGCATACTTTTCCAGGTCTCGTCTGGAAGTGTGTGCACCTTCAGGATCTTATCATTCTTCCGGATCACCGTACCTCCATCCGAAACAAAATACACCAGATCCTTCAACGGTTCAAACAGCTTCCTCTCACTGTCATACTGCCGCCCCGAACATACTACAAAGGTAATGCCCATCTCGGTCAGCTTCCGGATCACCGTCATATATTCCGGATTGATGGTCATGGTTCCATCTTTTACCAGAGTTCCGTCTACGTCGGTTGCGATTAGTTTTATCATGTTGTTTTACTCCTCTCCCATCTGAAATACCAATATCCTCTCCCTAGGATTTTTTCCGTCAAAAAGATCCTGGCAGTCGATCTCGTCCAGGAATTCCAGTTCATCCACAGTCATCAGATAGGAAATATATTCGTCAGATGGATAATAGAAAAACAGCAGCATTTCTCTTGTTTTTTCATACCAGGATTCCCGGATGCGTCCGATGACACTTCTCAGTATTTCCACAGAAAACGGATTAAAAAAATAAAATCTGTCAGCAGATTCCGGCACCTGAAAAAGGGCTGCATTTTCCAGTATAAAAGTGGTTTTTGCCCCGGAAACAGCCCGCTGCCTGTTTTCTTCTGCGGCTTTTATCATTCGTTCATCGTACTCCACACCTGTAGTCCGGCACCTGACCTGCCATGCCAGAAAAAAATCCACCCTGCCTTTTCCACATCCATAGTCGATCAGATGATTCTTTTTCCCCAGATACCCACAATACGCAAGCCGTTCCAGTACACAGTATGGCGTTGGTTCATATGGATAACAGTACTGATCCGACCTGGAATCGTCACGGCCGGTAGTTTTGATTTTCAGCAGCTTATCATATTTTACTTCATTTTGGTCCATGGTACTGTCAATCTCCATTTCCTACATCGGGCAGCTTTTTTTCTCCTCTTTGTCCATATCTCCACGGACATATCTGGCATTGAATTCCATATTGATCTCACGGATTTCCTTCTTCCCGTCAATATAATCCTGGTACATATCTGCAAGTCTCGCCATACAGCCATCGCAGTTCGCGGAAATATTTCCCAGAGATTCCTCCACGATCTGTTTACGTTCCTCTTTTGTTGTATCTTTGATCAGATATCCTGGCATTGTTTTTTCCTCCTGATAAGTTCACCTGTGTTTCAGGTGTTCTGTATTTCTGTTATTGTTCACTTTTCCTTGTCAAGCGGATATTCGCAATCCGCTTCGCTACGTAGCTCTACACCAAATAACTGCTCCGCAGTTTATCAGGAGGAGCTTGCTCTCCTCCTGATACAAGCAAGTCCCCACCCACTGCTTATTGCTTTTCGCAACCCCGCAGGGGACTTACTTGATTTGGTTAAAAAAAGGAATCTGCATACAGAATTAATAGATCAAAATGTATAATTAGAAAAAAAGCCTCTGGAACAATTCCAGAGGCTTCATACGTGCGTTAGAGGATTCGAACCCCCGACCTTTTGGTCCGTAGCCAAACGCTCTATCCAGCTGAGCTAAACGCACATCTTTGTTGCTTTTCCTTTGTGATATTTCGTATCACCGCTGCAACAATATGTATGATACTCTAAGACCTATAAAATGTCAAGGGTTTTTTGAAAGTTTTTTTATTTTTTTTCAAAAATATTTTTTATTGCTATTTTTGATGCAAAAGCAACAGTTTTCTAGTTTCTTCTCAGTGCCTCGATGGGGCTGAGTTTGGCTGCTTTTCTTGCCGGATAGATTCCGAAGAATACACCTACTGCACAGGAGAATAATGTTGCCGCCAGGATGGTTCCCAGACTGATCCCTGGTGTGATGGTGGTTCCCATACTGTTTCCGATCACCGCACAGATCACATGACCCCCTGCGATGCCAAGGACAATGCCGATCAGGCCACCCATGATGGTCAGGATCGCTGCCTCAGCAAGGAACTGAAGCATAATGGAAGAAGTCTTTGCCCCAAGGGATTTACGGATACCGATCTCTCTGGTGCGCTCTGTGACGGACACCAGCATGATGTTCATAACACCAATACCGCCTACCAGAAGGGAAATTCCCGCAACAAAAGAAATAAATGCGGTGACCATTCCAAGCATCTGGTTCATGGATTTCATGATATCCTGGAAACTCTGTACCTGGAAATAATCGTCTCCGGCACAATGATGGCGTCTTTCCAGAAGATTTACGATCCGGTCTGCCACCACCTGGGAATCCAGATTTTTGTCTGCCTGAACTGTGATCTGATAGAACTCACCGGTACTTCCTGTAAAATCGTCCATGGCCGTATAAGGCACGTTAATGGACACAGGCATACCGTCATAAGTGTAGCTGACAAAAGTACCGTTCTCCTTCTGCGTGGTAACTCCGCAGATACGAAATGTCTTGGTCAGATCATAACAGGTGACATCCAGTGTCATTCCCACGACATCATCCGTTCCAAAAAGCCGCTTCGCGTCGGCATCTGAGATCACACAGACATTTTTTCCCTCTTCAACCTCTTTCTGTCCGAAGTAACTTCCATACTTCACAGAAGCATTGTCCACCAGTTTGGCGTCCTGCGCCTCACCGGTTACTGTAAGATTAAAATCGCCTTTTCCGGTTACTGTCTCTCCTGTATAGGAATCTGAAACATTAACACCTTCCACACCATCCAGATCCCGGACCGCATCAATATCCTCAGGCTGGATCCAGACATCATCTGCGGTGGCATCATCGCTGCAGTACACCGCAATCTGGCCGCCGCCGATATCATCGATCTCACTGTTCATCTGATTCTTGGTTCCTTCACCGATGGAAACAATGGCGATCACCGATGCAATACCGATAATGATACCCAGCATGGTAAGAAACGATCTTCCCTTATTTGCCATGATGTTGTGGATCGCCATTTTGATGTATTCATAAATATTACTCATTGGCAGTCTCCCCTGTCTCTGCTGCACTGTCACCATCTGCAGGTGCTGCTTCTGCCGTCATTCCCTCTTCCAGAGAACCCAGATCCTCGATGACCTCATCGCCTGCTTTGATTCCATCTGTGATCTCAACAGAATCCTCAGAACTGATTCCTGTAGTGATGTCCTGTCTTGTGATCACGCCGTCTTTCAGTACATAACAGAAAGAGCCATCTTTACCAATATTTACCACTCCTGCCGGAAGTGTTACTACATTTTCAGCCTTTTCCGCATAGATCTTCACCTTTGCGTCAACGCCGAGGAAAATATCTTTATCCGGTTTATCAATACTGACAGTAGCTGCGATCAGAGTAGATCCCTTCTCGTTTGTTGTAGCAATATGGCTGATCTTCGTTACCTTGCCGGTATATTTCTTATCACCGATGGTAATATCCGCAGTCTGGCCTTCTTTTACCTTTGCATAATCATACTTGGATACATTGATGTCCACACTGACTTTATCTGTGTTCTGCAGGGTAAAAAGCTCCATTCCCTGTGTCACTGCTGCTCCCTGCTGCACTGCAGACTTGGAAATAACGCCGTTAAAATCTGCCGTGATACCTTTTTTTCCTTCCGCAACAAGTTCTTTTGCAGATTTGGCATCCAGTTCTGTAAGATTATTGCTGACTCTCAGCTTCTCTTTTTCTTCCTTTGTAAGGCTGGTAGAATCTGCCTCTGCAATGGATTTCTGTGTGGCAAGATCGGACTGAAGATCTGCCAGATCAGAACTTGCCTGATCAATGGCATTCTCAATTCCTGAAGTATCCACAGATGCACCTGTGGAAGCAGCGGATGCACTTCCCTGGTCTGTCAGATCCTGTCCATCGTCCTGTGTTCCGTCTGTAACAAAATCTTCCCCTCCGGCACTGCTGTAATCCGAATATTCCGGCATTTTCGGCTGAGCCGCCTTTTTATCCTCGTAAGCTTCTTTTGCCTCCTGGCAATTGATCTCGGCCTGGCTTCTTGTGTTCTCCGCTTCGTCCAGTGCCTGCGCGTTCTCATCACTCTGGTCTGCCTGCCACTGGGCAAAAGCCATCTGATAATTATTATCTGCCTGGTTATACTCGCCCTGGGCCTTAACATAGGCGGCATTCAGCTCGCCCAGTTCCTTCTGATACTGGGGAAGCGTTTCATTCTGATATGTAGTAAGCGCCTCTGCATATGCTCTCTGGATTTCCGCTTCCTGGGCTGCCTGAGCATCGGCTTTTGCCTGGGCTTCCGCCTGAGCCTGGGCCTGTGCGTCTGCTGCTGCCTGCGCCTGCACAGATGCCAGCTGAGATTTCAGTGATGCCAGATAGTTCTGCTTATCTTTCACCTGCTGCTCCAAACTGGAAACTTTTGATTTGGCATTATTCTGCTTCTGCTGTGCCTCATCAGATTTATTGATGGAATTTTTGTAATCATACTCTCCGGATTTCACATTCAGTTCTGCCTTCTGATTATCTCTCTCCAGATCTTTCAGCTCAAATTCCACAAGTTTTGTACCCTTTGAGACGGAATCCCCTTCTGCAAAAGATACTTTTTTTATCTGTGCGTTTACCGGTGAATAAAAAGTTTTCTGTTCATCACTGACCACCGTTCCAGTTGCATCTACGATTTCTTCCACATCTCCGGTCTCTGCCTTTGTAACTGAAACCTGAGGAAGCTGTGCCTCACCGCGGCTTCCTCCTGATACTGCGTAAAAACCGCCTGCCACAACAGCCACTGCCGCCACACCAATTACAATCTTTTTTCCTTTTTTCATTTCTGTTAAGCCTCCTCGACGAATTCCTCATTAATCATATCTGATTCAATTTTTCCATCCATGATACGAACCACCCGTTTGGCCTGAGCCGCGATTCCATTATCATGGGTGATCAGGATCAACGTTTCTCCGGATCTGTGCATTCCCTTCAGAATCTCCATAATTTCCCTGCTGGATGCAGAATCCAGATTTCCGGTAGGTTCATCCGCCAGAATTACAGGGGGCTTGGCCGCAATCGCTCTTGCAATGGCCACACGCTGCTGCTGTCCGCCCGACATTTCGTTTGGCTTATGATCCATACGCTTCTCAAGTCCGACTTTTTTGAGGGATTCCACAGCAAGCTTTCTTCTTGTTTTCCGGTCGATCCCACGATAGATAAGAGGAAGCTCCACATTTTCTATTGCGGTAAGATTCGCAATCAGGTTAAAACCCTGAAAGATAAATCCGATCTCTTTATTTCGAACCACCGAGAGATCATTATCTTTCATTGTGGATACGTCTGTTCCATTCAGATAATATTTCCCGGAGGTGGGAACATCCAGACAGCCCAGCATGTTCATAAATGTAGATTTTCCGGAACCGGACTGTCCGATAATTGCCACAAATTCACCTTTATGTATTTCCAGATTCACATGATCCAGCGCCCGCACTTCATTTTCTCCGGGATTGTAAACTTTGCACAGATCCACTACCCGTACCAATGCTTCTTCCATAATTAAACTACTCCTTCTAAAGTAAACCAGTCTCAGGCAAGCTCTATCCACTGCTTATTGCTTTTCGCAACCCCGCAGGGGACTTACTTGATTTGGTTAAAAAATACAGAGCGAAGTCTGCAGGGGATACTGCTGTTTATCGGCGGAATGATCCGCACCCAAACAGCAGCAGGCAGACTGCTCTGTCCTTTCCGGGAAAACCCCGCTCATTGATCTGTAACGAAAAGATCACCGGAATGTCTTCAGAACTGACGCATTTTTATGCATCAAGTAAAAATGCCTTATACGCTTTATATGCCTCATACACGTCCGCCTTGCTGGTAACTTCCCACGGAGCATGCATACTCAGCACAGCCACGCCACTGTCAATGACTTCCATTCCGTAAAGCGCCGCAATATAAGCGATGGTTCCGCCGCCGCCAAAATCGACTTTTCCAAGCTCTGCTGTCTGAAAAGCGACATCATGATCATCAAAGATCCTGCGTACTCTCGCCACATACTCTGCATTGGCATCGTTGGAACCGGATTTTCCTCTTGCTCCGGTGAACTTGTTGAGAACAATACCGCGTCCCAGATATGCTGCGTTCTTTTTCTCAAAAGCCTCTGCATAGGCCGGATCATAACCTGCGCTCACGTCAGAAGAAAGCATGCTGGAATTACGAAGTGCGCGTCTCAGGGCAAGCTCGGAATAGCATCCCATTCCATCCAGAAGCTCTGCCACACTGTTCTCAAAAAATCTGGACTGCATACCTGTAGCACCAACGCTTCCGATCTCTTCCTTATCTACAAGGAGACAGCATCCGGTACGCTTCGGTGTCTCTTTCATCTCCAGCATTGCCGCAAGGGAAGTATAGGCGCATACACGATCATCCTGTCCATATGCCGCGATCATGCTGCGGTCAAGTCCACAGTCTCTGGCTTTTCCTGCCGGAACGATCTCCAGCTCTGCAGAAAGAAAATCTTCCTCTTCAATACCATATTTTTCATTCAGGATATTCAGTACGTTCTGTTTCACAGCATCTTTTTTCTTATCATCCGGAAGGTCCGCGAGAGGTCTGCTGCCGATCAGGATATCCAGTTTCTCGCCCTCAATAACCTCAGCAGCCTTCTTCTGGAGCTGTTTTCCGGAAAGGTGGATCAGAAGATCAGTGATGTAAAGTACCGGATCTTCCTCATCCTCACCAATGCTGACCTCCACAACACTGCCGTCCTTCTTTGCAACAACACCATGCATGGCAAGTGGAAGTGTCACCCACTGATATTTCTTCACACCGCCATAATAATGAGTATCCAGATAAGCAAGGTCTGTATCCTCATACAGCGGATTCTGCTTCACATCCAGCCTCGGTGAGTCAATATGTGCACAGAGAATGCTCATGCCTCCGGAAAGTTCTTCATATCCTACATGAAACAGAGCAATAATCTTCTTCATTCCTACCGCATAAACCTTATCACCGGCTTTGATCTTCTCGCCTTTTTTGATCTTGGACTCAAGGGATTCGTATCCGGCAGCTTCTGCTTCCTTCACGATCTCTGCGACACATTCACGCTCTGTTTTTCCTTTATCCAGAAATTCTCTGTAGGCTTTCGCAAGCTTCTCCATTTCTGCCTCTTCTGCTTCCTTATAGGAGAGCCACGCATTTCTTCTTTCCATCTTCATGTTCCACCTTTCTTTATAATTTCTGACAGATACCGTTTCTCATCATATTATCTGCAATCTGTCTACTATTATAGGTCAAACACTTATGAATTTCCACCGCAATTGATATTCTTTACAAAATCTTTATGATTCGTTATAGTAGTTCTTAAGAATTGGTCCTGTCTGACCTGGCCAGGGCAAAGGAGGAATCAACATGCAATCATCTGCTCAGTTAAAAGAGCTTCTTCACAGTATCAACCGCAAAAGCTATCCCGCATACAAGTCTCTGCGGGGGGCATACCAGTTTGACCGTTATATTTTATCCATTGACCACGTACAGGGAGATCCTTTTGCCTCTCCGTCTCACATCAGCGTGAAACTTTCCCACCGTGACACCGGATTTCCGGGAGAATATTATAAGGATTCCCTGACCCGCATCACGCTGGGGGATTTTCTGAACCGCCAGTTTGAACAGCAGGTAAATCATTATACCTTCCGTGCAAAAGGATCCGGAAAAAGCGGCCTGATCTCAGTCAGTCACTGTGGTCAGGAGGTTCTTGCACGTACCGCCTGCGAGATTACGGAAAAAGGCATCACTGCCCGTTTTTTCATTGGTTTCCCGGCCAATGGCAGAACCATCAACTCCCCCGAACTGGAAAAAATCCTCTTCGATTTTCTCCCGGTCTGCGTGCATAAAGCGTTCTTTTACCGGAACCTTGACGCCAGCCGTCTGAAAGAAGCCATCGAGCTCGCCGAAGACCAGGAATATATCCGCCAGGAACTTGCGAAGCGTTCCCTGGCTGCTTTTGTAAACGATGGAGCCATCCTTCCCAGGGAAAGCGGCATCTCTTCCCGCCCGATGAAAAATTCCGTTCCTTTTGTTTCTCCGGAAAACCTGCGGATTTCCATGGATCTGCCCCACAGAGGAACCATCACAGGCATGGGCATTCCCTGCGGCATCACATTGATCGTAGGCGGCGGCTACCATGGCAAATCCACCTTGCTCAACGCACTGGAACTTGGCATTTACAACCATATTTCCGGTGACGGCCGAGAATACGTCATTACCGATTCCTCCGCCCAGAAACTCCGCTCTGAGGACGGCCGCTTTATCAAAGACGTGGATATTTCTCTTTTTATCAACGATCTTCCAAATAAAAAAGACACCCTCTGCTTTTCTACAGAGGATGCCAGTGGCAGCACTTCCCAGGCTGCCGGGATCGTGGAAAGTATGGAAGCCGGAAGTAAAGTTTTTCTTCTTGACGAGGATACTTCTGCCACCAACTTTATGGTGCGGGATTCCTTCATGCAGCGCGTAATCTGCCGGGAAAAAGAGCCCATCACTCCATTTCTGGAACGTGCCCGGGATCTCTATGAAAAGGCAGGGATCTCCACCATTCTGGTTGCCGGAAGTTCCGGAGCATTTTTCCACATTGCGGATACTGTGATCCAGATGGATAATTATCATCCCGTGGATATCACAGAAATTACCGGAAAGCTCTGTCAGGAATATCCTCTCTCAGACGTTGAAACACCTGCGTTCCGTCTGCCGGAAAGCCATCGCATCATGACCAGGTCCAAAGCGGCTCCATCCCGCCACAGCCGTCCCGGACAGCCGGAAAGACTGAAAACCAAAGTTCATGGCAAAGACGGCTTCTCTCTTGGAAAAACCGAAGTAGACCTCCGCTATGTGGAGCAGCTGATCGACTCCGAGCAGACAGCATCTCTGGCATTGCTTCTGAAGTATGCCTGTGAACATCTCATCGACGGAAAACGTACTCTGCCGGAGATCGTCACTTATCTGGATTCCCAGCTGAAAAAACAGGGATTATCATTCTTCTCGGAAGGAAGTTATATTTCATGTGGTTATGCCATGCCCCGGATCCAGGAGATCTATTCCTGTTTCAACCGTTACAGAAGACCGTAACTGCCCTCTGCATCCACACGACCAGTAATCTTAACAAAACAAAAAAACGTTGCCGGTTAACATTGGAAACTTTTATCTCCTCTGTCATCCGGCAACATTTTTCTGTAAATCAAAACCACCGTCCTGTCGGCTCTGTCTTGCCAACGGAACGGTGGTTTATCTTCATACATATTTTAGGGAAAGGAAAGAGTTTTTCTTAAGAGCTTCTGTTCTCTTAAGATGTTTATATCATACAGGATAAATGTGAGAGAAATTTGTACAATTTCTAATAAATTTATAAATTTTATTAACGAAGTCTAATCATTTCCCAAAATAATCCTGTCGGCCGTTATTTTCTGTCGTATTCCGGAAAATTCCCGAAATATTACAGCCGTCTTTTTTCATCCTTAATCATGTCTCTGCTCTTTGTTATCATAGGTCTCACAGAATCTGGCAGCAAAAGACGGCGGCTCCTGATGAGCATACAGATGTGAAATATCACCAAAAGAACTCATACGGAAGGATGCGATTCCTTTTCTTCGCTCTTCCGTCACAATAGTGCTCACCGATGATGGCGCCGCACAGAAATTCTGCAGCATTACCAGTGGAGAAATGCTGAGAAGATAACTGATCAGCACACAGCTTACTCCGAAATGACAGAAAAATACAAGGGTATCCTCGTTGGCTTTTTCCGCTCTGTAGTAATGGCCCTCACGCACATAACCATGTTCTGCCAGAACTTTATCAAAATTCTGTGTGACCCAGTCATACTCTTCTTTCATTTTTCCTTCTCGCAGGATATCATTATCCCACCAGCGGTCAAAGCTGTAGAAATTCTCGATCTTTGTCCAGTCCTCAGGAAGCCAGTCCCAGGGAATGATCTTTTCTCCGTGCACATCCGGTCTTCTGATCTTCACATCAAATTCTCTGAGCCACTTGCATTCTGTGGCTGTTCTTCCGTTTTTCTTAAGTGTGCAGGATGCGGTATCCTTTGCTCTTCCAAGTGGCGAGACATAAAAATCCCTGACATCAAGAGCAGCGATCTTCTCGGAAAGGAATTCCGCCTCTTTCCAGCCCTTTTCGGTCAGGGAATCTATTGTGTAATCCGGGTCGCCATGTCGTATAAAAAGTAATTTCATCTTTCTGATATCCTCCATTTTATAACCTGGATTTCCATTATATTCTTATTTTTTCAGTTGTCAATTCCTGATGTCCTCTGTGGCAGATCTTTTTAAGCCTGATCTGCAGCATTTTCTTTTACAGATTCCTGCTGTTCTCTCAGCTCATGAACTGCTCTCTTCAGTGCCTGAAAGCTCTCTTCACTGATAATATGCTCAATCCTGCAGGCATCATGAAGTGCTGTTTTTTCGTGCACTCCCAGCATCATCAGCCAGGATGAAATCAGCTGGTGGCGTTCGTATACTTTGTCTGCGATCTTATGTCCTTCTTCTGTCAGGCGGATATCTCCGTTATCTGCTACTGTGATGAGATTTTTCTGGCGGAGATTCTTCATGGCAACGCTGACACTTGGTTTCTTAAAGCCCATTTCTGCCGCAATATCCACAGCTCTTACAAGCGAACTCCTATTTCCAAGAATCAGGATCGTCTCCAGATAATCTTCCGATGATTCATTTGATCTCATTCTGTTTACACCTCCCTCGGTTTGTTAAAACTAACCAAGTTAATCATAGCATACTTTGAGCAAATGAGCAATGGTTTTCACAGAAAAAAAGCCTGACAGCTCAAAGCTGCCAGGTCTTTACTGCTTTCTGCTTATTTCTTCTGCAACTGCCAGGAAACTCTGACAGGAACAGATCTTCAGCATCCTGAAAATTTCCATAAACTTTTCTTTTGAATAATCTCCTCTGAGCAGTTCACTGTATCCCTGTAATTTCGTCTCTGCCAGAATATGTACCAGATCACTATCCACTTCTTTTCCACATTTTTTCTTAAGATTTTCCCGGAGGAACTGTTCCATTCTTATACAGGTATCTTCCCGGAAATTGTCATATCGAGTTCCTTCCGCTCCATCCATAAGGATTCTTGCGATATCCCGGTTTTCCCAGATAAATTCCATAAGAATTCTGTCATATTCTTCTGGCTGCAGCTGTTTTTCCCGATTGGAAAAATCTCCGGTAAGCTCTTTGAGCTTTTCCACCGTTTCTTTCACAATCTCCTCAAAAAGAGCTGCTTTGCTTTCAAAAAAGAAATATAGTGCTCCCGTAGTCACATCTGCCTTTTTGCAGATCGCACGAAGAGAAGCCTTCAGAAATCCCCTGTCTCTGAATTCTTCCTTTCCCGCTTCCAGAAGTCTGCTCCGCACAGCATTTTCTGTTTTTTCCATATTGTACGCACTCCATAATTTTTCCTGTTTTATCCGCATACAGGAAAACTCCGCTTGTTTCTGACCAGCTGTTAATTTTTTAGCAATCTGATCTCACTGGTATTTTACCGTAAATTACTCAAAAAAGAAAGTACTGATACATAAAATATTTGACTCAAATCAGTGAAGCATCATCGGAGAATCCCCACGATCTGTGACGATCTCATAACCAACCGACTCCACACGTCTGGAAAGGCATCCCCTGCATTCCGCAGCTTCCTCTCCTGTGCAGATCTTGTTATCGTAAAGTTCATACTGCTTACGGTTCTTCACCGGGGAAAGATTTGGCATTACTACATTGGCACCTGCCTGAAAACCTTTTTCCCTGCCTCTCGGGTCCAGAGTTCCCAGAGCTGTGGTTGCCGGAAGAAGTACCTGTGGCAGCATGATCCGGATGACAGACAAAAGAAACAGTGTCAGATCCACACTTCCCGCAGGTTCCTCTGCAAATTTCGTATCATGGTGGGGAATAAACGGTCCGATTCCCACCATATGAGGGTTCAGCTCTTTCAGAAAAACAAGATCATCCGCCAGATATTCCATCGTCTGCCCCGGAGCCCCTACCATAAAACCTGCTCCGATCTGATATCCAAGCTCCTTCAGATCATAAAGACATTGTTTCCGGTTTGCAGAACTTAAATTTTCCGGATGGAGGTAACGGTAATGTTCTTCATTGGCTGTCTCATGACGGAGTAAATAACGGTCTGCCCCGGCTTCTTTAAACTTCTGATAACTTTCTTTTGATTTCTCCCCAATAGACAGTGTAATGGCACAGTCCGGATATCCCTGTCTGATGGACTGGATGATGTCCACCATTCGATCATCATTAAACCATGGATCTTCTCCTCCCTGCAGCACAAATGTCCGAAAGCCCAGCTCATGCCCGTTTTCACAGCACATAAGGATTTCTTCTTTTGTAAGGCGGTAACGGCTGACATTCTTGTTTGAACGGCGGATTCCGCAGTAATAGCAGTCATTCCTGCAGTAATTGGTAAATTCGATCAGACCTCGTGTATATATTTTATTTCCAAAATATTTCTTCTGGATACGGACAGCTTCTTCCCGAAGCAGACGAACCGAATCCGGATCCTGATATAAGTGCAGAAGTTCCGGATATTCTTCCCTTGTCAGCTGTCCCTCTTTTATAAATTTTTCAACGATCCCCATACTTTATCTGCCCTTCTCTTTTATTTACAGAATTATCTATAGAAAATATTTTATCATAAAAAATCTGAACATTCTATAAAAAGAACAGCTTTTGCAAAAACAATCAAAGTGTCAGGAATAAAAAAACAGATACTGCACAGTACGGGTATACTTGCAATATCTGTTTTTACGGGATATTCGGATTTTATTTGATCAGATCTTTTACAACCTCACCGGCAATGATCAGTCCTACTACGGATGGCACGAAAGCGTTGCTTCCCGGTACCTGACGACGCTGGGTACATTTTCTTTTCGTTCCAGGAGGACAGATGCAGTGAGATTTACAACTGATCGCCATGTCATCAATAGGAGTCATTGGTTTTTCCTGTGAATAAACAACTTTCAGCCTTTTAATTCCACGTTTTTTCAATTCGCGACGCATAACCTTTGCCAGCGGGCAGACAGATGTCTTATAAATATCTGTCACCATAAAACCGGTAGGATCCATCTTATTTCCGGCGCCCATAGAGCTGATGATCGGTGTTCCTGAAGCCTTTGCCTGCTCTACAAGCATCAGTTTTCCAGTTACAGTATCAATCGCATCGACCACATAATCATACTGGGAAAAATCAAAGGAATCTGCTGTCTCCGGCACATAGAACGTCTTGTGGATATTTACAACTGCATCCGGATTGATTTCAAGGATACGGTCTCTGGCCACATCAACTTTATATTTTCCTACAGTCTTTCTTGTCGCATAAATCTGGCGATTGATATTGGTAAGGCATACTTTGTCATCATCGATCAGATCCAGTGTTCCAACACCGCTTCTTACCAGGGCTTCTACCGTATATCCGCCTACACCGCCAATTCCAAATACTGCAACTCTGGAATTTTTCAGCTTTTCCATTCCTTCTTTTCCAATTAATAATTCTGTTCTTGAAAACTGATTCAGCATTTTCTGATTTCTCCTTATATTCTTTCCATGTATATTGTACCGACAACAAAGTCCCCCTCCACAGCTTATTGCTTTCCACAATAGAAGCAGGGGACTTACTTGATTCAGTTAATCGGACAAAATAATTCGTTTTATAACTGTCAGGATTCTATCATGGGAAAATAACCTTGTCAATATCCCTACCAACACACTAGGAATATTTTCCCATTTCTGTCAATAAATCTTATGGCACAAAAAAAGATTCCCGAAAATAGGAATCTTACTGATACTGCGGGTAGCCGGACTTGAACCGGCACGGAGTTGCCCCCGAGAGATTTTAAGTCTCTTGTGTCTGCCTATTCCACCATACCCGCATATTCAATTAAATTGTTCAAAAATGGGGCCTATAGGGCTCGAACCTATGACCCTCTGCTTGTAAGGCAGATGCTCTCCCAGCTGAGCTAAGACCCCAAATATGAACGACCCAGAAGAGACTCGAACTCTCGACCTCCGCCGTGACAGGGCGGCGCTCTAACCAACTGAGCCACTGGGCCATGCAAAATATAAAACTTATAAAATGGACCTTCGGGGACTCGAACCCAGGACCGACCGGTTATGAGCCGGTTGCTCTAACCAACTGAGCTAAAGGTCCAAAAAGCCGATGATCGGACTCGAACCGATAACCTGCTGATTACAAATCAGCTGCTCTGCCAATTGAGCCACATCGGCGTATTAAACACCAAATGTTGAATCGAGTCAAATGAATATCCAATTTAGTTTTAAGTGACTCCAAGGGGATTTGAACCCCTGTTACCGCCGTGAAAGGGCGGTGTCTTAACCGCTTGACCATGGAGCCATATTTCTTATTTATTTTTCGCTGTTTCGTATTTCCCTCAGCGACGAGTTAAATAATACCATACCTTTTTCATAATTGCAAGCTTTTTTTTGAAAAATTTCAATTTTTTTTACAAAGCCGTAAAACAGGACGAAAACCCTTGTAAAATAAGGCTTTCCGAGGGTTCTCATTCTCGCTCTGAAGCATTGTCCTGAAAATTCTTTTCTGTTTTTTTCCAACATTGACATTATTTTTCCGCTGTATATAATTGAAAGTGTAGCGGCCCCAGAGACTATTGTAATCCGGAGGAAATAAACATCAAACCAATGTACGTCGGACAATTTACTCCGATGAGCCGGATTTGATGCAGTTTTTTCCTGAACAACTATAGTCAGCCGCTGAAAATTCATATGAAAGGATGATATTAATAATGAAAGTTTTATTACTGAACGGCAGTCCGCGAAAAGAAGGCTGCACCTATACAGCACTTACAGAAATCGCAGAAACCTTAAAGAAAAATGGAGTGGAGGCAGAAATTTTCCAGGCTGGCGATCCTTCCCCGGAGAACGTTGCTGCCGCAGCAGCCATTATGAAAGAGGCTGATGCCCTTGTTGTCGGCTCTCCGGTTTACTGGGCTTCTCCTTCCGGTCAGATCATTGAATTCATGGATAAATTCGCTTCCAAGGCCGGAAAAGATATGATCCACAAACCAGCCGCAGCAGTCGCTTCCGCAAGACGTGCCGGTACTACTGCAACTCTGGATGTACTGATCAAATATTTCACCTACCATCAGATGCCGGTTGTATCCGGAAACTACTGGCCAATGGTTCACGGTAACACCCCGGATGACGTCAAAAAAGACGCTGAGGGCCTTCAGATCATGCGTACAGTAGGCAATAATATGGCATGGCTCTTAAAATGCATTGAAGCCGGTAAAAAGGCAGGTATTGAGGCGCCTGAGACAGAGCCGAAGATTATGACAAATTTCATTCGATAAAGCGGGATTTTCCCCGGCAGGGTTGTGAAAAGCAATAAGCAGCGAATGGAGACTTGCCAGTTATAAGTTATACTAAAAAACGTGTAGGTATAAATGTTTGTTATTTATATCTACACGTTTTTTATAATTGTTATCTTGTCCTGAATTTTTATCAGAAAACTTGTCTCTATTTTTTAGATATGATATATATAAAAAACCTGTAAACTTCACGTTTACAGGAAATAAAAAAGCTCCCCCTGTTGGACTCGAACCAACGACACTGCGGTTAACAGCCGCATGCTCTACCGACTGAGCTAAGGAGGAATATTTATTAAGGTTTGTACCTTAAAAACTACATACATGCTTATTGATGGTTAATCAAACTTCTTGAATCAATTCTTAACCTGCGTTTCTTGGTCAAGCCCTCACCCGATTAGTAACAGTCAGCTCCATGTGTTACCACACTTCCACCTCTGCCCTATCTACCTCGTCGTCTTCAAGGGGGTTTACTTCTTAAAGAATGGGATATCTCATCTTGAGGGGGGCTTCACGCTTAGATGCCTTCAGCGTTTATCCCTTCCGGACTTGGCTACCCGGCCATGGCTTTGGCAAGCCAACCGGTCCACCAGCGGTCCGTCCATCCCGGTCCTCTCGTACTAAGGACAGCTCCTCTCAGATATCCTACGCCCACGCCGGATAGGGACCGAACTGTCTCACGACGTTCTGAACCCAGCTCGCGTACCGCTTTAATGGGCGAACAGCCCAACCCTTGGGACCTACTACAGCCCCAGGATGCGATGAGCCGACATCGAGGTGCCAAACCACTCCGTCGATGTGAACTCTTGGGAGTGATAAGCCTGTTATCCCCAGGGTAGCTTTTATCCGTTGAGCGATGGCATTCCCACTTAATACCACCGGATCACTAAGCCCTACTTTCGTACCTGCTCCACCCGTCGGTGTCGCAGTCAAGCTCCCTTCTGCCTTTGCACTCTTCGAATGGTTTCCGTCCATTCTGAGGGAACCTTTGGGCGCCTCCGATACCCTTTCGGAGGCGACCGCCCCAGTCAAACTCCCCGCCTGGCATTGTCCCACCGCCGGTTCACGGCGGCTGGTTAGAAGCCCAATATCACAAGGGTGGTATCCCAACAGCGGCTCCATAGCAACTGACGTCACTATCTCTCAGCCTCCCACCTATCCTGTACATGCAACACCGGACCCCAGTGCCAAACTGGAGTAAAGCTCCATGGGGTCTTTCCGTCCTGGCGCGGGTAGCCAGCATCTTCACTGGCACTTCAATTTCACCGGATGTATTGCCGAGACAGCGCTCAAATCATTACGCCTTTCGTGCGGGTCGGAACTTACCCGACAAGGAATTTCGCTACCTTAGGACCGTTATAGTTACGGCCGCCGTTTACTGGGGCTTAAATTCAAAGCTTCGACTTGCGTCTAACCTCTCCTCTTAACCTTCCAGCACCGGGCAGGCGTCAGCCCATATACCTCACCTTTCGGTTTCGCATAGACCTGTGTTTTTGCTAAACAGTTGCTTGAGCCTATTCTCTGCGGCCTGCTCTCGCAGGCACCCCTTCTCCCTAAGTTACGGGGCCATTTTGCCGAGTTCCTTGGCAATACTTCTTCCGCCGGCCTTAGGATTCTCTCCTCATCCACCTGTGTCGGTTTACGGTACGGGTACAATATAAACAATAGCGGCTTTTCTTGACGCATGGCTCACGGGCTTCGTTACTATATTTCACTCCACATCACGTCTTCCCATTGCATGGCGGTTTTTCCTACCATACTGGTACCTCGCTTGTACCGGGCTTTCCATTCCCGGCTCCCGCTCTCCTTACGTGTCCCCACAGTTCTGTCATACTGCAGTACAGGAATATCAACCTGTTGTCCATCGGCTACGGCTCTCGCCCTCACCTTAGGTCCCGACTCACCCAGGGCAGATCAGCTTTACCCTGGAAACCTTGGATATTCGGCCTAGAGGATTCCCACCTCTATCTCGCTACTCATTCCGGCATTCTCTCTTCCATATAGTCCACAGCTCCTTACGGTACTGCTTCTTCCCATATGCAATGCTCCTCTACCAATCCTTACGGATTCCTTAGTTTCGGTGGCGCGTTTCAGCCCCGGACATTTTCGGCGCAGGACCTCTCGACCAGTGAGCTATTACGCACTCTTTGAATGTATGGCTGCTTCTGAGCCAACATCCTGGTTGTCTTCGAAATCCCACATCCTTTTCCACTTAACGCGCACTTTGGGACCTTAACTGTAGGTCTGGGCTCTTTCCCTTTTGACCGCCCAACTTATCTCGTGCAGTCTGACTCCCGGTGATATCTACACGGCATTCGGAGTTTGATATTCTTCGGTAGGCTTTGACGCCCCCTAGGAAATTCAGTGCTCTACCTCCGCAAGACTCACACCGAGGCTAGCCCTAAAGCTATTTCGAGGAGAACCAGCTATCTCCGGGTTCGATTGGAATTTCTCCCCT